>CAJFJA010000023.1 GCA_904382605.1 Candidatus Alloclostridium intestinigallinarum | reverse complement strand
TATTGTCAAGACAAACGACACGGCAACGGCTGAAATCGGCTTTGCCGGACCGTGTTCGTATTGTTCCTGTTCGGCATACCGTACGTGACTGAGGAAAAAACCGCCTTGACAAAGTATTACGCGCCTTATATGTGTCGCCCCCGTGTATGATTGAACTTGACCAATCTTTCCTTGTCAAGTTCAATCATAGTGCGCCTGCGCTCCGGTAGGCGCGGCGGCTCGGGTCTTGTCATAATATAGTATCTTAGCGCGTCCAAAGCGTGGTCGTCCTTTTTGACGGGATTGTCGCCTTCGCTCCACCAGTAACTTTTGAATTCGCGTATCAGGTTTACGCAGGTGGAAAATATTTTAAGCCGACCCGTCAGCAGGTAGGATTTCACGCGCGCTATGCCGGTGAACACGTCCTTGCACACCTTGGGCGAAAGGGACAGACCGCGCTCGTAAAACAGCTCCGTCACGTTCTTTTCGCTTGCCAGGGTGCGCTGGTTTGCCGCGCTGTCTATATACCCCGCCAGTCTGCCCGCTCCGTCCCTGTGCCAGTTCAGCTTGTCCGCAAGATCGAGAATATGCCGCGCATGGTAGTCTATATCCCGCCCCTTTGCGTACCATTCCGCCGTGACGTACACGTTCCCGTCCCAGTCCACCGCAAAAAACAGGCATGCAAGCGGATTGTTCAGTCCGGGGTCTATACTCACGCAGTCCTGCCACTGCGCCGGAATATCGAAGGGCGGAATAACGTGCACGTTCTGGTCGAATTCGGGATAAACCGCGCCTTCCGCCTCCGCGAACCTGCCGAACCGCCTGCTTTCAAGGCTATCCTTATCCAGCGCGCCCGACAGAGCCTCTATCTCCTCTTTGTCCAGCCACGGATTGTCCGCCCACTCCATATGGATATGCCACACTTCGGGGTCGGAGCCGCTGTTCAGAAAGATTTTTTCGTATACCCAGGTAAGTCCTTTCAGCGGGGTCATCGTGCCCCAGATATCCCCTTTTCTGTCCAGAACGCGCATACGGCATTCTTCGTAGACGTCGTAGGGCGGCTCCTCGTCGAACCACACCCAGTCGAGCGAAGCGCCCTGGAATTTCTCTCTGCCCTGGTCGCAGCTTTTGAAGGTTATGCGCGACAGCCCTCCGAACACGTTCCTGATAAGCAGATAGTCGATTATACCCTGTTCGGGCGCGCCCTTTCTGCCCTGCAGCATAACCACGTCGGCTATCCATTCGGGCTTTAAGTAAGAGAGCACTTTCGCCTGCGCCACGTCGCGCTGTACCTCGTAGGAGAGCGACACGACCCAGCCTTCGCTGTTTTTCCTGTTCTTCCTGTACGGGTGGATTCCGCGCGCCGCCCAGACAGCCTCCACCGCTCCGCATTCCGTCTTGCCGCTGCGGTTGCCGCCGAATACCCACCTGTTGCGTTTAAGGCATCTGTGGAAAGCCATCTGCTTTTCGTGCACCTTTCCGCCCGTGTTGTATTCTTTCAGTCTGCCCGAAACGGAGCGTTTTTTCTGCTCGCGTTCTATTGCCAAAATACGGCTTATAAGTTGTTTTTCGCTCATATCTTGTACCTTGCGACAAAATTTTTATATTTTTGCTTTATTTTCCGCCGTTTTGCGTGTATAATTAGATGTAAGATGACTGACGCAAAGAAATATTCGATTGTCGTATTTGTACTTTTAACCGCGCTGGCAATTATCGCCTGCGCCATGGTTTTCCCTGCCGCAGCCGTTGCGGAAGATACGGCTACGGGCGATTATATGGTCAATTCGGGAAGTACGCTTACGCTGTATTCCAATGATCCGAATTCCGTTCCCGAACCGCTGTTTGAAGTACCCGGTACCTATTACGTTACACTTACAAGTTCAACGCCATCTGCAGGATACTACTCCGTCACATACAACGGCGCAAATTACTATGTATCCGCCGCCGACTTCCAAAGCAGAGTCACCCTGCACGATACTGAAAAGTACGGCGCAGTACCTGCGGAAAACAAGTACTTTACTCTTGACGCCGCAACCGTGTTCCCGCAAGGGTCGTTCAGCACGTTCACTTACTCAAACGGAAGCATGAACTCTTCCGACCCTGTAAACGCAAGCGATATTACTCAGGTTTACGGCATTTTCACAGTACAGAACGCGTCTTACTATCGTGTCCATATATATAAAATATCGTACGGCGTAACAATAGATACCGACTTATATATCGCCGCATCTTCCGCCGCCGCGCCCTACTCTTCCTATACTGCGGCAAGCATAACCGCCAATCCGTACGAACAGGTGAAGGCGGAGATAGACAAACAGCTTGCGGAGAATCAGAATCCTCCCGGCAATGAAGAAGGCTCTGCCTCTACAACCGACCCCGAAAACCCGGACAACAATCTGGAACGCATTATTCTGAGCGTGATTATCGCAATTTTATGCGTAGCGGTTGTGCTTCTTATCTTCCGCCCCGGTAAAAAGAAAAAGGCTTAGGCGGAAACCGTTAATTGAAAAATTATTTTCCGGGAGGCAATCACCTCTCGGAATTTTTTTCTCACATGTTTTCCGCGCACGAGGGCGCCGCATATAAGGCGCGTGAGCGCTTCGCTTAGCCGCCGAATGAAAGTGTTTTGTGATATATCTTAGCGAAAAGCGGAGATATTAACTTCACAAAACACTTTGCGGCACGTGTGATGCCATAACAAAGCAATGGTCATCTGCCGAGAGAGCGCCTTTCCGCCGCTTTCGCACAAGTGTTCCTTGATAATACCAACAGGTATTACCTGCGGCACGCTTGTGTGAAATCGAACGAAAAATCATCTCTCTCAATCATATGCCCCTCACTTTGTTATGGCATAAGGGAAAACCCAGCCCGCTCCGCTGTGGTTTTCCCCTCGTTTTGCGGCAAGTTGCGTGATAGCATACAAAGTTTTGCCGCAAAACTTTACCCTAATCCGCCTCATTTGCTCGCTTTGCTCACTCATTCGGAAAATCCGCACGGCGAATTTTATAGGTAACGCTCGCAAAAGCGCGGTTTTGCTTCGCTTTATTTATAGTGAAAAGCGTTGCGGAGATAATACTATAAAACAATACTTTTGTTACTTCAAGGCGATTAGGGGTGCGGCGGCTCGCCGCTTTTGCCGCGCTTTATTTGCAACATCAAGCATTGCGAAGATACAGCTATTAAATTATACTTTTGTATATTCAAAGAGTAATCAGCCTGCGGCGGCTCGCCGCGGTGAAGCGCACGGCGCTTCCGCAACTCGCTCCCGCATTACTTCCCTAGAAGTCATCGAAGTCGTCCGCGTTACCGAGGAATGGTTCAAGCTGTTCTTTGGTGTATTTTCTCTCGTTCGCGAAATGCTTTTCTTCCCTCCGGAAGCGCGACTTATCCCATCTGCGCAAAGCGGCGGGAATATCGGTCACGGGTCGTCCGTTGGAAAACAACCAGCCCTGCGACTTGTAGTAGTTGTAAAAGCGCTCAGCCTCGCCGCTGTCGATTTTCTCGGTCTCGGCTATCGACAATATCTGTTCAAGCCGTATCTCTTCCCCATCACAATTACCCTCATTACAAAAAGGGGCGGTTTGCTTTACATCACTCCCTTGTCTTAATTCTTTATTCTTGGGGATAGGGGGTGTGGGGGAAAGGGGGAAACCCCCCTTTTGCGTTTTTTGCGTTTTTTCAAAACCCCCCTTTTCGTTTTCGGGTGGATTTTCGCATTCGCCCACCTGCCTTTTAGCGGGTCTGCCGCCCTTTTTTCCGTTCTCCGCATCGGCAGCGGTTCTATCCAGAATGGGCGTTATCAGCATTAAGAACGCTCTGACGACTTCGCTCATCTTGTCGGGAAGTTTGCCCGTTGCGCCGTAATGTATAACCGCAAACGCCGCTTCCGCGCCGTACTCCCCGGGCAAACTCATAATCGCTTCCGAATAACTCGGCAATACGTAAAAACCTTTCATAAATGCTCCTATTTGGCGAAACCCGCCGCCCGATACTTTCCGCAAGAAAAATTAAGACATAGCCTTGCGAAGAAGAAAAGTCGCGATTATCAGCCGCGTAACTGCACGGCATAATCATGGGTGGAGCGCCACGCGCTCCCGTCCCACGCTCCCGGTCAGGACAATCTGTTGTAGACGCCTTTCAAAAAAACGTTATCGCCGAACAACTCTTCCAGCCGTTCGACGCCGTAACCGCGGCTTACGAGCGCGCCGGCAAAAGCCTCTTCCGCGCGCTGCATATGGTTGTAAACGCTGCGTTCGCTCACGCCCGCAACCCTGGCGATTACCGGATAGGACAGCATTTCAAAATACCGGCACTTTAACGCCCTGCCCAGCTTTTGCGGAAGGCGCGCCACGCACTCGTTCGTTATGACCCGCGCATTGATATACCCTTCCTTCGCCGCGACTATCCGCATAAGCCTTTTACAAGTATCCTCCGCGGAAAGAGGCGAGCGCCAGCTGCTCACCGCTTCATCGGTAAGACGCGCGTCTGCTTCCTCCGCCGCCCTCTCCAGGTAGGGATAGGCGGTCAAAAGCGTTTTTGCCCACAACCTTTCTTTAATATCCATAACCAAACTCCTATATAACGGGCAACTCCGCCACACGGATACCCACGCTTTATTTGTTCGCTCATAATATACGCCGATATTGCATATTTATTAAATACCGACGCTCTTTTGCAATCTTGCCCGCCAGCGGTTTCGCCGCGGTAATCCGTGCGGCGTATCTTCCGCCGTATACGGTTTTTTCATTTTCAGACATTGCCGGCGTTTTGTCTGCGCGCCGCCTGCTTTTCACGGTTTCATTGTACCACGTCGTATTGCGCAATAGCAAGGTTTACTGCAAATTTTTTGAACATTTGTTCATATTTTTCTCAACTATACCCCTTTATAAATGTCAATATATGGCAGTTACAATCTTGAAAATGCGAACATAACGTAAAACTGTATTTAATGTTAAGTTATGTTTTGAGTGTATAATTTTTCGTACGCAATTCCGTTTGCGTTTATGGCTTTTGCGTGCATAAAACAGCCGCCGCCTCCGCCAAAAGGCACACTATAAGACGGATATTCCCGATATTTTGCGGCATTTCTCTTATACGGGCATTTTGCCGCGCCCTTTTCCGCCTCCTGCGCCGCATTTATATTTATAATATTTCTTGCAAAATTATTCCGACAACCATCTTCCTTCCGCCTCTATTTACGCGTTTTGTCCGCGGCAAACGCAAACTTTTAACAAAAAGTGGATGTGTCAAGTAGTACCTGACAGCGGCGAGCCGGGAGCGCGTGGCGCTCCACCCATGATTAAGCCGTGAAGTGACCGAAAAGGCTCATAACGGCTTTTATCTCTGCAATACTTTGG
>CAJFJA010000022.1 GCA_904382605.1 Candidatus Alloclostridium intestinigallinarum | reverse complement strand
AAACCAGTTACGCTGAAAGCAAAGCATTTTACAACCCGACATATACACATATTTTATGTTTTAGAGTAAAATGTGTTCTACTGAGGTTAGCTACGGGTACGTTTATTATAATCAGTGAAATATACCGTATCCGCTGTTCGGGTACGGAAGGGAGAAAAAAATGACCGAAAGAGAAAAAATGCTGGCAGGGCGGCTTTACGACCCTACGGATAAGGAGCTTGCCGCGCTCAGGATAAAGGTAAGGCGGCTTTGCGAAAGGTACAATTCTTCGTCCTGCGAAGAACCGGAACTGCGCGAAAAACTGCTGCATGAAATTCTGGGCACTTGCGGCGAGGACGCGTATATGGAACCGGATATCCGCTTCGATTACGGCTGCAATACGCATACGGGCAGGAATTTTTACGCCAACTACAACTGCGTTATCCTCGACGTCGCGCAGGTGAAGATAGGCGACGACGTTATGTTCGGTCCCAATGTGACCATTGCCACGCCCGTACATCCGCTGCTTGCGCGCGAGCGGAAAATGCGCACCCGTCCCGACGGGAGCAAATACGATTTGGAATACGGCAAGCCCATAACCATAGAAGACGGGGTCTGGCTTGCCGCGGGCGTGACCGTGACGGGCGGCGTTACGATAGGCAAGGGCGCGGTAATAGGCGCGGGCAGCGTCATCACGCGCGATATACCGGCGGGGGTCGTTGCCGCAGGCGTGCCTTGCAGGGTCATAAGAAAACTCACGGACGACGATTATATGGGAAGTTTGGACGAATAAAAACTTCCGTCGCCGATAGCGGCAAAAAAAAACAGGCGCGGACTTTTGTCCGCGCCATTGCTTTATCGCGTTATCTCACTTCTTCTTGCCGTATTTGCTCTTCACTTTGGCGTCGTCTATCAGATTGTGCAGACCGTGCCAGCACAGCTGGACCTTGTTGAACCACAGCTGTTCGAACGCGCCGAAAATTTTGCCCGGATTTGCGCGCTTCACGCTCGCCGTCTTTACAGCGCCCGCGCTTTTAAGCAGTTTTTCGTAGGCGGGTATGCGCGCAAGAAATTCATCGTAATTGCGCGACATATCGTCGCTCCACACCGCTTCCGCAAAAGCGCCCAGGCGGGGGAAAGTCATAAAGTGCGCGCGCTTTATCGTGGGTATCTGCTCCGTCCAGAGCGAGGCTTCCGCGCCCAGCATCTTTTCGTGCTTTTTGCATATGTCCACAGGCTGGGAGTACACGTCTTTAAGCGGATTTTTGTTGTAGGTAAGGTCGAGGTAGTTGGGCACGGAAGAGGAGTTTATCAGCTTTCTGCCGCGCTCCATTTCCGCATACATCTTGTTAAGGTCCTTTTCCAATACGTTCCACACCGTCCAGGTCACGTCCGCGGGCGCTTTGCCGCTTATCTCGTCTTCGTTCCAGGTTATAGCCTGCACGCCTTTTTCTTTCAGATAATCCTTCACTTCGCCTATAAAGTGCGCCTGCAACTGGTTTTCGTCTTTAAGTCCCAGTTGCTTTATCTTCTTTTGGCAGTGCGGGCACAGCTGCCAGCGCATCTTGGGCGCTTCGTCGCCGCCCAGGTGCACGTATCCGTCGGGGAACAGTTCAACCACTTCGTCAAGCACGCCTTTTACAAACTGCAAAGTGGAATCCTTGCCGGCGCAGAGTATGTCGTGTTTCACGCCCCAATGCGTGGCAACGGGCAACTTTCTGTCAAAACAACTAAGTTCCGGATAGCAATGTATCGCCGCCTGCATATGTCCGGGCATATCTATTTCGGGAACGACGATGACGTGCCTTTCGTGGCAGTATTCCACTATGTCCTTAATCTCTTCCTGCGTGTAAAAACCGCCGTGCGGTCTGCAGTTGAAGTTGGTGTGGCTGCGCCTTGAACCTTTTTCTGTCAGCAGCGGATATTTTTTGATTTCCAGCCTCCACCCCTGGTCTTCGGTGAGGTGGAAGTGGAATACGTTGAGTTTGTGCATGACCATAAAGTCGATAAAACGCTTCACCTCGTCTACGGGCATATAATATCTGCCCACGTCAAGCATAAATCCGCGCCAGGCAAAACGCGGTTTATCCTTTATCTTAACGCAGGGCAGAAGTCCGCCGCCCGCGCTGTAAAGCTGGCGCAGACTTTCCAGGGCGTAGGCGTATCCCGCGCCCGACGAGGCGGTTATTTTCACTCCGCTTTCGCTTATGTCAAGACAGTACTCTTCCTTTCCGAGCGCGGAATTTTCCTCTGCCGCGACCGCGAGCCGCGCTCCGCCGGAGGGGGAGATGTTTTTCAGAAAACGCGCCGTATCCCTGTCCCAGGAGCAGGGTGCAAAATTAAATCCGCCGCGGGCGTCCGCTTTTCCGGGAAGCTCTTCGGCTTTATACGGTTTGGGAATGATGTTCAACATGATTTTTCTCCTATATATAATATAATATAACAAAATGCGCTTTCTTGCAAGAAAATTTTCGTAGCCAACCCCAGTAGAACACTTTAATCGTACTGCTTTCGGGCGGCGAGCCGCCGCAGGCTGATAATTCTACGAAGAAAGCAATTCGGCATTATTGCTTGGTTACTTCGCAGATTATCATGGGTGGAGCGTCACACGCTCCCGCTGAAAGCGGGGCAGTGTGCCGATAAAATTTAATGAATCTTCAAAGATGTCAGTTAGTTGATAAATATAGCAACTTCAAAGATTAATTATGGATGCAACGTCACACGTTGCTGTTCTACTGAGGTTGGGTACGGGTACGCCCGCGTTTTTACAATATCGGTGAAAGTATTTATGTATAATTTATATATAGGGAGCGTAAAAAAAGTTTGACAATATCCGCCGTTACACATTATAATTGATATATCACGGGGAGTAACTCGCGGATATATCCGTATCGCGTTCGTCATCACGGCTTTGCCCGGGCGCGATTGAAAGAAGTCAGACCGTTCCACAGGGCAGGCTGTGCCTTTGGAACGGATTTTTTATAAAAACAACTTGCGGAGGATAACGCATGGACGGATTAGGCTTTCTCATAGAAGGAATTGCCGCCATAGAATGGTATCATGTGGTGATGTGGATCATCGGTTTTATAATGATCTTCCTCGCCATCAAATTCAAGATGGAGCCTACGCTGCTTTTGCCGATGGGCTTCGGCGCGATTTTGGTCAATATTCCATTTTCGGGCGCGCTCAATACGGTGGAAGGAGACGTAGTCACTTCGTTCGGTATTCTGGACGTTCTGAAAAGCGCGGGTCTTGATACGGGTGAAATTTTCCCGCTTATACTGTTTATAGGTATAGGCGCGATGATGGACTTCGGACCGCTGCTTTCCAATCCCAAACTGTTCTTCTTCGGCGCGGCGGGTCAGATAGGTATCTTCTTCACGATAGTGCTGGCGGCGCTGTGCGGCTTCGGTCTTAACGAGGCAATCACGATAGGCGTTATCGGCACGGCGGACGGTCCTACTTCCATAACCGTTGCAAACAGTCTGCTTTCGGGAACGGACAGCGCGTATCTTATTTCCGCAATAACGGTGTGCGCGTATTCGTACATGGCGCTTGTACCCGTCATTCAGCCCGCGGTCATCAAGCTTACCACCACCAAGAAAGAGCGCATGATCAAAATGGAATACAATCCCAAGAGCGTGTCCAAGGGCACGAGGATAGTGTTCCCCATAGTGGTAACGCTCATATCCGGACTTATCGCCCCCGCTTCCGTCGCGCTTGTGGGCTGCCTTATGTTCGGTAACCTCATACGCGAATGCGGCGTGCTGGGCAGCCTTGCGGATACGGCAAGCAACGTGCTTTCCAACCTGGTGACCATATTCCTGGGTATCACCGTGGCAGCGGGTATGGTAGGCGAGGACTTCCTCAAACTGAATACCCTTATAGTGCTTGCGCTGGGTCTTTTCGCCTTCGTGTTCGACACGTTCGGCGGCATTGCCCTTGCCAAGTTCATCAACCTGTTTACCAAAAAGAAAATCAACCCCATGGTCGGCGCGGCGGGCATATCCGCATTCCCCATGGCGTCGCGCATCGTGCAGAAGCTGGGCATTAAGGAAGACCCTTCCAACCATCTGCTCATGCATGCGGCGGGCGCAAACGTCGCAGGTCAGATTTCCTCGGTTATCGCCGGCGGTATTCTGATGGCTATCGCAGGAATTTAAGGAGGGCGGAAACATGATGTTTTTAATGTCGGCATTCGATAAAGACGTAGTAATAAGAACTCTCAATATCCTGTGGCAGGGACTGCTTTCGGTGTTCATAGTCATACTCGTGGTGTTCCTGGTGGTTGTGATACTCAACCTCATCTCCGCAAAGAGCGCAAAGTACAAGGAAGCGCACGCGGGCGAACCCACCTATTCGGACAAGATGAAGGAAAAGTGGGCAAGCCGTGCCGCCGCCCGTGAGGACAGGAAGGCTCAGAAACTGCTGGAAAAAGAAGCAAGGAAGATAGCCAGGGAAGAGCGGGAAAAACAGAAAGCGGAATCGCAGGAAAACGACGAAAACAAAGACAAGTAACGAAAAACCTTGACAAAGACGAGTAACGAAAAGCCTTGAAGCGGCGCGCTTCAAGGCTTTTTGTATGGCGGAACGCGCCGCCGCAAACGATTGAGAAAACGGGAAATATATGCTATAATGGCTGTCAAGAGAGAATGACGGTCGGCAAAACCCGGCGGCGTATCGCGCCGCGGGACGCTTTTCCGTTACGGGTACGGGGGTGTTTACCATAAAGGAGGCTTTGCAGATGAAAAAACGTTTGACGGTCGTTTTGTGCATATTTATGTGCCTGGTTTTGCTCGCGGGCTTATTGACCGCCTGCGTCACGGAGGATTCTCCGCAAAAATACACTATTTCGTTTTACAGCGGAGAAACGCTCGTCGGCACGGTCGCAACCGCCGGCAATGAAAAAATCGTTCTGCCCGCCGCTCCCGCGAAAGCCGGCTATACCTTCGGCGGCTGGTACACGGACAAAGACGTCTGGAAAGACAGGCTGACGGAAGATTCCTTTGCCGGCAGGGCGTTGACGGAGAATTTGGACGTCTATGCGCGCTATATCCGTAACGAAGAGCCTTCTGCAGCGGAATATACCATATCGTTTTATATAGACGGAGCGCTGGCGGATATTATCAGGACGTCCGGAAACGAAACTTTGGACTTGCCCGCCGCACCCGGAAAGGACGGATATACGTTTGTAGGCTGGTTTTTCGATAACGGAACGTGGCGCAACGAACTTACGGCGGATACTTATTCGGAAAAGCCGCTGACAGGGGACGTGAGCGTGTACGCCTTTTACGAAAAGACGGAAGAGCCGGTGCTTCCGCAGGAATACACCGTGTTTTTCGACGTGGATAACGGTACTCCCGTTGCCGCGGTGACGACTTCAAGGATAGAAAAACAGCCTCAGACGACCCGCGAAGGATATACGTTTGAGGGCTGGTATGCCGATAAAAACTTTACGGAGAAAGTCACTTTCCCGTACGAGGTGACAAGGGCGCAGACGCTTTACGCGAAGTGGGAGAAAAACGCCTATACCGTGCATTTCGAAACGGACGGCGGAACGGCGGTCGGGGATATGATTGTATCCGTGATAGAGCGTTCGCCGTCAACGGAGAAGAAAGGATATACCTTTGAGGGCTGGTATGCCGATAAAAACTTTACGGAGAAAGTAACTTTTCCGTACGAGGTGACAAAGGCGCAGACGCTTTACGCGAAGTGGGAGAAAAATACCTATACCGTGCATTTCGAAACGGACGGCGGAACGGCGGTCGAGGATATGACTGTATCCGTGATAGAGCGTTCCCCGTCAACGGAGAAGAAAGGATATACCTTTGAGGGCTGGTATGCCGATGAAAACTTTACGGAAAAAGTCGCTTTCCCGTACGAGGTGACCGCGGAACAGACCCTTTACGCGAAGTGGACGCAGAATATTCCCGCGGGGATCACGTTCACGGTCGACGCTGACGGAGTCCTGACGGGCGCGGAAGGGCTGACTGAAAGCGGTATGACGGTTGAGATACCTTCCGTGGTAAACGGTATCACTGTCAGGGAGATAGGGCAGGACGTGTTCAAGGACAATAAGAACATAGCGGTCCTCATTATTCCCGATACCGTGGAAAGGCTCGGCTACCGCGTGTGCTCGGGCTGCACGGCTTTGCGCGAAGTCCGGCTCTCCTCTTCGCTCAGAGTAATTTCCGACGAGGCGTTCGACGGGTGTTCTTCTCTGCAGAAAGTGAATTTCCCCGCTACGCTTAAAGAGATTCGCTCCGACGCGTTCAGCGGCACTGCCCTGACGGAATTTACCGCTCCCGATTCGCTCACGGATATATGGGGTTACGCGTTCAAGGATTGTACCGCCCTTAAATCCGTCGAGCTGAACAACGTGCGCAATCTGGGCAGCGGAGCGTTTATGAACTGCACCGCGCTCGAATCGGTAAGCCTGTCGGACAATATGGAAAAACTTAACGACCACATATTCGACGGTTGTGCGTCGCTTGCGCGGATAGATATGCCGGACAAGCCGATTGCAGTCTCGTTTACCGTGCTGGGCGGAACGGCGTATTACAACAATCCGTCCAACTGGGAAAAAGGAGTGCTGTACGCCGACGGCTATCTTATAGCGGTCAATGCGGATTTCGCCGCGCTGACGGAGTACGCCGTGAAAGAGGGCACGAAGGTAATCGCGGACAACGCGTTTTCCGGCGCGGGATATTCGGGGAAAGTGAAAAAAATAACTTTACCCGACGGATTGTACCGTATAGGACAGGGGGCTTTCGCCAAATTAGGGGCGCTGACCGAAGTAAACATTCCCGAATCCGTGCGGTCCATAGGCTACGGGGCGTTCGCGGCGACCGGATACGACGTAGCGGCAAATTATACCGACGGCGGATTGTATATCGGGAACTGGCTTGTCGCGGTCGAAAATACCGTAAGGACTTCGTTTACGGTGAAGGACGGCACCGTGGGCGTTGCCGACGGAAAGGATACGTCGCTTTTCCCCTCAAGAGCGCAGAAAGCCACTCAGCTTTCGTTGCCGTCGTCGCTGAAGTATATCGGCACAAGGAGTTTCGCCCGTCTCAGAATTACGGAACTGCAATTGCCTGCCGGGTTGCAGACGCTCGGCGAAGGCGCGTTCGCAAGCTGTTCGTGGCTGAAAACGGTCAATCTCGGCGACTGCGCGGAGCTGGAGAGCATAGGGGCGCAGGCGTTTACGAACGCGGCAATAACGGAGATAACCATTCCCGCGGGAGTTGTTTCCATGGGCGAACTCGTGTTCAACCAAAATACCGTGGATATGACGATACGCTGCGAAGCGCCGGAAAAGCCGGAGGACTGGGACGAAAACTGGTCGTATTCTTACAAGCAGGGCGTTACGATAGCGGTGGAGTGGAACAAAGCGTAAAGGCCGCCTTCCGCGGCCGGTACGGGGCGGTGTAAACCGCCTCTTTCCCATATTCTCCATATTTATCGCAGTATTGTGCATTGACTTACGCGCGTATATACTTTATCATTATATTGCGGCGGAAGCCGGAAAAACAATATCGGCGGAAGAGGGTATGAAGAAAAAAGCAGTCGTTTTCGTAGCGGTGATTCTGGCGGTCGTGTGCGCGTTGGGCGCTCTCAGCGCGTGTAAGGCTTATTATCCGCCTTCGGGCGCGCAGTTTGCGTCCACCGCGAAATCTTCTTTTTCAAATGAATTTACACAGCTTGACGAAAAAAGGAACGGCAAGACGCTCTGGCGCGACGGTATGGTAAGCGGCAACGGCGAACAGGGCGTAATCACGTCCGGCGCGCCTTATTCCGATACGCTCATATATCAGAATATACATTTTATTCTGCCCAATGCCAATCCGCGCGTGACTCCCGATACCGCGGACGAGCTGGAAAGCGTGCGGCAGGCGATAATCAAAAAGGGCAGTTATACCGACAGCCAGCCTTATCTGGACGTGTACGGCTACCACCCCGGCGCACAGCTGCGTATCAGACAGGAAGAGCGGGAATATTCCGGCTTTATGCGCTATACGAATTACGAAACGGCTGAAGTGGGCGTAAGATATACCGACGACAAGGGGCAGTGGGACAGGCGTACTTTCACATCGTGGGCGGACGGCGTCACCATAACACAGATAACGTCGTCGGATAAGGAAAAGCCCGTTACCGCGGAATTCACGTTTGACAATATCTCGTCTTTCGCCAAGTTCGGCGACGGAAGCGAAGTGGATATCAGATATAAAAAGTATGCGGACAAGGACGGATATATGACCTTTGTCGCGCATTATCCTTCATACGAAGGCAGCGAGCTGAAAGAGGGCGGATACGCCACCGTATGCTATATAATTTCCGAAGGAGCGGACGTCAAAACCACGGAAAACGACCTGCCGGACGAAAAGCAGTACGCCGGCTCTTCCAACCCCGGACTTAAAGTGAAAAAGGCGGACACGGTGTATGTGATTTCCGTATCGGGAAGAACGGCGGAGATGGGCGCATACGACGCCTTTGCGGGTCAGGAAGAATTTGCGCTTACAGACGAATTGAAAGCGCAGGCGAAAGCGGTTGCGGACAAATACACGGACGAAGAAGGGTATTTCGACTATGAAGGCGCGCTCAAAGCGCACACGGATATTTTCACGCCGCAGTTCAACGCGGTGGAGTTTTCGCTGGGCGCGGATATAACGGTAGCCAATGAAGACCTGATAAGAAAATATCTGCCGTGGGAAGACCTTACGAAAACGGAGATAGACAAGACTCTGGCGGAGCGCGCTTACTATTCGGGCAGATATGCCGCGCTGTGCTGTTCGGGTACGTCCACTTCGCGCCTGGGCGGAATGTGGACGGGCGAATTCAATCCCGATTGGGGCAGTAAGTTCACAATGGACGCGAACGTGAATCTGCAGACTGCGGCAATGAATACGGGCAACATATCTTCCTCGCCCGTCGGATACGTGTACTTCATACTGCGCCAGGCTCCCGACTGGGAAGAAAACGCCATGGCAACGCACGGCTATACCAAGGCGCTGCAAGCGCCCGTGCATACGGACGGCGACAACGCGAGCATTGTGGAAAGCTGTTACGAGTACCCCTTCCGTTACTGGAACGCGGGCACGTCGTGGATGCTTTATCCCATGTACGAAACGCTGATGTGTTACGGCGATATGCGCATTCCGCTGAGCGACGAATTTAATCTGGACGAACTCAAAAGCGTGCTTTCGCCCTCGTCCGCGCCTCTTGCCGACGCGCAGATAAACGCGATAAAATCGAGAGGTTACCTGGATTTGCGCACGGAGATTTTATATCCGCTTTTAGTCAACGCCGCGAATTACTGGCAGCAGCTTCTCACTCCCGAATACTATACGAGGGCTGACGGCAGCATAGCTTACACGCAGGGCAAGACGAGTCTTGAAGAAGGGGAGAGTTACTGCATAATCCCGTCCTACTCGCCGGAAAATACGCCCGCGAACTACAATTCGCCTTCGGCGGCCAACTCCGCGATAGACATATCCGCATGCCTGAGCAATATGTATATGGTCATTGATATAGCAAAATCCATAGACGAAAACACTTCCGTATGGGAAGGAATAGTACGCGATCTGCCGCCCTATCTTTTCGACGATACGGGCGCGCTTAAAGAATGGGCGACCACCGACTTTGAAGAGCAGAACTCGCACCGCCACCTCAGCCATCTCTATCTTGCGTGGCCCATGTTTGAAACACAGCAGAGCGACCAACTGAAACAGGCGGCGATACAGGCGGTAGAAAACCGCGCCAGCGAGAACGAGGCGAGCCACGCGCTCGTCCACCGCAGTCTGATAGCCGCGCGCCTGAACGACCGGGAAGCGCTCACGGACGCGCTGAAAGGGCTGATGAACAGCTACATTTATTACGACAGTCTGCTTACCAACCACCATACGAATGCGGAAAGCGGCTACTGCACCGACTACGCCATAGGCTACACGGGCATAGTCAACGAAGCGCTCGTCTACTCGTATACGGGCGAAGTGGGTCTGCTGCCCGCGCTCCCCACTTCCGGCTTCGACGAGGGCGTCATAAAGGGAATACGCCTGCGCACGAGGGCTACGCTCACGTCCATGAGCTGGACGAAAAGCGGGGTGGAAGCGGTCATAACTTCCGACGTCGCGCAGACGCTTACCGTTACCTGCGGCATGAACGGCAAGCAGCGGCAGATAACCTTTGCGGCGGGAGAGAGCAAGACGGTATCGTTCGCGTTTTAGCAAACGCATATCCTCCGCGGAGGAAAGAGGACGGACAGCGGAAATCAGCGGACGGATATTGCGGAAACGCAGGACAATTTACGCAAACTTTACCTGTCAACGCTCCGCAAAACAATACGCTTTTCCGGCGGTTGTAATATAATACCGTGTGGGAGAAATTGTGAAATAAATAACAAGGTTACTGATATGACCAAGGACCTTACCACGGGTAAACCCTTAAAATCTATCATATTGTTTATGTTGCCTATCATGATAGGCAACATTTTTCAACAGCTGTACAGCATGGTGGACACGATAATCGTGGGGCAGACCATCTCCAACCAGGCTCTTGCCGGGGTAGGTGTGACGAATTCCATGTCCTTGCTCATAATCGGCTTCGTCCAGGGGCTTACTTCCGGTTTTTCCGTCAAGACAAGCCAGTGCTTCGGCGCGCATGACGAAGAGGGCGTCAAAAAATCGCTCGCCGCGTCCCTTGCGCTGAGCACCGTTATAAGCGTTATCCTCACGTTCGTGGCGGTGTACACGACAATGCCGCTTCTGCGCCTTATGTCCACGCCCGACGACGTGATAGGTTACGCCTACGACTACATCATCGCCGTGTATTGGGGACTTGCCGCCACGGTGTTTTACAACCTCGGTTCGGCAATGCTCCGCGCGGTGGGCGACAGTAGAACGCCGCTCATCTTCCTCGTACTTGCCGCCGTGCTCAACGTGGGACTCGACTTTTTGTTCATTCTCGAATTCGACATGGGCGTTGCGGGCGCGGGCTGGGCTACCGTCCTTTCGCAGGCGATTTCCGCGGTGGGCTGTTTCGTTGTGATGTTCGCAAAATTCCCCGTATACCGCATAAAGGCAAGGCATTTTATATCCAGCGTCAAATTTTACTGGCAGCACGTTGCGCTCGGACTTCCCATGGCGCTCCAATTCTCCATTATCGCGGTGGGCATAATGGTCCAGCAGTCCGCGCTCAACCAGCTGGGCAGCGTGGTGGTTACCGCATACACCGCCGCAAACAAGATTGACAGCATCGTCAACCAGTCGCTTGCCGCGCTGGGCAGCGCGGTCGCCACTTTCTGCGGTCAGAATTACGGCGCGATGAGGTTTGACAGAATAAGGCAGGGCGTAAAACTTTCAATGATAGTGGGCGTATTCTGCTCGCTTATAGGTTTTGCGTTCGTCGCGCTTCTCGCACAGCCGCTGACAAGGCTTTTCAGCAGCGAAATAACGCAGGAAATTCTCGATTATTCCCAACAGTATCTCATCTGGCAGGGCGCGATGTACGTCTTCCTTACCGCCATATACGTCTACCGCAACGCCCTGCAGGGCATAGGAAAAAGCACGTTCGCAATGCTCGGCGGCGCGATAGAAGTGGCAATGCGCGTGCTCGCGTCGCTTTTGCTTACCAAAGCGCTCGGATATACGGGCATATGCGTATCCAACCCCGCGGCGTGGATAGGCGCGGACATATTCTTCGTCATATCGTATATGACGGTGATACGCGGTCTGCGCAGGAAGAAGGGGATTGCGGAAACGAAGGAAGAGCCTGTCGACGGCGACCACATACTGCTGGAAGGGAAAACCGCGGCGTAACCGCGCGGCGTTACGGATATGGAAAAAGGCGGCTTACTGCCGCCTTTTCGCAGTTATTTATCTTTACATTACACGACGGATTTGACCGCGTCCGCGCCCGCCTTGTTGAAGTTCATAAGGGCGGCGGATAATCCGCAGTCGTTTGCAAAGGCGAACACCGAAACGTCTTCGTTGCAGTCTATCGCGGGCATTATGCGGAATTTACTCTCCATACCGGCAAATTCGGCAGCGGTTTCATAGCTTACCCCGCCGTCGGCGGTAAGGATAAGCGCGTCCAGAAGACTGCTTGCCGTATTCCCGTCGCGGAAGAAGTCGGACACTAGTTTATCGTATTTTTCACTGCGTTCAAAGCCTTCGAGCCGCATTGTGACGGTTATTTTACTTGAGGAAATCTGTTTCCATTTTTGCGCGAATTCGCTTAAAAGGTAGAGGGATGTGCCTTCCGTCGCGCCGTCGGAAAAGTCGAGGTGAAGTCCCTGCAAGCCGTAGCGGCTTACTACGGCGGCAAGATTGCCGGCGGTGGAGAAAGAGTTCGTGCGCAACGCGGCATAGCGCAGGTGCGCTCCGTCCGCCACGGGATCTTTGCCGTCCGTGTACATTACGTCCGCCTGCATATATACCGGCGCGGAAGTCATCGCTTTCAGCGCGCTTACGCAGGAGGAGAAGTATTCGCTGCCGTCCGTTCCGTTCACGTCCGCAAAATGCACTCCGCCATCCGTATCGTAAAGCACGTTTGTACGTAAAATTACGGCGGAAACGTGCTCAAAGTCTTCGGCAGTCAGCCGTCCGCCGAGCACGTCCTCCGCATTTACGCCCACTATCGGCAGTTCGTCCGTTGCGGGGGCGTTGTAAATTCCCAGACTCTCCACCGTCCACTTTCCGTCGCATTGCACGTCTATTCTGAGTTCGCCCGACGTGACGGAGGGGAAGGTGATATATCCCGGAGCTCCGGAATATATGGTTTCGCCTTCCGCGCTCAGTTTCACGCTTGTCTGCGCGCTGGTGGTGATAAACACGCGGTTGAAAGTCTTTTTCCCGTCAAAAATCAAATTGAATCCGCCGTCGCCTTCGCCCTTGCAGGAGGATAGCTTGTCGCTCACCCCGTCGCCGCTTTCAAAGGTGACGTTCGCGGTGAGATTCGTCAGTTTTCCGTCCAGAACGTCGGCGGGAGAGGCGGAGCACGCCGCCAGCACCGCCGCCGTAAGGGCAAGGCATATTATTACCGCAAACAGTTTTTTCTTCATCAACAACCATTATACATTGCCCGCGCGTACTTGTCAAACGCATAATCCGCCGCGCGTTTGTATTGACAATCGCCCTCTTATTTGCTAGGATAGAAAATATGACGGATAACAACGCCTTGTTTATAAGAGGCGGAAGGAGCTGTGAAGTTTCTTTTGCCGACAGAGTGCTGTCTTCGCCGCTTTATCTGATATTGCTGGTGATATGCTGCGCCGTGCCGTATATCTTCTCCGCCTATGCGGTGGGGTTTTGGCTGTGCGTTTTCCTTCTCTCCCTTTCGCTCGTTCTCACGCGCAATATAATGCCGTCGTTCGCCGCGTTTTTGTTCTGTACGGTGGCTGTAATCGAGCAGTACAAGATAACTTATGAGGAAATTTTCGGATACGCCGGCGTGCTCGCGCTGGTCATACCCGCCCTTATATACCATATTATACGTTACCGCCGCGGAAGAAGGGGTTACCGCCCCGGCAGAATGTTCGCGCCTCAGCTCGCCGTGTCCGCCGCGCTCCTGCTTGGCGGCTTGGGCAGTATAAGCGCAAAGGAATATTTTTCCCTGCCTTCGATATACTATATGCTTTTTCTCGGCGTAGTTTTGCTTGGCATAATGGTCTTTCTGGACTGCGATATGCCCGCGGACGGAGAATACGCCGCAAAATATCTGGCAAACACGCTGATTGCCGTAGCCGCGCTTTTTTGCGTTATGTGGCTTATCGCGTTTTTCAAGGACGGCGCGCAGGAGTTCCCTTACCGGCAGTGGAAAAACAACGCGGGCAATTTCATGCTCCTTGCCGTGCCGCTCACGCTATGGCGCGGAGCGCGCTCGCAACGCGGAGTTTTTTATCTGCTTTTCGCCGTTCTGCAATGTTTCGTAGTGTTCCTCTCCGGTTCGCGCGGAGCCACGCTTATGATAGGCGTTACGGGACTGGTATCTGTCGCCGTCTATTTCGTATTCGTAAAAAATACCGCAAGAAGGGCGGCGGAATTTGCCGTTTTGTTCGCTCTGGCGGTCGTAGTTGCGGCGGTTGTTTTATCCGACGGGGCGGCAAGGCTGAAAGAATTTATCGGGGAAATGGACGTTTTCGACGGCAACGGCAGGGAAGAATTATATTATCTGGGTATCCGTAACATTCTCGATTATCCGCTTTTCGGCGTGGGAATAGGCTACCGCAACGACGAGGTGTGGAAGCTGAACGACATGGCGATATTCTGGTACCACAGCACGCCCGTGCAGATATTTGCTTCCATGGGCGCCGTCGGCGGCGCGGCGTACCTCTGGCAGTTTATCGAAAGGCTGAAACTCGCGTTAAGGCGCAACCACTTTTCCGTTGCGGCGCTTCTTTCCTTTATAGGATTCGAGGGCTATTCGTGCGTGAACACCGGCGATTTCACTCCTCTTCCTTTCGGCGTTTTGCTGGCGGTGATGTTTATCGTGCTCGAAAGATATAACCGCGATTTGCCGTTTATCGGAAAAAGTACGGGCGAAAGGGTGGATTTTATGCGCGGCAGATATTGAATATCCGCGCTTTTGTGTTATAATATGCGTATGAAGAAAGTCGTTGTGGGATTGAGCGGCGGCGTGGACAGCGCCGTTGCGGCATATCTTCTTAAAAAGCAGGGCTACGAGGTGGTCGGGCTTTTTATGCGCAATTGGGTGGAAGAAGGCGAGGACGGAGCCTGCACCGCCGACGAAGATTTTTACGACGTGCGCCGCGTATGCAGCGTGCTGGATATTCCATATTACGGGGTGGATTTTTCGCGGGAATACTACGACAGGGTGTTCAGACACTTCCTGGAAGAATACGAAAAGGGCAGAACGCCCAATCCCGACGTGCTTTGCAACCGCGAAATAAAGTTCGCCCCGTTTGCCGAACATGCGCGCAAGCTGGGCGCGGACTATATCGCCACAGGTCATTACTGCCGCATTCAGGCGCGCGACGACGGCAATTATCTTTTGCGTGCGGCGGACGAAAATAAGGATCAGACGTACTTTCTCAACCAGGTGACGAGCGCTCAATTGCAGGACGTGCTCTTTCCGCTCGGCGGTTTAATCAAGGGCGAGGTGAGAAAAATTGCCGAGCAGGCGGGAATTCCCGTCGCCAAAAAAAAGGACAGCACGGGCATCTGCTTTATCGGCGAGCGCAACTTCCGCAAATTTCTTTCGCAGTATCTGCCGATGAAGGAAGGCGAAATGCGCACAACGGACGGAAAAGTCGTGGGCACGCACCGCGGCGTATTCTACTACACTTTGGGTCAGCGCAAAGGGCTGGGCCTCGGCGGCATAAAGGGCGGCAGGGAAGGCGCGTGGTTCGTTATCGACAAGGACGTGAAGAACAATATCCTATATGTGTCGCAGGGCGACGAAAGTATGCTCTATACCGACGTTATAGAATGCGAATCGTTCAACTTTATCCCCCGTCCGCCAAAGGAGCGCGAATTCGACTGCATGGTGCGTATCCGCCACCGCCAGCCCCTGCAGGAAGCCCGCGCCTCGGTTTTGCCCGGCGGCGTCGTAAAAATAGTATGCAAACAGCCGCAGAGGGCTGTCTGCCCCGGACAATACGCGGTACTGTATTTGGGGGAGGTGTGTCTCGGCGGCGGAGTGATTAAGTAAGTAAAGGGCGGAAAAAGTTAATTCAAAAATTACGGGCGGCAAAGTGTTGCCGCCCGTAATTTTTTCTCACACTTTTTGTCAAGTCACTCATTTTGAGAAATCACGTACGCCAAGTACGCTCATTCCCAAAATGAGCGCCTTTCCTAGCATTAGGGCACTTCTTCGCGGTGCGTTTCAGCGCGGCTTTTAACAAGGTAAACAATGGTATTGCGAAGAAAAATACTATTAAATATGCTTTTCACTTACTTCAAGGCGGTTAGGGGGTGGAGCGTCCCACGCTCCGGGCGCGCCGCTTGAAAATTTTGTATATTTTTTTGGTAAAAACCGTTGACACGCGTTTATTCTTATGATACTATAATAAGGCTGTTATCAAGACGGCGCTGAACATTGACAACTGAACAGGAAGGAAAGGAAGCGTAATTCTTCAAAGGCAATAAATTTGAAAGAAGGACGCTTAAACGAACGGATTTTCGGAAAGTAAAGAAACGAACCAAGAATAAGTCAGTTTAAGAGTTTTAAGGATTTGAACTTAAG
>CAJFJA010000021.1 GCA_904382605.1 Candidatus Alloclostridium intestinigallinarum | reverse complement strand
CAATCGGATGCCGCCGAAAACAGATGATATTGGAGATAAATCCATTGCCGAATCGCCGCCAAATACGTGTTCGGACATCTCGAAAGACAGTTCACCAAAGAAAAAGAGGAAACACACATTGTTTCCTCTTTTTCTTTGGTGACGGAGAGGGGAGCCCCTTGGAGAAAAACTGTCCGGTGGACAGTTTTTAACACCGCATTAAAAGTGCGCATAATAATACAGCTGTAATAGATGATAGTGTATTGTAGTTTCCTCTTTTTCTTTGGTGACGGAGAGTGGCGCTCACTTTTTATACTTTCAATATGTAGTATATTTTGCAATAATATTTTCAGTTTATTCCTTTACGCAAAGGGAAAAATGCGTTATAATAAAAATAGCTTTTATTAAAGCCGAGAAAGTACAGGCGTTATATTATGTTGGTCGTTTAAGTAACAGCGGCGGGGCTAATTGAAGTAAGGGCAAATTACAAAGGAACTATTATGACGGAAAAAGAACAGAAAGCGGCGGCAAAAAATTTTGTAAATTATTGGAGTAGTAAGGGGTATGAAAAGGGCGAAAGCCAATCGTTTTGGCTATCGTTACTGCGTGACATACTAAGCGTTGAAAAACCGGAAACAATAATAAGATTTGAAGATAAGGTTATGCTTGACCATACAAGTTTTATCGACGGCATAATTTCATCCACACACGTGCTTATTGAGCAGAAAAGCGCCGACAAAAATCTAAGAAAAGCAATAAAGCAGTCCGATGGTTCTTATCTCACACCTTTTCAGCAAGCAAAGCGCTATTCTGCCGAGTTGCCTTATTCCGAGCGTCCGCGCTGGATTGTTACTTGTAATTTCCGCGAGTTTTTAATTTACGATATGGAAAAGCCTACGGGCGAACCCGAAAGCATCCTTCTGAATGATTTGCCAAAAGAGTATTACAGACTTCAATTCCTTATCGACACGGGAAATGAGTCTGTACGTAAGGAAATGGAAATATCCATAAAAGCGGGCGAGCTAGTAGGGGTATTGTATGATGAAATTTTGAAACAATATAAAGATCCGACATCGGAAAGTACGCTTAAAAGTTTGAATATGTTGTGCGTTCGTATTGTTTTTTGTCTTTATGCCGAAGATAGTGGGCTTTTTGGTGAACATTTAAAGTTCCATAACTATATTAAGGGATTTGCGGTAAAGGACGTTCGTCGCGCGATTATCGATTTGTTTAAAGTTTTAGATACAAAGCCCGAAGAACGCGACCCATATATGGACGAAACGCTTGCTTCGTTTCCGTATGTAAACGGCGGATTGTTTGCCGATGAAAACATCGAAATTCCGCAGTTCAACGAACAAATCGTTCAACTGCTTTTACGCAACGCAAGCGAAAACTTTGATTGGAGCGAAATCAGCCCGACTATTTTCGGTGCGGTTTTTGAAAGTACATTGAATCCGGAAACAAGACGTTCGGGAGGGATGCACTATACTTCGATAGAAAACATTCATAAGGTTATAGATCCTCTTTTTCTGGATGATTTAAGGGAAGAACTTGCGCAGATAAAGGATATTCGGATAGAAAAAACCCGTACCAGAAAGTTGGAAGAGTACCGTAAAAAGCTCTCTTCCCTTACATTCCTTGACCCCGCCTGTGGCTCCGGTAACTTTCTTACGGAAACATATATTTCATTACGCCGACTTGAAAATGAAGCCCTTAAAATCATACACGGCGGACAAATCGTGCTTGGTTTTGACGACTTGATCAAGGTATCGATCGGACAGTTTTACGGGATAGAAATAAATGATTTTGCTGTTACGGTGGCAAAAACCGCGCTTTGGATTGCCGAAAGCCAGATGATGAAGGAAACGGAAGAAATAGTCAATATGAACCTAGACTTTCTTCCTCTCAAATCTTATGCCAACATTGTAGAAGGCAACGCCCTTCGTCTCGACTGGGAGAGCGTTGTCCCCAAGGATAAGCTGAACTACATAATGGGCAACCCTCCGTTTGTGGGGGCAAGATTGATGAGTCCTTCGCAAAAAAGTGACTTATTTTTTGTATTTGGTTCAAAATGGAAAAATGCAGGAAATCTCGATTATGTTGCCTGCTGGTATAAAAAATGTGCCGATTTTATTAAGGGGACTTCGGTGCGCGTTGCACTCGTTTCAACAAATTCGGTGTCGCAGGGTGAAAGCGTTGCTAATCTTTGGAAACCTTTATTTGCAGACGGCGTGCATTTCGACTTTGCTCACCGAACTTTCCGTTGGGACAGCGAAGCAAGCATTAAAGCTCACGTTCATTGCGTTATAATAGGTTTTTCAACGGCACCTAACAGCAAGCCAAAAGTAATTTATTCTTCTGAACGACCTCAAATTGTGCGCAATATAAACGGATATTTATTGAATGCGGAGAATATATTTGTCGAAAGCAGAAATAAACCGTTGTGTGATATACCACCAATAGGCATCGGAAATAAACCTATCGACGGTGGGAACTATTTATTCACCGAAGAACAAAAAGATGAATTCGTCAAAAAAGAGCCTCTTTCTGAAAAATGGTTCAGACCTTGGATAGGTTCAGATGAGTTTATAAACAGGTATTATCGCTATTGCCTTTGGCTCGGCGATTGTCCGCCAAACGAATTGAGAAAAATGCCTGAATGTATGAAACGAGTACAGGCTGTTAGAGAATATCGGCTTTCAAGTCCAAGTGCGGGAACGGTTAAACTTGCAGATACGCCTACACGTTTTCATGTTGAAAACATGCCGAAGAGTAATTATATTGTAATTCCGGAAGTTTCTTCGGAAAAAAGAAAATATGTTCCGATGGGCTTTCTTTCACCTGAAATTTTATGTAGTAATCTTGTAAAAATTGTTTCCAATGCAACACTATATCATTTTGGTGTATTAACTTCCAATGTTCATAT
This sequence comes from Candidatus Alloclostridium intestinigallinarum, assembly GCA_904382605.1. Classification (GTDB taxonomy): domain Bacteria; phylum Bacillota; class Clostridia; order Christensenellales; family UBA3700; genus Alloclostridium; species Alloclostridium intestinigallinarum. The sequence continues at coordinate 18,756 of CAJFJA010000021.1, read as the reverse complement.
GGCATGGATGAGAGCGGTCTCTGGAAGATTAAAAAGCGATTATAGGTATTCAAAAGATATAGTTTACAATAATTTTCCTTGGCCTGCGCCCACGGAAGAGCAGAAGGCAAAGATTGAACAGACGGCACAGGCTATTTTAGACGCTCGGGCTCTTTACCCCGATAGCTCGTTCGCCGACTTGTATGACGAGCTGACTATGCCTGTGGAGCTTCGTCGCGCCCACCAACAGAATGACAAGGCAGTTATGCAGGCATACGGCTTCGATTACATAAAAATGACCGAAAGTGAGTGTGTTTCCGAGCTTATGAAAATGTATAAGGAATTGACAAAGGAGAAGTAAAAATGGAAGACAAAATCTTTAACGATGAAGAAAGCTTGTTAATCCATATTCGTGAATTGGCAAAAAATCCCAATAATATTTACAGAGGATATAATAAAGATAATGAGATATATCCTCAGTTAATACGAAATAATGATTTATCGGGACAGGAATTTGAGCTTTTGAGTGAGTTTGAAAAATATGGGTTGACATACTTTTCCGCAAGTAATGATATTGAGTTTTTATCGACGGCGCAACACTATGGCTTACCTACAAGGTTGCTTGATTTTACATTAAACCCATTCATTGCTCTCTTTTTTGCTATATATAATTCAAAGGAGGATACGGATAGCGATGAGTTTTATAAAATCATGTACTGTGACATCACTAAATGTAATCTATTCAATAATGAAATGAACCCTACAAGGTACGAAATTAAAAAAGCACAATCTAAAGATACGCATTTTTTAGAATCAACATACACAAAAAAATTATCTCATGCAGAAGGATTAAAAGTTAGATTTAAAAAATTTGGAAAGTTTAATAAACTATGTGTGGTAAAGCCGAATTTTACGAATACAAGAATAACTATGCAGCAGGGTTTATTTGTTGTTCCTGTAGAATTAGAAAAGGAAAAACATAAAACAATAATAGAAACGAATACACACCGTATACTTATTCATAAATCGTTAAGGCAGGCATTGCTGAACTACCTAAATGTTTTGGGCTTTAATACATTTCGCCTAATGCCCGATTTACCAAGTATATGTTCGGCAATAAAAAACAAATATTGTTAGGTATTGCTTATATATAATGAGCGCAGGTATTTAGCGTACTTTCTTCGGAAAACAGAAAAGTCTAGTATAAAGGGTAACCTTTTTCGTGTATTTACTTCGATAATTGAAAAAAGACGGCGCGTGCCGCCTTTTTCCGTTTGATATTTCAGGTAGGAACAAATGAGAGTTATTTATTGTCGTCTTCGTTCAGAATCTTATCCGAGAGGGTAAGGATTTGGAAAGAATACTTTGCCTTGCTCTTTTTGAGAATGGCTTTGTAGATAGGATAGTTTACGCATGCCATGATAATGCCCACGATGCCTACGACGACGCCGACGGCGGTCATGGCGACGGTAGCGGGTCCGATGACGTGCATTGCAAGGCACATGCCGACGCCCAGAATGAGGGCGGCTATCACGCCGAAAGTGTAGGCGAAGGCTTCCGCGGGGCGCTTGGCTTTCGCGTCCAGCTTGCGCAGTTTTTCATAGTCGGATTCGCCGTGCTCGGAATAGGTTTCCTTGATTTGCTTTACTTGATCGATGTTTTCCATAATATACTCCTTTCGGGGACGTCCCCTTGTTTTTTACATCTATATTATGGAGCCGGAATGTTTCGGATTTATTGCGTAAATATTGAAAAGGAGTAAGAGTTTTGTTAAAAGAGTGTAAAAGAAGAAGAGGGGGGTTATTTATCCACCTCTTCATTGAGAATGCTGTCGCAAAGCGCTATTATTTCGCTTGAATATTTTGCCTTTAATTTTTTGAATATGAGCCTGCGGACGGGGTAGGCGATTGCCATCACCGCCGCGCCGGCAACGCCCAAAATAATACCTGCAACAAGGTTTTCCCAATTTAATGCAAAGGTCATACCCAAACCGAATATAAGCAGTCCTGTCACGCCTACGGAAAGCGAAACCGCCATGGGTATTGCGTGCACTTTATTGTTTAAGCGCACAAGCCTTTCCCTGTCCGAACTTGTCTTTTCGGGCGCGTAAATACTGCGGATACTCTCCACCTGCTTGCGCTCGGAAGCGGTGGGGGCGGAATAATTGAATCTGAATTTATCGTCCTTGTTCATGTTCTTTCTCCTTCAGGCGTCTTGCCGCCTGCGTAATCATCACTACGGCTATAATCAGAGTTATCACCGTCACGGCAATGCCCGTAATGCCGTTCATCCGCGCAAGTCCGTTTCCGCCGTCGAATACGGATATCATGGTTATCTGCAGTGAAAGCAGTGAAACAAGCGCGTCCGTCAGGTTGATATTTCTGAGACATTGCAGGGCGGGATCGTGCAGTCTGCTCGTTTTTTTCACGTTTACAATAGATATTATCACCTTGTAAAAGGTGTATGCGGCGATGGCTATAGCCATGATTTCGCCCGTTGAGGTTACTTTTTCCGTCACCATTTCCGAAACGGCGTATATGAGCGCCGCCTCGAACACCATGAGCGAAATGCCGCAGGCAAGATACATTCTCGTTTTGGCAAGGGCAAGCCGCCCGCCTTCGAAGCGCTTGCCTATCTGTTTGTTTGCAATCAGCATTCCGCCGCGCAACGCGCCCAGGGCGAAATAATAAACCGCCATAGAGCAATACCACATGGACGAGTACGCCACTGCGGCGGCTATATTCGCGCCCACGTTCGCCAGATTGATTATGACGGCGATAAGTGTAAAAATATGCGTGCGCAACGCGTAATCGTGCCAGAATCTGCCGCCCGGCTTACGCATTTTGCTCCACTTTGCGCAATCTGACGGTGAAGGTGCTGCCTTCGCCCGGTGCGCTTTCCACGTTTATTTCGCCGCCGAGTATATCCACGACCTTTTTGACAAGCGCAAGCCCGAGTCCGTTGCCCTCGGAAGAGTGCGAGGTGTCGCCCTGGTAGAATTTATCGAAGATATGCGCGCCCGTCTCCGCGTTCATGCCGCAGCCGGTATCCTTTACGGTAAGGGTTACGAATTTGGGCGAATCTTTCAAAGATATAAAGACGTCGCCGCCTTCGGGCGTGAATTTTATCGCGTTGGAGAGCAGGTTGTTCCACACTATCTCCATAAGTCCCGCGTCGGCGGGGGTAACGACGTCGTCGATGTCGCAGTCGAAATTAAGATTTTTCTTCATAAACGCGTCTTCCAGCTGAAGAATGCGTTCGCGCAGTAATTCACTTACGTCCAGATTTTCGAACCGGGGCATAATTTCCCTGTTTTCCAGCTTGTTAAGGCTCAGAATGTTGGTAACGAGGTCGGAAAGCCGCATTGCCGCTCCTTCGAGCACGGCGGCGTATTCGCGGCGCGTAGCTTCGGGCAGATCTTCGCGTTTTATGGCGGAGGCATAGTTGCGTATGACCGCAAGAGGCGTTTTTATCTCGTGCGACACGTTGGCTATAAAGTCGTTTCGGAATATCTCCGTTTTGGAAAGCTCGCCCGCAAGGGTGTTGATATTGTCCTTTATAATATCGAACGCGTTGTAATTTTCGTAGGGGTGGGAAGGGGTGAGTTTTGCGGAAAAATCGCCGCGCGCCATGCGCTGAACTCCGTCAAGAATCTCGTTTACCGGCTTGTCCACCGTATATTTGCGGCGCAGATAGTCCACAAGCGTGCAGATAAGCGCAAGTACCACTATAACCGCGAGCATTACTCCTGCTATGACCGCGTTGTTGCCGCCGCTTGCTTCCGCTACGGGAGTGTAGATGAGCACGCCCGCCATTATTATTGCTGCCGTAAGCAGAAAAAAGCCGACGTATCCGGTTACGGTTATCACAGTCTGACGTTTTTTATTCATTTCAACACCGCCTTATATCCCAGACCGCGCATTGTGACTATCTCGAATCCGTCGCAGACGGCGGTTTTTTCACGCAGTTTCGCCATGGTCACGTCTACCGTGCGCGAGGTCGCGGAACTGTCGTAATCCCATAAATCGTTCATCAGTTGGGAGCGGGTAAACGTCTTTTTGGGAGAGGAGAGCAGCTTGAACAGAATGTCGAATTCGCGCACCGTAAGGGGCAGTTCCTTGCCGTCCGCGTAAGCGGTGTGTTCTTCCGTATCCATTGTAAGATTGCCGGCGGTGAGCGTTTTTTGCGCTTTGATGTTCGCGCGGCGCAGAATCGCACGGACGCGCATGACGAGTTCGTCTATGTCGAACGGCTTGGTGATATAATCGTCGATTCCCGTCTTGTAGCCCAGCTGCTTGGAAATCTTGTCGTCGCGCGCCGTCATGAAAATTATCGGGATGTTTTCATCGAAAGAGCGCACTTCGCGCGCGAGTTCAAAGCCGTCCTTTTCGGGCATCATGACGTCCGTTATCAGCATATCGAACTTTTCGGCTGACAGTTTTTCCGAAGCTTCCGCTCCGTTGCGGCATGCGGTGACTTCGTAGCCGCTTGCTTCAAGGTACGTCCGCACCAGGGAGCAAAGGGCGTAATCGTCTTCGGCAATTATAATTCTGATCATAGCGCACCTCCGTTATCCGCCGCGCCGCAAATAAAACGATTGGCGCGGCTTCTTTAATCGAACGCCGGCGCCGGGCGCGCCGGAATATTCCTTAACAAGTATATTATACTTGTATAGTGTTGCCGTTCGGCAAGCAAAACGTTAAAGTTTTGTAAAAAAAAATTCCGCCCCGGCAGGAACGGAATCTTTTTGTCGTCAAAGTCCCCGCCGTAAACGGCGGCGGGGAAGTGCGCGTTTCCGCTTAACTTATTCCCAGAAGCGCGCCCATGTTTTTGCTCAACTCGGTGAAGAAGTCGATTATGTCGGTGGAAGTAAATTCGGAAATATCTTTGAATTCCGTCATATTCGCGGGGTAGCCTTCAACGGCGGTGCAGTCGTTGAAAGACAGGCTCATGCGCGTGCCGGTGCCCGCGTTGGCTCCGCCTATGTCGCCCTTGAATTCGTAGCCCATATCTATCTTTGCACCGGCGAAATTGCCGTTGTCTTTATTGACGGCAATGATAAGCGAAATATCCGCGCTCAGAATTGCCTGGGCGAAGGAGTCTTCGCTCTCATCGCTCTGCAATCTTGCGATAAGCTCGACGGGCAGCTGGAATTTGATGCGGGTGTAGTCGCCCGATTCGTCTATGTACGTCTTCATGCCCATCTCTTCCAACTCGTCATAGGGGAAGGCGGAGAGAATCTCGCCCGTGTAATCTATGCTTATCGCGGCAAGTCCGCCGGATATACCGGTGAGCATGGAACCGAGAATGCTGTTTGCGTCGGGAATAACGGAAGAATCGCTTGCGTCGGCTTTCGCCTGGAGTGCGGCGTCCGCCATGACCATATCGGCATAGTAGACGTTATTCTGCATATAAGCGCCCAGCTTGATGTCGAGCGCAGTATCGTTCACGCTGCCCGTAACGGTACCGTTTAACGCAAAACCGCTCATATCGAACAGCATACTGCCGGAAGCGTTGACTTTGCCCGTGCCGACGACGCTCGCGTCATCATAGCCCGCGCCCAGATATTTTTCCGCGTTTACTTCGAACGATACGCCCGTCCAGCCTTTGACGCGCACGTTTTCGTCTTCGTCGGCAAGAGCCGCTTCGGCAACGCCGCCGTTTATCGCCTCGCTTGCGGCATTCCACACTTCGCGCGCCTTGGCTGCGGGCGCGGGTTCGGTGAAATCTCCGTCGAACATGCCGTCTTTGCAGGCGAACAGCGTTACGCACATCAGCGCCGCCATTGCGATGCAGATTACTGCCATTAACTTCTTTTTCATGGTTTCCTCCTCGTATAAAGAGATATTTGATAATTTTATTATAGCACGGCGGTAAAAAATTTGCAATACCTTGTTGAAAAACCGTCATGCTTTCGCTATAATTATAGATATGAAACTCAAAGGCGCTATTTTCGATCTTGACGGAACGCTGCTCGATTCCATGCATGTGTGGGAGAGGGTGGACGAAGAATATTTTGCCTCGCTGGGCATGCCTGTGCCGCAGGGGTATGCGCTTGCAATACGCGATCTCACCATGTTGCAGGCGGCGGAGTACACCAAAACCGTGGCGGGCATCCATACCTCCGCGGAGGACATATGCGCGCAATGGAGGGAGATGGTCAGGGAGAAGTACGCCTTCGAGGTCGGGACAAAGCGCGGCGCGGTTGAATTTCTGCGTTTTCTGCACGGCAGGGGCGTCAAGCTGGGAATAGCTACCACTCTTACGGAAGAGACGTATCTTCCCGCGCTGGAGAGGCTGGGGATAGATAATATGTTTTCCGCAAAAGTAAGCGTGCGCGACGTGGGCAGGGGGAAGGGCTTTCCCGATGTATACCTGCGCGCGGCGCATACGATGGGACTTGAAGCGGACGAGTGCGCCGTGTTCGAAGATATTCTGAAAGGGATAACTTCCGCAAAAAGCGCGGGATTTACGGTGGTGGGCGTATATGACGATTCCTCCGCCGCCGACGAGGGCGCGGCAAGGCGTACGGCGGCGCTTTACGTCCGCGACTTCACATCGGAAGAGCTGAAAGATATGTTCGGCGGAAGGCGGTGAGACAGTATGGAAATAGTACGGATGTCACGGGACAAAAGAAGGTTTCTCCACCTGCTGCTTATGGCGGACGAGCAGGAGAACATGGTGGAAAAGTATCTCGACAGGGGCGATATGTACGTTCTTTTCGACGGGAAAGCCGTGTGCGAATGTGTGGTTACGGACGAGGGCGGCGGCGTTCTCGAAATAAAAAATATAGCCACCCTGCCGGAGTGCCGGAATAAGGGGTATGCGAAGGCGATGATAGAATACGTCGCGGAAAAATACGCGGACAGCCACCGGATATTGCAGGTGGGGACGGGCGACAGCCCTTTGACGATACCTTTTTACGAAAAGTGCGGATTTGAGTATTCGCATACGCTCGCGGACTTTTTTACCGATAATTACGACCACCCCATTTACGAATGCGGCGTCAGGCTCAGGGATATGGTATATCTGCGCAGACCGATGAAAAAGGCGGACGAGGATTGATTCCCGTCCGCCCTAGCATTATATTTTATCCTTTATTCGTACATAAATGCGGCTATTATCGGTTTAAGCCGCGCGGTCACCTTGTAGTAGGCGAAAGGTCTTAAGTGCAGTCCGTCGGGGAGTACGTATTCGGAGCGGATGTTGCCCGATTCGTCGGCAAACATGGAATACATATCGACGAAAGTCACGCTTAAGTCCGCGCAGAGCGCTTCCAGCAGGACGTTCGCTTCCCGCAATTTTTCCACGGTGGCTTGTCCGGGCGTATTTTTGAAAATTCCCGAACTTTCCGTATTGATGGGGTAGAGCGACTGCACTATTATTGGAGTGTCGGGCAGGCGCGTTTTAAGCGTGCCTATTATGTTGGAAATATTTTCGATGACAGTACTTACTTCAACGCCGTGGCGTATGTCGTTGCAGCCTCCCAAAAATACTACGACGTCGGGATTCAACGCTATTACATTGCTTTCCAGCCGTTCGAGCATATGGTCGGTGGTATCGCCCGAAATGCCGCGGTTATATACGTCGAATTCGGGATAATGCTCCGCAAGGTCGTACATCTCCGTCAGCGAATCGCCGAGAAATACCACGCCGCCGCCCTCGGCGTCCTCGCTCAGCCGCGCGTATACCTGCGCCTTGTACTCTTTTACGGGCCGGGTGGTGATAAACGCCCACCCGTATACCCCGTAGACGACCCCGAAAGCGGATATTGCGAGAATGAGTATCACGGCGACGCTTATCAGGGCTTTTACGCCCCTGTCGTTCAACTTCCTGCTTTTTTCCATACGCTTATAACGCGCGAAAAATATATGGCGTATTTTGTTGTAATTTTCCGCGTGCCTTTGCTATAATTATACTGTAATAAAGCAAAATTTGCAAGGGGTAAAAGTATGTCTGAACTTACGCGTTATCCGTACTTATACGACGTGTCGGAAGGCGATGACGACGAAAGCACGGTCTCCGGCGGCGACAGCGACGAAGAAGTCTCCGTGCACGGCGGCGATTCGGACGAGTCTGTCTCGTATGACGGCGACAGCGACAAAGCGTCTTCCGTTCCGGAGGCGCCGAAGAGGAAGAAGCATCGCTGCTGCCTTTCCGCGTTCATAACCGCGCTCGTGCTCGTTCTGGTGCTGTGCGGCGGTATTCTGGGCGGGGCATACTTTGCCTGGGATAAGTTTTTGGGCGAAAGCACGCAGATGAATTTATTCCAGGGGTTGGACGTGCTGTCCAACATTTACAAGGCGGATGATTCCGTAGTTACCCAGCCTTATGACGACGAAGACCTCGACGATTTTTACGACAGGGTGATGGACGCCCTGTGTATGACCACGAACGACGGGTATAACCTCAATTTGCCGCAGATAGCCATAGATTTGCTCAACGGCGGCGGAGACGACGGTGAACAAAGCGTGGAAGCGGCGCTTTCCGCGCTCAACGGCGGTGTATCCCCGTACGCCATGGCGGAAGAAAGCGCCACCGCCGGGGAAGAGCAGACCACGGGAAGCGAGGCGCTCGACGGCCTTTTGAACAATCTGAAATTCGACTGGGATTCGCTTAAAGAAGTCACCGCGAAAACGGGCGAGGTGGATCTGAGCGGACCGCAGATAGCGGCGTTCCTGGACGAAGTTTTGCAGGCGGCGTTTACGGGCGTGGATTCCCTTACGCAGATGCAGAGGGAATGGAATATCAAATTTGCCGATGTCGTCAGCCTTTCGCAGGTGACGGTGACGGCGGGCGATACCGTAAACGGGACGGATACCTGCGTAAGCGCGACCATTAAAGTTTCCCTGCGCAGCGCGGTGAAGGCGGTTGCGGAAAAGTTCAGCGGAATAGCCGCGTTCGGCATAAAAGCGGCGGCGGCGATTCTGCCCGAAGAAATTTACTTCACCGCGTCCGTATATCCCTGCGCGCAGGACGGCAAGGCGGGCGTAGTGGTCAATTCCTCGTCGGCGGAGGATATGGATAAGATGCTCCGCATAGTGGACGGCGTGCTTGCGCTCACCGGCTCGCAGTCCGCAAGCGGCGACTTCCTGACGCAGATAAACGCCACGGTATACAACGCCATACAGTCGGTAAGCGGGCTTATCCCCGTGAACTTCGTTTCCGACCTTGTGAATACAAAGCCCATCGGCGCGGTGATAACCGCCATGGGACTCGATCTCACGCCGCAGGAATTTTTCGAAATAGTGCGTTACGTGGCGGCTCCCGACCACTATATGACGGATACGGACGGCGACGGACAGCTTGACGGCTTCGAGTACGTGGAATACACTTCCGCGGAGCTTAAAGAAACTTTGCAGAACGAATACGGACTTATCATAAAGGACGAAGCGGACAAGGACAATCCCGACGTTCCCGGCGTTTACATAGACGATTCCAATCTCTATACGTCCATGCTCAACCTGTTTTCGGGCACGGATGAAATTATAGACAATATCGCTTTTGTCAACGTGGCGAAGAACGACGACGTCACCGCAACCGGCACGTCGGCGGTGGATTACGATTCCATTGCCGCGCTCATGCGCAGTTATCTTTCTTCAGGTGAAGCCTCCGGCGTCATCGCGGATTACGGCTTCGAGCTGCTGAGTTTGGGATTCAACGAAGAACTCACCGACCTGAACGGCTCGGTGTACATCACCGCCAAATTCAAATTCGACATCAGGGCGAGCCTTGCAAACTCAAATCCCGACCTGTTTGACGAAAACGGTTTGTTCTACAACATTATAAACCAACTTATTCCCTCCGGAGTTTATCTTACCGCGGATATAGAAATATCGAAAGCGATAAGCGGAGATATGGACACGGCAATCGTGTTCAACGACGCGGAGTACAACACTCCCGAACTGCTCAACAGTATGTGCAGGCTGCTTTCCGGTCTGGGCGCGGGAGAGGGTATAGCAAACGACCTCAGTTACGATTCGGTGTGCAACACGCTGTCCGAAGCCATATCTTCCGTGTTTGCCGCCAAGGATGAAAACGGCGAGCCTGTCGGCATAGGCAAATACGTCGAGGGCTTCGACGAAAAAGGGCTGCAGCTTGCAAGCGTGTATTCGCTTCTTTATCAGGTGGCTTACGCCGACAAACTGGAAGAGGGCGCCGAGGCCACCGTTCAGCCCGAAGCGTTTGCAGACGCAATCAAGCATATCTACCTGTTCGAAGGTTCGGAGGCGGACGGCAATATCTCCGCAAACAACGCGGTGATAAGCGAAAGCGGATATCTGGGCAAAAATTACCGGCCGGACGAGAGCAACGCGTTCGATTTGCAGACGCTGCTGAGGGAAACCGTGCTTGCGGGCGATATATCCGATCCCTCTCTTACGATGGATATAAACGACGTAACACTTGCAGACGTAATAATCTCGCGCGAACACAGTCTTACGGGCGGTGGAGAACAGCCTCCCGAAGGCGGTTCGGATACGGGAGAAGAGCAAACCCGCAACAGCTTTGCGGAAAGTCTGGGACTTTCGGCGGACGTGGAATACGGCGAGCATTATTGGATAGACCAGATAATCATGCTGGGCAAAGGCAGCGGCTCCACCGCGGAAGAACTTTCGGAAGAGCAGAAAATTTTCGACAGTTTCAAGGATAAGTATAACGCCTGGAGGACGGCAAACGGCATGGATGAAAAGACCTCGCCGGACGAACTGATGGTGATAACCGCCACTCTGGCGTCGTCTGCGCTCGCGGACAACAACGCCGCGTTCAAGCTGCTCCCCGACTACTTTACCGTAACCGTAATAATGGATCTTTCGCTTACGGAAGCCCAGAGGACGGCGTTGAAACAAGCATCTATCGTTGACGTGGTCGGAAGCGAAGACGGCTTGACCCCGCCCGATGAGGAGTTTGAAGACATCTTCTCCGTGGCGGTGTTTATAAACGATATGGATTCGAGCGATATCGGCGCGCTGGCGGGCGTTCTCGCGTCCAATCCCGATACGGCGAATCTGGCGCAGACCGTGTTCGGAACCGACCTGAATAACAAAGTCAGACGCTTCCTGCTTTCCTTCGCCCTGCACGAGCACGACGAAACGGAAGGAGTAAACGATCCTCTGCCCGATATAGGCATGTACAAGGTGCTTGCGTGCAGCGCGGTGCTTCCCGTGCAGACGGCGGAACAGCCTTCCGTGACGGCGGACGAAACCGTGGACGGAGAACCGCCCGTGTACGATACCGCGGCAAGGACCGGTTTGGGCAAACTTGCGATAAACGTGTCCGAGTTCGCTCTGGCCTGCAGAATTGATCTGGGCGCGCTCATTCCGACGATAACCTGACGGCGCACGGAAAGGGCGCAAACGCCCGTTCAGCGGAGAAAAAGGGCGGAATTATAATGAAAACAATAAAAAATAATAGAAAAAATTGAAAAAAGGGGTTTAATATGGCAAAAAATTATGATATACTATCTATAGGCCATATATCTTTAGATTATAACATTGATTATCTCGACAATGAAATAATCGAAGTGGGCGGAGCGGTTATCTATTCGTCCGCGGCGGCATACGCTTTGGGTCATAAGGCAGGGGTGGTCACCAAACTTGCGGCAAAAGATACGGACAGGCTGGAAGTTTTCACCATTCCCCGCGGCGACGTGTACTGTCTGCCTTCGGCAAAGTCCACGTCCATAAGGAACAAGTACCACACGCCGGACAAGGAAAGGCGCACCTGCACGTGTATCTCGCAGGGCGACCCCTTTACGGAGAGCGATATTCCCGAAGCCGAATGCGGCGTATATCATTTTGCCGGACTTATATACGGCGACTTCGACGGGGAACTTATCAGAAAAGTTTCCGGGCGCGGAAAAACCGCCGTCGACGTGCAGGCGCTTTTGCGCCACGTAGACCCTAAGACCAATCTCATGTATTTCGAAGATTGGAAGGACAAGCTGGAGTATCTGCCCTGTATCGACTTTTTGAAGACGGACGCGGCGGAATCGGAGATAATGACCGGTACGTCGGACAGGTTGAAGGCTGCAAGACTGCTTCACAATTGGGGCGCGAAAGAAGTCGTGATAACACATAACACGGAAGTGCTCGCGTTCGACGGAAACGAGATATACACCTGCCCCATAAAAGCGCGTAATCTTTCGGGAAGGAGCGGCAGGGGCGACACCACGTTCGCCGCATATATATCCGAAAGGGTAACGGGCGCTTCTGTTGCGGAAGCGTTGCTCTGGGCGACGGCTACCGTATCTGCGAAAATGGAAAAACCAGGACCGTACAAGGGTACGCGCGCGGATATAGAAGACTATATTAGGCGTTTTTATAAGTGATGAAACATACGTATAAAACTCGCGGCACTTGTGCCGTGCAGATAGATTTGGAGCTTGAAGGCGACAAAGTGTACAACGTAAAATTCAAGGGAGGCTGTCCGGGCAACTTGCAGGCTATTCCCATACTTGTACAAGGCAAGACCGTGGAGGAGATAGAGGGACTTTTATCCGGCATAAGATGCGGTTTCAGGAACACGTCGTGTGCCGACCAACTGGCCAAAGCGGTTCGGGCAGCATATGAGGAGGAAAAGAATGGGCACAGTAGTAGCGTTCAGTGAGAGGGTACAACAGGATGCGCAGCATTTCGCTTACTACGAGAGGATAAGGAATTGTCTTCTCAGCTACAAGGGGGTCAAAAGCCGCTCCAGCATCAGATGCGACAGCTACCGTTACAAAGGTAAGCTGATTGCGAAAATCGCCATCGGCGGGCATACGCTCAAACTCTATCTCGACGCCGCCGTTCCCGAGGGAATGAAGGTGAGCAAAATGGAGAAGGGTGACGTGGCGGCGTACAAGGAAGTACCGCTGATGCTGATATTGAAATCGGACGTTGCGGTAAGAAAGGCGCAGGCTGTCATCGCCGGTATGATGGAAGACAAGGGAATCGAAAAAGCGTAATCCTTTCCCTTGTACCATACGCGCATTCAATGACGGATCGACAGATTCGCCGCTGAATCTTTACACATTAAAATATATACCAAAAATAAAGAATACCGCCATATAAGCGGTATTTTTTGTTTATCATCGGCAGGAGCGCGGGACGCTCCACCCCTTAACCGCCTTGGCGGCGAGCCGCCGCGGGCTGATTAATTTCAAAGTAACAAAACGGAATTTCTGCGCTATTATCTTCGCAATGCTTACAAAGTGTTAATAAAGCGAAGCAAAACCGCGTTTTTGCGAGCGACGGTGAGCCACCGCTGGCTGATTAAGCCGTGAAGCAACTGCGTGAAAGTAGTGTGCTGTCGATTTCTCCGCACGGCTATATGTTATAAAAAGCGGATAATCCGCCGCCGAAAATCACACTTTTCGGCGAGCGCACCTCTAAAACTTGCTGTGCAAGTTTTCCCGTAAGGGCGGAAAGAGTTGGCGTGGTGACCACGCTGTCTTAACCACCTTGCAGTAACTGCCGCTTGAATATACTTATCTTCCTTGCACGTGCAATTGGTAGCCGTTGCGCAAAAAGAAGGGAAAACCGACCCTCAAGCAGGAGCGATTAAAGCCATAGCGAAGATGGAACTTTATTTTATAGTTTGATATTGCAAGGCGGTTAAGGGATGCAACGTCCCACGTTGCCAAGGCGGTTAAGGGGTGGAGTGTCCAACGCTCCCGAATGGGGGGGGGTTCTCCCTTATGCCATAGCAAAGTGATGGGCGTATGATTGAGAGAGATATTATCAAGGAACACTTGTGCGAAAGCGGCGGAAAGGCGCTCTCTCGGCAGATGACCATTGCTTTGTTATGGCATCACACGTAGCCGCAAAGTGTTTTGCGTGAATAAAAGCTATGCTTACCGCATAGCCTTATCGCAAAACACTTTTATTCGGCGGCTATCAAAATATCATTGCCAGCACATACAGCACCTGCGCGCCGAAGTAGAGTATCATTACGGGGAAGTTGAAAAATCTTCTGTCTTTTATCTTGTCGGCGAAGAAAAAGCATGCCAGCGACATATCGGAAAGTACGAACGCCGCCGCGCCTATCATCGCTATAAGTCCGCCCGTGGTCGGGTTCAGATAATACCTGCTTGCCGCCATCGCCAGAGTAGTGCCTAGAAGCAGTCCGTAGCATACCACAAAAGGAAGCCGCTTTTTCTCTATGTGAATTTGTTTCGTCAGCAGGGAAATCAGCGTGCAGAGCAGAGGAAGCACGATGAGCGGAATAAACGCGGGTACGAATCTGAATTCCGCGTCCGCCAGAAACGCCAACAGGTAGAGTATCTGCGCAACGCCGAAGCATATCACGCCCAGGGCAAAGTTGCGGTAGTCGCGTTTTTCGTCGGGGGCTATCTCCTTAACCGCCAAAAACCAGTCGCCGCCAAGAGCGGGAAAGAGTCCCGCAAGTATCAGCGCGCACATGGTTTCGCTTGCGGAACGGACGGAAAAAGCTATAATTCCCGCTATGACGAACAGTACCGCCGCCAGCATTTTTGCTATCAGCGCACCCACGTTGCGGCGCGTCTGGTACAGTACCGCCGTAGCCGTACCTGCAACCATGGTAAGTGCCGAGAGTATGTAAATCGCAATATTCATACAAATATTATCGCATATCGTAAATTTTATGTCAATACCGTTTTTCGACATCCGTTCCATTAAAAGAAGTATTGTCCGAAAGCGGCGGCGTCTTTTATCCGGCGCGGTAAAAAATTTGTAATTTATTATGGACACGGGCGTGCGCGTATGTTATAATAAGGTATATGGAAACTATATACAGAACTCAAGTATTCGGCAAAGCTACGGGCAGGGCGAACAATTACCGCATACCTTCCGTCATCACCACCAAGCACGGCACGATTGTGGCGTGCGCGGACGAACGCTTTTTTTCGGCGGCGGACTTTCCCAACAGAATAGATAAAGTCGTGCGCCGTTCGGAAGACGGCGGCAAGACCTGGCAGAAGCAGATTGCCGCGGTCGAAGAGGTCGGCGAAAGCAAAAACCACGGCTCGCTGGCTATAGATCCGGCTCTTTTGTATGACGAAGAGCAGGATAAAATTTTTATGCTCTATTCGCATACACCCACGAATATCGGTATACTCACCGCAAAGCGCGGCACCGGTTTCAACGCGGCGGGGAATAAAATAGTATCCGTGAACGGTAAAGCGGGGTATATCGACGGAAACGGCAAGGTTTTCGCCGGCAAAAAGCCCACGGCATACACGTTAAACGAACGCGGCGACGTGTTCGAAGACGGCAGGGAAATAGGCAATATGTACATAAAAAACTGCCCCGTGTGCGAGTTTGAAACCTTTTTCCTCTATATCTGCGAATCGACCGACGACGGCAGAACTTGGTCCAAACCCGTCTGCCTGAACGAACAGGTCAAAGAAAAGTGGATGAGCTTTTTGGGAACGTGCCCCGGAATAGGAATTAAGATAAAGCGCGGCAAATATGCGGGCAGACTTGTTTTTCCCGTCTACTTCAATTCGCAGGGAATGTTCATCGTTCCCATACTTTCCCTTTCCGCGTGCGTCATTTATTCCGACGACGGCGGCAGGACGTGGAAGCGCGGCAAATCCCCCAACGACGGACGTAAAAAGCACGGAATCAGACTTTCCAGCCGCTTTGTCGCGGACTGGAACAATATAACGGAAAGCCAGGTGATAGAGCTTCCCGACGGCACGCTGCGTATGTTTATGCGCAACCACAGCCTCAAACGCCTCGTGGCGATGGCGGAGAGTACGGACGGCGGCGAAACGTGGCATAACTACCGCCACAACGAATATCTGCCCCAGCCAATCTGTCAGGTAAGCGTGCTCAACGCCGACTATAACGGCAGGGAAGTCACTCTCGTGTGCAACGCCGCCGACAAGCAAAAGCGCATTAACGGCATTGTCAGGCTTTCTTACGATTACGGCGAAACCTTTGTTTCGTCCATGCCCGTAAAACAGCCGGAAGAGGATAACGGCTTTGTTTACAGCTGCATGACGCAGGCGAAAAACGGAGATATAGTATTGCTTTACGAAGGAAGCACCATGCACGAAACCATAGAGAGCATAGTGTTCCCCGTATCGGCTTTGGAGAATTATAAAAATGGCAAAACTGAATAGAGGTTTAATAGTATCCTGCCAGGCGGTAAAGGGCGAACCGCTTTACGGTCTTGGCATAATGCGCCACTTTGCGCGTTGCGCCGTACTCGGCGGCGCTGTGGGCATAAGGACGGGCTACGTCAACGAAATAGAAGAGATAAAGCAGGAAGTAAGCGTACCCGTTATAGGCATCATCAAGCAGGAATACGAGGGCAGCGACGTATATATCACGCCTACGTTAAAGGAAGTAAAGGAACTTATCGCTTCTTCCTGCGACGTGATAGCGCTCGACTGCACCCGCCGCGCCCGTCCCAAGGAAACGCTGGACGAGCTTGTGGCGTATATCCGCAAAAACGCGCCGGAAAAGGAGATAATGGCTGACTGCGACTGCATGGAAAGCGCGGAAGAAGCCGCCCGCTTGGGGTTTGACTATATCGGCACCACCATGCGCGGCTATACCGCCGCCACCAAGGGCATGACCATTCCCGATTACGACTTTATAGCCGCCCTCGTCAAAAAGTTCCCCGGCGTGAACATAATCGCCGAAGGCGGAATATGGGAAGCCGGCCAGCTTGAAAAGGTATGGTCGCTGGGCGTATACGCCGTGGTAATCGGAAGTGCGATAACCCGCCCCATGGATATAACCAGGCACTTTGCAAAGGTGATCAAATGAAACTTATAGGAGTAGACATAGGCGGTACGGGTATTAAATCCGCGCTCATATACTGCAAAAAGCCTTCCGACGGGAGTACGTTCAAAATAATGCACCGTTCTTCCGTACCTACGGAAGCTCGTTTCGGCAGGGAGCATATAGTGGAAAATATCTGCAAGGCGATAGACAACTACCGCTTACGCACCGACTGTTCGGTAATCGGAATAGGTTCCGCCGGCGATATAGACGACGAAACGGGCGTTGTGACCTATGCCACGTCCGCGCTTCCCGGTTTTACGGGGCTTAACCTGCGCGGCGAAATAAAGGGCAAATTCGGCGGCAGGGTAGTCGTGGTCAACGACGCCGCGGCGGCGCTTATCGGCGAAGTATATGTGGGCGGTTGCAAGGGCGAACGTCCCATGATGCTCACGCTCGGTACGGGTCTCGGCTGCGCCATGATAGAGGATAAATCAAAGCTGGGCAGCGGCAGCGTGAACAATATCCGCCTGGGACATTACATACTGCACGAAGGCGGCAGGGACTGCCGTTGCGGCAATAAAGGCTGCGCCGAAATGTACGTTTCCGCCACCGGTCTTAAACTGAACGGTGAAGAAGACAAGGTCGAGGAAATTTTATACAATCCCAAATACGCAGGAGCGGTGGACGCGTTCTGCGCCGACTTCAGGGCGGTGCTCGTATACGCCTGCGAAAAGTACAACCCCGACGAAATTTTAATAGGCGGCGGAGTTGTGGAAATGGCGGAACAATGGTGGGACAAGCTGAAAAACATGTGCCCGCCTTCCGTGGCGGACAGACTGCAAAAGGCGGCGCTCGGCAATAGGGCGGCGCTTCTGGGCAGCGCGTACGCCGCACTCAACGGCGATTACGGCAAACAGATGTCGTACAATACAATCTGAAAAATAAATTTTTGGGGGACTGATCCCCGGGAGGTCTTTATGAAAGAAAAGTTCAAGGGAGTATTTCCCGCATTGCTTACACCGTTCGGCAAAAACGGCGCAATCAACACCGATTCCATCAAAAAGTTAGTCGAATTCAACGTGAAGAAGGGCGTTAACGGCTTCTATGTCGGCGGTTCTTCCGGCGAAGGACTTTTGCTTACGGTTGAAGAGCGCAAGCAGCTGTTCAAGGCGGCGGCTGAAGCCAATGAGGGCAGGACGACCCTTATCGCGCACGTAGGCACCATCTGCACCGACCACGCCATCGAAATGGCAAAATACGCCAAGGAAGTGGGCTTCGACGCTATCTCCGCAGTTGCTCCCTACTACTACGGTTTCGGTTACGACGCCATAAAGAACTACTATCTCGACATAGTAAACAGCGTGGATATGCCCATGATAATATACAACTTCCCCAACGCAAACGGCTTCAACTTTACCAAAGCCATCGCCGAGGAGATGTTCGCCGCTTCCGACAGATTTATCGGTATCAAGCACACCACTTCCGACCTCTATCTGCTCCAGCAGTTCAAGACGATGTCGGCAAACCCCGTCGTGTACAACGGCTGGGACGAAATGTTCGTCGCAGGTCTTTCCATGGGTGCCGACGGCGGTATAGGCAGCACCTACAACTTCATGGCGGAAAAGTTTATCGACATATACAACCTCTTCCAAAAAGGCGACATCCGCGCGGCACAGGCAAAACAGCTTGAAGCAAACGCCATCATCTCCCAGGTCGTTCCTTACGGTACATTCGCCGCGGAAAAAGCGTTGCTCGACGAGCTCGGCATTCCTATGGGCGGTTGCAGAAGGCCTTTCCGTCCCATCAGCGAAGAAGGCAGAAAGAAGATGAAGGAAATAGCAAAAATGCTGTAAACCCCTTCCAAACTTTTGACACACACCCTCTTATGTGCTATACTAAGAGGGCAATTCGGGGGTATAGCTCAGTTGGTAGAGCGCTTGAATGGCATTCAAGAGGTCAGGGGTTCGACTCCCCTTATCTCCACCAAACGCGACGTATACGCACACTCTGCGTTTACGTCAGAATTAGAAACCGATTTATCGGTTTCTTTTTCATTTTCGGGCATTTTTTGGACGTT
>CAJFJA010000020.1 GCA_904382605.1 Candidatus Alloclostridium intestinigallinarum | reverse complement strand
AAATATGTGTATATGTCGGGTTGTAAAATGCTTTGCTTTCAGCGGGAGCGCGTGGCGCTCCACCCATGATAATCTGCGAAGCAACCAAGCTATAATGCCGAATTGCTTTCTTCGCAGAGTAATCAGCCTGCGGCGGCTCGCCGCCGCGCAGTTGTAGTAACCTACAATAAGTCGACAGATTGTGGGAGCGTGTGGCGCTCCACCCATGATAATCTGCGAAGTAACCGGGCAATAATGCCGAATTGCTTTCTTCGCAGAGTAATCAGCCTGCGGCGGCTCGCCGCCCGGAAGCAGTACGATTAAAGTGTTCTACTGAGGTTGGGTATGGGTACCATTACTAAGGCGGATATTAAAAATGCGACAAGGGGGCGTTATGAAATATAATCTGGACAGCATCGTGCCCGATCTGGAGTCAAGGTGCAAAAAGCTGAATACTCTGCGTAAAGTATTCATGGGGTTGACTTTGTTGATAATCCCCGCGATTCCGGCAATGATAATTTTAGGCAAGTACGGCGAGTGTATGCAGCTTTGCCGTATTATGAACAGCGTCAAAATGCACGACAAGGTGCCCATAACCAACGTGTTCGGCTATGCCGTCAACGCGAGGGAAGCGGCGCAGAAGATGATAGATACCGGCAATCTGGCGGGGTACAGGATAGTCGGCGGCGCGATGATAGTCAAAGACGGCGTGGAGATGACCGACGAACAGGCCCAGCGGGAAGCGGCAAAGTATTTCAGCGTGCCGGCGGCGGTCGCTTCGGGCATGACTGCCGAAAGCATGGGCGAAGTCGGAAGGATAGCCGTTGCGGAGCAGGAAAAACTGATGAGCGCTTCCATGGGCGTGCAGATGCGCTTTTGTCCCAAGTGCGGCGGCAAACTGAACGGCGGCGAAGAATTCTGCCCCGGTTGCGGAGCAAAGCTGCAGGAAAATCAAAAACAATAAACTTTGGAAAATAGCGGACAGGCAGAAGCCTGTCCGCTATTTCGTTGTTGCCGCAAAACCGACCGTCCGGCATTGACTTTTGCCGGTTACAGGCGTCAGTTCTTTGCGGTTTTACGCTTTTCGGAAAGCGCGGTTTCGGGCGCGTTGATACGCTTTGCGCTGAATCTGTTATATATAAGATAAAACAGCGCCCACAGTCCCGCAACGCCCACGATGCCGTAAATGACTCTTGCGCCCACGTACGAGGTGGTGGAGAACATCCAGTTGACTATGTTAAAGTCGAATATGCCCACGCTGAGCCAGTTTATCGAACCGATAATTACAAGTATAAGCGCGATAACGGTTATCATAACTTCCTCCTTATCAGATTTGAACTTAGTGTGCGCGGAAGTAAGGAAATTATGCTTTATCCCGTCTTAAAGCGTTCCGCCGATATATAACTTGCATAAATTAAATTTATATTGTATAATAGGGTATATGGCAAGCAGAGGAAGTAAAAAGAATTCGGTAAAGCCGGATAAAAAAGCCGTTTTGGCGGCGGAACTGAACGATAAGTGGCGTAAAAACGCCGTGAAATTTGCCGTGGTCGTGGTGATACTGCTCGTCCTTGCGGTGGTATTTTCCATGCCGTTCAGCTGGAACGGTACGGTTTCCGTCAAGTCGGAAGGCACGCTCAGCATGGATGTGAGCGGTCCGCTCTACGACCTGATAGCTTCCGGTACGGGATCGGATTCGGGGACTTCCTCGGAAATATCCGTCTCCCTGCCCGCAAACCCGTGGATGGTGGTATTCGCGCCCACTTTCTGCAACGGCAGCGATACGTTCCTGCTCGTGGAAATGCTTACGGGTCTGGGCTATGAGTTCGACGCCAAGGCGGGGTATCTCGACAATCCCTTCGAGCTTGACGCGCAGTTGGAGGGTATGCTGGATTCGGCGGGTATCGCGCTGTATGTGATAAGCGTTATGGTAATTCTTGCGCTTATCGCCATGGTAGTGGTGTGCATAATCGCCGTGACCGGCAAGCTGGGCGCAAAGGCGGCGTTTATCGCGTCGCTGGTGTTTACCGCGCTTGCGCTGGTGCAGTTTATATTCGGAATAGTCGCGTGCAGTACGCGTATCCCCGCCATTGACGGAGGTACCGTAACCGTTATGCCGGGCGCGTTTATGATAGTATCCCTCATTCTCGGCACGGCGATATCCGCCGTAACGGGCGTGTGGATGAAAAAGTGCGACAAGGCGCGCGCGGAATATCTTGAATTACAGGCGGAGATAGATAAAAAATGAAGTGTCCCGAATGCGGAACGGAATTGAAAGACGGGGAGAAGGTATGTCCCAACTGCGGAGCCAAACGCCCCGGATATTTCAATTTCATCAAAAGGAGGCAGCTGCGCGAAAAGGAAACGGCAGAGCTGCTGGACAAATCGTATATCCACGCGGAGGACGTATCCAAAACGCAGGTCACGCAGCTTAGGGTGACGTATCGCGGCAAGCTGAGCGAAGAGTTTACCCGTTCGGGCATAAAGGCGGCAATAAGCGGGCTTCTGATGATAGGTTGTATCGTCGTCATAGCCCTGAGGCAGTATACCGACCTTATGGACGGACTGGACACGATAGGCACGGCGATAGTGCTTCTGGGCGCGTTTATACTGCTGTTCGGCAACGGCGCGTCCCTTGCAAATTCAGCGTATTATCTGGCGCGTCTGAACGCCTTGAAAAAGCAGGGAGTGGGTGTAAGCAAGATAAATTACGGCAAAAATCCCACCGCGGTCTATGCCGGCGGCGTGTACGAAGTGGCGGTGTCGGAGAGCTGTCCCGCCTGCACGACTCCCACCGCCATGCACATAGAGCAGGTGCAGGATATGCTGGTGGCGGTATGCAACGCCGACCGCAACCATCTGTACAAGCTGGATAAGGCGCGCGTGATAAACGCGGTCATGGATTGCGAATTCAGGCGCAGCGGTTTGCAGTACGTTCCGCTCGAACCGGAAAAAGAACAGCCGGAGAACGCCCAAGAAGAGGGCGGCGGAGCTTCCGAAAACGCGGAGCCCGAAAAGGCGGAAACTCCGTCCGCAGAACCTGCCGCGGAGGAAACTTTGCAGTCCGAAGCCGCGCATACGGAAACTTCCGTCCCGGGAGAGGATAGCGCCGGAGAAGACGGAGATAAAACAGAATAAAAAAATTTCGCGCTGTTGACATGTTTTTTTAAGCATATAATACCTTGTATAGGAGGTGAGAGGTATGAAGGAATTGGTTAAATCGTTCGAAGATCTGCCGCAGATTGCAAAGATAATACTTGCAATACCCTGCCTTGACATAATCTGGGCGATAGTGCGCATAATCAAGGGCGTTGCGTATAAAAACGCCGTCACTCTGGTTGCGGGCATACTGTGGATATTCCCCGGCTGCTTTATCTGCTGGATCGCGGATATAGTCTGCGCCGTGCTCGATAGAGATTTCCTGTTTATGGAGCCCGCATCCAACCCTCAATAGAGCACTTTCAGCTTGTTCTTTCCGCCACCTTTGCGTAACGCCTCGCTCGACGTAGCGCTGCTACGACTTCACCCGGTGTTGCGCAAATCTGTTCAAAAATAACGAAGCCGAAAGAACAGCGGTTTTGTCATCAGATATCATTAAAACAATGCTCCATTGAAGTTTGTCTGCGTGGGAAAAGGCTTAATAAAGTATGCCGCCAAACGCAAAATGCCGCCGGAAGGGCGGCTTTTTGCTTACAGCAAAATGAAGTAGTTGCGGGTAAAAGAAAATATTAAAAAAAATTATTCAAGCCTATTGAAAATGGAAAATATAATTGATATAATAATATTAAACAAAACAAAAAATATTTTTTAATATTGAAGATACGATAAGGAGAAAAATGAAAATTTTCATAGGTTCATCTATAAGAGGTGAAGGACGCATAGAACGCGACAAGACGGACGATTACTTTTATAAGCTCAGCGACGAAGTTCAATTGAGGGGCGCACAACTGCGCCTTTTCGGGTGTATAACCTGGGATAACAGAATGCGCGAGGGCGGATCGCAGGAGGCTCTCAACAAGATGATAGAGGACAGCGACGCAAGCGTTTTTATGCTTGCGGGCGATGTGGGAGATTATACGCGCGAGGAAATAAATATAGCGCTTGCCGCAACGATTAAGAGCGGAAAGCCCAAAGTGTATATATTCAGTAAAAAAGTCGATTGTACACCCGAATGTGAAGAGAAATTAAAACAAGTAAGAGAGGCGTGCAAGGGCAATGCGGAGTTTTTCGAATATGGGGAATTTGACGAGATAAAGGGCAGACTGCGCGACGTGGTACGCAAAGACGGCGGACAGGCCTCTATGGCATTGCAGGCGATAGAAGGCAGGGAAAAGGGTACGCAAAGCGGATTTATTCGGGCATTCGATGAAAACAATAAGGAAGATGAGGTAAAGGCAAGAAATATATATGTATTTATCTCTTCCGCACTTAACGAAACTGCGCGCAGAAAGCTTTGTAATGAAATACACGGCATGGGACATCTTCTGGAGGACGTATTCAAAGTGCGCATAATTCCCGTAACCTGCGATTACGTCAGCGACAGCGTGCAGGACGCGATAGATAAGGCGGTGAATAAGGGGGATATCTGCTGTTTCGTCTTTGACGGAGAGTATAAGGAAGAGGATTCTGAGGAATTCGATAAGGCTTGCGAACTGATGAAAAACAGTGTGGATGCGCGGGGAGACGGCGGCGGCAATATAAAGCCGCGCATATACTGTTTTTTCACGGAAGGCAGGTGCGACGAGGCAACGGAGAAAATGCGTAACCGTATAGCGGGCGATTTCAAACACTATTATGAAGAGTATGCGGATCTTGCGCGCGTGCAGTACCGCGTGATAATGAGCGTAATAGACCTTATCGGCGCGGCTTGCGGTATGAGTGAAAACGGACTTATCTATGCGGGGGATAAAGTGTTGTTTTCCGCAAACTTTCTGCCCGAGTTTTTCAATAACGAAAAGCTGAAAAGGGCGGAAGAAGAGTTTTTCAAGGCGCGCAGAGAGTATGAGGAGTTGCAATTTCTGCATGAAAGTACGCCTTCGCCCGATACGGACAGAAGGTTTGCGGAGGCGGCGGAAAATTATAAGCGCGCCAAAGAGGAATTGGAGTACTTAAGGACGAGCATAATGAACGCTTCTCTGAGGCTGGTACATACTGCGGACGGGGAGATACTGCCCGAAGAGGCAAGGGCGCGAGAGAAGTTTTTGCAAGGCGACCTGGACGGCGCGAATAAAGCTATAAACGTAAAACAGATAAAGAATTGCGCCCGTGTGGAGAACGAGGAGAATAAAAGGCGCAACCTTGCCTGGATACACGCTCTGCTGTTCAAGGCGGAAATTATGGAAAACTGCACATATGAAAGCAAGGAAGAGCAGGACAAGGCGCGGCGCGAGTGCTATATGGCGATAAAGGAGATAGCGGAAGATGGCAATGTGGGCTGCGACGGAATACTCGCCTATCTAAGGTACCTTTTGAAATACGAAAGCGATATAGACGCAGTTCTGGAAGAGTGTCTGGAACAGGCGGACATATTTAACGGCAGGCGCAGTTACCGAGATATAACGGACGAATACCGCGCGGATATGCATATCGTGCTGGGAGAGGTATATTTGAAAAAGGGAGACTGCAAAAGTGCGAAAGAAGAGACAGACAAGGCGATAAATACATATAATAGGCTTGTAAAAGATACGCCGCTTTTGAACAACAAGCTAGCGGATTCCTATTTGTTACTCGCATATATTGTAGAGGAATATGGCGAGACGGCAGAAGCTGCAGGGAATTACTGGATAGCAGGCGAATATTACTATAAGCAGAGTAAGTTTAAATTAAGTGAAGAAAGTTATAAAAAGGCATATAATATATGTGAAAAACTAGTAGACGATGAGTTGGATTTTGCATTGTCTTGCATTAATCTCGGAAATTTGTATATTGATTTAACAAGATATGGCGAGGCGGAAAAATATTGTCGGCAGGCATATGAGAAACTAAGTGCCATTGCTGATAAAAATCCCAAAGCACATATACACCACATACATTATTTTGCAATATCTTGTCTTAATCTGGGCAGGTTGTATATTAATTTAACAAGATACAGCGAGGCGGAGAAGTATTGCCGACAGGCATATGATAGATATGGTGTGCTAGCAGAGAAAAACTCCGAGGCATATGATGCAAATTTTGCAATGTCTTGTCATAATCTCGGGCTATTGTATATTAATTTAACAAGATACAGCGAGGCAGAGAAGTATTGCCGGCAGGCATATGATAGATATGGTGTGCTAGCAGAGAAAAACTCCGAGGCATATGATGCAAATTTTGCAATGTCTTGTCTTAATCTCGGTGGGTTGTATATTAATTCAACAAGATATAGCGAGGCGGAGAAGTATTGCCGGCAGGCATACAAGATATATGAAAGGCTGACAGAGAAAAACTCCGAGGCATATGAGGCGAATTTTGCAAGGTCTTGTCTTAATCTCGGGAATTTGTATATTAATTTAACAAGATACAGCGAGGCAGAGAAGTATTGCCGGCAGGCGTACGATAAATATAGCGTGCTTGTGGGGGAAAACTCCGAGGCATATGAGGCGAATTTTGCAATGTCTTGTCTTAATCTCGGACTATTGTATATTAATTTAACAAGATACAGCGCGGCGGAGAAGTGTTGCCGGCAGGCATACAAGATATATGAAAAGCTGGCAGAGAAAAACTCCGAGGCATATGAGGCGAATTTTGCAATGTCTTGTCATAATCTCGGGAATTTGTATATTAATTTAACAAGATACAGCGAGGCAGAGAAGTATTGCCGGCAGGCGTACGATAAATATAGTGTGCTTGTTGGGAAAAACTCCGAAGCATACGCACACTATTTGGCAATATCTTGCCTTAATCTCGGGAATTTGTACAGCGAGCAGAACAGATATATTGAGGCCGAGGAATATTATAAGCGGGCATACGAAATATATAAAAGGATTGTAGAGAAAAATCCTACGGTATATGAGTTGGAGTTGGGCTCAGCTTGTAAAAATCTAACATTGATGTTTATGGATACAGATAGATGTGAAGAGGCAGAAAAATATTCCAAGCAGGCATATGAGATATACGCTAGGCTTGCAAATGCAAATTCTTCTTATTATGAGCCGGAATTGGCAGACATATGCATTATAACGGCTTTTGCCATTGGTATGTCGGGAAATATCGAAGAAGCAAAAGAGTATTGTCGCAAAGCTATGACGGTAGTAAAAAGAATGAAAGAAAGAGGAGAAGACGTTGGGGAAAGAGAAGAGCAGATAAACGAACTGCTTGCCATGCTGGACGAGGAAGAATAGTTTAAATAGCGGTAAAACTGGGATGGCCTCTTTTTACCGCTATTATTGAAATATAGATATTACTTTTCCAGATCGAATACGTCGTTGCACAGTCCATCGGCGTAGGCGGGTTCGTGGGATACGAGGATAAATGCGCCGGGGTATTCGGAGAGGGCTTCGGCAAGCGCTTCTTTGGAGAGGTTGTCCAGGTGGTTGGTCGGCTCGTCGAGTATGAGCAGATTGCTCTCTTTCTGCATGAGCGAGCACAGCTTTACGCGCACCTGTTCGCCGCCCGAAAGGGCGCCCATCGCCTTGGTGGAGAGGTCGCCGCGTATGCCCACTTTCGCCAGCTGGTTGCGCACTTCCTTCTGAGAAAGGCGGGGGTGGCGGAAGGACATGAAGGATATGGCGTTCATCTCCTTCGAGGGAAATTCCAGATCCTGCTCTATATAGTTTATCTTCACGTTTATGTTGTAGGAAAAGCCGCCGCCTATCGCGGGGAGCTGTTTCATAAGCGTTTTCAGTATGGTGGTCTTGCCCATGCCGTTGGTGCCGCGCAGCCAGAGTTTGCTCTCGCTGCCCAGCGTGAAGTTTACGGGCGGAAGTATGGCTTTGCCGTTATAGCCCACCACCAGCTCCTTTACGTCCAGAAGGTGCTTGGTCACAAGCAGGGTATAGGGGAAGGAGAACACGGGCTTTTCGAAAGATACGGGCTTGGACATGACCTCTATCCTGTCCAGCATCTTCTTGCGGCTGTTCGCCATGCCCGCGGTGGCGGCGCGCGCCTTGTTGCGCGCGATATAGTCTTCCATGCGCTTTATTTCGCGTTGCTGGCGTTCGTAACTCTCCGCGTACTGCTTGGCGTCCGATTCGTGCTGCTGCACGAATTTGTCGTAATCGCCCCAATATTTTTTTATACGGCTGTTTTCTATGTTGACTATTATTTTGCACACCTTGTTCAAAAACTCGCCGTCGTGCGACACGAGCAGAAAGGTGCCCTTATAGCCGTCCAGATATTTGGCAAGCCAGGCTATCTGTTCCAGATCGAGGAAGTTGGTCGGCTCGTCCAAAAGCATTACGTCGGGTTCGTCCAGCAGAAGTTTTGCAAGCATTACCTTGGCGCGTTGTCCGCCGCTCAATTTGCCTATAAGCGTGTCGTAGCCTAAGTTGCCTATGCCCAGTCCGCCCGCGACTTTCTTGATATTCGCTTCCAGGGAGTAGAAGTCCTCTTCGTCCAGCTTGCTCTGCATGGCGGCGGTGCGGTTTATCAGCTTTTCCATCTCCCCGTCCGTCACGTCTTCTTCCGACATACGGGCGTACGCCGCTTCAAGGCGCGCGGAAAGGTCGAACAGCTCCTTGAAACTGCCTTCCAGGTATTGCATTACGGTCATGGTGCGGTCTATGTCCGCGTGCTGGTCGAGATAGCCTACCTTTATGCCGGGCAGCCAGCGCACTTCGCCCGCGTCCTGCACCAAAGATCCCGTAAGTATTTTCATAAACGTGGACTTGCCCGCGCCGTTCAGACCGACAATGCCGATATGCTCGCCGTTGTTCACGGTAAGGTCGGCGTCGTCGAACAACACCTTGTTGTCGTACATGTGGCTGAGTCCTTTGATGGTCAGTATGCTCATAACGCATATTATTTTAGCGTATTCCGCATTAAAAGTCAATTTGAAAGCGCGCCGCCGCACGTAATGTAAAAAAATTTATTTTTTATATTGAAATGCGCCCTAAGAGTATGCTATAATATATCCGATAAGGATGTTGAGGTGGATAAATGAGTCGTAAAGATACGGATTTCCCCATATTTTTGTTTCACGAAGGAAATAACTGCGAAGCCTACAAACTGTTTTCGCCCCGCCGCATCAGGGTAAAGGGCGTCGACGGCTGGCTTTTCCGCGTCTGGGCGCCGCACGCGCGCGCCGTTTCCGTGGTCGGCGACTTCAACGGCTGGGACAGGGAAGCAAATTCCATGAAACTGCTGGAAAAGACGGACGGCATATGGGAAGCGTTCGTGCCCGGGCTGAAAGTGTACGACGTTTATAAGTTCTGCGTGACCCAGGCGGACGGAAAACAGGTCATGAAAGCAGACCCTTACGCCCTGCACAGCGAAACTTCCCCCGCGACGGGTTCCAAACTTTACGAGAGCACGTACAAATGGACGGACGGCAAGTGGATGGCCGCCCGCGCAAATTCCGACCCGTACTCTTCGCCCATGAACATTTACGAAGTCCACATAGGTTCGTGGCGCAAACACGACGACGGCAATCCTCTTTCCTACCGCGACCTGGCGGTGCAGCTGAGGGATTACGTGAAGGAGATGGGGTACACGCACGTGGAGATTCTGCCCGTAACCGAATATCCCTTCGAAGGTTCGTGGGGATACCAGGTGACGGGAATGTTCGCGCCCACCTCGCGTTACGGCGCGCCCGACGACTTCAAATATTTCGTGGACGTCATGCACAAGGCGGGCATAGGCGTTATTCTGGACTGGGTGGCGGCGCACTTTCCCAAGGACGAGCACGGACTTTACAACTTTGACGGCAAGCCGCTTTACGAGTACACCGACCCGCTCAAAGCCGAGCACAGGGAGTGGGGCACGATGGTGTTCGACTACGGCAGGCAGGAGGTGGTGTCTTTCCTGCTTTCGTCCGCTTCCTTCTGGCTTTCGGAATACCACATAGACGGCATACGCATGGACGCGGTGGCGAGTATGCTTTATCTGGACTACGGCAGGCAGGAGTGGCGCCCGAACGCCTTCGGCGGCAACTACAATCTTGAAGCCATAGACTTTTTGAAAAAGCTGAACACGAATATGCTCAAAATGCACCCGGGCGCGCTTATGATAGCGGAAGAGTCCACCGCTTTCCCCATGGTCACAAGGGGCGCGGATATGGGCGGTCTGGGCTTCAACTTCAAGTGGAACATGGGCTGGATGAACGATATGCTGCGCTACGTTTCGGCAAATCCGTTCTTCCGCAAGGATATGCACAACAATGTCACTTTCGCCATAACCTACGCGTTTTCGGAAAATTACATACTTCCGCTTTCGCACGACGAGGTGGTGCACGGCAAGTGCTCGCTCATAAATAAAATGCCCGGCGAATACGAGGAAAAATTCGAGGGGCTCAAGACCTTCCTCGGTTTTATGATGGCGCACCCGGGCAAAAAACTGCTGTTTATGGGCGGCGAGTTCGCGCAGTTCATAGAGTGGGACTACAAGCGTCCTCTCGACTGGTTCCTGCTCGATTATCCCGCGCACAGGAACATACATAATTTCGTAAAGGACCTGAACGCATACTACCTGAAACACCCCGAAATGTATATGCTGGACACATCCTACGACGGATTCAAGTGGATTGTCGTGGACGACAATACGCAGAATATAGTGTCCTTCGTGCGCTACGACAACAATGGCGGACACACGGTGGCGGTGTTCAACTTCTCGCCCGTGGAGCGCAAAGGCTACGAAATGGGCGTTCCCCAGGCGCGCGAGTACAAAGTCGCGCTCTGCAGTACGGACGAAAAGTACGGCGGAAAGGGATATACTCCGCTGTACCGTGCGCAGGCGGGCGGTATGCACTCGCAG
This sequence comes from Candidatus Alloclostridium intestinigallinarum, assembly GCA_904382605.1. Lineage (GTDB taxonomy): Bacteria > Bacillota > Clostridia > Christensenellales > UBA3700 > Alloclostridium > Alloclostridium intestinigallinarum. The sequence goes on along the minus strand of CAJFJA010000020.1, from coordinate 23,314 downwards.
GAGTACCACATAACCATGGATATTCCCCCTTCAAGCGTTACCTACCTTGTTCCGGGGAAAAAGATAACAATTAAAAAGAATAAGATTGATAAGGAAGGTGAAAAACAATGAATTCCAGAAAAAAGGAATGCGTGGCAATGTTGCTTGCCGGCGGACAGGGCACAAGGCTTTATTCGCTCACCAAGAACGTGGCAAAGCCCGCAGTGTCGTTCGGCGGTAAGTACCGCATCATCGACTTTCCGCTGTCCAACTGCATCAATTCGGGCATAGATACCATAGGCGTGCTCACGCAGTACCAGCCGTTCGCCCTCAACCAATATATCGGCAACGGCCAGCCGTGGGATCTGGACAGGCTCAACGGCGGCGTATACGTGCTGCCGCCCTATATGAAGGCGAAAAATTCCGACTGGTACAAGGGTACGGCTAACGCCATCTATCAGAACATAGAATTTATCGACAAGTTTTCGCCCGAATACGTGCTGGTGCTTTCGGGCGACCATATCTACAAGATGGACTATTCCGAAATGCTGTCCAGCCATAAAAAGCGCGGCGCGGACTGCACGATAGCCGTTATAAACGTGACGCTTGAAGAAGCGTCCCGCTTCGGCATTATGAACACGAAAGAGGACGGCGAAATTTACGAATTCGAAGAAAAGCCCAAAAAGCCCAAGTCCACGAACGCTTCCATGGGTATTTACATATTCACGTGGGAAAAACTTCGCCGCTATCTTATCGAGGACGAGGCGAACAAGGAATCGTCCAACGACTTCGGCAAGAATATCATTCCCGCCATGCTTAAAGACGGGTGCAAGCTTTACGCCTACAATTTCAGCGGCTACTGGAAGGACGTGGGCACGATAAACTCGCTTTGGGAAGCGAATATGGACCTGCTCGACCCCGAAAGCGGGCTTAATCTGGACGACGATAACCACAAGATATACGCGCGCAATTCCGCCGAGCCTCCGCACTATACGGGCGCGGACGCGCTCATATCCAACTCGCTTGTGACGGAAGGCTGCGAGATAGACGGCGAAGTGGTGCACAGCGTAATATCCACGGGCGCGGAAGTGTATAAGGGCGCAAGGATAGAGCACAGCATTATAATGCCGGGCGCGAAGGTGCGCGAGGGCGCGCAGGTATCCTACGCGATAGTGGGCGACGGCGCGGAGATAGGCGCGGGCGCCAAAGTGGGAAGCCGGCAGAAAAAGGGCGAACATTGCGCAATCGCGGTGATAGCCCCCGGCTATAAAGTGGAAGAAAACGCCGCCGTGGAAGCGGGCGCAATGGTGGAATAAGGAGGGAAGTAAAATGAACGATATAATGGGCATCATATTCGCCAGCGATAACGAAACCAAGCTCAACGAGCTTACTTTGCACCGCACCACCGCTTCACTTCCTTTCTGCGGCAGGTACAGATTCATCGACTTTACGCTGTCCAACTTCGTGAACAGCCAGATAACCAACCTGGGCATTATCACGCGCAACAACTATTCCTCGCTTACCGACCATATCAGAATGGGCCGCGACTGGGATCTGAACAGGAAAAACGGCGGTATCGCGGTATTTCCCCCTTACTTTTCCAACAGCGCGCGCAGCATGAACAGGGGAAAGATAGAAGCGCTTTACAGCGTGCTCGACTTCGTCCAGCACGCGCCCGAAGAATACGTCGTGGTGACCAATTCCAATATCGCCGCGAATATCGACTTTGAAAGCGTGTTCAACTACCACATGGAAAAGGGCGCGGATATTACCATGCTGACCTATACCGCCTGCCCCAACACCTCGCGCAAGGTGATCGTGAGCGAGGATATGGCGGGCAGGGTGACGGATATGCGCGTTACCCAGACGCCTTCCTCCACCCCCGCGGAGATAGGGCTGAACATATATCTTTCGCGTAAAGACCTGCTTATCGACCTGATAACGGACAGCTACGAGAGGGGATATACCGACCTTGAAAAGCATATACTCCAACAGAAAAAGGACAGCTTGAAGATATACGGCTACCATGTGGACGGATATGTGGGAGTCATAGACGACATAAAATCGTACTACCACGAGAGTATGCGTATTCTCGACACCAACCTGCGCAACGACCTGTTCACGCGCAACGGTACCATATTCACAAAAGTCAAGGACAGCGTGCCCACGCGCTACCGCGACGGCGCGAACGTGAAAAATTCGCTCATCGCCGACGGCTGCGACATAAACGGCACGGTTATCAACTCCATACTCTTCCGCGGAGTCAAAGTGGAAGCGGGAGCGGTGATAGAAAATTCCATAGTCATGGAGGGCGGCAAAGTGTGCTCGGGCGCAAAGATGAGCTACATAATCGCCGACAAGGACGTGACTATCACCGAGGATAAGAAGATAAGCGGCTACGAAACCTACCCCATGGTAATTGTCAAGGGTAAAACGGTTTAAAACAGCAATATTATATAGGAGGGAAGAAAAATGGCACAGGCAAAGAAGAAGGCAAAGCCCGCGGAAGAAAAGCCCAAGGCGGCTGAGGTCAGGGCGAAAGAAGAACGTCCCAAAAAGAAAATTCTGCTCGTGGCGTCAGAGGCGCTGCCTTTCGTAAAGACGGGCGGTCTTGCCGACGTTGCGGCGGCTCTGCCCAAGGCGCTGAACGCCGACGGCTACGATTGCAGGGTGGTTATGCCTCTTTATTACGACATACCGGACGACTTCAAGCACACGATGCGCTGTCTGGGCAACGTGTACGTGCCGCTCGCGTGGCGCAACCAGTACTGCGGAGTGTTCACCCAGACCTACGAGGGCGTTACCTATTATTTCCTGGATAACGAATATTACTTCAAGCGCAGGGGGCTTTACGGGCATTACGACGACGGCGAGAGGTTCGCGTTCTTCTCGAAGGCGGTGCTCGAAAGTATGTCGGTCACGGGCTTTTATCCCGACGTCATTCACGCAAACGACTGGCATACCGCGCTCGTGCCCGTGTATCTGGACGTGTTCTACCGCGGAATCCCCCAGCTTAACGGAGTCAAGACGATATTCACCATTCACAATATCCAGTTCCAGGGTCAGTACGGCGACAGCATCGTAAGCGACGTGCTCGGTATTCCCGCGGACAGGGCGAGCCTTGTGATGTATAAGGGCTGCGCAAACTTTATGAAGGGCGCGATAGAGTGTTCCAACATAGTCACCACCGTGTCCCCCACTTACGCGGGAGAGATTCTCGACCCTTACTACGGCTACGAGATGGAAGATATTCTGCGCCAGCGCAGTTATAAGCTCCGCGGCATAGTCAACGGCATAGACACCGTGAAAAACGACCCCGCGACGGACAAGGCGCTGTTTGCAAACTACGACCTTGCGCATTTTGAAAAGAAGGCGGAAAACAAGCTCGCCCTGCAGCGTATGCTGGGACTGCCCGAAAACAAGGATACCGCAATGATAGGAATGGTGGGCAGACTTACCGAGCAGAAGGGGCTTGACCTTGTGGCGGCGGTGCTGGAAAACATCATGCAGCTGCCCGTCCAGCTGGTTATTCTGGGTCAGGGCGACTGGAGATATGAAGAGACGTTCAAGCGCGCGCAGAACGACCATGCGGCAAAACTGCGTTGCGTGCTCGGCTTTTCCGCAGACCTCGCGTCCAAGATATACGGCGGCTCGGATATGTTCTTAATGCCGTCCAAGTTCGAACCTTGCGGACTCAGCCAGCTGATAGCCATGCGCTACGGCTCCGTGCCGATAGTGCGTGAAACGGGCGGATTGAAGGATACCGTACGCCCCTACAACCACGATACGGGCGAGGGCAACGGACTTACCTTCTATTCCTACAACGCCTACGACATGCTGGACGCCGTCCAGCGCGCGGTGGGGCTTTACCGCGACTTCAAGGGCGATTGGGCGAAAGTGGTGGAAAACGGCATGAACGGCGATTATTCGTGGGCAGCCACCGCCAAAAAGTACGAAGAGATATACGAAACCGTTTAACCGGGAACGCGCTTTTCGCGTAAAATACATATAATGCAATGAAATTAACGCGGGCGCCGCGCGCGCCCGCGCCGGATGAGGGGAAAGAATACGGCAAATCGGAGAAACATATGACATTAAGCAAAGAAGAGCTGAAACAGGCGATAGAAGACAATGCGATGAAGCTTTTCGGCATTTCGCTGAAAGAAGCGTCCGCAAACCAATTTTACAAGTGCGTGTGCATCGCGGTAAGGGATATTCTCACCGAGCGCAGGCACGAATTCAAACAGCAGATGAGAAAGCAGCAGTCCAAGCAGGTGTACTACATGTCCATGGAGTTTTTGCTCGGCAGATCGCTGAAAAACCATCTGTTCAACACGGACCTCACCAAACCCGTTACGGAAATAGCCAAAGAATACGGCTGGGATATGGAAGACGACATCTATGCCCAGGAACCCGACGCAGGCTTGGGTAACGGCGGTCTGGGCAGGCTGGCGGCGGCATATATGGAATCGCTCACCAATCTGGGCTATGCCGCAAGCGGTTTTTCCATCAAATACGATTACGGCATTTTCAAGCAGAAAATAGCCGACGGCTGGCAGCTGGAACTGCCCGACGAATGGCTGGACGACGGCGCGGTATGGCTTGCGCCCCGTAAAGAAGATACTTTCCGGGTGCGTTTCGGCGGCAGAATCAACCAGAGGTGGGAAAACGGCAGACTTTATATCGACTATATCGACAGCGACATCGTGGAGGCTACCCCCTACGATATGAATATAAGCGGCTACCACAGCAGCGCGGTGAACAAGCTCAGACTTTGGACGGCAAGCGCGCCCAAGGTGTTCGATATGCAGCTGTTCTCCGAAGGACAGTACGTCAAATCGACGGAAGCCCAGGCGCTTGCGGAGAGCATATGCAGGGTGCTTTATCCCGCCGACCACCACACGGAAGGCAAAATGCTCAGGCTCAAACAGCAGTACTTCTTCGTGTCCGCTTCCATGCAGTCCATAATAAAACAGCATCTGGCGCAATACGGCACGCTGGACAATTTTGCGGATAAAGTGGCTATCCATATCAACGATACCCACCCTACGTTATGTATTCCCGAACTTATGAGGCTGCTCCTCGACGAATACGGCTACGATTGGGACGGCGCGTGGAACATTGTCGCAAAGACCATATCCTATACCAACCACACCGTAATGGCGGAAGCGTTGGAAAAGTGGCCCGCAAACTTATTCGAAAGGCTGCTGCCCCGCATATACCAGATAGTTACGGAAATAAACAGCCGTTTCTGCGCCGACTTGTGGAACTTCTATCCCAACGACTGGAACAAGGTATCCTACAACGCCATTCTCTCGCACGGACAGGTGAAGATGGCGAATATGTGCCTTGCCGCTTCGCACACGATTAACGGCGTTTCCGAGTTGCATTCGGAGATATTGAAGAGGGAAGTGTTCGACGATTACTATAAAATGTATCCGAACAAGTTCACCAACGTGACCAACGGCATCACTTACCGCAGGTGGCTTGCGCAGGCGAATCCCCGCCTTGCTTCTCTGGTTACCGAATGTATAGGCGGCGGTTATATGGACGACGCGGACGAGCTGAAAAAGCTGGAAAACTTCAAGGGCAACCGCGAGGTTCTCAAAAAGGTGCTCGACGTAAAGAGGGAGAACAAGGCGGAGCTTGCGGACCTGATTGCAAAGACGAACGGCGTAAAGGTGGATCCCGACTCCATATTCGACGTACAGGTCAAGAGATTGCACGAGTACAAGAGACAGCTGCTCAACGTACTGCACATTATGGATCTGTATTTCAGACTGAAAGAAAATCCGGGTCTCGACGTGAATCCGCGCACGTATATCTTCGGTGCGAAGGCTGCTCCCAGCTATTATATGGCAAAGCAGATAATCAGGCTTATATGCCAGCTGGGCAACACGGTGAACAACGACAAGGACATCAGGGATAAGCTGAAAGTCGTGTTTATGGAGAACTACTGCGTCACGCTTGCGGAAAAGATAATTCCCGCCGCCGACGTTTCCGAACAGATATCCGTCGCGGGCAAGGAAGCCTCCGGTACGGGCAACATGAAGTTCATGGTAAACGGCGCGGTAACGATAGGTACCATGGACGGCGCGAATATAGAGATACACGAGCGCGTGGGCGACGACAATATATTCATATTCGGACTTCTGGCGGAAGAGGTGGAAAGGCTGAATAAGGAGGGTTACCAGCCCAGCAGGTATTACAACGAAGATTACAGGATAAAGCGCGTCATCGACGCTCTGCGCCACGGCGTGAACGGCACTTCCATGAACGAGATTGCCGACAGCCTGATAAACAGCGACAACTTCAAGGTGCTCGCGGACTTCGGCTCGTACTGCGACGCCCAGGAAAGGCTGGATAAGGCGTATTCGGACAAGGAGCGCTGGGCGCGTATGTCGCTGCTCAACACGGCGAACGCCGGCTTCTTCTCTTCCGACAGGAGCGTGAAGGAATACGCCGACAGAATCTGGCACATACAGCCCGTCAAGGTTCCGTCCAAGGGCGGCAGGGCAAAGAAAAAATAACGTATAACACAAAAAGGGGAGTAGGAAAATGGCTGCCAATTTTTACTATAACTGTCTTGACGAAGAGTGCAAGCGCCCGTTCGGCGCGCTGCGTGCCGGGCACGATCTGTCCCTCACGGTCTTTTCGCGCGACGGCGTATTTATCGACAGGGTCGTAGTGGTGCTCAAAAGCGACGCGGACGGCTCCGAAACGGAATATCCCATGATTTACAAGGGCAAGGAGGACGGAGTGAGCAGATACGACGTCTCCTTCCGCGTGGGTTCCGGCGGGCTTTACTTCTACCACTTCCGTCTGGAAACGGAATGGGGCGTGGAGGAGAGATACGCCGACGAAAACGACGCGCCCTGGCAGCTTACCGTTTTTTCTTCCAGCTACAAAACGCCCGACAGGTTCAAGGGCGGTCTTGTCTACCAGATATTCGTGGACCGCTTCAACAAGGGCAAGGACCGCCACGCGGTATTCGACAAAAAGAACGGCGTGCTGAAAGAGTGGGGCGATCCCCTCACCGTATGCGATCCCGACGGCGTATACCGCGCCAATGATTTCTACGGCGGCAATCTGCAGGGCATAATAGACAAGCTGTCCTATCTTAAACAGCTGGGAGTAACGCTCATCTACCTCACGCCGATATTCGAATCTTCGTCCAACCACAGATACGACACGGGCGATTATATGAAGCTGGACAGGCTCGTGGGCGATGAGGAAAAGTTCCGCCAGCTTATCGAAATGGCTGCAAACAGGGGCATAGGCGTGATTCTGGACGGCGTGTTCAACCATACGGGCGCGGACAGCAAGTACTTCAACAAGTTCGGCAACTATCCCGGCGTGGGCGCCTACCAGTCGGAAAAATCCCCTTACCATAACTGGTACTACTTTGAAGAATTCCCCGACAAATACCGTTGCTGGTGGGGCGTAACCGTATCTCCCACGCTCAACAAGAGCGACCCTTCCCTGCGCCGCATGATGCTGCACAAGGGCGGCGTCATACGCAAGTGGACGGATATGGGAATTGCCGGCTGGCGTCTGGACGTGGTGGACGAGCTGGAAGAAGATTACGTCCGTTCCCTACGCCGCGTGATAAAGCAGAGGGATAAGGATAAGCTCATCATCGGCGAAGTGTGGGAAGACGCTTCCAATAAGATAAGTTACGGCAAGCGCCGCCACTACCTGCTCGGCGGAGAGCTGGACGGCGTTATGAACTACGTGTTCAAGGACGCCATTATAGACTTCGTCTGCGGCGGCGACTCGGATACTTTCATGGGCAGGATAGGCGAGATTATGGACCACTATCCCAAGCGCGCGCTCGACAACTGCTTTACTCTGCTCGGCTCGCACGATACCGCCAGAATAAAGAGCGTGCTTTCCGGCAGGGACGTGAGCGGACTTACCAAGGAAGAAAAGCTGAACGTGACCCTCACCCCGTTTGAAGAGGACATTGCAAAGCGCAGGCTTAAACTTGCCGCCGTACTGCAATACACTCTTCCCGGCAACCCCATGATATACTACGGCGACGAACGCGGCATGGAAGGTTACGAAGATCCCACCAACCGCAAGACCGTGGACTGGAAACACAGGGACGAGGATATATTCGCGCTTTATAAAAAGCTGGGCAGAATCCGCAAAAAGTACGCCAGCGTATTCCGCGGCACGACCTATCTTGAAACGGGCAACGGTATGGCGGTATTCCACCGTATGGCGCGTTCCAGGGAACTTACCGTGCTCGTGAACAGCGGCAACACCGTGCTTACATATTATATCGACGGCAAATACGTGGACTTGCTTACGGACAGGGAATACGACTTCGGCGATATTTCGATAGCTCCCATGGGCGCGATGATACTCGCCAAAAAGAACTGACGGAGAATGCGGCATGGATGAAAAAAGTCTGCTTGACATAATCCTCGACCCCGACAATACCGAACCCGTCACGCTTTACGGCGAGGACGGCGTCGTGTACTCGTTCGACCAGATAGCGGTCATTCCTTTCGAGGACGGGGAAGAAAGATTGCTGTTCGTCATTCTCAAGCCGCTCGACGAGCTGGACTGGGCGGAGTACGACGAAGCGATTGTCTTCCGCGTCGTGGAGTCGGAAGACGGCTCCGTCTCCCTGCATATGGAGGAAAACGAGGATCTGGCAATGCAGGTATTCCAGGAATATTACAGACTTCTCGACGAAGAGGGCGGGGAATAACCCGCAATCCGGAAAATGATACGAAAAAGGCGGCGCGTGCCGCCTTTTTGATAGTTACGCTTATAGCCGCCTACTTGTTCTCCTTGGCGCGGAGCGCTTTTTTGTCGTAGCCTTTGGGCGATACGGGCAGGGATTTTGAACCCATGAAGTTTATTTCGAATTCGTTTTCGTCGAGAGGAACGTCCTCGTCGATGAATTTATCCGCCATGGCGATTATCCTCACGGCGTCGTCTATGCTTTTGGTTATCATCTCCTGCACGGTCATGCTTATCATGCGGTTGCCGCCGGTGACGGACGGATAAAGCCGCCTGTTAAGGTTCATCCAGTCCACTTTGGAATACTTCTTCCTGGGCTTGCGGAATCCGTAGATATAGGAGGGATAGTTCATAATCGCGCCCGCCGTCATAAGCAGGGTGTAGGTAAGCGATTTGTTGTTTTCGAATATCTTCTGGTACGAACGCATACGGCACGGCAGGGCGAGCAGTTCTTCATACGGCATATTTACGCCGTAAATGGGGTTCACCGCGCCCGAGTACATATCCGCAAGACATTCGCACACGCGGGGAGAATCCTTCAATATGTAATCGCAGTTGCAGCCGGGGTGCTTTTTATCCAATTTGTCGCGCTGGATTACGAAGTCTATCCCCGCTTCGAGCATGAGGTGCAGACTCTTTTTGTACTTGAGGGGGAAGAAAGAGGGCAGATATTTGGAAGAACAGTATATCACATAGGGGTGTATTATCCGATCCAGCGTGTAATGGCAGATAAAACCGTACAGATATGAGCGCAAATCGCCTCTTTTTGCGGTCTTGACAAACGAGCACATGCGTTTGAACAGTTCGAACGTACCGCGGGTATGGGTGATGCCCGCAAAGCCCTTGAATTTCGTAAAAGAATAAAAGAGCAGGTCGTTACCCTGACACCCCAAGTAAAAACAGTCGGAATAATCGTCCATAAACGTCCGCGCTTTGCCTGCGGAGCGTTCCAGAACTTTTTCCGCCATATAAAAATGCGTCATGTGTGATGCCATTTTCCGTTCACCCGTATCTGATTTTTTTGAGCACTTTGAGCGTGCTCTTTTCGGTATCTTTACTTGTCGCCTCGCTCGACGTAGCTCTAGCGGCGAGCCGCCGCTCCCTGATTAAACTACGAAGAGGCTAAGTTTGGATTTTTATTTTGTCGCTTCGCAGATTATCATGGGGGAAGCGCTACGCGCTTCAAATTCGCACGAAAATCTCTATTTGCCGAGCACCTTCGGACATATTATACACTATCGGACGCATATATTGCAATTATATTTTTTATGTGCTATAATGCACCTATGGGAGATTTTGATAAAATTTTGAATAATTGCCGCGTGCTGGACGTACGCACGGGCAGCGTTTACAATGCGGATATCGCCATAAAGGGCGGTATTATCGCCGCCGTGGGCGAAAATCTGGGCGAGGGCGAGGACATGGGCAACATGTTCGCTCTGCCGGGATTCATTGACGCGCACGTACATATAGAAAGCAGCCAGCTTATCCCTTCACGCTTTGCGCAGGCGGCGGTGCCCTGCGGAACTACGCTCGTGGTGGCGGACCCGCACGAGATAGCCAACGTATGCGGCATGGACGGCGTGGATTTCATGATAAAAGACGCCGCGAACACTCCCCTTGAAGTGAAGATGATGATGCCTTCCTGCGTGCCCGCTTCTCCTGCGGAGAGCAGCGGCGCGGTGCTTGACGCCGCGGCGGTGAAGGAAGCGCTTGCGCGCGAGGATATATTCGGGCTGGGAGAGATGATGAATTATCCCGGAGTGACGGGCGGCGACGAGGACGTGCTTGCCAAACTGAAAGCCGCGCGCGACGCGGGTAAACCCATAGACGGGCACTTTCCCATGGGCAGCGGTCTGGAACTTGCCGCATACGCCGCGGAGGGGATTTCTTCCGACCACGAATGCAACGACGCAAAGGAGGCGTGTGACAAGATTGCCGCGGGAATGGACGTGTTTATACGACAGGGCAGTGCCGGCAAGCAGCTGCTCGACATACTGCCCGCCGTCAACAAGGAGAACATTTCACATTTTTCCCTGTGTACGGACGATTGCCACGCGGCGGATATACTCGAATACGGACATATAAACCATATAGTGGAACAGGCGGTGGCGGCGGGAATGTCCGCCGCGGACGCGGTGCGCCTTGCCACGCTCAATCCAGCGGAGCATTATAAGCTGAACTGCGGCGCGATAGAGGCGGGCAGGCAGGCAGATATAATTTTCGTGCCCGACCTTGTGCACTTCAAGCCCGTCATGGTATTCAAGCGCGGCGAAATGGTCGCGGTTAAAGGAAGGCCGTTGTTTCCCGTGGCGGCGGCGGATTGTTCCAAGGTGAAAAACACCCTGCATATGCCGCCCGTAACCAAGGAAAAACTCAAATTAAAAGGCGCGTCGCTCACCCGGGCGATGAAGATAAAGGCGGGAAGTCTTGTAAAAGAAGCGGTTAAATATAAAGAAGGACTGCCCAAACTGTGCGTGGCGGAAAGGCATAAGAATACGGGCAGGGTGGGCGTCTGCGCCATATCCGGCTATCCTGTACGCGGCGGCGCGGTGGCGATTTCCATCTCGCACGACAGCCACAATGTGGTATGCGCCGGCGATAACGACAAGGACATGTGTCTTGCCATGAATTCGCTCATGCCTGTGGGCGGCGGAGTCTGCGCGGTAAAGGACGGCAAGGTGGCGCACCTGATACCCCTGCCTGTCGCGGGACTTATGGCGGACTGCGCGGCGGAGGAACTTGCGGAAAAGCTCACTGCGGCGGAGGAATTCTGCAAGCGCGAACTCAACCTTTCTTCGGTCACCGATCCGGTTATGACCCTGTCGTTTCTTGCGCTCACCGTTATTCCGCACGTCAGCCTGACCGACCGCGGACTGTTCGACTGCGACAAATTTTGTTTTATCCAGCCTTGAACGGGAGTGAATGAAGGTGTAGGACGGACCGGAACGGCGGCGCGGGAATACGTCCGTTCCCGCAGGGACTAATCCGTGCGGAGGAACCGGGGCGTCTGTAATCCGAGGACGTCCGGAAATAAGTAAAATATAATATAACGGTGGAAATATGTCGGGAATAAAGGCTTCCAAAGGGGCGCGCCCCGTAATAACGGTGTTTTTGGTCGTCGGCGTGTTGTTGCTGGCGGGCGCAATTGCGCTGGGTATATTTTTCGCCGTTGAAAATTCTTCGCGCGTGCAGGTGGACGCCGCCATTACGCGCATTGTTCCCCGTTACAACAGCGACGGAGACAGGGTGTACGACGTCTATGTGGATTTTACCTATAACGGGCAGACCTACGAACACGTAGAGTTGAATTATTGGAATTCGGATATGAACGAAGGGGACGTGGTAACCATATATATAGACGGGGACGACCCGACTTCTGTGGGTACGCCCAAGGTAGTACAGATAATTATTCCCTGCGCGCTCGCATTTTTCGGCGCGGTGTTCACTTTTATAGGCGGCTGGAATATAGGCAAAGAGAATAAAAAGTACAAAGGGGAGAGCGCGGCGAAAGCCAAAGGCACGCCCGTTCCCTGCACGGTAACGTCCGTTATACCGGATACGACGTACGTGGTAAACGGCAGAATCGTAAACAATCTGCTCGAATGCGTGCCGCAGGATAAATCGCTTATGGCGACGTTTGTCAGCAGACCTTTCTCCGCCCACAATATCGTACGGCTGTTCAGCCGCATTACCGTATATGTCGATCCGGACAATCCTGAAAACTACTTCGTGGACCTGTCTTCCCTAACTCCGCCCACGCCCGAAGAACAACTTGAGATAGAGAAAATGTTTCAGCCGGCGGGGCAGGTTGATATTCCCTCGGAAGGAAGCGGAAACACGCAGGATAATTGATATAAAACTTCCGCATATTTTTCACAAAAACCCGTAGCAGGGACGGAAAAATGCCCTGCCGAAAAATAAGGACAGGGACGGAAAAATTCTCAAAAATATAGGGCAGGGGCAAAAAATGCCTTGCATAAATCCGGGTATCCGTACCCACCCCCGGTAGAACACTTTAATCGTACTGCTTTCGGGCGGCGAGCCGCCGCAGGCTGATTACTCTGCGAAGAAAGCAATTCGGCATTATTGCTCGGTTACTTCGCAGATTATCATGGGTGGAGCGTCACACGCTCCTACAATCTGTCAACCTGTTGTAGCTACTAAAACCGCGCGGCGGCTCGCCGCTGTCAGGTACTACTTGACAAGGTTATTTTTGGCAGTAAGTAAAACAGACTTGTCAGGTACTACTTGACAAGATTGTTTTTTGACAGTAAGTAAAACAGGCTTGTCAAGTACTGCTTGACAAGGTTATTCTTGATACTAAGTAAGACAGACTTGTCAGATACTACTTGACAAGATTATTTTTGATAGTAAGTAAAACAGGCTTGTCAAGTACTGCTTGACAAGGTTATTTTTGACAGTAAGTAAAACAGGCTTGTCGGTTACTACTTGACAAGATTATTTTTGACAGTAAGTAAAACAGGCTTGTCAAGTACTGCTTGACAAGGTTATTTTTGATAGTAAGTAAAACAGACTTGTCAGATACTACTTGACAAGATTATCTTTGACAGTAAGTAAGACAGGCTTGTCAGATACTACTTGACACGGCAACTTTTTGTTAAAAGTTTTAATGGGTTTGTCAGGTGCTACTTGACAAGGTTATTTTGGCTAGCAAGTAAAACAGCCTTGCCAGGTACGTAAGTAAGACAGGCTTGTCAGATAGTACTTGACAAGATTATTTTTGATAGTAAGTAAAATGGTAATCAAATAAAAAGCATTACGAAGAGGTATCCGTAGCAAGTCCCTAAAATGTCTTATGACAGTTTTGCTTCATAAAGGACATAACGGGTGAAATATCGTCCGTTTCGTAGTATTCTACAAGCAACTTTTTGAATTCGGGTACGCGCTTTTCGGGAATAACGATAAAACCGCCGCCGTGGGATATGAGGTAATGATTGGCAAATATAACCGCAGCGCGTTTGTTACCGTCAAGGAATATCTGCGTTCTCATGCAGTACATGCATAGCTTTATCGCTTTTGTTACGTCATCGTCATCGCCTGCGACTATTTGCGCGATATTTTCCTTAACGTCGGCTTCTATAGGTAAAGGCGGAATATAATTTGTGCCGCCTATCGAGACGGGTACGCCGCGCAGTCTGCCGCCGTTTATGAAAAAGCCTTCGTTTACTATTTGCGCTATGCGGCAAAGCAGGTAAAAATCAGTCTTGCTTGCGATTACGCCTTCATCAAGAATGAATTCCCATGCGTGTTTTAAGTTGAGTATCTTCTGGACGTCCGTAGCGGTCATTCCGGTTACTGCGCCGCCTTCGATTATTTCTTCCGTTTGGGGAAAAGTGGTGCCGACCCCCTCCAACACAGCCTGGTCGTAGATATTTACTTTCATATTGATTCGGGCAAAATCCACGTTCAGTCTCACGCGCTCGGACAGTCCGTCTATGGTATAACCGAGGGCGGCAAGCTGTTTTTCCACGTGGCGCAGTTGCTTTTTGATTTCCCGTGCCTGTGCGGCGTATTTTAACAGCAAGCCGAATAGTTCGTCCGAATATTCTCCTACATAGACAGACGAAAGTCTGCCGAGTTCGCGTTTTCTGACATACAAATATTTTCTATCGCCCTTGGTCTTTATCTCCGCGCTTCCGTCGTAGGGCAGTAGTTTAAGGCGCGTTTTTAAGTCCGCGCGCCGGCTTAAAAGTTCTTGTATCTGTTCAAACTCTGTCATTACATCACCTGTAATTATATCAGTCGTTAAAGTTGTTCTTCGTGGTAGGGAACATTTTATATAATTATTATAGCAAAAAGTTCCCTAAAATTCAATAGCTTACCGAAAATTTTTTATAAAAAAGCGACCGCTTGAAGCGGCCGCAATCGTATTTTCCGTAAATATCAGTCCTCTGTTTTTGGGGAATCTTCTTTTTTCTGTTCTTCCGGGGATTCGGAAGGTTCTTCCTTTTTCTCTTCGGTTGCGGAGGCTGAGGGCTTTTTGATTTTCAGCTTGGTGAGAATAACGCCGAGCATATCTATATCCTTCACCGTGCAATAAGTGCTTATTATTGGAACGGCAAGGAATACCGCGCCCATAAGCGTGCCCAGCGCGAATATCGTGTAATATGCGCCCGGAGTGCCGAAGATGTCCATCATGTCAAAGCAGATGACGTCCACCATATCCCACGAGAACACGCCGCCCGCCACGAAAAAGCAGAGCACGAAGGTGAGGAAAAGGGGTATGGTGAGAACGGTGCTGTATGTGCAGAATATTATGGAAAGCACGTTGCGCTTTTTTCCCGAAAGCTGTGCCGCCCAGTTGCTGAGCGAAAGTATACCTATCATCATCAGAATGACGACTATCACGTACTTGTGGATAACGTGCTCGATGCCGTCCATATAGGTAAGCCCCGCGGAAATTCCCGCGTCGTAACCCGCCGTCTGGACAAGGGTCAGCAGTCCCCATATGTTGAAGACTATTCCCACCGTTAAAAGCACGCCCTGGATTATGCGCTTTTTGTTTACAGCCATCTTTATTTCTCCGCCGTTTTATTTTTTCAAGGCTATCGCCTGTTTGCAGCGTTCAACTATGTCGGATACGTTCAGTCCGTATACGTCGGAAAGGTAGGGCATTTTGCCCACTTCGCCGAATTTGTCGTTTACGCCCACGGAAAGTACGGGGACGGGGCAGTTCGCGCATACGACTTCCGTCACCGCGGAAGTAAGTCCGCCGTATACGTTGTGGTTTTCCGCAACCACTATCGCGCCGCTGCGCTTTGCCGCCGCCGTGACGGCTTCTTTATCCATGGGTTTCCATGTGTATGTGTTCAGTACGCCCGCGTCTATGCCTTCGCTCTTCAGAATTTCCGCCGCCTCTATCGCGCGGGATACCATTATTCCGCTTGCGATAACGGTAACGTCCTTGCCTTCTTTGATAGAACGGGCTTTGAACAGGTCGAATTTTTCGCCGTCTTCAAAAACTTTTTCCGTCTTTTTTCTGAACAGCCTTATATATACCAGTCCTTTATACGCGGCTATCTGCGGCATGAGCGATCTGAGCATAGCCGCGTCGGTAGGTTCTACGCATACGCATTCGGGAATAATGCGCATAATTCCCATATCCTCGAAGGGCATGTGCGTGCCGCCGTTGACTTCCGCGCTTATGCCGGGGTCGGTGCCGACTATCTTCACGTTCTGCTTGCTGTACGCCACGGATATGAATATCTGGTCGTAGCACCTTCTGGTCGCAAAGGGACCGAAAGAGGAGATAAAGGGTATCTTGCCGCAGGTGGAAAGTCCCGCCGCAATGCCCACCATATTCGCTTCGGCTATGCCCACATTGAAAAATCTGTCCGGATACTGCGCCTTGAAACGCTCGGTCTTTATGCAGTTCATAAGGTCGGCTTCTATGACCGTTATATCCTTGTTGTCCTTAGCCAAATCAAGCAGACAGTCGCAATAAACCTGTCTCATTTCCTTTGTGTCCTGCATTTCAGTCCGCCTCCTTGCCGCAGAATTCGCGCCACTGTTGTTCCGTTATCGCAAAGCTGTGCGAACCTACCTTGCGTTCTTCCGCCCACGGCACGCCGTAACCTTTTATCGTGTCCATTATGACGGCGGTGCACTTGTCCTTGCACGCCTTGGCGGCGTTTATCGCGTCGTCGATGGCGGCTATATCGTGTCCGTTTATCCTTATCGTGTTCAGATTGAACGCGCGGAACTTGTCGTCCAGCGGGTCGAGAGAATTTATCTCGTCCGTATATCCGTCTATCTGCATACGGTTGTAGTCGATGAATATCGTCAGATTGTCCAGCTTCATGTTGCCCGCGTACATAAGCGCTTCCCAAATCTGACCTTCCTGGCTTTCTCCGTCGCCTATCACGCAGTAAACGCGGTAATCTTTCTTATCCATTTTGCCCGCAAGCGCCATGCCTATCGCGCAGGAAAGTCCCTGACCCAGGCTGCCCGCGGTCATATCCACGCCCACCGTCTTGTTCATATCGCAGTGCGAGGGCAGGTGTGTGCCGCCTTTGTTCAGCGTTTTGATCTCGTCCATGGGGAAATATCCCTTAGAAGCCAGCACCGCGTAAAGTCCGGGGCCTGCGTGTCCTTTGCTTATAACCACTCTGTCCCTGTCGGGGTCTTTGGGATTTTCGGGATTCATCCTGCCGGCGTTGTAATATATGTCCGTAAGCAAATCTATTATGGAAAGCGAACCGCCCACGTGGCCGCTCCCCAGCCGTCCTATCATCTCGATAGTAATCTTGCGGAGCTCAACAGCTTTGGTTTGTAAAAATTCAAGTTTATCCTTGTCCATACTACTCCCCGTGATAAAGCGGACCGTCCGTCCGCACTTTGCATAAATATATTACTATAAACGCCCCCTCTTTTGCAATAAAAAACCGTACCCGCGCCAAAGAAATTTTCGCGGCGGCGCAGGCGGCGGTGCGCGCAGGTTATACGTATATATGCACATAGCGGCATATGCGTATATGCGCAAATGCACATATGAATTTATGTTCCGCGGCGAATGCCGCAAAAAAGCACGGTATGCACATATGCGCATATAAGCAGGCATTCAAATATGCGCCCGCGCAACATTTGCACAGACAATCGGTTGCATAGGCGGCGATTGTGTGTTACAATATATGATTGAAATAACGTTTTCAAAAGAGGTATTTTATGTTACTTTCCAAACTCGTGTGCGAAAGGACGAAGGAAGCGCCCCAGGACGCGCGTATCAAAAGCCACATCCTGCTCGCCCGCGCCGGTTACATCAAGCAGGTGGCGGCGGGTATATATTCGCTTACCCCTCCCGCACAGCGCATGAGCCTTAAAATCCAGAACATAATCCGCGAGGAGATGAACGCCATAGACGGGCAGGAAGTGCTCTTTCCCGTGGTCATGCCCCGCGAAATGTGGGAAGAATCGGGCAGATATACTTCCATCGGGCAGGAAATGGTGCGTTTCAAGGACCGCACCGGCCACGATATGCTGCTGGGCATGACACATGAAGAAGCCGCCGTGCATATGGCGCGCCATATCGTTTCGTCCTACAACCAGCTTCCCTGCATGATATATCAGATACAGACAAAGTTCCGCGACGAAGCCAGAAGCCGCGGCGGACTTATCCGCGTGCGCGAGTTCACCATGAAGGACGCATATTCCTTCCACGTTTCGCAGGAAGACCTTGACAGATATTACAAGCGCGCATATGACGCTTATTACAGGATATTCAGACGTATAGGCTTGAAAAACTTTACCGATTTCAAGTCGGATACGGGCATGATGGGCGGAAGCGTGGCGCACGAATTCATGCTGGTGACCCCCGCGGGCGAGGATACCCTCGTGTTCTGCGACGGCTGCGATTACCGCGCGAATATGGAAGTTGCCGAATGCAGGCGCGAAAGTCTGCCCGAAGTGAGCGAGGATCTCGAACTCGTGGATACCGGCTCCGCCGCCACAATAGAGGAAGTGTGCGCGCTGCTTAAAGCCTCTCCCGAACGCTCGGTGAAGGCGGTCGTCTATGCCGTGCGCGGCGATTCTTCCAAAATAGTCATCGCGTTCGTGCGCGGCGATCTGGAAGTGAACGAGGCAAAGCTGAAAAAAGCCATCAAAATGGACGTAGTGCCTTACGACGGCGGCATAACGGAAGAAATAGCCTGCGGCAATATCGGTCCCGTGGGGCTTTCAGATAAGATAATCAAGGTATACGACGCCTCTCTGCGCGGCGCGACGGGCATGATAACGGGCGCGAACAAGGAAGGTTACCATTACAAGGGCTTTAACGTGGCGCGCGACCTTCCCGGCGTGGACTTTACCGATATAGCCAAGGTGCGCGCGGGCGATAAGTGCCCCGTGTGCGGCGGAAAACTCAGGCTGGAAAACGGCATAGAAATAGGCAATATCTTCCAGCTGGGCACCAAATACACCGCG
The DNA here is from genome assembly GCA_904382605.1 of Candidatus Alloclostridium intestinigallinarum. Taxonomy (GTDB): domain Bacteria; phylum Bacillota; class Clostridia; order Christensenellales; family UBA3700; genus Alloclostridium; species Alloclostridium intestinigallinarum. The sequence continues at coordinate 4,636 of CAJFJA010000020.1, read as the reverse complement.
GGTATGAACATGACCGTGCACGCGGAAGACGGAACGTCCTTCAATCCGATAATGGGTTGTTACGGCATAGGCGTGGGCAGGGCGATAGCCTCTGTCGCGGAAGAGAGCAACGACGAAAAGGGACTTATTCTTCCCGTAACCGTAGCTCCCTGGCAAGTGCACCTGTGCGCGCTCAGACCGGATAAAGAGGAAGTTAGGGCGGCTGCCGACGCGATTTACGAGGAATTGCAGCGTGCAGGCATAGACGTGCTGTACGACGACAGAGATTGCGCGGCAGGCATTAAATTCGCGGACGCCGACCTTATGGGCATGCCGATAAGGGTAGTGGTTTCCCCCCGCACCCTGGAACAGGGAGAAGCGGAAGTCAAACTGCGTAAGGGCGGCGACGCGTTCAGGGAAAAGACCGCGGCGCTTACCGGAAGAGTAAAGGCGCTGATAGCCGAATTGACGGAAGAAATAGAAGGCAGCCTCTGAGGCTGCCTGATTTTTAATACTAGGGTGTGCCTCATAGGTATGTCCGTGATTATCATATATAATCGGTCTATAAATATCGGGGGATAGTTATATGAAACTTTCGGTTAAAGAGAAAGTGTTTTACGGCATGGGGGATCTTTCCGCCAACATATTGTTTGCGGCAATCTCCTTTTATCTGCTCTACTTTTTCGTCAACGTCGGCGGTCTTAGTCCCGGACTTGCCTCGGCGGTCTTTCTCATCGCCAAGGCATGGGACGCCATTACCGACTATCTGATGGGCAGAATTACAGACAAGACCAACAGCAGATGGGGCAAGCGCAGAGTGTATATGCTTTTCGGCGCATTGCCTTACGGGCTTTGCTTCCTGCTTTTGTGGCTCGTGCCCGCGGGCGCGGACCAGCAGTGGGAAAAGATGCTCTATTACACTTTCGCGTATATGCTTTTCAACACCGCGTGGACGGTGGTATATATTCCCTACAATTCGGTTACGGCGAACATGACGGACGACTACGACGAGCGCACCTCGCTCAACGGAATCAGAATCGCGCTTGCCAACGTGGGACTTATAATCGGCGCGGCGGTTTTCGCGCTTCTCGCCGACGGGGTGGAAAGTATCTTCTACGGCGTATTCGGCGACCTTAAACGCGCCTATCTGCTGGCGGCGGGCATATTTGCCGCCATCGCGGTGGTGATAATGTTCTTCAGCGGATACAACATAAAAGAGCGCGTTTCCGTCGCGCCCGAAAACAACAAAGGCTTTTTCACCACGTTGAAGGAGTTCTTCAAACTGCCCGAATTCCGCAATATCATGATGTGCTATCTGCTCAGTATGGTCGGTTTTGACATCATAATGGCGGTATTTATGTTCTTTATCAACGATTCCCTCGGGTTCGGCGGCGGCACGATGGCAATGGTTTTCGTGGCGGTTCCGCTCGTGTGCGCAATCGTCTCGTCCGCGCTGTGGGTAAAACTGAGTGAAAAATTCAACAAACATAAGGTCTATGTAGTTGCGTGCATATATATGGCGGTCGTATTGCTGTTTGCGATATTCGTTCCGGCAAACACCATATGGAGCACCGTTCTTCTGTGCGTTTTCGCGGGCGCGGGTATGTCCGCCATCCAGATACTTCCGTATGCCGGGGTCCCCGACGTGGTGGAAGTGGACGAATACGTGAACGGAGTGCGCCGCGAAGGCGCCTACTACGGCATCACGCAGTTTATGTATAAAATAGCCAGCGGCGTTTCCATCGCGCTCGTATCCCTGCTCCTTGAAGCATTCGGGTATCAGGAAAGCATGGACGGAAGCGTAATCCAACAGCCGCAGGAAGCGCTTATGGCGGTGCGCGTGGTTCTCGGAGTGCTGCCGGGAGTGATATTCCTCATCTCCATCATTTTCTCCCACAAAGCCAATATGGGCAGGGAGAGATTCGACATGATCAAAGAAGAGTTGCGCAAGCGCCACGAACGGGCGGCGCTCGCGGCGGGAGGGGTGGATCCCGAAACGGGTGAATTTGCGGGAATGGATCTTGCGGCCGGCGGAGTGGAAATGCCTGTATTCGACGAATCCGCGCAGACTCCGTCCGCACAAAACAATCCTTCGGCAGGAGGGGAAGATTCCACTTTTGACGGCAATGAAGAAAAATCCGCTTACGGCAATTGCGGAGAAGACGGGAAATAGCGTGAAGGCGGTTTCAGGCAGGCAGTGGTAAAATCGAAGAGCGCGGCGCGTCAGACGGCTTTATACCTTTCTCTTTTTGCACTGCCGCGCTTTAAATGCTTGCTTTTTTCCGAATATGCCGCTATAATTTGTATTGCGCCATACGGAGACGTATCGAAGTGGTCATAACGGGCTTGACTCGAAATCAAGTAGCCTCTCGTGGGCTCGAGGGTTCGAATCCCTCCGTCTCCGCCAGCGCAACGGGCAATGCTTTCAAGCGTTGCCTTATTTTTACTCCGTTGCGCCGGCGGAGACGGAGAGCCCGAGCCCCTGCGAGGGCTCGAGCTGCACGCGATTGGGCGGACGGGCTAATATTTTCTTACATACTTTTGTTGCCGCCAATCGCTGAAAGGCGAATCCCTCCGTCCATACAGCCACAGCAGGAAATGCTTTCAAGCGTTGCCTTTTTTTCATCCTGTTGCGCCGGCGGAGACAAAGAGCCCGAGCCCCTGCGAGGGCTCGAGCTGCACGCGATTGGGCAATCCTGCTGTTACATTCTTATACGCTTTGTGTGCCAACAATCGCTGAAAGGCGAATCCCTCCGTCCCCGCCAGCGCAACGGGCAATGCTTTCAAGCGTTGCCTTTTTGTGTCAACGAAAACCCCGCGATAGCCGCGGGAGTTCAAAAGAGGCTCAGCCGATGAGGTAGACAAAAAACCTCCGATTGGGAAAGATATAAGCGGTCTGCCAACCACTAAATAAACCCAATCGGAGGAAAAGATGAAAGAACAATCTAATATCACAAATAGTTTAGCATACACGAGTTGGAATTGCAAATATCATATAGTATTTGCCCCAAAATATAGAAGGAAGGCATTTTACGGAGAAAAGTGAAGAGAGATAGGGAAAATATTAAGAGAATTGTGTGGGTGGAAAGGAGTGAATATAATAGAAGCAGAAGTATGTATAGACCATGTACATATGCTAGTGGAGATACCGCCGAAGATGAGTGTTGCGGGATTTGTAGGATTTCTGAAAGGAAAGAGTAGCTTGCTAATATATCAAAAATGGGCAAATATGAAATACAAATACCGCAATCGCGAATTCTGGTGTAGGGGATATTATGTAGATACTGTCACATATTTTTATGGACAGCTTCTGCCGTTTCGCTAAATAGCGGATTGATAGGATTTTTCAAAGCAATACCCCAAAAAGAAGCTCAATAGTTTTTTTATTGAGGCTATTTTCTTTTCGTTCCGGAAAAATTTTTAATAGTCGGTTGAGGCGATTGTGTCGTGCATTTCATCTATCAATTTCGCCGTGCATTCGGAGATGATGCGTGCTCCTTCGCAATCGTCCGTACCCATGGGGGAGATTCGGGTGGGGGTTCGCTGTTCCGGCTACTTTTCAAAGTCTTTTGACTGTACACCATCCTGTCCCATATAGAGTTTTATATATCTATTCATTTTTTATCTTCTCGCACATTAAACTTTTCACAGGATCACGGGGCCTAAACATTTCCTTTACCATTTAATAACTCATAACATTCGGGATAATCAAAAAATATTTTGCTTTAGCACATTCATTTGATTGCTAAAGTCCATCGAAACGTGCTATAATCCTTTGTGGAAAGTTAATCGAGTATAACTTATCGGCAGGGTTTTTAAAAACTAAACTTTCCTCAAACGGCGCAAGTGCGCCTGTTTTTCAGAAGGCTGGTTGCATATTGCGAACTAGACCAGTCGAAGATAGGGACGCAGTGACGCGTCCTGTCTTAAAGGAGTGAGGTTCGCGTGCGCGAACTTATTTTTCGAAGATGAGTTAGCATATGCGAACTAATATTAAAAAGAGTGGTTAGTTGCAGCTAACTAAGCGGACGGAGGCAGACGGCAAGTGCTGTTAAAGTTAGAAAAGATCGGAAAGATATACGATTCGGGCGATATTCTCACGGTGGGTATCCGCGGGATCGATTTGGCGTTCGACTATAACGAGTTTGTGACGATAGAAGGGGAGAGCGGTTCGGGCAAGAGCACGCTTCTGAACGTCATCGGCGCGAACGATACATACGAAGAGGGCGAACTCTACTTCAACGGCGAACCGACTTCGCACTACTCCGAAAGCGATTGGGAGAAGTACCGCGAAAAGAACATCGCCACCATCTTTCAGGATTTCAATATCATAGAAAACCTAACCGTTTTAGAAAACGTGGAACTTGCGCTTCTTCGTCTGGACGACAAAAAGGAACGCCGGAGAAGAGCAAAGGAACTTATCGCCCGCGTGGGGCTTACCGGGCAGATGAACAGGCGCGGAAGCAAACTTTCCGGCGGTGAAAAGCAGAGGACGGTCATAGCCCGCGCGCTCGCAAAGGACGCGCCCATCATTCTCGCAGACGAGCCGACGGGCAACCTCGACGTCAAGGCGAGCAAAGAAGTGGCGGCGCTTTTGAAAGAGGTGAGCCGCGATAAACTTGTCATCGTCGTCACGCACAACCCCGAATTTTTCAAG
>CAJFJA010000019.1 GCA_904382605.1 Candidatus Alloclostridium intestinigallinarum | reverse complement strand
TGCGAAGTAACCGGGTAATAATGCCGAATTGCTTTCTTCGCAGAGTAATCAGCCTGCGGCGGCTCGCCGCCCGAAAGCAGTACGATTAAAGTGTTCTACTGGGGCCCGCTACGGGTACCGTTGCTTTTATTAGTATTCCCGCGCACACGCTTTTATAACGCGTTTTTTATCTTCCGCCGCCGTCGGTATATCCAAGCACCGCCGCACGCTGGGAATTTTCCGTAACGGGAATACCGTATGCCGCATGCTTATTTTCCAGCACGGTTTCCGCAAACATATTTTCCATCTCGTCCATACAGCGACTTTTCGCAAGCCCCGCCGCAAAGCCTTTGTACAGCAGGGCGCATTTTTCTTTTTCATAAGGATTTTCCATAAAAAAGTCTATCTTCTCCGCCAGATCCGCGCTGTCGGAAGGTCTGAAAAGATTGTGCCCGCCCATGGCAAAGGCTCTGGTCGCGCTTTTTTCCGAATCGGCTATAACGGGGACAAGTCCGCCGCAGATGGCTTCAAGGCAGGAAATCGCCTCTATCTCCACCTTTGCGGTATGCACGTATAAGTCGGCGGAGTGTATGACGTCCGTCAGCTCTTCCCTGGTGAAAAACCCGAACACGGGCGCGTTGGTCAGTCCTTCCGCCCTTCTTCTGAGCGCGCCCTCCATGGGTCCCGCACCGGCGAACACAAGTTGAATATCTTTCTCGTGCGCGCTCTTTTTCACCGCGTCTATAAGCACGCTCTGGTCCTTTTCGCGGGAATACCTGCCCGTGCACAGAATTACAAATTTTCCGTCCGTCCGCGCCTTTCTTTCACCCTTGAAAAACGCCTCGTCCACGCCGTTGGAAATCACATAGCCGCGCGTACTCTTTTTCACGCTGCTTTCAAATTCGTCTTTGATGAACACCGTAGGATAGTGCACGCAGTCGCACTTGCCGTAAAGCACGCGGTAAAAGCGGCGGTAGATGGCCTTGTTCAGCGCCTTGCTGTTCATAAGTCCCAAATGGTTGGTCACGTTTTCCGCCTGACAGTGAAAGCCCGCCGATACGGGTATGCCCAAAGCGCGCGCTATGTCCGCCGCCCTGCGCGAAAGGGAAAAAGGCATCATGCAATGCACTATATCCGCCCCGTCTATGGCGGAATAGAGAATATCGTCGTCCGCCTTTGCAAGCGCGACGTCGTTTTTCTTCACGTATCCGTCAAAAGGTCCGAAACTGCGCGTTTCGGCGACGTAATAACCCTCCTTTCCTTTCTTGTCTTTGTCGGGACACACCACCCTTACTTCGTGACCTTTTGCGCGGAGCGATTCTATGAGATTCGCCGCCGCCACCGCCGTGCCGTTCTTTCTGGACAGGGGTATGTCGCTTATTATCGTGACTTTCATGTTGTTACTTCTCCTTTGCTTTGTGATTATATGATAATCCGCGTAAGTAAACGCGCCGTAACGCCTCGGTTACATTATAGTTAAATAATAGTAATTTAATAGTAAACATGCACCGGGAGCGCGTGGCGCTCCACCCATGATTATGCCTTGAAGTAGCAAGAATATGTTTTTATAGTATTATCTTCGCAATGCTTTTGATTTATACCGCTTTGTAGCCGTGCTGAAAAGCACCGCAGAGAAGGCGTGTCAGACGAGGAAAAGTGCCTTTTTATGAGGGGAGCGTACTTGGGCGTACGTGACCCAAATAAAAAGGTGCTTTGACAAAGTATCACGCGTCTTATATGCGGTGCCTTCGTGGGCGGAAAAAGTGTATGAAAAAATTACGGGCGTCAAAAGTTGCCGCCCGTAATTTTTGAATTAACGGTTTCCGCCTATCAGGACTTTGGAAGTCGGACAGTAAATGTCGACCCCACCCCCACTTCACTCTCGACTTCCAAAGTCCCATTACACAATTGGACGATGCGCTTGCATATGGCAAGCCCCAACCCCAGACCGCGCTTGGAGTGCGATTTATCCGTCTGGTAGTATTTGTCGAAAATGCGCTCCCTGTCCTCGGGCGGTATGCCCTTGCCAGTGTCGGCTACGGAAACGGCGATGAATTTTTCTTCGTTTTTCAAGGTAACGGTTATGCTTCCGCCCTTGGGCGTGTATTTTACGGCGTTGGTCAGAAGATTTATCCAGAGGTGCTGCATAAGGTCGTAATCGCCCACGTAAACGGCTTCGTCCAGATCCATGGTCATGTCCAGCTCCTTTTCCGTCCACTGCCCGGAAAGCAGGATACTGCAACGGCGCAACTGTTCGTCCAGGGAAAAGGGCTTTTTATCGGGGATTATCTTCTGCGTGTCCAGCCTGCTCATAAGCAGGCTGTTGCCGGCAAGGTCGGCAAGGCGGCGCGATTCGGAAGCTATTATCTCCAGGTAACTGCGCTTTTCTTCTCTGCTCAAAGTTCCGTCGTCGTTCAGAAGCATTTCCGCAAAGCCGTTTATCGACGTGATGGGCGTGCGCAACTCGTGCGCGTATCCGTTGATAAAGTCGTTTTTCAGCATTTCCACGCCGCCCAGCTCTTCCGCCATCGTGTTGAAGTTGCGGTACAGCTCGCGGAAAGGCTGGTCCTTTTCCGCGTCGAGGCGCACGGTATAGTCTCCGTCCGCAACCTTCTGCATGGCGTCGGATATTTTGTCCAGATAGCGGTAAATGTACCTTGTGAACAAAAAATTTACCAAAGTGACCAGCACGACTATGGGCACAAGCATACTCAGAACGCCTATCATGTGCATATCGGTGATTGCAACGCGGTACATGAGCGCTATCGCCGAGGCGATGACCACCACTATGAGCACGACGAAGAACGTCTGTAACGTCAGCATTGCCGAGATTTTCCTGCGCATGGGCGAAAGCTGTTCTTTCGTCTTTTGTTTTTTCTTTTTCATATGTCCCTCACGCTTTTATTACGGCCTTGTAACCTATGCCCTTTACGGCGATGAGATCCACTTCTTCCACGTCCGCGATCTTGTTCCTCAGGCGGGAGATGTGGACCTTTACCGTATCGTCGCCGCTGGCGCTGTCCGCGCCCCATATTTCGTCCAGAAGCTGGTTTTCGTGAATATCATATTTGGATAGGACAGGAGTTTGAATAAAAGATCGAATTCCTTATGCGTAAGCTCTATGTTTCTGCCGTTATAGGTGACGGTATACGCCGCCGAATCCACCCTCAGTCCGCCCACGGTGATGGCGCGCGAATCGGCTATCTGCGCGCGGCGGAGTATGGCGCGGATACGCCAGATAAGTTCGGAATAATCTATCGGCTTTACCATATAATCGTCAATGCCCAGCTCGAAGCCCTGCGCCTTGTCCTGCGGCGACGCCTTTGCCGTAAGGAAGATAAACGGGACGTTGTTGCCGCTGCTGCGCACCTCGCGCGCCAGCTGATAGCCGTCCATGCCGGGCATCATTATGTCGGACACTATAACGTCGATATGGCGCGAATAGATAACGTCGAGCGCGGACTTGCCGTCCTCCGCCGAAACCACGTCGAAATCGCGGTGCAGATTCGCGACCGTAAGCAGGCGGGTGGAATAATCGTCTTCTACGACCAAAACAGTTGACATAAGACCTCTCCTTTCCTTTCTTTGATATTATTGTAACATAATACGGTTAAATGAAAGTAAATTTTTCAGATAAATTGAAATATCCGCACGCAAAACTCGCTTAGGCGGCAGGGCAAGGCGCGCCCCGGAAGGAGCGCGCCGCCACCCTATATTCCGCGGTCTCAGCGCGACCCCTCTTCTCCGTCCGCGTATACCTTTTCCGCCGCCGCTGCCCGCTCTTCCGCCTCGTTCATATCCCTGCCGTATATATCGGATATGAGGAACTTCATGCCCAGACTCCTGCCCGTAAGCAGATGTATTATATAATGCAGGCAGAAAACCAGCGTACCGCCCGTATGGCAGAGCATATCCAGGTCGGTGTCGAGTACGGACACATACTTCATTCCTTCCCACGCCGCCCGTATGCCGGTTATACCCTGCTCTTCCAGCATTGCGATGACCTCCGGCGGCACGTGCCCCTGCGACGACTGCCCCGCAAGCAGGTCCACGGTAAATTCCATTATCTCCCATACCGCCGCCGTGCCGAGCGAGCAGAGAAATAAAACGAGCACGGTTGCAAGTCCGCTTTTTCTTTCACTCCTGCCTCCCTCTTCCGCCTTGTTGAGCTTGCCCGCAAAGGGAATAATGATAAATATCATCATAACGTAGCCGCTTAAAAAGTGCATGGCGCAGTCGTACCAGCCCACTTTGTTGAATACGTTGAACGCGCTGCCTATAAGCGCGCTTCCCGTAAGCATTATTATGTACGCCGCGTGCTGGGATACGGAAAAGCGGTGCTTTGCCGCGCGCTCGATAACGTGCGGCACCCACATGAACACAGCCGTGCACACGCAGGTGAAAAGCCTGTTTTCGGGGTCGCCCTGAATACCGTTTACCACGGCGGTTATCGCCGCCGTAACGCTTATCGCCGCTTCCATAAGCAAAATGACGCAGCGTTTCGCGTGCGCTTTCGGCGCGAGCTCTTCCGCCTTTATCCATCTTCTTTCGTGCATGCCGTCACCTCCCTTTCGATAAAAGTTTATCCTTCGGAAGTTACGGAGTCGTTACGCGGAAGTTACGGCAGGGTTACGTCCCTGTAAAACTTTTGCAAACAGGCGCTCTGCTTTGTTTACGCAAATATACAGCCGAAAGTGTTGCTGCATTGCGAAAGTATGTTATAATATACGCGGAGACGAAAAAATGGCGGACAAACAGGAAAAGACGAACGTAATGCGCATACTCGACGCGAAAAAACTGCCGCACGAGTGTTATTATTTCGACTGCGCGGAAGCGCCCTCGGGCGAGGAAGTGGCGGCGATTCTGGGAAAAGACGCAAGGCAGGTTTTCAAAACGCTGGTCACCACGGGCAAAAGCGGAAACCACTACGTGTTCATGGTCCCCGTGACGGGCGGACTGGATCTGAAAAAGGCGGCGCACGCCGCCGGGGAAAAGAACGTGGAGATGTTAAAGGCGAAAGACCTGCTTCCCCTCACCGGATACGTCCACGGCGGATGCAGTCCCATAGGCATGAAGAAATATTTTCCCACGTTTATAGACTCTTCCGCAAAGCAGCTGCCCACGGTGGTTTTCAGCGCGGGCAGGATAGGACGGCAAGTGGAGATGACCCTGGACGACCTGCAAAAAGCCGTGCGCATCCGGGTGTGCGATTTGTCTGACGGATAACTTTTAATCTTCTATCAACTCGGCGTTTTCGGTAACGCTTTTGCAAAAATTCTTCTTCTCGGAGAAAAATACTCCCGCGCGCTTGAAAAGATACAGCGCAAGCGGGAATAATCCCAGCTCCGTTGTATCGCTTTTTCTGCCTATGCGGGCGTTCCGCCTTTCGCGCGAATCCACTATCGCTTTATTGCCCCTGTAAAAGCCGAACATGGCGCCGACCACAAGTCCCAGCACCAGGATTATCGAAAATACCCTCAGCCACACGGGGACGACGCCGCCGGTGACGTATCCCAGAATAGTGCCGTAAACTATCTTTACTATTACCATGCCCTGCGGCTTGGCAAAGTCGGGATAGATGACGCCGTGATACATCAGAAGCGAATATATTACTATTAAAACTATGCCCGAAAAAGGAATCCATATATCCTTCACCTCGAACCTGCCCACGTTGAGGAAGAGCATAAGTCCGCCCAGCCACAGTATTTCGTGGCGCATGACCGAGATGACGAGAGTCGCTCCGTTTTCCGCGTCGGTGAGCATCGAAGCGGGCGAAAAGCAGCCGCCTATTATAAAGCCTATGCCCGTGACCATACCGCAGAAGGACGCGAACGCCTGAAGTTTTCTGCCGCCTACGATTACGCAGACGGAGAACACGAAATAACTGATATGCGAAAATTCGGACGGATACTTGTGAATGGCGCGCTGGTCGATGAAATACCACACGTGGAAGGCGAATACGAAAAGCGCTATCAGATAGACCAGCACATAGCTTACGCGCCTGTAATTGCGCAGAGAAACCGCAAGCAGCGTTTCGGCTGCGAGAATACCTATAAGCATTGCGGTCATACCTGCCGGCGGAAACCCGGGCCAGACGGACATACGCTCCTCCTTTTCGATACGCGGCGCCTTACAGAACGCCGCAATTATAATATTCGCCGCGCTTCGCGCTCTTGCGGGAACGCTTTATTATCCCCTTGTATTTTAACACTTTTACCAAAAAAGGCAACAGCCCTATCTGGTAATCTTCGTCCTTTACGCCGATGCGCGCGTGTTTTTTCCTGCGCGCGGCGTTTATCCTTACGTTTACGACGTGGTACAGCACCACCGTGCCCACCACGGCAAGACCTATCCCCGCGCTGGTGGCTATGCGCGCGATGAGCGGAAGCGGTCTGTGCGTGATGTATTGCAGAATATTGCCCTGCACTATGGCGACTATCTGCATGGTCTCCCTCTCCCCTTCGTCAAAGCCGGGATACACCAGCCCGTAGTACACGAGCATGGAAAAACCTATCATAAGCGCGATGCCGGTAAGCGCTATCCACACGTCGCGCATACGGAATTTGCCCACGTTCAGGAATATCAGCAGTCCGCACAGCCACATCGCCTGATGCCTTATGACGGATATGGCAAGTTCGCCCGCGCTGAAAGAAGTGGTCAGCAGGGATACGGGCGAAACCACGCCCGCGAGTATGTATCCCAGACCCGTGAGCATACTGCAGTACCCCGCCAGCGAAAGCAGTTTTTTAATGCCCAGCACCACGGATACCGCCATCACGAAATAACTGATATGCGAAAATTCCACCGGATACCAGCCGCGGCGCACGCGGTTGATTGCGAAATATACCGCGTTGAAAACCAGAAGTACCGCCGCAAGCGCGAACGCCAGATACATACTCGCCCTGCGGTGGTTGCGCAGCGCGATTACCAGAAGCGTACACGCCGCCAGAAGTCCTATCATGAGCGCGACCATTGCCGCGGGCGGAAACCCGGGCCATACGGAAGGGCGCGGTCCTATCGGCTGTGCCGTGTTGCCGTGGGGAGCGTTCATAGTTTTTCTCCTTCGTTGAATTTTTCACCGCCTCACGCCTTAAACAGGCGCCGGGCAGTATCCGCCGTCCGCCGCGCGGCTTTGGCGCAAAGCACGCGGAAGTTACACCTTGTTGCAGTTGTAGAAGTCCGCTTTTTTATTTTCGAATTTCTTACGCGCCGCTTTCGCTATCAGCGGGAAAATGCCTATCTCGGTAGTGTCGGGCTTTATTCCCATATGCTCGCAGCGCCTTATTTTATACTTATAATATTTGTCGTTCACCACATAGAACAGCACGAGAGTTGCCGCCACGAGCACCGCTATTCCCGCAACGGTGAATATGCGCAGTCCGATACTTATTTCCCCTTCTATCACATAGCTTAATATGGTTCCTTCCGCTATCTTGATGATGACCATATCGTCCCACTTGTTGAAGTCGGGATAGATTATCCTCAGGTGCACCAGGTACGAGAAGCCCACCATCAGCGCGATGCCCAGCACGGGAATCCATATGTCCTTTATCTCGAAATGCCCTATCGTAAGGAAGAGGGCGAATCCGCACAGCCACAGCAGCATATGCTGCGTAACGGAAATTCCCAGCGAAAAGGAGGATGCGGCGTCGTTTATCATCGACTGCGAGGATATAATGCTTGCTATCATGAACGACAGTCCAGCCAGCATGGAGCAGTAGCTTGCGAAAGCGCGCATCTTCTTACTGCCCGTGACCACGGTCACTCCCAGCACGAAGTAGCTGATATGCGAAAACTCCACGGGATAAATGCCGTTTTTCGCTATGTTGTCACGGATAAACTCCTGCGATTTATACACAAGAAGTATCAGCGCCACTATGTATACCATTATGTACGTCGCCCTGCGGTGGTTGCGCAAAGCCACAACCAGCGCCGTTTCCGCGGCGAACACCGCCACTATTATTGCCGTAAGAGCTGCAGACGTCAAAACGACCCCCTTCGCCGCTCCGCAGCGTCGCGTATGCGGCTTCTTCTTACTCCCTTCCTTCCTGCGGAAGGGGCGTTCTACCCTCTATATTAGACCATCCGCGCAAATTTTTCAACCGAAAAATAACCGTTTTATGTATATTTTTAATTATTAAATATTTATTATTTCGGCTAAAACGGCGATTTTTCAACGGATTTTATGCTTTCCGCCGCTTTTTTATGGATAAAACGGGAATTTGTCCGCGCATTTTGTTTTCCCCGCCATTTATTATTCGGGCGTCGTGTGTTATACTGTGCGTAAGGTACCCGTAACCAACCCCAGTAGAACACTTTAATCGTACTGCTTTCGGGCGGCGAGCCGCCGCAGGCTGATTACTCTGCGAAGAAAGCAATTCGGCATTATCGTCCGGTTACTTCGCAGATTGCAGGCTGATTACTCTGCGAAGAAAGCAATTTGGCATTATAGCTTGGTTGCTTCGCAGATTATCATGGGTGGAGCGCCACGCGCTCCCGCTGAAAGCAAGGCATTTTACAACCCGACATATACACATATTTTATGCGTTACTGTAAAATGTGTTCTACTGAGGCCCACTACGGGTAGCTTATTTTACGGGAGAAAATTATGAAGAAAAACCTTTTCCGCGCTTTATGCGCCCTTTCGATACTTATCGGCGTTCTTGCGGTATTCGCCGCCTGCTCGACGACAAAAACCGTGAGCGCGACGGTGGACAAAAACGCCGCCACGGTGGAAGTTTCCGAAGATTTGTACGGGCTTTTCCTGGAGGACATCTCGTTTGCCGGCGACGGCGGGCTTGTTTCCGATGACGAAAAAATTACATTTATATTTAAGGTTGCATATTGACATTATCACGCGGGCAAGCGTATAATCTATGTACAAGGCACTTTTGCGGTGCGGCAGGGGTGAAAATGCTTAAACTTACCGAGATTGTTAAAGATTACCGAGCGGGCGACAATATCGTCCGCGCTTTGGACGGCATATCCGTGGAATTCCGCAAGAACGAATTCGTATCCGTCCTGGGCGCTTCCGGATGCGGCAAAACCACCCTTCTGAATATAATCGGCGGTCTGGACAGATACACTTCCGGCCAGCTGAATATAGACGGCCAGGATACGGATACTTTCAAATCCGTGGACTGGGACTTGTACCGCAACCAGCGCATAGGTTTTATTTTCCAAAGCTATAACCTTATTCCGCAAATATCCATACTTGCCAACGTGGAACTTGCGCTCACTCTTTCCGGCGTGCCCGCCAAAGAGAGAAAAAAGCGCGCGCAGGAAGCGCTTGAAAAAGTCGGTCTGGGCGCGCAGGTGAAGAAAAAGCCCAACCAGCTTTCCGGCGGACAGATGCAGCGCGTTTCCATAGCGCGCGCGCTTATCAATAATCCCGATATAATACTTGCGGACGAGCCTACCGGCGCGCTTGACAGCACCACCAGCGTGAACGTGATGGAGCTGCTCAAAGAGATAGCCAAAGACAGGCTTGTGATAATGGTCACCCACAACCCCGAACTTGCCGAACAGTACAGCACGCGCATAATACGTATGTCCGACGGCAAGATAATCGGCGACACCATGCCTTACGATTCGGGCGCGGAAGAAGAAGCGCGCGCACGGGCGGAAAAGGACGCGGGCGCCGCGGCTTTTTCCGAACCGGAAGGCGACGCCTTTGAAGAAGGCACGCGCAAGGCGGTAAGGCAGCTGCGCAAGCAGAAAAAGGCGCGTCTGAAAAAGACCTCCATGGGCTTTTTCACGGCGGTCGCCCTCTCCTTCCAGAATATCCGCTCCAAGATAGGCAGAAATCTGATGACGGTGGGCGCCGGCAGTATAGGCATTATCTGCGTATGCCTGGTGCTCGGTCTTTCCACCGGTCTTACCGGCTATATAAATTCCATGGGAGAAGAAATGCTCGCCGCCAATCCCGTCATGATAGGTTCGATAAGCGCGGACATAACGCCCCTGCTCACAGGCGAAACCACTTTCCAGGATATCTTCGGCGAGAACACCTATCCCGACGATGACGAAATCTCCGGCGAAACAAGCTCCATCGTACAGCAGCTGATGACTATGGTCGCCACCAACACCATAGACGAAGAATTCATTCAGAACGTAAAGAGGGATATCGAACCGATTGCAAGCGCCGTAGTGTACGATTACGGCTACGACGCCCTTCTTCTTTCGCAGGTCAGCACCGAATACGAGGGAATTGAAGACGCCGGCATGGGCGGCATAATCGGCGGCTCTTCCCAGGACGACGGCAATCCGTTCGGACAGGTGAACGGCGTGGGCAACGTATCCACCGCGCTGGGGCTTCAACCCGTTGCGGGTGAAAAATACTTCGATATTCTGGCGGGCCGTCTGCCCGAATCCCCTACCGAAGTCGTACTGGTCGTTTCCGGCAGCAACACCGTTTCGGACGCCATTATGGCGGCTTTGGGCGAGTATAAAAACACCCTTTCCGCTTCAGAATTTCTGGGCAAGGAAATAAAAATGGTCTACAACGACGGAAAGTATATATCCGCCGAAAACGGCAAATTCACGCTGCGCACCGACTACGACGTACTGTGGAACTCTTCTTCCGACGACGTGGAAACCCTCACGATATGCGGCGTTATCCGTCCGCAAAAACTCAACGACGCGGGCACCGCGCTTGCTTCCATGACTTCGGGCATAGCCTACGGCGACGGCTTTATGGAAATGGTCTACGGGCACGAACGCGACTCGCAGGTCGTGCTTGCCCAGCAGGCAAATCCCGAACACGACGTTACCGTGACCGACGGCGACGACGCCCTTTATTCCAACATCTGGTCGTACATAATTTCCATGTCGGGCAACGTCAACAACATTTACGACCCGATAATTATGGACGTCATCACCGACTTCATGACGGGCATCTATCCGCTGTACTCGGCAAAAATATCCACGCTGGGCGCAAGCACCCTTCCTGTGTCGATTAACGTGTACACCCTCAATTACGGCGTTAAGGAAGCCGTGCTCGCCGCCGCGGACGCCAACGAAATCAACTATACCGACACCGCCGGCATGATAACGGGTATGCTGTCCAATATCGTCAACGTCATCTCCGTCGTGCTTATCTGCTTTACTTCGGTATCGCTGATAGTTTCGTCCGTAATGATAGGCATTATAACCTATATATCCGTGGTGGAGCGCACCAAGGAAATAGGCATACTGCGCTCGCTGGGCGCACGCAAGACGGACGTGGCGCGCGTGTTCATAGCCGAATCGCTTATGATTGGACTTGCCGCCGGTATTCTGGGCGCGCTTCTTGCCTACCTCATATCCATACCGCTCAACTTCGGTATAGCCGCCCTGCTCGGCGATATGCTCGCGGGCGCAAGCATATGTATACTGCAACCCCAGCACGCGCTCCTGATGGTCGGCGTTTCCGCGGTTCTAACGGTAGTCGCGGGATCCATTCCTTCTTATATAGCGTCCAAGCGCGACCCCGTAATAGCTTTAAGAAGCGAATAGAATAACCTGCCTTTTAGTCCTGAGTTCTATTATGAAAAAGAGAAAATCGGTTTTTGTAATTCTTTTATGTGTACTCGCCGTAACGGCGGTCGGTATATTTTCCGCATGTGAAAAAACGGAGCAGACCCCTTCCGTTCCTGAATTATCCGAATGGATGGCGATGATCGACGATTCCGCACCAATTACGGATCTCGCAATCCCCGGTTCCCATGACAGCGGAACTGCAGGCATGATTTCCCTTTGCGAAACACAGGACAAGGATTTTGCCGGACAGCTTGCCGCAGGCGCCCGCTATTTCGACGTGCGCGTGCGACAGAAGGGCAACGGAGATTTAGTCTTTTACCACACGTTAAGTTCAAACAACTCTTATGAAACTTTCCTTTCCGACATATCTTCCTTCCTCGAAAAAAATCCGTCGGAATTTCTCATATTGGATTATCAGCACCGTGACCCATCCGGAGACAGAGACTACGACAATCTTCTGTTTTCAATGCTGCAAAGCGCGCTGGGAGAGGACGCATTATTGTGCGCACCCGACGGTATGAGCGATACGGACTACGTGAACTCTCTCACTATAGGGGATGTACGCGGTAAGGTTTTGGTTACACTGGGCGATTCAAAGAACGTCTGCGACTATTCTTTCGTAATGGTGCGAGATGCGGATGAAAGTGCGCGCGAAGGAAGCGTGCTACACTCCCCTTATATCGGTGATTACAACCGCTCAGACTCATCCGAATACGTGGAAAAATATCTTGATGAGTATATAAAGCTATACACTCGGTACGATGGAGGGATCTGTGTACTGCAAGGTCAGCTTACCGGGGGAATACTCGAAGACGTGGAAGCGCGGCATAACGCAAACATGTCGGCGTGGATAAGGGCATTAAAGGATAATCCGGACCTTATTAAAGATATAAACGTGATAATGCGCGATTATCTCAATTCAAAAAAATGCTGCGACATTATAGAATTGAATAAATATAAAGGCTATGTCGCTCCATTGAAGGCGAATGCCTTTGACGCGATGGTGGCAAAACTTGCAAATTATTGATCTCCAAAAAGCTTTTTAATTAAACCGCTTTTGTTAAAGTGTTGCACTTGAAAGTATAATTCACCATCAAAAAGCAGGGGCGTTTTTCCGCCCCTGCCCTTGTTTTTCTTATATGTTAATTGCTTATTCCGTAGCTTCTTTTTCCAACTCTTCCTGGATCTTCTTATTCAGCGCCCTGCTTTCTTCCGCGTTATCCGCCACGGTGGAAACGTATATTTTCAGCTTGGGTTCGGTACCGCTGGGGCGTACGCAAGCCCACATATCGCCGCCGAGGTCGTACTTCAGCACGTTGGCTTTGGGCAGATTGATAAGCTCCTTTTTGCCGTCCTTGTAAAGTTTTACGGAAGAAGAGTAATCGGACACGCTCTTCACGTCCATTCCGCCGAGCGATACGGGCGCGTTTTTGCGCAGTTTTTCCATAATCGACGCCATTTTTTCCATGCCGTCCAGCCCTTTGAAAGTGAGCGATTTGCTCGTTTCGGTGAAATATCCGTACTTATCCCAAAGTTCTTTCAATCTGTCGTAAACGGTTTTGCCGTGCGCCTTCTGGTAGCACGCGAGTTCCGCCGCGAGCATTGCCGCCACGACCGCGTCCTTATCGCGCGAATGGGTACCGCGCAGATAGCCGTAGCTTTCTTCGAATCCGAACATGAACGTGCGGTGTCCGTTGCCTTCCCACTCCTTTATCTTTTCGCCGATAAATTTGAACCCCGTCAGCACGTCGTAAACCTTTGCGCCGTAATCTTTGGCTATGCGGTTGGCAAAACGCGAAGTGACTATCGTCTTTACCACGGCGGCGTTTTCGGGCAGTTCGCCGCGCTCCTTGCACCTGCCCAGCACGTAATCCATCAGAAGACTGCCTATCTGATTGCCCGTAAGGGTGACGAATTTCCCTTCCCTGTCCCTTACGGCTATGCCCATGCGGTCGCAGTCGGGGTCGGTGCCGATGACTATGTCGCTGCCCGTCCTGTCCGCCAGCTTTATGCCCAGCGCAAGCGCTTCGGGCTGTTCGGGGTTAGGCATTGTGACGGTGGAAAACTCGGGATCGGGTAATTTCTGCTCTTCTACCACGTCCACGTTTATACCCATGCGCGCAAGCATGGTGGTAACGGGCTTCCAGCCGCTGCCGTGCAGGGGCGAATACACTATCCTGATGCTTGCCCCCACCTGCGCCACTTCCTTGGGCGAAAGGGACAGTTTGGAAAGCTCCGCATAATATTTTTCATCCACGCACTTGCCTATCACCGTTATCTTGTCCGAAAGCGCAAAGTTATCCTTGCCGGCGATATCCGCGTGCTTTTCGGTTGCAACGTCCTGGCGCGGCACTCCGAAATAGTCGCCCTTTTCGATATACGCCACAACGCGCGCCGTGGATTCGGGCGACATCTGCGCGCCGTCCTCGCCGTATACCTTATAACCGTTGTATTCCTTGGGATTGTGGCTGGCGGTAATCATAATGCCCGCTTTGCAGCCCAGATAACGCACGCCGAACGAACACATGGGCACGGGGCGTACGTCCTCGTAAATGTAAACTTTCACGCCGAAAGCGCCCAGCACGCGCGCCGCCGTAAGCGCGAATTCAAAGGACATACGGCGCGTATCGTAAGAGATAAGCACTCCCCTGTCCTCAGCCTTTTCGTCAATAATAAATTTCGCAAGACCCTCGGTCGCACGCGCCACGGTGTATTCGTTCATGTTCGCTATGCCCATGCCGATAGTGCCGCGCATACCCGCCGTGCCGAACGCCAGAGGAAGGGAAAACCTCTCCTTCATCTCCTTTTCATCGGCGGCGATGGCTTTCATTTCGCCTTCGTATTTGCCGTCAACCTTACTTTGCCACAGTTTGAAAGTATCTTTGTAATCCATATACTACCTCGCACAAGTAATATTATAAAGCAAAAGCGCAATTATTGCAAGAAAAACAATAAGCTGTTAAATATCGAATAAAAGCGTTTTGTTTCGCCTTTTTCGTCCGCGTCCGACAAATCAACCGCGTTAAACAGCACTTGAAAGCCGCAAATACAGAATTCACGGTAAAAAATTTTTTTATCCGCCAAAAAACAATGTCTTGCCCGAACCTGCTTCCGAAAACTCCGTCTTATCGTTTTACGGTATAATCGAGGGCGCGGCAGAACGCCGTAAAATTTTTTCGGCAGCCGCCCTAAGAGTGTATATATCGGGTGCGGACGTGATGAGACGCACTTTTCCGCGGTCCGGGCTTGCGCCGGCGAGTTTTCTCAGCTGCCGCGCCACGCCGTTATTGCCGTCCAGCACGGGGCAGCGCAACAGTTTTTGCACATGGTCTTTTATAAGGCAGTAGTGCGTACAGCCGAGCACGCAGGCGTCGAACTTTTCGTTTCGGCACGGAGCGAGAATTTTCGCCAGCATCTTATATGCGCCCGTTAAGTGCGGATAGGAATGTTCTATCTCCGCCGCCAGCGGCGCGCAGTCGGGGATAAAGCAGTCTTCACCGTTCAGAAGCCGTGCGAAGCGCGGCTGTCTTATTGTCAGCGGAGTTGCCAGCACGCACAGCCTTTTACCGTAATTTTTCGCCGTTTTTATGCACGGCTCAGTCCCTACGAACGTTGTTTTTTCAAATTCGGCGCGAAGTCCGTCTATTGCGCACGCCGTTGCGGTGTTGCACGCCAGCACTATGCACTCCGCCCCTTCGTCCATCAGCCTGACCGCGCCCGCACGGACTATCGCCGCAATCTGCGCCGCGCTCTTATCCCCGTAAGGACAATGCGCCGCGTCGGCAAAATATATATACTCTCCCCCGCCGCGCACGCGCAAAATCTCGCTCAACGTCGTAAGCCCGCCTATCCCCGAATCCAAAACGCCTGTTACCATATAATATAGTATATGGTGCAGAATAAAAAACTTTTCAAGGCAACGTGGGGCGCTCCACCGCGGCGAGCCGGGAGCGTGGGACGCTCCACCGCGCGGCGAACCGGGAGCGTGGGACGCTCCACCCCCTAACCGCCTTGAAGGAATAAAGCGGATTTTCAAGGCTTTTTTCTTCGCAATGCTTTTGTTTTTCACCTTGTTAAAGCCTCAACCAAACGCACCGCGAAGAAGTGCCCTAATGCTAGGAAAGGCGCTCATTTTGGGAATGAGCGTACTTGGCGTACGTGATTTCTCAAAATGAGTGGCTTGACACCGCAGTAGGGTGCTTATGCGCGGTGCCCCTCGTGCGCGGAAAAAGTGTATGAAAAAATTGCGGACGGCAACACGTTTGCCGTCCGCATATTTTTGAATTAACGTTTTTCGCTCTTTACTTACTTGCCATTTCGAGGTTATAGAGCTCCTTCGACAACCTGGAAATCTTACGCGAAGCGGTGTTATCCTTGTATACGCCGTCGCTCTTAGCCCTGTCGATAAGGGAAATGGTTTCGGGCAGAAGCTTCTTGGCAAGCTCGACGTCACCGGCAGCGACGGCTGCGCGGAACTTCTTCACGCTGTTTCTTACGCGGGTACGCTTGGCAACGTTCCTCTCGTTAGCTTTTTCGTTGGTTATAACTCTCTTCTTCTGAGATTTGATCTGCGGCATTTTTACTCCTCCGATATGGATACATTCTTGTTATTTGCTTATCAATTTTAGCATATAAAAAAGTGAAAAGCAAGGAATTTGCTCTACAATTATTATATTTTTTTGCTTTTCGGGTACACTTTCGGCATGGAATACAATTCGCTTTTATTGGAAACGGCCGCCGTCCAAGGCTTGAAAGAGGACGAATTCGTGCGCCGCGGCTGTCGCGTAACCCACGGAATCATGCCCGATAAGGGCGAATATTACACGCTGACGGAATGCGGCGACGACGATAATCTTGTAAGAATTTTCGCCTCGTATATAAAAAAGCTTGCCGGCGAAAACCTGAAACGCGTGCTTATCGTGGGCTTGGGCAACCGCGGCATGACGGCGGACGCGCTGGGCAACACCACCCTGCACCACCTCTCCGCAGGCGGAAGCAATCCCCATTTCAGTCTGATTGCGCCGCAGGTAAGCGTCGTCACGGGCGTTGAAAGCTCCGACATTGTGGCAAGCGTGAGCGAGCGCGTCAAACCCGACCTCACTATTTTAATAGACACCCTTTCCACTTCCCGCTATGAACGCCTCGGCAGATGCTATCAGCTGGGCAACTTCGCCCTCACCCCGGGAAGCGGCGTGGGCAATTCCAAATTTATGCGTACGCAAGGCAAAACGCTCTCCGTCGGCGTGCCGCTGGTGATAAAGCTGGGCGATCTGGGCGTGGAAAAATTAAGAAATTTCGTCGTCACCCCCGCCGACATAGACGAACAGGTTGCGAGGTGCGGAAAAAACATTGCCCGCGCAATAAATACCGCTTTCGGAAAATGAAGCAACTCTCCGCCGAGGCGGACAAAAGCGTCCGCGCAAAGCCGTCAACCGGACGACTTTTACGTTTGTCTTATTTTTTCAACGCACTCTTCGAGATAAACTCGTTCTGCAAGCGCAGGCAGACGCTAAGCCCGGCATTGCGGCGTGCAGTGTTTCCGAAAGCGGTTGCAACAGCGGCAAATGCAGTGCAATAAAAGTGATTATAAGTGATTAAAACGCTTCGGCGAAAAACTTAACCGCCGAATATAAAACCTCATGCCCGCTTACGCTTTTACGGTTAATTGTTAGCCTGTTTTCGGAAAATATTCGTCAAAACCTTATTTATTGAGTCTTTGCCTGCCTGCGAATAACAGCCGTAATTAAAAAATATCCCTCCGGAAAATCATGATTTCCGAGGGGTATTTTTATTCTTCGAATACTTCTATCAGGGCTTTTTGCTGCTTGGGGGATAATTTGCGGAAACACTGCAACATCTGCCTTTCGGTTTCGCTCAATATCTCCACCCTTTCGTTTTCAAGGAAAAATTGCGAAAGAGTCAGACCGAAGGCATTGCAAATGCATTGCAACGTTTCCAACTTTGGCGGCGACTTCCTTGTGTACAGCGAATTGAGCGTTCCTATCGGTATTCCCGCTTTTTGCGCCAATTTATAGTCCGTCCAACCGCGCTGACCCTGTAAAATCTTTATTTTACTAAGTATATCCATACAAATATTATACTATGCATTTGCATACGGCAATATTACGCATTTGCATTGACATTTTTACGCATTTGCAATATAATTAAGACGAATTTGCATAATACAAGGGGATTTTTTTATTGTCGGATAATCAGACCAAATCGAAAAAGCGCGTGCGCGATCACGGCGAGGTTTTTACCGCGGAACGCGAAGTTAAGGCGATGTGCGACCTTGTAAAAGACGAAACCGAGCGCATAGACAGCCGATTTTTGGAGCCTGCCTGCGGAAACGGAAACTTTCTTGCGGAAATTCTTACGCGCAAACTTGCCACCGTCAAAAAACTTTATAAATCAAACCCCTACGATTACGAACGGTACGCCGTGCTGGCTGCCACAAGCATTTACGGCGTAGAGCTACTAGCAGACAACGCCGCGGAATGCCGCACACGCCTGTTTGAGCTGTGGGACACGGAATATTCGGGCGTGTGCAAAAAAGCTGCCAATAACGAAACGCGCTCCGCCGTGAAATATATACTGTCGAAAAATATTTTATGCGGAAACGCGCTTACGATGATGTGCGTGGACGAAAACGGACGCGATACCGAAGAGCCGATAATTTTCCCCGAATGGAGCTTGCTCGGCACAAAGCTTAAGCGGCGCGATTTCAGGCTGGACGTATTACTGAAAGCAAACGACAAACCGCGCTTGGGGCAGGATTCACTCTTCGGCATTCCCGAAGATATACGCCCCTATCTGTCCGAAAACCCGGTGACAAAAGAATACATGGCGGAACCGATATGCGAATATCCGCCCGTACATTACAGGAAGGTGCAGGAAAATGGCTGAAACCTTTTTCGATAAAATCTATAAGAATAAGACCTTGCACACGCCCGACGTGCTTTCGTGCCTGGCGAATTTGTCAAACGACGAAGTGTTCACCCCGCCCGACATTGCAAATAAAATGCTTGACCTTTTGCCGCAAAAACTTTTCAAGGACCCGAACACCACTTTTTTGGACCCTGCCTGCAAAACGGGCGTGTTTTTGCGTGAGATAGCCAAACGGCTGATTGTGGGCTTGCAGGACGTTTTTCCGAATTTGCAGGAGCGTCTGGACCACATATTCCATAAGCAACTTTACGGCATTGCGATTACCGAACTTACCAGTCTGTTATCCCGCCGCAGTCTTTATTGCAGTAAATATCCCAACGGTGAATATTCCGTATCGCACTTCGACAACCCCGAAGGCAATATCCGCTTCCGCCGCATAAAGCACACCTGGGTAGGCGGAAAATGCAAGTTTTGCGGAGCTTCGCAGGAACAGTGGGAGCGCGAAGAAGGCAAGGAAACGCACGCCTACGAATTTATACATACTTTGGATCCGGAGAAAATTTTTAATATGAAATTTGACGTAATTATCGGCAATCCGCCGTATCATTTGAAAACTTCCGAAATAGATGGAAAATCAAACGCCATCCCTATATATCACTTATTTGTAAATATGGTAAAATTTTTACAACCTAATTATTTAATTATGATTATTCCGTCACGATGGATGACAGGCGGCTCAAGATCATTAGATGACTTCAGAAATTCAATGATAAATGATCAAAGAATTTCTATTATGCATGATTTTCTAAATTCAAAAGATGTTTTTGCTGGTGTTGAAGTCAAAGGTGGTATTTGTTATTTTTTGTGGGACAAAAAGCATAGTGGTCCTTGCGACTTTTTTACCCATGACAACCAAGAAAGTGTTCATTCTCTCCGTTATTTATCAGAAAAAGATTCAAACTTCTTAATAAGGAACAACAATTTAATATCAATAAAAGATAAGGTGTGGGAAATCAAAGTTCCTTCCGTTGAAACTATTGCCTCCCCGCAAACTCCTTATGGTCTATTAAGCAATGCATTTCAAAAACATCCTGAGCTCTTTTCTGATAAAAAAATTGCTGGCGTGAAATATAGAGTTTTTGGATTAGGCAGAAACTCTAAGCGAGAAATTAAATACTTATTGCCTACTGTGGATATTCAAAAAAATTTTTCTGCAGATACATATAAGGTCTTTCTTCCAGAAGTTTATGGCAATGGTTCTTTAGGAGAAATTCCTCCCCAACCAATACTAGGCGTTCCCTATGATATTTGCACGCAAACTTTCAGACAATTTGGTGGATTTAAAACACTAGAAGAAGCTGAAAATTTTTACAGCTATATAAAAACAAAATTTTTCAGGTTAATGGTTGGCGTATTAAAGCATACTCACCATGCTCCTGCAAAAGTATATTCCCTTGTCCCTATGCAAGACTTTTCAAAGCCGTGGACGGACGAAGAATTATATAAGAAATATAACCTATCAAAAGATGAAATAGCCTTTATCGAAAGCATGATAAAGCCCATGGAGTAAAAAATGGCAAATAATATAAGTCTTTCCGAAATACTGCATACCCGCCCTGCCGTGGTGCCCACGATATACGGCTATATCCTGCCCGATTTGAGCGACCACGATGGATATATAAAGATAGGTTATACCGACCGCGACGTGGAAACGCGCATACGCGAACAGTTGCACGCGGCGGCGATAAACTTCAAAATTTTATTCAAGGAATCGGCAATGCGTCCGGACGGCACCTGCTTTACGGACAAGGACGTGCACAGGCTGTTAAAGCGCAAAGGCTTTTTACAGTTAAATGCGGGCGCGGACAGGAACGAATGGTTTAAGTGCACCCTTTCGGACGCGCTTACGGCGGTTGAAGAACTGAGGACGGAAACGCGGTTCGAGGGTAACCGCACGTGGAATTTTACCATGCGGCGCGAACAAAAAGCCGCCGTGGACATGACAAAGGCTTATTTTTTGCAGGCAAAAGCGGACGACCCTTCGCGCCCGCCCAAATTTTTATGGAATGCGAAAATGCGCTTCGGAAAGACCTTTGCCACATACGAGCTTTGCAAGGCGATGAATTTCAAAAAAATTCTCGTGCTCACATTCAAGCCCGCCGTGGAATCGGCATGGCAGGAAGACCTTACCCGCCATGTGGATTTCAAGGGCTGGCAGTTTGTTTCCAACAAAGAAGCGCGCTTTGACGCGAAAAAGCTGGACGAACAGTACGAAGCCTGTGACAAGACAAAGCCCATTGTGGTATTCGGCTCATTTCAGGACCTGCTGGGCACGAATGAAGCCGGCGGCATAAAGGCAAAGAACGAATTTATCCACGCTACCAACTGGGACATAATAATATTCGACGAATACCACTTCGGGGCATGGCGCGAAAACGCTAAAAATCTGTTTGAAAAATTCGACGAAGAGGACAACGACTTCGACATTGAAAAATATCAGCAGGAAGAAGCGGGCAACGCGATAAACGAAACCTTTCTGCCCATAACTTCCGCGCACTATCTGTACCTTTCCGGTACGCCCTTCCGCGCGCTGGGCACGGGCGAATTTTTGGAAGACCAGGTATTCAACTGGACGTATTCTGACGAACAGGCGGCAAAGGAAAATTGGGACGATTCATCAGGCGAAAACCCTTACGCCGCGCTTCCGAAAATGGTTATGCTCACTTACAAAGTGCCCGATTCGATAACCGCAAACGTGGCAATAAACGAGGGGTACGACGAATTTGACATAAACGAATTTTTCCGCGCGGAAGTCGCGGAAAAAGGCAAGCCGGAAACAGCGCGTTTCGTGTACGAAGAGGACGTGCAGAAGTGGCTTAAAATGATACAGGGAAACTATATGCCCGTAGACGGCTTAAAGCTGGGCGCGGAACGTCCGCCCATGCCCTTTTCCGACACCACCCTTCTGAACGTGCTTTCGCACACGCTGTGGTTCCTGCCCAACGTGGCAAGTTGCTACGCAATGTATAATCTGCTTAAACAAAAGCAGAACAACTTTTTCGCCGACTACAAAATCATCGTCTGCGCGGGAGTAAAAGCGGGTATCGGTCTGGACGCTTTGCGCCCGGTGCTGAACGCGATGGACGACCCTTTGAAAACCAAGACGATAACTTTATCGTGCGGAAAACTGACGACGGGCGTTACCGTACGGCCCTGGGCGGGCGTATTTATGCTGCGCAACTTAAAGTCGCCCGAAACGTATTTCCAGACGGCTTTCCGCGTGCAATCGCCGTGGGAGATAATAAACGACCGCGGGGACAAAGAGATAATAAAGCAGGAATGCTATATTTTCGACTTTGCCTTAGAGCGCGCTTTACACCAGATTTCCGACTATTCCTGCCGCCTGAAAGTAGACGACACCCACCCCGAACAAAAGGTTTCGGAATTTATCTCTTTCCTGCCCGTGCTTGCTTTTGACGGATCGTCCATGAACCGCATAGACGCGCAGGACATTTTGGACATTACCTATGCCGGAACTTCCGCAACCCTGCTTGCAAAGCGCTGGCAGACGGCGCTTTTGGTCCACGTGGATAACGACACACTCAAAAAACTGCAAAACAACAAAGACGCGCTGGACGCGCTTATGCGTATAGAAGGCTTCCGTTCGTTGGGCGCGGAAATTCAAACGATAATAAACCGCTCGGAAAAAGTCAAAAAACTCAAAAAAGAAAGCGGGGACAAGCTGTCTCCGGCAAAGAAAAAAGAACTTTCCGAAGACGAAAAACAGGCAAAATCCTTGCGCAAACAGGTACAGGAAAACCTGCTTAAACTCGCCGCGCGCATTCCCGCTTTTATGTACCTTACCGATTACCGCGAACAGACGATAAAAGACGTTATCACGCAAATAGAGCCCGAACTGTTCCGAAAAGTCACCGGACTTACGGTCAAAGATTTCGACATACTTTGCTCTATCGGGCTGTTCGATTCGGAAAAGATGAATCAAGGCATTTTCGGTTTCCGCAAATACGAAAATTCCAGCCTTTCCTATACGGGAATAGACAAGCACGCGGGAGAAGCCGTCGGCGGTTGGGACACGGTGCTCAGACGCGAAGAATACGAGGCTTTGTACTCCAAACAGCAAGCCACCATGACGGATTTCGAAAAAATTCTTATTCCCGAAAAATACCGCAAACCCGCCGCCGAAAGGTTTTCCGATATTCCTTCCAAAACCGCCGAATCGTCTGCTCCGAAAAAAGAGCCCTCGCCTTCCCCCGCAGAAAAGCCTACCGGACAGGATTCTGTCAATTGGGACGAATTGCTGGCGGACGTGGGCGTTGATACGCAGGTTTCCCACAAAAAATTCGGCGACGGCACTATCACATGGATAAGCGCCGACCAAAAATACATGCGCGTAAAATTCCCCGTCGGTGAAAAACAATTCCTCTTCCCCGACGCGTTTATAATGGGCTTTTTAACGTTGAAATAACACCCCTTACGGACAAAAGACGAGCCGCACGGCCCGTCTTTTCAATGTGTGTCTGCCGCCGTGCATAAAACAATCCGACGACCTGCCCTGTGCTTTTTTGAAGGTATGACCTCAAAGTGAGCGATTCGGTAAGCCGTATGCTTATATATTATTTAATTCGTTGACAAACCCGTCGGACTTTATTGTCATTTCAACCCAGGCGGGACGAAACTTGTAAAATCAATTGCTCTGCAACTTGCGTCTATTGCGGATTGCTCCATTGCGATTTTTAAAATACTTTTGTCTACCGTTTTTGCGACCTGAATATTTTGCTTTAATAATGATATTATAACAAAAAAACAAATATTTGCAAATTGTAACCTTGCCCCTATTGCGGCGACGTGAATAAACGAGTGGCACGGCACCGCCGTGTTCGTGCAGGTTCTGCCTGTCTGGGCGCACTAAGAAAGCCGAGAGTTTGACGCTCTCGGCTTATATTGGCATGCGATGGGTTTTTATTGAAAACGAAGATCTAATTTGGTATAATGTTTACGTCTAACAAACAAGGAGTATTGCAAAAAAATGAATTTAGAAAATTTTATCTGTCATAAAATCAAAATTACGCAAGCATATGAAAAAGGATTATTGGGTGGGGCAAAGGATTTAAGTTTCGTAACGAATGATATTGAAATTCGCATTAAACAAATCGTCGTGAGAACAGTTGAGTTATCGTATGACCAAACGGGAGATTTCGATAGGCTATATTCGACATTTTGTCAATTGGAAAAGCTGTTTGTTTTATTTGAGGGAGAGTTTTTGGATTTTAAAAAAATTATAGCTTATGACTGCAATGGGAAAGAGATGAAGCAATCTCAATTATTTGAAAAAATTAAAAGCTCACGATTAAATTATTGCTCTACAATAGACGCGTGCAGGGGAAATACTACGAGTTTTCTTGATGCATTTAAGCACATAAATGCTGATATTTTTAGTAAATGGTGCAATCTCGTTGAGGATTTAGATATTATCCATCAGGTATTTTTATACAATACTTCATCAATTGGACTTACGATTGATGCAAAAATAGCGTCTGTTATAGAAGTATTTGAGCCGCTCGTTGAACTTATAACAGAATATACAAATCAGTTTTCTTCTCTTAAACCGGGAGAAAAAGGCACTACTCTAAAAATGTGTTTGGATGCAATAATATCTATGTACGGAAAAGACATTTTTGATACAGAGTATTCTAAAAATGCAGGCAAGTTTCTTCAAATTCTTGTTAATTCGAGAATAAAAGTAATGCATATTAAAAGAAACTTTAATCAAGTATGTTTATCTGGCGAAGAAGCCGTGCTTTATATAGTGAAATTGTCGTTTTTATATAGAAATATATTATGCTGTCTGCTGGGAATTGAGTATTGTGATTATAGAGATAAATTGGTTGAAAGTGTAAAAAAATGGGAAACGTGGGAGAATGTTTTTTCAAACTTCATCAATAATAAATTAAATTAGAACGACATAAAAATAGGCGGATAGATTTTGCAATTTTTCCGGAATGGGCGATTACCGTTTTTATACAACACAAGGCAATCACTTCGCCCATTCGCCGTATGTTTTCTGCCGAGATAACTCTTTCGTTATCTAAAATGCATTTTTGAAACTCTTTCATTGTGGAATACCTCCGATTCGTTTTTTCGCCTTTCGGCAAAGACGGACGTAGCACCGGGAAAAGATAACAATCTTACGAGTTTAAGTCGCAAAAACGGAAATCAACGGACCAGCAAAAATTATTGCGTAAATGCAAAAAGAGCCATACTTGTTATCAAGCCCGACTCTCGGTATTCTAAAAGTTTTAAGCGACAATTTTTGCCGTTTACTTCCGCTTT
This sequence comes from Candidatus Alloclostridium intestinigallinarum, assembly GCA_904382605.1. Lineage (GTDB taxonomy): Bacteria > Bacillota > Clostridia > Christensenellales > UBA3700 > Alloclostridium > Alloclostridium intestinigallinarum. The sequence continues at coordinate 3,042 of CAJFJA010000019.1, read as the reverse complement.
TCACCGTGCAACAAACGGCACCCCAAAGGCGAAGGAAATCGGACCGCAATAAGTAAAATGGCATAGCAAAACCGAGCGCATTAGCACGTCCGGTTTTGAGTTGTACAGTACTTATCTTTTAACTATTATTCCAAAAAATCTCTGGTAAAAAATAATACGAACTCAAGATTTCCTCTCGGGTTCGTATTATTCTTGTTTGGTGCGGATGACAGGACTTGCCTTACAGCGAGCGCGCAACGCGGTTTGACATATCTTACCCGGCATATCCGCGCGAGCGTGCAGTGCGCACACGGCTCTGCCGTGTCCGTGCAGGTTCTGCCTGTCCAAGCCTCTCCATATGAAAAAAGCGAACCCTTCGGTTCGCATTTTTATTGGTGCGGATGACAGGACTTGAACCTGCACGACCTTTCGACCATAAGAACCTGAATCTTACGCGTCTGCCAATTCCGCCACATCCGCACATGGCATTGCGCTTGCTTTGCAAGCTAATATATTGTAGCACAATAAAACGCGTTTGTCACGAATTTTAGAGAGGATTTTTTGCAAAATGCAAGTTTAGATGCGGATAAAGCGAAAAATTTGCGCTTCGGGACGTATATCGGCTTCCGGAAGTATGCCGGAAAGGACCTGTCAGTCGGCTATCATTAAAATTCTGGTGTCCGTGGGGCGGTAAAAGTCGCGGCGGAGCTGTTTTTTGACGACTCTTCCGTCCGAGTATGTGTATGTGGCGACAAGGCGCGTCCGATAGCCCTGCCTGGGCCGACGCGCTATCACGTAATTTTTGCCTTCGGGCAGACTGTCCACGTATTCTATATCCTCGCCGGCGGGGACTACGGAGAGAATTTCGGGAAGAAGGGTTACTTTGAAAGGCTGTTTTTTGCCGAAAACAGCAATGTTAAGGTCTGTGCCGTCGGTTTTAGTACGCACCTGCACGGGGAAAGCAGTATCGTTTTTCAAAACAAGGTCTATGTACTCACTGACGGTGGCGTCCTGCGACATGGGCACGTATCCCGAAGGCAGCGAATGCCCCTGCACGCGTACCACGTCCAGCCCTGCGAGCACCCACGCGTTATACAAGGTCGAAGAAACCTGGCACACGCCGCCGCCCACGCCTTCCACATATTCCCCGTCCACGATGACTTTGGCAACCGAGTAGCCGCGCTCTGTCGTGCGCTCGCCGACCGCGGCGTTGAAGGAAAGTTCCTGCCCCGGCTGTACGGTGTATCCGTTCAAGGCTGCCGCCGCAAGGCGGATGTTGTTCGCCCTGCCCGTCCCCGACGAGGCAAAAGAGGTGGTGTATGAAGCCATCTCTTCAGAATTTTCCGCGCCGGGGTCTTCTTCCGCGCGGCAGATTGCGGGCAGAATGGCGCACTGCGAAATGGCCGCAACGGCAAATATTGCGGCGATAAGTAAAATTATGAGCGAAAAGGTATGTTTTCCGCAGTACGCCATACCTCAATTATGTGCAAAATTTAATTTTTAATCGTTATTTGTCTAATAATGAAAACCGCGCCCCCGTAAGGGCGCGGCGCACTTTAACTGTTTTTCAAAAGCCGAGCTTTTCTTTCAGCCCGCGCAGTTTTTCCACCGTTTCCGCGCTGAGAGTGTGCTCTATTTTGCAGCAGTCGTTTTCCGCCGTTTCTTCGGATACACCGATATATATCAGAAGCTGTTTCAAAAGCGTGTGGCGCGCGTAAACTTCTTCCGCCACCGCCCTGCCTTCCTTGGTCAGAGTAAGGTCGCCGTAGCGCTGTTTTTCTATCAGTCCTTTTTTTGCCAAATCGTTGGTGGCCATGTTCACCGCAGGCTTGGAAACGCCCAGCTTTACCGAAACCGCCACCGATTGCACGCCGCCGTCCGCTCCGCCGAGCATATAGATTGCCTCGAGATAGTCTTCTTCCGCCTTGGTATACTTGCCCATAATGTCCTCCGACTTTTCAAGTTAAGGATACTATACCATAATACAGACAAAAAAGCAAGGACTTTGCCGCCACTTATTGTTTACGGGCGGCGCGGATAAATATATTTTCTTGCTTTTCTGCAATTCTTATGGTATAATATACAGGATGTGTGCGAATGCGCGCGTTTCAGGAGGAAATTATGAAGAAGAAAATGACCAGCGTTCCCTTTTCCGGAACGGCGGAACAAGAAGCCAAACTCCGCGCGGAGTTGAAAGAGATAGCCAAATTGGACGGATGCGCCATGCCCGCCCTGCAAAAAGCCCAGGAAATTTACGGATATTTGCCCATGGAAGTTCAAAAAATAGTTTCCGAAGAGACGGGTATTCCGCTTGAAAAGATTTTCGGTATTACCACTTTTTATTCGCAGTTCGCCCTTGCCCCCAACGGCAAATATCCCATCGGCGTATGCCTCGGCACCGCGTGCTACGTCAAAGGTTCGCAGCAGGTGTTCGATAAAATTTCCGCCGCGCTGGGCATAGGAAGCGGCGACTGCACCCCCGACGGCAAATTTTCGCTTGCCGCTACCCGTTGCATAGGCTGCTGCGGACTTGCGCCCGTTATGACCATAGGCGAGGACGTCTACGGCAAAGTGAATCCGGACGAAGTGGGGAAAATTTTGGCGAAATATTAAGCGCCGAATGAAAGTGTTTTGCGATAAGACTATTTAATTGGCTTACTATATCTGCGCAAAACACTTTGCGCTTACGTTTTTAAGGGAAAACCCCGCCATTCGCAAACTTCGTTTGCTTGAGGCGCGGTTTTCCCTTCTTTTTGCGGAAGTTGCGCGCCGTCGCGCTTTTCTTTGCCGCAAAAATTCATCCCTTTCCGCCCTTACGGGAAAACTTGCACAGCAAGTTTTAGAGGTGACGCTCGTAAAAACGCGGTTTTTCTTCGCTTATATTTATCATGGTGAAGCGCACGGCGCTTACATCGCTGCTTTGTAGTCACGCTCAAACGCACCGCGAAGAAGTGCCCTAATACAAGGAAAGGCGATTTTTTATCGCAGGGAGCAGATGCCGAACAGGAACAATACGAACGCGCCTCAGAACATATCTTTTCGGCGCTTTTGCACAGCCGTCAC
>CAJFJA010000018.1 GCA_904382605.1 Candidatus Alloclostridium intestinigallinarum | reverse complement strand
ATGTCAATATCAATATTTTTGGTATAGGGCACCTATCGGCTTTGAATAAATGGCAAAACTGTAAAACTGTTTGTCCACTTTTGTGGACAGCGGCGGGTCTCCGCCCCCGGCCATACTTTGAAGGGAGCGTGGGACGCTCCACCCCTTAACCGCTACGAAGAAACATTTTTACTATCAAAAATCATCGTGTCAAGTAGTACCTGACAAGCCTGCTTTACTTACTATCAAAAATAACCTTGTCAAGTAGTACCTGACAAGTCTGTTTTACTTGCTGTCAAAAATAATCTTGTCAAGCAGTACCTGACAGCGGCGAGCCGGGAGCGCGTGGCGCTCCACCCATGATTAAGCCGCGAAGTGACCGAAAAGGCTCATAACGCCTTTTTCTACGCAATGCTTTCGTTTTATTATTCTCTGTAACAACAAAAACGGGAGCGAACCCCTCGCTCCCGTCTTTATAATGTTTACCCGTAGCGTGCCCCGGTAGAACACTTTAATCGTACTGCTTTCGTGCGGCGAGCCGCCGCCGGCTGATTACTCTACGAAGAAAGCATTTCGGCATTATTGCTTTGTTACTTCGCAGATTATCATGGGTGGAGCGTCACACGCTCCTTTTGTTATATGTTGTTATCTTTCGCCCCTGATACTTTTTTATCGGGGAATTTCAGGCTTTTAAGTATGTTTTTGCCCTTGTTGGCGCGGTCGTCGATAGGCAGATCTTCCGTATTCACGCGGTAGGTCTTTCCTTCGCCGTCGATTATGCCGAAGTCGTACGGCATGGTGACAAGTCCCACATACACGGCGGGAGCCTTTTCGTCAAACAGTTTCACGCCCTTGCGGTAACGTCTGCCGGGGTCTATCTCCGCCAGAATCACGCGCTTTGCGTATCCGTTTTCCTGCACGAGCACTATCTCGCCTTCGCTGTTGTTTTCCTTTGCGAAAATAATCTCGTCGTCCGCCGCAAGCTGCATACTGCCCACGCCGCGGCTCTTCCTGCCCTGCACGGGTATGTCGTCGCTGTTTGCGTTGAGCACCATGCCCTTCCTGCTTATGAACAGGATATACGGATCCGTGCCCTTTACCGCCACGCCCAGAACGCTGTCGCCCTCTTTGAGCAGCACCGCGGGATATACGCCCTTTTTATCAAGCGAATATTCCTCCGCGTCGCTGCACTTGACCATACCCAGACGGGTATAGAAGTTGAGCGTCTGTCCTTCCAGTTCCTGCGCGGTGAAGAAAGTGACCGCCTTTTCGTCGCTGTCTATCTTGGAAATCTTGTTCAGCGCGGTGGCTTTGCCCTTCCATTTGCCGTCTTCCAGCTGGTCTATATTGAACACGCAGGCGTTGCCCTTGTCTGTAAAGGCGATTACATTGCCCATATTGTCCGCGGGCGCCGCCTTTATCGCAAAATCGCCCGGCGCGTTCTCCGCAACGCCCTTGACCGCCGAAGTATACGCCTTCTGCGACATGAATTTGAAGCCGTTTTCCGTCAGCACGAGCATACCGCGGCGTTCCACTTTCGCGTTCAGGTCCACGGAAGCTATCTCCATCTTGTCGGGGTGCAGAAGTTTGGTACGGCGCGGAACGGCGTACTTCTTCTTTATTTCAAGCAGTTCCTTCTTAACCACGGTCAGCTGGCGCGCCTTCGAGGACATGATGGCTTCGTACTCCTTTATCATCTCCTTCAACTGCTCTATTTCCTCTATCAGTTTGCTTATATCCAGCTTGGACAGCCTTTTCAGCTGCATATCCAGCACCGCAACAGCCTGCTTTTCCGTCAGATTGAACCGCTCTTTCAGCTTTTCCTTCTGCTCGGTGTAATTCGCCGCCGCCAGAATTATGTCTATCACCTCGCGTATATTGTTCACCGCGATAAGCAGACCCTGCAGAATGTGCTCGCGCTTTTTCGCCGCCGTAAGGTCGTACTGCGTGCGCCTGTACACTACCTGACGCTGATATTCGACGTAATATCTGATGATGTCCAGAAGTCCCAGCTCCTGCGGGCGCCCGTCCGCAATCGCCACCATATACACGGAAATTGCGGTTTGCAGGCGGGTTTTCACAAACAGCTTCTGCAATATCTTCTTCGCGTCCGCGTCCTTGCGCAGTTTGACCACGGCGCGCACGCCCGTGCGGTCGGATTCGTCTATGACTTCCGTTATATCGCCGAAATTTTCCTTATTGGTGTCCTTCAGCTTGATTATCTCGCTGAGAAGGTCGCCCTTTCTCTGTTCGTAGGGGAATTCCGTGATGACTATCGACTTCCTGTCCCCGTCCTCTTCCACGAACGCGTTCGCGCGCAGAATTATCCTGCCCTTGCCCGTGGAATACGCGTTCACGATCCCCTCGTCCTGCACCACGAATCCGCCGGTGGGGAAATCGGGCGCGGGGATTATCTTCATTATCTCGTCCAGGGATATGCGCTTGTTTTCGATATAAGCCACGCACGCGTCTATCGCCTCGCCCAGATTGTGCGGCGGAATTTTGGTGGTAAGTCCCACCGCTATGCCGCTTGCGCCGTTCACCAGAATATTGGGGAAGCGGCCGGGGAGCATATCCGGCTCTTCCAGCGTGTCGTCGAAGTTGAGCGACATGGGCACGGTATCCTTGTTGATATCGCGCAAAAGCTCCGTCGCAAGCGGGGTAAGACGCGCTTCCGTATACCTCATCGCCGCCGCGCCGTCGCCGTCCATCGAGCCGAAATTGCCGTGCCCGTCCACAAGCGTGGCCGACATGGCGAAAGACTGCGCCAGCTTGACCAACGCGCCGTATATGGACGAATCGCCGTGGGGGTGGTATTTTCCCATGCAATCGCCCACGATACGCGCCGACTTGCGGTAGGGCTTGTCCGGAGTCACGCCCATATCCATCATGCTGTAAAGTATCCTTCTCTGCACGGGCTTGAGTCCGTCCTCCACGCGCGGAATCGCCCTGTCCATAATGACGTGCTCGGAGTAAGGCAGCATGGATCCGCGCATTACGTCTTCCAGATTCTGCTCTATGTACTTGGTGTTATCCACGAGTTGTTCTTCTTTCTTCTTCGCCATCTCCTCACCCCTTTATTTCCTTGAAGCTGTCCGTCTTGTTGAAATTAGCGTTTGCAAAGATATAATCCTTGCGGCTCTTGCTGTCCGTGCCCATGAGCAGTATGACCATCTGTTCCGCTTCCGCGGCGGAATCTATCGTCACCCTCATAAGCGTTCTCGACTGCGGCGAAAGGGTGGTTTCCCACAGCTGTTCGGGGTTCATCTCGCCAAGTCCCTTATACCTCTGCAGAGTGTATCCCCTGCCCGCGTCTTCCAGCATCTTCCTCAGTTCCTCGTCGTCGTAGGCGTAGCGCGCGCCCTTTTTGTCCTCTATCTTGTAAAGCGGCGGCATACCTATATAGACGTGCCCTTCCACCACAAGTTCGCGCATATAGCGGAAGAAAAAGGACAACAGAAGCGCCCTTATATGCGCGCCGTCCTGGTCGGCGTCGGCAAGAATTATCACCTTGTTGTACCTGAGTTTGCTTATATCGAACGCCTTGCCCACGCCCGTGCCCAGCGCGTTTATCAGCGTGTGCAGTTCCTCGTTTTCAAGCAGCTTGTTTATGTTCGACTTTTCCGCGTTCAGCACCTTGCCGCGCAGGGGAAGTATCGCCTGGAAACGCCTGTCGCGCCCCTGCTTGGCGCTGCCGCCGGCGGAGTCGCCCTCGACTATATACAGTTCGTTGAGTTCCGGCTTTTTCCCCGTGCACGCCGCCAGCTTGCCCACCAGCGCGGACGTGGTCATCGTGTTCATCTTCCTCGCCACTTCCTTGGCGCTGGACGCGCTCTCGCGCGCCTTGGCCGCCATGGCTGCTTTTTCGAAAATGCCGTCTATAACCTCTTTTTTCGCCTTGGAAAGCGCCTCTCTCAGCGTTTCCGTAACGGCGTCTTCCACCATCTTCTTCGCTTCCGGATTGCCCAGCCTGGTCTTGGTCTGACCTTCGAACTGCACGTCGTGCATCTTGACTGCAAGCACCGCCGTCATACCCTCGCGGTAGTCCTCGCCCTGGTAACTCCCCTGCTTGTCCTTTATAAGATTCTTCGTCCTGCCGAAATCGTTCAGCACCTTGGTAAGCGCCGCCTTGAAGCCCGTTTCGTGCGTGCCGCCCTCGCTCGTCTGTATATTGTTCACGAAGCTGTAAATATTTTCCATGAAGGTGGCGGTATGCTGGAACGCAAGCATCACCTGACATTCCGCCGTCTTTTTCTCAACGTATACCGGTTCGGGATAGACGGGCGTCTTGTCCTCGTTCAGCGAAAGCACGAAATCCTTTATTCCGCCGCGGTAGCAGTAAGACTTCGTCTGATCTAGCGCGCCGTCGTCTGAATGCGCCGTAACCGATATCGTCATGCCCGCGTTCAGATACGCAAGCTCGCGGATATGTCCGGAAATGGTTTCAAAACTGAATTTTTCCTTTCCGAACACGCGCGGATCGGGCAAAAACGTCACCCTCGTGCCGCGCTCCCCCGTCCTGTCCGGCTCCGACCACAGCGGAGTTTTCACCACGCCGCTCTTCACCTTGCCGCCTTCTTCGGGAGAATGGAATTCCTCCGTATACTTCTTTCCGTCGCGCCACACCTCCACTTTCAGCCACGAGGATAGCGCGTTCGCCACGGAGGCGCCCACGCCGTGCAGTCCGCCCGAAAAGTTGTACTTTTCCGCATTGAATTTACCGCCCGCGTGCAGCACGGTAAACACCAGTTCCACCGCAGGGCGCTTTTTTTCGGGGTGAATGTCCACGGGTATGCCCCTGCCATTGTCTTTCACACTTATGGAATTGTCGGGATATATATCTATGGATATGGTATCGCCGTAACCGTTGGCAACTTCGTCTATGCTGTTGTCCACTATCTCCCACAAAATGTGGTGCATACCCTTTGCGCCCGTAGTACCTATATACATACCGGGACGCTTGCGCACAGGTTCAAGCCCTTCCAGCACCTGAATATCCTTTGCCCGGTATTCCTTTTCCGCCGAATTCTCTTTACTCATCAATTCTCATCCTTTTACTGTATTTTTTGTGCACTAAGCGCCTTCACCCGCAGCGCGAAGTAGTGTATGTTTTCTGCACTTTTATTCTTCTTTTTCCTTCTCCGTGCCCACAACCCCGTTATAAAAGTTAAGCACATCCGCCATAACCTCATCCCTGTTCAGCTCGTTGAGAAGTTCATGGCGCGCGTCGGGATAAAGTTTTACCGACACGTTCAGAAGTCCGTTATCCTTATAAACTTCATACAGCTTGTTTATAAGTTTGCCGTTGCCGCCAACGGGGTCTTTATCGCCGCTTATAATATAGACGGGCAGTTCTTTCGGAATCCCCGAAAGCGCCTCGGGCGCGTACAGCTTCCTCAAAGCCGCAAAGAAGGACGTATAAAAACCTATACTCATCGTGTAATTGCACATGGGGTCGGCATTGTACTTTTCGCGCCTTTCGTCGTCGCGCGTCAGCCACGCGTTCTCTTTCTTTTCCGCCTTGAACTGCGCGTTGTAAGGTCCGAAAGACATATTGCGTATCAGGTTGGCTTCCTTGTCCTTACCGAATATCTTCGCCTGCATATTCGCCACCGCAAGCCCCGCTTTCACGTCGGGAATATCCATGCACGCGCTTCCGCACAGCACCGCCGCGCTTATCTCCGAACTCTTCTGGATATAGCGCTGCGTAAGGAAGGAGCCGTAACTGTGCCCGAACACCAGAAGCGGCGCATCATACGTTTCGCGCGCATATTTGCCTATCAGTATTTCATCTTCCACCGTATCGTTAAAGCAGTCGCCCTCAGGCACTACTCCCAACCTTCCCTGCGCCGTAACACCGTGGCCGCGATGGTCGTCACCCAACGCCACGTATCCGTTCTTATTCAGAAATCTGCCGAATTCGTCATACCTTCCTATATGTTCCACCATGCCGTGGAGGATTTGCACAACGCCTTTGACAGGTCCTTCCACCTCGTCCCACACCGCGAGATTTATCGGGTAATCTTTATAACCCGCAAACATGTTTTGTTTCATACAGCACCCCTTTAAATTTTTTCTCCGTCCGTCCGTAACCGCGGTGCAGCCGTCACTCTCCGCCTTTTCCGCCTCGCCCTAGCTACACCCGATATAACGGGCTTGTATTTTATTCGTTTCTTTGCGGTCCGCCGTACGGCTTTCCGCCATTTCGTCCGTTTATCTGTCTTTACCCCAAGACGGCACTCCGCCCCGCAAAGCAAAAACCATTGCAATACGCCTTTCCGTTCCGGTCAGCCGTTAAAAACCGCCTGACTTCGCCGCATTATCCCGACGTTGCATCAGTCCGCCGACATGCCATATACGATTACTTTTGCACACAGACAAGCCTTTTTCGCAACCGCGAACCGCACTTTACCGACTGTCGTATTTCTCTCCGCGGCAAGATTGCCGTTGCATCAGTCCGCCGACCTGCCATATACGATTACTTTTGCGCATAGGCAAGCCATTTTCGCAACCGTGAACCGCCCTTTACTGACTGTCACACTTTCTTACCGGCGGCAAGATTGCCGTTGCATCAGTCCGCCGACCTGCCATATACGATTACTTTTGCACACAGACAAGCCTTTTTCGCAACTGCGAACCGCCCTTTACCGACTGTCGTATTTCTCTCCGCGGCAAGATTGCCGTTGCATCAGTCCGCCGACCTGCCATATACGATTACTTTTGCACACAGACAAGCCTTTTTCGCAACCGTGAATCGCCCTTTACCGACTGTCGTATTTCTTGTTGGCGGCAAGATTGTCGTTGCGGCGTCCGCCGACCTGCCATATACGATTACTTTTGCACACAGACAAGCCTTTTTCGCAACCGTGAACCGCCCTTTACCGAGTTGCATCAGTCCGCCGACATGCCATATACGATTACTTTTGCACACAGACAAGCCTTTTTCGCAACCGCGAACCGCACTTTACCGACTGTCGTATTTCTTGTTGGCGGCAAGGTTTCTCGCCATTGCGGCAATCAGCCCTTTATCGGCGTCGTCCAGCTGCTTATACCACACCAGAAGGCTCTCTTCTTCCGAAGAAAGGCTTCCTTCCGTCCATCGTTCCGAAGATATCCCCACCAGATACTCTAAAGTCACCCCGTAGAATCTGGCAAGCACAACCAGATTGGACAAGCTCATCTGCCTTACTCCGTTTTCCCACATAGAGTAAGCCTCGGGCGTGACGTTGAGTATGCGCGCCACGTCCGCCTGTCTGAGCTTCCTTTCCGTTCTGAGCTGTTTTATCCTCATACTTGATATTATACACCGTTTTTCGATAAAATCAACATTTTGTTATCAATTTTATCAAAAAACCAACAATATTTTTAATTTTATGAATAAATTATAACAATATGTTACAATATTATCAATATAAATAACAAAATATTATTAAAATTTTGCGTTATCAGCGGCGAGCCGGGAGCGCGCGGCGCTCCACCCCTGATTATACCGTGAAGTAACATTGCGCTAAGTTACGGCTTTTCTTCTCTGTAATACCTGGGTTTTACTGTTATCTGCGGATAAAAACAAGCCTTTACCAATATTTTTGGTATCGGCTTGTTTGCTTACTTTAATAAGCGAAGTGTCCACTTTAGTGGACAGCGGCGAGCCGTGAGCGCACGGCGCTCCACCGCGGCGGGCCGGGAGCGTGGAACGCTCCACCCCTTAACCGCTGTGAAGTAACATTCTTACTATCAATAACAAGCTTGTCAAGCAGTAACTGACAAGACTGTTTTACTTAACATCAAAAATAAACTTGTCAAGTAGTATCTGACAGCGGCGAGCCGCCGCACCCGGTCATACCTTGAAGTGACGGAAAAAGTATTGCGGCATACCTCTTTGCAAAGCCTTTTGTTCGATTACCATAAAATAGCCGATTTTCTCTTGTCAAGTACTACTTGACAACATTGTTTTTAACGCTGATTATCATAAAACAAACGGCGACAATTTCAGTCTTGTCAAGCAGTAACTGACAAGACTGTTTTACTTAACATCAAAAATAAACTTGTCAAGTAGTATCTGACAGCGGCGAGCCGGAAGCGCAGTGCGCTTCACCACTTAACCGCCTCGAAGTGACAAAACAGAACTTCAAGGCTTTTCTCCGCAATGCTTTCGCCTCATATTATTATCCGCGGATAGAATATAAGCCTATACCAAGATTTTTGGTATAGACCTCTTTTCTCGATTTCATAAGAAAAGTGTCCACTTTAGTGGACAGATTGGTAAAAAACACTTGTATATATCCATACGAAGATTCTTTGTATAGACCTCTTTTCTTAATTTCGTAAGGAAGGTGTCCACTTTAGTGGACAAACCACTATAAAATATTCGTATATGTCTATACCAAGATTTTTGGTATAGGTTACCTTTTTACTTTTGTTATATGGGAGTATTATTAAAAAGCCGTATGCCTTTATGTGCGGCAAGTCGGAGCGAGGGAGGGAAACACCGCGCGTTTCACGCCGATTACTCTTTGAAGGAGCGATGGCGCTTTGCCTCAGACGTCACTCACCGTGCACCGATTTTATTTCGCGGACGAGCGCGGTTTTTATTCCGTAAATATCCGTTTTATATGTCTTGCGCACGAAAACGACCGCTTGGTTACCCGCCGATAATTGCCGCCGGCAAGGGAAACCGAGTTAAAAAGCATTGCTTCAAAAGCGGATATTCGGATTTTGCAAAAAAATTGTATACAAAGTGCAAAAAACGCTTGCAATCGGTGCAGATAAAATACATAATTATAGTGTAGTCTGTCTGACTATGCTATACTGATGATAACGAGGTGGCTTTATGACTTTGGGTGAAAGGCTTAAGGAACTTGTGGCGGAATACCGCATTAAGCGCGTGGAAGATTTCTGCAAGAATATCGGCGTGGGAAGGACGGACTTCTACCGCTGGTGGTCGGACACGACAATGCCGTCCCTTTCCAAGGCGTTGAAGCTGGCGGATACGTTTTACTGTTCGCTGGACTATCTGGTGGGCAGAGCGGACAGCAATAACGCGGTATTTTTCAACGACCCGCCCGCATTTTCCGGTCAGATAAAGGCGATGATGGAAGAATTCCATACCAATCCGCACCGCATAAGCGTACAGGCGGGAATTGCGCGCGCTTCCATTTACGAATGGATGCAGGACAAAGCCGAGATAACCCTTGACAGCCTTATTAAACTTGCGGACCTGTTCGGCTGCACGATAGACCATATCGTGGGACGCGAGGCGGAATAGTGGGAGAAGAACGGAGCAAAAACAGCCCGTCCCCGGAAAGACAGGCGAAAGCGCAGTACCCCTGCGAAGTCACTTGGGAGGAATACCGGACGGAAATGCAACACGCTTACGCCGGACTTACCTGCGCGGTAACGGGATCAAGACCGGCAAATTTTCCGTGGAACTACTACGGGCTTACATTTGCTCCGTACATTGAACTTCTGCGGGAAAAGGTCCGCAATTTAATAGATTACGGCGTTACCGCTTTCATATGCGGCATGGCTATGGGCGTGGATATAGACGTTGCGGAAACCGTATTGAAATTAAGGCGCGAATACGACCCGGATATACGCCTCGTGTGCGCCGTGCCCTGTCCCGACCAACAGCGCGCATACCCCTACTCATGGAAATTACGCTATAAAAAAATTCTTGAAAATGCGGATAAGGTGGTAATGGTGAGCAAAAGTTACGACCGCCAATGCTACCACAGACGCAACCGCTATATGATAGACAACTGCGACGTTCTGTTCGCCGTGTGGAACGGCTCGCAGACGGGCGGTACGGCTTATACCATCAGATACGCATATAAATCGAACAAAAAAGTCGAAATATTGAATTTAACGGATATTCAAAGCCGCGATTAGTGCATAAAACTTACATATATTCCCGCAATCAGCGCTGTTTTGCGTTTTCACGAAACGCCGCATTTCCCCTTCCGGCGCACAAAATGCATAAAGTTTACATAATATACGCACTCTGCCTATTGCGCACGAGCTGCGCCGCCTACACACGCAAAACACCGATTTAGTGCACAAAATAAACAATATTTTTACCTTCGGCGCGTGTTTTTCGCTCTTTTCCCCTCTTCCGCCGCCTTCAGGCAGAGGGCGGCAATCTTTTCGTCCGTATTTATGTCGTAGGTATAGCGCGGCACGTGCATGGACAATGCCCTGTCTATTATCCGTACCGCGTCGCAAGCAAGCTGTTTTTCGTCGCACATGGCGGCGCATTCCATATTCACATAGTGGCGCGCGTTTTCCACCTGGTCGCCGCGGCTAGCGCGGTTATTCAGGGGCACGAACACCACTTTTTTACGCATTGCCAGCAGTTCGCAGGCGGCGTTTGCGCCGCACCGTGAAACTACCGCGTCCGCGCAGTCGTAGTAGTCGAATATATTATCCGCATACTTTACGGGATAGTAATTCGCGTGCTTCGGATTGTCGTCGCACCCCGTTATATGCAGAACGTTATAGCGCGTGCAAAGTTTATCCAGATTTTCCCAGACAGCCTTATTGAGCGCAAGCGCTCCCGTCGAGCCGCCCACAATAAGCACCGTGGGGCGCGAAGCCGAAAGTTTTACGGGCGGTTTATGCGGCGAAAAAATCTCTCTTCTAATCGGATTGCCTATATATACGGCGTTTTTCGCCTTTGTCTGCGGATATGACGTGACGGTGGCGTATGCAAAGCGCGATATAATTTTGTTCGCCACGCCGGGCGACATATCCGATTCGTGCGTTATTACGGGTATGCCCAGCTTGTGCGCAGCCAGGGCGCAAGGCAGGGACACGAATCCGCCTTTGCAAAACACCACGTCGGGTTCTATGCCGCGCAAAAGCTCCTTTGCTTTTCCCACGCAGGAAGAAAGCCTTGCCGGAATGAGCAGATTGGCAAATATTTTCTGTCTGTCCAGCTTGACCGCCGGCACGTCGAGAAAGGGAATACGGGCGGACTTTGCCGCCTTTTCCTCACGTCCGCCCTTGATACCGACGTAGTAAATTTTGTCAAACCGCTTTCTTAGGGCGGGTATCAATGCGATATTCGGCATTATATGCCCGCCCGTGCCGCCGCCTGTTATAACTATGGTCGCCATAAAGACATTATATGCATTTCCGCTTCGCTTAGCCGCCGAATGAAAGTGTTTTGCGATAAAATTATGCGGAAAGCGCAGTTTTTTCGTGCACAAAACACTTTGCGGCTACGTGATAAGTGACAACCCGCCCATTCGCTAACGCTTGAGGGTCGGTTTTCCCTTCTTTTCGCGCGAAGTTTTTGTTTAATTAAATTTGACTTCTGCGCGAAAATTCAACCCTTTCCGCCCTTGCGGGAAAATCCGCACGGCGAATTTTAGAGGTTACGCTCGCAAAAGCGTGGTTTTGCTTCGCTTTATTAACCCCTAAAGCAATGCTGTCAATCATATTTTTCCTTCACCGCCATAAAGATATTATATGAATTTTCATCACTATATGTGAAAAAAGGACGGTGGTTGCCGTCCCCATAGGTAATTAATTTTTTTATCTGCCGCCCTTAATGCGGTTATGGTATTTGCAGAGCATCTGACAGTTGTCGTCGCTCGTCCTTCCGCCTTCTCGCCAAGGCTTGATATGGTCGGCTTCCATTTCCGTAATATCGTAAATGGTATCCTTTCCTTCAGCCTTACAATACGGACAAATGCCTTGTTGCCTTTCGTATGCGGCAAGTTTTTGCCTTTCGGTAAAAGCGCGTATATTCAGATACTTTTCTTCGCCCGAAAGCACATATTTATAAATGCCGCTCTTGTTGGTCACGTCGTCGTCCATAAACAGGGCTGCAATGCGCTTTTCAAGCTTCTGCGTATCGTAAGTTTTTTCGTGATAGCGGTCGTAAAGTTCTCCCCAATCTACACCCTTCATTTTAGTGCGATATTTGGGAAAAGTGAGCATTACCCAATTTATAACATTTTGAAAGTAAATCCACAATTCGTTGGCGTTCGGGTCGTGCTGGTGTAAAGCCATATATTCTTCTATATGCCCCTTGCTTTTCCATTTAATGGCTGTTTCCAAAATTTCCTGCCTTATCGGCGAACCGCCCACATAATCCTTTGCAAGCAGGTATGCCGCGCAACCGCTTTTACTGAATATCGCTTTTGCGCTTGTGAGCCACGGCCCCGTGTAAGTTGCGTTGCGAAGCTCCTGTTCGGTAAGTTTTTCGCCGGCTATATTGATAATTCTGAACCATTCCAGCTTTTCTTTGTCCGTACCCTCGCAAAAGTATATTAGCGTTTTATAGTTGAGGATAACGTCCTTTTCCGTCTGAGTGAGATTGTGAAAATAGCGGTTATCTATGGAAAAATCACCGTGAACATAGCGGCAAAAACTTACCGTGCGTTGCTGTCCGTCCAAAATTTCATAAGTACCGTCCTCATTGACCGCCCAATACATGACGTTAAGAGGAAAGCCGCGGTTTATCGTATCTATCACCGCATTGCGCTTTTTATCGTCGTAGACGAATTCGCGCTGATACTTAGGGCGGATATTCAGCTTACCGCCATAACCTACAACTCCGTTTTCGCCGCTGTCTACATATCCGTTATATATTTCGCCTACGGTAATTTCGTGTAGCTCTATTTTCATATTTTTCTCCTTATAAAAATTCGTGCATATACATTTTTAGAAAAAAGTATTGCCCTTGCGTCTCTATTTCCTAAAAACGGTATTCCTACAATCTCTGCATTGTACCCGGCAGAAGCGGCTAGTCCCAAAATTTCAAATTGTTCAGGATTGTATTTATCAAGGAACGTGATGGGCACTCCCATTACGCCGTCATAATCAGCAGGTATTTCAATCGTTTTCGACACCTCTATGGCGTCGTAATTGTCGTACTTGGGATATTCTTCCGGAGTATATCTTTTATATGAGATAAGTTCTTCGTGGCGCTTGGTCGTATCAAGATTGGTAAACCACATAACTCCTGATACACGAATCATACCTTCCTTATGCTGACTTGATTTAGCGTAATCAGTATAATGTGTATTGATAAAAAAGCCCACATTTCCGCGAAATCCATATCCAAGCCATATTTTATTCTCTTTTATAAGGCGAAAAACATCTTTATATGTGATAGCATTTTGATTGCCTATTATCAAAAACTTTTTATCGTACTCCACGAGTTGCGCCACATATTCGCGGAAAAGCGAAAACGGCGGGTTTGTAACCACTATATCAGCCTGTTTAAGCAATTGAACACACTCTTCAGAGCGAAAATCGCCGTTACCTTCAAGCAATGTAAGCGTGTTATTCTTACTTTTGAGCAATGTTTCAACGTCGGCAAGGTCTACGGCGCCGTCGTTGTTCAAATCGGGAACTTCGGTAATTTCTATCTTGTATGCCTTCCTGTTTTTGTTGGCTATCGACTGTCCGTCGTCAAACATACTGAGCTGCTTATATGCTATCGGCGAAGGGTCATAGCAGGTGGCAATGAGTTTTTTCAAGCCTAACCTGTTAAAGTTCAAGGCAAAATAGCGGAAAAAGTTGCTTTCGTAAGGGTCGTCGCAATTGCAGAATATGACCTTTCCGCGCAATTGTTCGCTGTAATGGTTAAGCTCGTTTTCTATATCTGAAAGTTGAGTGTAAAACTCGTCTTTTTTCGCCTTGTTTGCCGCGCGTAAACTTGAATTTCCCGCCATATTTCTCCGTAAAATTCCGCGCAAAACATGCGGAATTTTTCCTGCGCGTTATATGCTGTTCCGCGCAAGTTGGAGTTTTTTCACCGAAAATTCGGCTATTGTGAATGATGTTTCGCGCAATTCTTATAGTAAAAGCGAACAAATTCGCAGTTGACTTTACGCATTTATTGATATATAATTAAAATACGAAAAAAAACTATTGAAAACTTGCGCGGAACAGCATATAACGCGCAGGTTTTTTAAGATTTTTACCCGACAAATTCATATATTATCGACACATAGCCCACAATATTTACCCAATTTGTTTATCATAGCAAATTTATGCTCCATAAGGGAGTGGGCATATCTTTGCAACGTTATTTTTGGATCTTTATGCCCCAAAATATCTGCAAGAGTGCGCACGTCCATACCGCTTTCAATTGCGCGAGTGGCAAAGGTGTGGCGCAATGTATGAAAACCGCGGTGCGGAATATTAAGTCTTTTAAGAAGTGCGGCAAAATTATATTGGTAAGTACGCATATTGGCGGGCTTTCCCTTCACTTCTATGACATACGGAGTCTCCGCTGCCTTTTTCAGCTTTGACAAAAGCGTGATAAGTTGTCTTGTAAGCGGTATGATACGGCAGGAAGAACGCGTTTTCGGTTTTTCCACGATACGGGAATAATTTCCGTGAAAATCTTTTCCGAAATGGCATGACTTTTCCACCGTGATAATGCCCGTCTTCAAGTCAACACTCCGCCATTCGAGCGCCAAAAGCTCACCAAGGCGCAAGCCCGTGTAAAGACATATTATAACGCCCCAACCGCGCATATCTTTAAGCGCTTCCTGCTCGACAAGTTTTTGCTCTTTTGCCGAAAAACACTCAACCTTTTTCTCCTCTCTCGGCGGACGTTGCAACAGCGGCAAATTGCAGGGAATCTCCGCCCTTCGCGCCGCTTTCAGCGAAGCGATCAGGACGGTGACTATTCCGTTTACCGTACCGGAAGAATATCGCTCTGCTTTTTGCGCAATAAAATTCTGCACCTGTGTGGACTTAATATCCGTAAGCTCGCTTTCTCCCAGCATAGGCAAAATGTGCAATCTGAGCGTACGCTCATATTTTTCACACGTCCGCACTTTTACGGAAAGTTTCAAATAACTTTCAACCCATATTTTTGTCCAATCCCTGTATTTCATTTTTTCTCCTTATGTATATAATCCACCCGTAATTTTATAAAAACCGGCAAAATATTTGCAACCTCCAAAACTTGATTCGCCGCGCCAGGCGACGCACTAAAAAAAGAAAGCGGAACTTTTTACGGTTCCGCTTCCCCCGCTTTGAGGCGTTGACGTTTACTTGGTTTCGGGTACGCCGGCAGACGGTGCGCCGCTTTCGGATTTTTCCGCCTTTTCGGTTGCGCCTGCGGTCTGATTGTCCGCGGCGGTTCCGGGTGCGCCGCTTTCGGCTGTTTTGCCGTTTTCGGGCGCGCCTGCGGCCTGATTGTCCGCGGCGGTTCCGGGTGCGCCTGTTTCGGCTGTTTCTCCGTTCTCGGGTGCGCCTGTTTCGGTTATTTCGCCGTTTTCGGGTGCGCCTGCGGTCTGATTGTCCGCGGCGGTTCCGGGTGCGCCTGTTTCGGCTTCACCGCTTTCGGAGGTTTCTCCGTCCGGGCGGGATTCGGCGGTTTCTTCCGCGTTTTCTTCCGCGGTTTCCTCTTCCGTGTCTTCCGCGCCGCCCTCTGCGCTTCCCGAGCCGGAATCGCCCGGCTTGGTAAGTATGCCCGCTATTACGAGTATACTCAAGAATGCGGTGGTGACCTGCGAAAGATAGGGTATGTCCACTTTCAGTCCGAGAGTGTTTAAGAACACCATAACCGCGCTGGAAAGAGATACCCAGAATCCGTAACTTTTCAACTTTGCTTTGATTTTTTCTTTCATGTTCGCCTCCTTGCGCAAGAGGTCACAGTTCGATGTCGAAGTTGTCGAGCAGCTTTTGGAAGTAAAATCCGAGATACGTTTTCAGCTTTCCGCTGTTATCGCTGATGAGTTTTGCTCGCGCGTCGGAGTCGCTTATGCCGTTGTAATAATCTATTGCGGCATTAAGACGGGCCTGGTAGTTTTCCTTCTTTTCTCCGCGATAGTCGCCGTTTGCTTCTTCGTATTCCCGCTCTTCCTGCAGTTTCTTCTGCAAAGCCTCGTACTCGTCCGCAATCGCCTTGCGCCTGTCTTCCTTGTAGTCAAGCGTTTTCTTGGTTATGTCGTTGTTGTACTTCTCCACCGCCTGTTCTT
The DNA here is from genome assembly GCA_904382605.1 of Candidatus Alloclostridium intestinigallinarum. GTDB lineage: Bacteria > Bacillota > Clostridia > Christensenellales > UBA3700 > Alloclostridium > Alloclostridium intestinigallinarum. Next base: position 10,390 of record CAJFJA010000018.1, on the reverse strand, counting down.
CACTTCTGCGCTGCCTGTCAAGTTTTTCTATCTGCGTGTAAAGCTCCAATGCGTTTTGTATATCCGCCTTTTTAACGGCGCTTTCGTACTCGCTTTGCAGCTGCGCTATTTTCTCGTCCGTGGCGGCGACGGAATCGCGGTATGCCGAGTCTATTTCCCCCAGAGTCCTTGAAAGCGCGTCGTCGTACGCCTCGGACGTGAGTTCGTAGACGGAAGAACGCCCCATGCCGTTTGCGGCAAGAGAAGTCTGCGCGCTCTTTTTTTCTTCTTCCGAACTTTCGCGCGCGCTGTCCTTTTCCGCTTCCGCCTTTTCGGAAAGGTCGTTTTTGGAAAGGACGAGCGCGTTTTTATCCGTGTTGAATTCGCGTTCCAGCTGTTCAGCCTCCTGCTTGAACGCATTGTAATATGCGGACGTGGTATCGGAGATTATCTCTTCTTTCGTAGGTCCGGTATAGGAGATGTATTCGTAACCGGGATCTTCCGGCAGAGTATCCTGCACGGACTGGTAATCGGAATTTATTTTATCGGTATATTCCTGCTTTATCCCTTCCAGCTTGTCGAAAAACTCCTTCTGCGACTGCTCGTATTCGGACACGTCCGCGTCCTTGTAGTTGTTCCTTCCGCCGAACAGATGGTTCAGCTTGTCAAAATTCAGATACATATATTTCTCCTTTAAGCGGAAGAAAAAAGGGATAAGGGTATCGCGGTTTTAAGCCGCGGTTACCCTTCTTCCTTCCGCTTGCTTCGATGGAAAACCCACCCATTCGCAGGAGCGTGGGACGCTCCACCACTTAACCGCCTTGGCAACGTGGGACGTTGCATCCCTTAACCGCCTTGGCAACGTGGGACGTTGCATCCCTTAACCGCCTTGCAGTATCAGAACCATAAAACAAAGTTTCCTCTCCGCTATGGATTTAACAGCTCCTGCTTGAGTGTCGGTTTTCCCTCTTTTTGCGGTCTGTTTATTCAATAGCGCGCCGCCCGTTACCGCAAAAATTCACCCTTTCCGATTAAAAACTTGCACGGCAAGTTTTAGAGGTGACGCTTGGCAAAATGCGATTTTGCCGCGCTTTATTTACAATATAAAGGCATTGCGAAGATAATGCTATAAAAACATATTCTTGCTACTTCACGGCATAATCATGGGTGGAGCGCCACGCGCTCCCGGCGGCTCGCCGTTTTTGCCGCGCTTTATTTTGGTGATTTTGCCGCTTTCCTGCCGCGCTCAAACGCGCCTTATGCGCGGTGCTTCCGCCAGGCAAAGTAATTATATTTAGCGATTGCACGGTACAAAGCCTTTACATCTATCTTCCTCATCTTCCTTCCCATCTTCATATCGCCTTTCCTCCGCAAATCACGGCAATCCCGTTGGAACAGGTCAGAAGCGCCGTGTGCCTGCCAGCCGCCAGCGGAGCGGAATAAACGCCGCTCACGCCGCTGCTTGCAATCTGCTGTCCGTCCACGGACAAAGTGTAACTGCCCGTGGCGAAAACTCCGATACTCACGCCGCCGCTTGTAAAAAAACTCTGCTCCGCTCCCGCGGCAACCAGGACGACGGCGGGAGAATACTCTATATCTTCCAGCCTCAGCGCGGTGTCCTGCGCCAAGGCGGACAGTTTGTTATACTGCATGTTCCCCTCCTTCGTAAAAGTCCACGGTGAGCGAAATCGGTCTTATGAGCACGTCTTCCTCCTGCGTGGTTATCGCTACGGAAAAAGTTTTGCCGCAAATGCCTATCCGGCGCGTGCTCCTGCCCGCGGCGAAGGATACGCTGCGCGTTTTGCCGCGCTCGTTGGTGAAAGTCAGGGTGAAGGGCGTTTGGGTGTTCACTTCCGCAGAACATATTACCTTGACCGCGCCCGCGTCGCCCATATCCACGCCGCCGACTCTCCATTCCTTTTCCAAAGACTGTCCCAGATAGCTTCCCAGCTCGGGCGAAAGTTCCATAAGTTTTTCCACGTTTTTTGCCGTGGCAATCACCGTATTCTGCGCGCCTGTGGCGAGCGTTTCCATATCGAAAATGTAAAAGCCGCGCGAAATGCACAGCTCGCCCGTGTCAAGGTCGAGGATAGCCAGGGAGTTGTTGTCGCCCGCCGTCCAGCCGTCCTCGCACAGGCGGAAAGCCAGGTAATATTTGTGCTTGCAGTAAGCCGCGCACATACCGTCCGCGCCCACGTGGAAATACTTGTTAAGGCGCGTGGAAATGCGCGTGACGTCGTAGCCGTCGAAGGAATACACGCCGTCGCCCGCGCAGAAAATTATTCTGTCGCCCGCTTCCGCAATGGTTTCGGGATATATCCTGCTGCACGCGGTGTAAAGCCTTTTGACGGAAAAGGACAGCTGGTCGCCGCGCGTGGAAACGCGGTAAATGCCGTAATCGCAGAACACGTACAGATAGTCGGCAAAGCTGACCAGCTTGCGTATTCTGCCCAAATCGCGGTCGAAGGTTATATAGCCGCCCGCGTCGAGCGATACGTCCCAGTTATACACGTCGAAGGCGTCGGAGTAGAGGACGGTGCACTCGTCGTCGCTCATCACGGCGAACACGCGCTCGGAGTGCTTGCAGATGGTGGTCACCGTGGCGGTGGCGGAGCCTATGACGTCGAAGGTGGAGCCGGTGTATATGCACATCGCCTCTCCGCCCGTGCTGACAAGCACGAATACGGGCTTTCCGTCGGGATCGAGCACGTTTATGCCCTCGTTGAAATTGGACATAAGAAAGTAATTATACTGCTGCCACGCGCTGAAATCGCCCGTCGGAAGCGCCGCCGCGCCGTTGGTGTACATCAGCATGATCTTGTTGTAGTTTTCCTCTTTGTCGTCCGTGCGGTATATGCCCAGCCTGCAGTTTTCCGCGGGTTTGGGCACGTTCGGCGTTTCCGTTTCCGTAAGGTCGGGTTTGACGCCTTTCAGGTACCTTGCTCCCGGTCCCGAAACCAGACAGCCGTCCTTAAAGTCGAAGCCGACGGCGAAATCGGCGTAATCGCTGGGAAGAGCCGCCCTTTTCTGCTCGGGGTCGACTCCGCGGAAGCCCGAAAGCGTCACGGTGCGGCGCGACGGACGGGCGCACACATATCTTTTATCTGCGTTGTACATACTCACCTCTTCCAGTCAAAGCTCCTGTACGGGCGCGCATTGGTGCGCATATCCTCGGTAAACATACCCGAAAGCACCGTTGACTGTTCGTATCTGCCCGTAATAAGGCAGTACTGCGAAGCCACGCCCAGAGCCACCGTTTTGACGGGCACGGGATAAGCCAGCACTATCGCGTCCGTAAACGCCGAAGGGTGCGCGGGCAAACAGGTATATTCCACCCCGAAAACGCCGTCCTCCTTCACCTCTATATATCCCGGACGCGCCCTGAAAGGCACGCTTTTTCCGTCCCTGCCCACCTTTTTTACGCGCAGCGGCATATTGGAAAAGTCGGAATACCGCAGTTTCTTCCCGTCCGATTCCACTTCCTCGAAGCACGCGATGGGCAGATACTCCGACGAAATCTCGTCGATGGCAAAGCCCGTACATTTTATAAGCAGTTTCACGTCCTCGTCCTGCAAGGCGTTTTCTTCATCCAAAATATCCGCGTCCATGCCCACATAGGTGAGCGCGGCGGACAATACTTCTTTAAGCGTCATTTTTTTCTCTGCCCGCCCATCGGTTTGTCGGAGCTTTTTTAACTTGGTCTTTCCGGCACCTTTCCGCAATACCTCACTCGACGTAACTCTGGCGGCGAGTCGCCGCAGACCGGTCATTCTGCGAAGAAAACTGCTTTGTATTCGCCGCTTTGCTTCTTCGCAGATTATCATGGGTGGAGCGTCACACGCTCCCGGAAAGACCAAGTTAAAAAAGCTCCGACAAACCGACGGACGGGCACTATCTCCTTTTTAGTTTATAAAGCGGAAAGCCGCGCCGCAGACCGGTCATTCTGCGAAGAAAACTGCTTTGTATTCGCCGCTTTGCTTCTTCGCAGATTATCACGGGCGGAGCGTCACACGCTCACGTCATATTTGCGCGCTTGCGATAGCCCTGTCTATAACCGCCTTTGCCTTCTCGCGCTCAATGCGCGCGTTTTCCGCCTCTATCTCTTCAAGCAGCGCGGATATGCGCTCCGCGCGCGTTCTGAGCACATGGCGGATACAGCGGGCGTCGGGCGGGGAAAAAGGCAGGACAACCTGCAACGTCGGGTGCGGCGTAAAGGTGTATACCTCGTACCGCTTTGCAATAAGGTTGTAAAAAAGGCGGTAGCGCCCGTCTATCGCCTTCAACCTGTCGGCTATATCGAATACGTCGGAAGTTATCTCCCTTAAATGCTGCATTTGTCCTCCCTCCCCGACCGTGGACTTCTCGGGAACGTTTGGGCTTGGTCTTTTCGGCATCTTTTTGCAATATCTCTCTCGACGTAACTCTGGCGGCGAGTCGCCGCAGACCGGTCATTCTGCGAAGAAAACTGCTTTGTATTCGTCACTTTACTTCTTCGCAGACTGTTATGGGTGGAGCGTCACACGCTCCCGTTCGGTCTTGCGAAAATCTGCTCGAAAATCCCTAAGCCGAAAAGCCCCCTTAAAGCCCCCGGTCGGGGAAAATTTAATCTAATATTTTATGAAAAAATTTTAGTCTAGTGTTTTATACGGCGTTTCAGGCGGTTATGCCGGAAATTACCGCCTGTCCGATGGGTCTGTCGCAGATAAGGTCGGCGTACTTGACGAGGGTCGCGTTGTAGGTGGCGGTATCCGCGTTCTGGTGCAGTACCTTGCCTTCGTTGCCCTCTATCCAGCGCCAGTCGCACAGCTGGTGCAGTTTGAAGTCCTTGCTGTTGAGCATATACATGGTGCCCGCGGGCGCGAATCTGTCCGCGACGACGGGGATACCGCTGTAAGTTATCGTCTTGTAGCCGCCGTCCAGCTCCATATAGTCCATATTCATTCTGAGCGAAGAGCAAAGGTCGATATAACGCCTTCTCGCGTCGTAGGAACACACTATCATATCCACGTTGCCGCCGGTGGTGATGTCTATGTCGTCGATTGCCTCCTGCATGACTTCCAGCGAAAGAGTGGCTGCGGTATGCGTTTTGGGCACGAGCCATTTGTGGGTGGACTTGCTCAGCCCGTAAAGAGTGCCTTCGGACGAGAAGATTGCGCCGAGTCCGGTTATCTCGTTATTCACGCTGCCCTGCACGGTGAGGTAGTCGCCCTTGGTTATACTGCCGGTAAGGGACTTGTCCACGGTGACGGTTTTCGCGCTTCTGTCCACGGCGAGAATGCGCAGCGCGCCCATGCCGGAGATAACGGCGTTATTCGACTGCGCCACCACGTCCACGACCATGCCTTCGGTGAGGTTGCGCACGTCGTCCACGGTAAAGGAAGTTTCCGCTGCGAGCGTATCCGCGGGCAGAGTGGTCAGCTTGCCGCTGCCGTCGCCGAAGAGCATTCTGCCCAGATTGAATTTGGATGCTTTGAGAAGTCCTTCCATTTCCGCATTGAGCAGATTGACGAACGCGCCTTCGCTGGACAGGGACGCGCGCATCGCCTTGTCGGATATCTCTATCCTGCCGTACAGGTTTTTGAGGTCGAGGGTGAAGCGCTCGTAATTGTTGCCCGCCGCCACGGGAAGCACGCCCGTTTCCGTACCCGCGCCGACGCCGCCGTTCAGACCGTAAGGGACCATTTTGACTATCTGCTTGCCCCACACGTCCGAGGTGGTCTGTTCGATTTTTGCCATAAAGGGATTGACTCCCGTGTTCAGCTGATTTGCCACTACGCCGAGATAGACGGTTTTAAGCGCCTTTTCCGCGCTGGTGAGATTTACCATATTATATCCTCCTTTCTTTGAGCATACGCTCCAAAATACGTCCGGCGGCGGAAACGCTAGCCGGCTTTTCGGGCGCGGAAGCGGTCATTTTTCCGCTCGACGCCATGATTGCAGGCGGTTTGCCCCCTGCGACTGCGGACAGATATTCTTCTATTATCCGCCCTTTGATGTTCTTGTCGGTCAGTATGTAATCGCGGATAAATTCTTCGTCCGCGGCATACTGCCCCGCGCTCCTGTACGCCTTGCCCGCCGCCCTTCCGAGCGCGATTTCAAGGCAGTACGGACTGGCTTCTATTGCGGGATCCGCCTGGATTTCGGCAAGTATCCCCTCTTTCAGAAGCCTCGCCGCCGGATACTCCGCAAGAAATCTGCGCACGCGGCGCGAGATTATCTCCCCCTGCGGAAGATTTTCTTCTTCCGCGGGTTTTTCCTGCGGCTTATCCTGCGGCTTTTCTTCTTCGGGTATTTGCTCTCCGCCTTCCAACGCGGGCGGAGTGGTCTCCCCTTCGAGTTCTTCCTGCATAAGCTCTTCTCCTTTTTCGTATGCGGGCGTTGCCGTCCGCGCGGATTTTTCCGCCCCTGCTCCCGCTTTTTTCGCCGTAATATCTTCATCGGCGGCCCTTCTTTCCATTCCGCGGGCGAGCAGCAGATAGGCGTTTTTCAAATCGCGCAGACTTGCAAAACCCGCATACCTTTCTTTACTCTTGTCCATTTCCTTCCTCCCCTGTCGACGTTGCCGCGCTGAGCAAAAGCCTTTGTTTATGCTCTTTGACGTGCTCGGTCAGCGCCTTTTTCGCACGCGCGTTCAGCCCGTCGGATAAAAGCGCTTTGGTGTGCTCTTCCACGTGCAGATTATCGTCGTCCACGTCGGTTATTTCGGGGCGCTTTCCGCCCTCTTTCACCGCCGCGTTTTCGCGTATCGCCGCGTCGCGCTGGCAGTCCGCAATGTCGGCGGCGTTTTCCCAGTTTCCGAAGCCCAGAAGTTCCAGCACCCTCGACTTGTTCCTTTCGCTCATTCCGCCGTCCTTACCCTGCAAAATGCCCAGCTGCACGAGCTGGAGCACCATATTCCTGCGGCTTGCGAGCGTGTCGTTCAGTTCGTTGTCCGTTTCAAACGCGAGGTCGTCCGCCGTAAGGTCGGAACCGGAAAAACATTTCAGCTGCATTGCGCCGTTATCCCCGGCAAGGCGCATAAACCGCTTTTCGCCTGCAAACTGCTTGAACGCGCGCAGTATGAGATAGCACACCTGCTTTATGCACTCCCTCAGGCTGCCCGTGGTGGAGGCAAGACGGGTATTGTCCTGTTCCACAAGCAGGGAAATCGCCGTGCCCGACATGGACGAATACGTCTGCGAATACTTGCTCAGTTCGGAAACGCCGCTCACCGTGATGAATTCGGAAAGCAGCCTTTCTTCCTCGTTCACGAAGTCGGACGGGATACGCCCGGGGTCGAGCATACGCGGAACCTCGCTGCCCTGGCGGTAGACCAGCACCTTGCCGGGCGCGAGACCTTCTTCTTCCAGAATATCCCTGTCCACCGAGCCGTCCTCCACCGCCAGCACGCCCATGGCGAGCCTGTTCATATACTCGTGCTTGCGGTTGCGCACGTCGTTATACGCCCTTTGCAGGGGGATAAGCCTTTCGATAACGCTCGCGCCGAACACGCACCCCACCTTGTCAAGGCAGCGCATGGCGGCAAACGGATAGCCGCGCGTGCCGTCCTTGCGGTTGATATAGGGCAGGTCGCCGTCGTAAAGCAGCTTGTCCGCCGCCACTATGGTAAGTCTGCCGTCCGGCCGCTCACGCGTGGGCAGTTCGTATCTTTCCAGCACCACGCAATGGTTTGAAGCGAGCGAGGAATTTACCCCCTTCACCCCGTGCAGATAGCCGTTGCCGCTTTCCGCGGGCGAGGAATCGAGCGAAAACACGTTCACGTCTTCGCCCCGCACATCCACGCCCCACGCGTTTCGCACCTCGTCCACATGGTACGCCTTTGCGTGTATCACCGAGCGGCAGTTCTCCAGCTCTCCCGCCAGCAGATTGTCGGGGAATATCTCGAACGGCGGCACCACCGTCACGGTCAGGTCGCCTTCGTGCAGGGCTTTGCCCTTCTTGTCCACGCCGACTATCCTGCCCGCTTCCGCGTCCCAGCCCACCTTGATGAAGCAAGTGCCCGTCGCTTCGCTCCAGCTTGAAGCGGAATTGATTATCCTTGCAAGATCCGCGCTCTCTTCCGCCGCTTTCAGCACCTGCGTGGAAAGTTTCGCCGCGTACACGTCGCCGTCGTCGTCCGACGCGGGGCGTACCGCCACTCCCGTCTTGACCCTTGCAAGTTTGGCAAGGCGCGTTTCCACCACGGAAGCTATCTGGTTGAACACCTCCCTGCACTGCCACCAATACTGTTTGCCGTAGTCGTCAATGTCGCCCGTCGGCGTTATCTCGCAGTATTGGTCGCCCGATAAAAAGTTCATGTTCAGCCGCCATTGCAACTCCAAAGCCCTGCGCTTTTCGCGCCGCGCGGCAAAGTCGCGCCTGACTTCCTCAACAATCTCTTCGGCGTACGTCTTCTTCATCTTCCACCTCTTTTTCCCCTCCGAGCTTACTGCCCAGCAGTCCGTACAGATTCGCCGCACACTCCGGGCAGAGATAAAGCCTGCTGGAAAGCGGCTTTCCCTCCATACTCACGGCATACGCGGCCTTTCTTACACAGCCGCCCATGTCGCACAGCACGCCGCTGTCGATTTTTGTGATGTCCATAAATATAACCTCCAATTAATAATAGGCGCCGAATGACTATGCCTTGCAATAAGACAAATTATCCGGCGAAGAAAATTCCGCGATAATTCTCCGCAACTTTGTATTATCCTGCCGCTTTTACCGACAATGCCGTAAATACCCTTGCCGGTAAATAACTTCCACTCCTGTTGTCGTCATGGTTAAAGACCTTCTTGTCAGGTACTACTTGACACGCTTACCTTTTGTTACAGAGTTTCAACAGTCTTGTCAGGTACTGCTTGACAAGGGTGTCCTTGACAGTAAGTAAAACAATCTTGTCAGGTGCTACTTGACACGTTACTTTTTGTTACAGAGTTTCAACAGTCTTGTCAAGTACTACTTGACACGCTTACCTTTTGTTACAGAGTTTTAACACCCTTGTCAGTTACTGCTTGACAAGGGTGTCCTTGACAGTAAGTAAAACAGTCTTGTCAAGTACTGCTTGACACGCATATTTTTGTTGCAAAATTTTAACAGGCTTGTCAGGTACTACTTGACAAGATTGTCCTTGACAGTAAGTAAAACAGTCTTGTCAAGTACTGCTTGACACGCATATTTTTGTTGCAAAATTTTAACAGGCTTGTCAAGTACTGCTTGACATGCATATTTTTATTAAAAATTCCAACAGGCTTGTCAGGTACTACTTGACAAGAGTGTTTTTTGCCACAGAGTTTTATAACAGGCTTGTCAGGTACTGCTTGACAAGAGTGCATTTGTTACAAAGATTCAACAATCTTGTCAGGTACTACTTGACACGCATATTTTTATTAAAAATTTCAACAGGCTTGTCAAGTGCTACTTGACACGTTACTTTTTGTTACAGAGTTTCAACAGTCTTGTCAAGTACTGCTTGACACGCTACTTTTTGTTAAAAGTTTTGACAGTCTTGTCAGATACTACTTGACAAAAGAAAGTCTACTGTCTTTTATGATAATCAAATAAAAGCGTTGCGAAGATAGTACTATCAAAACATACTTTTGCCACTTCGGTGCGGTTAAGGGGTGGAGCGCCCCACGCTCCCTTCAAGGTATGACCGGGGGCGGCGGCTCGCCGCTGTCAGTTGCTACTTGACAAGAGAAAATCAGCTGCTTTATGGTAATCAAACAAAAGCATTGCGGAGACAACGGCTTTGAAGTTCCGTTTTGCCACTTCGCGGCGGTTAAGGGGTGGAGCGCCACGCGCTTCCTTCAAGGCGGTTAAGGGCGCGGTTCACCGCCTTCCGATTTCTTTTTTCTGTTCCGCTCCATCTCCCTAAGTTCTTTAAGCAGGCGCAGTTTTTCCTTTTCGAGTTCTTCGTCGCTCATGGTTAAAATGTCGTCCTCGCCGGCAAGTTCTATGTACGCTTTAAGCGCGCTCACGTCTGGCGGGACGTACTTGCCCGTAACTTTACGCCGCAGCAGCCCCTCTTTTGAGCCGTACTCTTCCGTGACCTCTTCCACCGTGCCGCCCAATGCCTTCTTGTAAAGCGCTTCTATCAGATTTTTATCCATACGGTTTCTTCCTTTTAATACTTTTGATTTTCAGCACACTTTTATTTTTCCGCCTTATTAAAAACCGCGCTTAAACGCGGCACAGAGAAGGCGTGTCAGACGAGGAAAGGCGATTTTTTACGATAGGAGCAGATGCCGAACAGGAACAATACGAACGCGCCTCAGAACATATCTTTTCGGCGCTTTTGCACAGCCGTCACTTGACAATACAATGTATTGCCTGCACTCCGCCCGCACAAAATCACCCGAAAATCTTTCGCTCTGAGGTGCCTTGCAGTCCCGCAATGCCGATTTCTTGCCGGTGCAAGGAGTTTGCCGCA
>CAJFJA010000017.1 GCA_904382605.1 Candidatus Alloclostridium intestinigallinarum | reverse complement strand
AATACGAACGCGCCTCAGAACATATCTTTTCGGCGCTTTTGCACAGCCGTCACTTGACAATACAGTGTATTGTCTGCACTCCGCCCGCACAAAATCACCAGAAAATCTTTCGCCCTGAGGTGCCTTGCAGTCCCGCAATGCCGATTTCTTGCCGGTGCAAGGAGATTGCCGCAGGCAATACTATGTATTGGCAAGACAAACGACACGGCAACGGCTGAAATCGGCTTTGCCGGACCGTGTTTGTATTGTTCCTGTTCGGCATACCGTACGTGACCAAGGAAGCGGGTGCCTTGACACCGCAGGAGGGTGCTTATACATAGTGCCCTCGAGAATTAAAAAACAGGCACCGCTACACGGCGCCTGCTTTTTAATTTTTTCAGTAATTAGTCTACGAGTTCGGCGAAGTATTTGATAGTCCTTACCATCTGGCTGGTGTAGGAGTTCTCGTTGTCGTACCAGGAAACAACCTGTACCTGATAGGTATCGTCGTCGATCTTGGAAACCATGGTCTGGGTTGCGTCGAACAGCGAGCCATAGGTCATGCCGATGATGTCGGAAGACACGATTTCATCGGTGTTGTAACCGAAGGATTCGTTAGCGGCAGCCTTCATAGCGGCGTTGATGCCTTCCTTGGTAACGTCCTTGCCCTTTACAACCGCCACGAGAATGGTGGTGGAACCGGTAGCGGTAGGAACGCGCTGAGCGGAACCGATCAGCTTGCCGTTGAGTTCGGGGATAACAAGACCGATTGCCTTAGCAGCGCCGGTGCTGTTGGGAACGATGTTCATAGCGCCCGCACGGGAACGGCGCAGGTCGCCCTTACGCTGGGGACCGTCGAGGATCATCTGGTCGCCGGTGTAAGCGTGAACTGTGGTCATTATACCGCTTACGATGGGAGCATAGTCGTTGAGAGCCTTTGCCATGGGAGCCAGGCAGTTGGTGGTGCAGGAAGCGGCGGAAATGACGTTGTCTTCCTTGGTCAGCGTGGTGTGGTTTACATTGTAAACGATGGTAGGCAGATCGTTGCCCGCAGGAGCGGAAATAACAACTTTCTTAGCGCCCGCCTTAACGTGAGCCATAGCCTTTTCCTTCTTGGTGTAGAAACCGGTGCATTCGAGCACGACGTCTACGCGCAGCTTCTTCCAAGGCAGCTTTTCGGCATTGGGTTCAGCATATATGGTAATCTGCTTGCCGTCAACGATGATAGCGCCGGGGGTAACGACCTTCTTGCCGTCTTCGCTCCTGACTTCTTCTACATAGGAAACTTCGTGATTCCTGGCGTAGTTGCCCTGCATGGTGTCGTACTTGAGCAGGTGTGCAAGCATCTTGGGGCTGGTGAGGTCGTTGATAGCGACTACCTGATAGCCCTTAGCGCCGAACATCTGCCTGAAAGCCAGACGACCGATGCGGCCAAAACCGTTGATTGCAACTCTTACGTTCTTTGCCATAATTATTGTGTCCTCCAAAAGATTTTGTCTTTTTTTATCAATTAACAGTTTACCAGTTGATAAACCGTTTTGCAACTGTTTTTCGCATTTTTTACGAAAAATTGCTCTTTTTTACTCCGTTTTGCGGCTATTTCAGGTTCTCGGGGTTAAGTCCTTCAAGTTCTGGCAGTACAAACCTGCCGTCCTTTCTCACAAGTACGCCGTCCATGTATATCTCGCCGCCGCCCATTTCCGGCGTCTGCACTAAGACGAGATCCCAATGCTCCGCGGATACGTTGCCGTTGTAAGCGTCGTCGTAGCACGCGCCGGGCGTAAAGTGGATACTGCCGCTTATCTTTTCGTCGAACAGAATATCGCCCATCGCCTTGTTGATATAAGGATTGAGGCCGAATGAAAATTCGCCCACGTATCTTGCGCCCTCGTCCACGTCGAATATCCTGTTTATCGCTTCGGTGTCGTTGGCGGTGGCTTCCACTATTTTGCCGTCCTTGAACAAAAGCGACACGTTTTCGAATTTTATGCCGTTGTTCACCGAAGGCACGTTGTAGGTTATTCTGCCGTTCACGCTGTCTTTGACGGGCGCGGTGTACACTTCTCCGTCGGGGATATTGCAGTGCCCGCTGCACTTGACCGCCCCTATGCCTTTTATAGAGAAAGATATGTCCGTTCCCGGAGATACTATCCTTACCTTGTCGGTGCGGTTGATTAAATCAACCAGCGGATCCATCGCCTTATCCATTTTGGCGTAATCGAGGTTGCATACGTCGAAATACATATCCTCGAACGCTTCCGTGCTCATGCCGCTCATGGCGCTCATTCCGGGCGTGGGATAGCGCAGAATGACCCACTTGGTCTTTTTCACGCGTATATCGTGGTGTACGGGGTGGGCATAGTACAGGTTGTAAGCGTCCATATTCTTCGAAGGCACGTCGGACGTTTCGTAGGCGTTGTTGCCGCCGCGTATGCCTATATACGCCTGCATTTTTTCGAATTTGGGCTTGTCGAATTCAGCCATGGCGTCCGCCAGACGCTTATCCATACCCATTAAAAGTTCGCGCTTTATACGCGAATCGCCCAAAGATACGAAGGGATACGCGCCCACGGCGTACGCTTCGCGTATTATGCAGCCCACAAGCTGCCAATCGGCTTCCGTACATTCTATAAGCAGGTTTTCGCCCTTTTTCAAAGAACAGGAATAGTGCACCAGATTGTGCGCCAAAGTTTTAATTCTGCCGTCTGATAGCATTTTTTACTCCTTTGCCTTTTCGGCTTTTCAAAATCGTATAAATTATAGCACTTTGCACGGCTTTATACAATATATATTGAAAATAATTTACACTTTTTACACCCCATGCCCGTACCGGCGCCCGGTACGGGTACCCATTTTGCGCGATTTTTCGGTGAAAATGATTGAAATATATTTTGCCGTATGATAAAATAGCATTGTATAAATAAATTATTTACTCGGAGGTAAATATTATGCCATTGGTTACAACCAAAAAAATGTTCGAGTCGGCATACAAAAACGGATATGCCATCGGCGCATTCAACGTGAACAACATGGAAATTATTCAGGGTATCGTGGAAGCGGCTACCGAAGAAAACGCTCCTTTGATTCTTCAGGTTTCTTCCGGCGCAAGAAAGTACGCTAACCCCGTATATCTGCGCAAAATGGTGGAAGCTGCCGAAGAAGTCAGCCATCTGCCCATCTGCCTGCACCTTGACCACGGCGACAGCTTCGAGCTTTGCAAGAGCTGCATCGACGGCGGATTCAATTCCGTCATGATAGACGGTTCCCACCTGCCCTTCAAGGAAAACATCGCCCTCACCAAAAAGGTCGTTGAATATGCCCACGACCACGGCGTGACCGTAGAAGGCGAACTCGGCAGACTTGCGGGCGTTGAAGACGACGTCAAAGTTTCCGCAGAGGACAGCTCCTACACCCGTCCCGAAGAAGTGGAAGAGTTCGTGACCAAGACCGGCTGCGACTCCCTGGCTATCGCCATCGGCACTTCCCACGGCGCTTACAAGTTCAAGCCCGGCACCAAGCCCCAACTCCGCTTCGACATTCTCGAAGAAGTTTCCAAGAGACTGCCTATGTTCCCTATAGTTCTGCACGGCGCTTCTTCCGTTCCCCAGAACTTTGTCAAGATAATCAACGAAAACGGCGGCAAGCTCGCAGACGCAATCGGCGTGCCCGAAGATATGCTCCGCAAGGCTGCAAGCATGGCTGTTTGCAAGATCAATATCGACTCCGACCTGCGCCTTGCGTGCACCGCGGGTATCAGAAAGCACTTTATGGAGCATCCCGATCACTTCGATCCCCGTCAGTACCTGGGCGACGCCCGTGCGAACATCAAAGAGATCGTCAAGCACAAGCTCACCGAAGTCCTCGGCTGCGCAGGAAAGGCAGGCGAAGCTCTTTAAGCTGAAACCGCAACCCAAAAATATTATCCGAGGGACTGTGTCCCCCGGATATTTTTTTTCTTAGGCTGTTTTCGCTTAGTTGCAAGACGTGGAAATCCATTTGTATATGTTATAATGTAAATGTACGGATTTAACGAATGCTTTATATTGTAAATAAAGCGCGGCAAAATCGCACTTTTGCCAAGCGTGACCTATAAAATGAGCCGTGTGCATTTTCCCGCAAGGGCGGAAAGGGTTGAATTTTCGCGCAAAAGACAAGTTTGCTCAAATATATACTTTGCGCGAAAAGAAGGGGAAACCTGTTCTCAAGCAAGCATAGCTTGCGAATGAACGGGTTTCCCCTTAAAAACGTAAGCGCAAAGTGTTTTGCGTAGATAAAACTATGCTTACCGCATAGCATTATCGCAAAACACTTTCATTCGGCGCTTAATTTAGTTAGATTTATAATCATCGAATTTGAGTGTCCCCATATACAGTCCCCCGTTATAATTAAAGATAGTGGGGTGGTCGACGGCGGAGAATACGTTGCTCTGGATAATTCCGTAAAGGGCGGTATTTTTTGTATCTTCTCCCCTTACGTCCACGCGGATAGCGGTGGCGCAGGAAGTGAACGTATTGTCGCGCACCAGAATTTCACCGTCGGACGGCAGAATATCTATGGCGACTTCGTAACCGCTGAAAGCGCAGGCGTTTATGCGCAGCTTTTCAAAACCGCCCTGCATTTTTAGCGCGGTCGTGCCCTTCGCCCCGCGCGGAGTCTGTTCCTCGCCCTGCCCCTGCGAGCTGTCCGCCTTGCCCTGTTCGTATGCGTCCGAGCCGGGAAGTTCGTCCTTTACGTCGTACACGAAGCGGCAGTTTTTTATGAGCGCTCCACAGCCCCCGTCCACGGTCAGACTGCCGGAATGAGCTTTATCCGAAGTGTAGAATGTGATATTTTCAAGGTTTACCACCGCTCCGTCCGTTACCTCCAGACCGCCGATAATCGCGCCCTGCTCGCCCAAAAGTTTTATATTCCTGCTTACGGGTACGGAACTTTCGTGAAAGCCGCGGAAAAGCAGGATACTGTCCCCGTCCGCGCAGTTTTCCAGCGCGCCGTCGAGAGTGGAAAAACGCCCTCCGCCCTCTCTCCCGGCGTACTTTTCACTGACTTCCTTATCGCTGACGATGACTTCGCATACCGCTTCGTGCTTGGTGTTGACTATTTTCACGGCTATCTGCGCCCTTCCCGACGAATTCGCCGTGACGCGCCCTTCTTCCACGCTTGCAACCGCAATGTTATCGCTGCTCCATTCCACTTCGAACGAGGTGCCGCGCGGCGTAAATACCGCGTGCAAATTCGTCTCTTCCCCGGCAATCATAAATTTAACGCTTTCCGACAGCCGCACGTACTGCGATATTTCGTTTTCGCATAAATCGTCCCTGGTCGTGCACGACGTAAGCACGGCTGTAAGACTTGCCGCAACGAGCAGAATAATAACGCACTTTTTCATAAAGCTATTTTGCGCAAAAGACGGCGTTTTATTTACCGTGCAAACATACAAAAACGGCGGCCGCAAACGCAACCGCCGCCCGAACCGGCGCTTATGAGGAGGAAAACGCCGGCTCCGCTAAGTAACGGCCCGATCGGCGCGGCGTGCGCCTTTTCGGGCAAAAGCCCGCCCACGGACGGGACGGAATATCAGATACGCCGGACGACCCGGTTTCCCGGGCCGTCCGCCTACCCTATAATCCGGCAGAAACGCGGCGCGTATCTCCGCCGCGCATATTCCGCTCCTGCCGTATACGCGGTTTTCCGCCCGGCGGAACGAAGTTATTCTATGTCTATCCTGCTGCTGCCGCTTTCCTTAGGCTCGTCCTTGGGAATGGTGATTGACAGAATGCCGTTGTCGTACTTCGCCTTGACGTCCTCTTTCTTTACGTCGCCCACATAGTAACTGCGGCTGCAGGAAAAACTGCGCTCGCGGCGGATATAATTGTGCTTGTTCTCCTCTTTATCGCTCTTTCCCGCGGAAATGGTAAGGTAGCCGTCGGAAAGGTCGATGTTGATATCCTTCTTGTCCATACCGGGCAGCTCTATCTCCATTTCATAGCCCTTGTCGCTCTCTTTGATGTCGGTGCGCATATACTTGTGACCTTCACCCCTCCTGCCGTAAAAGCCCGGGAAGAAGTCGCGCATGGCGTCCTCGAAGAAATCGTAATCGCTGTAATTGCCTCTCCTGGAAAGTTCGTTTTTCATATTCGTAATCTCCTTTTTTCTTTTATTTGGCACTTACTGCTGGTATTTGCTAGCACTTAGTACCTTTAACTGCTAATATAATAGCACACTTCGGGACAATGTCAAGGGGGTGAGGCGAATTTTTACTTACGTTTTACTTTGTTATCATTCCGTTAAAGCTATTTCCGGCATTATTCGCGGATTTCTCGGCAAAAAACTCACTTATCTGGCGTATATTACAAAAAGCGCCCCTTTCGGGGCGCGATTTTACATTTATAAAATTTTCAAGCTATAACGTAAAGCGTTAAGCCCTTATACCTTTAATAAGGGCGTACTTCAGGATTGCGGCGACGGTCTTGCTGTCCCTTATCTCCATATCCATAACCTTTTTAAGGGCGTCGGTAAACGGAATACGGCGCACGTTAAGGAACTCCCCTTCGTCGAGGTGCGCCTGAGTGGCTTTCAGACCGTGGGCGAGATACACGTAGATATGTTCGTTGCTGTAAGCCACCGTGGGATATATTTCCAAAAACTTATCCGCCCTGTCCGTTACAAGTCCGCACTCTTCTTCCAGCTCCCTCAGGGCGCAGTCCTTGGGATCTTCGTCCCTGTTGCGCTTGCCCGCGGGAATTTCAAGCATGACTTCCGCATACGGATAGCGGTACTGTTCCACAAGGTAGATATATCCTTCATCGTCAACCGCAAGCACGGCGCAGCCGCCCGAATGGTTGACGTATTCGCGCCGTGAACGTTTGCCGCCGGGAAGTTCCACTTCGTCGTTGTAAAGCTGGAGAATCCTGCCGTCGTATATTAAATTGCTCTTTATCAGTTTTTCTTCGAGATCCATAACAACTCCTTCAAAAAACGGAGTCCGCAGACTCCGTTTTCATCAATTTACCGGTTACGCCTGGGTAACTTGTTTGAGCAGTCCGTTGAATACGCTGTCGTTCTTCGTCACGCAGTCGCCTTCGTTCGAGCTGACGAATTCGTTTACGACGGTGTTGTAGTTATCCGTCTTTTTGCCTTCCAGCAGGCTGTCGGAGAAGTACTCGGTAAGCGTCTTCTTCTCCACTTCTATGGACGAGATTATTCTGTTGCCGTCGTCGTCGAGGACGTAGGAGAATTCGTCGTCAAGCCGGTAGTTGACTATGACTTCCACGCTGTAAAGATAGTCGTCGTCAAGTCTGTACCAGGTGTGTTCGCCTTCGGTCTGCGCGGTAACTGTGGAACCTATCTGCGCTTCGTCGAACGCATAGCCGTTTATCATCACTATCTGAATGCCGTAGGTATTGATGATGAAGGAGATGCTGCCGTCCGCCGTTACGAAAGTATACACGGGCGCGTCTATCGTCCTTCCGTCCGCCACGGTGGTCTGCATATCCTTTACATAGATGGTGTATGCCGTCCCGCTTGCTTCCGCGAACTTATCGTTGTTGAAAGAAGCGTCGGACGTAGTGCCGCTGTACATTGCCGTACCGTAGTCTTCAAGCGCCATTTTGCCCGCTTCCGCGCGGACGCCGCCCTCTGTTTCCTTGTACAGTCTGCGCGCAAGCACGGCGTACTCGTCGACGTAGGAAGTTGCGGTTCCGTCGGGCGTTACCTGATAGCTGTCGCTGGAGAACATGCCGTCATCGTCGTTTACGAGATAGATAAGGTCGGTGAACGCTTCGTTTACCGCATACTGCGCCAAAGCGCTCTCGTTAGCGGCGTAATCGTCGCCCATCAGGCTTTGCGCGGTGGCAAGGAAGTCCGCCTTGTATTCGGCGATGTATTTCACCATTGCCGCAAGCACGTCCGCATAGCTGACGTCCCTGGCGGTGTATGCGTCGGACAGCTTATCCGTGGTTTCGTCGTATTCGGTGTTGGATATGTTTATTCCCAGTCCGGCACTACCCCAGCGCGCCACTATCTCCGCAATCGTGGAATCGTCGGGATTGATGACGTCCGTACCGGTGAGGGCGTCGGTGCCCAGCGCTATCACGGCGCGGAAATCGTCCACGTTATCCTCGCCCAGCCTGTTGGTGAGATTGGTGAGGAAGGTCTTCTGTTCTTCGGTAAAACCGAGCAGTATGGAGCGCACGCTGAAATAGCCCTTGTCGTAATGTCTGATAATAGTCGAGCCGCTTTCCAAAGCGGAAGCGTATGCGTCCGCGTCGACGAAAGTTTCGCCGTTATCGCCTATGACGGCGGTGATGTACTCCTGTACTTCCGCGTCGGTCACGGTAAGAGGCTTGCCCAGCAATTCTTCATACTTTGCAGTCACCCTGCTTTCGTACTGGTTGTTGAGGTAATAATCGTAGTCGGTGTAGGAATCCGCCAGAGTGTTCCGGAGATCGGTATACGCCGAACGCATATTGCTGCGGCGGGTGCGCGCTTCTTCCAGCTTGGTCTGGAGTTCTTCCCTCTGCGCGTCGTCCGTTGCGGCGGCAAGCTGTTCGTTGAGGTCGTCTATCTCGTTCTGGACGGCGGTAAGCTGTTCGTTATACCAGTCCTCGAAGAACGCGGGCAGTTTGCTGCCGTTTTCTTCCGTGAACGATTCGTCGGGAACGTATTCGGTGGAAGGGGTCTCCTCCTCGCGGACGGGACGCGCTTCAAGTTCGTCGGTATCTTCTTCGTCCGTAGAAGTATCTTCGTCGGAGGAATCGTCCTCGTTCGCCGCCTGTTCCTGCTCGCGCTCGTCTATATTATCCTGCCACTGCTTTTTGAAGTCGGCGTTTGCCATCTGGATGCAATAACGGATTTCGTCATAGGTGAGCAGGTCGGTGATGTCGGAATCGTTCGTAAACGTTATGCCCAAAGACTTGGCGACTTCCGCCTTTGCTTTGAGCAACAGCAGCGACTGACGGGTAAGCGATTCGTAAAGGGTGTTCAGCGCCTCTTCTTCCGTCATTCCGTAATACTGCACATACACGGGACCGTAAGTATTGTAAATGGCTTGCAGTTCGCCCTTCAAAACCTGATCGGTCAGACCTTCGTACTGAATGGTGGCCACGACCTGGTTATAGTCCTTTTCGGCATTGGTAGTCACAAGATTGCAGCCTATGAGCGAACCCGCCACAACGCCGCATACGAGAACGACTACCACCGCTAAGGCGATTATTTTTTTCTTCATCAACGCTTCTCCTTATTTATATATAAGTGTATATCGTGATACATCATTGATTATACACTAATTGCGCGCGCTATTTCAATTGTTTTTGCGCGTTAAAACATATATTTTTGTTAAAATTTCTTCAGCCATCTTCATTTTTTCCTTAACGCCGCCGGCGAATTTGTCGAAAACAAGCCTGGGCTTGTCCTCCGCCGTTACGGACACCTTTCCGCCGAAAGAGGAAATCGCTTCCAGATACCCCTCGTCGCGGTATATTCTGCCGTCGGCGAAAGTCATGCTTCCGCCGCGCGCGGGTATCACCACCTTTTCTATGCCCACCTTGCACGCAAGGGAACGGATAAGTCCGATTGTAACAAGATTTTCCAATTCCTCGGGCGGCTTTCCGTAAGTCACGGACAGTTTTTTCAAAAGTCCGTCAGCCTCCTCCCTGCTCGAAAGTTCGGATATTTCGCGGTACACTTTCAGTTTGTCGTCCACGTCGGCTATATATCTGCTGTCCAGATACGCGTCCGCGTCCACGGTCACTTCCGCTTCCACGTCCTCGCCCTTCACCCCGCGCAGTTCGTCCACGCATTCGGCAAGCAGTTTGCAGTACATATCGTAACCGACCTTTTCTATATGTCCGTGCTGTTCCCTGCCCAGCACGTTTCCCGCGCCGCGTATTTCCAAATCGCGCATGGCTATCTTGAAGCCGCTGCCCAGTTCCGTATAGTCCATAAGGCTTTTAAGGCGCTTGACCGCGTCCGTGGTGATGACGTGCGACGGGTCCGTCGTGAAGTAGGCGTAAGCCATTCTGTCCCTTCTGCCCACCCTGCCGCGCAGCTGGTACAGCTGGGCAAGTCCCAGCTTGTCCGCGTCGCACACGATGAGCGTATTCGCGCCCTCCACGTCTACGCCGTTTTCTATTATCGTGGTGCATACCATGACGTTCGCCTGCCTGTTGTAAAAAGCGCGCAGGGCGTCTTCCAGCGTGACGGAATCCATCTGACCGTGTCCGACCACGATTTTCGCTTCGGGCACCAAAGAAGCTATCTTATCCGCCATATGTTCGATGCCCTGCACGCGGTTGAACAGTACGTACACCTGTCCGCCGCGGGCTATCTCCCTGGATATGGCGTCTTTCAGAAGCGCGTCGGTAAGCTCCGTGACGTAAGTCTGCACGGGAAGGCGGTTTTTTGGCGGCGTTTCCAGCACGCTTATATCCCTTATGCCCGTAAGCGCCATATTGAGCGTGCGCGGAATGGGCGTGGCGGAGAGAGTGAGCACGTTCACGTTCTTCTTCACCAGCTTCAGTTTTTCCTTCTGCTCCACGCCGAAGCGCTGTTCCTCGTCCAGAACCAGCAGTCCCAGGTCGTAAAAGCGCACGTCCTTGCCCAGTATCCTGTGCGTGGCAACCGCAATGAGCGACTTGCCCGTGGCAAGCCTGTCCAAAGAAGCCTTTATCTCTTCCTTACTCTGGAAGCGCGTGAGAAGTTCCACTTTAAGTCCGTAGGGGGCGAAACGGGCGGAAGCGGTATTGTAATGCTGGCGCGCAAGCACGGTGGTAGGCGCGAGAATTACCGCGCTTTTTCCGTCCGTTACCGTCTTGAACACGGCGCGGAGCGCAACTTCCGTCTTTCCGTAGCCCACGTCGCCGCAAAGCAGTCTGTCCATGACTATGCCGCGTTCCATATCCGCCTTTATCTCCTGCGTGGCGCGCGTCTGGTCGGGGGTGTCCTCGTATTCGAAGGACTGCTCGAACTCCGTCTGAATGGAGGTGTCGGGGCTGTATTTGAATCCCTTGACCTGCATACGCTCGGCATACAGCTTTACCAGATTGGTCGCCATCTCGCGCAGCGACTTTTTCACGCTTTCTTTCAGCTTTTCAAAGTCCTTGCCGCCCAGCTTGGAGAGTTTGGGAGCTTTTTCGCTCCCGGAATATCTGCTCAGCCGTTCCGTCTGGTCTATCGGCACGTAGAGCATGGCTCCGCCCGCGTATTCTATGGAGATATAGTCGCGCTCGGAATCGCGCATTGCCATGCGGCGTATGCCCACGCATCTGCCTATACCGTGGACGTCGTGTACGACGTAATCGCCCATTTTCGGCACGGAGAAAGCCGCGCGCGCACGGGTCGTAATCCTGCCGCCCGAACGCCTGATTATATCGTCCCTGCCGATTATCGCAAGTTTGCAGCCGGGATAACATACGCCTCTGTTAAGCCTGAGCGGCGTGACGTGGATTGCCGAGCCTTGCGAAGGCTCGTCCTCGTACCGGCACAGAATTTCCTCGCCGTTGAGGCTGTCCGCTATCGTATGCGCGGTGCGGGAATCGCCCATGCACAAAATGACGTTCATACCGCCGTTGCGGAAATTGCGCAGGTCGTTGTAAAGCGCCTTGTAATTCAGAGTGTAGTCGGAAAGAGGCGAACAGCGCAGTTTGAAAATGCGCTGCGGGTCGAACAGCCGCGCGGTGGAAGTTATGCTGTAAAACGCCGTCTTTGCAAAAGGCGCGATCATCCGCCTTATGTCGTCAGCGCCGAACAATATCTTAGCGTGCGCCGGAAGAGTTTCGCCGTCCTCGGAAAGCGCCTTCACGCGCTGGGCGTGTTCTTCGAGATACAGACCCAGTTTGTCTACAATAAGCCCGTCCTCTTCCAAAGCGATAAGCGAATTTTCGGGCAGATACGCGGTGAGATTTACCCGCGTATTCTTATAAAACGGCAACAGCCACTGTCCGCCCTGGTCGCGCCTGCCTGCGGCTTCCAGATCCGCGAGAATCGCCCCGCGCCGTTCGCCGCTCTTCGCCTTGCCCTTAGCGCTTTCCTTCCCTGCTTTGTCCAGGGCGGAAGTCCACTCCTTTTCCGTCAGAAGTAGGTCGTTGCAGGGGAAAATTTCCATTTCGTTTTTTTCGGCAACGGTTATCATGCTTTCGGGGTCGTAGAGCTTAATGCTCTCCACCTCGTCGCCCCAGAAACTTATTCTCACGGGAAGGTCGGAATCGGGCGGGAATACCACCAGCGTATCGCCGGCAAGCGAAAAAGACGACTTTTCGTCCGCCCTCGCTTCACGGACATAGCCCATTTCCGTAAGTTTGTCCGTAAGGTCCATAAGGTCGAGCGTATCGCCCGTTTTGACGTGGAGTATACTGCCCAAAAGCCGCTTGGGATCGGGATAATATTCCGCAAGCGCCTGCGGCGTGGTGATAACGCACCCGGCTTCGCCCCGCGCCATGGCGGCGAGCACTTTGAGGCGCGCAGTTATGCGCGAGTGCTGGAACGCCTTGCGGTATATGAGCAAGTCGTCCTTGGGGTCGAGCACGAGCGCGGAGGGACAAAAACCCGAAATGCGCTCGAACATCATATTCTGCGTGGGGGAATCGGGCACGACGTACAGCACGAATCTGCCCAGATGCGTGGCAATATGCGCCCGTTCTGAAGGACCGAGCGCCACCGCGGCGCAGCTTTTTCCCGCGTTCACAAAGTCGTAAAGTTCGGCAAAATCTCCGCCCAGACTGCGCAGAGAAAGCAATTCTTCCAGCTTCATTATCCGTTAAGTTTTTCCAGCAGAAAATCCGCCGCCTTTTCAATTGCGGGCAGCAGTTTTTCCTCGTCCGCCTTTATGTCGGAAAGCACATAGTCGGCAAGCGGAACGCTCCTGTCCTCGCCCACGCCTATTCTCAGGCGCGGAATATCCGTCCTGCCCGTCACCGCGATTATATTCCGCATTCCGTTATGCGTGCCCGCCGACCCCGAGGGTCGGAAACGCAGCGTTCCCGGCGCCAGGTCTATATCGTCGTACACGACGACTATTTCTTCCGGCTTGAATCCGTAACGCGCCATGAGCGCCATGACCGCCTCTCCCGAAAGATTCATGTAGGTAAGCGGCTTGGCTATCACCGTTTTTTTCGACTTGATATAAGTTTCGCACACGAGCGCGGAACATATTTCCTTATCCGCCCTCTTTCCCAGCTTTTCCAGCAGCCTGTCCACCGCCATAAAGCCCATGTTGTGGCGCGTACGCGCGTATTTTTCGCCGGGATTACCCAGCCCCACTATCATCATTTCGTCCTGTGCTCCTTGAAAAAATCTTTGAGTATCCGTCCGCATTCTTCAGCCATTATGCCGCCCTGCACGTTGGGACGGTGGTTGAAACGCTTGTCCTCCGGAAGATTGTAAAGCGTGCCGCAACACCCCGCCTTGGGGTCGTACGCGCCGAAGTAGAGGTTGTCCAGCCGCGCGTTTATTATCGCTCCCGCGCACATGGGACAAGGTTCCAGGGTGACGTAAATGTCGCACCCCGTAAGCCGCCAGTCGCCGATTACTCTGCAAGCCTTTTCTATTGCCACCATTTCCGCATGGAAATTGGCGCACCCGTAACGCTCCTTACGGTTGTACGCCTTTGCAATGACTTCTCCGTCCTTAACTATGACGGCGCCCACGGGCACTTCGCGGTGTTTCACCGCCAGCTTTGCCTGATGCAGCGCCATAACCATGAATTTTTCATCCATTAAATATATCTTGCACAAAACGGGCGCAAATGTCAAGCACTTGCGCGTTGCGCGCGTAAATCGCGTCAGTCTGCGCGTACAAATCGCGGTAACTTACGCTGCTTTCGCCCACTTCCACCGTGACGCCGGGAAGGTACGTGGTGGTGACGAACCAATCCTTATAGCCGCCCGCGCTTCCGCCCGACGAGAACACCCCGTAACCCGTGGACTCGCCAATACTTTGCGCGAGTTCGGGATAGGGGTCGGCGCATTCGAAGCCCTTGTAGATGACCTCTCCTTTCGCATGGTAACTGAGCGTCACCGACGGCTGTATTTTCAAAGTAAAATCGTGTATCGCCCTGCTTTCCGGTTGGTCGAGCGGGTATTCGCCTATGTAGTTCCCCGGCGACGGATAGGTCACGTTCTGCGAGCCGGTACCCCATTTCGCGGGAAAATTCACGTTGAGGTCAACCGCGTTTATATTCGCCTTCCAAAGGGAAAAATCTTCGCTTCCGCCGTTTATTTCAAGCACATAGGCGCGTTTTTCCTCATCCGTTACGGAAGATAAGCCCGCGTCCGCCAACTGTACCCCGTCCGGATTGACCATGGGAAGGCACCATATTCCGACGTCGCCCGTATAGTTTTCCATCATCTGCAAGACGACGGGAGTCGTCACCCCTTCGCGCGCATGCATGGCTGCCTGGACAAGCACCTGTCCGCCCGTAAAACTGCCCTTGAAAACGCCGTATACCGGGCGCCCGAGCACGCTGTAACCTACCGTGAAAACCCTTGCGCCCTGAGCGCGCAGGTCGTCGAGTTTTTGCAAATAATCAGACCACGAAAATACCATAGTCAAGAATATGCGGAAAAGAAAAAAACGGTGTCCGATTTATAAAAAACTTATCGAAAAAAAGATGAAAACGCCGCGCAAGGCGTTCAACGGCGTCCTTGAAAGGCTTTTTTACTTGTGATAAGTGCCGCCGCCGGCTATCATGAACGCGCGGTAAATCTGTTCGCACAGAATAAGGCGCATGAGCTGGTGCGGATAGGTGTTTTTGCCGAACGACAGACGGAAATTGCAGCGCGACGCGACTTCGTCGGAAAGTCCGTACGAGCCGCCTATTATAAAAGTTATCCTGCTCACCCCTTTTGCCGGAAGCGAGGTCATATATTCGGAAAGTTCCGTGCTGGACAGGTTTTTGCCGTCGATGCAAAGGGCGATGAGGTGCCCTTCCGCGCGGCTCAAGATACGCTGTCCTTCACGCGCTTTTACGCGCTCTATATCGCTTTCACTCTCGGACGTGAGAGGTTCTTCTTCGACTTCCGTCACGGTGAATTTGCAAAAACGGGAAAGCCGCTTTGCGTATTCGGCTATCCCGTCCTTCAAATACTTTTCCTTTAATCTGCCCACGCAGAGCACGTTTACCGCCAGCATTATTCCACGAAGCCCAAAATGGTATTGAGTATGAATATCACTACGGGAAAGGCAAAGCAGAATATAAGCGCCCTGGTGTCCGTCTTGGACGTCTTTTTATCCTCGCTTTCGTAACGCTGCATGAGCATTTCGCGCACTTCGGGAGTGGCGGCGTTCTGAATCTGGGAAGCCCTGAACGCCTGTTCTTCCCTGCGTTTCGCGCGCTTTTCCTCATCTTCCGCAATCAGCGCAAGCCTCATATTCCATGCCTTGGGATTCGCGCCTTTCACCGCGCGCACTTCCCCTTCTATACCCCTTTCTTTTATTACCATGCGGTATATAAGGTACATAAGCGCGACAAGCGCGGCTATTCCGGCAACCGTAGTGCCGACCATTATACCGGCGGAAGCGCCGGTAGGCGTCACATAATTTATGCCGGCGGAAGTCAGTCCGTAGTCGAGCAAAAGCACGGCAAGGTTGGATATGAAGTGCGCTATGACGCTCGTCCACAGACTGCGCGTGAATATCACCAGCAGACTGCAAACCGCGCCCAGGAAGAATTGGTAAACCAACTGTATGGGAGAGCCGTGCATTACCGCAAACAGCGCGGAGCTTGCCAGCACGCCGAATAAATACCCTTTACCCGAAAAGCCCCTTGCCACATGGCCGCGGAAGAGAAATTCTTCGCAGAACGCGGGCAGAAGCGCGCTTACGCAGATATAAGCTATCAGTTCTCCTATGGAAGTCGCGCTGGGCGCCGTAGAACCGGTAAAGCCGAGCGCGGAAAAACCGGAATTTATCAAAGTGGCGGCGGGCGCGAACGCAAACAGCGTCAGTATTCCGACGAGCGCAGCAAGCGCGAGATAGACGGGCTTTACTTTTTCCGCAAGTCCACTGCCGAGATATACCTTTCTGCTTTTTATTTTGGAATACAAAAAGGGCGCCGACAAAAACGCAAGTTCGTTGATTACGACCGTAATGCAGGCGTACGCCACCGTGGTATCGAAGCCGTCCTCTCCGCCCGTGGGCACTTTCGTTATCGTAAGCACTATGTAGAACAAAAACTGCAAAAGCAGCATAACGATATATGCGCCGATAAATACCGCCGATGCGTCGTATACGCCGAATTCCTTTTCAAGCGGTTTGTTTATTACGTTCTGCCTGCCTTTTTTGCTCATATTATCTCCGTAAGAAGAGAAGGTTCGAACTGGTATGCTATTTCCACCCTTACGTCCTTCCCCTGCCTTATGTGCGCCGCCGTCATGGCGGATATAACCGTGTTGTACGCCGTCTGCGGCGTGTTGTTATCCTGCGAAAGATGCGCCAGAATAAGCCGCTTTACCCCTGCCTGAACCAGCCGTACGCCCACGTCCGCAGCGTCGTCGTTGCTCAGATGTCCGTTTTTGCCCGCTATGCGCACTTTGAGCGGATAGGGATATTTGCCGTTTTCCAGCATGAATTTGTCGTGGTTGCTCTCCAATATAACGGCGTCGGCTTTGCACATACGCTTACCCGCACTCGCCGTCACATACCCCAGGTCGGTGGCGATGCACAGCGTTTTTTTGCCGTCTTCCACCTGGTAGCCCACCGTGTACGCCGCGTCGTGGTGCACCCTGAACGGGGTCAGAAACATATCTCCGACGCTTATGCCTCCGTCGAACGGAACGGATGTTTCGCACGAAGTAACGGCGTATTTCGGGTATGCGTTTTCCGCGGACAGGGGCGAAATAAACGCCTTCACCCCGTACTTGTCGCAGAACGCCTGCACGCCCTTGATATGGTCGGTGTGCTCGTGCGTTACCGCCACCATTTGCACCTTTTTCAAATCAAGTCCGACGCCGAGCGCGCGCCGTTCGAGTTCACGCAGTGAAAGCCCCTGGTCGATAAGCACGGCGGACGGGCCGCTTTCTATGTATGTACAATTACCCTTGCTGCCGCTTGACAGCGTACAAATCTTCATATAAGCCTCGTTATAGATTGTAGCATAAAAACATTGTTTTTACAACAAATTCCGTGGTATAATATGTGTAAAGCATATAAAGGAGCAGTTATGAAAACCGCCGATCTGAACTTATTGGAACAAAAGATTGCCGAAGCGATCGAATATATAGCCTGCAATATGGAATCTTCCTGCCGCGCCGCCCTGGAAAAGGCGCGCGAAGGCGAGGAAAACCCCACCGCGCGCTTTGCGCTGGACGTAATGTGCGATAACGCGGACATCGCCGCGAAAAATGGCTTTCCCGTATGCCAGGATACGGGCATGGCTGTGGTATTTTTATACGTCGGACGGGAACTTATACTTGACGGGGATATATACAAGGCGGTGAACGACGGCGTACGCCGCGGCTACAAAATGCTGCGCAAGTCCGTGCTCGATCCCGTAACGCGCGTAAATACGGGCGACAATACCCCCGCCGTGATACATACGCAGATAGTCGAAGGCGAAAAAATCCGCGTGGAGATAATGCTGAAAGGCTTCGGCAGCGAAAATATGTCGAAAGTGTATATGCTCAACCCCGCGCAGGGTCTGGAAGAGGCTAAACGCCTGATTATAGACAGCGTGGCAGTTGCCGGCTCCAACCCCTGCCCGCCCGTAATCGTGGGCGTGGGTCTAGGCGGTACTTTGGAAAAAGCGTGCGAACTTTCCAAACACGCGCTCTTCCGCAAGCTCGGCTCTTCCAACCCCGACCCCGAACTCGACAATCTGGAAAAATATCTGCTCGGCGAAATAAACAAGCTGGGCGTGGGCGCGCAGGGCTTCGGCGGAAACACCACCGCGCTGGGCGTTTTTATAGAAAAATATCCCACGCACATATCTTCCCTGCCCGTGGCGGTAAATATGCTCTGCCACTGCTCAAGAGCTACAAGTTTTGAAATATAGGTGAATTATGGAAAGAAAAATAACCCTTCCACTCGATAAAGAAGTTGCAAAAAGCCTCCGCACGGGCGAAACCGTGCTCATTTCGGGCGATATGCTCGTCTTCCGCGACGCGGGACACAAGCGGCTGTTTGAAAGCATTAAAGCGGGTAAGCCGGACATAAATTACGAGGGCGAAACAATCTATTTTATGGGTCCCTGCCCCGCTATGCCCGGTCAGGTCATGGGCAGCTGCGGCCCCACCACTTCGGGACGAATGGATAAATATACCCCATATATGTTCGATACGGGACTTGCCGCGCAGATCGGCAAAGGCAAGCGTTCAAACGACTGCGTACAGGCGATAGTGCGCAACGGCGGCGTTTACTTTGCCGCAATAGGCGGCGCGGGAGCAACGTATTCTTCATGCGTAACCAAGGTGGAAGAGTTGTGCTATTCCGATTTGGGCACGGAAGCCATACGCCGCATTACCGTAAAGGACTTCCCCGCCATAGTGGCGATTGATTCGCTGGGAAACAATATTTACGAAAGATAACTGTAATAAAGGACAGCTAACAGGCGCCCCGAAGGGCGCCTTTCGAATTACATTTTCTCAAAAATAATAACCGGCCTCATATAGCATAGACACAACCAGCATGGCTATAGCCAAAACCATTGCCGCCAGCGTAAATAGCAAAGACAGCGCCGCAGGGAAAAAGTATTCGCTTGTCTTTTGCGCTTTTCTTTTTTCCTTAGACGCCATAACACAAGAGAGAACAGAAAACACCACGGCAAACACGCCTCCGATTATACCGAGTATGCCCGCACCGATCGGGAATCTGGTAAATTCATAATAATGATCGTGCATAAATGCAAAAACCAGGGAAACGAACATAGCAAATGTTATGGACACCAGCGACATTATCCAAGAAATGTGCTTTTTATCGCCCTTTTTGACGGACGATCCCTGCTCCGTCGCCCCGTATTCCGTTACAATCCCATCTTCTTTCGGCTCGGACACAACGGGTATACTTTCCGCAGGACACGATGCCGATTCTTTTTTAAGACTTGCCTCATATTCTGGCGTAAGTTTTCCGCACTTGACACACATCACCGCATCATCGGGCATTTCATTTCCGCAATATGTGCAATACATAGCTAAACCTCCTTATGCGACCCTCATAGAAAGCATTACTGCAGAACAAATAAAATCTATTATATAAGCCAAGCCCACCGCAGTCATACATATAGGAAAAATGCGATTATATGCCGAAGCGCGTTCCGTCACTGACAGCACCAAAGAAACAACCGCAATTATCAATGTGAGTATGGAGAATATGCCCGCAACAGCTACCAAACCTATCTGCCCCAGCATATAACTGCTTTCACCCATAAGTTGCTGCATTGTCGACGACGTGGTTATTATAGTGTTAAGCACCATGCCGAACAAGAATAAGAAAAAGGCAACCAGCGCCATTATAGTGCTTTTTGTAAGTTTAATCTTTTTCGCCGCATTTTGTACGGGAACGGCAGTGCCTCCGGCAGCAGGCTTGACAAGTTTTTGCCCGTCGTCCGTAAGCCTTCCGCACCCGGTACATATCATAGCGTCGTCTTCCAATTGTTTGCCACAAAATTTACAATACATAAATTTGCCTCCTTATACAATATTAGTTACAATATAATTGTAGCATACATATTTTATCGTGTAAAGATGTCGTAACAAAAAACACGGATATAGGATTAAAATCGGAGCATAATGAGGAAGCGACCGCAGGCAATACTAGCCGTATTGTCAAGGCGCGCAACGATGTCAGAGCGGAAATTATGCGCGAATACGCGTATTCACGACATTAACGGGCGCACAATAAAAAAACACAACCCGGGTTTCAGGTTGTGTTTCCAAAATTTATACCAAACAAAAAGGCGGAAGCGTTTTTTCCAAAGACGGGTTTTCATTTATACTCTTGGGTTACCCCTTGAGTGACTGCAATTACTTTGCAGCCTCGACCAGATGTAGCTAAAAGCTACTCCTTAAAAGGAGGTGATCCAGCCGCACCTTCCGATACGGCTACCTTGTTACGACTTAACCCCAGTCATCGGTCTTACCTTAGGCGGCTGCC
>CAJFJA010000016.1 GCA_904382605.1 Candidatus Alloclostridium intestinigallinarum | reverse complement strand
GATTTTTCGTTCGATTTCACACGAGGGCGACGAAGGTAATACCTGTTGGTATTATCAAGGAACACTTGTGCGAAAGCGGCGGAAAGGCGCTCTCTCGGCGGACGACCATCGCTTTGTTATGGCATCAAGCGCAGCCGCAAAGTGTTTTGTGCAGATAAAACTATATCCGCCGCACATCCCTATCGCAAAACACTTTCATTCGGCGGCTATGCCTAGACGAATATATGGTATATCGAAAATTATTGCAGTTAAACCTTGACACTGCCGGATTTATGTGGTAGGATAAAACTTGACCACAATATAAGCCATTTTGTTTTTTATTGCGGCACAACATATGGTAGAGGTGAGGGCATGTTTACAACGATTATCAAACGTGACGGAAGAAGGGTTCCCTACGACATTTCAAAGATAGAAGGCGCAATAGAAAAAGCCATGTCGTCCGCGGGAAGGACGGATATTGACGAAGCCAAGCGCCTTGCGCACCAGGTGGAAGAGCGGCTGGAAGACAAGTTTACCGATTCCAGTCCCACTATCGAAGACATACAGGACACGGTGGAAAAAGTGCTCATGGACAACGGCTTTGCGCGCGTTGCCAAGAGGTACATTCTTTACCGCGCCGAGCGCACCAAGACGAGGGAAATGAACACCTCGCTTATGCGCATATACAACGAACTTACTTTTACCGACGCCATAGACAGCGACATGAAGCGCGATAACGCGAATATCGACGGCGACACCGCCATGGGCACCATGCTCAAATACGGCAGCGAGGGCGCGAAGGACTACTATAAAAAGTATATTCTGCCTCCCGAACAGTCCAAGGCGCACGAAAGCGGCGATATACATATCCACGACTTCGACTTTTACACGCTCACCACTACCTGCTGCCAGATAGATTTGCTCAAACTTTTCAAGGGCGGATTCAGTACGGGTCACGGCTTTTTGCGCGAACCCAACGACATACAAAGCTATGCCGCGCTTGCCTGCATAGCCATTCAGTCCAACCAGAACGACCAGCACGGCGGACAGAGCATACCCAACTTCGACTACTCGCTTGCTCCGGGCGTTGCAAAGACGTATAAGAAAAGGTATTGGTCGAACGTGGAAAAGGGACTGGAGCTTCTGAATGGCTCCAAGGCGGGCTACGACGACATAAAGGCGGAGTACAAAAAGCTGGAAGAGGAAAAGGGGCTTAAACCCACTCTGGCGGAAAATAAGGAGTTTGACGAAGCCGAGCGCGAAATGTTCAAAGACGTAAAGGACGAAGTGTGGAGCAAGGTAAAGGAATTTGCCACCGCCCACGCGCACGAGGAAACGGAAAAGGCGACTTACCAGGCTATGGAAGCGCTTATCCACAACCTGAACACCATGCATTCGCGTGCCGGTGCGCAGACGCCTTTCAGCTCGATAAATTACGGCACGGACACCTCGCCCGAAGGCAGAATGGTAATCAAAAACGTGCTTTTGGCGCAGGAGGCGGGTCTTGGCTGCGGCGAAACGCCCATATTCCCCATACACATATTCAAGCTGAAAGAAGGGGTCAGCTATAATGAAGACGATCCCAACTACGATATGTTCGAGCTGGCGTGCCGCGTCAGCGCCAAGAGGCTGTTCCCCAACTTCTCCTTCCTCGACGCGCCTTTCAACAAGCAGTACTACAAGCCCGGCCACCCGGAAACGGAAGTGGCGTACATGGGCTGCCGCACGCGCGTTATGAGCAACGTTTACGACAGGAACAGGGAGATAACCTACGGCAGGGGCAACCTTTCGTTCACCTCCGTAAATCTGCCCAGAATAGCCATTCGCAGTAACGGCAATATAGACTGGTTCTTTGAAGAGCTGGAGCGCAAGATGGATCTGGTCTGCACCCAGCTTCTGGACAGGTTCAAAATTCAGAGCAAGAAGAAAGTGCGCAACTTCCCCTTCCTCATGGGTCAGGGCGTGTGGATAGATTCCGACAAACTCTCCCCCGACGACGAGGTGGGCGAGGTGCTCAAACACGGCACGCTGTCCGTGGGCTTTATCGGACTTGCGGAAACGCTGGTCGCGCTCATCGGCAAGCACCACGGCGAAAGCCAGGAAGCGCGCAATCTGGGACTTGAGATAGTGCGGTTTATGCGCGAATACACGGATAATATGTCCAAAAAGACGGGCTTGAATTTCGGTCTTATCGCCACTCCCGCGGAAGGTCTTTCGGGCAGGTTCGTGCGCATTGACAAGAAGATATTCGGCGTTATTCCCGGCGTTACCGACAGGGAATACTACACCAACTCCTTCCACGTTCCCGTATACTTCCCCATATCCGCGTACGAGAAGATAAAGATAGAAGCGCCTTATCACGAACTTACCAATGCGGGGCATATTTCCTATGTGGAGCTGGACGGCGACACCGCCGCCAACGTGGAAGCGTTTATGTCCGTGGTCAAGTGCATGAAGGAAGCGGGCGTGGGCTACGGCTCTATCAACCACCCCGTCGACCGCGACCCCGTGTGCGGATACAACGGCATTATCGGCGACACCTGTCCCAAGTGCGGCAGGCACGAGGGCGGCGACGAGGTCAAATTCGAGCGTATCCGCAGGATAACGGGCTATCTGGTGGGCACGCTGGACAGGTTCAACAACGCCAAGCGCGCGGAAGAGAACGACCGCGTAAAACACACTCTGTCATGAGCCTGCGTATCGCCGGAGTGGTGTCCGATTCCATCACCGACGGTCCCGGCATAAGATATACGCTGTTCGTGCAGGGCTGTCCGCACCATTGCCCCGGCTGCCACAATCCGCAGACGCACGACTTTAACGGCGGAAGGGACGCGGAAGAGGACGAGATTATCCAAGGCATAAACAAGAATCCGCTTTTAAGCGGACTTACCCTCAGCGGCGGCGAGCCTATGTGCCAGGCTCGTGCTCTCGCGCACCTGGTGCAGCGCGTGCGCAAAGAGTGCCCCAGGATAAAGGAAGTGGCTTGTTATACCGGCTACACCTTTGAAGAACTCGGCGGTGTGGACGGCGCAAATGAACTGCTCGGACAACTCGACACCTTGGTAGACGGCAGATTTATCCAAGCCGAGCGTTCCTGGGAACTCAAATTCAAAGGCTCGAAAAACCAGCGCGTAATAGACGTACCCAAAAGTCTGGCGGAGGGGAGGGTGGTGCTCAATACCTCTTCCCGCTGGAATTAAAGAAATAGCGCCGCGCATAAGCGCCCTACTGCGTTGTCAAGGCAACCGCTTTCTTGGTCACGTACGGTTTAGTACGCTCCCTGCGATAAGCGGCTGCCTTTCCTAGCATTAGGGCACTTCTTCGTGGCGCACGTGACTTTTCGTTGGCTCCGCTTAACCGCCGATTGAAAGTGTTTTGCGATAAGGCTATGCGATAAGCATAGTTGTATCGCCGCAAAACACTTTGCGGTTTCGCCTTAAAGGAAGAACCCGCCCATTCGCAGGAGCGCGGGACGCTCCACCATTAACCGCCTTGGCAACGTGGGACGTTGCATCCCTTAACTGCCTTGCAGTATCAAAACCATAAAATAAAGTTCCATCTTCGCTACGGCTTTAATCGCTCCTGCTTGAGGGTCGGTTCTCCCTTCTTTTCGCGCAAAAATTATATTTAAGCACACTTGACTTTTGCGCGAAAATTCAACCCTTTCCGCCCTTACGGGAAAATGCGCACGGCGCATTTTATAGGTAACGCTCGCAAAAGCGTGGTTTTGCTTCGCTTGAATTTAATTTGTTCACAGCTCATCTTTGGATAAATAATGCAAAAAGCGCAATAAAGCGCGGCAAAAGGAGCTAGTGGCGCTCCACCTATTATTAAACTATGCAATAACGAAAGGTTTAATTGACAGCGTTATCTTCGCAATGCTTTCCGTAATGTTGTAAATAAAGCGCGGCAAAATCGCATTTTGCCAAGCGTCACCTCTAAAATTCGCCGTGCGGATTTTCCGAAAGAGTGAGTAAAGCGAGCGAATGAGGCGGATTAGGGTGAAGTTTTGCGGCAAACGCAAAGGTAAGCCTTTTTTCTACTTGCCGCAAAACGAGGGGAAAACCACAGCGGAGCGTGCAGGGTGTTCCCCTTAAGGCGCAGGCGCAAAGTGTTTTGCGCAGTAACTTTCCGCTTTACAATAATTTTATCGCAAAACACTTTCATTCGGCGCCTAAATAAATTTTGGGTCTAGACAAGCGCGAAAAAGTGTGATATACTTTCATATGTAGGAAAATATTTGCATTAAGGATGATGAATATGGAAAAAATTGCGATAATAGATCTTGGGTCGAATTCCGCGCGGCTGGTGTTGGTAGATATTCTCGAAGGCGGTTATTTTTCCGTTGTGGATCAACTCAAGGAAACCGTTCGTCTGGCGCAGGACATGGAAGACGACGGTTTTTTGAAGCAGAGCAGAATTTTTCAGGCTATCAAGACGTTTAAGATGTTCCGCAAGCTCTGCGACGCAAACAAGGTGGACAGAATTTACGCTTTTGCAACTTCAGCCGTCAGGCGCGCCAAAAACCAGCGCGGCTTTCTCGACGAGATATTGGCAACCACGGGCATAAAAGTGCGCGTCCTTGACGAAAACGAGGAAGCGCAGCTCATTTATCAGGGCGTGATAAACTCCATGGACGTGCCTCGCGGCATCATTATGGATATCGGCGGAGGCGGCATACAGTTTATCTACTACAACAGGCGCAATCTGCTCGGACACGCCACCCTGCCCATAGGCGCGGTCACGCTTACCGAAATGTTCGCGGGCGAGGAGCTTTCTCCCGAAGAGAGGAACGACAAGATTTACGCCTATGTGAGGCAGCAGCTGGATAACGTGGAGTGGATGAACGACATAGCTCCCGACACCCGTCTTATCGGCGTGGGCGGTTCTTTCCGCAACCTGGGCAAGATAAGCCGTATGCTGAAAAAGTATCCGCTCGATATGGCGCACAATTACGTCATATCCGCTACCGAGTTGCAGGGAATTTACGCCAATATCAAGAAACTTTCGCTTGATAAGACGATGAAGATAAAGGGACTTTCCTCCCTCAGGGCGGACATATTCCCCGCGGCGCTCGCGGCGGTGAACGCCGTTACGGACAAGCTGGGACTTGAAGACGCGGTCATCTCCGGCTGCGGACTCAGGGAGGGCGCAATGTTCAGATACGCCGTGCCTTCCACCAACGAAAAGCCGCTTTCGGACGTGCTGGGACACAGCATATACAGTCTGCTCAACTTCTTCGGCGAAAACATAGAACACGCCGAGCAGGTGTACAATCTGTCCGTGCAGCTGTTCAAACAGCTCAAAGTGCTGCACAAACTGCCGCGCGCCTACGTAAAAGTGCTGCGCACGGCGGCAATGCTTCACGACGCGGGCAACAGGGTAAAGTACTATGACCACCAGAAGCACAGCGCGTATATCATTCTGAACAGCGGACTTTACGGCATATCGCAGAAAGACCTTATAATGTCCGCGTTCGTGGCGGAACTCCACCGCAAGGGCGAACTGAGCATGCCCGAATTTATGCGCTACCGTGAACTGCTCACCGACGAGGACGTGGACGCCATTTACAAGCTGGGCGTTATCGTGCGCATAGCGGAAAGTTTCGACAGGAGTATGTCGGGCGTGATAAAGACCATAACCTGCGACGTGCTGGGCGACAGCGTAATAATGAAGACGGAAGCCGACGGCGATTGCTCTTTGGAAATCAAGGACGCAATGCAGGCGGGCGCGAATTTCCGCAAGGCCTATAAGAAAAATCTGCAGATACTGTAATGGTCATTCTGGCATCGGCGTCGCCGCGCAGACGCGAACTTTTATCAAGGCTGACAGGGGACTTCCTTGTTCGGCCTTCTTGCGTAAATGAGGTGACGGGCAAGGTCCGTCCGTCGGCGGTAGCCATGGATCTGGCGCGGCAGAAGGCGGAGGACGTGGCGGCAGGTTTTCCGCACGACCTCGTTTTGGGGTGCGATACCATAGTGTTCTGCAACGGAAAGATATTGGGAAAGCCTGAGGACGCCGCTAAGGCTCGGGAGTATCTGCATATGCTGTGCGGGAACTTCCACACCGTCTATTCGGGAGTGTGCCTGATAAAGGACGGGAGGAAGGAGTTGGGCTACGCCCTGTCGCGCGTGAAACTGCGCAATATGGGCGATGAAGAGATAGAAGAATACGTGCGCGGCGGTTCGCCCATGGATAAGGCGGGCGCGTACGGCGTGCAGGACGGCGTAGTTGAAAAATTCACGGGAGAATACGAAAACATAATGGGCTTGCCCCTGGAACTTATCTCGGGCATGGGGCTTTGGAAGGAAAGATGAAGACGATAGACCTCGTTATAAATGTAGGCACGCGCAACACCGGCATATACCAGCAGGGCAGAGGGCTGATAATAAAGGAGCCTTCCGCCGTAGTAATCACCAACCGCGGCGGCAAAATGTCGCTTGTGGAAAGCGGCAGGGCGGCGGTGCAGGCAAAGGTGGGCGCGAAAGAGCAGCTGCTGTATCCGATAAAGGAAGGGGCTGTCTTCCACGAGCGCGCCGCCGTTCTGATGTACAAGGAATTTATAGGAAGAATTCTGCCTTATTCCCCTTTCAAACCCAAGGTGCGCGCCTTAGCGAATATCTCCTGCGGACTTACCGCCGTGGAAAGGCGCGACGTGGAAAACGTGCTTATTAGGGCGGGCGTCGGTGAAGTTATTCTGCTCGAAAGCCCGCTTGCGGCGGCGGAATTTCTGGGACTTGAGTACGCCGTGATAGTGGATATCGGCGCGGGCAAGACGGAAATTGCCGTGACCTCTCCGTCGGGTATAATATCCGGCTGTTCGGTGAACATAGGCGGCGATACCTTCAACCAGGCAATCATGGACTACGTCACGGACGTTTTCCGCCAGAAGATAAAATTTTCCACCGCGGAAAAAATCAAGAAGAGCATTCTCTCCTTTTCGCCCGCGGACAACGCTTCGTGCGTGGTGGAAAGCCGCAGTATCCAGGCGGATTCCGCTTCTAGCCTCAAACTGGAAACGCGCGGCATAAGGCAGGCGGTGGCTCCGCTTGTGGATAAGATAGCGGAAGCGATAGTGGCGGTATGTTCGCAGATGCCCACGAATATCTACGACGACGTGGCGTCTTCCGGTATGCACATTTGCGGCGGTTCGGCGAATATTCCCGCGATAGACAGATACCTTGCGGAAAAGCTGGATTGGGAAGCGTATGTGATAAACGAGCCGGACAACGCCTGCGTAATGGGCGCGGCGCACTTTTTCGACAATCCCGGCAAGCTGGGCAGACTGCTCAATCTGCAGAATCTGCGCTGATGGGTACCGCATTTGAAGCCGAACGCAGTATAATCACCACATACCGCAAGCGGATATGGGGCAGATTCGTGCGCGGCGTCAAAGAATTTTCCATGGCAAACGACGGCGACAGGATAGCCGTGTGCATTTCGGGCGGCAAGGACAGTATGCTGCTTGCAAAATGTATGCAGGAGCTTCAGCGCCACTCGCTCACCAAATTCGACCTGGAATTTATCTGCATGGATCCCGGCTATGCTCCGGCAAACAGGGCGAAGATAGAAGAAAACGCCGCGCTTTTGGAAATACCCGTGAAAATTTTCAATTCCGACGTATTCGCCGTTTCGGAAAAACTGCGCGCGGAAAAGCCGTGCTATCTTTGCGCGCGTATGCGCCGCGGCTTTCTTTACGAGCGCGCCGCCGAGTTGGGCTGTAATAAAATTGCGCTCGGACACCACTTCGACGACGTAATAGAAACGCTTCTTATGGGCATAATTTATGCCGCGCAGATAGGCGGTATGCTGCCCAGGCTCAAATCCACTTCCCACCCGGGAATGGAACTCATCCGCCCCCTTTACTATGTGCACGAAAAGGATATTATCACGTGGAGCCAGAGGCACAAGCTGGAATTTCTTGACTGCGCGTGCAGTTTTTCCGCCCGCGCCAAGGACGACGATTCGCTTTCCAAGCGCAGGGAGATGAAAAACCTTATAGAAACGCTCAGGCAGGGCTATCCCAACGTGGACATAAATATCTTCCGCAGTATGTACAACGTGCACGCGGATACGCTTATCAGCCACGATTTTATGGGCGTGGAGCACTATTTTACCGAAAGATACGGCGAAAAAAAGCAAGAAGAATAGAAAAATTTTCGTCTGTTATCTTGCCAAGTTAATACAACTGTCCAGACAATAAGTAAAAATATAAAATTAAAGCGGTGCGGAGAGAATGGCAACGACTCTCCGTTTTGCTATTTCAAGGCGGTTAAGTGGTGAAGCGCACGGCGCTTCCGTCCCGCGTTGCCACGGCGCTTCCGGCTCGCGCTCCTGTCCACTAAAGTGGACAAAGCCTTATATCCGCATAAAATAATAAAACCTGAGTTGTGCGGAGAGAATGGCAACGACTCTACGCATTGTTATTTCACGGCGGTTAAGTGGTGAAGCGCACGGCGCTTCCCCGCGTTGCCACGGCGCTTCCGCCCCGCGCTCCTGTCCACTAAAGTGGACAAAGCCTTATATCCGCATAAAATAATAAAACCTGAGTGGTGCGGAGAAAACGGCGTTGATTTTACGCTTAGATATTTCGGTGCGGTTAAGGGATGCAACGTCCCACGTTGCCACGGCGCTTCCGTCCCACGTTGCCACGGCGCTTCCGGCTCGCGTTGCCACGGCGCTCCTGTCCACTAAAGTGGACAAAATCAATATATGCAAAAAATTAAAAAGCCAAAGTATTGCGGAGATGTCGGACTTGAAATTCCGCTTTGTTACTTCAAAGCATAATCAGGCTGCAGCGGCTCGCCGCTGACATATTGGTACGTTAATCATTAAAAAACTTCATAATTTGCGAAAATACGCCGCATATAAAATGTTATTATTTTGCCATGGGTAACACAGTGGTCATAACTTCGGGCAAGGGCGGAGTGGGCAAAACCACCGTCACGGCAAGCCTGGGGCTTGCTTTGGCAAGCAGGGGCGTGAACACCCTGCTTATAGACGGCGACGTGGGCTTGAACAATCTGGACGTCGCCCTAGGAATGGAAAATCGCGCCGCGTACGACATGGCGGACGTGATGGCGGGCAAATGCAGGGTATCGCAGGCGATACTGCAGGTGCCCGGCTATCCTTTATATATAATGCCTTCCGCGCACGCGGTTTACAGCGAGCAGATAAAGGCGGGCGATTTCCGCGCGCTTACAGGCAGACTGGGCGGCAGTTTCGATTATATTTTGATCGACTGTCCCGCGGGCATAGAGGGCGGTTTCCACCGCGCGGTGAGCGCGAGCGAATATGCAATCGTGGTCACCACTCCGCATATTTCGGCGGTGCGCGACGCGGATAAGGTGGTCACGCTTCTTTCCGGATACAATCTGAGGGGCGTAAGCCTGATAGTCAACCGTGTGCGCGGGGATTTGCTTGCGCGCGGAGAAACGCTCGAACCCAGGGAGATAAGCCGTCTGCTGCGCTATCCGCTTTTGGGCGTAATTCCCGAAGACGACGGGGTGGCGGTATGCGCGCAGCTGGGCAGACTAGATATGAACGAGAGCTGTTCGCGCGCCGCGTTCGATATGGTGGCGGCGAATATGCTCACGGGCGAAGGCAGAATATACGACCCCACATTGCGCTACCGCGGCATACTCGGCGCTATCCGCAGCAGGTTGAAAAAGAACGCATGACGGAGCTTGACCGCCTGCGCAGGATTCTGCTTTCCGACAAAACGCGCCTGCCGTGCGGCTTTGAAGAGGTGGTTAAAAGGGACGTCGAACGCGCGCTTTCGCAGTACGCCAGACTTTCGGGCAGAACGGAACTTACGGTGGACGTGGACGCGCGCGGTATGTACGTTATCAAAATAACCGCGACAGCCGACGGAATATACCCCTGCAAAAAGCCGGATAAATAATCTGCATATCGCGCGATATGCCGCCATATAATTTACCGAAGTCAGGAGGTGGACATTATGAAATATGACGAATTCGCAAGCGGCGCGGTAAGTTATCCCGGCGACAACATCAAAGTCAGGTTCAGGAAAAAGCGCAAGGTCAATCTGCTCGATATCTTCATCGTGCAGGCGGCAATCTGCGTGGCGGTAAGCTGCGCGGTGCTCATCACCCGGTTCGTGACGATGGCTTAGTGAAGATAAAGGTACATCCCGCGTTTATCGCGGCGGCGCTGCTCATGATTTTTACGGGCAACGCCGTCGCTTTCTGCGCCTATACCGTGGCTATTTTAGCGCACGAAACAGCCCATTCGCGCATGGCGGCTCTGAGAGGCTACCGCATGGGCAGTATCACGCTCATGCCGTACGGCGGAGTGATAAACGGCGGGGAGCGGTATTCGCGTTCGGACAATATCCTCATCGCCCTCGCCGGTCCCGTATTCAACGCCGCGGTCGCGCTGCTTATCGTGGCGCTGTGGTGGCTGTATCCTTCAATCTATTCGTATACGCTCGGCTTCTGCGTGGCGAACGCGGCGCTGTGCGCTGTAAATTTACTGCCGCTGTATCCGCTGGACGGCTCGCGCATAGTGTATTCGCTCGCAAAAAACAAACTGCGCGCGCTCAAAGTTCTGCGCGTTCTGGGCGTTCTCGGCGGGGCGGCGCTCGTCGTATACAACGCAATTTCCGTATTTTACACCTATAATCTCTCCGCCGGCGTCATGGGCGCGTTCCTCATCTACGGTGCAATTTTCGGCACGGGCGAAGAAAGTTATATGCACGTCGCGCACGCTTCCCCGCTCAACAAAGACTACGACGGAGGCGTGGAGCTGCGTACCGTCATGGTCGGGGAAGATACCCCTCTTTTAAAAATTCTGCCCATGGTTCGGCGCGACGCCTTCACCACCTTTCTCGTGGTGGACGGCGACGGGAAAAAGCGCGCGGAATTTTCCGAAGAAACCCTTCAAAGTCTGTGCGTGCAGGAGCCTCTCACCACACCCGTGGCAAAGGCGCTGGGCTTGCGCAAAAGCGCGTCCGCCGCGCCCGCGATTATCGGCAATAAGAAAAAACAACAGTTCTAGGGTGCGCCGCGTTTCATATCGCCGCCGCATCTTACATATATATCAAATTACTTGAATTTTGGCGACAGACGTGCTATAATCATATACATAATGAAATCTATCCTTATCGACGTACATTTCAGCAGTACCAACGTGGCGGTGGTGGAAGACGGCACGCTGGTGGAATTTTGGGTGGAAAGGAAGAACAATGCCAATATCGTAGGCAACATCTACAAGGGCAAGGTTAAGAATTTCGTGCCGGGAATGCAGGCTTCTTTCGTGGACATAGGAAGGGAGCGCAACGCTTATTTGTACGATAAGGACGTTACCGTGGACGATGAAAAAATCTCCGCTTCGTCCGCCGCGCACTTCCGTCCCGGCGACGATATTTTATGCCAGGTCACCAAGGACGAATTCGGGTCGAAAGGCGCGCGCATAACCACGAATATCACGCTCGCCGGCAGGGTGCTCGTGCTCATGCCGCAGACGGATTACGTGGGCGTTTCGCGCAAGATTACCGACGAAAACCGCAGACAGGAACTTATCGATTACGTGCAGAAGGTGCGCCCCGCCGGGTGCGGAGTCATTCTGCGCACGCAGTCGGAAAGCTGCGGCAGGGAAGAGATTGCCGAAGAGATGCAGTATCTTTACGCTAAGTGGCAGGAAGTAAAGCGCAAGTTCATCGTTTCGCACGCTCCCGCCATGTTGCAGCGCGAATCTCCGGTTGCGGTCAGGGCGGTGCGCGATATGCTGCGCGACGACGTGGGCAAGGTGATAGTCAACGACAAGGCGCTTTACGACGAGTTTATAAGTTACAGCAAATACATTCTGTCCGAACGTCCCGAGTTGTACGAATACGACTCTTCCCAGCGTTCGCTTTTGAGAAAATACAATCTGACCGAGCAGATAAAGGCGCTCACCAAGCGCACCGTCACAATGGCGAACGGCGCGTATCTGGTAATCGACCGCACGGAAGCCCTTACCGTAATAGACGTGAATACGGGCAAATACGTGGGCGGAAAGAATCTTGAA
Organism: Candidatus Alloclostridium intestinigallinarum; assembly: GCA_904382605.1. Taxonomy (GTDB): domain Bacteria; phylum Bacillota; class Clostridia; order Christensenellales; family UBA3700; genus Alloclostridium; species Alloclostridium intestinigallinarum. Next base: position 9,793 of record CAJFJA010000016.1, on the reverse strand, counting down.
GAGACGGTTTTCGCCACCAACTGTCTTGCCGCGCAGGAGATAGCAAAACAGGTGCGGGCGCGGAACATAGGCGGAATAATAGTAATTGACTTTATAGACATGGAATCGCCTTCGCATATGGAAAAGGTGCTGGAAATTCTGAATAAGCACTTGGAGCGCGACAGGACGAAGACCGTGGTTTTGGGCGTCACGCATCTGGGACTTGTGGAGATGACGCGCAAAAAAACGCGTTCCATGCTTGAATCTGTCATGTTGCAGGAGTGCCCTTACTGCGGCGGCGAAGGACACGTGTTCAGCAGCGAGCACGTCATTATGGAACTGAGGGAAAGGCTTTACGACGTGATTGACGAAAACGTGCGCGCCGTAAAGGTCACTCTTGCCGAAAGCGTGTGTAACAGGCTCATATCCCAGCACTATCTTTCCAGGGAGTGTTCGGGGGTGTGGCGCGACGTGGTGCTTTACGCCATTCCCGACCCCAATATGCACATAGAAAAATACAAAATAGAGATAGACAATTCCGGGGTGCTTTCGCTTCCCGATACGGCAAAACTTATCTGCTGAAATTTTCGTCATATTCTTGACAACTGCCTCGCGCATATGGTATCTTATATAACGAGCCGCATGAAGAAGGCTTTATTAAGCACGCAAGTGCGCCTTAACAGCGAGACCGGGAAGAGGAGGTAAATCTTAATGTATGCTATTGTAGCCACGGGCGGAAAGCAGTACAAGGCGGAGAAAGATCAGGTTATCAAAGTCGAAAAGATTAAAGCCGAAGTCGGCGAAACCGTAGATCTGCAAGCCCTGATGCTGGTTGACGGCGATAAGGTTATCGTCGGCGAAGCCGCAAACAGCGTAAGCGTCAAAGCGGAAGTGGTTGCGCAGGACAAGGATAAGAAGGTCGTTATCTTCAAGTACAAGTCCAAGAAGAACGAGCGCAAGCGTCAAGGTCACAGACAGCCTTACACCGCATTGAAGATCAAGGAAATCACCGCTTAATGACGAACGTCGTCGTAAGCAGGGAAAAAGGTCACGTCGTATCCGTGCAATGTAAAGGACACAGCGGATACGCGCCCGAAGGAGAAGATATCGTCTGCGCCGCGCTATCGGCGGTGGTCCAGACGGCGGTCCTCGGGGTGTTCCGTGTGGCGGGCGTAAAAGCCGACTATCACACGGACGAAGACAAGGGAAGCTTATCGCTCGCCCTGGGAAGCATGAGTGAAGAAAAACGCCGCACGTGCGACGCGATTCTGGAAACCATGCTGCTGGGCGTAAAGGATTTACAGGAAGGCTATCCCGCATTCATTAAGTTGGAGGTAAAAGACGATGTTTATTAAGATTCAGCTCTTTGCTCATAAAAAGGGCGGCGGTTCTACCCGTAACGGTCGTGACTCCGAAGCCAAGCGTCTTGGCGTTAAGAGAGCGGACGGGCAGTTCGTCCTTGCAGGCAACATACTTGTCAGACAGCGCGGCACCAAATTCCACCCCGGCAAGAACGTGGGTATCGGAAGTGACGACACGCTGTACGCAAAGGCAAGCGGCGTTGTGAAGTTCGAGCGTTTGGGTCGCGATAAAAAGCAGGTCAGCGTTTACGAACAGGCAGAGTAATTATTGCAAAACGCAGGCGTAAGCCTGTAAGATACGGAAAAATCCGCCGCAACCGCGGCGGATTTTTTCTTGCACTTTTATACAAACTTGCGTAGGTCTTTTAGTGCTATCTTTCTAATACCCTTTAAGCGTTATTTCGTGGGGCGTAGCGTTGGAAGCGTGGGAGATTGTATTTCCGCTAAGACTTGGAAGAAGTGCAATAAATAAAGTTTGCTTTCTTCAAGGTGTAATCATTGGCAAATCTCCGCACGCTTTTTCGGAGAGTAATCGGGGTGCGGCGGCTCGCCGCCGGCTTTTTAGAATATAAATATTTGTTATTAAAATTATTTATCGTGCGATTTCTGTCCGAAACTTTGCTTTATGTGGTATAATTAGACAAAAAAGGAAAAAAGCGGACAAATTGCGCATGGAAAACGAATATATAATAGTAGACGATCTGAAGGACTTCGATATTCGGCAGATACTCGACTGCGGGCAGATATTCAGATACGCAAAGACGGGTGAAAACGAATATACGGTAATGAGCCGCGATAAGCGGCTGAAAGTTGCGCAGGACGAAAACAAAGCCGTGATATACGGCGATAAGGCGTTCGCACGGGAGTTCTTCGACCTGGACAGGGATTACGGCAAGATAAAGAAGCAGCTTGAAGACTTGCCGTATATGTCGGAAAGTCTGGAATACGGCGGCGGAATACGTATTCTGAACAACGACGCGTGGGAGATGATAATTTCCTTTATCATATCCGCAAACAACCACATTCCGCGCATAAAAGGCATAATAGAAAGACTGTGCGCGGGGCTCGGCAGAGATATGGGCGGATATTACGCGTTCCCCACCGCCGAGGCGATGGCGGATAAAGGCGAAGATTATTACTTTGCGCTGGGCGCGGGTTATCGCGCACCCTACCTTGCTTCCACCGCTACCGCGATAGCCGAAGGAAGGTTCGATATTGACGCGGTAAGAAGTATGCCCACCAAAGAGGCGGCCAAATACCTGTGTACCCTGCTCGGCGTAGGTCCCAAGGTTGCGGACTGCATTCTGCTGTTCGGATACCACCGCACGGACGTGTTCCCCGTGGATACCTGGATAAAGAAGGTTTACAGGGATACTCTCGGCGGAGCCGCCACCAATAAGCAGATGCGCGAAAAACTGATAGCCCTTTACGGCAACTTGTCGGGCTACGCTCAGCAATATCTGTTTTTCGGCAAGCGCGACAGAGATTGAACGCGCGGCGCGGTAACAGGCTGTCCGCGGTTACGGGGTAATGCTGCGGAGAAACAGTCGGCGGTTCGCGCATATCCCTCCGGGAATTTTATAAAGGCGGAGCGCCGCGCTTGTCGGAAATGCGCATAAAAGTGCGCAAAGCATACATAAGAAAAGTAAGAAAAAATACGGCGGAGTAAGGCTTATATTTACACACATTGCAGCAATAAATCATGATATAAGCTGAAAGTGCATAAAAAAGTCATAAGGAGCCGATATGAACTACGCCGTACTTGCAGACCTCAACGCTACGCGTGCGAATTGCACGTCTTTCCTGAATGCCTTAAAAGAGTTGGACGGGAATATCATATATTGCAAATTTTACTCCTACAATCCCAAACGCGACTGCGGTTTCAGCAGGTACATACGCTCGGCGGGCGCCGACGTCGCCGTACCGCTGTATAACAGGAAAAAGGTGCGCATAGATATGCGCCAGGTGATAGACGCCGTGTCTATTTCGTGCACTAACAGCACTGTGGACGCATTTTTCATAATCTGTGCGCCGCTTGACTGCACGCCGCTGCTTTCCTATCTGAAAGGCGCGGGCAAACACGTGGTGCTCGGCGGGGACAGCGAACCGTCGTATACTTCCGGATATGACCGTTTTGTGCACTTGCAGCGTGTTGTGGACGGTGAAGATGATAAAAAGCCCGCAGTAGAAGTGAAAAAGCCGTCTGACGGCGGTCAGAAGCCGCTTTTATCCGATGAAGAAGTCGCCCGACGCCTGAATATGCTCAGGGTGGACGGCGGAGCGGAAAAAAGGCAGTCAGGAGAATACGCTGACAGCGGGGAGCCAGACGATAGTTCCCGCGAAAGAAAGGAAGCGGCATTTGAAGAGGACGGAGCGTTCAAAGGCGAGTTTTTACCATATACCGGTATTCCCGATGGGGAAGATTCCATGAAAGAGGTTAAAGAGAGGCTAGGGGAGATTTTCCGCGCAAAAAGCAAACTTGCCGCGCGTGAAGAATCCGACCCCGCGCCCGAGGATATGGAACAACTGCTGAAAAAGTATTTTTAGTGCCGCCAGGAGCAGGCGTGATAATCGAAAGAGCGTTTTGCGTTGTCGACATAGTTGACTTAAGTAATTTTTCCGGTTAAAATGAGTTTACAGGTGCCCGGCGGCTGTGAGCCGCCTGCCCTGATATTCCTTTGATGAGAGACGTGTGGCCGCGGCAGACAAGCCGCGCCCTGCGTCAGCATAGTAAAATCAAAGGAGTATATTATGGAAAAACATTTTGTTTACCCGTACCCAACCTCAGTAGAACACATTTTACAGTAAAACATAAAATATGTGTATATGTCGGGTTGTAAAATGCCTTGCTTTCAGCGGGAGCGCGTGGCGCTCCACCGCGACGAGCCGCCGCCCGAAAGCAGTACGATTAAAGTGTTCTACTTAGGTCGGGTACGGGTACTTCTTCGTAATGCTTGTTTATTTGATTACTATTTTACTTACTATAAATAATAACCATGTCAAGCGGTACTTGACAAGCCTGTCTTACTTATTGTCAAAAATAACCTTGTCAAGTAGTATCTGGCAAGCCTGCTTTACTTACTATCAATAACAATCTTGTCAAGTAGTACTTGACAGCGGCGAACCGGGAGCGTGGGACGCTCCACCCCTGATTATGCCGTGCAGTAACATTGCGCCAAGTTATGGCTTTTCTTCTCCGTAATGCTTTTTGTTTGATTACCATAAAAACAGTCAATTTGCTGTTGTCAAGCAGTACTTGACAAGCCTGTTTTACTTACTATCTAAAATAACTTTGTCAAGCAGTATCTGACAAGTCAGTCTTGCTTATTATCAATAACAATCTTGTCAAGTAGTACCTGACAGTGGCGAGCCGCCGCAGGCTGATTATGTCCCGAAACGGCTGCTTGGAAAATCATCGCCTTTTTCTCCGCAACGCCTGGTTACATATTTTTAATTTATCGTCGTGACAAGCCTTTACCAAAAATTTTGGTATCGGTTTGTCTTTCCGCAAGATTCGTAGAGTTGAGGTGCATTTGGCTAAGGTGCGAAGTGTTTTCAGGCAGTAACCGCGCCGCGCTCCGGCAGAATGCTTTGATTGTACTGCTTTCGGGCGGCAAGCCGCCATACAGTACGGAAAACGCTCTCCGCCGTGCAACATGGCGGTAAAACGTGTTTTTGCGTAATCTATATTGAAATATCGTTAAGTTTGTGATATACTTATTGCAAGCGAGGTTGAGCGGATATGGAAAATACGATATTTATATGTTGCGGTAAAAATGATTCAGACAGAGCGCGCGAATATGCGGAACTGTTCAAATCACAGGGCGCGGACGTATACGTTGCGGCAGAGGGCGGGAAAAAGAAAGGGCAGGCTTTGGAAGCGCTTCGCGGCGCAGTAGGAGCGCTGTTCATTCTTTCGCCCGGTTTTGAAAAGGAAATACCGCAGGAAGTTTTCTCGCTGTCCATATACAGGTACGCGGAAGGCGGTTTTAGGGTGTGGTTCGACTTGTGCGGCGTTACGCCAAGGCAGGCGGAAGACGCGCTTTTGGATAATAAGGTGTTGGACGGAACGCTTCACTTCTGCGGAGGTCTGGCTGAATTGAGGGCAAGGCCGGACGTTTTCGAAAAGATTACCGGCGATTTCCGCCGCCGCGCCACCGCCCGCGATATGCTCCGCGAAGGGATAGACGAGGACGCCCGTAAGGAGATAGCCATGCACAAAAACAATCCCGAAGGCGACAAGGACCTTGAAGAGTGTCTTGAACTGCTCGACGTCGTGCGCGGGCGCGACGTGAAAAGGGAAAAGGCGATTCTGAATTTGCTGATTGACGACTCTGAGGACGGGGACGATGAGGAAGAATATTGCAACCAGGCGGAAATGGACTACAAGTACGACTGCTTCAATATTTATTTTTATCCGGGACTTGAATCGGATGATTTTGAAGAAAGGCTGAAATATTATTATAAAAACGGCATTGCCATGCAAAAGAGCAAGGAACAGGCGGTAAGGGAAGGGAACTTCCGCGGTTTCAAGTATATATGCCTTAACGGAATGATTGTCGTAAACGACAAAGGAGAACTTGTAAAAGCGTGCCGTTCCGTATGCGTCACAGAGGTTCCCGAAGGCGTAAAAAGCATAAGAGAAGGCATATACGACAACAGCGGAAAACTGCGCATTGCGATACTTCCGCGCACGCTGGAAACGATAGGAGCGCGCGCGTTTTCAAACTGCAAGCATTTGAATCTGCTTGTGTACGGCGGCAGTAAGGCGGAGTGGGATAAAATAGAAAAAGCTCCCGGGTGGAAGGAAAATTCCGCGCCCATGTTCGTGTGGTGCACGGACGGGGAATACAGAATCAACTGAGCGCGGGCGGATTTACGGCACAAAACAGGATAAACTATAAAACAGGAGCAGATATGTCACGCATAGGAGATTTTGAATTCGGAAGCAACAATGAATTGAAAAAGTATACGGGAAACGACGAAACGGTGGTCGTACCCGACTGCACGAAAACGATAGGAATGTGTGCTTTCAAGAACTGTCAGGATATAGAAAAAATAATTTTAGCGGACGGAATAATAAATATAGAATACGGAGCGTTTGACGATTGCAGAAGTTTAAGCGAAATAAACCTTCCGGACAGTATAGAAAAGATAGGGCAGAACGCGTTTCAAAATTGCCGCAATCTGATATTCGTAAGACTTCCGTCAAAGATTACGGCAATAAATACCAGCGCATTTGAGAATTGTCGCTGTCTTGAACTTGCCATTATGGGCGATGGGATAAAGAGTATAGGCAATGGAGCATTTTTTTCGTGTATCAGTTTGAAAGAGATAACATTGCCCGCCGGCGTAAAAAGTATAGGAGATCGAGCTTTTAATTATGACTGCAGTCTTGAAACCGTAAACATAACGGGTAACAAAGTAAAGAATATAGGCGATCATGCTTTTGCATATTGCTCCGGATTAAAACAAGTAACCTTGCCGGAAAGCGTGATAAGCATAGGGGACTCCGCGTTTTACGAAAGCGGTCTGCAATCCGTAAACATAGGCGCTTCTGTTACGAATATAGGAAGCTATGCGTTCGCTTGCTGTAAAAATTTGCGCGAAGTCCGCTATTCGGGGACTTTGGAGATGTGGGATAACATAGTAAAAGGAAAGAGCGCATTCCAAAAAGGCGTAAAACTTACCTGTAAGGGCATAACCGGCGGCACAAGTACAGGTTCAAATATTTAATAGACGGTAATAAAATGCGGGCGGCGGAAAGCCGTCCGTCTTTTTTGCCGTTTGCCGTCGCGCGCTTTTAACGGGTACGCGGCGCATATATTTTTCAAGCGGAATTTAAGTATTTAAAGCGAAATCAAGACAGTACCCGTAGTGGGCCCCGGTAGAACACTTTAATCGTACTGCTTTCGGGCGGCGAGCCGCCGTATTTCATTTTATTATAATAAACGTAAATATTTTACACGGGCGCGAAAGAGGCAATGCGCAAAAAATACGCGCGCGTTCATATATATATTTATTTTAATATGAAAGTAAAATTTTCACGCGTAAATCTTTGCACGCATATATTATATTAAAAATATCAAAAAACGCGACGGAAGCGAAACTGACGGCAAAATGCGGCGGTTTTTCCGCTTATATGTCTAAAATTTAACAATCTATTTCGCGCGGAGTTATGTAGTATAACTTTTTTATCCGAAAAAATCAAGCGTTTTCCGTAAAAAATCCGGACAAAAAAATTTTTTAGGGTTTTTTAAAAAATTTCCCAAAAAACAGTTGACAGCGTTAATTTCGCTCTCTATAATAAGGAATACACCTTAACGTGAACATATAACCTAAGTCCGCCCGTAAGGCGCGGCGGAGAGTGGCGTTAAAGTTGTAAAAACTGCAATAAAACCGCATTGCCGCGCACGGGCGGCGATGCTATAATAAAGAAAAGCTCGGGTAGACGCCCGGACGATTACTAATACAAAGGAGGACAATATAATGAAAAGCGTAATATTGAAGCACGAGGGTAAACCGGCGGCAAGAGCATCACTCATATTGTCCGCCGTGAAAAATTTTGCAAGCGGAGTCGGTTGGCTCGCGATAAACAATCAGTGATATTATCTGCGGCGTAAGCCGTTTATAAGATTAAGCAAATTTATTACCCCATCCGCGGTCTGACCGCGGTCGAAAAATCTCGCAGCATCCGAAGGAGCAATCCGGGGGAAACGGAAAACATTTTTCAGGCTTATGCCGAAATTTGCGTGGCTGCGTTTGTCCGAATTTTCCGTTTATAACAACTATTGCAATGAATACGGCTTATTTTCGTATTCGGACTTTTTGACGGATAAGTGCGTCCGTTGAAACGACAACCAATTATTTTGAAAGGAGAACATTATGAAAAAGCAAATCTTCATAGGCGGAAAAAAGTGCGCTTTTTCCGAAAAAAAGGTTAAGGCGCTGGAAGAGAGATTGGGCAAGTGCGGGGGAATTTTCCGTTCCTGGCGCGACAGGGAACTGTATATTTTCCAGGACACGGCGCTGTCCGCGCTTTCGCGCGCGGATAAGTCGGTGCTGATATTTCAGCGCGGCTTCAAATCCGACGCCGAGATGCTGACATATTCCGTCATCACGGTGGCAAAGGGCGTGAAGGAAGGCAGCGACGCGGAACTCGTGTTCGAGGACGACGCGGCTAAGGACGCTTTTATACGCATGCTTATCTCCGCGGACGCGATTGCAACGTACATGGAATTTTTCCCGTACGTCCGTTCCGGAAGCGGTGCGGTGGACTATGAAACGGTCAGGGCGGAAGGGGCGATGAGCGGGCTTAGCACGTTTATCGAATTCCACCTGAAACAGGCTCCCGACAAGGAGCTTGTGAACAAGGCGATGGACGAGTACTTCGGAGTCACCGGCGATGAGCGCGGCGCGGGCGACGTCCTGGACGGACTCAGCGCGGAGGACAAGTCGATGGTCGACAACATTGACCGCATAATCAAAAAAATCAGGAAAAGGTCGATGCGCGGGCACGACGACGAACCGCCCATAGATATAGGCGGACTGCTCCGCAACGCGAACATCAAAGAGCCGGAAAATCCCTTTATAAAGCCGTCCGATAAAAAGGACAAGAACGGCGGCAAGAAGGAGAAGGATGAAGGCAACTCCGACGGCGACGGCGACCGACCAGGCGGCGCGCCGCCTGAAAACAATTCCGAAAGTAAAAACAAACGCAGTGCGGACCCTACGCACATAATGGTCCCGGAGGGCGTCGAACGACTGTGGCCGGGCACCTTCTTCAACGACGAACTCGTGGAAGTCATAACTCTTCCGTCCACGCTTGCCAGAATAGACCATACGAGCATTGCCGGATGTCCGTCGCTCAAAATGGTGGTATTCAACGGCACCGTGGAAGAGTGGGAGAGCATACCCAAGTCCATATATTGGATCGACTGCGACGTGCCCGTCAAATGCAAAGACGACTACGCCGAGAAGTAGGAGGCGCGGCGGCATACCGCCGCAACCTAGCCGCCGAGATATGGGGAAGGGGGAAATCACCCTGACGGGGGTGCGCCGCAGGCGCGCCCTTTTTCATTGCAACTTTGCGCAATATCAAGCGGGAACGTGTGGCGGCGGTGAGCCGGGAGCGTGGGACGCTCCACCCCTGATTATGCCGTGCAGTAACATTGCGCCAAGTTACGGCTTTTCTTCTTCGTAATGCTTTTTTTGTTTGATTACCATAAAACAGCCGCTTTTCTGTTGTCAAGCAGTACTCGACAAGCCTGTTTACTATCAATAACAATCTTGTCAAGCAGTACTTGACAAGGCTGGCTTATTTACGGTCAAAAACAATCTTGTCAAGCAGTACTTGACAGCGGCGAGCCGGGAGCGCGTGGCGCTCCACCCATGATTAAGCCGTGAAGTGACCGAAAAGGCTCATAACGGCTTTTATCTCTGCAATACTTTGG
>CAJFJA010000015.1 GCA_904382605.1 Candidatus Alloclostridium intestinigallinarum | reverse complement strand
TAATGCCGAATTGCTTTCTTCGTAGAATTATCAGCCTGCGGCGGCTCGCCGCCCGAAAGCAGTACGATTAAAGTGTTCTACTGGGGTTGGCTACGGGTATCCGGGCGGATAGTCAAGAAAAGCGCGGGCGCCGCGCCCTTTTTATCTTTGTCATTCGGCTTTGCCTGCCTTCTTTGCCTTACCCTTCATATACAGCGAGTGGAAGAACTTATATATCTCAACAAACACGATGGGCGCGAATCCGAAGCCGACCGCAACGCCGTAACACCATGCCGGCATATAGGTCATTCCGAATGCGGTTACCACTCCCGGGGTGAACACGACAAAGGCGATGAGCGCAAACGAGATGAGCGTTACCAGATTGAGTTTGCCGTTGGAAAAAGGGTTTGACGAAAACAGCGATTTTTCCGACCGCATATTATAGGCGTGTATCGTCTGCGAAAGCGCGAGCGTGATAAACGCGAGAGTACTGCCGCACTGCGTGCCGCCCGCGTGTTCGCCGATAAAGTACGCGCCGAGCGTGAGGGCGGCGAACATACAGCCCTGGAATATTATCCTCAGCCAGTAGCCGTGGGCGAACAGCCCTTCCGATTTGGAACGGGGCGGCTTTTGCATAATATCCTTTTCCGGCTTTTCCATGCCCAGCGCGATTGCGGGAAGAGAATCCGTTATCAGATTTATCCACAAAAGCTGGATAGAGATAAACGGAGCGCGCCTCCATATTATCATGGCGAGGAACACTACTATTATTTCGCTTATGTTCGTGCCCAGCAGAAAACCGACGACCTTTTTGATATTGTCGTAAATGCTTCTGCCTTCCTTTACCGCGTCCACTATCGTGGCGAAGTTATCGTCCGTCAGGGTCATATCCGCCGCGCCTTTTGCCACGTCCGTACCCGTTATGCCCATGGCGCAACCTATATCCGCCGCTTTAAGCGCGGGCGCGTCGTTCACTCCGTCGCCCGTCATGGACACGACTTTGCCCTTCTTCTGCCACGCCTTTACTATGCGGATTTTGTTTTCGGGGGATACGCGGGCGTACACGGAGATGTTCTCCACGTTTTTATCCAGTTCCTCTTTACTCATCGCGTCCAGTTCCGCGCCCGTAACCGCCCTGTCACCGCCGCGCATTATGCCCAATTGCCGGGCAATGGCGGAAGCGGTGACAACGTGGTCGCCCGTTATCATTACGGGCTTGATGCCCGCTTCGCGGCACACCCTGACCGCGTCTTTCACCTCTTCGCGCGGCGGGTCTATCATACCGGCAAGTCCCAGAAAGGTAAGTCCGTTTTCAAGCTCTTTTCCGTCCGGCTCTTCGGGAAGGGCGTCTGTCTGCTTATAAGCAAAGGCGAGAACACGCAGCGCCTGCGCGCTCATATCGTCGTTTGCCTTGCGCGCAAGTTCCATATCGCCCGATATACAGCGGCTTGCAAGGACGTCGAACGCGCCCTTGACTATCACGACGTACTTACTGCCGGCTTCGTTTACGGTGGTCATCAGTTTGCGGTCGGAATCGAAGGGCAACTCTTCCCTGCGCGGATATTTATCGGATAATACGTCCTTTTCCATACCCAGTCTGTGCGCCGCCATAACGATTGCCGTTTCCGTGGGATCGCCTATGTGCACTTCCCTGCCGCCCTCGAAATTCACCGTACCGTTACAGCACAGGGTGCCCAGCGCAAGCATTTTTTTCACTTTATCCGAACTTTCGGCGGGATTGAAGTCGGCTCCGCCCTCTCCGTCGACGTAAGTGCGCACTATCGTCATGCGGTTCTGGGTAAGCGTCCCCGTCTTGTCCGAACAGATTACGGACGCGCTGCCCAGCGTTTCCACGGCGGGAAGGCGGCGTATGATGGCGTTCTTCCTGACCATGCGCGTAACGCCCAGCGAAAGCACCACGGTGACTATCGCGGGCAGTCCCTCGGGTATTGCGGATACCGCCAGCGACACAGCCGTCATAAACATTTCCATTACGTCTATACCCGCCGCAAGTCCCACGATAAACACGACGGCGCATGCGGCAAGGGCGACTATGCCCAGATATTTACCCAGCTTGGCAAGTTTTTTTTGCAGGGGCGTTTTGCTCTCCTTCTCCCCTGCGAGCAGCCCCGCTATTCTGCCCATCTGCGTATTCATGCCGGTGCCCGTCACCGCCGCCGTTGCGGTGCCGCTTGTCACCGCGCAGCCGGAAAAAAGCATATTATCCCTGTCGCCGAGCGGCGCGGACGGGGAAACAACCGCTTCAGCGTCCTTCTCCGCCGGTACGGACTCGCCTGTAAGCGCGGATTCGTCCGATTTGAGATTCGCGCTCTCCAGAAGGCGCGCGTCGGCGGGGACGAAATCGCCCGCTTCCAGCCTGATTATATCGCCGGGTACGACTTCCCGTGCGGAAACTATCCTCTCCTTGCCGCCGCGGATAACGCGGGCGTGCGGCGCGGACATATTTTTGAGTGCGTCCAGCGCCTTTTCCGCCTTGTTCTCCTGCACAAGTCCCATCACCGCGTTCAGAATGACGATGAGCAAAATAAGCGCCGGCTCGATAAATTCCATAGGGTCGCCGTCCACGCACGCCACCGCAAACGAGATGATTGCAGCGGCAATCAGAATGATTATCATTACGTCCTTGAACTGTTCCAGAAAGCGGAGAAACATACTCTTTTTCTTCTTTTCCGCCAGCTTGTTCTCCCCGTACCGCGTAAGGCGTGACTGCGCCTCGCGTTCGGAAAGCCCTTCCCTGTCCGTTTTAAGTTCTTCAAGCGTCTGTTCCGCGCTTTTGCCGTGAAATTCTTCCAATCTTCGCTCCTTACCCCGCACGCAGGCAAAACACGTTTTGCCGTATCGCGGTAAAATTATTATTCACTTTTATAAGATAATATATGCCCGTAACGTATGCGTTACGCAAATGAAATATCTTTGTAAAACCGTAAAACGCCCCGTCCGCCCGCGCGAACCGTCCCCGAAAGCCGTAAACGGGTGCGGATATTCCTGCGGAAAAGAACCTTTTTTGTCTAAAACGGTAAAATTTTATTGCACGGGCGGATAGCCGCCCTTCTTTATGTTAATATTGCAGGCGATGAGAAAGATTGCAAGATTCGGAAAAATTCTCTCCCGCACGCCGCGGACGACGGAAGTCCGCGCCGTCTGCCTGCCCTCGTTCATGAATACGGAGATATTCGACATACAGCTTAAAGTCAACTTTCTTCCCCTGGAAAATTTTTCTCCCCTCGCCGCTCTCGTGCAAAAATACTACGGCTTCGGGCGGCGCGCATACGGCGGAAAAACGCCCGGGAACGCATAAAATTCCACGCAGACAAGCCTGCCGATACGGCGGCGTTTATAAAACGGCGCACGGTTTTCCCGTGCGCCGTTCCTGACCCGTATCGAAATGTTAAAGACTGTGTTTTACGCGGTCGTGTTCTTCCGCGCGCTTGGCGTTGTTGAACCTGTCCAGCGTGCCCACCAGATAGCCCGTTATCCTGCGGATACGCTCGAATGACGGATTGGTGTAATGGTAGGCGATATCCGCCCACTCGCCGTCCAGCTTTATATCCACTTCCGTAAGCAGCTTGTCGGGCGCCTGTTTTTTGCCGCGCGCGATGTATGCGTTGATTTCATCCTGTTGCAGACTGCCGCCTTCCACGTTTACCTTTACCATAATTCCGCCTCCCAATATATTGTGTAAAAGCCTTAAAACGCTTTACTTATTGGCGAATATATTGTATCATAGATTTGCAAAGAATGTTGTTGCAACCGCAACTTTTACGCAAAAAATAAAAATTTTTTCGGAGGGAAATATGGATAAGTGCGCGGCGGCGTGCGCCCTTGAAAACAGCAAACTTTTCGAAGGCATAGGCGAAGAAGACATAAGGCATATGATGGAGTGTTCGGGGGCAAAGGTGAAAAAATTCCGCACGGGGGAAATAATCTGCTCTTTCGAAGGCAGCGCGGACAAGGTAGGCGTGATAATCTGCGGCGAAGCGGAACTTGAACGCGTGGACTATTCGGGCAACCGCACCGTGCTGGAAATTTTGCAGGAGGGCGACGTTTTCGGTCAGACGCTGGCATTCGGCAACCTCACCGGCGATATGCTGGACGTGGTGGCGAAGTCCTGCTGCAACGTGGTGTTCATTCCCGCCGATTTCGTATCCTCGCGCTGTTCAAACGCCTGTTTCCGCCACAGTCTGTTCGTGCGCAATATGCTGGGCATAATCGCCGGCAAAGCGCGCAGTCTTTCCGAACGCATAGAAGTGCTGTCCAACCGCAGTATCCGCGATAAACTGCTGTGCTATTTCGCAATAAACTGCGCCAAATCGCGTTCGGATAAATTCACAATGCCGTTCAGCTTTACCACCCTTGCCGATTACATATGCTGCGACCGCAGCGCAATGATGCGCGAGCTGGGACAGATGAAGGAAGAAGGGCTTGTCAGCATAGACAAGCGCGAAGTTAAGATGATAGGCTGAAAACGCTTGCGAAAAGGGGCGCCCCGACGGGCGCCCCTTTTTTGTTTTTCCTTTGCCTCCGCTCCGCCGTACTACACCTTGGAATAGTCCAGGGCGGGCATGGAGCCGTTGGGAGCGTAATAGGTTACGGTGTAATCGAGAGTGAGTTTGGTAGAATCGCTTTCGTAAGTTTCCACCGAAGTTATCTTGTCGTTCATTATACGCACGGAAATGTTGTTGTATGCCGCAATCGGCACGGCGGCGTTATCCACCGTAAAGACGACTGTGGTCACGCTGCCCGCAACGCTTGCCGAGGCAACTTTGATGTTTTCCGCGGAGAGATTGTCGAACAACGCCATTATGTATTCGATGGTAAGATAGTTGATGTCTTCCCTTCCTAAAAACTCTTCCTCGCCCATGCGCTTTATCACCGCGTTATCGCCGTTGTTGTCGGTATAAACGCGGATATAATTTTCCTTTACGTTCTCCGCGTCCGCATTCGGAAGCACGTCGCCCAGGTATTCCGACTTGGTTTCGGAAGCGCCCGCGCTGGTCACCGTGGAAGTGTACTGCACGTACAGAAAATCTTCCCACCCGAGTTCTTCATTGCCCAGCTGGTAGTTGAGATAATACGTTTCGGAGCTGTGGCCGTCCGCGCTCAGCGTGGAGAATTTGGTGTAATACTTATATCCTTCCGCCTTATCGTAGTCGGTATAAAACGCCTTGCTCGCCGCCAGCGCGTCCATGACCGCCTGCGCGCCCTCTTCCGCCGTAAGCGCGCTGTTGCAACCCGCAAACGCGCCGCAAACCGCCGCCGCCACAGCTATAAGCGTTACAAGTATTGCGATTTTACGTTTCATATCACTTCACCTCCCCGTCGTCAGCGTTTCCGGAAGATTCGCCGCCATCTTCTCCGCCGCCGGAATTTTCCTCTTCTCCGGAAGCGGCGCAGCTTTCTTCCGCGCTCTTGGAACCGCACGTCCCGCACTCCTGCCCGGCTACGGCTTCTTCTGCCGCCGCCGACGCGTTTACAGACGTACCCAGCTGCTGCATTGCCTCTTCTTCGAGCCTTGCGGTCTCTTCCGCGGAAAGCTCTTCGCCGCTGGACAGCACGGATTCTCCGCCGTGTCCGTCGGCTATATTCTGCGCTTCCGCGCGCAGTTTGAGTTCGTCGATTATCGCCTTATGCTTCTTCTCGCTCAGATCCCAGAAGAAGAACGGGGCTGCGCACAGCAGACCGCATACCGCGGCTACTATCGCCAGTGTTCTGAACATGGGCGCGCGGACAGCCGGATCGTAAAGCATTTCGTAATCGCCGCCTACGCCTACGCCGAACAGCTCCTGGATGAAAGGTATCAGAAGTCCCGTGCCCATCGCAATCGCCTGGCCTATCATGCCCAGGTTGCCGGATACGCCTTCGAACCTGTCGCCCGTCTTATACTGCTGGTAGTCGAGCGCGTCCGCGTTCATGGCGGGCTGGGAAATTATCTGCACGGCTATACCCATATACACCAGATAACT
Organism: Candidatus Alloclostridium intestinigallinarum; assembly: GCA_904382605.1. Taxonomy (GTDB): domain Bacteria; phylum Bacillota; class Clostridia; order Christensenellales; family UBA3700; genus Alloclostridium; species Alloclostridium intestinigallinarum. Next base: position 20,881 of record CAJFJA010000015.1, on the reverse strand, counting down.
GGTTATAAACAGCACGGGCAGATTGTCGGGGAAAATTATCAGCACTACCGAAGATATTGCGACCACCATGTTTGAAGCGATTGCCGTATTGCGCTTGCCTATCGCCTTGATTATGAAAGGCGCAATGAACATACCTATGCCCGACGCCGTACCCATTATCAGCGTAACCACCGACTGTATGGCGGCGTTCTGAAGTATGTAAATGTAAACCCAGGTGATAACGCCCGTCACGGCGATACGTCCGAACTGGAACCAGATGGTGATATTGAGTATCCACAGATATTTGTTCTTCGCGCACTTTTTCATGCCGTCCCAGAACTTGACTTTCGCTTTATATTCGCGGGGGACGATAACGCGTTCTTTCGTGCCGAAATACGCAATCAAAGTGAGTAAAACGCCTATTCCGCAGAATACGGGAATAATCACGCGGTAAAGATTTATATCCAGCTGGCCGCCGGGGAATGCTTCCGCAATAAGCGGAACGATAAAGCCCGTTATGGTCGGCGCAATGGAATATACGAGCGAGGATATGGTGATGATATTCGCCCTTTCCTGCGAATTGGGGCTGATAAGATATGCAAGCAGGGTATACTGCGAATAATAGAACTGATATATCCAGTTCATTATAACGTACAGCACCGTTATAACTATGACGATGGTAGTCTGTTTCCACGAAGGGTCCATAAACGCCAGCGCAGACATGAGCACCGCGCTGGGCACGGACAGCCACAAAAGCCAGCTGCGCGCCTTGCCCTGCTTGCCCGGAGTGTTGTCGATAAGCCATGCTTTCAGCGGCTGGAGCACCAGCATCACGAGCGAGTTGGCAATTGTCATGTATGCAAGCGTCGTGGGAGGAATACCGTAAATCGAACCGATGAGCAGACAGGACGCGCTCAGTGTAACGTATCCCGCCATGGCGGCGATAAACTGTACGCCTATGCCGCCTGCGGAATAACATACCACTTCACGGCTGGATACGTAGTTGCCTTCCGCGGGCTTTTTCCAGTTGTCCACGAAAAAGCGTTTGACGGCGCCCAGAATGCCCATGATAAAACCCTTTATCTTGGCTCCCGCGCCCTGCTTTTTTGTTTCTTCTTCCATAATTTTCCCCTGTCGGCGCAAATGCGCCGTTTTATTTCCCCTGTCCGGAATACGGATAGATTCCCGTAAACCTAACCTATTATAACATTATAAGTAATAAAAGTAAACAGCAATCGTTTATATTTTACCCCGGGTAAGGAAAACTTAATTTTTCACGGCGGATACGCGCGCATTCGCCCCTTATATGAAAAACCCCGGAGGACTGCTCCGGGGCTTGGCGGCGCAGTCTTCCGCAAAGATTACGCCGTCAGTTTTCTATTACGTTTTCGCTGAGGTATCCGTACACGTCGACTGCCTTGTCGCGCCACGTCTTGAATATCCATTTTGCCTTTGCGCGGCTGTCCACCTTTAATTTGAGTTCCATCCAGGTGGAAGTGTCGTCCACTATTTTAAGCACCACGGTGTAAGAACCGTCGTCGTTGCGGAAGTAGTCGGAGATGTAGTCCTGCTGCTTGCGGTAAGCCATAAGGTTTTCCTTGATATAAGAACCTATCTCCTCGCGCACGGAAAGCGGTATCTTGTAGTAAAAGCATTTAAGACATTCCCTTCCGTCCGGCGTTATCTTGTAGCGCGGCTGGGGCGCGCGGGGACGCGAGAGATTGACAAGATAGTCCGTTTTCACCAGCTCGTCGAACGCGGGCTTGCAAAAAATAGGCTGGATCCAGTTATGCGAAGTGGCGATATCAAGGATAACGCTTTCTATCAGCCCCACGTTGCACTGGTCGAAAATGTAGAGCAGTATGAGCTTGTTTATAAAAGAATCTTCGTCAACGCGTCCGCTTTTTTCCATTACCTCACCATAAAAGACTGTATCTTTTCCAAAAGATCGTCACAGTCGTTGTCGTAAATTTCAAGTATGACGGGACGGTTCAAATCAAGCGAAAGTATGCCCAGAATCGACTTGGCATTCACGACGTATCTGCCGCTTCTCACGTCCGCTTCGTAATTGAATTGACCCATTATTTCCACGAAAGAGTTTACCCTTTCCGTGGTTCCGAGCAGTATCCTGACCGATTTCATGTGTTGCCGCACCCCTGAAAAATTTATAACGGATTTATTATATTATATTCTTTGTGCGTTTGCAACATAATACAGGCATAAAATTTAATCAGGCATATATCCCGAAAAAATTATCCGACTTTTATTCTTTTATCGAACAATCAAGCCTTATTTTGTCGAATTACCGCCTGTTTCCCCTTCACGCCCGTAAAAAAGCAGAGCCGTGAAAACGCACTCCTCTTTCACCGCGGAGTCTTTTTATGTTGCTATTTTTCGCAAACGGATATATAATTGAATCAAAGAACTATCGCGAGGGAATTATGGACGAGAATCTGCAACAGGTATATTCGGGCTTGGCGGCGCATTGCAACAAGATGAAGGAGGGCAAGTATCTTATGTCCACCGGCACCATGACCTCGCTTTTGCGCTACATCACTTCCCAGCCCGCGCTTATGAGCTGCCTGGAAAAATGCAACTACGGCTTCCGTTACGCCACGGAACTTGAAACCGCCATGAGCGGCGGCATATTCAAACTTCCGCTCGGCTCGAAAAAAATCGTCGCCCTCGTTACGGGCTTGCTTTTCGAAATGGTTCGCGGCGGCGTGAACTTTCATAACTTCATCAAAAAATACTACCGCGCCGCCACGATAGATATGTCCTTCGACCTGTTCGTGGGCAGCGTGATAATGCCCTACTTAATGGCTTTCCGCAATATGCTCAACGGCGAAACGGAAGAAGATTCCTCCGCCGAGGACGATGACGACAAAGCCGTCGGCGCGGGCGTAAAAGAACAGCTCCTGCCCCTTATCATGCAGTTTACGGAATCCGTAGCCGCCGACAACTCCATAACCGACGAAGCCCGCGAAGACTTTTACGTCATGCTTGAAGGGCTGTATTATTCCCTGGAACTTTCGCGCGCCAAAATGGTAAAGGCAATGTTTCTGGGACTTTCTTCCGTCATGCAGGATTATAAAAACGGCGCGGCGTATCTTAGAGCAATCAAATCGGTGCTGGTTGAATACGCCATAGTCTAACCCACCGAATGAAAGTGGTTTGTGATACCTCTCTGCGAAAGGCGGAGATATACTTTTACAAAACACTTTGCGGCTACGCTTTTAAGGGAAAACCCGTTCATTCGGGAGTTCGTGGCGCTCCACCCATAATTATGTCTTGAAATAATAAAAGTATGGTTTGATAGTGTTTTCTTCGCAATGCTCTTAATTTTCACCTTGTTAAAAGCCTCAACCAAACGCACCGCGAAGAAGTGCCCTAATGCTAGGAAAGGCAATCTTTTTGCGACAGGAGCGTACTAGGGCGTACGTGACTGAGGAAAAAGTTGACTTGACACCGCAGGAGGGTGCTTATGCGCGGTGCCCTCGCGGGCGGAAAAAGTGTGAGAAAAAATTACGGACGGCAATACGTTTGCCGTCCGTATATTTTTGAATTAATGGTTTCCGCCCTATTATACTTACTTCACCAGTCTTCTTTGTGAGATATTTTAATATCGGTATAAAACTCTTTGTACCTGCGTTTGAATTTTTCCGCGTCGGTTTCAAAATTCTGCGCGTCCTCGAGGTCGCCCTGAAAGATTTCTTCGCAGTCCTCGTCGTAGCGTTCGGCAAGGCGGGAGCGTTCCAGATTGTTCATATTATTTACCCTCCAACATACTTTGCAGGGCGTCGAAGCCCATGGATTGCAGGCGGAAATTGCGCGCCGCCACTTCCGCGACTATGGCGAGGTTTCTGCCGGGCATTACGGGAAGCGTGAGTTTGGGGACCTGTACGCCCAGAATTTCGCGGTGCATATTCTTATTGCCGAGGCGGTCTATCTGAATGTTTTCGCCCCACTTTATCAAGTCGAGCACGAGGTCGATGTGTTCGCTGTTCAAAATAGCGCCGACGCCGTACATTCTGCGCACGTCAATGATGCCTATACCCCTCACTTCCATATAAAATTTCGTCTTTTCGGGGGAAGTTCCGATAAGTTTATCCGCCACGCGCTTGACGATGACCGCGTCGTCCGCCACAAGACGGTGTCCGCGGTTGATGAGTTCGAGCGCCGTTTCGCTTTTGCCCATACCGCTTTCGCCCGTAATGAGCACGCCGAGGCCTGTTATCTCCATAAGCGTGCCGTGAACGCTCTCTTCAGGAGCGAGCAGTTCGGAGAGGAAGTTGGACATTTTGACGGACATACGCGTGGTGACCACCTGCGAGGAAAACAGCGGCACGCCGTAACGCGAGGCTTCTTCTATAAAATCGGAATCGGGCATGATTCCGCGCGCGAAAATTACGCCCGGGACTCTGCGCGACAAAAGGCGGCGGAGCGCTTCTTTTTTCGCCTCCTGCGAAAGCGACTGCAAGTAGTAATTTTCCGCATTGCCGATAAGCTGCATTCTGCCCGCGCCGAAATATTCGTCGAACCCGGCGAACATAAGTCCCGGGCGGTTGACCATCATGGAATAAAACGTGATATATTCAAGCTCGCTGGCGTTGATGACTTCCAGGTCGCACGCCTTGCAGAAGTCCTTGATTCTCATACTTTTCGCGCCCACGTGTTCGTCAGGTCTCATACACTAAATCTCCCCGTATTTTTCTATTACCCAAGCCACGAAATCTTCGTCGTTGGTAACGCCTACTTCGCCTGCAACCGCTTTAAGCGCGGGCATGGCGTTGCCTGCGGCTATGCCCAGCCCCGCAAATTCGAGCATTGAAGCGTCGTTTTCCGAATCTCCCAGCGCGATTACCTCGCTTTTGTCAACTCCGTACTCTGCGCAAATTCGCCTGGCTGCCTCGCCCTTGTTTATGCCGAGCGGCAGAATTTCCACCACGCTTTTATGCGAGCGGGTGAATACCATGCCGCTGCCCGCCGCCCTTCTGCCGTACTCCAAAAATTCGTCGGTATGCTCGGGCATCATGAGCGAAAGTATTTTAACGGGCTGAACGTCGTTTTCCGTTATGTACTTTGAAAGCGGCATATTTGTGCTGTGATAAGGCACCCCGCATATTTGGCAGAAGTAATCCACGTATTCGCTTGGACGGGCGCAGTTGCATTCGTCGTTGAAATAGCACAGATTTTCGCAGTAGTCCAGCTTTTCCAGCTCTTCCAGCAGCCGCGCCGCCTTTTGCGTGGGAATGGTGTTCAGCCAAAGCGGTTTGCCGCTGTCTACGTCGTAAATGCCTCCGCCCTGGTAAACGATGACTTCCCCGTGCAGATTAAGTTCCTGCGCGCGCGGGCGCACCGCGGAAAACAGTCTGCCTGTGGCGAGTATGAATTTTCCGCCCGCCTTGACGTATCTGTCCACCGCCGCCTTTACTTTTTCCGAAACGGTGTTATCCGAACGGCTGATGGTGCCGTCGAAATCGCTGAAAATAATTTTATACTTCATACGTGCATTTTACCGCGCGCGCAGACCGTTGTCAAGTTTATGGGATACGCCGCGCTTTTATTCTTCCTCTCCGTTGTAATAATTGTAAACGCTTTCCGCCGCGCGCCTGTTCACCACCTGCATAAGTTCGGGCACGGTCGCCTGCTTTATGGCGGCTATCGTACCGAAGGATTTGAGCAGTTTTTTCGCCGCTTTTTCGCCCACGTTGGGTATTTCTTCCAAAGACGAGTGGCGCATGCGCCTGCCCCTTGTGTTGCGGTGGAAGGTTATGGCGAAGCGGTGCGCTTCGTCGCGTATGCGCTGAAGCAGTTTGAGCGCGTACGAATCGCGCGGCAGGATAACCGGCTGACTTTGGTGCGGCACGAAAACCTCTTCCTCGCGTTTGGCAAGGGAGATGAAGTTTATCTTTCCGCTCCACTCCCCCACCGCTTCCAGCACGGAAGAAAGCTGTCCCTTGCCGCCGTCTATCACTATAAGGTCGGGGCGCGAGGAAAAACTTATGTCGTTCTTCGCCTTTTCCTCGGAGGAAGCCGCTTCGACGTTTTCCCCGCCCAAAGAAAGCTCCCCCTGTCCGTCAGATTCCCCGAAACCGGATATATCCCCGTCTTCTTCCGGAAGTTCCGCGCTTTCCGCATCTTCAAGGCGGGCAAGGCGGCGCGAGAGCGCTTCCTGCAGGCTGGCAAAGTCATTATTGCCCTCCACTTCCCTTATATGGAATTTGCGGTAATGTCCGCGCGCGGGTTCGCCGTTAATGAACACCACCATGGAAGCCACCTTGTCCGTGCCCGAAACGTGCGAAATATCGTAACACTCCATGCGCACGGGAATGCGCGGCAGGCGTAGCAGCTCGCCCAGCTGCATCATCGCGCCCACGGTCATATTGTCGTGCCGCTCGCGCACGGAAAGCGATTTTTCCAAAAAGTCCTTGGCGTTGGATTCCGCCATATCCGCAAGCTGACGCCTTATTCCCTGGTGCGGACATATTACGTTCACCCTTTTGCCCTTTATGCCGGAAAGGTATTCCGCCATGGCGTCCTCGTCGTCAAGTTGCACGGACGTGACCACCTCGTCCGCCACGTATCCCACCTGGGAAGCGTAACGCGAAATATAAGAGGAAAGGGCGCTTTTTTCGTCCAGAGATACGTCCTCTATCACCTGCTTATCGCCGCCGAGCAACTTGCCGCCGCGCACAAAAAGCACCGCCGCCACCGTGTTCAGACCGCTGGAAGCTATGGCGAAAACGTCTATGTTCAGGTCTTTCGGAAGCGCGGTCACCTGTCTGCGCACGAGCTTGTCGAGCACTTCCAGCTTCTGCTTGTAGTAAAGCGCCTGTTCGTAGTCCTCGCGCTCGGAAGCCGCCCTCATGCGCCCGATAAGCATTTCTTCCACTTTTTTGTCGTTCCCGCCCAAAAACGAGATGACCCCGTCCACCTGCTTTTTATACTCTTCCCTGCTCACACAGCCCGTACACGGAGCAAGACACCTGCCTATGTGGTGGTTGAGGCAGGGACGGTGCGAGGAGGGAATTTTGTTCATATTAAGACTGCACGAACGCAGGGAAAACGCCGAATAGATAAGGTCGGTTATGTCCCTGCTCGAAATGCCCTGCATATACGGACCGAAATACTTCGCGCCGTCCGCTTTCAGCTTTCTCACCACTTCCACGCGCGGGAAGTCCGCCTTTACGTCTATGCGGATAAAGGGATAGTTCTTGTCGTCTTTGAGAAGAATGTTGTACGGCGGCTTGTGCTGTTTTATCAGATTGTTTTCCAGCACCAGGGCCTCTACTTCGTTGCGCGTGATGATGTAATCGAAAGTGTATACTTTGGAAACCATGCGCGCCACCTTCTCCGTCTTTACGCCGGCATTGAAGTACTGGCTCACCCTGTTTTTCAGAACTTTGGCTTTGCCGATATACAAAATCTGCCCCGACTGCGAATACATTATGTAAACGCCGCTGGACATGGGCAGGTCTTTTATTTTCTGACGCAGAATATCGTTCATAGATATTATTTTATCATAAGTCGCGCCGCGGCGCAACGCTTAAAGGAATAAAATGCCGCGCAAAAAGCCGCAACCGCACGGGCGGCGCTTTTCACCGGAAAATTTTTCTATGGAACGGTCCGCGCAACGGTTCCGATTGGCGGTAAACCGCTAAACCGCATATGAAGCGCGCTTTGAAATTCTTTCCGCTCCCACGTTGAGAATACTTTCTATACTCGGGTCGGACAGGCTGTAATAAGCCACCCTGCCTATCTTGCGGCAGACTACCATGCCCTTATCCTTTAACGTTTTCAGCTGGTGGGAAACGGTGGACTGGTGCACCTGCACCACAAGCGCGATATCCCCCACGCACATATCCCCCATGGCGAGCGCGGACAATATCTTCACCCGCGTGGGATCGGCGCAGACGGCGAAAAATTCGGCGAGTTTTTCCGCCTGCATATTGCTGGGCATATAACTGCGCAGCTGCTTTTCCCTTTCAAAACTTATGTATAAACTCTCCTGCAGATTCATAGCTATATTATAAGGCGGTAACGGACGCGGGTTTTGCCGCATATTATGGCATAAACGGAAGTTTTGCGGAAAAATGAGGAAAAATATATGAATAATTCTCTGTTTGCGATATTGCTTTTAATGGCTCTGGGTACCGGGACGTGCGTAGGCGACAACTGCCCCGAACCCAACTCGTGCGATCCGCTAAGTCTGGCGCTTTGCTGTATGCTGTTTTCTTCATGTGTGGGCGCAAGATACACTCCTCTTGCCTTTACCTGCGGCAATAACACGACTTCAACCACGGTCTGAACGGGGATCGCCGTTAAAAAAGGGCGGCAAGGCTTCCCCCTCTCCGCCCGTATGCGGCTTTGAAAAATCTCCCGCGGCTTTTTATGCGTCGGCGCAATTAAGAACAAAGCCGCCGCGCCCGCGGAAAAGTCACTTTTTGACTATCCTGTTTACCAGAATACATTCGTTTTTGAACACCCAGCGCATAAACGGGTCGTAAATGCAGAATACGGCGAAGCATATGCCCCATATCACATAGAAAGTGACTTCGTATTTGCTGCCGAATATGTTTATCGTGTTTATCACAAGTCCCATAAGCTGCCAGCACGCCCAGAACATAAGCGCGTAGTAACCTATCTTGATAACCGTGATTATCGCTATTTTCAGCGCCTTGGGCAGTTTTTCCACCTTGTAAAATTTAAAATCGAGCAGCCATGCCAGAATAGCGTAAGACCCGAACAGCATTATAAACGGCAGCGACTGGATATTGACTATTAAAAACGAGACGATGGAAGATACGACAAAGGACATAATTCCGCCCTTCCACATTCCCTTCGTAAGCGGAAGATTGATTGCTAGGGCGGCTATCACGTTGAGCGCAATGGTCAACGCGTCCACATATGCCTGCGCCACGACCGCGAGAATCGCTATCGCGGCGGACACGGCGGAAAGCGCTATTTCATAAGAATAACGCTTTCTCATATTTTAGCAGCAGGGAATCAGGTCGCCGCCGCAGCATTCGCAAAGGCAGTCGCAGCAGATGAGCGTACTGCAGGTGTTGCAGCAAGCGCTTGCGGTAGCGGCGTTGCCCGCGGCCTGTGCGTCCGGACGGGCGTAGCCTCCACGCCCCTGTGCGGACTGCTGCTGGGCGTTTGAATTGTTTATCGACTCGGTGAGCTTGTTGAGCGTATTTTGGTATTTTGCATTGCCGGGGTCCAGCGCCACGGCAAGTTCCAGCTGCTTTTTGCTCTCTATATGCCAATTGCGCTTATAATAAATTACCGCCTGCATATAGTGCCATTCCGCGTCGCGCGGTTCGATGGCGTCAAGCTGTTTCTGGGCTTCGTTGATCTTGCCCTGTCTTATCAGATCTTCCACCATGCCGTAAGTGCCGCCGTAATTGTCGTACGACACGCGCTTGTTCAAATCCTCTATGCAGTCGCTGTACGCGCGCTCGAGCTCGGCAAGTTTTTTGGAAGCCTCCATACCCACTTCACCTTCTTCGAACAGCTTGGCTTCGTATTGCTGTTTAAGGTTGTAGTAGGCGTTATCTATCTGCTCCTGGGTGGCGTCATCTTTCAATCCCAGAACTGAATAAGGACTTTTTTGCAATCTTGTTTCCTCCGATTATCGTTTTGGCGGTAGCGGGCAAGCCGTACCATAGTATATTTGTCAGCACGCCTTCATACAGCGGCGTGGATATTTTGTCGAACGCGTTCATAATCGCGCTTTGGCAGGCGTTGAATATGAAATTCAGTTCCTGCTCTTTGTCTTTTATAAACTTTTCGCGCGTGGAAAAGTCGTATCCCGCAAGGAACGGGTTGTAGCTGCCCTTTTCCCTGTCCTTTTCCAAGTCGTCCACGGCGTCTATGAGATACACCCATCTGCCCAGATTATAAAGCAGACTGCCTATATCTTCCGTATACTTTTCCGCGAACACCTCGCGCCCTATCTCCTGCATAATAAGCGCGAACGGGTGCGCGACACGGTCCATGTCCGCGCAGTTTTCCTTCTCCAGCCTGCGCAGCTGTTTATACTGCTCCCTGCACACTTCGTCGGAATGCGGCAGGCGCGCGCGCGATTTTTTGTAGTGGCGGCGCAGTATCACTTTATCAATAAAACCTCTGCCCGCTCCGCTCTTGTCCAGCACGTCGTCTTCCAGCTTGTAGTGCATAAGTATATTGTTTGCGTCTATGCACCTGTCCGTAAGTTCGTCCCTGAGCGCGATCGTCTTTTTGCGCAGGGGATTCAGCACGCACACCTGGTTGTCGAGTTCCTTCTCCTTTCCGTATACGCTGTGCAGCAGAACGTCAAGGAACGTTATGTCATAGTTCGTGGTAAAGCGCATTATCTGCGAGCACTTTTTGCCCACGCTCTTGCAATATCCGCAGTAAAAAGCGCGGTACATCGCAAAATCCTTTACGAACATATCGGGTTTGTCGATAATAACGTACCCGTACATTACTCCACCAGAAGTCCCACCGCTTTCTGCGCGCGGCGCAGCACTTTGTCCGCCCTTTCCGCGGCTCTTTCCGCTCCGTCTTTTGCAAGGCGCATGAGGTGCGCTTTGTCTGAAATAAGTCTGGCGTATTCTTCACGCACGGGCTTCAGCATGGCGGAAACAGCCTCCGCAACGCGCATTTTCAGATGCCCGTACATCAGCCCTTCGCACTCCTTCGCCGCATTTTCGGGCGTAGTGTTTTCCGCAACCGCCAGAATGGTGAGCAGGTTGGACACGCCCGGCTTGTTTTCGGGGTCGTACGCTATAACCGCTTCGCTGTCCGTTACGGCGCGTTTGAACTTTTTCACTATCTCCGCTTCGCTGTCAAGCACGTTTATCCTGCCCATGGGGTTGGGGTCGGACTTGCTCATCTTAGCCGTCGGGTCGGAAAGGCTCATTATCTTTGCGCCCGCCTTGCCCAGCTTTGCCTCGGGCACTTTGAACGTGTCGCCGTATATGTTGTTAAAGCGAATGGCTATGTCGCGCGTGATTTCAAGGTGCTGCACCTGGTCGATACCCACGGGCACGAGGTCGGTGTCGTAAAGCAGAATGTCCGCCGCCATCAGCACGGGATAGTCCATAAGTCCCATATTAACGTTATCTGCGTGTTTTGCGGATTTATCCTTGAATTGCGTCATGCGGGTCATTTCCCCCACATATGTGTAGCAATTCAGTATCCACGACAGCTGAGTGTGCGCCGGCACGTGCGACTGCACGTAAAGAATATTCTTCTTTTCGTCCAGCCCGAACGCCAGAAACTGCGCAAGCAGGGAAAGCGTGCTCGAACGCACCTCTTCCGCGTCCCTTCTTATCGTCAGGGAATGAAGATCCGCCACCGCGAAAATGCAGTCGTTTTCCTCTTCCTTCTGAAATTTCAGCCAATTGTTCACCGCGCCCAGGTAGTTGCCCAGGGTTAGCTGGCTTGTGGGTTGAACGGCGCTGTATATAACTTTCTTTTCCATTTGTCCTTACTTTTTCACCTTATTATATTACGCAGTATATCAAGTATAACATAACTATTGTAAAAAGTAAACAACCGCATATATATTTGTCGTGTAATATTTTTATAAAAAGGCGCTTTTGCGCCGTCCCCGCGTAAAACACAAAACAAAAAAAACCGACACAAACGTATCGGTTTTTTGTTTTGTTGCCGTTTTACCGTCAATAAACCAGATCCAACAGGCCGCAGCCGCCGTCCGCCCTGCGGTATACCACGTTGACCATACCCGTTTCGCCGTTGAGGAATACGAAGAACGTGTGGTCCACAAGATCCATTTCCGCAATGGCTTCGTCCACCGTCATCTTATGCAAAGAGAAAGTTTTGGTACGTACGACCTTATCGTTCGGAACCTCCGCCTTTTCCTGGGGTGCGGGAGCTTCTTCAAATGCGGACTGTTTGATTTTCTTGCCCAGTTTGGTGCGGTATTTACGTATTTGCCCTTCTATCTTCGGCAAGGCAAGGTCTATGTTGCTGTACATATTGTCGGAAATTACTTCACTGCGCACAATGTTGTTCCCGGAGAAGAACACCGTGATTTCCATGCCGTACTTTTCCTTGCCAATCTGCTTTAAGGCGACCTTCATGGTTGCATCGTCTTCGAAATAGCGGGAGAATTTTTCCACTTTTCCCTCTATTACGTTCTTGAGGTGATCGGATGCTTTGTAATTTTTGGAAATGATTTCAAGTTTCATAATCAGAGCCTCCTTTTTTGAGGTTTCCCCTCTTGTAATAACATTATATCACATATTTTTCCGCAAATAAAGGGGCAAGACAAGTAATTTACAAAACTTTAACTTTCCTTATGCTTAAACTTTACCCGCGCGCGTCTGCCCTTTTCCCCCACGCTGATAAACGCGAATATAAGCAGCATTACCAGCGTAAGCGCCAGCGCGCACAACAGATATGCGGGCAGAGCGTAAACAAGACAGGACGCATATTCTTTAGCGCTCGGAAGCGCCGTTGCGAATACGAGCCAGGCTATGAGTACAAGTATGACCGTAACTACCGCCGCGGCGATGAGCGCGCGTAACAATATCGCCAGCGTTTCGAAAAGAATAAGTTTCCGCCTGTCTTTTTCGGTTATGCCCATCTTCTCCATCATGTCCAGAAAGTTTTTCCGCTTGCGCAGACTGAACGCGGCGGCTCCCGAATAGTTTACTATGCAGGTGACAAGCGATATACCGCCAACTATTCCCAGCACAAGGCAGATTATATCCGTCGTTCTCATATCGTTTGCCGCGGCTTTAAGCGTTGACGGATATATATGAAAACTCCTGTCTCCGAATACCGCTTCCGCCTTTTCCATCATGCGCCTTGCGGTGTAAAAATCCCTGTACTGCACATATGTCATGGCAACGGGATAATTATTCCCGTTAAAATAAGTATCGCCGTTTATTAAATTGGTCGTGCCTGGCGTAAAGAAAAACGCCCTGCCCGCCGCCGCTACCGTCTGCGAGTAATTGACGTAATCGGCGGAAGGATACGTGAACACGAAAGCCGTCTTTTTTCTTCCGTACGCGTCATATATATCCTGCACGGAAAATTCGGGAATATTCACCTCTCCGCCGGGCATTACGAACGAATCGTATTTTATCCATATAGCCGCGTCCTTATCCGTTATTCCCCTTATGCCGTAATATTCCCTGTTGATTATGCCCGCTATTTTGAAATTTTCGAATATGGTAACCTTACCCGTGAGCGTAAGCGATTCGCCTTGACTTGTCAGCAGGTGGGGATTGTCGTACACGGTATCATTGTCGGGCACGTTATAATTTTCGCTGTATTTTTCTCCGTTGAAAGTAAGCGACAGGCTCGCTGTTTTGCCCAGCACGCTTCTGTCCAACCCAAACTCGTCCAGCAATAATTCGGAGATATAAATTTCCGCGGTATCGTCTGAGAAACCTTCGCCTATTATCACGCCGTCATCGCCCTGCATATAGTCGTCCATGGCGGAAAGATACTGTCTGTCACCCACCGCTTTAAGCGAAAGCGCGGTGCCGGAACTTAAGTTGTCTGCGTATTCATCGCCGTCAATCGTAAATGAAAGTTCTTTCGCCCTGTTATAATCTATGACGGGTGAAAATATCTGTTCCTGTCCCGAATATTCTTTCAACTCGCTCTCACTTAAAAAATCTCCGCGTTGCTCTTTATCTTCCCATATTCTTGCAGCTTCTTCCCCGTAATTATATACCTCGTCGGGCAATGTATAGTAACTGAAAATTCGGTTTCCCGGTTTTTTCTCTTCGTCGACGTAAATCTCTCCGTAAAACGCCAGCAGTATCCATACCACGGGAATAAGCAGAATAAGACCTATCGCAATGGTGGCGGATGTGCGCCTGCCCGCCCTGCTCCGCCCCCGGAGCTGTGCCAGCTGCCAGATATCGCGCGCCCTCATAGTTCACTCCTCAATACGCTCAGCAAATTGCGCTTTGCAAGCACTTTTTGCAACGTAAGCACAAAATAAATTACTACGAAAGCCGCCAGCGCTGCAATGTATAAAATATCCACCCACCAAGCCCAGGCGAAAACGCCTCCGCTCGTAGCCGCCAAAAATTCGGAAAGCATCGCGCCGGCAATTCCCGCGCTCGCACCGCCCAAAAGCACGCTTACGCCCATGGCGGCGAATGCGGAGATTATCACGCATACCAGCGTTTCCAAAACGGCGATTATATTCACGTCCCTGCGCTTTATGCCCATACACGTAAGCATGGCGTAAAAGCCTATATTGTCGTAGATGCCTATAACGGAGTTGTTGCGCAGAACGCTCAACAAAAGCAGAGTGCAGAACGCCGCCGCAACCGCAAGAACCGCCGCAAAAATACCGCTTAAAAGATTGATCCCTTCATAATGGCTTGTCAGCGCACAACTTAAGCGATCCTTGTCTTCATAAGTTTCAATACTGTCATTCGTTTGCGAAATAATCCCGTCCAACTCGCCGACTTCCGCATAAGAACCGCTTGCAAGCTGAACGGAATAAGTGACATTCAACTGCAAAAAACCCATGCGTATCAAATCGGATTCACGGGCATATGCTTCACCCTCGCCGCCCACTATTCCGGCTATCGTAAAAGCGCCGCCTTCATAAGCGCTGTTTACCATTACAACGCTGCCGACGCCCATGCCGACCTTTTGCAAAAGTCTTGCGGCGTACTCCGTTATCCATATCGAGTTTTCGCCCGCTTCGTCAAGCCCCTGCCCCTGTAGCACGGTAACTTCTTCATTCATAGTTCTTGGAGCTATTTTCATTCCCATAAATTGAGCTTCACGGCGCGATTCAACTATCTGGACGTTTGTTTCTCCTTTCTTCTCAAGCTGTTTCTGCACGGCGTCAATCTCTTCCCGCGTAGTAAAATGATGATAATCCCCGTCCGATTCGGAATAAACTATCAGATTCGAAAGACTCACCCTCGCCACGTTGCCGCTTTGGTGCGCGTATTCCTCCACGTCGCGCCTTGCCGTTGCGACCACGGAAAACGCCGAATATATAATTACGAATATGAGCAAAATGAGCAAAAACGAATATACCGTGGTAATCAAAAACCGCGCTTTGTGCTTTTTCAGATAGCTTGCGCTGAATTTCAGCATATCGGAAAATTTCACTCTGTCACCCTGCCGTCTTTCAAATTGATTATTCTGTCGCACACTTCGGCGTGCTCTTTATTGTGCGTGACCACTATCACCGTCACGCCTTTTTTCGTCAATTCGCGGAAAATCTGCATTACCGCGGCGCCGTTTTGGGAATCCAGATTGCCAGTCGGCTCGTCCGCCAGAATAAGCCCCGCTCCGCCGACAAGCGCCCTAGCAATGCAAACACGCTGTTTTTGTCCTCCGGAAAGCTGTGTGACGGGAACTTCCGCTTTTTCCTTCAAGCCCATTTCTTCAAGCGCTTTCAACGCACGTTCGCGCCTTTCTTCCTTGCCGATCCCCTGCAACATAAGCGGAATTTCCACATTCACGAGTACGGAAAAATCTTCTTCCAGATAAAATCCCTGAAATACAAAGCCCAGATTATGCCGGCGGAAAGCCGCGGCTTCCTCTCCTTTAATATGCGATATGTCCTTATCGTCCACTATAACTTTGCCTTGCGTGGGAGTATCCAAAGCGCCTATTAAATTCAAAAGCGTGCTCTTGCCGCTGCCGCTTTCACCGGTAATCGCCAAAAGCTCCCCGTCCTGCACGGTAAAACTGACGTCGTCGAGCGCCTTTACTTCGCCCGCGCCGCCCTTGTTGTAAATTTTGGTAACGCCCTCTATCCTTATCATATACGCCCCTTAAACCGTTTGCTTATTTTCATTTTAGCACTGATATGCCTTGCAGTCAATATCGCCGGTAAAATTTAGCTTTAACCGTGCAATATCGTTTGACAATACCGTCGCACGGTGGTAAAATAATTTCTGCCGTGGGGATATGGCTCAGCTGGTAGAGCGATGCGTTCGCAACGCATAGGCCACGGGTTCGAGTCCCGTTATCTCCACCATAGACAACAAGTCGAAGATTGTTCTTCGGCTTGTTTTTTATTTTTTGTTGTCTATGGTGGAGATAACGGGGGACCCGCCTGCGGGAAAACGCCCTGCGTTTCGCCACGCTGCACGCGATTGCGCCTTCGGCGTCCCCTATCGGCAATCGCTGTAAGGCGAGTCCCGTTTGCCCCGTCGGACTGATACGCCTTTTCTTATAACAAGCAAGTTGAACAATTGGTTTGGCTTGTTTTTTTATTCTTGTTGTCTATGGCGGAGATAACGGGGACCCGCCCGCTAAAAAACGCCTTGCGTTTCGCCACGCTGCACGCGATTGCACCGTTGGTGTCCCTTACCTGCAATCGCTGTAAGGCGAGTCCCGTTTGCCCCGTCGGACTGATACGCTTTTTCTTATAACAAGCAAGTTGAACAATTGGGGTTGACTTGCTTTTTCTTTTGACAATTTTGCTACGCATTGCAGTTTATTTGTATTATGAATTTTTACTTTTTAAGTTTAATAAGATATAATAACGTCACTTACGCTTACAAAATTATTGCTTATTCTACTTTTTGCGTTATTTATTCTAAAGATACAATTGCCTGTTCCAGTAAATCCCATTCCGTGTCTTGCTCTGTATTTCTTTCTTTCGCACAATTATCTATATCTAACTTACATTTTTTCCCAACATTTTCCGGTAAAAATGAAATAAGATTCATAATATTGTCCCTAAGAGATGAACCTTTCTGACCGTTGCTTAAATAACATACTGAAAAACATCTGTACATCAGCAAAAATTTATTGTGCATTACGGCATTTCTAAGTTCCTTTAATGCATATAAATTTTCTCGTAGTCTTTTTCTTTCAAACAAGCTACATTCTATTTTTATTTCATCAGGCATTTTCTTAATTTGCTTGATTAAATCATTAAAACCAAGATTTTCTAAAATTAAATTTAGTGGAATATTTTTATTTAATTTATTCATTATTTCATTTATCCAAAATTCTTGATTTGTATTATCAAAATAGGCATCAAGTATCGCCGCCCGATAATACTCTTCAAGATAAGCGATATATTTATATAGAACCATACGTATTCTTTTATCATAACGATAATAAGTTGCTATTTGTGAATATTTGATTTTATCGTCTTCCGTCCAAGCAAGTAGTTTATTTTTTATCTGTAGGTGACAAAACAACCCTTTTGCCTTTATGTATTTTTCCGCATTTACAAAATCTTTTTCGCCAATTTCCAAATTTTCAAAAAACTGCTCTATTTTCATAAATCTCCTACGATTTCCTTATATATAAAACTCATTTAAAGTCTCTAAAAATACAGAAAAAGACTTTATGTTATCGCCACAACATAAATGACTGTTTTTTAATTCAAGATATCGTTTCTTAAATTCTTCCCATTTTCCAGCTTTCTTGATAGCTTGCATTTTTTCCGAATAATTTTTTGATTTCGGTACTTGATTCCAAATATATTTTCTATTTTCTTTATCATGGATAAGTTTGTATGTATATCCGTTGTCAGCCTCCACATAAATTGCCACATCAAACGAAAAAGTTCTTTTTATCCCATTCGAAAAAATTATTGTTATAACTGATTTTGAGTCTTTCGCTCCTTTATAACCTTCAACATTTTCTTTTAATCTTCTGTCGAAAGCGTTAAGAATAATATTCTTCAATTTCTTCGGATTATCGATTAGTCCCTGTCTATCTTTTTGTATAATTAAATTATAATCAAGATCAAATGCCTCATCAGCATTTTGCGTCACCAATTTCTTCCCGCCGCTTCCAATAAGATTAAAACTAAACGTAATATATTCTTTAAGATCTTTTTGTATGGTTCTAATGATACTTTCGCACCATTTTGCCAATTCTCTTACATCATTTTGATTCGCAAATGAATACACTTTTCTCTCCTTAAATTTGAAAATTTTTGATATATTATGATAATGTTTTACTATTGTCCGCCATCAACTCCAGCATATTTCATATAAAAGCACTCTTTTCATTAATATCTTTATACCTATTTCCATAAAGTATTATAATTAGATGCTATCTAAATGTCAACATCAGATTATCATTTTACAATTACTTAATTTAAAATATAGATTTTTATCCGCGACTTTTCGCTATATATGTCATCATTTATTAAAAACTAGGGCTAGACTGCGTTAAATTTTAACCATTTTGCCTTACTGCAAGAACATGTTTTTATTACTATTTATATTGCAACGCCTTCACCATAACAAGTTCTCCGCCGTTTTGTTTTACGACCTTAAAGCCTGTTTTTTCATACAGTTTTACGGCAAAGTTTTCCTTTTGTACGGAAAGCGATACAGCGGAAAATCCTGTCTCATTCAACTTCCGTAAAATCTCCAATAAAAGGCGCACTCCGATCCCCTTGCTTCTGTATTCTTCTTCTACCGCGATAGCGAGCGACGGCGTATTTTCATCGATGTGGGCATAATCATCTATTATTCTTGTCCATACCGCGCCGACTAATTTTCCGCCTGTTTCCGCCACAAGACATATATCGTCAGCTTTTGTTCCGAAATTTTCGTAATATATTTTAAGTTCGGGTAATTCAACAATACTTTTATGCGGTTTTTGTGCGCCCTGCGGCACATATATCGCCGTATAGGTAAATTTTTTCAAAAGCGGTATCTCGCTTTTCTTTATTTCGCGGATAATCAAATCACTCTCAGTCATGCTTGCCGATATACAATAAATGGTCGCTGTATACGAAATACTGCGGATTTTCACACAGGCGCAACGATAGATCCAGATATAAATCGCGTACAGGTTTTTCCGCTCTTTCGATATATGTAAGGCGCGGACCTGCCAGCCCTTCCTGCCCCAGAATGGCGAGTTTTTCAAAGCCGAGTTCATTGAAAAAAGGCTCGACTTCCAAACAGTTGATAAAAGTTGCCTGCGTAAACGCCATACCGCTCCACGATTCGTCCTTTTCCATACGGTCAAAAAGGTCCATATCCGGTTCGTGTAACAGCTGTTCCGGAGCGGTATCGTAGTAATAATTCAGTCCCGCCGTAATCGTTATGAACGAAGCGAACAAAACGCCGCCGCCGTTCAGATGTTCTTTCGCCTGCAAAACGCACCTTTTTCTGTCCTCAACGTCCGACAAATGATAGAGCGGCCCCATTAAAAGCACGTTGTCGAATTTTCCCAGCCGCAATGACGACAAATCGCGCGCGTCGCATACGTACGCCTTAACGTTTACGCCGTGTTCGCGGAATTTTTCTTTGGCGAGCGCAACATTCCCCTCGCTCAGATCTACCAAAGTGACGTCATAACCGAGCTTTGCGAGATAGACGCTGTATCTGCCCGGACCGCCGCCTATATCGAGCACGGTTTTTCCGCGCAAATACTTCTTCAGATAGTGCTTTGCAATCTCGAATTCAAAGTGAAAACCTTCCAGCCGCTCCCATTCGGCGTGGGCGTTGTTGTCGTAGTTTTCTTTCACTATATCTATATCTTTTTTCTCCACGGACAATTTACCCCCTATCCTTTCAGCCGCTTTACCATGCTTTCAAGATGCGCCGCATTCTCTTCGTCGGAAACCGTCGGATCTTTTGTGAATTTTTCGCAGGGCAACTTTTCGCACGCTCCGCAGTTTTTATGTCCCTTCCCGTTTACACAACAATCGTACACTTTGCACACGTTATCGCCCGTATACCGCAACCAATACACCTTGCCCTTTATCTTGCGGCACCCGCCGCATGTTTGCGGAAACAGTCCGCATTCCGCGCATACCGCACCGCATGGCGACGGCTCGACAAACTCGTCTTTCCAATACCACCATTTCAGCTTTTGCGGATCGGGTTCAGGCGTATTGACGAAATATTCCACAGCTCGGTATAAGTACAACTGACAGCGGTCGATGAGTTCGCCTCTCAAAGCGCACTCTTCGTCGTAAAGCTGCCGGGCGGTCCTGCCTTTCAACGACTCGACCGTAGTATAACCCATAACAATCAAATCCTTTTCGGTAGCTTTGCCCACATTCGGAATTTTGCTAAGTTCACCCATAAAAATCCCACCTTATAACTGCAATTTTACGGCTGTCGGCCTGTAAAACGGAATCTTATTTCAAGCGGTTTTATTATAACATTTTTATCTGTACAAGTAAATAGCTCCGCCGAATTTTACTTTTTGCCCTTGACCGCGCGGCGTTCGGGTGATAAAATTATTGCGGAGGTGGAATATGAATCAGGTTATTCAGACAATAAAGACAAGGCGCAGTGTGCGCGCATATAAGCAGGACCCCGTTCCCGGGGATATGCTTGACGCCGTTCTGGAAGCGGGCACCTACGCCCCTACCGGCATGGGCAGACAATCGCCCGTTATAGTGGCGGTGACGGACAAGGACACGCGCAATCAATTGATGAAGATGAACGCCGCCGTTATGGGCACGGACTCCGACCCCTACTACGGCGCGCCCGTGATAGTGCTTGTGCTGGCGGACGCTTCCGCGCACACCTATGTGCAGGACGCAAGCTGCGTGCTGGAAAATATGATGCTGGCGGCCCACTCGCTGGGACTGGGAAGCGTGTGGATAAACCGCGAAAAGGAGATGTTTGAAAGTAAGGAAGGCAAACAGTTGCTCGAAAAGTGGAATCTGCCTTCAACGCTTGCCGGCGTAGGCGCTTTGGCATTGGGTTACCCCGCCGCGCAGCCCGCTCCCGCAAAACCGCGCAAGGACGGATATATTGTAAGAGTATAACGGATATAACATGTAAAGGCGCGCCTGCGGGCGCGTTTTTGCTTTCCGCTTTTCCGCAGACGCGGCGGAGAAGCGGGCAAAACATTTTGTAGGTTTACAATACATTTGTTACACATAGACAATCAAAGAAAGACAAAAGGAGAAGAATATGGAAACACAATGAGGGGTACTTAATTAAACTATACG
>CAJFJA010000014.1 GCA_904382605.1 Candidatus Alloclostridium intestinigallinarum | reverse complement strand
TCGTATTGTTCCTGTTCGGCATACCGTATGTGACCAAGAAAAAAGTCGCCTTGACACAGTAGTAGGGTGCTTATGCGCGGCGCCCCCGCGGGCGGAAAAGCGTATGAAAAAAAATTACGGGCGGCAAACATATTGCCGTCCGTATTTTTTTGAATTAACGATTTCCGCCTATATTATCTTAAAGGTCGGGATTTGTGTCCTGCTTGTTATTCTCCGCGGGAACGTCCGCTCCGGTCTCCGCGCCGTCCTGCCCGGCGCTTTCGCCGAGGTCGAAAACTTCTTCCTTACTCATCTTGGCACGCTCTGCTTCCGCGTCGTCGGCGGGAAGAGAATCGAGGTCCACTACTTCCGCCTGCTTATGCTTTTTGCCGCGCTTTTTCTTCTTGTCTGCCCTTTCTTCCGCCTTGGCTTCAGATTTTTCGTCCTGCGCAAGGTCGTCCGCCGCGCTCACGGTTTCGGGAGCGGGAGTAGCGGGATTAAGCACGGTGTAAACCGCCGCCCTGTCAATGGTGGCAAGCAGACTGCCGTCGCCGTTTGCGGAAAGATCCACGATAAATTCGTTGCGGTCGTTGTTTATAGCCTTTATCTCGCCGATAAAGCCGCCGATCGTCTTGATCTTGCTGCCCACGCGGATACTGTTCATCATCTCCTGCGCTTTCTTCTGCCTCTTCCTGTTCGGAATTACCGACATAAGAATCATAAACACGAGCAATACGCCCAATATGACCCATATATACCAATTGTCGCCCATAAATTACACTCCTTTATTTGTCAGGTATCACCCTACCTGTATATTCGGTTGCAATAAATATAATAAAGTATTTTTACCGTAATTGCAACAAAATACACGCAATTGTTAAGTAAAATAAATATATACCGTTGAAAAATAGAGGGGATTTTGCCGCTTTTTCAGCTTATCCCCTTTTTCCTGCTTAGCCTTTGACTTTCCAATCGTAGCCTTTGCGGAAGTTTTCCACGAAGTCGCCGAATCTGTCTTCCATGATAGCCGCGCGTATATCTTCCGTCAGCTTGGTAAGGTGGCGGATATTGTGGATAGACAGCAGTTGTCCGCCGCCTATTTCGCCCACATTGAGCATATGTCTGACATAAGCGCGGGTATAATTGCGGCAGCAATAGCAGTCGCACCCCTCTTCCACGGGCGAGAAGTCCTCTTTGTACGCGCCGTTGCGGACGGTGATGTTGCCGCGGCGGGTAAACGCCGCGCCGTTGCGCGCCATGCGCGTGGCAAGCACGCAGTCGAACATATCTATTCCGCGGAGCACGCCTTCCACTATGCAGTCGGGCGACCCCACGCCCATAAGATAGATGGGCTGGTTCTGCGGATAATAAGGACGGATGACGTCCAGCATTTTGTACATGACTTCCTTGGGTTCGCCTACGGAAAGCCCGCCTATCGCCATTCCGCACTTTGCAAAAGGCGCGGTAGCCTTTACGCTTTCAATGCGCAAATCTTCGTACAGATTGCCCTGCACTATGGGGAAAAGCATCTGGTCTTCGCGCGTATGCGCCTTGACGCACCGCTCCAGCCACGAAAGAGTGCGCTGCATTGCGCCCGCCGATTTGCGGTAATTCGTGCCCGCCGCCGTACATTCGTCAAACGCCATGATTATGTCCGCGCCGAGCTGCTCTT
The DNA here is from genome assembly GCA_904382605.1 of Candidatus Alloclostridium intestinigallinarum. Lineage (GTDB taxonomy): Bacteria > Bacillota > Clostridia > Christensenellales > UBA3700 > Alloclostridium > Alloclostridium intestinigallinarum. Next base: position 52,929 of record CAJFJA010000014.1, on the reverse strand, counting down.
CTATCTTTATTGCCGCTTCGGGCGTGAGATAGTGCGGCGAACCGTCGTAATACGAGGAAAATTTCACGCCGTCGTCGGTGACTTTGCGCATGGACGAAAGGGAAAATACCTGAAAACCGCCGCTGTCAGTCAGAATTGGTCTGTCCCAATTCATGAACCTGTGCAGTCCCCCGGCACGCTCCACTATGTCGCTTCCCGGGCGCAGATACAAATGGTAGGTGTTGGACAGCACTATCTGCGCGCCCGTTTCCTTAACCTGTTCGGGAGTAAGTCCCTTTACCCCCGCGTTCGTGCCCACGGGCATGTATACGGGGGTGATTATCTCCCCGTGCGGCGTGGTCAGCCTGCCTACTCGCGCGCCCGTCTGCTTGCATGTGTGTATTACTTCATATTTGAACATATAAATAATATAATAAAAATGCTTGCGGAATGTCAAACGTATCCGCAAGTATTTTAACCTTAGGCACCGCATATAAGGCGCTTCGCTTAACCGCCGATTGAAAGTGTTTTGCGATAAGGCTATGCGATAAGCATAGTTTTATCGCCGCAAAACACTTTGCGGTTTCGCCTTAAAGGAAGAACCCACCCATTCGGGAGCGTGTGACGCTCACGCCCCTTAACCGCCTTGGCAACGTGGGACGTTGCATCCCTTAACCGCCTTGCAATATCAAACTATAAAATAAAGTTCCATCTTCACTATGGCTTCAAACGCTCCTGCTTGAGGGTCGGTTCTCCCTTCTTTTCGCGCAACGGCTACCCATTTCGCGTGCAAGGAATATAAGTGTGTATAGGCGGCAGTTACTGCAATGCGGTTAAGACAGCGTGGTCACCACGCCAACCCTTTCCGCCCTTACGGGAAAATTCGCACGGCGAATTTTAGAGGTTACGCTTGGCAAAATTCGATTTTGCCGCGCTCTATTTTTTATAATTTTACCGCTTTGTAGCCGCGCTCAAATGCACCGCAGAGAAGGCGTGTCAGACAAGGAGAGGTGATTTTTCACGACAGGAGCGTACTAGGGCGTACGTGACTGAGGGAAAAATTGCCTCGACAAAGTATCACGCGCCTTATATGCGGCGCCCTCGCGGGCGGAAAATGCGTAAGAAAAAATCCGAAAGAAAATATTTTTTATCTTTCGGATTTTTGAATTAGCTATTTTACGCTTATATCAGTAAGCAAGCATCACCGAAGGAGAAAAAGCGATACCCTAGCCTTACCGCTTCATTATACAGTTTCAAGGTGTTTTCCCTGCCGATAAAGGCGGAAACGAGCATTATTAGGGTGGATTTGGGCAGATGGAAGTTGGTTATGAGGGCGTCGACGCACTTGAAGCGGTAACCGGGATAGATAAAAATTTCCGTGTTGCCCGAGCAGGCGGACAGAGTGCCGTCTTCCGCGCTTGCGCTTTCAAGGGTGCGCACGGACGTGGTGCCCACGCACACTACCCTGCCGCCCGATTTGCGCGCGTCATTGATCATCGCGGCGCTTTCGGCGGAGATTTCGTAATACTCGCTGTGCATTTTATGCGCGGTGGCCTCTTCTTCCTTGACGGGGCGGAACGTGCCGAGTCCCACGTGCAGGAGCACGGGCGCGATTTTCACGCCCATATCCTTTACCTTTTGCAAAAGTTCGGGGGTGAAATGCAGTCCCGCGGTGGGAGCCGCCGCCGAACCGTCCGTGTGTGCGTAAACGGTGTTGTAACGGCTCTTGTCTTCCAATTTTTCCGTGATATAAGGCGGAAGCGGCATGTTGCCAACCTCATCGAGCACCTCTTCAAAAACTCCGTCCGTTTCAAAGGTAAGCACGCGCACCCCTTCGTCCTTTATGCCCGTAACCGTGGCTGAAAGGCGGGGTGAAAAGTAAATTTTCGCACCTGTACGCAGTTTTTTGCCCGGACGGACGATACATTCCCAATCGGTGAGGGAAATGCGTTTCAAAAGCAGGACTTCGCAGTTCTTTTCGTGCTCCGCCGCCTTTTCTTCGGGTACGGCGGAAGTTATCCTCACGCCCAGAAGGCGCGCGGGAATTACGCGCGTGTCGTTTATTACGAGCACGTCGCCGGGGCGCAGATATTCGGTAATGTCGGCAAAATGCCTGTGTTCAATTTCGCCGCTGTCTTTGTGAAATACGGCAAGACGTGAAGAATCGCGCCGCTCCAAAGGGTGCTGCGCGATGAGTTCTTTTGGCAAATAGTAGTCGAAATCAGATGTCTTCAATCTTCTTCTCCCTCAGCGTCAAACATACTCATCTGTCCGTTGCCGCCGCTGTATTTTCTGCCTATATGCTTATAGGCGTCGGGAAGGCATATCCTGCCGCGCGGCGTGCGCGCTATGAATGTTATCTGCATGAGGTAGGGTTCGTACACGTCTTCTATCGTGCCCGAATCCTCTCCCACCGCCGCCGCCAGAGTATCAAGTCCCACGGGACCGCCACCGAATTTATCTATCATCGTGGTTAAAATGAGCCTGTCGATATTGTCAAGCCCCTTCTTGTCTATCTCCATGCCGCGCAGGGCTTCGTCCGCCGCCCTTTCGTCCACAATGCCGTTGCCGCGCACCTGCGCCCAGTCGCGCACGCGCTTCAGAATGCGGTTGGCTATACGCGGAGTGCCGCGTGAACGCGAGGCTATCTCTTTTGCGCCGCCTTCGGTGATTTCCACGCCCAGAATCGACGCGGAACGCTTGACGATTACGGCAAGTTCTTCGGGCGAATACAGTTCCAGACGGCAGTTCACGCCGAATCTGTCCCTGAGCGGAGAAGTGAGCATGCCCGCTTTCGTGGTTGCGCCTATCAGGGTGAACCTGTTGAGAGGCAGGCGGATACTCTTTGCCGAAGGTCCCTTGCCCACCATGAAGTCGAGCGCGAAGTCCTCCATTGCGGGATAGAGAATTTCCTCTACCGCCCTGTTCAGGCGGTGTATTTCGTCGATGAACAGCACGTCGCCCTGCTCTAAGTTGGTCAGAATTGCGGCAAGGTCGGCGGCTTTTTCTATTGCGGGACCGGAAGTTATGCGTATCTGCGAATTCATCTCCGCCGCGATTATGTGCGCGAGAGTGGTCTTTCCCAGCCCGGGAGGTCCGTACAAAAGGACGTGGTCGAGCGCTTCTCCGCGCGCTTTCGCCGCCTGGATATACACTTCCAGGTTGCTCTTTATCTTCTCCTGCCCCACGTAGTCCGCCATGGTCTTGGGGCGCAGGGATATATCGTTGTCCCCTTCCCGTTCTATGTTGTATGAGGACAGAAACCTTTCTTCGTCTTCGGGCAAGAAATCCATTATTTATCCACACTCCTTAACGCAAGCGTTATCACTTCTTCCAGCGTTTTCGCCCTGCCCGCCGCGAGCACCTTGTTCACGGCTGTAACAGCTTCCGTGCGCGAAAGCCCCAGCGAAACGAGCACCGCCGCCGCTTCCTGTCCGACGGGGTCGGAAGAACCGATACCGGCAAATTCGCCGCTCTCCACCGCCTCGCTCTCCACGCGCTCTTTAAGCTCCACGATAACGCGCTCGGCGGTCTTTTTGCCTATGCCTTTTATACGCGCAAGCGACTTTGTATCCGAATTGACGATGGCGAGCGCGAGCGTGCGCACGTCCATGCCCGACAAAATCTGGAGCGCGACTTTCGGACCTATTCCGCTGACCGTTATCAGCTTCAAGAACATAGTGCGCTCTTCTTCGGATATAAAGCCGTAAAGGCGCATGGCGTCATCGGTCACACCCAGGTGCGTGAACAGCTTTATCTGCTTGCCCGCCGCCCCGACTTTGGACAGCGTAAAGGAAGATACGTTCAGTTCGTATCCTATTCCGTGGTTGTCCAGAACAACCTTACCCTCTTCCATGTCCGCGATTGTGCCGATGATATAAGAATACATATATATAATATAATACAAAAAGCGCGGAATGTCAATTTATCCGCACTTTGCTTTATCGTTTTGTACAGCAAATTTTCTCCGTGATACAAGTATTATCGCAAAACATTTCATTCGGCGGCTATAAGTAAAGCGAAGCAAAGAGGACAAATAAATTATAAAATCAACTATATGCCTATACCAATATCTTTGGTATAGGTTACTTCTCTCCTTTCGTAATATATCAGAGTAGTAAAACAGCTTGTCCACTTAAGTGGACAAAAGTCTTATAAAAACCTGATATATGTCGATACCAAGAATTTTGGTAAACGATACTTTCACATTTTGCATTATATAAGAATATATAAAAACTTTTTCTTCGCACGACCTTATAATGCAAATAAAGCGCGCAAAATTGCGGCGAGCCGGGAGCGTGGGATGCTCTACCCCTGATTATGCCGTGCAGTAACATTGCGCCAAGTTACGGCTTTTCTTCTCCGTAATACTTTTTTGTTTGATTACCATAAAAACAGCCGACTTACTTTTGTCAAGTAGTACTTGACAGCGGCGCACCGCCGCCCCCTATCATACCTTGAAATGACAGAAAAAGTATTGCGGGGTATCTCTTCGCAATGCTTTTTTGATTACCATAAAAACAGCCGATTCTCCTTTGTCAAGCAGTACTTGACAAGCCTGTCTTACTTACTATCCAAAATAACCTTGTCAAGTAGTACCTGACAGCGAAACTGAATTTCAAAATTGATATCTCCGCAATACTTTGCTTTATATTATTGCCTGGCTCAAATACTATCGTTTACCAAAAATCTTGGTATCGGTTTGTTTACTTTCTTTTATAAATGAAGTGTCCACTATAGTGGACAGATTAATAAAAATTGCCATATATGTCGATACCAAGAATTTTGGTAAACGATACTTTCACATTTTGCATTATATAAGAATATAAAAAACTTTTTTCTCTGCAACACTTTTATTGCAAATAAGGCGCGGCAAAATTACATTCTGCCAAGCGGGAGCGCGTGGCGCTCCACCCGTGATAATATAAGCGAAGCAAAACCGCGCTTTTGCGAGCGGCGGTGAGCCACCGCTGGCTGATTAATCCGTGAAGTGTGCTGTCGATTTCTCCGCACGGCTATATGTTATAAAAAGCGGATAATCCGCCGCCGAAAATCACACTTTTCGGCGAGCGCACCTCTAAAACTTGCCGTGCAAGTTTTCCCGTAAGGGCGGAAAGGGTTGAATTTTCGCGCAAAAGAATTGTTTGCCCTAATATAAAACTTTGCGCGAAAAGAAGGAAAAACCTGTTCTCAAGCAAGCGTAGCTTGCGAATGAACGGGTTTTCCCTTAAAAACGTAAGCGCAAAATGCCGCGCGCAGATTTTGTACGCTTATCGAGTTGCTTTATCGCGCGGCATTTTCATTCGGCGCTTAAGCGAAGCGCTTAAACTCGGAATATGCCCGCAAGCCTACCCGTCTGCGCCTGGGTAAGCGCGACGGCGAGCGCGTCGGCGGCGTCGTCGGGCTTGGGCACGGATTTGAGTCCCAGAAGACGGGTGACCATGAACTGCATCTGCGCCTTGGTGGCTTTGCCGTAGCCGGTAAGGGCTTCCTTTATCTGGTTGGGGGTGTATTCGAAGATATGTCCCAGCTTATGCGTGGCGCACAGCAGGATAACTCCCCTCGCCTCCGCCACGGCGATACCCGTGGTTATGTTCTTGGTGAAAAAAAGCTCTTCTATCGCCATGCAGTCGGGCTTGAACTTGTCGATGAGCGCGGCAAGGTCGTCATAGATCATGTGCAGGCGCGCGGGAAGTTTTTCCTCCTTGGGGGTGGTGATAACGCCGTAATCCACAACGGAGGATTTCCCTTTTTCGCTGTCTATCACCCCGTAGCCGACGATGGCGAAGCCGGGGTCTATGCCCAGAATTCTCATTACTTTCTGCTGAGGTAATCGCCGTCCGCGATATATTTTTCGCTTGTGAGCTGTTTTAAGCCGAGCGGTCCGCGCGCGTGAAGTTTTTGCGTGGATATGCCTATTTCCGCGCCGAAGCCGAATTGGAAGCCGTCCGTAAAGCGGGTGGATGCGTTCACATAGACGCACGCCGCGTCCACGCCTTTGACGAATTTGGCTATCTCCTTCTTATCTTCGGACAAGATGCCGTCCGAGTGCGCGGTGTTGTTCGCGTTGATTATGGCAATCGCCTCGTCCGTGTCCTTGACCACGCGCACGGTAAGTTCATAGTCGCCGTGCTCTTTTCTGAAGTCCTCTTCCGTGGCGGCAATGCAGGGCACTCCCGCGCCGTCTAAAATAGCCTTGCTTTCCTTGCAGGCGGTTATCCTGCAACCTTTATCGGTAAGATTTTTAATTGCCGCGGGCAGGAATTTTTCCGCAATATCACGCTGGACGAGCAGCTGTTCGAGCGCGTTACAGGTGGAAGGACGCTGCATTTTCGCGTTTTCTATAACGGGTATGCACTTGTCGGGATTTGCGCTTTTTTCCACGAAAAGGTGGCACACGCCGCCCGCGCTTGCGATTACGGGCATTACGGCGTTTTCCAGCACGAAATGTTTCAGGCCGTCGCCGCCGCGCGGAATGACCACGTCCACGTATCCGCCCTGCTTCAGAAGCGCCGTGCTTCCTTCACGCGAAGTATCGTCGATAAATCCCACGCAGGCGGGATCAAAGCCGCTTTCTTTTACGGCTTTTACTATGATATTGTATATCGCGCGGTTGGAATTGATGGCGTCCTTGCCGCCGCGGAGCACTACGCAGTTGCCCGATTTGAGGCAGAGCGCCGCCACGTCCGCGGTGACGTTGGGGCGCGATTCGTATATAACGCCTATAACGCCGAGCGGTACGCGCACTTTTTTGATATGAAGTCCGGAAGGCACGGTCCACTCTTCCGTGACCTCGCCCACGGGATCGGGCAGGTCGGCAACCTGAGCCACGCCCTCCGCCATGACGGAGATGCGTTCGGGGGTCAGAGTGAGCCTGTCCACCATGGCAAAAGACATACCGGAAGCCTTTGCCTCCTCCACGTCCTTTTTGTTTATCTCCAGAAGCTGCCCGCTTGCGCCGCTTATCGCCTTTGCTATGGCGCGGAGCATTTTGTTTTTATCTTCCGCGCTTGCGCCCGCCAAGGCGTACTGCGCGTCGTGTGCCGCCCTGCATATGCTTTCAACCTGCTGCGTAACGCTCATAATCCACCTCTGAATAACGTTTTACTCTTCTTCGCCCTCGTCGGAAAGTTCCGCGTTGTGATAGACGTTCTGCACGTCGTCGTTGTCTTCCAGCATGTCCAGAAGGCGGCGTATTTTGACCTCCGCTTCCGCTGAAGGAGTAACCGTGTTGGAAGGTATCATCTGCACGCCCGCGTCCAGAATGACGTAATCCTTGTTGGCTTCCACCGCCTCGCGCACGGCGGAAAAATCGGCTGGAGCGGTGTATATTTCAAAATAGCCGTCCTGCGCCACCACGTCGTCGGCGCCCGCTTCGAGCGCTTCCATCATGAGCGTATCTTCGTCCACGCCGCTGCCGTCCACCACGATAAGCCCCTTCTTTTCAAACATATAGGACACGCAGCCCGTGGTGCCCAGCGAGCCGCCGCATTTGCTGAATATGTGGCGTATGTCCGCGGAAGTGCGGTTGGTGTTGTCGGTAAGCGTTTCCACGATGACCGCGACGCCTTCCTGCGCGTAGCCTTCGTATACGTTTTCTTCGTAGTTTACGGCGGTGAGTTCGCCGCTCGCCTTTTTGATACTGCGCTCAATGTTGTCGCCGGGCATATTCGCCGCCTTTGCCTTGGCAATTGCGTCGCGCAGTTTGGAGTTGGACGCCGGATCGGGTCCGCCCGCCTTGACCGCAACGGCAATTTCCCTGCCTATCTTGGTGAATACCGCGCCGCGCTTGGCGTCCGCCGCGCCCTTTTTATTCTTGATGTTCGCCCATTTGCTGTGTCCGGACATTGTTTTCTCCTCCGAAAATTATTTGAGTGCGTATTCCACGGTGTAAAGCGTGACCGCCAGGCTTACCGCCGCGTTGAGCGATTCCATATCGCCCGGCATGGGCAGGGAGATTATCTTATCCGCCCTCTTTCTCAGCCCGTCCGAAAGCCCGAAGGCTTCTCCGCCGACAGCCACGGCAAACCTGCCCGTGAATTCGTCTTTTTTTATATTATACACGTTTTCCCCGTGCATATCAAGCGCGAATATCTTATACCCGCGCGTATATTTCTCCGCTTCTTCTCCGCTTATTTCCTTCACGTTCACGCGGAAAATTCCGCCCATGCCCGCCCTTACGGCTTTGGGCGAAGTGGCGCTGCAACAGTCCACGCACAATACGTCCCAGCCGCCCAGCGCCGCCGCCGTGCGGATAACGGTGCCCATGTTTCCGGGGTCGGTTATGCCGTCCAGCACTATCAGCCTGTCGCCCTGCTCCCTTTGCGGAGGCAGCTGCACCACCGCCAACACGCCCGGAGGGGTCACGGCGGAAGATATGGCGCGCATTACGTTTTCCGTGCATATATTCACGTCGCCGCACAGACCGAAAAAGCGCGAAAACTTATCCTCTTTTTCTTTCAGGATATAGACGGACTCCACCCTGACGTGCGCCGGAAGGTCGGCTATGGTACGTTCGCCCTCGACGACGACAAGGTTGCGCTCTCTTCTGAAAGAGGAATCGGATATGAGTTTTTTTACGAATTTTACGCCCTCTCCGCGGGCGGACGTGATATACTGCCGCATACTAAAAAAACGGGGGCTGACAAGCCAGCCCCCGCAATAACTCCCACTTTACGCGAGCTTTGCTTTTGCCTGCTCGCAAAGCGCGTTGAACGCGTTTGCGTCGTTCACAGCCATGTCCGCAAGCACCTTGCGGTTGAGGTTGATACCCGCCTGTTTCAGACCGAACATGAACTTGCTGTAAGAAAGTCCGTTCATTCTCGCCGCCGCGTTGATACGCGCTATCCACAATTTGCGGAAATCGCGCTTTTTCTGCTTGCGTCCGACGAAAGCATAGTTGCCCGACTTCATCACCGCCTGGCGGGCGATGCGGTACAGCTTGGACTTGGCGCCGCGGTAACCCTTGGCGAGCTTCAATATCTTTCTGCGCTTTTTAACTGCGTTTACGCCTCTTTTGATTCTCATTTTGAGCCTCCTTTGTTATCCTATCATCGTCTTGATGGTCTTTTCCTGCGTTACGGATACGTAAGCAGTCTTGCGCAAGCCGCGCTTTCTCTTGGACGCCTTCTTGGTCAGAATGTGACGCCTGTTCATCTTTGCTCTTTTCAGTTTGCCGCCGCCGGTAAGCGTAAAACGCTTCTTGGCGCCGCTATGCGATTTCTGTTTGGGCATAATTGTATACTCCTTTCAGGTTATTTTTTATTGGTCAGGGGTAAAAGCAGCATGGTCACGTTCCTGCCTTCGGTGACGGGATCCTTATCCTTCTGCCCCCACTCCTTTACTAGTTCGTAAAAGTCTTCCATCACCTTGACCGCCATTTCCGGACGCGCCATCTGTCTGCCTTTGAGGCGTATGGATACCTTTACCTTGTTTCCGCTTTCCAGGAATTTGCCCGCCTGCTTCGCCTTGGTGTTCAGATCGCCCACGTCGATGGTGGCAGACAGCCATATTTCCTTGATTTCCACTACCTTCTGGTTGCGCTTGTTTTCCTTTTCCTTTTTCATGGTTTCGTACTTGTACTTTCCGTAATCCATGATTTTACATACGGGCGGATTTGCCACGGGCGAGATGAGCACCAGATCCAGGTTGTACTCCTCCGCCTTTCTGAGCGCTTCGAAAGAAGACATTATGCCCAGCTGATTTCCGTCCTTGTCGAGAACTCTCACTTCCCGCGCACGGATTTGTCCGTTAATTGCAAGCTCTTTGATAGGTAGTCCCTCCCTTAATAAAAATTGCGGCGAAAGCATGATATACCCTTCGCCGCACTTACTGCGTTTTCTATTGACCTTGCCTACTTAATTGCGGCAGGTGAGAAAGGAATTTCTGCTTTGCTGAAACAATTATATACGAATAAAACGCGTATGTCAAGAAAATAAACGGATATTTCCCTTATTTTTGCGAAGTATCAAAGCGATAATGCCGAACCGCTTTCTTCGCAGAGTAATCGGTCTGCGGCGACCCGCCGCTTTGCCGCGTAATGCCCTTTCAGTCTTCCAGCTTTATGCCGAACTTTTTCGCAACGGCGAGCACCTTGGACTTATCCTTTTCCGTCATTCCCGACGCGTTGTAAAAGTCCTCAAGATTGGGATTGAGCGTGAGCACTATCGCGCGGTAGATCGTATTGAACGCGCATATGCCGCGCATTTTGCGCATTTTTTCATACACCTGCTTCACGGCGGCGAACAGTTCCCCTTCCCCGTAGTTGTTGTAAAAACAGCAGTCCACGACCGCGGTGGACGCGGCGGCGCGGATTCTTTCCGGCCAGTTGTCGAACTCCTCGCCGAAAATGACGTCGTTGCGGTAGATATATCCGAAGTCCTCCACCGTGACGTACCTGTCCACGCCCGTCAGAAACACGTATTTTTTCACGTCGTACACGTCGTTGTTGTAGATGAAGCGGTGCAGAATGGTGCGCTTTATCCTGCTGCTTATTTCGTGGTCGTACAAAAGGCGGAGCGCCGCTTCCGGCTGATAGTCGGTATAAAGGCAGATGAACGCCACCATGGCCTCCTCGTCCATCGGTATGCTGCGGTAGGACGCGGTGCGGGCTATTTCCTCGAACATGAACCTGCCGTAAGTCGTCTGCATCAATTCGCGTATTTCGTTCGTTTTCATGGCGGAAGCGTCGTTCAGAACGCTCTCCTTCACGCTGAAAAATGCGCAGTTGTAGTGCTCGAAACAGCGCGTTTTGCCGAATCTTTTATAAAATTCCCAGACGATTCTGTCGTCCTTGTCCTCCAGAAGCAGATTGTCTTCCAGCATGGAAAGCGCCTCTTCCTCCCCTCCTTCCGTAAGAAGCAGGGCGGAGATATATATTCTGCGCGCGAATATATCCGCAAGGGACACGTCGCACCCTTCCAGCACTTCAAGCGCCTTTTCCGCGTGGCTGTGCTCCACCAGCGCGAACGCCGCCATGCGTTTGTCGCGGACGGAAAGGTCCCTTTTTTCCACGATTTCCAGCAGCCTTTTATCGTATGCGCGCCACAGTTCCCCGTCCTTGCGCACGCTGCTGCTTATGCAGCCGTCGAAGATTACGGCAGGACACTCCGCCGCGCGCGTGACCAGACTGCGGTAAATTTCAAGGGAGGCGTCCTCCTGCACTATATCCGCGCACTGCGCCAGCACCTGGCATATCCTATCTTCCATCTTCGGATTGTCCGAACGCAGTTCCATGAGCTTTTTTATCATGGCGGGTTCCACGCTGCCGGTGAGCGCGTACGCCATGACCTTTTTGAGTTCGCCGTTGATATACTCTTCTTCCGCGTCCACCGCCCTTATGGGTGAAACGCCGTCCGCATCCGCTATCAGCTTTTCCATAGGCACGCCCGCGGCGCCGCCTTCTTCCTCCCGCTCGTCCGACGGGGTTATGCGGGGAATATCGTCCTCCCCTTCCGAATTGTACAGGTCGAGATAATACGCCGCCTGCTCCGCGTCCTTGTGCGCGACCGCGTTGTTCACAAGCACCGCGTACATCTCCTCCCCGAAAGCCTGCTTTGCGATGGATTCGTAACAAACCGCCAGCACGTCCGCGCCGAGTGCGTCGAATATATTCAGCTTTTCCGCGAAACATTCGTACTCGTCGTCGGAGTTGTCCGCATACGTCTGGGCAAGGTAAAGCATACGCAGCGAACGGACGTAGTCCTTTTTCAACGCGTATTCCCGGCTTTGGTCCAGATAGTAGCGGCAGTTGTGCGGCAGTTGTATCATATCATTCTTCCTTAAACAGTTTATCTATATCTTGCGCATTAAATGAATAATTTTTTCCGCAGAACTCGCAATGCACGTCTATTCTTCCGCATTCGTCGATAATCGACATGGCTTCCTTTCTGCCGATGGCCTTTATCATGCCCGAAGTGCGCGCGCGAGAGCAGGTGCACCTGTACGCGGGCGTGATTTCGGGAAGATACACGGGGGAAAAGTGCCCGAAATGTCTTTCTATAAGCTCCTTAGGGGTATCCGTTTCCAGGGCGGAGCGTATATCGGTGAAGTTGCGCATTATATCTTCCAGCACCACCAGATATTCTTCGCCGCAGCCGGGAAGCGGCACCGCCGCCGCGCCGCCGCACATGAGGCATTTTCCGTCTTCGAACGCGCAATCAAGCGAAAGCGCGGTGGGCGTCTGCTCTGAAAGCAGGAAGTATCCGGCAAAGTCGCTTGTTATATCCCCTTTCACCACATTGCCGTAGCCGCGGTAAGGCTGTTCCATACCCATATCCTTTATCACGGAGATAACGCCTTCCCCGCCCACCATGGCGGAGGGCTGTTCGCCCGCGCGCAGCACTTCCCGCGGGTTGGATACGTAGCCGCGCACCTTTGCGCCGCATTCTCCGCACGCCACTATCCTGCCCAGCTTGCCGTCGCCTTCCACTATGACGGTGAGTTTGTCGCTTTCGCTTTTAAGCCCCGCCGCCATATACGCCGACACCGCCAGCACCCTGCCGTACACGTTCGCCGCGTCGTCCGTCATATTATGAAGGCGCGCGCCCTCTTCCGCCGCGCGCGGCATGCTCCATACCGTTATCATCGCCTTGCCGTCGAAAAGCAGGGCTTTGCTCATTACGTCTTTCATATCAAACCTTCCTGCAGATAAAAAGCCATCTTAAACTTTTGGGGCGCACCCTTCCGTACGTTTCCCCGTCGTAAATTTCCGCCTTGAATCCTTCAAGGCAGCCGAGCAGGAATTTCCTGTCGTGGATATAAAGCGAATGTTCCTCTTCGCTCTTTTCGTACTTGCCGCCCGAAGGGGTGAAGCACGTCAGGAAAATATCGCACCTTCCGCCCGAAAGAGAGTTGTTCCAGCCGAGATAAACTCCGCCGTCTTCATAGAAAAAATCCTTATTGCCCACGCTTTTCAGCTTGTAGGGCGTGCTCACGTCGAACACGAGCACTCCGCCGCCGTCCAAAGCCGCGTAAATATTGTTAATGGTACGCGCAAGCGCGCGCGGGGAAAGATAGTTGAACCCGTCGCACACGCAGGTGACGAAACCGTAAGTGTTTTTCGGAATTTTTATGCGCGAGATGTCCGCAAGCACCCATTCGGCGGAACATCTGCCCTCCGCGGCGTTGAGCATTTCCGGGCTTGAGTCAATGCCCGTCATCTTATGCCCCGCCCGCGCCGCCAGCGCGGTGAATATGCCGCTGCCGCACGCAAGGTCAAGCCCTTCGCCCTTCAGATAAGGGGCGACAAACGAAAAATATCCTTCATGGTCAAAGCCGATCAACTTGTCGTATATCCCGGCAAGACTTTCGTACATCAGCGCTTTTTCTTCCCCTTGTTGTAAGGTCCGCCCTTGTATACGGGCTTATTCTCCTCCCGTTTCGCCGCCTTCATCCGCTCCGCCTCTTCCTCGGTCACGAACGAGGGTGTGGAAGGCTCGGAGTAGTCCCGGACTTCCTTTACCGCGGCGTTCTTCGCCTTGCGGCTCTTTTTATAGGAAGCCACCGCGCTGCCCTTCTGGCTTTTGGGCTGTTTCGCCTGCTGTCTGACGGCGGCTTTGCGCTCCTGTTCGGCCTTTTTGGCTTCCATCTCCTCTTTCACGTCGAGCTGGGCTTCTATCAGGTTTTCACAGGCGTACTGCCCGTAAGCGGTGATAATGAGCAGATACAGCGAAAAACCGAACAGCAGGAAAAAGCCGTATATGAGATACATCACTATGTCGTTTGCTATCGCGATAAGCGGAATACCGCCCAGCAGAATTACCAGAAGCAGAGTGGTCACAAACACGATAAGCCCCATGGTGAAGCAGTTTTTCAGCAAGTCTTTCGCCTTGAACCTGTACGCCACGCACATGGGCATATACATAAACAGGAACATTGCAAAGAAGAAGCAGAATATGAACGAAAACACCGTCCACACGTAATATCCCGCTCCCGCCGCGCCGTAAAGCGCGTTTTGTTTGAGCACTTCTATAAGCGAATAGCCCGCGGAAGTCGCAAGCAGTCCGCCCACGGTGAATACGGGCAGGAATTTGTACCAGTGCTTGGCAATGCCTCTGCCGAAGTGGCGCAGCAGCTTGACGTCCACGCCCCACATATAGTTGCGCAGGACGTGCATCGCGCCGGAAATGCCTATCGACATTATCATAAATCCGGGCGTCAGGGTGCACAAAATGAACAGCTGGCGCAGATTGTATATGGCGGCAATGCCTTCCAGCGTCTGGTCCACGGCGCCGTAGCCTATGCCCAGATTAGCCGAAAAGTTGAGGTTCGCCACCGCGTTGCTCTCTTCTATCGGCAGCCAGATGATGAGCACGCATATCATGGGCAGGGCAAACAGCACCGTGAAAATGTTCAGCGTGAACATTTTGGCGGTGTTGCCGCCGAGCACTTCGCGCATACGCGCCGCCCTCGCGCCGTGGGCGCTTTCCGATTTGGGCGCCAGATCGCGCTGCAGCACGATTTTCGAAGCCAAAAGTTGCGTTAGTTTGGACATTTATCGTAACTCCGTTTCATCGCGTCCGTATCCGCGCCGCAAAAAGCCGCCCGGAATACCGACGTCAGAATTTCAATAAGTATTATATATTATTTATACCGAAAAATCAAATAAATAACGCGGTTAAAACGCCCGCGCCGCTCATTTTCCCTTTTTTACTAAGTTTTGACTCTTTTTTTGTAAAAACGCTTTACAAGCGCTGAATTTTATGGTACTATCGAATTACTTATAGAGGCGCGGCAAAGATAAGTAAGCGGATTAAAGGGTCGGGTCCCTCCGCGAAAGGCGATGCCGCCGAAGTGTGCTCTTTCCCCGGAAAAGGGTATGCTGGGCGCAGGGCGAACAGCTTTGCGACTGTCATCTGAGGATGGAGCACTATAAGCGGATATTCGTTAAAATGTCTACCGTATATAGCTCCACCGGAACGTGGAGCTTTTTTTGTTGCTCCCTGCAATGAGCGTTGCGGAAGGGCGGTTGACGCGACGTTTCCGCCCCGCCTGTGTTACAAAGTTCGATAATACGGCTAGTATTACCTTCGCTTTGCGCCTTGGCGGAACAAAAACCTCATCGCCAACCGCCTCTTCCGCCCCACTCCTTGCCGGGAGAAAGAAGCGAAATTAAAAGACCGCCTCGGAAGTAAAAAATGCCGAAATCGCACTCCTAGGGCGGCTTCGGACAAAACAATAACCGGGCGTCCGTTCGGAAAACGGGCGAAAGCAAAATAAGTAAAATAATAAATAAAATAATAAATGCCCGCACACGGCTTTGGCAGAATTATCTCGGCGCAGGAATTTTCGGATGGATTTTTGCAGTTTGGAGTGAAGTCGTAGCAGCGCTACGTCGAGGGACAAAATGCAGAAAGGCGCCGGAAAGGCCGCTCCGAGAGGAGTCTGCAAAAGCCGGGGGCAGGCAAAGATAAATAACCTTTTATATAAGGAGAGATAAAATGAAAAAGTATAACGTGGCCGTAGTAGGCGCAACGGGCATGGTGGGAAGCAAATTCCTCGAAGTGCTCACAGAAAAGAATCTTCCCGTAGAGAATTATTACCTGTTCGCTTCCAGCAAGAGCGCGGGCAAGGAAATAGATTTTATGGGCAAAAAGCACGTGGTAATCGAACTTACCGAAGAGAACGTGAAAAAACAGCCCGTCGACATAGCCCTGTTTTCCGCGGGCGGCGGCACCAGCGCGAAATTCGCGCCCGTCTTTGCCGCGCACGGCGCTGTGGTCATAGACAATTCCTCGCAGTGGCGTATGGATAAAAACGTGCCTCTCGTCGTGCCCGAAGTCAATCCGCAGGACATAGCTTGGCACAACGGAATCATCGCCAACCCCAACTGCTCCACCATTCAGGCTATGGTGGCGTTGAAGCCGCTTTACGACAAGTACGGCATCAAGAGGATAGTTTATTCCACCTATCAGGCGGTGTCCGGCGCGGGCGTTGCGGGATACAACGACCTGCTCGAAGGCTTGAAGGCTTTTGTGGCGGGAAAGGAATACAAAACGCAGAAATTCCCCTACCAGATAGCCAACAACTGCCTGCCCCACATCGACGTGTTCTCCGACGGCGGCTATACCAAGGAAGAGATAAAGATGATGAACGAAACCAAGAAGATTCTGGGCGATAACAGCATTAAAGTGACCGCCACCACCGTGCGCGTTCCCGTGCTGAACAGCCACAGCGAATCCATCAACGTGGAGTTCAACTCCCCCTGCACCTTAGAGGGCATTTACGAAGCGTTCAGAGGTCAGAAGGGTCTTGTGATTATGGACGATGTGGCAAACAACGTCTACCCCATGCCCATTCTCGCCACCGGCCACGACGAAGTTTACGTCGGCAGAATCAGACTTGACGACACCGTGGAAAGCGGCTGCAATATCTGGTGCGTGGCGGACAATATCCGCAAAGGCGCGGCAAGCAACGCCGTCCAGATAGCGGAATATATGATTAACGAGGCGCCTCAGCTCATTCACGGCGCAAAGTAAGGAGAAAGATATGTTGTTCCAAGGGCTTGCTACGGCTTTGATAACCCCCTTCCGCAAGGACGGAAGCGTGGATTTCGACGCGTACGAACGTCTTCTGAACTATCAGCTGGAAAACGGCGTGGACGCCCTGCTGGTGCTGGGCACCACGGGCGAACCCCCTACCCTCAGCGATGACGAGAAAGAAGAGATAATCAGGTTCGCCGTAAAAGTGATAGGCGGGCGCGTACCCGTGCTTGTGGGCGCGGGCAGCAATTCCACCTATAATATGGTGCAGGCGTGCAGGCGCGGCGCGAAATACGGCGCGGACGCCCTGCTGGTGGTCACGCCCTACTACAACAAGTGCACGCAGGACGGACTTATCGAGCACTACCGCGCGGCTTGCGAAGCCACCGATTTACCCGTAATCGCTTACAACGTCCCCGGCAGGACGGGCGTGAACATCAAACCGGAAACGGCGGCGCGCATGGCGGAAAAACTGCCTAAGCTCGTCGGTCTGAAAGAAGCGTGCGGCAATATGTCGCAGATTCTGGAAACCGCGCGCCTCATACAAGGCTCCGCCCTCACCCTTTATTCGGGCGACGACGGACTTTGCCTTCCCATCATGGCGGCGGGCGGCAAGGGACTTATATCCGTGGCTTCCAACCCCGCGCCCCGCATTACGGGCGAGCTGGTGCGCGCCTGCCTTGCCGGCGATTATGAAAAAGGCAGACAATTGCAATTTATGTTGCAACCCCTCTTTGACGCGCTCTTTTGCGAAGTCAATCCCATTCCCGCCAAAAAGGCGTGCGCGCTTTTGGGAATCTGCGAAGACGAAGTGCGCCTGCCCCTCACCCGCATGACGGAAGGCAACGCGCAAAAGCTGGAAGGCATAATGAGAGATCTGCAACTTCTGAGGTGAAAAAATGATAAACGCACTTATTTACGGAATAGGCGGCAAGATGGGCGCGAACGTCATCTCCGCGATAAACGACACGGACGGCATACAGGTAGTGTGCGGCGTGGATAAATACGCGCCCGAAACGGTGAAAGTCCCCGTCTACTCTTCCGCTTGCGAAGTCAAGGAAAAGGTGGACGTGGTGATAGACTTTTCCCGCGCGGAAACGATAGACGACATTCTCGCCTTTGCGAAAAAGACGGGCTGCGCGCTCGTGCTCGCCACCACGGGCTACTCCGAAGCCCAGCAGGCGGCAATCGACGAGATGGGCAAAAGCGTGCCCGTGTTCCAGGCGAGCAACTTCTCACTCGGCATAAATCTTTTGATAGACCTTGCCAAAAGAGCGGCTAAAACGCTCGGTCTTGCCTACGACGTGGAGATAGTTGAAGCGCACCACAACATGAAGGTGGACGCCCCTTCCGGCACCGCCGTGACGATTGCAAAGGAAGTGGCGGCGCAGTACGACGGCGGCAAGGAGTTCGTCTACGGCAGGCACGAAACCAATAAGCGCCGCGACGTAAACGAGATGGGCATTCACTCCATACGCGGCGGCACGATAGTGGGCAAACACGACGTCATGTTCATCGGCAAGGACGAGGTCATCACCATATCCCACGAAGCGCAAAGCCGCATGGTGTTCGCCGTCGGAGCCGTCCGCGCCGCCAAATACGTGGCGGGCAAAGCCCCCGGCAAGTACACCATGTCAATGATGCTGGGCGAGTAACCGCGGAAAATTTTGCGGCAAAACATTGAAGATGCCGGGCGGGTAACGAAACTCTGCGGCAAAACATTGCATAAACGGCAAAACGGGCGTCGGACGGCGCCCGTAATTTTATATCTTTCCCCCCACCTTTTATTCTCCGCGGCGCATACGCTTCTGCCTTTCTTACGTTTTCCGTAAGCGTTTTGCCTCGGGACTTGAAAAGGCAGCGCGATAGTGGTAAAATATATATGTCCCGATAAAAATATATTCTGCGCCGGACGCTCAGGAGAATTATGAAGAGGAAAATTTGCATTACTATGGCGGCTGCCGTTCTGATTATCACGGCTTTATTGTGCGCGTGCACTCCCGTGCCCGTAAACGGCGAATACGACGTAACGCGCGGCGTGACGGGAGCGCGCGGCGAAACCGAGTTTACGCTTGTAAGCTATAACGTACACGGCGGCGGCTCGTCGCGGGCGCTTATGCAGTCAATAACGGAGCAGATTGACGAAAGCGGCGCGGATATAGCCAACTTGCAGGAAGTGGATTCGGACGACTCGCCGCGCGGAGAAGGCGGCTATGTGAGTATACTGACGGGCGGCAATCTGAAGGAGAGTTTCTTCTCCCCGACCATGACTCGGGAATTCGGAGATTATTACGGACTGATGACCGCGTCGAAATACAAGGCGGACGATACCATTTCCCTCTTTCTGCCCTATCCGGGCGAAAATTACAAGCTAGGAATAGAACCGCGCATTGTGACGCGCTATCTGGTGACGATCGGCGGGGTGCAGATTGCAGTCTACAACACGCACCTGGACTTCACGGACGAACAGCTGAACGGCAATCTTCTGCGCCTTGAACAGATGAAGTTCATAATAGAACTGATGGATTCCGACCCCTGCCCCTACAAAGTGCTTTCGGGCGACTTCAACGTGGCGGATATGGACGAATTTTCCGTATTCGGCGAAAGCGGAAAATACGCCATGCTGGTAACGCCCTCCAATCCGCTGCCCACCTTCCGGTCCGGGGACGGAAAGGAATCGAGCATCGACAATATCATATATACAAGCGATACCATGGAACTTACAAAAGGCGGAGTTACCCGCTCGGATTACTCCGACCACTTTATGCTTTACGCCACGTTCAAAACGAAGTAAAAAACATCCTTCTCTTATCACGGAAGCGCCGCGGAATTGCTCTGCGGCGCTTTCTTTTTCCGCGCGCCTTATATACGGCTTTTTATATAATGCAACCAAAAAGCGGCGCAACCACGCGCCGCCCCGGTTTTTACTTATTATACCCATACCCAACCTCAGTAGAACAGCAACGTGTGACGTTGCATCCATAATTAATCTTTGAAGTTGCTACCCATATTCAACCTCAGTAGAACACATTTTACGGTAAAACATAAAATATGTGTATATGTCGGGTTGTAAAATGCCTTGCTTTAAGCGTAACTGGTTTCGAGCAGATTTGCGCGAGATGGCGCGCAGTTGTAGTAACCTACAACAAGTCGGCAGATTGTGCAAATATGCCGAAAACAGTACGATTAAAGTGTTCTACTGAGGTTGGGTATGGGTATATTTATCAGCTAACTGACCTCTTTGAAGATTCATTAAATTTTATCGGCACACTGCCCCGCTTTAAGCGGGAGCGCGTGGCGCTCCACCCATGATAATCTGCGAAGCAACAAAGCCATAATGCCAAGTTGCTTTCTTCGCAGAGTAATCAGCCTGCGGCGGCTCGCCGCTTTACCGTCAGTCCACCTTGGGAAGGGAATCGAATCCGTGCTTCAGGTCCTCGTCGGTGGGGATATAGTCGGTCATCGTGCCGTCGTTGAAGGACTTGTACGCCGCCATATCGAAGTAACCCGTACCCGTCAGACCGAAGAGAATATCCTTGCTCTCGCCGCTTTCCTTGCATTTAAGGGCTTCGTCTATCGCCGCCGCGATCGCGTGCGAGGACTCGGGCGCGGGGAAAGTGCCTTCCGTTCTTGCGAACAGCTCCGCCGCCCTGAACACTTCCGTCTGCGTTACGCTGCGCGCGGTGATATATCCGTCGTGGTACAGTTTGGATACGACGGGGGACATTCCGTGATAGCGCAGACCGCCCGCGTGGTTGGGCGAAGGGATAAAGTCGCTGCCCAGCGTGTACATCTTGGCAAGAGGGGTCATTCTGCCCGTATCGCAGAAGTCGTACGCGTATCTGCCTCGCGTAAGCGAAGGACAGGAAGCAGGCTCTACGCCCACGAACGTGATATTGTTCTTCCCTTCCAGTCTGTCCGCCATAAAGGGCGCGATAAGTCCGCCGAAGTTGGAGCCGCCTCCGCAGCAGCCTATGACTATATCGGGCGTAACTCCGTACATATCGAGCGCGGTTTTGCTTTCAAGACCGATGACGGACTGGTGCAGAAGCACATGGTCGAGCACGCTTCCGAGCACGTAGCGGCAATTGGGCGTTTTGACCGCCGTTTCCACCGCCTCGGATATCGCGCAGCCGAGCGAACCGCCCGTGTCGGGGTGCTCGGCAAGAATCTTCCTGCCCACTTCCGTGGTGTCGGAGGGGGAAGCGATGACTTCCGCCCCGTAGGTGCGCATTACTTCCCTGCGGTAAGGCTTCTGCTGCGCGGATACCTTTACCATATACACTTTAAGATCCACGCCGTAGAACGCGCACGCCATGGAAAGCGCCGTGCCCCACTGTCCCGCGCCCGTTTCCGTCGTGAGTGAGGTAATACCCTGCTCCTTCGCGTAATAAACCTGGGCGATTGCGGAATTCAGCTTGTGCGAGCCGGAAGTGTTGTTGCCCTCGAACTTATAGTAGATATGCGCGGGAGTGTCCAGCGCTTTTTCCAGGAAGTACGCGCGGCACAGGGGCGAAGGTCTGTACATATGGTAAAACTCGCGTATGCCGTCGGGAATTTCTATAAGTTTGTCGGTCGTATTCAGTTCCTGGTCGATAACCGCGTCGCAGAATACCGGACGAAGGTCGTCCTTCGTGCACGGCTTCAGGGTGGCGGGGTTGAGGAAAGGCGCGTGCTGTTCCTTCATAAACGCCTTGACATTCAGCCACGCTTTGGGCATATCCTTTTCCTGAATGTAAATCTTATAGGGAATCTTAGTCATATCCGTTACCTGTACCCGCACCCAACCGATACGGGCGTACTTTATATTTTTATATATAATATAATTATTCCGCGCGGCGTGTCAAGTAATTTGACTTTGCGGCGGAATTTTACCGTTGAAATACGCCCCGGCGGACTGCCGCCGCACGAAAATACCGGGCTGTCCGCACGAAAATATCAGACCCGGCGCGCGAAAAATGCGCTTTCGGTTAAAGTGTTCCGCCGCGGTTACTTTTTTCTTAAAAAGGCTTGACAGCCGCATTTTATAGCGGTATAATATTTTCACCGAAAAAGATACGTTCCTGCCGCCCTGCGGCAGACAGAGGACACGTTTTCATTGATACGGACACAAAGAGAGCTTTTCCGCGGCTGAAAGAAGAGCTGTCCGCCCCTGGAAATACCACCGCTGTTACGGGAACCGCGGCGCGGCGCAAGCGCGGAAATAAGGCGGAGTAATCCGTAAAATAAGGTGGAACCACGGCGCAAGTCGTCCTTATGCGTAAGGACGGCTTTTTTGTTTTACCGCAAGCGGCATAAACTGAAGCGCACGGAAGAACGCCTTAGCAAACATAATATCAGAGAAAAAATTGTCCGTTGCTTTTTTTGGCAGGACGGACGGAGGAGAATAAATATGAAACTCACTTTAAAAGACGGCTCAAGCCTTGAATACGACGCGCCGATAACCGTTAAGGAAGCGGCGGCGAAAATTTCCGAAGGTCTGGCGCGCGCCGCGCTGGGAGCAAAGGTGGACGGCGTTGTCCGCGAGCTGGGCTACGTTCTGGACGGCGACCACAGTCTGGAAATTCTCACCTTCAAGGACGAGGAAGGCAGGAAGATTTACCGCCACACCTGCGCGCATATCCTTGCGCAGGCGGTGAAGAGCATATTCCCCACCTGCAAACTTGCAATCGGACCCGCCATAGAAAACGGTTTTTATTACGATATAGACTTTGTTACGCCCATAACCATGGACGATCTGCCCCGTATCGAAGCGGAGATGAAGAACATAATAAAAGCCAATTACAAGCTGGAACGCTTCACCCTGCCGAGGAGCGAGGCTTTGAAACTCATGCGCGGTTACAAGGAAGATTACAAAGTGCAGCTGATAAACGACCTGCCCGCCGACGCGGAGATATCCTTCTACCGCCAGGGCGACTTCACCGACCTTTGCGCAGGTCCGCACCTGCCTTCCACGGGTATGATAAAGGCATTTAAGCTGACTTCGCTCACGGGCGCATACTGGCGCGGCAACGAGAAGAACAAGATGCTTTCGCGCATTTACGGCACCTGCTTTGACAAGAAGTCCGACCTTGCCGACCATCTCGCCGCCCTTGAAGAGGCGAAAAAGCGCGACCACAACAAGCTGGGACGCGAACTCGGCATTTTCATGACCGACGACAACATCGGCCAGGGTCTGCCCCTGCTCATGCCCAAGGGCGCGAAGATATTCCAGATAATGACCAGATTCGTGGAAGACGAAGAGGAAAAGCGCGGCTATCTGCTCACCAAAACGCCTTATATGGCAAAATCCAACCTGTATAAGATATCCGGGCACTGGGACCACTATAAGGAAGGAATGTTCATAATCGGCGACGAAGAAAAGGACGAAGAAGTCTACGCGCTCCGCCCCATGACCTGCCCCTTCCAGTACACCATATACAACAACGGACTGAAATCTTACCGCGATCTGCCTTTGAGATACGGCGAGACTTCCACCCTGTTCCGTAACGAAGCGAGCGGCGAAATGCACGGACTCATACGTATCCGCCAGTTCACGCTCAGCGAAGGTCACCTCATCGTCACCCCCGAACAGCTGGAAGAAGAGTTCAGAAACGTAGTGGCTCTGGAACAGTATATGCTCAAATGCTTCGGTCTGGACAAGGACGTATCCTACCGCTTCTCGCGCTGGGACCCCTCCGACACGAAGAAATATATCAACGAGCCTGAAATCTGGGATAAGGCGGAAGACACCATGCGCCGTATGCTCGACCATCTGGGCATAAATTACGTGGAGGCAAAGGGCGAAGCGGCATTCTACGGCCCCAAGCTGGATATTCAGATAAAGAACGTTCACGGCAAAGAAGATACGCTCATCACCGTGCAGGTGGATATGTTCCTGGCAGAAAACTTCGATATGAACTATATCGACGAAAACGGCGAAAAGAAACGTCCTTATATAATCCACCGCTCTTCCATCGGCTGTTACGAGCGCACCCTCGCCCTGCTGATAGAAAAATTCGCGGGCGCGTTCCCCGTATGGCTTTCGCCTACGCAGGTGCGCGTGGCAAGCCTGACCGACCGCAACAGCGACAAAGCGCGTGAAATCACCGCCGCCCTGCGCGCCGCGGGACTCAGGGCGGAAGAAGATACGCGCAACGAAACGCTCGGCTACAAGATACGCAGCTGGCAGATGGAAAAAATTCCTTATATGCTGATAATCGGCGACAAAGAGGCGGAAGAAAACGTGGTTTCCGTACGCCGCCGCGGTGAAGGCGATAAGGGCAAATTCTCTCTTGACGACTTTATCAAACAGGTAAAAGAGGACGTCGAAAGCAAGCGCCTTGACTGATTAAGTTAAAATAGGCGCCGAATTAAGGGCGCTTCGCTAAGCGAAAAACAAAAAGGATACGGCGGATACGGTTTTATATCGTATCCGCCTTTTTCCGCTTGTTTTGATGGAAGCCACGTCATTGCAAGGAGAGTGTCCCACACTCCGTTCAAGGCTTAATCAGGCGCGGTTTACCGCTGTCCACTAAAGTGGACACTTTTCTTATGAACCCCGGGAGATGCCTATACCAAAAATCTTGGTATAGATATGTAGGAAGCATTTTTTATCAGTCTGTCCACTAAAGTGGACCTTACGGAATTAAGAAAAGAGGTCTATACCTAAAATCTTTGTATAGACATATACGAATATTTTTTAATGGTCTGTCCACTAAAGTGGACAAAATTATATATCCACTGACACTAAAAAAACAAAAGCATTGCGGAGAAAAAGCCTTGAAGTTCCGTTTTGTCACTTCGATGCGGTTAAGTGGTGAAGCGCACGGCGCTTCCGGCTCGCCGCTGTCAAGTGGTACTTGACAAGATTATGATTACAAGGCGTGTCTATTTATAAAAAATGAAAAAATTTCAAATTTTATAAACGGAATTGCGTATTCACTTATAAAAAATGAAAAAACGTTGATTTTTATAAATGAAAATGCTATAATAAATAAAACGATATTGAGGTTTGGCACAATGAAATTGATTGAGCGCAGAGAATATCTTGATAAATTGATAAACGCAATGGGCACTCCTGACATCAAAGTGATAACGGGAGTCAGACGAAGCGGTAAATCGAAATTGCTAGAAGCATTTAAGGAATACGTTTTACGGAGCGTTGCGAACGTTAATATAATTCATATAAATTTTTCCCTGCTGGAATATGCGGAATTACTGAATTATAAATCTCTTTATTCCTACGTGAGCAAAGCCTATAAAGCGGAAAAGAATAACTTTTTACTCATAGACGAAGTGCAGATGTGCGATGGTTTTGAAAAGGCTTTGAACAGTCTGCACGCGGAAGAAAAGTACGACATATACGTTACAGGCTCCAACGCTTTCTTGCTTTCGTCGGATCTGGCTACCCTATTTACCGGGCGCACGTTTGAAGTAAGCGTTTTCCCTTTTTCATTTGCCGAGTTTTTGCAATACTTCGGTTATACGGACAGATATGCCGCCTTCGAAAAATACTTGCGTGAAGGCGGAATGGCGGGTTCTTATCTATACAAAGACGAAAAAGCCAAATACGACTATATCGCGGAGGTGTTCGACACTTTGATATTAAGGGACATCGTGGGAAAATATAAGTTGAAAAACACGGCACTTTTAGACAGAATAGCCGATTTTTTGATGGACAATATTTCCAATCTGACATCGCCCGGCGGCATCGCCGCGACGTTGAGCGCGCACAGCGAACGCGAAAACAACATTACCGTAAGCGCCTATATGCGCTATTTGTGCAACGCTTTTGCCTTTTACAGGGTGAGAAGATATGATATACGCGGCAAAAAATATCTGCAAAGCAACGACAAATATTATCTGAGCGACCACTCTTTCCGCTACGCAAAACTGGGCACTCGTAATCTCGATTTAGGCAGAACGGAAGAAAACGTCGTCGCCTTGGAGCTGATCAGGCGCGGATATGAAGTGTATGCCGGGGTACTTTATAAAAAAGAGATAGATTTTGTGGCGATAAAGCGCAACGAAAAATTTTATATACAAGTGGCGGACGACATAAGCACACAGTCAACGATGGAGCGCGAGCTCGCGCCGCTTTTACAAATAAAGGATTCTTATCCGAAAACGATACTTGCCCGCACTCGCACAGAGGCGTATGACCGCGAGGGGGTTATCGTACGCGATATGGCAGATTGGCTGTGCGATAGCAAATAATTTACTGCGTGCGCCAAGCAAAAAAGACCCGAATTTCGGGTCTTTTTTGCTTGGGTTTGAGCCGCCGCGGCTTGTTCATTGTTTTTGCGGGATTGCCGCGTTTTACGGTTTTGCCGCGCGGCGCGCCGCCTTTAACGGCGCGTTACGCGTTCTTGCCGCGCTTTATTGCCGATATCACTATTGCGACGATAAGCGCAATGGCGATAAGGCATTCGATGGCGATAATCAGCGGGAAGAGCCAGTTCGCCGCACCGGACGAGCCGCCGTCTTCCAGAGGAGTGGAAGGAAGTACGGGCGCGTCGGGTATCTGCGCGGTAGTGCCCTCCTGAACCACTATGGTAAAGGTCATGCCGCCTTCGAAGTTATCGCTCAGACCGAGGTTCACGGTGTAAGTGCCGGGCGCCCATGCCGAGATGTTGTCAAGGTCAGCCGCCTGACCCGCGGAATTGGTTACGGTAAGCGTGTACTCGCCTTCCTCAACGCCGTTCTGCGTAAGATAGTTGTCGATGGCGTTCTGCACGCGCGCGTTTTCTCCGTGCACGATTTCCAGCGAGCTGTTGTTTTCAATGGTTTCGCCGGATACGGTTATGGAAGAAGTTACTTCCTTCTTTTCCACGGTGAAGGTCTGCTGTGCGGGGGCAAGCTGATAGTTGCCGAAAGTATCCGTCATGGTAACGGTTATGGTATGCTGTCCCGCGCCGAGCACGGTTACGCCGGCTACGTAAGGTTCGCCGTCCACGAGCATGGCTACCGTGACCTTGTCGTCGCCCACAAGCTGCGAAGCGTAATCTTCAAGTCCGATCACGATACCCTCGCTCGTATAGGTGAGGTCTTCGGGCAGCTGAGCCGCGATGTTGAGCTGTTTGCGCGTGATTTGCAGAGTGCTTGCAACGCTGTTGCTGCCGCCCGCGAACGTGAAGTTGCCGCTTACCAAGGTGACGGTTACGTCATAGGTGTCCGCGCCGAGATAGGTCTCCCCTGCGCGTGCGGTAGCATCGGTTACGGTTACGGTGACTTCGACCGGCGAGCCGTTGAAGGTCACGAACTGCCATACTCTGCCGTTTTGCAGCGCATTGCCCGTTTCAAGCGCGGTATATACGTCGCCGTACACGGCGGTGTCCGCGTTTGCCGTAACGGTTGCGGGGCTGATACTGCCGGTCCAACTGCTTACCGTATACCAATAATTATTGTCCGGGCTGTTGCCGGTCACGGCGAAGGTCACGGTGTACCTGCCCGCGTCGAGCACGCTTGCCACGCTTGCGCCGTTGAAGGTTATGCCGCTGACCGTGATTTGCACGCCCTCTTCAAGCTGTATGCCTTCCTCGTTTGCAAAGGTGAAGGTTATTTCTCCGCCCGTATACGTCGTCGAGGACGGTTTTGCGGTAAATTCCGCCACGGTCTGCTCGATGACGGTGACCGTATAAGTCGCGTCGTTGTAGTTGCCGTCCGCCACTCTTACGGTGAAGATGTAATTGCCGACCGTAAGAGTGCCGTTTTCACCCGTAAAGGAATCGTCGTCCGTGGTGACGGTAAAGTCGTTGAACACGCCGTCGGAGCCTACTCCGGTCACGGTTACGTTCGTTTTGATGGTTGCTTCATAGTTTGTCTTCGAGTATGCGGAGAGCTTATCCGCGTCCCTGTCGGAGAACTTCACGCTGTCAGGAGTAAGGGTGAGATTCGCCTTGCCGATTGTGAAGGAGCACGTCTGTACGCCCGTAAGGCTGTAATTGCCCTTCGTGATTTCGGCAACGGAAGCGGTATATACGCCCGCGTTTATCGCCTGACCTTCGGTTTCGTTGCCGCCCGTCACGGTTACGGTAACGGTCACTTCGTCGCCGCCAACCACGCCGTCCAGAGTATATCCGGGAACCTGCGCGGCGCCGTTATAGGTGAAGGTCTGGTCGCTGTTCCAGGTAAAGGTCAGCGCCTTTGCGCCTATGGTGACTCCCACGGAACCGCCTGCGATTATCTTGTAGTTGCCTGCCGCCGTGCCTTCAAGCCTGTAAGTGACGGTGTAAGAGCCGGCGTTCTTCAATTCGGCAGATTCGCCCATGTCGTCCTCAACTCTGTCGATTACCGCGCTGACGTCGTCACCGCTGATTGCGTTCACGGTTGCGCCGAGGTCGATTTCATCTCCGTAGGTGAACGACTTGTTCGCCGTGGTTACGGTGAGTTCCGCAGGAGTAACGGTGATTGCAAAGTCCTTCGAAGCGTCTTCATAGTTGAGTGCGCCGCTGATTTGCAAAGTCACGGTATAGCTGCCCGCGTTGCGTATCTCGTCCGCGGAAACGGCTTCCGTGCCGCCCGTTGCGGTGTAAGCGATAGACGCATTTACAATGCCGTCAGCAGCGGCAGCGCCGTTTATGGTAGGAGTAACGGTAACCGCGCTTCCGTTGTATTCCACGCTACCCTGATAGTTTTCGATTCCGAGCGTTGCGGTTGCTTTGGCAATGCTGAAAGGCTGCTCGGAATCTTCGGACAGCTTGTAGTTGCCGCTTTCAAACGCCGCCACGGTTGCGGTGTAAGAACCCGCATTTATCGCCTGACCTTCTTCGGTCGCGTTGTCGCCCTCCACGGTAACGGTGAGCGTTACTTCGTCATTATCGAACGTGCCCTTTGCCGTTGCGGTGGGAGTCTTTGCGGTGCCGTCATAGGTGAAGCCTTCAGAGTTGCTCCACTCTACCGTAATTTCCTTGGGCGTTACCCTCACGGAGAGGTCTGCGGCGTTGGTTATTACATAGCTGCCCGAATCATCTCCGTTCAGCGCTATTTCAAGGCTGTCATAGGTGCCGGCGTTTATAATCGCCGTCTTCAACATACCGTATATTACGTCGTCGCCTAATACGCCGTTCAGGGATACCGTGATATTGGAATATCCCTCAGAACCTATATAAGGCAGGGTGAGCACGCCTTCCACCGCGGAATTATCCATATAGGAAATGTTTACGGTTATTCCGGCTTTGCTTACGGATACGGTAACGGTCTGACCGTTTACCTTCGCGTAGTTGGCGTTCTTGCCGTCGTCGCCCGTGAGGGTGAGTTCAACGCTTTCGCCCGCTTTCACATAGCCGCCCGTGCTCGCAGCCGCCTCAAATCCGGCGTTGACGGTTGCGGTATTGCCGTCCGAATAGGTTACCGTTACGGATACGGTGCTGTCCGCCGTCAGGTCGCCGTAGGTGTATGCGCCTTCGCCGTTCAATACAACGTCCGTAACGGTCGCTTCGGTGACGGTGAACGTGAAGTGGTTTTCAAGCTGTATGCCGCTTGCGGTGATTGTGAACGTCGCCTTTACGGTATAAGTGCCGACTTCGGAGAACGAGCCGCTCTCCTCTCCTTCAACCGAGTAAGCCCAGGTGCCTTCGGGCTGTCCGTCGATATAGAAGTAATCTTCAAAGTCGGCTGTGGTATAGGTTGTATTTACATTATAAACCGCCGTGTTTTCATAGCCTTCGCCCGTGCGTATCTCTATAGATATATCGGGTTCGATGTTGATAATGACGGGAGTTACTTCAACCTTATAGTTGGAGTCGGTGGAAGCCACTGCGAGTTTGCCTTCTTGCACGCGCGTGCCGTAAGGCGTGCCATTGTACTCCGAGCCGTTAAGCGTGAGTTTCAGCATATTAAGCAGGTTTTCTACGTCCTCGCCGCCCGTTACGGTTATGTTGTAGGAAACTCCACCGGAAGTAAGAGTCCAGCCGTCAGCCGTCTTGGAAACTTCCACCGCGCCGCTTACCTTCCAGGTAAACGGCTTGGCTACGCTTGCGCCGCTGCCGCTTTCTTTCATTTCAATAGTGAGGTTGAGCGTTGCGGGTGCGACGGTAAATTCAACCGTTGCGTCCTGCGCCAGCGTATAGTTGCCCAGCGCCTCTTCAAGCGCTTGCTTGGTTATGGTGGCGGTGTAGTCGCCCGCGTTGAGCACCTGCGTGTCGGCGCCGTCTATCGTGATAAGGCTGTTGAGGTCAAAACTGTCATCCTTCTGCCAGCCGGTTGCGGTTGCGGTGACGGTGTGCGCCGTGCCCGTATATACAAGGCCGCTTATACCTTCAAACTGCACGGTCAGAGTAGCGCGGGCGATGTACTGCGTTTCGCTCGTGAGATTTTCCGCGCCTTCTATGGTGTAGTTTTCCGCCTCCTCGCCGGTAAGTCCGGTTACGGTGTAGGTGAAGCCTTCTTTAGTCACTTTGACGTTATCGCCGCTGAGTTGAACCTTGGCGTTGACATCGTCTTCGCCTACCTTATTATTAACTGTTGCGGTGAGCGTGTGCGCCAAGCCGTTATAAGTAAAGTCGGAAGCCTCCGCCCATCTTATTTCGACAACGCGCTTTGCAATTTCTATTTCTTCGGACTCCGCGGTCAATTTGTAATTGCCGCCGCTGTAAACCGTGCCTTCGGCAGTCTGCAATTGCAGGGTCACGGTGTAGGTGCCCGCGTTCACCATACTGCCGCCTGTTACCGTTGCGACTATTACGGGCGCGCCTTCGATGTCCGTGCCCTCGTTGTCGTCGGTGATTACAAGACTGCCCAGCTTATCCTCGCCGTCATAGGTCAGTCCGCCTTCGGGAGCGGCAACGGAAGCCGTCCATTGTATGGGCGTTACTTCATAGTTAATTGCGAACGTTTCGCAGGTATAGTTGCCTGCACCTTCCGCTCCGGAATTGAGAGTGATATTTATAGTGTAGCTGTCCGCGTTCAGTATGACCGCGCCGCCGTCCACCGCCGCGGTGAACAGGGCGTACTTGTCGCCGCCGTCCACATAGCCGTCCACGGTGAAGTAGGTTTCGGAAACGAACGCGCCCGCTTCGGTAGCGGTGCCGTCATAAACGCGGCTGAGCTGTGCGCCGTCCGCCTGCGTAAGAGTGAGCGTTGCGGGGCTTATCGTGAATTCCTGCGTTGCGCTCTCTGCCGCAAGCGTGTAGTTAGCGTTCTGCTCTACTATCTGCGCCTTGGTAATGGTTGCGGTGTAGTCGCCCGCGTTGATTGCCGAACCGTCCGTAACGTCGCCCGTGTAGGCGATAAGGGCGTTAAGGTCTATATTCTCGCCGCTTACAAAGTCCGCCGTGGCGGTAAGGGTGCGCGCCTGTCCGTTGTAGGTCAGACCCTCGTAGCCGTCAAACGTTATAGTAATCGTCTTTGCGGTAACGGTATAGACTATTTCAAGCGAGGTGAAGTCGCCGACGGAGTAGTTGCCCGCGCCTTCCGCTGCGGAATTAAACGTCACGGTTATCGTATATGCGCCGGCGTTTTTGATTTCGTCGCCTTCGGTAAGGCTTGCGTTAAGCATGCCGTAGATATTTTCTCCGCTCACGCCGCCCGTTATCGTCACATACTTTTCGGTGAGGAAGGAAGTTGCTTCGGTAACCATGCCGTCGTAAGGACGTGTGAGAGTTGCGCCTGCCGCCTGCGTAAGAGTGAGCGTTGCGGGGCTTATCGTAAACTCCTGCGTTACGCTCTCTGCCGCCAGCGTGTAGTTGGCGTTCTGCTCTTCTATCTGCGCCTTGGTAATGGTTGCGGTGTAAGAACCCGCGTTGATTGCCGAACCGTCCGTAACGTCGCCGGTATAGGCGATAAGGCTGTTGAGGTCTATGCTCTCGCCGCTTACAAAATCAGCCGTGGCGGTAAGAGTGTGCGCCGTGCCGTTATAGATAAGGTCGGTATCCTCCGCCCAGCTTATTTCGACAACGCGCTTTGCAATTTCTATTTCTGCGGAAGCCGCGGCAAGAATGAAGTTTCCGCCCTCGTAAACAGCGCCTTCGGCAGTTTGCAAACGCAGAGTAACGGTATACGCATTTGCGTTAATCATACCGCCTTCGACATATGCGGCTATTTCGGGAGCGCCTTCGAGTTCCGCGCCTGCATTGT
This sequence comes from Candidatus Alloclostridium intestinigallinarum, assembly GCA_904382605.1. GTDB lineage: Bacteria > Bacillota > Clostridia > Christensenellales > UBA3700 > Alloclostridium > Alloclostridium intestinigallinarum. The sequence goes on along the minus strand of CAJFJA010000014.1, from coordinate 21,412 downwards.
CGCCGGGAGTGATTACAAGTTTGCCCAGCTTATCCTCGCCGTCATAGGTCAGTCCGCCTTCGGGAGCGGCAACGGAAGCCGTCCACTTCGTAACCGTTACGACGTAATCGTAGGTCAAAGTGCCGGTAAGGTTATTATACACACTGCTTGTAAGAGTGACGGTGTATTCGCCGACGTCAAGGAGCGAATCGAAACCAACCGCGGCGCCGCCGTTGGAGGTGACGGTTACGCTGAATTCGGATTCATCTATGGTCACTTCGGAAACGGAAGTGGTGAAGTTTGCAAGGAACTGCGCCGCGGAGGTGTAGCCGTTCACGTAGTCCGTGTTAACGGTAGCCTGCGTTACTTCGATGGCGATTTCGCTGCTCTGTACGGTGAGTTGCGCCGTTTCGGGGCTGAATGTGATATTGTAGTTAGCCGCGTCGCCCGCTTCCGTAAATTTCACGGAAGGAGTGAACGTCACCGCAGTACCCTTGAGAGTGGACTCGGAATAATCGCCGATATCCACGCCGAAGGTGTATGTATCCGCTGCAAGAATACCGCCGTTATTCGTTTCCGTAGCCAAAGCCTTGACTTCATCTGCCGCCATGCCCTCGACTATTTCGCCGGAAACGCTCCACGCGAAGGTTACGTCCTTTTTAGCTATCGACCAATTTACCGTTGCCGAACCGATGAAGTTGCTACCGCCCGTAAGTGTGAGCGTATAATTATCGCCCGCATTCGTCTGCGTATTGCCGGTAGGAGTAAGAACCGAAGTAATATCCTTACCGCCCTCACCCGTAAGCACGGTGTATAAAATGGTTTGTTCATTGCCGTTATAAGTAAACGGTGCGGAAGTTATGGTAACCTGTGCGCCCGAAAGGTCGAAAGGCGAAACGGTAACAGTTGCGACGTTGTCGGAACCAAACGTATAGTTTACCGCCTTGTCGCCGCCAAGGCTCAAAGTCGCATTATAGGTATTAGCCGCCAGCCAACCGTCTTCGTCCGCAAGTGGAGTGTCCCATGCCGGAGTTATGGTAACTCCTTCGGTATCGCCTTCAAGTATACCGGAAACCATATCGTCTATTACTATATTCGCCGCGGTATAGTCTGTGTAATTGCCGCTTATATCGTTTATGGTCAGCGTGACGGGAGTAATGGTCAAAGTGGCGGTCTTTGCTTCGGGCATGTTGTAGTTGGTGGAAGTTGTGGCAAACGTAGCGGTTATTTCGGTAGAGCCGGCATTGGTCAAAGCCGTGCCGTTCGTGCCGCTGTAACTGACCGTTACCTGTATGTCGTCCGCACCGGTGGGCAGAGCGCCGCTTACCGTTATGGTCTTTTCCGTGCCATCGTATTTGAACGAAGCGTTTTCAAACGTCACGCCCGTCATATCATAATCCGCTTTTTCCACGGTGACGGTGTATTCGTTCTCCGTGCCGTTTTCGTATCCTACGTCGTAGTTGGGGTTATCCTCGTCTGCAGCAATGGTGACGGTGTAAGCGCCCGCGTTGGTGACTGCAATGCCGTCTACGCCCGTAACCGTAATATTGAAGTTGTAGGCAACGTCACTGCCGACAAGTCCGCTGTACTGCACAGCTACGTTGTGCGCCTGTCCGTCGTAAACGCCGTTAAAGCCGCCCTCGAACGTAACGCCGGTAACGGTGAGGGTTGCGGGAGTTACTCCGTATACGAAGAACTGCCCTTCCGCAACGGTGTAATTGCCGCCGTCAGCGGTCACCGTGATAAGATAGCTGTTCGCGTCGAGAGAAACCATATTTTTGTCGGCAACCTCTTCCGCTCCGGCAAGGGTAAATTCGCTGCTTATTTCGTCGTATGCCGCAATATAAATCTTGTCTATGGTGAAGGTAACTTCTTCTCCGTTATAATTGCCTTCAATATACCTTCCTATGGCGTCCCACGTGAGCATAGCCTGCACCGCAGTCTTATCGCCCGTCGCGCCGTAAACGGCGGAGATGTGGGGGTCATACATATAATCGGGCTCTTCGGAAACGGGGTTTATGTTCAACGTTTTCTTCTGCACTACCACGGTGCCGCTGCCCGTAATGCCCGTAAAGTCGTAGTTGCCTGCCGTCAAGCCCGAATTCACGGCATAGGTGTCTGCAAAAATGTTTACCGTCGTGCCGGCAGCCGTGCCCTGCGTGTAATCGGTGGTAAAGCCGCTTGCGGTAACAGACGTCAAGCCGCCGGGAATATCAGTCGAAGTACGCAGCGCTACGCTTATATATTGATCTATATTTGAAGGAAAGGGGTCGCCGTAAGTAAGGGTAAGTCCGCCGTCAAGCGCCCAGGTGCCCTCTACCCTGTAAGGATTTACGACAACGCCGTCGATAGCGCCGCTTGCAAGGTTATAGTTAGTATCGGAAACGCCTGCCGTAAAGGAATATGTACTTGCGTTGAGCAAGCCGTCACTCTGATCAGCCACGGTTATGGTATAAGCCACCGTTCCGGGTACGGAAGAGCCGAACAGGGTTTCCTGCGTAAGCGAAGTTATCTTGTCGCCGCTGACAGCGCCCGAAGTTACGGTATAGTCGCCGTAAGTGCCCGCAAGCGCAGTTGCAATGCCTGACTGCAAGGTAAGCTCGTAGGGGTTGACGGCGAACTCGAAGGTAGTTTGTCTTGTATATCCGCCGTCCGCGCTTGTAAAGACAAAGCCGCTGTCTTCGTTCAGAGTAATTGTGGCGGTATAGTTGCCCGCATTGAGCGGAAGTCCCGTATCGCCGAGTTGGGCGCCTTTGGGGTCTTCGTCGTTGACGGCGTAAACCACGCTGTAATGGGTGGTCAATTCGGGCGAGCCGCCTTCAAAAGTAAAGGTTGCGCCCTGCTCCGCCGCGCTGTAAACAAGTTGGGGAGCCACACCCGTAACGGTGACGGCAGTGCCGGGGACATACTCGGACAAGGTGACCTTGTTATCGGCAGTCGCCGCGTTTGCCTTGGCAACGGTGACGACCTTCATGTCGCCGTCATCGACGGACTGCGCGGAAGAATCGCCGTCCGATTTCAACTGCGACACTCCGCCCCAGCCTCCGGAAGGCTGTGAAGCCGCCAGCGTGATATCGGAGTTATTTCCGGTCGGAACAAAATATGCCGTAACGGTTGCGCCGGAAACGCCCGTTACCTCGCCTGCAATCTTCTTTATGGTAGTATCGGAGCCTATGCCGACTGCCGCGTTGCCGTTGGTTCTCTCTCCTGCGAAACCTTCAAGTTCGCTGACATACTTTTCGGCAACGAATATATTGCTATAAGTTACGCCGCCTTCATAGCCGCTGATGGGACTGTCTGTCTTATGTCCGCCGCTTGCACCCGCATTATAGTTGTTTGTAAACAGATAGTAGCAGGAATATCCGGTGGTACTACCGCCGCCCGTACCGGCAAGAGTTACGTCAAAGTCGTAAATCAGACCGTCGATGGTAGCGTATGCGCTTGTAATATTCGTGCTTGCCGCCATTATAACGCCGACCGCGCCGTAATATGTAGGCTCGCCGCTCGTATTGCCCGCCGTGCCGGCAAAAGTACCTGCACCGCGCAGTATGATATTGGTAAACGTTGCGCCGTTAGCGCTGTCAATCAGACCGACAATACCGCCCAAATATTGATACAAGCCGGTAGGCGCAAGCGTGCCGTTCAAATCGAGCGTGACGTTTGTAAACTTCGAATTGTTTGTCGCATAACCGACAACGCCGCCCATTGCCACGCTGTTGTCGCCCGCTTTGGAAGCGCTTATCGTCACGCCGCTTTCCACATAAACCTGCACGTTTTCTATCTTACTGCCGTTTACCGAACCGGCAACAAGTCCGAATCTGGGGTTAGTCCCCGTAGAAGCTATGGAGCAGGAATTTATATATACTACCCTTACGTTCTTAATCGTGCCGCCCGTGAAGTCGCCGACAAGACCGCCCACTCGGACTCCGCTGTAACTGCTTTGGGTAGCTCCGATAACGAAAATCGTCTTACCGTTACCGTCGATTGTGACGTTCGACATCTCTTTGCCGGTAAAGCCGTTGATGACTATATTGTTGGTAAGATAGTATGTACCCGAAGGGGTTCCGTTTGCGGAAGGAGCGAAGATATTCTCCCACTCTTCGCCCGTGGCAATCGCCGTACCGCTTGACGTGGTCTGCCCTTCCGTGTAGCCGTGTTCGTATTTTGTAAGAGGGTTCTCGTAAGTATCCGGATTGAAGAGAAGTTCCGAATTTAACGTGGCGGAAAAATTGCCGCCGCTGTTCCAAGTTGCCGCCGCCGTGGGCATATTTTTGAATACAATGCTGTTGCCGACAATTACGTAATCGCTGTAAGAAGTGCCGTTGCCCGACCTGAGCGTATAAGTATAAGCACTGCTCGGCGACTGATTGTTGAAAGCGACCGTCATCGAGTTGGCTCTGTTACTTGCCGTAGGGTCGAAATATATAGTATATCCGGCGCCGGTATTCACACTGAGTTGCGTTGTTCCGGTAGTAATAACGTTCCCCACGCTTGACGTGGTATCCGAACTGAATACATTCAAATATGTCGTACCGTATTCGCGGTTAGAGGAATCTACCATGATTGTTCCGCTTTTACTGGCAGTGTAAGTTCCTCTAAAATTGTTATAAAAGTTATTTATGTTGAGCACCGCCCCCGTCTGATAAGCAACGCCGATATTGCCGACATAGTAGGCACTCACGGTGCCGCTGCCTGTCACGCGGAGATTTTCCAGAGTGGGAGCCCCGCTGTTTGCGGATATCCAACCCACAATATTGCCGACCGCGCCGGTGGCATTGCTGTTCAGGGTAAAACCGCTACTCGCTCTTGTGCCTGCGACGATAGTTCCGTTATTATTGACGGTAACGTTTGTTATTGTGGTATTGTTACCGACTTCACCCACAACTGCGCCGACGCGGGCATACTCGGAGCCGCCACTGCTCCAGTTAAACGCCGCCAATCTTACGCCGCTTTGAATTGTGACCGAAACGTTGTCTATTTCGGCATTTACCGTTCTGCCCACAAGTCCGCCTACGGTTACCCACGTATTGCCGTCACCGGAAGCGCCTGAAAGAGCGAAGCCCTGGCTGATTACGACTTTCAGGTCGTAAATTGCGCCGCCTTCGAGCAAATTTATCAGACCGCCGTATTCATGACCGTCGTTTTCACTGGAGTTGTTTATATACATACCCTGGCTGGAATCGTGCGGTCCCTGAATTGTTATGGTATAGCCCTGACCGTAAAGTTTTTTGGTATAACGGGTTGTCGTATCGGAGGCGCCGTACCTGTTTATAAAGCACTGGCTTCCGTCGTTCCACGTAACGCCGCTTGAGGTGGAAGTTGTACTGGTAAGAGTAATGTTCGAGGTGAGAACTATATTCCTTTCGGACGAATCGTCCTTTGTCAATTCGGCAATAAGATCAGCCGCATTGCCTATTTCCACATAGCTTCCGTCAACGGTCCTGTCGATATTATTGCCGTGTTCGTAGGAATTTTCCGCCGCAACCGCACTCGCCTGCCCTTCCTGTCCGGTTACGGCTCCGCCCGTACCGTCAAATATGAAAAGGGTTACGCCGAGTGCGCATACCAGCAAAATACATACGGCAAACAATATGCCCTTTTGCAAACTTTTACTCATAAAATCTCCCTCCGTAGGCGTTTCGCCGGCATTGCCTATAACACGCGTGCGTGCGAATTGCCATATTTATACATTTATAATTTACCATGTTTTTACATTGCTGTCAAGTATAACTTCAAATTTTTCTAAACTTATAAACGGTTAAAACTTCAAAACCCGCAGTTTTCGGCAAAAATAAGTTGCGGCTCTGATTGCGCTATCCTTTTTAACAACAGCGTTACATAATAATCTTTTTCGATTATCCCCGCAGGTACCCGTAGCCAATCTCAGTAGAACACATTTTACAGTAAAGCATAAAATGTGTGTATATGTCGGGTTGTAAAATGCCTTGCTTTCAGCGTAACTGTTGTGCGAGATGGCGCGCAGTTGTAGTAAACTACAACAAGTCGACAAATTGCGCAAATATGTCGAAAGCAGTACGATTAAAGTGTTCTACTGGGGTTGGTTACGGGTACACCGCAATATTGCGCCGCCGCTTCCACCGCCTGTTCAAACACCTTTTTATCCGTATGTAATTTCATGCCTATACCACTCCTGTTTCTATCAACCTTTTTGATGTCCGCGCGGGAAAATATTTGCTCATACTTGCAAGTTTGCGGTTATTCAAATCTTTTGCGTATTCCCGTACAGTCCGCCGTACTTCCGCCTTCCGCAAATCTTCATTGCTACATACGGAAAGCAATTCCAGCAACATATATTCGCGTATATTGCCCTTATTTATTTCACAGCGTGATTTACGCAACAAAAATTTGCTTCCGCCTATTTTCACTTCCCTGCACCGGGAACTTTCTTTATTGGTAATTATCTCGGTTATATACGGAACCTGTGTACTTACGCCGAATAAGTTGAGCAAATTCAAGCCGCCGTAAATTCCGAATCTATCCTTTCCGCACGTGATATAACATTTTTGCGCCACAGATTCCGCGCTTATTGCGACATTTCCGAATATGCTTTTTTTCGGGATATAATAAACGCCTCGGCAAAACTTCACTATCTCGCCCGAAGCCACCTCCCGAGCCAAAAGTCGATATATATATGCTTCCTTATATTGGGCGAACATACCCTCTATTTCATCTATAAATACGGCTTCTCCTCTTCCGTATTTTTTAATTATAGCTTGGCTTATCATCTTACACCTCTTGATACTAGTATAGTAATTTTAACAAAAAATGTCAATATTTATATACAAAATTTTTGAAAATTCCCCTAATATCCGTTACCAAGTCCCGGTAACCGCACCGCCCATTCCGGAAATAAAAAACAGACCTTTTGCAAATATTTAAGATTAAGTATGCTCCACTACATACCGGGACTTGCGTTACAGCGATTGGTGGCACCAAAAGTTGTGAAAAAAAATTAAAGTATCGTCGCCCAATCGCGTGCAGCGGATGGAGTATCGGGACAAGTCGATACTCCATCTGTTGCACAGTCCCGGTAACCGCACCAATAGGGAGAGGTTTTGCCATAAAACACAGGTTAGGAGCGCGGCAAGCCGCGCTCGATAACCAAAAAAAGAGAGGTTTGAACCTCTCCCCTAGCCGCACCGGGACTTGCCTTACAGCGATTGGTGGCGGGATAAGCATATCAGAAAGAAAAAGTTGTTCGCCCAATCGCGTGCAGCGGCCAATCGCGTGCAGCGGATGTCACCGCCCTGCGGTGTCATCCGGTGAACGCGCCCGGTAACCGCACCACCTATACCAAAATATAAAAAAACAGAGCCTTGAACCTCTCTCCTAATCATACCGGGACTTGCCTTACAGCGATTGGTGGCGAGATAAGTATGTAAGAAAGATAAAGCTGTTCGCCCAATCGCGTGCAGCGGATGGAGTATCGGGACTAGTCGATACTCCATCTGTTGCACAGTCCCGGTAACCGCACCAATAGGGAGAGGAAATTTTGCCATAGACTGTGGGTTAGGAGCGCGGCAAGCCGCGCTCGATAACTATAAAAAAGAGAGGTCCTAGCCTCTCCCCTAGCCACACCGGGACTTGCCTTACAGCGATTGCCAATCGCGTGCAGCGGATGTCACCGCCCTGCGGTGTCATCCGGTGAACGCGCCCGGTAACCGCACCACCTATACCAAAATATAAAAAAACAGAGCCTTATTTCAGACCCTGTATTTTGGTATAGGTGGTGCGGTTACCGGGACTTGAACCCGGATGGTTGCCCATACGCCCCTCAAACGTACGCGTCTGCCTGTTCCGCCATAACCGCATATTCACGACAGCTTTATTATGATAATATGATTGCCCGGCGTTTGTCAACAATTTTTTCGCGTTTTACGGAAAATTACTTCAATGCGCTTTTCTTATTGACTTTCTTTCGCGTGTGTACTACTATAATAGAAGTGATTTTTCTCGCAAGGGGTGGATTATGAGAGAAAAGATTCAAAGCGCATGGCTTACTCTGCGCCGTTATTGGCAACGTCCCAAAAAGGGCGAAGAAGTGGCGTATAAAGAGATAGCCGCTTTCAGCGTAGGCTCGATGGGCATTAAGAGTTTCGGCAGTATCATGTCGTACATTCAGATGTCGGCTACCTGCCTGCTTACCGCGTCGGTTTACGGTCTGAGTCCGCGCGATTTGATGTGGCTGTTTATTATCACCAACGTGATAGGCGTTGTCAAAACGCCGTTTATAAGTATGCTGGTGGACAATACCGACACCGCCATAGGCAAATTCCGTCCTTACATTCTGTGGGCGGGCATACCCAGCCTTATCGCAATTATCGGTCTTACCTGGCTGGTGCCCGTAGACGGCAATATGACGCTTAAAATTGTGCTTATCGGCGTGTTCTTCAATCTGCTTTCCATTGCGCAGCCTTTGCTCAACAACGCGCAGGTGGGAATTTCTCAGGTTATAAGTTCCGATTCCCGCGAACGCACCAAAATAATGGGCTTTTCCGAATTTTTAGGCAATCTGGGTCCCAGCATCATTCAGTTCCTGCTGCCTACGCTCGGTCTTATTTTCTTCGGCGAAAGCTGCATGGAAAACATATGGACTTACCGCATATTCATGCCGATACTCGCCTTAGCCGGCTTTTTTATGGGCTTTATCGCGCTGTATTACACCCAGGAACGCGTCGTTCTGCCCAAAAGCCACGTCAATAAGGTCAAATTCGCCGAGGGCATGAAGATTCTTGCAAAAAACAAGGAATTCTGGCTGGTTACGATAAGCAAATTCTTCGACGGCTTCAAAGGCGTGCTCACCACCCTCCTGCCCTGGGTGTGCGCGTATCAGCTGGGCAACAGCGGCATTCAGGGCATTGTGCAGACGATAACGTCCATAGGCTTTACGCCCGGCATTGTCCTGGCGCCCCTGCTCATATCCAAACTTGGCACGCGCAAGAGCGGACTTATTTTCAACTTCGCCAACTGCGTCGCCGCCGCGATAATGTTCTTTACTTTCAAACAGGGATTCGTGTTCTTCGTCATATCGCTGTTTATCTACAACTTCGCAAACGGTCCGCAATACATAATAGGCAATACCATAATGTCGGACGGCTTTGACGCGCAGCAGGATAAGATGAACGTGCGTATAGAAGGCTTTGCCCAGAACTTCCAGCTTATGGTTTCCACCGTGGGCACTATCGTTTCCACCGTGGTATTCACCTTCGTATACGAATCCAACGGCCTTGTCGCCGACGAAGTCACGGGCATTACCGATTATACGATTCTTGCCAATGCGGAGATACGCGAACCCATAATATCCACGCTTATACTCATAGTCATAGGCGCAAGTTTCCTTGCCGCCCTGCCCTACTTCTTCGTCACGCTCGACCGCAAGAAGATGAAGGAAATACGCGCTTCCCTGGAATATAAAAAGGTCATAGCCGACCTGAATCTTACGAACGCTTCCGCGGAAGAACAGCAGGCGGCATACGACGAATACCTTGCGCAGAAGAAGGCGGAAGACGAACAGACCGCCGCCAGAATACAGGCGGAAAAGGACGCTTTGAAAGAACGCCAGCTTGCCGCGCGCGAAGAAGAGGAAGCGTTCAGGCGCGAACTTGAAAAGACGGCGGAAGAACTTACCGCTTCGGGCGCGGGCAAATCGGAAATAAGGCGCGCGCAGGCGGAACTCAAACGGGCGCGCAAGGAACAGAAACGCGCCAAAAACAAGGCGGCTTTCGATAAACTGCGCGAAGACCAGCGCGCTTTAAGCGCTCGCAGAAAGGAATTCTGCAAAAACTGGGTGGCGCAAGCCAAGGCGGAAGGCAAAAAACATTGGCTCCGCGTACTCGCACGCGAAGAATTCTCGCGCATTCTGGCGGCGGAAGCAAACTCTACCGATACCGCCGAAATTGATACCGCCGCTGACGATACGGCGAAAACGGATACCGACAAGAACGAATAATCCGGTTTTTGCTTAATCGTTATCTGCGGACAGAATACAAGCCTGTACCCGTAGTGGGCCTCAGTAGAACACTTTAATCGTACTGTTTTCGTGCGGCGAGCCGCCGCAGGCTGATTACTCTACGAAGAAAGCATTTCGGCATTATTGCTTTGTTACTTCGCAGATTATCATGGGTGGAGCGCCACGCGCTCCCGCTTAAAGCAAGGCATTTTACAACCCGACATATACACATATTTTATGTTTTACGGCAAAATGTGTTCTACTGAGGCCCACTACGGGTACCAATATTTTTGGTGCGGGCTTGTTTTTATAACTTTAGTGAATTGTCAAGTAGTACCTGACAAGCGGCGAGCCGGGAGCGCGTGGCGCTCCACCGCGGCGAGCCGCCGCACCCGATCATACCTTGAAGTGGCAGAAAAAGTATTACGGTGTACCTCTTCGCAATGCTTTTTGTTTGATTACCGTTTTACTTGCTATCAAAAATAACCTTGTCAGGTAGTACTTGACAAGTCTGTTTTACTTACTGTCAAAAATAACCTTGTCAGGTAGTACTTGACAAGCCTGTTTTATTTGCTATAAAAAATGAGCGTGTCAAGTAGTACTTGACAAGTCTGTCTTATTTACTATCAAAAATGAGCGTGTCAAGTAGTACTTGACAAGTCTGTCTTATTTACTATAAAAAATAACCTTGTCAAGCAGTACTTGACAGCGGCGGATCAACGCGGGTCGGGTATATTTCAAAGTGACAAAACCGAAGTTTGCGCCTCTTTTTTCCGTACGGTTTGGCGTTCGAGTGTGAATAACCGCCGGGCAAAGGCGCTAAAAAGATTCGGCGGTTATTGTTTTATCAAGTGTGAATAACCGCCCGGCAAAGGCGCCAAAAAGATTCGGCGGTTATTGTTTTATATGGACGTCGAGCTGGTTGTACGGAATCTCCACGTTATTCGCGATAAGCGCGTCCGTGACCCTTTCCATAAGGTCATTTTTCACGTCGTCGTAATTTTCCGTGAGAGTCCACACTTTAAGGGTGAAAACAAGGCTGCTTGCCGCCTGTTCGCTGAGCACTACGACGGGCGCGGGATCTTCCAGGCATTGACCGTTGTCGCATACGCACTGCATTATTATATCCTTGGCGCGCTTGTAGTCCTTCGTGTACGCCACGCCGAAATTGAGGTCTATTCTGCGCGTGGATTTGGAGTTGTAATTGATAAGTTTATCCGTGGTCAGGTCGGAATTGGGCACGCAGACGGTTTCGTTGGTGGAAGTGACGAGGTAGGTATACATTATCGTGATGTTTTCCACTATGCCTGTGACGCTTTCGCTGGATATTTTGTCGCCTATCTTGAAAGGGCGGGTGACGAGTATCACTATGCCCGCCGCCAGATTGGAAAGGCTGCCCTGCAGGGCGAGGCCCACCGTGACGCCCAGGGAAGCGATTGCCGCGGATATGGAAGAAGTTTCAAAGCCGAGGTAACCGATATAGACGCATACGGCGATAAATTTGATTATCCTGCCCAGCCACGGCGTTAAAACGACGCGCAGGGTCTTGTCTACGTTCCTCTTTTCCAGCCGTTTGTTCAGCCTGCGCACGAGCAGGTTGGTGAGTTTGCACACGATAAACAGCACTATGCCGCCGATGACTACTTTCAGTCCCTCGGTAGTCAGCCACTGCCAGACGGTGTCGAGTATTTCGCTGAAACTTATCGCTCCGAGTAAATTCATTTTTCCGTCCGCGCCCCGCCCCGTCCGCACGGACGAGCAAGGGCGTTTTCCCTCCGTAAGTTTATATATGGTTCCGCGTTGCTATTTCGCGTTCTTCCCTTCTTAGCCCTTTCAAGCCTTCGCTTTCCTTGCTATTTTGCGTTCTTCCCTTCTTTTTTGCCGTCGCTTTTAAGCGCGGCGAGCATATCGTCCACGGCGGCGGCAAGGTCTGCAAGCGTGCCGTTGTTTTCTATTATATAATCGGCGTTAAGCTCCAGAACGGCGTCGTTCATGCGGTGGCTGTCCACCAGGGCAACCTGCTCTTCCGTCTTTCCGTCGCGCTCCTTTACCCTTTCCGCGCGCAGGGCGGAATCCGCCTTGACGTATACGCATTTGTCAAACATATCCTGCCAATTGCTCTCCACCAGAAGCGGCACTTCCGCATACGCTTCGGGAAAGCCGTCCAGAATACGCCTCAGGCACGCCCTTATCTGCGGATGGGCGATGGAATCCAGTTTGGCAAGTTTCACTTTGTCGCCGTATACAATCTCCGCAAGACGGGCAAGGTCGATTTCCCCGTCCTTTACCGCTCCGGGAAAATTCTTGTCGATAGCCTCGATATATTCGGGGCTGTTCACCACCACGTTTTTGTATATCTCGTCGCAGCTGCAGGTGCGTTTGCCCCTTTTTCTCAGCAATTCCATTACGCTGGATTTGCCGCTGCCTATTTTACCGTAAATTGCTATATACATATACACTCCGTTAGCCGCCGGGTGAAAGTGTTTTGCGATAAACCTGTTCAATCGGCTTACCGTATCTGCGCAAAACACTTTGCGGCTTCGTTTTAAGGGAAAACCCACCCATTCGGGAGCGTGGGACGCTCCACCCCCTAACCGCCTTGCAGTATCAAAACCATAAAACAAAGTTTTGTTCTTCGCTATGGTTATGATATTTGTCGCTTGAGGGTCGGTTTTCCCTTCTTTTCGCGCAAGGTTTGATTTATGCAAACTTGTTTTTTGCGCGAAAATTCAACCCTTTCCGCCCTTGCGGGAAAATCCGCACGGCGGATTTTATAGGTTACGCTTGGCAAAATGCGATTTTGCCGCGCTTTATTTACACTTTGCAGGCGTTGCGGAGAAGTCAAGTCCCGTCTTTCCGCATTGTCACTTCAAAGAGTAATCAGTGGTGAAGCGCACGGCGCTTCCGCTCGCAAAAGCGCGGTTTTGCTTCGCTTTATTTGCACTTTGCAGGCGTTGCGGAGAAGTCAAGTCCCGTCTTTCCGCATTGTCACTTCGAAGAGTAATCAGTGGTGAAGCGCACGGCGCTTCATTTGGCTTCAAGCCAGTTGGGGCCGGAGCCTACTTCCACTTCCAGCTTCACTTTTAATTGTACCACATTTTCCATGCTGTCGCGCAAAAGTTTTTTCATCTGCTCCGCCTCTTCCGGCACGGCGTCGATTATGAGTTCGTCGTGCACCTGCATAATAAGGCGCGAAGCGTATCCGCCCTCTTTCAGCTTTGCGGCGGCGTTCAGCATTGCCAGCTTGATGATATCGCTCGCCGTGCCCTGCAAAGGCATATTCAGCGCGACGCGCTCGCCGAAAGCGCGCTGGTTGGCGTTTGCCGCTTTCAGCTCGGGCACTTCCCTTCTGCGCCCGAAAAGCGTCTGCACATATCCCTTTTCCTTCGCCGTTTCTATCGCCTCGTTCATATACTTCTTTACGCCGGGATACGTTGCGAAGTATCCCTCTATAAACTCTCTGGCACGCACCCTTGAAATGCCCAGATCCTTGGCAAGCCCGTATTCGCTTATGCCGTAGATGATTCCGAAGTTCACCGCTTTGGCGTGGCGGCGCATTTCGGGCGTGACCATATATTCGGGCACGCGGAATACCTTGGCGGCGGTTACGGTGTGTATGTCCGTGCCCGCGTTGAACGCCGCGCACATAGCGCTGTCTCCGCTGAAATGCGCCATCAGCCTGAGTTCTATCTGCGAATAGTCGGCAGTGACCAACACGTTGCCGGGCGAGGCGATGAACAGCTTTCTTATAAGCGCGCCCTCCGCCTTTCTCACGGGGATATTCTGCAGGTTGGGTTCGGTGGAAGAAAGCCTGCCCGTCGACGTTGCCGCCTGCCTGAAAACGGTGTGCAGTTTATCGTTTTCGTCCACCAGCGGCAACATTCCGAGCGCATAGGTGGAGCGCAGTTTGGCTATTTCGCGGTAGCGCAGGATAAGCGGAACTATCGCGTGTTCGTCTTCCAGCTCCGAAAGCACCTCCACGTTGGTGGAATAACCGCGCCTGTTCTTTCTGCCGCTTTTCAGTCCCAGCTTTCTGAACAGTATATCCGCGAGCTGCTGGGGGGAATTTACGTTGAATTCCCCGCCCGCAAGCGCATATATATCCCGTTTGAGTTCGTCCAGAATACGTTCAAATTCCCCGTTCAGGCGGATAAGTCCCTGCTTGTCCACGCAAAAGCCCGCCTCTTCCATACCGTAAAGCACGGGCACGAGCGGAAGTTCCATATCCGTATATATCTTATACATACCCTTGTCCTTCACGCCCTGCCCCGCAACTTCCCTGAGCGCGAACGCTGCGCAGGCGGGACAGGCGGGATCTATGCCGAAGGACGCGAACGCGTCCGCCTGCGTCTTGTAAGTGCGGTTGGCGTCGTCCAGCCAGGCGAGCAGAAGCACGTCGTCCTCCACGCCGCGCAGGGTGATACCGTGCCTTGAGAGGGTGTGCGCAAGGCTTTTGCCGTCGTATACCGTCTTTTTGATATTTTCATCTTCCAGAACTTCTTTCAGCAGTTCGAGCGCGCGGCCGTATTCCAGTCCCTCGTCGAAAAGCGTCTGCCCGGGAAGAAGCGCGGCGCCGTGTTTTTCGTCAGTCGCAAGAAATACCCCGCCTTCAAGGGAGACGCTCATGCGCCCCGCCGCCTTTACCTTTTCCAGGTATGCGCCGAGCGCGCTTTCGCTGTTTATGCTCTCCACTTCATAGCCGTATCCGCGCGGCTTGTCCTCCTCGATTTTAACGGGAAGGCGGTCCGCGACTTTCAGAAGTCCGTATTTAAGCAGCTCTTCGCGCACGCTTTCGTCAAAGGGTATTTTCAATTCCGCCCCGTCCATATTAAGCGCCAGGGGTACGTCGCACTTTATCGTGGCGAGAGTGTAGGACATATACGCGCTGTCCTTGCCCTCTTCCAGCCTTTCTTTCAGCTTGCCCTTCAGCTCGCCCAGGTGGGAATACACGCCGTCCAGGTCGGAATATTCCGAAAGCAGCATTTTCGCCGTCTTTTCACCCACGCCCGCAACGCCCGGAATGTTGTCGGAAGCGTCGCCCATAAGCGCTTTCAGGTCTATCACCTGCGCCGGGGTCAGACCGTCCTCTTTAAGCCGTTCGGGGGTGTATTCCTCCACCTCGCTCACGCCCTTTTTCGTCAAAAGCACATGCACGCGGTCGGACACGAGCTGAAGGCTGTCCCTGTCGCCCGTGACGATGATTGCCGGATATTCCCACTGCCGCGATATGGAGCCGATTATGTCGTCCGCTTCAAAGCCGTCCATCTCCGCAACGGGAATTTTCATCGCGCGGAGTATGTTTTTGAGCGGTTCGAGCTGTTCGGCAAGCTCTTCCGGCATGGGTTTGCGCTGCGCCTTGTAGCCCTCGTAAAGCGCCTTTCTGAACACGGGCGCCTTGCGGTCGAAAACAGCCACGGCGTGCGTGGGCTTATACTTGTTTATCACGTTGATAAGCATATTCATATAGCCGAAAATCGCGCCCGTATGCAGCCCCGACGACCTGTCCGTGAGGTTGGGCAGCGCGTAATACGCGCGGTTGATAAGCGAATTGCTGTCAAGTAATAATATCCGTTCCATTTTTGATCTTAATTTACTCCGTCTAATAGTATAACACTTTTTAACTTCAATTCGCAACTTTCATACATATTGATATACTATTTAATTTTGTAGTGTATAACTGGCACTATTTTCTTGATTTAATTATCAAAATCCTTTATAATAAACACGAGGTAATAAATGCATAGTTTAATTAAATGGCCAGGCGGAAAAACATCGGAATACAATATAATAAAACAATTTATTCCGCAAAACTATGATAAATACATTGAACCGTTTTTCGGAGGCGGTGCCGTTTTCTTCAATATGGCGCCGCAAAAAAACAGCATAATAAACGATATCTCTGAAAATCTTATTAATTTTTATCGATATATTCAATCTTGCAACAGCCAATTCAAAAATTATCTATATGCACTAAATGACGATTGGCAACAGCTAAAAATGATATCAGAGCCTTATGTCTTAAAGTTGTGCGAATGTTTTATCTCGTTACGCAACAATGATATAACAGTCAGCGAATTGAGGGATGTCATTGACCATTCTTGTCGCCATATAACTGATTTGCTTCTAGAATCATCGAAGATCATGACGGAAAAAAACTTAATTTATAATGAACTGTTCCGTATGGTCTCCGACAAAACAATTCGAACATTATCCAACGAATTAAAACATGACAAACAACTAAGCCAAAGTGATCTTATATGCAATATTACAACCGGTTTTATGAGCGGATATTATATGTGTATTCGTTCCGTATTTAATTCCTTTAATCGTTGCCAAGCACCCTCCGGCGAATATAAAACAGCGTTGTTTTATTTTGTAAGGGAATTTTGCTATGGATCGATGTTCAGATATAACAAGTTCGGAGAATTTAATATTCCCTATGGCGGAATTGCATACAACAACAAAGATTTTAAACGAAAAATCGATATTCTATTTTCTCAAGATGTGCAAAACTATCTTAAAAATACGCAGATTTTCAATACCGATTTTTCGGAAATCTTGGATATGGCGCAAGTAGACGACTTCGTTTTTATCGATCCACCGTATGATACTGATTTTTCTGAATACGAAAATAAGGTTTTTAACGAAAATGACCAACGGCGACTCGCTTTAAAGTTACATACTTTACCCGCAAAATTCTTGCTTATAATAAAAAATACTCCTTTAATTGACAGCCTTTATTCTAATTTAGGGTATAATATATACGCTTTTGACAATAGATACTCCTATTGCGTGAAGGGTAGAAACGACAGAAATGCCGTTCATCTCATTATTACGAATTATTGATATAAAATTCCTTTACGCGCTCTACTCCAGCCCGATAGTATGTCTCATTGATTTCACAGCCATAAAACTTTCTTCCGGTCTTTAATGCCGCAATGGCTGTCGAAGCTACACCCATAAATGGATCAAAAATTACGTCTCCTTTATCAGACGCTATCTCGATAATATGCTTTAATACGCTTATCGGTTTTTGAGTCGGATGTTTGGGATTTTTCAATCGCTCTTTCCCCATGCAAATAGAAGTCTCGATAAAATTATGCATTTTCTTTTGATTACTGAAATTCCATTTATGCCCTTTATTCCAAAAACATAATATCAGTTCACAACTATTTAAAAAACCTTTTTTATATATATTAGGTGTGGGATTTGTTTTATGCCAGACCATGAACTGTGTTGTGTCAAATTGACTATCAAACGCCTCATGCCACCGTCCCAAAGCATTATATGTTGTAAAAACAAATATATTGCCCGTCGGCTTAAGAATTCTTTTGAATTCATTTACATATTCATATGGATCTATTTCAATGTAATCCCATAGCGCAATATCATTGTTAAGCGCCGTTCGATTTGGAAGATATATATTGCCCGTCGAATATTTAGCTATATTATATGGAGGATCTGTCAATATCAAATCTATACTTTCGTTTGGAATAGCCGAAAAAACTGCGCGATTATCATCTAAGTATAACCGCGTAGCTCCGATTTGTGTATATTCCCTAATTCTGTCCAAGATATGTTTCCTTTATTTTATCCAAAGCATTTTTGATATAATGAGCATTTTCTCTGTAACTTTCGATAACATACTTATATCCGTTATCGGATTGGCAAACAAAATTCCAAAATTCTTTACCTATTAAAAGCTCTTCCTCCGCAAAAAATTGTCTGACTCTTTCTTGCTTCCATTCTTTATCTTCACCGTATCTGTTATAAGCGGTGGCAAAATAAATCTTGATATTAGAAGTCTTCCCTATTTTATTCCCTAAAATTGCGTATTGTTCAAGAATGGCCTCTTTTTCGGCTCGCGCTTTTTTATTGTCTAGGTCGCCGCCTATTTTTAATTCTATAAGATAATGCTTATCATGCGCTTTATCATATAAATAATAATCGGATTCATGACGCGCGTGTTCATTTACTCCATCATTAAATTCCGTCATATCGACATAATCTCTTACATCAGGTTTTTTCCCGTGTCTTTTATATATCTCCAATAAACTCGCGATATGCTGTGTTTGTTTTTCGTATAGTACGCCTTCAACGCTTCTGTTAACGATAAAATTTTGCTCAGCTAACGCAATCGCCATTTTTTCAAGCATATTCCCGAGCGAACTATCAAGTGACCGGGACAATGCCGTATAGTATTGAACTTCTGGACCAAGTGCTTCGATAAAGACATTATGTATTTTTATGTTAATCGTCCCTTCAGGATTGTCCGCTTCGCCTACATGTCTGCATTCAAAGCCTTCCGCATATGCCATAACAAACGATTTGACAATTGAAGATATAAATTCTTTCTCATTCGGTATTTTCATAAGTTTCTCCTATATCTATATTTTATATCGCAAACTGTTATTGGTTTCTTATTATCTTTTCAGTTCGCTACTTCCGTCTTGCTTTCATCGTGAGCCGCCCTAGCAGGCTCTTTTACATAAGTTTTCATACCGCGGAAGATATTGAACAGGTGGTCGCCGATACGTTCCAGATTGTTGATAAGCGGTATGTATATGGTGGCGGAAAACGCCGTGCACGCGCCCGACTTCATGCGCGCCAGGTGCGCGTCCTCCATTTGCAGGTAAAGTTCGTCCACGCGCTGTTCCATGCTCTCGATTTCGCCCGAAAGCGAGACGTCCTTGCGGTCGAATTCCTCCTGCACGCCCTCTTTCAGGTCGTCCAGCGCCTTACGCATCTGTTTCAGTTCTTCAACGCCCGCTTCGGATATGCTTGCGTTGTTTTGTTTGAGCGAGGCGGTGAATTCCATCACGTTCTGCGCAAGGTCGGCTATGCGGTCGATATCCGATATCGTCTTGTGGTACGTGGCTATCTCCGTTTCCGCCTCCACGCCCGGTTCGCTGTCGGAAAGTTTTATGAGATACTGCACCAGCGCGCCCCTGCTGTTCATTATAACCTTATCGCGCTTGTCGAATTCCTCCTGCTTGGACAAATCCACGTCGCGTATGGCGTCCAGGCTGAGCGACAGATTGGCGTAAGCGTCGTCGAGCATACGCATAAGTTCGCGCCTGACCTGTCCAAGCGCCACGGCGGGCGAGGACAGCAGCCTTTCGTCCGCGTATCTGAGCGGACCTTCTTCCGCCGCCTTCTTTCTGTCGGGCACTATCAGCGTGGCGAGTTTTACCAGCGGTTTGACAAAGCCTATCAGAAGCAGGGTCGTTGCAATGTTGAAGAAGGTGTGGAACATTGCTATCTGCGTTTCTATCTGCGGGAAAGCCGCCTGCAAAAGTTCGGATATGGGCGCGAAATAGCATATTATGAAGAACACTAACGAGCCGAAGCAGTTGAAAAGCAGATGTATTACGGAAGCGCGCTTTGCGTTGGCGTTCGCGCCTATGCCCGCCAGAAGCGCGGTTACGCAAGTGCCGATATTTATGCCCAGCGTGGCGAAAAGCGCCGCGTCCAGCGTGACCAGTCCCTGCCCCGCCATGGTTATCAGAATACCCGTGGTGGCGGAAGAGGACTGCACTATACCCGTAATAAGCAGACCGATAAAGAAGAGAAGGAACGGATTTGTCGCGGATACGAACAGACTTTTTATCTCTTCCATCTGGCTTATCGTGTTCATCGCCGCGGACATGAGATAAAGTCCCGCGAATATCATTCCGAAGCCGGATATTATCATGCCCGCCGTTTTGACTTTGGGCTTGCTTATCATCGTCATGAAAAAGCCGATACCCGTGAGCATTATGAAAAATTCGGTGACCGGCAAAAACTGCAGCGCCACTATCTGCGCGGTTATCGTAGTGCCTATGTTTGCGCCCATTATAATGCCCGTCGCCTGGAAAAGCGTCATAATGCCCGCGTTGACAAAGCCCACGACCATAACCGTGGTGGCGGAAGAACTCTGTATAACCGCCGTGACCGCTGTGCCTATCAGCACTCCCGCAAAGCGGTTGTTGCCCACTTTGCCGAGCATATATTTGATTTTGTCGCCCGCGGCGTTTTGCAGATAGTCGCCGAGTATTTTCATACCGAACAGGAACACGCCCAATCCGCCCAGCGTAACAAGTACCGCCTTTACAATTTCCATTGCCATAGAATAATTCCCTCTGCGCGCCCCTTTTTAATCGTGAGTGCGGGACGGCACTATGTAATTATAACATATATGCAGCCGCATTTGCAAACGGGACAGCACTAAAAGAAAATTGCGTTAATTCATGCCCGCCGTTTATTTTCCGGGAACATCCGCATTATTTAAGTTACAATAGTTATTGTCGTAAAATTTCCGATATATATGCTACGCCGAAACCGCTTGTCCGTATAGCCGCTATTCAATAATCGTTTTCAGCCTTTCTTCCGCCAAAATTTTCATCTGGCGAATAGCTGTTCTGTTCAATTCCGCAAGCCGCTCCCGCTGGCTGATTCCGCGGTCAATCAGATAAGCGTTGAGATTTTCAAGGTTGGAAAGGCAAATGAGCTGCGATACATCGGCATAGTCGCGGATATTCCCCTTACTGCCGGGATTCTTGTCGCGCCACTCCCTTGCCGTCATTCCGAACAACGCCACGTTGAGCACGTCGGCTTCGTTGGCATAGACAACAGAAGCCTGCTCTTTGGATATTTCAAGCGGAATAATTATATGGTCTTTGATTGCGTCCGTATGTATCCGGTAGTTGATTTTTGCAAGTTCGCGCTTGACAGACCAATCCACCTGTTTTTCTTCTTCCGCTTTCAGCCGCTGGAATTCCTTGATGATATAAAGGTTAATTTCCGGCGATATCCAAGATGCAAACTGAAGCGCGATATCTTTATGGGCGTAGGTACCGCCGTTATATTTGCCGGCTTTGGAGATAATGCCCGTTGCATTGACGCCTTCTATCCATTTTTTAGGCGTCATAGTGAAGTAATTATGTCCGGCTTCATTTCTAAACGTATCGAATTCGACACGGTTAAAATCCGGATTATTCAGCTCCTCCCACAATCCCAGGTACTGTAACGTATCTATCCTGCGCATCCAGTTCTGGATTACAAACCTCGGATCGTCGGAATTTTTATAGCGTGCGATATCCGTCAACGAAAAATAGTCGTCTTTATTGATATGTATAGTCTGATCCAACACCGCTATTTCTTTATTTTTCATTCCCTGCAACCCCGCTTGCTTTTATTACATTTTATCATATTCCGACACCATAAGCAAGATAAAAAATCCTCATTTGCAAGCGGCGAGCCGGGAGCGCGTGGCGCTCCACCTCGGCGAGCCGCCGGGAGCGCGTGGCGCTCCACCCATGATTAAGCCGTGAAGTGACCGAAAAGGCTCATAACGGCTTTTTTCTCTGCAATACTTTGGCTTTATTTATTCTCTATGGATAAAATACAATCGTTTACCAAAAATCTTGGTATCGGATTGTTTTCATATCATTATAAAAGGAGTGTCCACTAAAGTGGACAGGT
>CAJFJA010000013.1 GCA_904382605.1 Candidatus Alloclostridium intestinigallinarum | reverse complement strand
GTGGAGCGCCACGCGCTCCCGCTGAAAGCAAAGCATTTTACAACCCGACATATACACATATTTTATGTTTCACCGTAAAATGTGTTCTACTGAGGTTGGATATGGGTACTCTTATATTATACACTTTTCGTAATATCTGTCAATACCGGCGGGCGTTTACAACTATCGGGACGCGAAACGTCGTTGCGCATATGCCTGCTTCCTCTTTTTTTGCATTTTATTGCATATTTTTAATATCTCAATGTGCAATAAAATTCAATATACGGTTTTTATTGCACAATTTTGACAATAAAATATGCAATAAATTCTTGAAATTTACTTTTCCGTGTAATATAATGGTCATATGAGGATATTTGACTACTCATTTTTGAAAGAAGAGAAACTTTCGGCAAACTATGCGCGCCTGCTTTCCGAAATCTCGCTTATGCAGGGAAAAAACGCGCTGAATAAAGTTACACACAAAAAGCTGTTCGACTGTCTGCAACAAGTTGCGATAATCGAATCCGTGCGCAGTTCAAATGAAATAGAAGGCATTGCCACCACGCGTGCGAGGTTTGTCGACATTTTTAACGGCGTAAAATTACCGCGCAACCACGCGGAAGAAGAGATTATCGGCTATAAGGATGCTCTTTCGCTTATCCATACTTCATTTGATAAGATGCAATTTTGCGAAAAGGACGTTCTCCTGTTACACAGACTGCTGTTTTCGCATACTCCGGACGGCGGCGGCGCGTATAAAAAGCAGGACAACATTATTTCGCAATTTTCGGGCGGCAGACGAATTATACGCTTCAAGCCGCTTTCCGCGACTGAAACACCCGAAGCTATGGAACAGCTTGTCCTTGCATACGACGACGCCGCGCGCGACCGTCAGATACCGCCCCTTCTGCTTATTCCGTGCGTTATTCTGGACTTTTTGTGCATTCACCCGTTTGACGACGGTAACGGACGCATGAGCAGACTGCTCACCCTGCTTCTGCTTTACCGCAGCGGATTCGACGCGGGCAGATACGTGTCTTTCGAAGGCTATGTCAATAAGTACCGCGGCGAATATTATGAAGCGCTTTACTCTTCTTCACAAGGTTGGTATTTCAACAAAAACGACTATATGCCTTATATCGAAAATTTCACCCTCATGCTGTATATGTGCTATACCGACCTGCACAACAGAATAGACCTAGCCGAAAATGCGGGAGGACGCAAGGCGGACAGAATTATTGCCCTGCTTAAAAACCGCGAACCCATGAGCAAAGCGCAAATTCACGAATATTTTCCCGATATAAGCGTTTCCACAATAGAATCGGCGCTTGCCGAACTTATCCGCATAGGAGAGATTGAAAAAATCGGCACAAACAAAAACGCCGCTTACCGCGCAAAACGTTAAAGCCGCAGTAAGGCATGAAAAAAGTCCGGAAAACTCTCCGGACTTTTTATTGCTTTTCAAGCGGTAATTACTTGATTTCGACTTCTGCGCCCGCTTCGGTGAGCTTCTTGGCGATTTCGTCGGCGGCTTCCTTGGTGATGCCTTCCTTGATTGCCTTGGGAGCGGCTTCAACCAGAGCCTTTGCGTCTGCAAGGCCGAGGCCGGTGATTTCACGCACAACTTTGATAACGCCGAGCTTGGCTGCGCCGAAGCTCTTGAGAACGACGTCGAATTCCGTCTTTTCTTCAGCCGCGGGAGCTGCCGCACCGCCTGCCGCGGGAGCCGCAACCGCCATAGCCGCCGCGCTTACGCCGAATTCGGCTTCGATAGCCTTGACCAGGTCGTTGAGTTCGAGCACGGTCATGCCCTTGATTTCTTCTATCATTTTTGCAATATCTGCCATTTTTATGTCCTCCGTTTGTTTTTTAGATTATTGAGCCTGTTTCTCCGCAACCTGGTTAAGCGCAACAGCAAGACCCGTAACGGGGCTGAGCAGCATACCAAGCAACTGAGCGAGCAAAGTTTCCTTGGAAGGGATCTTTGCCAATGCGTTTACCTTTTCCACGTCCAGATACATGTTGTCCATTCTGCCGCACTTGACTTCAAGCGCCTTTACGGTGGCGGACATTTCCGAAATCACCTTGGGACCCGCGAGAGGATCGGTCATGGAGAAAGCGACTGCCGTGCTTCCTTCCAAAGCCCCTTCATAGCCCGTGATGCCCAACTTTTCCATAGCCTTGAGAATAAGGCGGTTTTTGAGCACCTTGTAGGTGACGCCGGCAGCTCTGAACTTTGCGCGCAGGGCGGTATCGTCTGCAACGCTGATGCCCTTATAGCTTACGATGACAAAGCTCTTGCTTTCTTCAAGGCTTTTGACTATCTCGTCTATCTGGGCGCCCTTTTGTTCTCTTGTTAAAGCCATAGCTACCTCCTATATTAAATAACCCCCGCACCGCGAGGTACGGGGGCGCAAAGCGTCCTGACTGTTACCTCGGCAAGATATTAAGCGGTAAAGCACTTGCTGTCTGCGGTGATTATTCATCTGCCCGTTTACTATAACGCATAAACGGGACGTTTGTCAAGTATTTTGTTACACTCTGTAAGCCACTTTCACGCCGGGGCCCATAGTGCTGGTGAGCGTTACGCTACGCACGTACTGACCTTTGGCTGCGGCGGGCTTAGCCTTTATGATTGCGTCGTAAACGGTGTTGTAGTTCTCCATGAGCTTTTCCACACCGAAGGACTTCTTGCCGATAGCCACGTGGATAATGTTGGTCTTGTCCAGCCTGTACTCCACTTTACCTGCCTTGATTTCCTTGACGGCCTTGGTCACGTCCATGGTGACGGTGCCGGACTTGGGGTTAGGCATGAGACCCTTGGGACCCAGAACCTTACCTATCCTACCTACCATACCCATCATATCGGGAGTGGTGACGCACACGTCGAAGTCGAACCAGTTTTCGTTCTTGATTTTGTTGATCATTTCCTCGCCGCCGGCGTAATCCGCGCCTGCCGCAAGGGCTTCGTCGACCTTGGAACCTTTTGCTATGACCAGAACCTTGACGGTCTTACCGGTGCCGTTGGGCAGAACCACGACGCCGCGCACCTGCTGGTCGGCGTGACGGGAGTCAACGCCCAGCTTTACGTGAAGTTCGATGGATTCGTCGAATTTCGCGGTGGCGGTTTCCACTACCTTTGCCATAGCCTCGTTTGCTTCATACGCCTTGCCCGCTTCTACAAGGGCGGCTGCCTGAGCATATCTTTTACCTTTCATATCTAACCTCCTTAGTCCTCGCAGGTCACGCCCATGCTGCGTGCCGTGCCCTTGACCATGCTGATAGCCGCTTCAAGAGAAGCCGCGTTGAGGTCGGGCATTTTGGTCTGCGCTATTTCCTTGACCTGTGCCGCGGTGAGATTTGCCACCTTGGTCTTGTTGGGAACTGCGGAGCCGCTCTCTATACCCGCCGCTTTCTTGATGAGCACGGGGGTGGGAGGGGTTTTGAGAACGAAGGTAAAGGACCTGTCCGCGTAAATGGTCATCACTACGGGAATGACAAGACCTTCCTGTCCTCTTGTCTTTTCATTGAATTCCTTGGTAAAACCGGGAATGTTGATGCCGTGGGGACCCAGCGTGGAACCCACAGGCGGTCCGGGCGTTGCTTTGCCGGCAGGCAGCTGAAGCTTTACAACTGCCGTAATCTTCTTTGCCATACTAACCTCCTTGGCAATCGTGGTTATAGCGGAACGCAAGCAAGTATTTTACGTTCCTCCCATTGTGAAAGAATGACTTCTTTCTTTTATAAGCAATAAATTATATTACTTTCTAGTTGAGTTTTTCCACCTGCGAATATTCCAGATCCACGGTGGTTTCCCTGCCGAACATGGACACAGCCACCTTCAGCTTCTGCTGATCCGCCTTTATCTCCCTGACTTCTCCGATGAAGTCCTTGAGCGGTCCGCTGATTATGGTCACGGAATCACCCACGGAGATGGACAGATCTTCAAACTTGACTTCTTCAAGCTGAGCGCGCTTTACTTCTTCCGCAGTCATGGGCAGGGGTCTGCCGTTATAGTCGCTGCAAAAGTCCTTGACGCCCCTGGTCTGCTTGACCATATACCAGATCTGCTTGGTATAAATCATCTTGATAAAGACGTAGTTGGGGAACTTTTTGCGCATAACGAACTTTTTCTTGCCGTTATCGCGCTCCACCACGTCTTCTTCTTCCGGAACTACGACGTCGAAGATGTAATCCTGCAGCTGGTTGGTTTCCACCATCTGCATAAGATTGCGTTTTACGATGTTTTCATAGCCGAACAAAGTGCTGAGCACATACCACTGGGGTTCCTGCTGCTTTTCTTCTACCGCCATATAACCCTCCTAATACCGCCTCAGCCGCGCGTTACGAGCAAAGTAAGCAGCTTCGCCGCGCCGAAATCGAACGCCGTGATTATTATAAGGAAAATAACCACGACCAAAAGTACCACGCCGAGCTGCGTGAATACTTTTTTCGCGTCGGGCCAGCTGACTTTTTTCAGTTCGGAGAACATCTCCTTGAAAAATCTGCCTATGCGGACGAAAATATTGGGCTTACCGCTCTTTTTTTTGTCCTTCTTCTTTTTGTCGTCGGGCGTGGGACCCGCGTTTTTTTCGTCGGAAGAAGTCAGTTCCGCATTCTGGAGCGGAGCGTTTGAATAGAGTTGCTCGCCGCTGTTCAACGTGTTCTTCTTACCCATAAAGCCCTCTTTTACTTGGTTTCTTTATGCACGGTATGCTTTTTGCAGAACTTGCAATACTTTTTGATCTCTATCCTGTCTGCGGTGTTTTTCTTATTTTTAAAGGTATCGTAGTTGCGCTGTTTGCATTCGGTGCAAGCAAGCGTTATCTTGGTTCTCACGGTTTTTGACCTCCCAAAAAAATTACACCCCATATGAGAGTGCCTGTTTATTATAGCACTCTAAAACGGGCGTGTCAACAATTTGCACGCCTTTATTTAACTGCATGCAACCGGGGACAAAGACTCCGCGCGTGCGCGCGGAGTCCCGAATTTGTCCGGTGATTACTTCAAAATCTTGGCAACAACGCCCGAACCTACCGTTCTGCCGCCTTCACGGATAGCGAAGCGCAGACCTTCTTCGATAGCGATGGGGGTGATGAGCGCGATGTTCATCTCGATGTTGTCGCCGGGCATAACCATTTCAACGCCCTGGGGCAGTTCGATGGTGCCGGTAACGTCGGTCGTTCTGAAGTAGAACTGGGGACGATAGCCGTTGAAGAAAGGAGTATGACGACCGCCTTCGTCCTTGGTCAGAACGTAAACCTGCGCATGGAACTCGGTGTGGGGGTTGATGGAACCGGGCTTAGCCAGAACCTGACCTCTTTCGATGTTCTTACGGTCGATGCCGCGCAGCAGTACGCCGATGTTGTCGCCCGCGAACGCTTCGTCGAGCAGCTTGCGGAACATTTCGATACCGGTAACGACGGTGTCGACGGTGGGCTTGATACCGACTATCTGAACCTTGTCCTGCATCTTCACAGCGCCGCGCTCAACTCTACCGGTAGCCACGGTGCCGCGGCCGGTGATGGTGAACACGTCTTCGACAGGCATAAGGAAGGGCTTGTCGGTGTCGCGCTTGGGTTCGGGAATGTAGGAGTCGATAGCGTCGAGCAGTTCGCCGATGCAATCGCATGCGGGATCGTCAACCTTACCCTCGGTAGCAGCTTCAAGAGCCTTGAGAGCGCTGCCCTTGATGATGGGGGTGTCGTCGCCCGGGAAGCCGTACTCGTTGAGCAGTTCCCTGACTTCCATTTCAACCAGTTCGAGCAGTTCGGGATCGTCAACCTGGTCGGTCTTGTTCATGAACACGATGATGTAAGGCACGCCGACCTGACGGGCGAGCAGGATGTGCTCACGGGTCTGGGGCATGGGACCGTCGGTAGCTGCAACGACGAGGATTGCGCCGTCCATCTGTGCAGCACCGGTAATCATGTTCTTGACGTAGTCGGCGTGGCCGGGGCAGTCAACGTGAGCATAGTGCCTCTTGTCGGTTTCATACTCAACGTGCGCGGTATTGATTGTTATACCTCTTGCCTTCTCTTCGGGCGCCTTGTCGATTTCATCGTATCTCATCTTCTGAGCGTGACCCTTAGCGGCGCAGTACATGGTTATAGCGGCGGTAAGGGTGGTCTTGCCGTGGTCAACGTGACCGATGGTACCGATGTTTACGTGCGGCTTGTTTCTTTCAAATTTAGCCTTAGCCATAGTTGTTGTTTCCTCCTAGTAATTTTTTAACGTATATTGTTTGTTTTACTTGCTTTGTTTGCTTCTTTCACCGATGACTTTATCGGCTACGTTCTTGGGCACTTCCGCATAGTGGTCGGGCAGCATCATGAACGTGGCTCTGCCCTGCGAGCAGGAGCGCAGCGTGGTTGCGTAACCGAACATTTCCGCAAGCGGAACTTCCGCGTCGATATGCTGGGTGCCGTTGTTCATCTCGATAGCCTTGATGGAGCCGCGGCGGGAGTTGATGGTGCCCATCACGTCGCCCAGATATTCGTCGGGAGTGTCTACCTGCACCGCCATGATAGGTTCGAGCAGTACGGGATTTGCCTTTGCGGTGCCTTCCTTGAGCGCCATGGAACCGGCTATCTTGAACGCCATTTCCGAGGAGTCCACTTCGTGGTAGGAACCGTCTATTATGTCGACGTTGAAGTCAACCATTTCATAGCCTGCCAGAATACCGTTGAGGGCTGCTTCCCTGATACCGGCTTCGACTGCGGGAATGTACTCCTTGGGAATGGAGCCGCCCACCGTCTTGTCGTTGACGGTAATGCCCTTGCCGGGTTCGTTGGGGGACAGGTCGATGATACAATGGCCGTACTGACCTTTACCGCCGCTCTGACGGACGAACTTGCCTTCCGCCCTGACCGCCTTTTTGATGGTTTCGCGGTATGCAACCTGGGGATTACCCACGTTTGCTTCCACCTTGAATTCCCTGAGCAGTCTGTCGACGATGATGTCAAGGTGCAGCTCGCCCATACCGGAGATGATGGTCTGACCCGTTTCCTTATCGGTGTAGGTCCTGAAAGTGGGGTCTTCTTCAGCCAGCTTGACAAGCGCCATGCCCATCTTCTCCTGGCTCGCCTTGCTCTTGGGCTCGATTGCGACGGAGATAACGGGTTCGGGGAACTCCATGCTCTCCAGAATGATGGGATCGTCGATTGCGCAGAGCGTATCGCCCGTAGTGGTGTCCTTCAGACCGATTATAGCCACGATATCGCCGGCATATGCTTCGGTGATTTCGTTGCGGTGGTTGGAGTGCATTCTCACGAGGCGTCCTATTCTCTCCCTCTTGTTCTTGGTGCTGTTGAGCACGTAGGAACCTGCCGTCAGCGTGCCGGAATAGAGGCGGAAGAAAGTGAGCTTGCCCACGAAGGGGTCGGTCATTATCTTGAACGCCAGACCGGAAAGAGGAGCGTCGTCGCTCGCCTCGCGGGTGAGGGTCTCTTCCGTCATGTCGCCGCCCATTTCAAAGCCCTTTACGGGAGGGATATCCAAAGGCGAAGGCAGATATTCGACGATAGCGTCGAGCAGAGCCTGCACGCCCTTGTTCTTGTAGGAGCTGCCGCAAAGCACGGGGGTTATCTCCATGGCGATGACGCCTTTGCGGATAGCCGACTTAATCATTGCCGGCTCCACTTCCTCGCCTTCGAGCACCTTTTCCATAAGTTCGTCGTCGAACATGGAAACGGCGTCGAGCATTTCTTCCCTCGCCTTTTCCACCTGGGGTTTGAGGTGCGCGAACTTGGCGGGAATTTCGTCGTAAACGGAGAATTCCATACCGTCCGCGTCCTTATCGTACACGATGGACTTCATGGTGATAAGGTCCACGAATCCGATAAAGTCGCTTTCGCTGCCCAGCGGGAATTCCACGGGGACGGCGTTTGCCTTAAGCCTGGTTTTCATCATGTGCACGGCGTTGTCGAAGTTGGCGCCGTTTATGTCCATCTTGTTGACGAACGCGATTCTGGGCACATGATACTTGGTGGCCTGGCGCCACACGTTTTCCGACTGGGGTTCAACGCCGCCCTTGGCGCAGAACAGAGCCACGGCGCCGTCGAGAATACGGAGGCTGCGCTCCACTTCCACGGTGAAGTCGACGTGGCCGGGGGTGTCGATGAGGTTGATGCGGTAAGGTTCGCCCTGCTTTGCGACCCTCCACTGCGTGGTGGTCGCCGCGGAAGTGATGGTTATACCGCGTTCCGCCTCCTGCTCCATCCAGTCCATGGTTGCCTGACCTTCGTGCACTTCGCCTATCTTGTGCACAAGGCCGGTATAATACAATATTCTTTCGCTGGTAGTCGTCTTACCGGCATCAATGTGCGCCATGATGCCGATGTTTCTTATTTTGTCAAGTGCAAATTCTCTAGCCATATACTTATCCTCTTAACTATTACCAGCGATAGTGCGCGAACGCCTTGTTCGCTTCTGCCATTCTGTGCATATCTTCCTTGCGCTTGATGGAGTTACCGGTATTGTTGTAAGCGTCCATAAGCTCGGCGGCGACGCGCTCCACCATCGTCTTTTCGCCCCTCTTTCTGGCGAACATGACTATCCATCTGATGGCGAGGGTCTGCCTTCTTTCGGGTCTGATTTCCATGGGCACCTGATAGGTGGAACCGCCTACGCGGCGCGCCTTCACCTCCAGCACGGGCTTGACGTTCTCAAGCGCCTGGGTGAAAACTTCCATGGGATCTTTACCCATTTTACTGCTTATAATATCGAAAGCGCCGTACACGATTTCCTGCGCCGTTCCCCTTTTGCCGTCATACATGACCTGGTTGATGAACTTGGTCAGAATCTTGCTGCCGTAAACGGAATCGGGCAATACGTCGCGCTTGGGCACATTACCTCTTCTGGGCATGATTTTACCTCCTTAAAGATTTGAATAATACATCCGATTTACTATTTTGCGGATTTAGGCTTTTTCGCGCCGTACTTGGATCTTGCCTGCATACGTTTAGCCACGCCGGTAGCGTCAAGTGTGCCGCGAATGATGTGGTAACGGACACCGGGAAGGTCCCTGACCCTGCCGCCTCTGATAAGTACCACGCTGTGCTCCTGCAGGTTATGGCCGATACCGGGAATATATACGGTACCTTCCATACCGTTGACAAGCTTCACACGGGCAATCTTACGGAGTGCGGAGTTAGGCTTTTTAGGGGAAGTCGTGGTAACCGACAGACAAACGCCCCTCTTCTGGGGGTTTTTGTCCATAAGCGGAGCCTTGGACTTTTTCACCTGCTTTTCGCGTCCGTGCCTAATCAACTGATTGATAGTGGGCATGCTTTTACCTCCTTATAGTATTTCGGATGAGTTACCTTCAACCCTAAGGCTTCTCATTCTATAGACTGCGCGCGGGACACACCACTTGCCCGAACGCCTTCACGCATAGAAATACAATGCGGATTCCTCCACACAGTAAAGTTATTGTAGCAATATTTGGCAAGTAAGTCAACAAAATAAAATAATTTTTTTGCAAATATGCGAAAGAGCGACCCGCGGGCGCCCGGATATTTTACGGCTTTACCCCGATACGGGCAGGTTCGCGTCCGCATCCAGGTCGAAATCGGACGGCTGTCTGCCCGCTTTTATCATGCACAGCGTCTGCGCCGCTATCATGACGCCGTTGTCCGTGCACAGTTTTACGGACGGATAAAATGCGGTAAGCCCCCGCTCTTTCGCGCGTTCTTCCACCTTTTCGCGCAGGCGTATATTCGCGCCCACGCCGCCCGCGATTACTACCTTATTACAATTATACATACGCGCGGCGCGCACGAGGTTGTCCGCCATTATGTCCGTGACGAGTTCCTGGAAGGAGCACGCCAGGTCGGCGGCGGGCAGTTCTTCCCCTTTCATTTTCACGGAGTTTGCGTAGTTGATGACCGCCGTTTTTATGCCGCTGAAAGAAAAATCCAGCGTGTCGCTCCCTTTAAACGGGTGCGGAAGGGGGATAACGGGTTTTCCGCCTGCGGCAAGTTCCTGTATGCGCGGACCGCCCGGATAAGGCAGACCGAGCACGCGCGCGACCTTGTCGAACGCCTCTCCGCACGCGTCGTCCTGCGTGGTGCCGAGCAGTTTCATTTCGTCATATCCTTTTGCAAGGGCGATTGCCGTATGTCCGCCGCTGGCTATGAGGCACACGAAAGGCGGCTCCAATCCGGGAGAAGCGATATAATTGACCGCTATGTGTCCGCGTATGTGGTTGACCGCGTAAAGCGGCTTGTCCAGCGCGTAGGCAAGCGCCTTCGCGTACGATTCGCCCACCAGAAGCGCGCCCAGAAGTCCCGCGCCGTAAGTCACGCCGATTGCGTCCAGCTCTTCCGCCTTCACGCCCGCTTCGTCCAGCGCTTCGCCCACCAGGTTGTCTATGGCGAGAACGTGGTTGCGCGAAGCTATTTCGGGCACCACTCCGCCGAACCGCTTGTGTATTTCTATCTGCGAAGCTATCTTGTTCGAGAGTATCCGTTTGCCGCGCAACACAGCGCAGGCTGTTTCGTCGCAGCTGCTTTCTATACCCAGAACGAGCAAATCTCCGCGCCCTTCGAAAGCGCGGGCTTTTTCCTTCATTCTCTGCAGATAGCCGCTCATAATCCCTTGGAACGCTTGAGATATTCGTTGATGAACGGTTCTATGTCGCCGTCCATGACTGCCGTCACGTTGCTCGTTTCCCAGCCCGTGCGGTGGTCTTTCACCATGGTGTAGGGGCAGAAAACGTAAGAACGTATCTGGCTGCCCCATTCTATCTTTTTCAAATCGCCCTTCAGCGCCGCTTCCTTTTCCGCCTGCTCGCGCTCTTTCAGTTCGATAAGTCTGGACGTGAGCATTTTCATAGCCTGTTCGCGGTTCTGTATCTGGCTGCGCTCGTTCTGGCACTGCACCACTATGCCCGTGGGCAGATGGGTTATGCGCACCGCGCTGTCCGTCTTGTTGACGTGCTGGCCGCCCGCGCCGCCGCTGCGGTAGGTGTCTATCTTCAGATCCTCGGGGCGGATTACCACTTCGCCGTCGTCCTCGACCTCGGGCACCACTTCCACGGAAGCAAAAGAGGTGTGGCGGCGCGCGTTGGAATCAAACGGGGATATGCGCACCAGCCTGTGCACGCCCTTTTCCGCTTTCAGATAGCCGTAGGCGTAATCGCCGCTTACGGCAAAAGTCACGCTCTTTATGCCCGCTTCGTCGCCGGCGAGCATATCCAGCTCTTCCAGCTTATACTTCTTGCGCTCGCAGTAGCGCGAATACATACGGTAAAGCATACTCACCCAGTCCTGCGCCTCCGTGCCGCCCGCGCCCGCGTGCAGAGTGACGATTGCGTCGTTCGCGTCGTACTTGCCCGTAAGCAGCGTCTGCAGGCGCAGCTCTTCCAGATCTTCCGTAAGTTTATCGAGTTCCGCGGAAAGTTCGGCTTTCGTCTCCTCGTCGCCGTCCTCTTCCACCAGTGCGATGAGCGCTTCCGCGTCCTCAACGCGCTTTTTCAGCCTGGCAAAGCCTTCTATCTTGCCGTCTATGCCCGAAAGTTCGCGGTTGACCGTCTGCGCGTGCTTGATGTCGTTCCAGAAGCCCTCTTCGTTCTGCTTTTCTTCAAGCTCCCTCTTTCTCGCCTGCAATGCGGGCAAGTCGAGCGCGCCTTCCATTTCGTCGAGCAGTTTTTTCGCTCCCGAATATTTTTCCTTTTCTTCGTCGATAATTACCATTTTTTGTTCTCCGCCGGCTCACGGACGCGAGCCGGCATACTTTTATTCTGTTTATTTTAATTCCGAACCGCCGCAATACGCCTTATTTTCCGCAGCAGTTCTTGTACTTCTTGCCGCTGCCGCAGGGACAGGGGTCGTTGCGTCCCACCTTTTTGCCGTCGCGCTTTACGGTGGAGGAGCTTTTTTCCTGCGCCGCCTGCGACCCTTTCGCCGTCAGATTCTGGGGGGCGGAACGCTGTACGTTGAAGGTTATTTCCGCCTTGAATACCTTCTTGACCAGCTTTTTGTGGATATTGTCCACCATCTCTTCGAACATATCGAAGCCCTCTTTCTTGTACACGAGCACGGGGTCCCGGTGCGCGTAGGACACGAGTCCCACGCTCTGTTTAAGGTCGTCCATGGCGTCGATATGCTCAATCCACTCCTCGTCCACCGTTTTGAGCATACATATGCGCTCGAAGTTGGCAAAGTCCGCCTTTGCCGGATCCAGACCGTTCTCTTCCGCGCTCTTTCTGAACGCTTCTATCTTGTCGTCGTACTGCTTTACCGCCGTTTCGTACACCCTGTCGGTAAGTCTTTCGTAATTGCCGCAGTCGACGGCGAATTCGGGAGTGATAAGGCGCGTGCCCGTCTTCAATATCGCGCTTTCCAGCTCCATATTGAAAGCGTCGTAGTCCCATTCGTCCTGGTCCACGCGGTAGTCGGCGAAGTCGGAGCACACCTCCTCCACCACTTCGCGCGCCATTTTGAGAATCTGTTCGTGCACGGAAAGTTCGCCTTCCCCGTCCTTGCCTCCGGCAATGCCGTCGAGCACTTCGTTGCGCTGGCGGTAGATTATCTCCCTCTGGCGTGCAAGCACGTCGTCGTACGCGAGCAGATTTTTACGCGCGGAGAAGTTCCTGTCCTCCACCCTTGCCTGGGCGGCTTCTATCTGCTTGGTGATTATCTTCGCGGATATGGGTTCGTTTTCGTCCAGGTTAAGCCTGCCCACGATGTTCTGCATGGTTTCGCCGCCGAATCTGCGCAGAATATCGTCGTCCATGGCAAGATAGAACACGGAAGAACCGGGATCGCCCTGTCTGCCCGCGCGGCCGCGCAGCTGATTGTCTATGCGGCGCGATTCGTGGCGTTCCGTGCCTATTATGCGCAGTCCGCCCAACTCCACGACTTTTTGCTTATCACCGTCCGTCTGCTTTTTGTAATCGGCGTACAGACGGGCGTATTCGTCCCTTAAATTCTTTATCTCCTCGTTATCGGTGGGCGCAAGAGAGGACGCCTCTTCCATAAGCGCCTCGGGATACCCCTTTTTCAGAAGAGTGGCTTTCGCCAGATATTCGGGGTTGCCGCCCAGCATTATATCCGTACCGCGGCCCGCCATATTGGTGGAGATGGTTATGCTGCCGGGGCGGCCCGCCTGGGCGACTATCTCCGCTTCCTTGTCGTAGTATCTGGCGTTGAGCACGTTGAACTGCTTTATCCCCGCCCTTTTCAGATCGCCCGCCAGCTTTTCGCTCTTTTCCACGCTGGTGGTACCCACAAGCACCGGCTGACCCTTTTCGTGGCACTTTCTGATGTCCTCTATTATCGCGCGGAATTTGGCTTTTTCGTTCACGAACAGTTTGTCGTCTTCGTCCTTGCGGATAACTTCCTTATTGGTGGGAATAACCACCACGTCCAGACGGTAGGTGTTCTCGAATTCGTTTTCCTCCGTCTTCGCCGTACCCGTCATACCCGAAAGTTTGCGGTACAGCCTGAACAGATTCTGGAAAGTGATTGTGGCGTACGTCTTGTCCTCCGAGCGTATCTTCACCTTCTCCTTCGCCTCTATCGCCTGGTGCAGACCGTTGCTGAACCGCCTGCCTATCATCTGTCTGCCGGTAAATTCGTCGACTATGATTATTTCGTTATCCACCACTATATAGTTTTCGTCCTTTTTCATTATGACGTTTGCCGTAAGGGCGTTGTCTATATAGTGTTTGAGTTTCTGGTTTTCGTAGGTGGTGATATCCCTTCCGTCGCCGAACTCTTCCGCGTTCAGCTTGCCGCGGCTCTTGAAAAAGGCGTACGCCTTGTTCGCGCCGCTCTCGTTGAGATATACGCTCTTTGACTTCACGACCACTTCGTAGTCGCCGACGTTCTCGCATTCCGAACCGCATTCGGGACAGATTATGCTCGCGTTCGCGCCCTTGTCGCCCGCAACGGAAGCTTCCTTTTTCACCTCGCAGCCGCATTCGGGGCAGCGGTACACTTCCTTTGTAAGACTTTCGTAAAACTTTTGCGCAAGCTCGTACATTTCGTCCGGTTTGCCGCCTCTGCCGCTTATTATCAGAGGCGTGCGCGCCTCGTCTATCAGTATGCTGTCCACCTCGTCCACAATGGCGAAGTCCAGCCCGCGCATGACCCTGTCTTCCTTTCTCACCGCCATGTTGTCGCGCAGGTAATCGAAGCCCACCTCGTTATTGGTGGTGTAAGTGATGTCGCAGTTGTAGGCGGCGCGCTTTTCTTCCGGCTTCATGCGCGCCTTGTTCACGCCCACGGTAAGCCCCATGAATTCGTAGATATTGCCCATCCAGCCCGCGTCGCGCTCGGCGAGATATTCGTTGACCGTGACGACGTGCACGCCCTTTCCCGCAAGTGCGTTGAGGTATACGGGCAGCGTGGCTACGAGCGTTTTTCCTTCACCCGTGCGCATTTCGGCTATTCTGCCCTGGTGCAGGACTATGCCGCCGATAAGCTGCACGTAAAAGTGGCGCATATGCAGGACCCTGTCCGCCGCCTCCCTGACCGCCGCAAAGGCGTCGGGCAGCAGATCGTCCAGCGTTTCGCCCGCGGCAAGGCGCGCCCTGAAAGCGGGCGTGCACGCCGCCAGCTCTTCGTTGCTCATTGCCTTGTATTTATCGGCGAGCGCCTCTATTTTATCAGCCGTCTTCCTTAGTTTTTTCAGTTCTTTTTCGTTGTGTGAAGGAAACAGTTTGGACAGAATACCCATCGTCACACCTCTTGCCTTTTTATTCGCGCACGACCGCAGAAATTTATATATTTACTTTATGCGCTTTAATATATTAGCATTACGGGGCGCGCCGTGTCAAGCGTAGCGGGAGCGCAGTCGGGTACACGGGTATTGACGGCGTTTTGCTTTTATGCTATTATCGGAATGCGGTCTGCAAATAAAAAAAAGGGGCTTTCGCTGGATATATTCTGGACGGATAAAGACGCGGTAAGGACCGTCGAAAGTACGGCGTGCTTCTTCTATCCCGTATCGGAAAAAACGCTGTACCGCAAAATAGGCGTGCCCGTGGACCCGCTGAGCGTGGTTTCGCGCGGCAACAGAAAAATATCCGCCGTCTCCGCCCTCCTGCTCACCTGCGGCGGAGAGGAATTCACGCTGGAAAACGTCCACTCTCCGCTTGTTGCGGCAAACGGCGCAAACATGCTCCGCTTCGACGACGCGCTTGCCGACATAAACGGATACGGCGCGGCATTTATCCTCCACGACAACGTGTGGGGCACGAATTTTCCGCTGTGGTATGAAGAAAACGCCGCCTTTTCCTTCAATCTCCGCCGGAGCGGCGAAGTTGCCGATTAACAAAAAGCAATAATTTTTTCCGACAAAAAGCGCGCAAAAACCCGCCCGCCGTAAATTCCTTAACGGAAAACGGCGGACGGGCATTTTTTTGCGTTTCCGAAAACGCCGCGCTATTTAAGAGTTTCCTGCTTGACTTTCACGTCCACGACGTGGCGTTTCGCAAGTTCGTCAATCACGTTTTCAAGGGTGATGCCCTGCTGTGCCATGAGCACCATCACGTGGTAGGTGAGGTCGGCAATTTCAAATACCGCCTCTTCCTTGCTGTTTTTCGCGCCGATGATGACTTCCGTGCACTCTTCCCCCACCTTTTTCAGAATTTTGTCTATCCCCTTTTGGAAAAGGTACGTGGTGTACGAGCCTTCCTTGGGATTGTCCTTTCTGCCCTTGATGAGGTCGTATAGCGCGGGCAGGGAAAACGGCTTGTATTCCGGATTCACCCAGACGGCGTTTTCAAAACAGGAGTCCGTACCCAGGTGGCAGGCGGGACCTTCCTTTACCACCTCCACGGTGAGCGCGTCCAGATCGCAGTCGGCGGTTATGCAGACTATGTGCTGT
Organism: Candidatus Alloclostridium intestinigallinarum; assembly: GCA_904382605.1. Classification (GTDB taxonomy): domain Bacteria; phylum Bacillota; class Clostridia; order Christensenellales; family UBA3700; genus Alloclostridium; species Alloclostridium intestinigallinarum. Next base: position 19,768 of record CAJFJA010000013.1, on the reverse strand, counting down.
ATATTGCCGCTTTCTTCGCCCTTGCGCCACAGTTTTTTGCGCGAACGCGAATAAAAGCACGTCCTGCCTTCCTTTACGGAAATTTCCAGGCTTTCGCGGTTCATATAGGCGAGCGTAAGCACTTTTTTGGTGTAATAGTCCTGCACGATTGCGGGGATAAGCCCCTTTTCGTCGAATTTCAGATTGTCGATGTTTACCATTTTTTCTCCTTATATGCGCACGGGTATGCCGTTTTCCGCGAGCATCTTTTTCAGATTTTTTATATTGACTTCCTCAAAGTGGAAGATGGACGCCGCAAGTCCCGCGTCCACTCCGGGCACCGACTTGAACAGGGTGACAAAGTCCTCAGCGCAGCCCGCGCCGCCCGAAGCTATAACGGGCACGTCGACCAGCGAACACAACTCTTCCAGCATCTCCAGGTCGAAGCCGCCCTTGACTCCGTCCGTATCTATGGAGTTGAGCACTATCTCTCCCGCGCCGTCGCCTACGCCGCGCCGCGCCCACTCCATGGCGTCTATGCCCGTGTTCTCCCTGCCGCCTTTTGCAAACAGGGTAAACCTGCCGTCCACCCTTTTAACGTCCATGGAAAGCACCACGCATTGACTGCCGTACTTGTTTGCCGCCCGCCCTATGAGTGAAAAATCGGCTATCGCACCCGAATTTACGCTCACCTTGTCCGCGCCGCAGCCCAGCACGCGCGCAAAGTCGTCCACCGTGCGTATGCCTCCGCCCACGGTGAGGGGAATGAATATTTGGCTTGCCACTTTTTCCAGCACGTCCGTGAACAGCTTGCGCTCTTCGTGCGAGGCGGTTATGTCGTAAAACACCAGCTCGTCAGCGCCCTCTTCGTTATACCTCGCGGCGAGGGTTACGGGGTCGGTCACGTCCTTCACGCCCCCGAAATTCACGCCCTTCACCACGCGCCCCGCGCGCACGTCGAGGCAGGGAATTATCCTTTTTGCCAGCATTATCCGAACACCTCCGTAACCTTGCGCAAATCGAGCGCGCCTTCATATAACGCCTTGCCCAGAATCACTCCGTCCACGCCTATATCGCGCAGTTTTTCCAGCTCTTCCATAGTGTGCACGCCGCCCGACGCCGTTACGCGCAGGTTTTTGATTTTGGTAAGTTTGCGGTATATTTCAAAGTTCGTGCCCGACATATTGCCGTCGCACGCCACGTCCGTATAGATTATATCGCGCAGTTTATCGGATACCAGCTTTTTGCAGAACGCGACGCTGTCCGTATCCGTCTTTTCCTCCCAACCGCTTACGGCGACTTTGCCGTCCTTCGCGTCCACGCCTATGGCTATTTTACGCGGATACACTTCGTTCGCCGCCAGGGCGAAGGGGTAATTTTTGACCGCCGCCGTGCCCAGTATCACGCGGAAAGCGCCCGCCTTGAGGTAACGTCCCGCCGTCGCCATATCCCTTATGCCTCCGCCAACTTCCACCTTCAGCCGCGTGGAAGATATGATATAGGATATTATGCGGAAGTTGTCCGTACTGCCGCTTCTCGCGCCGTTCAAGTCCACCACGTGAAGGTACTTGGCGCCCATCTCCTGCATGCGCCTCGCTTCCGCCACGGGGTCGTCCGAGTAGGTTTTCGCGCTGTCGTATTCGCCGCGCGTAAGGCGCACCACCTTGCCGTCGAGTATATCTATCGCGGGAAAAATTTTCATATCATACCTCCGTAAAAGCGCGCAGTATCTTCAAGCCCGCCTTGCCGCTTTTTTCCGGGTGGAACTGCGTGCCGAACACGTTTTTCCTGCCCACCGCGGCGGTGACGGGTATGGAATAATCCGCCGTGGCAAGCGTATCGCCGCCGCAACCCTTGCCGTAAAAGGAGTGCACGAAGTACACCCAGTCGCCCTCGTTGCTGTACCTGAACAGCTTGCTTTTTTGCAAAAAATACAGACTGTTCCAGCCCATGTGCGGCACCTTCAATGAAGGATTTATTTCGCCCTTCAACGGACACGCCCTGCCCGATATAAGTCCCAGACCTTCGTGCGAGCCGAATTCCCCGCTCCCTTCCAGAAGCAGCTGCATACCCAGGCATATACCCAGAAGCGGCTTGCCCGAAGACGCCTGCTCGACCAGGAACACGTCCATTCCGCTTTCTTTCAGAATGGCGCGCGCGTCGCCGAAAGCTCCCACGCCCGGCAGAATAAGTCTGTCGCACCGCGCAAGCTCTTCCTTATCCGCGCTCACGGTATGTTCGACGCCCAAAAATTTCAGCGAGCTTTTAAGGGAAAACAGGTTTCCCACGCCGTAATCCACTATGCCTATCACAGCGCCCCCTTGCTCGAAGGTATCGCGCCCTTCAACCTTTCGTCTATGTCCGTGGCTTTGCGCAAAACGCGCGCCAGCGCCTTGAACACCGCCTCTAAAATGTGGTGGGAATTTTCACCCGCGAGCATTTTGAAGTGAAGCGTTATCTCCGCGTTCCGCACGAATGCGAGCAGAAATTCCTTTACAAGTTCGCAGTCGAACTGCCCCACCTTGTCCGTATAGGTGACCACCTCGTACCCCAGATACGCCCTGCCGCTTATATCGACGGCGCACATCATAAGCGTTTCGTCCATGGGAAGAATTATGTCCGCATAGCGCGTAATTCCGCCCTTGTCGCCGAGCGCCTTTGCAAAGGCTTTTCCCAGCGCAATGCCCGCGTCCTCCACGCTGTGGTGGAAGTCCACCTGCGTATCGCCCTTCACTTCCAGAGTGAGGTCGTACCTGCTGTGGCTCAAAAACAGCTGCATCATGTGGTCGAAAAAGCCTATCCCCGTGGATATTCCGCCCTTTCCTTCACCGTCCAGATCCAGCGTTACGCACACCTGCGTTTCCGCGGTATTCCTTGTTACTTCCGCTCTTCTCATAATATCTCCTTCAGGCAGTCAAGCAGCGTTTTTACCTCGCTTCCGCTGCCTACGGTTATTCTGATATAGTCGGCTATTCTGCCGTTGAAGTGCCTTACAAGCACTCCTTTTTCCTTTAATTTTCCGTACAGCTCTTCCCCGCCGAAGCCGCTCTTTTTCGCCAGCACGAAGTTGGACTTGGAGGGCAAAAACTCCATACCCAGTTTCTTCAAACCATTGCACAGCATTTCATGGTTTTTTACGACTTCTTCCGTCTTTTGCCTGTAATACGCCTTGTCGCGCGCCGCCGCCTCGCCCGCCGCCTGCGCCATGGTGCCCACGTTGTACGGGTTGAAGGAATACTTCACCGTTTTAATATCGGAAATAAGCTCCTTGTTTCCCACGCAGTAGCCTATCCTCGCACCCGCAAGCGCGCCCGATTTGCTCATGGTGCGCACGATGAGCAGATTGTCGTACTTTTTTATAAGCGGCACGCAACTTTCCGCACCGAAGTCCACATACGCCTCGTCCACGACCACGACGTTGCCCGGGTTGGAAGATATTATCTTTTCCATCTCCGCAACGCTTAAAGCTATCCCCGTCTGCGCGTTGGGATTGGCGATGACTATCGTATCCCCCGCGCCGATATAATCGGATATATTTATATTGAAATTATTATCCAGCGGCATTATATGCGCCTGCACGCCGAACACCGCCGCGAACACGGGATAAAACCCGTAAGTGACGTCGGGAAAGCGCGCCGCCGTCTTTTCGTCGCAAAACGCCATGAAGGCAAACGCCAAAGCCTCGTCCGAACCGTTGGTTGCGAGCACGTTTTCCGGCTCTACCCCCAGATTGTCCGCTATCGCTTTTACAAGGCGCTTCGCCTCGGGGTCGTTGTACAGCCTCAGCCTTTCCGCAATATCCCCCACCGCGTCGAAAACTGCGGGGCAGGGGCGGAAAAACGCCTCGTTCGTGTTCAGTTTTACGTACTTTTTGTCCTGCGGCTGTTCGCCCGGAACGTAGGGGTCGAGCGCTTTCAGCCGTGCGGATGCAAACCTGCTCATCTTCTCACCTTCACCGCATTTGCGTGCGCCTGCAAACCTTCGGACATGGCAAACGCCTCTATCTTGTCAGCCGCTTCTTCGAGCGCGCCTTTCGTGTAGTAAATGTACGACGAACGCTTTACGAAATCCGCTCCCGAAAGAGGGGAGGAAAAGCGCGCCGTACCCGAGGTGGGCAGCGTGTGGTTGGGACCGGCAAAGTAATCGCCCACCGGTTCGGGAGTGTATCCGCCCAGGAATATCGAGCCGGCGTTCTTTACCTGCGGAAGCAGTCTGAAAGGCTCTTCCGTGTACACTTCAAGGTGTTCTGGCGCCAGGGCGTTGGCTATATTTACCGCCTGCGCCATGTCCTTTACCAGAATTATCCTGCCCTGTCCGTCTACCGATTTGCGCGCTATCTCCGCGCGGGAAAGCAGGGGAATCTGCCTTTCAAGCTCCGCCGCCGTATCCTCGGCAAGGCGGGGACTGTCCGTAACCAGAACCGCGGAAGCAAGCACGTCGTGTTCCGCCTGCGAAAGCATATCCGCCGCCACCCTTTCCGCCGTCGCGGTGCCGTCCGCGAGCACGAGTATTTCGCTAGGCCCCGCTATCATGTCTATGTCCACAAGTCCGAAAACCAGCTTTTTCGCCGTGGCTACGTATATATTGCCCGGACCCGTTATTTTATCCACCCTAGGAATGCTCTCTGTTCCGTAAGCGAGCGCCGCTACCGCCTGCGCCCCGCCCACTTTGAATATTTTGTCCACGCCCGCAATCTTTGCCGCGGCGAGAATTTCCGGCTTGATATATCCGCCCTTTGCCGGCGTGACCATAATTATCTCGCCCACGCCCGCTATCTTCGCGGGGACGGCGTTCATGAGCACGGTTGAAGGATACGCCGCCGTGCCGCCGGGCACATATATGCCCACCCTTTCAAGAGGCGTTACCTTCTGTCCCAGAATAATGCCGTTTTCCTTTTCGACTTCAAAACCCTGCGGTATCTGGCGGCGGTGGAAGTCGGCGATATTCGCCCCGGCTTCCTCCATGACTTTGTAAAGGTAGGGATCGCACTTTTTCGCGCCCTCTTCCCACTCGCTTTCACTTACGGAAAAGTCGCCGTCATAGCCGTCGAACTTCGCCGAGTATCCGCGCACCGCCTCGTCGCCGCGCGCCCTGACGTTTGCAAGTATGTCCGCTACCGCGGCGGTGACGGAGGGATTGTCCTCTATACGGCGTATAAATACGTCCGCGTTCTCTCCGTTATATACGTCAATCTTTATCATTCAGCACCTCTCTTATCTGCATCAGCAGCCGCTCTATCTCCTCGTTTTTGAAGCGGTAAGCCGCCTTGCCCGCGATAAGCCGCGCGCTTACGGGGAAGATTTCGTCCTTTACTTCCAGATTGTTTTCCTTGAGCGTCGTGCCCGTTTCCACTATATCCACGATGACGTCGGAAAGTCCCAGAATGGGCGCGAGTTCGATGGAGCCGTTCAGCTTGATTACGTCTATCTGCCTGCCCCTGCCTTCGTAATATCCGCGCGCTACGTTCACGAATTTGGTGGCTACGCGCAGCACCTTGTCCGTGTCGTCTTCAAAGTCCTTCTTCGCCGCAACCGCCATACGGCATACGCCCATTTTCAGATCTTCCAGCTCGTACACGTCCGGTTCCTGTTCCAAAAGTATGTCCTTGCCCACAACGCCCACGTCCGCGACGCCGCGTTCCACGTATATGGCTACGTCGGAAGGCTTTACCCAGAAATAACTCACTCCGTTTTTTTTGTCGGTGAACACGAGCTTGCGCTTGCCCGAGTCGAATTCTTCGCATTTATACCCTATCTTTTCCAAAAGAGAGTACGCTTTTTCACCCAGTCTTCCTTTCGGAAGCGCGATATTCAACATTATTCCTTCACCTCCTGCAAATCTCCGTCCGTATACGCGTATGTTTTGACGGCGGGCACCCTAGTTTTGCTCACAATCACGCTTTTGCCCTTTTCGCGCAGTTTATTTGCCTGTTCCAGAACGTCGTACACGTTGTCGCTTTCGTCGTACAAAAGCGCTATATCCGCGGGTTTGCGGTGTATTGCCGGCGCCGCCCCGAGATTTATCGCAAAGCCGAGCGCCTGCACCCCTTTGCCCATCTTTTCAAGCAGTTTGTCGTACTCGCCGCCCACTATCACGGCTTTGGGATATTCGCGGATATAGCCGTTGAACATCACGCCGTTGTAGTAGTCCAGGTGGTTGAACACGGAAAGGTCCAGCCTCAGCCTGTCGCCGCCTTCCATACGCGCCGCCTCGTGCGAAAGCGCCATAAGCTGGACGTACGCCTCCGCGGCCTCCTCGCCCTCGATGAGCGCGCCCAGTTCGGGAAGCACCTCGTCTATGGGACCGGAAAGTTCTATCATTCTGCGCACCTTTGCGGCTATTTCACCGTCCGCGCCCTCGCTCCGCATAAGTTCGGCAAAGGCGTGCACGCTCTTGCTTTTTATACATTCGTAAACCTTCGCTTTCGCCTCTGCGGAAAGCTCAAGCTGCGACACCATGCCGTGCACCAGCCCGCTGTGCGATATGTCCAGCGAATATTCGTCGGACAGAAAGGACAGCGACTTCAATATAAGTTCCACCTGCTCGGATATGGTGAGAAGGTCCACTTCTCCTATATTCTCCACGCCCATCTGGTCTATCTCTTCGTAACCGAGATTGCCGCGCGAAAGGCGGTAAACGCTCTCGTGGTAGTACACCTTTTCGCCGCACTCTTTGGTGGCTTTGGTATTTTTGGCGATGGACAGGGTAACGTCGGGGCGCAGCGCGAGCAGTTTGCCGTCCGCGCCGCCGAAGGTTATCACGTTGCTTCCCGCCAAAAAGTCGAAGTTGTCCGCGTAAAGCGAATACTCTTCGAATCTGCTCATGCGGTACTTTTTGTAACCGTAAGAAGAAAACAGCGCGCTCAGCTTAAGCGGCAGGGTCTGTCCGTCGCCGCCGCGCTCGTAAAACCTTTCAATCCCTTTTAACGAACTTGGCATAGCCCCCTCCTCCGTAATTTATACATCTGGATACGCGCGATAAGGTGGCGGACGATATGTCCGTCTTCTCTATTATCTGCGCGTACGTATTGCCCTGTAAAAACAGCTTCGCGGCATACGCCCTCTGCGCCATCTGCTCAACTTCCTTGTTCGTGCACAAATCGTCGAGCAGCAGACGCGCGTCCTCCGGCGTATCCACCTTTGCCAGCATTTCGTAAAGCTGCGATTTCATGCTTTCCGTATCCACGGGTCGCCTCCTGCGGTTTTTCACGCGTACCCCTTTTACCGTGCGCATACGCATTTCCCTATATCGGATGCGCTCCGCCTGCAATACGTATTCTTTCAAAAGCGGGTACGTGCTTTTTTCCCATTATACTTTAATACATTAAAGAAGTAAAGCAAAATTACGCGCTTTGCGCAAATTTTTCACGCGGCAAAAAAGCGCGCCGCCGCGCGCGCCGCGGTTTTGCGGAAATTCGCTGTTTACACTTGCGCTTTTATATGGTAATATATTATCGGCGTTGTCTGCGCCGAGGAGGATTTTATGCAACATTGTTTTCTGAAAGTAAAAAAGCTGAGCGAAGGCGCGAAAATGCCGAGCTACGGCAGTAAGTACGCGGCGGCTGCCGATTTATTCTGTCTGACGGACGACGACGAAATTCTGATCGCGCCCGAAACCACCGTGTTCATACATACGGGAATAGCCATGGAGATACCCGAAGGCATGGTCGGTCTTATTTACGCGCGCAGCGGTCTTGGGACAAAGCAGGGGCTTGCCCCCGCCAACAAGGTGGGTGTGATAGACAGCGACTACCGCGGCGAGATAATAGTTGCCCTGCACAACCATTCGGGCGAGGACAGGCGCGTATACAACGGCGACAGGATAGCGCAGATAATCATCGCCCCGTACGTGCACGCGGATTTCGAAGAAGCAAGCGAGCTTTCCCCCACCGGCCGCGGAGAAGGCGGCTTCGGCTCCACGGGCAAGTAACGCCCCTTAGCGGAAACGGGAATTTCCGCGCTTTTTCCGGCCTTGGGGACAATGGCGGCGCAGACGCGCCGCCGCTTTTCCCGCGGCGTTTTATGCGCGCGGATAATTTGCACGCATTGTCTTTGACATATTAAAAATATTATGTTATAATAATCGGGTACTCGCGAAGGTTCAGACCGCACGCGGGTACAAGCAAATCGGCTCAGGGGTAAATTATGGCAAGTACTTTCAAGCAAAAATGCCGTAACGGCATCTCAAAACTCAAAGAAACGGTGTCCTTCGTCTGGACGGACATCACCACCCACTGGAACAAACCCGGAAGAGGCAATTACGTTCCCTACAAGGAAGTTCTGAACTACTCCATAGGCGGTATGGGTCAGAACATGGTCGTGTATCTGCTCGGATTCATGGCTTTGGGCGTAACCAATACCCTGTTCGCCTCCACCATAGGCATTCGTCCCATGCACCTGCAGACGATGCTCACCGTGCAGACGATAGCGAACATCTTCTTCCAGATAATCCGCGGCAAGCTGGTGGACAACACCAACACGCGATGGGGCAGATTCAGGCCGTATATGGCCATAATGGGCGCCCCGCTGGTAATACTTTCAACCGTATTCATCTTCCTGCCCTTTGAGACGATGGACTACAACACCAAATATATGATGGTGTTTATATTCGCAATCGCCATTTCGGCAGGTCAACCCCTGTTCCAGACCAACTACACCAACCTGGGCAGCGTGCTTTCACCCAGTTCGCGCGAAAGAGCGAATATAATTACGGTAAGTTCGATTATCTACTCCTTCGCCCCCAGCGTTTACCAGCTGTTCGTGCCGATATTCTCCGAATTCACGGGCGGCTTTACCGATATCCGCACTTATAAATACATAGTCGTACCCATAGGTATCCTGGGCGTGTTCCTCAGCCTTTTCGCATTCTTCGGCTGCAAGGAGCGCATAGTTTCGTCCAAGCACTTCGTGCAGAAAGTAAGCGTGGTGGACGGCTGCATAGCGGTATGGAAAAACAAGTACTGGTGGCTGAGAACGGTTTCCACCTGGTTCACCTTCCTCGAAAGCGCGTACCTCGTGCTGTTCGGCTGGATATACATCTACGGCACCCAGGACATGGTTACGTACGGCATACTGACCACGGTGCTGGGTACGGCGTCGGGTCTGAGTATGTTCGCCACGCCGTTCATATTGAAGGCGCTGGGCAACAAGGGCACCCTGCTGTTCCATAACGGATTCAACATAATATTCATAGCGTGCATGCTTGCAACGTACGAAGTGCCCCTGCTGTACTTCCTGTTCCTGTATATAAATACGTTTATAAACCAGTTGCAGCTGGTGTACAACCCCGTGCTGAACGCGGAGGTAAAGGACTCCATACAGCTGAAATCGGGCAAGCGCGTGGACTTCATGCTGGAAGTCGCCGCGCTGATAGGCACGCCGATAACGATTGCAACCGGTTACTTCCTGCCCTTCATTTACGAAGGATTCGGTCTTACCGTCAACTACGACGTGCTTTACGACCCCACGATAAGAAACAATCTGTTCTATATGCTGTGCGCGCTTTCCATCGCGGGCGCGGCGCTCAACCTTGCGCCCTTCCTACTTTACAACCTCACGCGTGAAAAGCATGCGCAGATAATCACCGCGCTTAAAATACGCGCGATAAACGAAGACTACCGCACGGGCGACGTGACGCCCCACCAAGCGAAGGACGCCATAGAATCGTACAAGTATTCCATGGAGCGCAAGAACGCCGTCCTGCCCGACATAAAGGAAAAGAAGGCTGAGATGAAGGCGGTCAAGGCGGAATACAAGCTGGCGAAGGCCGCTTACGAAACGGCGCTGAAAGCGGCGGCGGAATTCGTGCCCTCGCACGAAGCCGTTATGGCTATGCCCGAAATAGCCGCGCTTTCCGCGGCGGTGGAAGAAGCCAAGGCGGCATACGAAGCGGCGAAAGCGGGCACGGACGCGGCTGAAATCCCCGTAAAGGAAGCCGCGCTGAAACAGGCGGAACACGAACTCAAAACTGCCGTACGCGAAAAGAAAGCCATTCCGCAGACGGAAGAACTTGCCGCGGCTACGGCAAAGCGCGACGAACTGAAAAAGGCGTACAAGGAAGCGAAATTCGCATATAAGGACGCGCAGAAACTCAAGCGCGACAAGGAAGCCATAGCCGAATTCCTCGACCCCGAACTCAACAAGTGGAGCCTGCCCCTGCACGTTATGGATCTGGAGATAGCGCGCGCGATTACCGCAATAGACAAAAACGACATTGCCGCAAGCGATCTGGACATCTCCGCCCTGCCCGTACCCGAATTCCCCGGCACGGACGAGAGGAACGAAAAAGGCAAGCTGACCACGGCGGCGAAGGAAATGCGCACGCAAAAGCGCGAAACGCTGGCGCTCATCAGAAAGCGCATACGCCAGTTCAAAAAGATGCGCCGTCTTACCGGCCGTATGTTCCCCGACGGCGTACTGACCGACTACGAGGCGGATCTCAAGCGCGAACTTGACGTGCAGTGCGAAACCAAGGAACAGAAAAAGGTGCAGAATAAAGTCATAAAGAAGGCGGAAAAGGCGTACCACCGCTTTGCCAGGGCGTACAAGCTGTACCTGGAATGCGAAACGGTCATAACCGAATACAACGACCGCAACAACTTCTTCGACTTCATACTGCCCAAATATGAGGAATATCTCGCGCAGGCGGCGCAGATAGACGCGGAAGAAGCCGCGAAGGCCGCCGCCGAAAAGCTGGAGAAGAAGCGCGAAATAAAGCGTCTGAAAGCGGAAAAGGCGATGAAGAAAGTCGCCGCAAGACAGGCGAAGATGGACGGCGTGAAGTTCACCGAAGAGTACTTCGAACAGTATAAGGCCGACCACGCGCAGGAGCTGGAGGAAGCCTCCCGCCTGCCCGAAGACGAAACGGACGGCAAGGACGGAAAAGATCCCTCCGTCATGAGCGCCGCGAAAAATTACGAAAACGCGACTTCCGCGCCCGCGGATGAAGCGACCACCGCTATAGAACAGGTGGAAGAGATAAAGGAAGAGGACAAAGCCGCCGGCTCAAACGACGGTGAAGAAGGAGGTAACGACTGATGAAAAAGAGAATCTTTATTCCCGTGATTGTGATCCTTTTGCTCTCCCTTTCGCTCATATCCCTCGCCTCGTGCGCGACGCTTTCCGCGGAGGAAGGCTTTCAGGCGTTGAAGGACGCATATGAAAATTCCGTAAAAATAGACGAGGCAAACCGGATTTACAACGGCGAAATCTACTACTACAAAGAACAGGACCGCCGCGGAATAGAAACGGTGTACAACCCCTCCACGGACAGCAACGTTACCGTATCCCTTAAAAACACGACGGTGAATATGCACTGCTATGTGGACGACGACTATTACTTCCACCCCGACCGGGACTTCGGCGTGTATGTGCTGGAAGACAGGTATATCGAAGTGAGAAACTCCGTGGGCAATATGGTGGACGACTATAACAACAACGTCGTGTACAACGCCCAGGGCAGCACCGTGACATACTCCGAGGACTTCCCCATGGCGGGCAGTTCCGCTACCGATTTCGACTTGCCGAGCGCGGAAAAGTACGGCGTGTACGCCACCCTTTCCTCCGAAGCGGGAGCTTCGGGCGTGGACAGGTTCCTGGCGGCGTCCACGGGCGAAGTGTTCGGCTTTAACGTGCTCACCAACAACGACGGACTGCGCGGACAGCTGCAGCAGACGATAGAGGGCGTTAACGCGCGCGACTTTGCAAACTCCGCCACGATGCAGCCCTATACGCTCGCTTCCAAGCTGTACGAGATAGGACTGCTCGAAGAAGGCGACATAACTTTTGAGGGCGTGACCAACGCCGCGGGCAGCAAGGTGGGCGGCGCGAAGCTCCAGATGAACCTGGTTACCCTCACCTTCAAGATGACGGACGGCTATGCCGAGCGCTTTACCGAAAGGACGGGACTCGACCCCAAGTATTCGATGTTCACAGGCTCGCTGTATGTGCAGATAGAGCTGACTTTCGACAGGATAAGCAACATATTCGTGTACCGCGCCGACTCGGAAACTTCCGGTATTCTCGCCGCGGACGAAGAAGTCTACAATATGCAGATATCCTATCTCGGTCCCAACCTCGGCTCGATGCCTACCGGCTACACGAAGGTGTCTTCCTTCTATAAGGGATAAGGCGTTTTATCCGGGACAATCGCGCCCCTGCGGTATTGCAAGGGGCGCTTTTTTCCGGGCGGACGGAAGCCGTTCCGGCGCGCGGAAAGCGGCGCGGATAAAAGCGTAACTCCGCCGCGGGAAAAATGCGGCGGGACTTAGGATTTTACTTGCAAACCGCGCCGGGATGCAATATCATAAATATATATCCTAATTTAAGGAGGCAGACGATGTTTCGCGAAATGAGAAGAAAGCGCCAGGCGCTTTGCAAGGAAGAATGTGAAAGGATACTGCGCGAAGGCAAAACGGGCGTGCTCGCGCTGGGCGGCGACGACGGCTATCCCTACGCCCTGCCCATAAATTACGTATTCGACGGTGCGGACATTTATTTCCACTGCGCCAAAGCCGGACACAAGCTGGACAGCATAGCCCGCTGTGACAAGGCGAGCTTTTGCGTGGTGGACAAGGACGACGTGGTTCCCGAAAAGTACACAACTTTCTTCAAAAGCGTGATAGTATTCGGCAGAATGAGCGTTATAAACGATGAAGAAGCTATGCGCCGCGCCGCCTTTATTCTGGCGAAAAAATACTGCCCGGACGAAACCGATGCCGGTATAAAGCGCGAAATCGAACGCGAATTGTCCGCCCTTTGCGTACTTAAACTTTCCCCCGAACATACCACGGGCAAACAGTGCGTAGAGTTTTTGAAAAACGGCTGAACCGCCGTGCTCCCGTGACGGAGCGCGTTTTACCGTAAAGACGGACGCGAGTACCGTCGGTGCATAAAAAACGGCGCGGATTTTCCGCGCCTTCTTTACCGCCCATTGTGCCGTTCAGACTTTTTTGCCCTTTGCCAGATCTTCGTCCGTATAATAAGAACCGCCTATTCCGCCGTCCAGCCACAGTCTGACCCGCCCTTCTTCAAGCGAACGCTTTACGTCTATTATACGCTGGTTGGACGAGCCGCGGAAGCGCAGTTTTACGTCTTTCAGCTCCTCCACGAATTTTCCGTCCACAAGGACGTCTATGCGGGAAACCATTCCGTCCGTATACTCCGTATACGCCGCGCCGCCCTTTACAAGGTCCTTGTCGAAAGTGTAGCCCGTGTAGCACCACACGTCTTTCTGCGGATAACGCTCCTTCACCTTTTTCAGAAGAGAGGCTACGCACGGCTGGTTTTTCGGGTCGAAAGGCTCTCCGCCCAGAAGCGAAAGCCCGGAGATAAAGCCGTGGTCGAGCGCGGCGAGAATTTCTTCTTCCGTCTTATCCGTATATTTTTCGCCGTAATCAAAGTCCCACGCCTCCGCGTTGAAACAACCCTTGCATCTGTGGTTGCAGCCGCTTACGAAAAGGGAAACGCGGACGCCGGGACCGTTGGCTACGTCGAATTTTTTTATCGTCGCAAAGTTCATATTACAGGTGCAGTACGCGCGCCTTTATCTCCTTGGTCTTACCCAGATTCCAGAAGTTTTCGCCCAGATAGCCGCAGGTACGGCGCGTTACGTTCATCTTCCTGTGGTCCTTGTTGTGGCAGTTGGGACATTCCCACTCGTTGTCGTCGTTTATCATTATCTCGCCGTCATAGCCGCACACATGGCAGTAGTCGCTCTTGGTGTTGAATTCGGCGTACTGGATATTGTCGTATATGAACTTGACCACTTCGCGCATGGCTTCCAGATTGTGCTGCATATTGGGAATCTCCACGTAGGAAATGCAGCCGCCGCTGGAAATCTTCTGGAACTGCGCTTCGAAGGAGAACTTGCTGAACGCGTCTATATGCTCCCTCACGTCCACATGGTAGGAGTTGGTGTAATAGCCCTTGTCCGTCACGTCCTTGACCGTGCCGTACTTTTCCTTGTCTATGCGCGCAAAGCGGTAGCACAGCGATTCCGCGGGGGTGCCGTAAAGCGCGAAGCCTATATTCGTTTCCTCCTTCCACTTATCCGTGGCGGCGCGCAGTCTGTTCATCACGCGCAGCGCGAATTCCTCGCCCTTGGGGGAAGTCTGCGTTTCGCCCGTCATCAGCTTGGTTACCTCGTAAAGTCCGATATATCCGAGCGAAATGCTGGAATATCCGCCGTAAAGCAGTTTGTCTATCGTCTCTCCCTTGTCAAGACGCGCGATTGCGCCGTACTGCCAATGTATGGGCGAAACGTCGCTCTTCACGCCCTTCAACGCGTTGTGCCTGCACATGAGCGCTTCAAAGCACAGTTGCAGACGCTCGTCCATCAGCTTCCAGAACTTCTCCTCGTCGCCTTCCGCCGCCAGGGCTATCTGCGGCAGATTTATGCTGACCACGCCCTGGTTGAACCTGCCTTCGAACTTGTAATTCCCGTTTTCGTCCTTCCAGGGGGAAAGGAAGGAACGGCAGCCCATGGGACTGAACACGTTGCCCTCGTAATTCTCCCTCATCTTCTTTGCGGAGATGTAGTCGGGATAAAGCCTCTTGGACGAGCACTTCACGGCAAGTTCCGTCACGTAATCGTATTTGCCGCCTTTCAGGCAGTTGTGTTCGTCGAGCACATACACCAGCTTGGGGAATGCGGGGGTGATATACACGCCCTTTTCGTTCTTTATACCCTCGTAGCGCTGGCGCAGTATCTCCATTATTATCTGCGCGTTTTCCTCTATATACTCGTCGTCCTTGTCCAGATAGAGGAACAACGTCACGAACGGCGACTGTCCGTTGGTCGTCATCAGCGTGTTTATCTGGTACTGTATCGTCTGCACGCCCGCCCTGAGTTCTTCCTGAACCCTGTCGGCAAGCAGCGTTTCCATTCTCTCTTCGGTAATATCGGGGAATATCTCGCGGTAGTGCCTGCGGAATTTCTCCTTACTGCGCCTGAGATATTTGCCCAGATGGCGTATATCCACCGACTGACCGCCGTACTGCGAGCACGCCACCGCCGCGATAATCTGCGTGGTGATGGTGCACGCCACCTGGAAACTCTTGGGGCTTTCGATGAGTTTGCCGTTCATCACCGTGCCGTTGTCCAGCATATCTCCTATATTGATAAGGCAGCAGTTGAATATGGGCTGTATAAAGTAGTCCGCGTCGTGGAAGTGCAGAATGCCTTCGTCGTGCGCCTTGGCTATCTTTTCCGGAAGCAGTATGCGGCGGGTGAGGTCCTTGGATACCTCGCCTGCTATCAGGTCGCGCTGGGTGGAAGCCGCCAAAGCGTTCTTGTTGGAATTTTCTTCCATCAGATCCTTATTGGAATTGCGGATAAGTCCCAGAATGGCTTCGTCCGTGGTGTTCGCCTTGCGGATGAGCGCGCGGGTAAAGCGGTATATGATATACTTCTTGGCAAGCTCGTAGTGCCCGTATGCCATAAGACGCTCTTCTATAATGTCCTGGATATCCTCGACCAGCATACGCTTGCGGTTCTTGTGTTCGATAAATTCGAGGATCTCTTTGATCTCCTTCTCGCTTGCGCGCTCGTTTTCATCAACGTCCGCATTCGCCTTGCCAATGGCAACCGCTATTTTCGTTCTGTCGTAATCGGCAAAAGTGCCGTCGCGTTTAACTACTTGCATGATGTCCGCTCCTTATCTTGAAAAACTGTTACTAGAATACAATATATTGTGTCCAAAGTCAACAACTTTTCCAACATATTGCGATTTTTTCAGTCGAATTTTTTCTCAAAAGTTTGTGAAATTTCAGATTATTCGCCGTTGCTCCGTTTGAAAAACCTGCCGTAATATTTTGCCTGCAATCCGCTTGCCTGCCAAACTTTTTTGTTCCGCGCCGTTTCGCGCCGGACCCAAGCGGAACGGTTGCTTCCGCTTTTCCGCTTAAAGCGTTCTACCCGGGCGGATACTGTTATCTTATATGATCAATATATTATTATGTATCGCGCGCGCATATTCCGCCCTGCTGCCCCGCCCGAAATTGCGTCAATTTGAAAAAGTGCGTCAAAACGCTTTACAACTTTAATGCGATAAAGTATAATGGGACTATCACGGGGCGCAAACTGCCCCATATTCTCCGTGACCGCGCGCTTACGCGGCGGAACGCGGCAAAAAAGAGGTGCTTTTATGAAAAAGAAAATTATCGTGGCTCTTATTCTCGCGGCAGTATGCCTGACCGCCGTTCTGGGCGCCGCGGCGTGCTCGAATACCGAGCTGGTAGGTTTCGACATAGAACTTGCCAACGCCGTGGGTGAAGATCTGGGCGTTTCCGTCGAATTCGCACAGATAAACTGGAACACCAAGGAAAACGAGCTGGAATCCAAGAACGTGGATTTGCTGTGGAACGGCATGACCATAACCCCCGAACGCGAAGCGATGTGGGAGATAAG
Organism: Candidatus Alloclostridium intestinigallinarum; assembly: GCA_904382605.1. Classification (GTDB taxonomy): domain Bacteria; phylum Bacillota; class Clostridia; order Christensenellales; family UBA3700; genus Alloclostridium; species Alloclostridium intestinigallinarum. Next base: position 3,382 of record CAJFJA010000013.1, on the reverse strand, counting down.
CGAGCCTTATATGCTGAACGAACAGGTCGCCATAATCAGAAAGGCGGACGAGAGCAAGTTCGACACCCTGGACAAAATGCTTTCTTCCAACAAATGGGCGGCGGAAAGCGGCAGCGCGGGCGCTGAACTTATAGGCGATCTGGGCGCAACCCTCATAGGCGTGAACGCGCAGATAAGCGTACTTACCGAACTCAACTCCGGCAGCGCGGACATCGGCGTTATGGACAGCGTTATGGCTAACTACTACATCAACGAATCGGGCAGCACGTATTCTTCCTCCCTTATGATTTCCCCCGTTAAAATAGCTACCGAGGAAGAGTATTACGGCATTGCCGCACGCGGAGGCGAAGTTGCCCTTATGGACAAGATAAACACTTCGCTTGCAAAGCTGTGGGCGGACGGCACCATTTCCGACATTGCGGAAAAGTACGGCCTTTCCGACGTCGTTCTGCCTATCGAATACACTTCGCAGTGGGACAGCATCACCGATAAGTCCAGCTGGGACTACATCACCGCAAGGGGTAAGATAATTATCGGCTACACCCTGTTTGCACCCATCGCTTACGAAGTAGAAGCGGCTTAATTTACAAAATATCGGGGCGCGGTCGAATAAACTGCGCCCTTTTTGAGGTAATCATGCCCGACATAACGTCTTTAACGCTGGCTCAGGCGACCACCCGCCTTTTTGAAGGTTTCGGCAACACGGTGCTGCTGTTCGCGCTCACCCTGGTGCTTGCCGTTCCGCTGGGACTTGTGGTCTGCGCCTGCTCCACTTCGCGGTTCAGACCGCTTTCATACCTTTTCAAGGCGATAATATGGGTAGTGCGCGGCACTCCCCTTCTTTTGCAGATAATAGTCGTGTTCTATGGTCCGGGACTTTTGTTCGGCTGGCAGTACAACGAGCGCATGAGCGCGCTGGTGATAGCCTTTACCATCAACTATTCCTGCTACTTTTCCGAAATATACCGCAGCGGCATACAGAATCTGCCGCGCGGACAGTACGAAGCGGGATACGTGCTCGGCATGACCCGTATCCAGATATTTTTCCGCGTAATCATGCCGCAGATGATAAAGCGCATTCTGCCGCCCATGAGCAACGAGATAATCACGCTGGTAAAGGACACTTCCCTTGCCCAGATAATTTCGGTGTCCGAGCTGGTTCTGACCGCGTACAATCTGCAAAATACCTATGCCGTCATCTGGCCGCTGTTCTACGCGGGCGCGTTCTATCTGGTGTTCAACGGCATTTTGACCCTGCTCTTCGGCTACCTGGAAAGAAAACTCAACTATTATAAGGTGTGACATGGAAGATATTGTAAACGGAAAAAACGTCTCTGCCGCCCCTTATCTGAAGGTGGAGGACATATATAAGAATTTCGGCGCGAACAAGGTGCTCAAAGGCATCTCGTTCGATTTGCGCAAGGGCGAAGTGCTGGCGATAATCGGTTCTTCCGGCAGCGGCAAGACCACCCTTTTGCGCTGTATAACTTTTTTGGAGCGCGCGGACAAAGGCGTGCTCACCGTGGGCGACAACGTGCTTTTCGATATGTCCAGGGTGAAAATGGAGGACGGCTCGCTTTCCTCGTCCTTGGCGTCGCCGCTTTGCAAGGGAATACGGTATCTATCCTGCAAACTGCGCTATACAAGAAGCGTAACGGGACCCCTCGCCCGCTTTGAAAGCGACGAAAAACGCGAGTTTTCCCTGCCCGTCACCGATAAGACCGCCGATTTTGCCGAATTTTTGAAAAATCCGCTTCTTTCGCACAGTCTGCGCGCGGCGGCGGAAGAGATATACAAATCGCGGCGGCGCAGCGAACTTATCGCTCAATCTCTGGAGCGGGCGAAAGAGCGCGCCATGCGCGGCGAGGCGCAGGAGAAGAACTCCGTCAGTCCCGAAAAGGTAATCAGGGCGGAACTGAAACAGATACGTCTGCAGGCAAAAGAGTTGCTCGACACGACGTTTTCGTCTTCCGAAGCGGAAGATTACGCCGCGATTCTCAATACGAAGGACGTTCCCGAACGCATTTTGCGGCGTGCGCGCGCAAAGTATATCTCCTGCGGAGGTACGGACGCGGGCAAAGCCGTTTCCGTGGCACAGGCGCGGGAGAACAAGCGCATTTTCGCCGAAGAACGCAGACAGGGCGCGCAAGAGTTGAAAAAGATGAATTCCGCGGCGTATATACGCAGCAAGCGCCTGCACTTCGGGCTGGTGTTCCAGTCCTTCAACCTGTTCCCCCAATACACGGTTCTGGACAACGTCACCTTAGCGCCCCGCCTTATGATACGCGAAGAACTGAAAATGCTTTCGCTGTTTGCAAAGGCGGAACGCGCCGCGGCGCAGGGGAATGCGGACAAGGCGGAAAAACTGCGCGCAAAAGCGGATATCATTGCGCAGACGCTTGCCAAAGAGGACGTGGAAGCGGCGCGCAGGACGGCGCGGGAGTGCGCGGCGTCGGGCGGAACTCCCGACAGGCACGAATACGCTTCGCGCCGCCGCGGCGAGATAGAGCGCTACGCCTATACCCTGCTTGAACAGGTGGGACTTGCCGACAAGGTGCGCTCCTACCCCTGCGAACTTTCGGGCGGACAATGCCAGCGCGTGGCTATCGCGCGCGCGCTTGCAATGCGCCCCAACATTCTCTGCTTCGACGAGCCAACTTCCGCGCTCGACCCCGAACTTACCGGCGAGGTGCTCAAAGTCATAAAGGGACTCAAATCTTCCGACCGCACGATGATAGTTGTCACCCATGAGATGAACTTTGCACGCGACGTCGCGGATAAGGTACTGTTTATGTCGGGCGGCGTGGTGGAAGAATCCGGCACTCCGGATAAAGTGTTCGACCACCCCGAAAGCGAAATCACGAAAGCGTTTTTACGCAAGAGCGAAGAAAAGTATTAAACCGCGGCATACCGCTTTTTGCGGAAATGCCGCATTGAAAAACGAACGCCGAAGAGCACAATGCCTTCGGCGTCCGCTTTTTAAGGGTGCGTAATATGCCGTTACCGATATCTTCTTTCAGCGCGGCGGGCAGCCTTTATCTGTACGATCCTATCTTTTCTTTTTTGGCTATGATTTTCGTATATCCGCAGGAGCACTTGTATTCGTACTCCACCCTTTCGGTGACAGGGCGAAATAACTCCGCTCAAATTCTTTATAATCACTTCCCCCTTCTTCGACTGCGAAAACCCCGAAGATTCGATGACCGACCACTATCCGCATATCCTGGACGCGGCGCTGTAACGGCGTCCGCCCGTCTATGCCGCGCATAAAAAAGAAAAGGACCCCGAAAAGGTGTATTCGATAGAGAAAATCTAATAATAAAAATTAAAAACGGATACACCACAAGGGCAAGTCGAAAAAAGAGTGCGGGTTCATAAGAAC
>CAJFJA010000012.1 GCA_904382605.1 Candidatus Alloclostridium intestinigallinarum | reverse complement strand
AACAACACTCCTATGCGCCCCCTCGGCTGGAAATCGCCTAATGAATACCTCGCCAATTTTTTTAACGACAATGTGTAATAAATGTTTGACAAACCTACAGCGGCGGAGAAGCGGGCAAAACATTTGCTCTTGACGATTTACCGTATCGGTGCTAAAATGATTGTATAGGGAGGAATTTATGAACAAAATTATTTCAATAAGCCGCGAATTCGGAAGCGGAGGCAGGGAACTGGGAAAACGCCTTGCCGATAAGCTGGGATTTGCATATTACGACAAAGAGATCGTGCAGGAGATAGCCAACCGTTCGGAACTTTCCCTGCATTACGTCAACGATATTATAGAGCACCGCCCTTCCTTTTCGTTCCCCATTCATACGGGCGTAAGTTTTATGATGACCGATTCCATATGGAATCCCACCCAAACGATTTATTCCGCCCAATGCGAAATATTGCGCGAGATGGCGGAAAAGTCCGACTGCGTGGTGGTGGGCAGATGCAGCGACTATATTCTGCGCGAATTCAAACCTCTGAAACTATTCGTGTATGCGGAGATGGAGCATAAAATTGCGCGCTGCCGCGAGAAAAAGCCGGACGAAACGCGCACCGACAGGCAGCTGGCGCGCATGATAAAGAACATAGACAAACACCGCGCCAAATACTACGAATTTTTCACTGCACGCCGCTGGGGAAACAAACGGCTGTACGACATATGTATAAATACTTCGGAAATTTCGGTAAAAGACGTGGCGTCTGTACTTGCCGATTACGTGCACCTCTGGAACCCTTCCGAAAACTGACCGTTCAATATTTTTGACAGAAACCACCGCGGCGGAAGCCGCGGCTTTTTTCTTTGCCGCGGAAAAACTCTTTTCCAAAACCTTTGCCGCCGCCCCTTCTTTACGCAAAACGACTCCGCCACACTCTTGCAAAACAAACGTATTTATGCAAAAAACCTTTGAACAACGCTTGACATACGTATATATAACGGATATAATGGCGGTAGTACGAATTCGTACTGTCCGCAAACGTAAACGACGCGAAATCCGTTATCGTATTGCGGAATGAAAAGGAGATACCTATGAAGAGATATGACTCTGCCGAGATGAACGAGCGCCTGAACATATCCGTAAACAGGATAAACGGCGGCTACTATATATGGGCGAAAAGGCACGGCTTACAGGAAAACAGGCTTACGGTACTCTACGCCCTGGGCGACGGAAAAACGCACACTCAGACGGAGATAAGCCGCGAATGGCTGATTCCCAAAACTACCGTGAACACGGTTGTAAAAAAACTTATTTCAGAGGGACTGCTCAAGCAGGAAGACAATGATAAAAACAAGCCTCTGCACCTTACTCCAAGCGGCGAAAAATACGTTAATGCCACCCTAGGAAGCCTGTATCGGGCGGAAAACGCGGCATTGGAGCAAATTTTGGACAAGTACGGCGACGTATTCATAAAAGCGCAGGAAGAATATGCGTCCGCGCTGGAAGCATGCCTTAAGGAGGACGTATGAAAAAGACGGACAACAAAGAACTTTTCGGCGCAACGCGTCCCGGGAAACTGTTCTTTCTTGCCGCCGTTCCCGGCTCGATAGGCATGCTGGCTTCTTCCCTCTATCAGCTGATGGAGGGAGTAATGGTCGGGCAGTTTTTGGGCGACACGGCTTTTGCCGCCGTCAACCTTGCCATGCCGTTCGTAATCATCAATTTCGCCGTGGCGGACCTCATCGGCGTAGGTTCTTCCGTCCTCATATCGCACTCTTTGGGCAGAAAGGAGTACGCAGAAGCAAACAATATCTTCACTTGCGCGTGTATAGGGATAGTCGTTTCGGGTACGGCGCTCGGCGCGGTTTTGTTCGGTCTTTCCTCTCCCCTGCTCAGCGTAATGGGTGCGGAAGGCGAACTTCTGGAACTAGGCACGCAGTATCTGCGCGTATACGCGCTGTGCTCGCCCATCACCACCGCCGTTTTCGCCATAGACAACTATCTGCGCATATGCGGCGTTATCCGCGGCAGCCTGATAATGAACGTGTGTATGTCCCTTTTGTGCATGGGACTGGAATTTTTGTTCCTGTACGTCTTCAAATTCGGCGTATGGGGCGCGGCTCTCGCAACCGCTCTGGGCATGATGGTATGCGTGACAGCCGCGTTTATCCCCTTCTTCATGGGCAAAATGGCGCTTAAATTCGTCCGTCCAAAATTCAGATGGAACACTATAAAGAAGACGGTGGCATGCGGCATGCCCAACTTTCTGAACAACGTGGCGGCGCGCCTTACTTCGATATTTATGAATATACTCCTGCTGCGCTTCGGCGGAGAGACTGCCGTTTCCGTATACGGCGTGCTTATGTACGCGGACGGCATTATCCAGCCGCTGTTGTACGGCGCTTGCGATTCCCTGCAACCGGCAATCGGCTTTAATTGGGGCGCGGGTGACGTGAAACGTTCGCTGAGCATAGAAAAATATTGTTTTGCCGCGTGCGCCATACTGTCCGTACTGTTCGCCGCGGTACTTATGTGCGTTCCGGAAGGCATTACGAAACTGTTTATATCCTCGCCCGACGCCGCCACCCTGGAAATGGCGCGTGAAGCGCTCATGATTTTCGCCTGCACCTATTTCGTGCGCTGGATTTCCTTTGCCGCGCAGGCGTTCTTCCTGGCTATCGGAAAATCCGTGCAGGCAACCATTCTTTCCGTATCCGTCGCGCTGGTGTTCCCTCTCGCGCTGATGGGCGCGTTCTACGTACTGCAGCTGTACGGACTTTGGATAAACACCCCTGTCACGGCGGGATTTGTGGGAGTCATGGCTGTCGTAATGCTGGCGGTGTTCTTTGTCAGACTGAAAAAATCTCCCCCTTCGCCCGTATCCGCGGCTGAAGAAGGAGCCGAAAAAACCGCCTGAGCCGCCATTTTTTGATTACGGCATAATATTTTTCTTTTATATGCCAATAACGTTTGACAAGCGCGTTTTAATATGGTAGAATTTGTAAGCAAAAAAATTGTGGCTCTGGGTGCCTGATTTTGCGCGGGTGTAGTTCAATGGTAGAATTCCAGCCTTCCAAGCTGGCCGTGTGGGTTCGATTCCCATCACCCGCTCCAAGTAAATGAGCCTGTAGCTCAGTTGGATAGAGCAACGGCCTTCTAAGCCGTGTGTCGGGGGTTCAAATCCCTTCAGGCTCGCCAGAATGTGGTGGGTATAGCTCAGCTGGTTAGAGCGCAAGATTGTGGCTCTTGAGGCCGAGGGTTCGAATCCCTCTACTCACCCCACTTACTTGAAGGGGCATCGCCAAGCGGTAAGGCAACAGACTTTGACTCTGTTATTCGTAGGTTCGAATCCTGCTGCCCCTGCCACAATTCGTTAAAGCCGTTGGGGTGTAGCCAAGTGGTAAGGCATCGGACTCTGACTCCGACATTTCGGGGGTTCAAATCCCTCCACCCCAGCCATACAAGCACCGTGTGCCGCCGTAATAAAAATTTCGGCGAACGTGTTAAAAACGTTTGCTTTTTAATAGGCGTTGTGCTATATTATGTAATGCTTGCGACCTATTAGCTCAGTCGGTAGAGCACATGACTTTTAATCATGGTGTCCCGAGTTCGATTCTCGGATAGGTCACCAAAAGTCGGCGGATGTGGCGGAATTGGCAGACGCGTTGGACTTAGGATCCAATGTCATGGACGTGCAGGTTCAAGTCCTGTCATCCGCACCATCCAAAAAATGCGGGAGTGGCTCAGTTGGTAGAGCGTCGCCTTGCCAAGGCGAAGGCCGCGGGTTCGAGTCCCGTCTCCCGCTCCAACAAAAACGCCGCTTACGCGGCTTGAAATAGCGGCACAGCCGCGCACGATATGCACCCTTAGCTCAGTTGGTAGAGCAACTGACTCTTAATCAGTGGGTCCAGGGTTCGAGTCCCTGAGGGTGCACCACAAGACGGCAAAAGCCGTCTTTTTTGTTGCCCCGTGTCTGTTTCTTCGCGCGCGTGCGTATGCGCGCGCAAGTGCGTGCTTGCGCGCTTATACTATACGCGCGACCATTTGTCCACGCGCGGGCGCGCGTGGTTCTGCCGGCGGTTATCCCCGCCGGGCGCAAGTTGTCCACTTGTCCGGAATAAAAGAAAAAAAGAAGCAAAAAAAGAAAATGCTGCGCAAGTCTGCGACTTGCTCGCTGTTTAATATTCTTTGTACTGTCGCTACGCTCCGTTTAATAGTTTTTGTGATTAAAAGGACGTAAGCCTAGTAACGCTTACTTGCCGGTTTGTACGTCCTCGCCGCTTTGGCAGCGTCCTGCGCTGCCGCGCAGTAAGCCCCGTGAAACAGGCAAAAAAATAAAAATCAGCGCAATTTCGCGCAGTCCGACGGCTTCAAACATGCAAGAGCCTACCATGCACTAGCCGCCGGAGCCGTTCGGCTCCCGCCAGACCGTTCCGGGCGTCCTCCCCATATGCTGCTGCCTGTTTTCGTACCACTCAAAGCCGCCGGCAAGACGTAACAATCCGTTATTTAAGGCGGGGGACTGTCTGAGGTGGTTGACCTATGCCCGCGCGTATTAAGTTGTCGCCGCCCCTGCCGCATATTATAGCCGGGCGGTGTTTTGCGGCGTTACTTATTGTATGCCGCTTCGATTATTGCCCGGTGCGCGCGTTTCGTGCGCTCATCCAGAGCGTTGAACATACCTCCCACTATAACAAGTTCGCCGGCGATTGCGCCGAGTTCGCCGCATATCTCAATGCGCGCGCCTTTATCCGCTATGCGCTTAAAGAGCCGGGCTTCTTCCGAGTACAGCACGCACGGTACGCGCACAAACGAATTGCCGGCGCGTATGCGTTGCAAAGTAAAGCGGCATATGTCCTTGCCGTTCTTCGACTTGTACAGCGTGGGCGTGTTTACAAGGTCGCCTATAAAGCGGATAATGTTTTCACCTTCCAGCAATCTTTCGTACAGCATGCCGCCACCTATATGCTTAAATCGTTAAACCAGGTAGCTACCTGCCAGTTGGTATAACCGTCCGAAAGCCACCATAACAGCAACGCCACCGCCGCCCCGGCAAATGCCAGGCACAGCAATTTGACTAAAAATTTCATTGTGCCACCTCCTGCAATTGCGCAAGGCGCGCCCGCGCTTCGTTCAATCGTTTTTCCGCCTTTCCCGCTTCCTTTTCCGCAACCTTGCAAACGGGGTCGTTAAAAGCCGTTTGCGCGGCTTCGTATCCTATTTGGTAAAGCCGTTGTTCGTCCGTTATGCCGCGGGCGCGGCGTATACTCTCCTGCGCCACAAGCCGCCCGATAATATTGCAACATGTCTGCATGCGTGTTTCGTATTTTTTAATAGCCGCTTTTGCCCTCTTGATTACCCCGTTAAGTCTTATTCTTTCGCGGTTGGCTTTATTGTATTCGGCTTTTTTCTCCCGATTGGCTTCATAATATGCTTTTTCATAAGCCTTTATCTTCTCGCGGTTCGCTTCCCTGTACGCCTTTTTTATCTTCGCTATTTTCTCGGGGTTTGCCTCACGGTATGCCTTATTTTTCGCCGCTATCTTCTCGGGGTTTGCCTCACGGTATGCCTTATCTCTCGCCGCTATCTTCTCGCGGTTAGCTTCGCGGTATGCCTTATCTCTCGCCGCTATCTTCTCGCGGTTAGCTTCGCGGTATAACTTGTTGCGCTCGGTCTGTTTCTCCCGCCTTTCTTTGTCCTCTTCGGCGGTCTGCTCCAAAATTTCCGGGGCAACTTGTATGCCCATTTCTTTGAGTATGTCGAAAACAGCCGCGCGATTGTTTCCTGCTTTTCCCATTTGCCCGCCCCTTATACCGCGTTAAAAAATGCAAGTTGCCGCGCCTTGCTGAATGGGAACAGCCGCGCCGCTATCGTCATGCAATACGCTTCGAACTCTTCAACGTCTTTCTCGCTCTTTTGCTCGAAGCAGTCCCGGCTGTCCGGGATAAAGTTTTCGTATGTGGTTTCGTCGTCCTTTTTCACCGGCGCATTAAGCGATATGCGCAACGCGTTTAAGACGTCCGTTTTATAACTTCTTGCGCATAGCACGCCGCCAACCGGCATGTAAGTACAGCTTAGCCGCATACCGCGCCAAATATCGAAAGAAGTTTCGTACCGGTACAGCGGTATGTCGCAATATATCTGGTTGATATAGTCGTCCACGGTGTATTGGTTGCGCCGCATATCATAAAAATGCCGGTAATACTTGCGCGCGCACATGCTTATAATTTCGTAATTCGCGTTGAAAAACTCGCGCACCGCCGCACGGTCTCCCGCCTTTATGCCGGCAATCTGACTTGCTGTTACCTTGTACCGCCAAAAGTCCGGCAACAACTCTTCCGCTTCCTCTCTTATTTCAAGTGCTTCCATTTCTCCGCCCTCCGGTGTTCGTTTTGTGGGGCGGCGCTCGTTCTGAATGAACGCCGCCCCGGGTGGGTTAGTCTTCTTCGTCCGCAGGCTGCTCAAAATACACAACCGCATCATCCAGATATTCGCTATCCGGGTCAAGAACGGCGTACGCTTTGCGCGTTTTTATAGCCGGCGTATCAAGTCCGAATCTGATATGCTCCAGCATATCCAGAACACTCATGCAAACCGGGCACACTTCTTCCGCTTCGGCATTTCTTTCGCGCATGTATTCCATTACGCTGTCCAAATCGTCCGCTATTTCCGTATACCTTGCAGGGGTAACACGGTCAAACAACTCGACTTGCACTTGCTCTTCCTGCTTGCTTTTCCTCGCCATGCCTTTTACCTCCTTTTTAGTATTTAGTACCAGCTTAACTTGCCGGCTTCTATCCGTTGAAAATCGTCCACTACGTGCGTATATATGCTCGCCGTGGTCTCAAAATTAGAATGCCCCAGCCACAACTGCACCACTTTCATTGATATACCGCACTGCAAACAGTGCGTTGCAAATGTGTGTCTTAAATCGTGCAACTTGTGATTGGGGCATAATGCCTTAAATGCGCGGGATACATAGTCCCCCGTGACGTCAAAAAGATAAGGGTTTGCGTTATCTATTACGCGCGCTATTACATAGCGCAACGGCTCAAATATCGGTATCACCCTGTTGCTTGTGGCGGACTTCGTCCCCGGTATGTGCAATGTACCGGCGGACAGGTCTACGTCGCTCTTGCGTATAATAAGCGCTTCCGAACGCCGGCAGCCTGTGTACATGTAAAACTCGAACAGGTTGCGCAACGGGTGCCGCTTTATCTTGCGCTTGAAGTCCTTTATCTCTAAGGCGGTGAGCGCGCTGCCTACCTTCTGCTTGTGTTTTACTTTAAGGAGGAATTTCATTGGATTTCTTGGAATTATATCAAAAAGCGCAGCGCGCTCAAACGCCGAATTTAATACTTGCCAGGTATATTGCCGCATGCGCGGCGCTTCCACCGCCCTTATTATCTCTTCCAACATAAGCGGCGTTACCTCTGCTATTCTCATTGCTTTTGCCTGCTCCGATACATGCAGGCGTATGGTCATTTCTATGTTGCTTAGGCTCGACTGCGTAAGGTACGGCTTTTTATATACTTCGTACCACCTCGCCAGCCACTGCCCTAGCGTTATATTTGTTAAATCTTGCATAATGCGCTCCTTATTAAGCTAGATATTTAGCCTAATCATTGTTACTCCTAGCATTGCTAGATATTTGTATTTTATCCTAGCATTGCTAGATTGTCAAGCATTTTTCTAGCATTGCTAGTAAATTATAATTGAGGAGGTTATATGATGGTTACTTTGGAGCAAATACAACAACGTCTTATTGAAACAATTAAAAACTGCGGTATGACACAAACTGAACTCGCAAAAAAATTGGGCATTAGCAATCAAGCTATTGGACAATATCTTCATCAAAACCGATTTCCGGCGCTAGATACACTTGCTAATTTATGCAATATCGTAGACGTTTCGCCCGCATATATCCTTTTTTATGAAGATGAAGGCGGCGCAAGATAGCTAAAAGGACGCGCCGAACAAGTCGGCGCGTTTTTATGCGGCGTATTTATTAAACTGCTTGGCTTATAGCCGGTTTAACCGCATACGCCGCAGCCGCCCGCCCGTTGCCGCCGCTCCGCGCATGTTACACATTGCGCCGGCGCATTCTGCAACGGGCGGGCATGCAAAGCCGCATTGCGTTTTCCGCGCCATAGCGCGGCGCTTCGCGGTTCCCGGTCAAGTATGACCTGACGACTTTCCCCCTGCTTCCGCGCGTAATACTTACGCAATCTATTTCCCACGCCTGTTTGATGCCGTCTTTTACGGCTCTTAATCAGTGGGTCCAGGGTTCGAGTCCCTGAGGGTGCACCAAAAAGACGGCAAACGCCGTCTTTTTACTACCATAGTATTATTCTGCCTAGCATATGTACGCATATTCGAGTACACACAAGTAAAATCTGCTACAACAAATGAGAAGGTGACACAATATGAGAAGCTCAACTATGATTACTATAATAATATGTGTACTTATCGGAATTATATGTATTATTACAACTATTCTCTTCCTTTTATATATACATAAGAAAAAAGAAAAAATTCGAGAACAAATTCGAGGCTTAGCCGAAAACACTCTGGAAATGACCCCTGATGAATTTTTTAAAATGAGAAAAGCAAGTTTTGGCGGCCGCGGGCGCGCTTCATATGCTCTAACACAAAACTTCGCGGGAGTCTATATACTATTTAATTCAACTAAAAATATGTACTATGTTGGGCAGGGAAAGGCTGTATTAAATCGCGTTAACGCACATTTTACAGGTAAGGGCAATGGCGATGTTTACGCAGATTACAAGTATGGAGACAAGTTCACAATCAAAATGATATCTTTGGAAAAAAGCGGATATTCCACACTAAACGAATTGGAGAGAAACACAATAATGGCATACGATTCTTTTGCTCACGGATATAACAAGACTCGAGGTAATCGCTAATTTGATATTTTAATTTCATAATAGGCTCGTGCTTGATTGCACAAATACAATTATCGAAAGTTGCTTTTTGTTTGATATTGTAGTTACGCCTTATAGTCATCCGTCTTCTCCATCAAAACAAAAGGCTCATTTGGAAAGTATCGCCGTTACGCCCGCGAAAAACGCAGAAAATATTGCCGCAATAATCCACATATCAGTCCTTGCCCCTGCTCCTTTTCCACCTTTATTATACGCCTGTTTTTTGTAAACGGAAATAAATTTTTTATAATGAATTATAAAATCGAAGCAACCTGCGAGACAAACGTAAAGTAACCGCTTACAGCAAAATTGCGTACCGTGCAAAAGCGCATGTGCGTTTCCCTTTATTGAATTTACGGGTTTATTTACTCTCTATGCCTGATTTCACCGCGAAGAATACGCAGATACTGCTTTTCTTCTTTGGACACGCGGAATGAATCGAGAATTTTCGAGATTGTCTTCAAGCGGGTGTCGATATCAATTGATCCGTCCTTTATGTAGTCCAGCACGACTTCTTTATCAGTCAGATAAAGTACGGAGAGCAGCCATGCCGCGCCCATCATGACGTAATACCCGGCGGGCGGAGTCGCCGTACCCGTAAGCATGGGCGAAGATGCGGGGATATAACCGCCGAGGCGCTCACCTGTGTTTTGGCACACCCGCCCCTTTGCGGCGCAAAGGAATTTTTCGAGATAGCCGCGCTTTGTAAGGTCGCGCACGTCCCCGATTATTGCGGGCGCTTTCGTCTTGTCCGACGCAAAGTTATGCAGTATGGCTATGAGTGCGAAACGCACGGAATATTCCCTATCGCCGTTCAGACGGCTGCGCAGGGCGGAAAAGTAGCTTTCCGTCTTGCAGTTATAGCGCGAAGCGATAAGGTCCACCCCTTCCCAATCGTCGATATAGGGTATGTACTCGTCGAAAAGGGACAGGTGTTCCTTCTCTCCTTCCTTATTCATGGCGATTACCATGCCGCGCAGAAGGTGGTGTTCAAAATAGGTGAAAGGCAGGGATAAAAAGGCGTTGTAATCGCCCTTGAGAATTTGCTTTGCCAGATTTTGCAATTGCGGAATACGCACGCCCAGAATCGGATATTTCGTATTAGTAAGACGGCTTGTGAAAAGCCTGTACTTTTCGTCAGCAAACTCCGACAACTTTTCTTCAACGCTTTCACGCGTGTTAAAATTCATATTGCCCCCGTATAAGAACAAGCTCCGCCTGTCTGTCAAGACTTTCCGCTATGACGCTTACGTCCATGCCGTCGGGCAGAGTCACGTTTTGGTTATTCATAAACGCGGAACTGAAATAATAAGGCGCGTTATTGCCGTTCATAATGGTTATGGAAACGCTGATCAAGTACGTACCGCGCGAAGAATACCGCGAGCCGTAATGGGATAAAATAGCGTTGAATTCTTCAAAAGTCGCCGCCTTATGGTCGTGCATTTCACCGCTATCGTCAAGCCAGAACATATTGGCGTAGGGGTCGAAGCCGACGCCGCCGGCGTAAATATCGCTGCCGTAAACGCCCTCATCCTGCTTATGCTTGGAAGCCGCCGCCTCGCCCACCAGCAGCCAGTCGTGCTCGCCCACGTTATAGGCGTTCTGATAAGTCGCCCTGCCCCACGTTGTGTCCACCATATACCACATTCCGTCTATGCACACTTTATTCCACGCGTGCGCGCCGCCGGGAACAGTACCGCTTATCTTTACGCTCTCTATGCCCTCTATGGCGCACATTATAACAAACGCCTGGGAAAGCCCGTTGCACACGGCAACGCCGTCGTCGAACACACCTTCGGGATAGAAGCAGTTGTAATTGTATACGTCGTTGTAAAGGTCCTGGCTGTTGTCGCGCGCGCCGCTGTACTGCGCCACGGCGTTATCGTATACAACCTCGGTGGTCAGATAGTCGTAGACGGCGTGCACTACCTCGTAGTCGGACATATCCGGGTCGGTTATCCTTGCCATAACGGCGCGCGCTTCGTTATATATGCGCTCGGCGCTGCTGCCCTGTTCGGGTACGGGGCGCAAGCCCTGCTCCATGGCAAAGTAGAGTTGCATACTTGTGGAAACTTCCGCAGTATCGGTGACGTTATCTATTTCAAAAGTACCCGTATCGTTGCCTGAATCGGAATAATGGGAGTATGTCGCCGTCACGGTAAGCGGCGTTTTGTTCAACGCCTGATAGGTAAAAGATAAATCCTGCGCGTTTTTGGAAGGCTCCTTGTAAGAGGTGATTAGAAGCGTTAAGTCGAATATATTCTCCGCGCTTTCCTTACAGTTGATTTTATAAGCCACCACTTCCCTGAACTGTCCGGCGCCCTCTTTGTATTTAGTATTCGCAACCTCGCTTGCCGTCCAGTCGTCGTAGCCGAGCGCGAAACTTACCTGTTTGTAAGGGTAGGAATATCTGAAATCGCTGTTTTCCACGTAATTGGTGCCCGTACTCTGCAAGTCGTCATAGTAAAGCGCGGTATAGGCGACGAACGTATTCCACTCCTCTTCTCCGGTAATATAGAAGTTCTGCGTACTGCCCAGATAAGTGAACGTGCTTTCAAGGTAAGGAACGTATGCGGAATAATCGCCCGAAGTCAAGGTGCAGGTATAACTTTTCTTTTCAAAGGCTTCGGGAAGATATGCCGTTACGGTAATCCTATCTTCCGTCGAATCGGTTATATTCAGCTTGTTTGTCGCGTTGAACGAATTTACCGTAAAAAGTTCGGGGTAATCGTTGGACGAATAAGTTTCGCCGTTTATTTCCACGGTATAATATGCGGGCATGACGTTGGCGCTCCAACGCACGTACACTTCCGGATAGCCGTCCACGTCAACGTACGCGTCCTCCGGCGCGCACGAGTAGACGGGCACATATATAAGCGGTACCGTTACCGCGCCTTTATCCGTGTAAACGGAGATATAGTGCACGCCCTGCGTAAGCCCTTCCAGAGCGGAAGCGTTTACCACCTGCTTATTTGGCGATTTGTTCTTGACAAAGCCCACTTTGTTCCCGTCCACGCACACGGAATTTACCGTGACCTGGTCGAAAAACGTAAATTCCATGTTTCTGCCGTCAAGCTCGCTGTACACGATGTACTCTTCACCGCGGTAGATTATGTTTTCGCTTTCAGATATAGTCGTATTGCTTGCGTAGGGGTCAACCAGTTTTGCGACTTTATCCACCACGAATACGGAATGGGTAGCGGAAGAGGCGTCCGTAAACGACACTTCGAACTGTATCGCCGCGCCCACGTCAAACTGCTGCATATACGATTTGGATATAACCGCGGAACTTCCCGACACACTGCACGCGGACGCGAATTTTCCGCTTAAATCGTAATTTCCCGCAGGCTCGATACCCGAAAGGTTTTTATCGAACTCAAGCGTCAGATCCATATCCGTGGCCGGATAATAAGTGTATTCGGGCGACTGAATATCCGCGGCAAGCGTTTCCACGGCCGGAACGACGCTATGCGCATATTGGAGCATTTCCATATCGCTTACGCGCGGAATGGTTATCTTGCACTTTCCTTCTTCGGAAACGTCGTAATTATCCGACGAAGGAATCGCCGCGACGTAGACGTACACTTCCCTTTCACGCGTCTGCAAAGCGTATTCCGCAAGAGAAAAAGACGTTTCCGTAACAGCGGTTTTCACAAGCTGTGAGTTGGAAGAGATATCCTCTACCCTCACCGAATACGAACCCGCCCCTTCGACGGCGGTCCACCTGGCGTAAAAACCGCCATTGCTGCTTACCGTAGGCGTTTTGAGTTTCGTAAGGCGCGAAGTGTCCGCGCAGGCGGCAAACGCCGCCACGCATAAAATCAGACATATTATCAAAATTACGGAATTTCGCTTTTTCACAAATAGATTATAACATAAAATACTGCCCCTTTCACGACACGGCAAGCTATTTTACAAAAGTATTACTATAATATGTACAAAGCGCAGGCGGAAACATTCCGGACGCGGCTTTTTTTTGTTTACAGATAAAAACCGCCTGCACAAAACCCCGCCGGGTACTCGTGCAGGCTTATTATTCTTATTTGACTGTTTGATATTTCGACGGTTTAGTCTTCCAGATCCATCGCTTCGAGCAGTTTTTTAAGCTCGCGCATTTCGCTCTTGCTCAGCGTAACGCCCTTGCCCATTTTATCCCCGTCGGGCGACCATTCCCTGATGTCGTACTTGGGTTCCTTGCCGTTCCAACTGATAAGTTTGATCTCCTTTTTCCACCCTTTGCCGGATTCGGAAAGAGACCCGCAGTTTTCGATTACTTCAAAAGAAAACTCTGCCATTTAACCGTCCTCCCTATGTTATTGCTTACATTATAACATATACGCGCGCGTTTTACAATATAATTTTTAAAATTTTTATATTATTTCCACTCCACTAGTTCGTCAAGGACGGTATCCCCGTTCGTGTTGCACGCGAAAAGGCGTATTCCGTCCGCCGAAAGCGTGACTTTGCTGGCTATATAATCGCCGCCGCCGTGACCCCCGTCCACGTATACGGGGAAAGATTCGCTCTCTCTGTCAAGATAGCACGAATGAAGATGCCCTGAGATAAGCACGCTTGCGCCCAGCTCCTCCAGCTTGGCAAAGCCGCGGTCGGCAAGTTCTTCTTCCCTGCAAAGTTCGGGCGCATGGCAGAGCGCTATTGTCTTTTGTCCCGTGGATTCAAGCCCTTCGAGCCATTCTATCATTTCTCTGCGGTAATTTTCGTAGTTGACCATTCCGCCGTATTCGGGATGCAAATCCTCCTTGTCCTCCGCGCTGTCCAGCACGATAAAACGATAGTCGCCGAAAGACGTTTCGTAATAATATTTGTCCATTTTAAGCGCTTCGGAA
This sequence comes from Candidatus Alloclostridium intestinigallinarum, assembly GCA_904382605.1. GTDB lineage: Bacteria > Bacillota > Clostridia > Christensenellales > UBA3700 > Alloclostridium > Alloclostridium intestinigallinarum. The sequence continues at coordinate 22,298 of CAJFJA010000012.1, read as the reverse complement.
AGCTCGGAAGCGTACTTGCCGCGCGTTTCGTGGTTGCCGCGCGTGTAGATTATCGGTATGCTGCCGCCGCTTATGTCGCCGCCGAATTTTACGATATATTCCGCCGCCTCCGCTTCATACTGCAACCCGGGCGCCGCGTCGCCCATCATCAGCACGGCGTCGTATTCGCCCATATGCGAAACCGCTTCCTTTGCCTTTGCGTTACGCGTATGCCAGTCGGACACGCACAGCAAGGTGACGTCTTCACCCGTGCAGGGCGTGAACGTATACTCGCCGGAAGTTATCGTCCTGCCGTTGCGGCCGCCGTAGGCGTATTCTTCAAAAACGCGCATGGAACCCACCCTATAAGTGTTATTATTCAAGTGCTCGTAGGGTACGGTTATGCTGTGGATAGTACTGCTCCCCCGCAGTCGTCCGCTTACTTCGTCGTAAAGTTTATACGTCGTTCCGCCGTATTCGTATTCGATATATCCCGTTCCCGCGGCGGACGTGGCGAACACCACCGAATAGCTTTCGCCGTTGTCGATTACCATGGGATCTGACAGAAAATCGAAGTAGACGGGCGGATACAGCATGAACAGCAGCGCAAGAACCGCTATTATTATGATGATTACCGCGATGGCAATCCTCACCTTCCTGTTCGTGACGGAAGGAAAGAAGAATGCCAGCATGGCGGCTATCAGATAAGCCAGGGCGAAAGGCAGAAGCTCCGCCATCGAACGCCACAGCACGCCGATGGATTCTTCACCCATCACACCCATCATACATACGTCCACTATCACGAAAAGCACGGTGAACGCAAACGCGGCGCAGCCGAGCGCGGACAGCCATTTCGGCTGTTGCAGTTGGAAAGCCGCCGTTCTCCACCGCATGGCGGCGACGACGGTCGCAAACACCGCGTTTATCAGCATCAGCCAGAACAGCAGCCGGGAAAAGCCCGTGAAGAGCGCCGTATCGAGAAATACGTGCGAACTGCTGCGCGCCGCGTAAAAAAACAGCGGTGAGAGCGCGGCGAATAAACTTACGAGCATGGTGGTTATCTTATGCGAAAAAAATTTCTGCGCCTTCAAAGTCATAATTTTCACCTCTTACCGACAATGACCTAATTTGCTTTATTTTAACATATAAGCCGTTTTTCGTCAAGGGGCGGAATTCTTCTTTGCCCCGTTAAAAATCCGGCGCCCGCCGCGCCCCTTTTGCGGCGTATTTTGCGCAAAGCGGGATAAAAAGCGGGTAAAACTTGTGTTAAATGCAAAGAATTTTGCTTCCGTCTATTGTTATTTCCGCCGGATTGCGGTATATTTAATATATATGAAGAGCATGAAAAAGTTTTCGGGCAAAAAAATAACCGCCGTTACGGCGATAATAGCCTGCGTGATAATTTTAGGCGTGGTTCTCGGCGCGTGCGCGCAGAGCACTTCTTCTTCGCAATGGGTTGCGGACACCATTTCACGCTATTACTATACCGACGTGGAGATAAACGACGCGGACAGCCTTTCACCTTCTGAAATAGTGTCGAAGTATCTGGACGAATACAGCGCGTATTACACGGCGCAGGAGTATGCGGAGCTTCTTTACGGCAACGCGGGAAATTCCGTTTCATACGGAGCGGGACTTGTATTCCTGCCCGGTGAAGGCGCGGTGGTGATTACCTGCACGGGCAACTCCCCCGCGTGGAAAAGCGGTATTAGGGTGGGCGACGTTATATATTCCGCCATCATCGACGGCAAAGAACTGGTGATAGACAGCGCCGAAGACTTGTCCGCTTTCACCGCCGCGACTTCCGACGGGACGTGCACCACGTTTTACCTTGCGAGCGGTCTTAGGGTGGATTTGGAAGAGTATTCGCAGTACAAGCAAAGTTACGTCCTGATTGCCACCGATTCTTCCGCGTGGTATTTCACGTACGATGGGCTTACAATGCAGGAAAGCGCTTCGGACGCGATACCTTCCCTGCCGGGCGGTACGGCATATATCTGCCTGAGCGAATTTTCGGGCGACGCAGCTACGCAATTTCAGTTTGCTGCGGAAAAATTCAATTCCCTTGGCTGTGACACGCTGATTCTCGATTTGCGCTCCAATCCGGGCGGCGAACTTGATATTACCGGGCAGATAGCGGCTTGTTTTGAAAACGTAGCGGGCAAAACGCTGCTCACCGCAAAGGGCAAGTCGGTAGACGATACCTACACCTGTCCCTCTGCCGAAAGCAGATTTACCATAAAAAGCGGCGTGGAAGTAAAGGTTATGGCAAATTCCGGTACAGCAAGCGCTTCCGAAGTGCTGATGGGCGCGCTTCTGGATTACGGAGTGATTTCCTATTCGGACATATATCTTTCAAGTTACGGCGAAGAATACCTTGCGCTGGCGGGCGAAGGCGCCAGAACGGAGCAGACGTACGGCAAGGGGTGCATGCAGTATATCATTCCCAACTCGCAGACGGGTGAAGCGCTCCGCCTTACCGCCGCGATACTCTATTGGCCGGACGGCAACTGCATAAACGACAGGGGCATTACCAAAGCGGACGGGTGCAACACCGTAAGCGCGCCCTATCCTTCCCACGCGGTGAATACGGAAGTGGAACAGGTTATTTCCGCCATTTCCCAGGATTCGGCGGCTGCCGCCGCATAAAGATCCGGATGTATCCGGAGCAACTCCGCAAAATACGGTTAAAAAACAAAAAGCGGCAAAACCTCAAAAGGTTTTGCCGCTCTTTGTTTACCCTTTCCGTTTATCACGGCAAAAACGCCGTTTTTTATTTTTACTGCGGCTGTCCGCGGCTTTTCCGCTATCGTTTGCTTTCAATATCAGACCGACCGCGCCGCGGTAACTTTCGTCCAGGCGCGAAACGTCCCCGCCTTGTATTTCCGCGGCTTTCGCTTGCGCGATATCCATATAGGCGGTAAAGTTCGCCTCGTTGAACAGTCTGTCCGCGCCAAGGTCGCAATAACGGCAGATGTCGCCGTGCATACGATATCTGTTCTTTACGACGTCCTTGTCGCCGGCAGGGCGCTTTTTCAGCCGTACGTACCCGTTGCACGTCATAAATCTGCACCAGCGTCTGTGCTCGAGAAGCGCTAAGGCGTGCCTGTAATAGGTCAGCTCCTTGTCGGCATTGACGCTGCTTTTTTCGGCGTTGACGAACGCCTCCTGGTAGAGCTTGTACATATTTTTGCTCACCTTGCTCGACCATTTATTGAATATGCCGAGTTCAAACCACTCTTTGGAACCGCCCGTAATGTTTTTATATGCGTTGTGCTGTGCGCGGGCTTCGTCGTCGCGGATAATTTCGTCGTACTTGAAGACGTTCTCCTTGTATCCGAAAGGTATTACCTTTACGCGGTCGGCGATAGTATCGGATTTTTCTCCGCCGTCTTTTAACCACACCTTCTTTTCCGTCTCTTCATCCCAGTAAAGGCGGTAGCCGTTATATCTTTCGCGCAAGTGAATGAAAATCTTAATATCGGAAAGTTCCTTCCCTTCGCCTATCGTTTCCTGTATAAGGTCGGTCATGAAACTGCGGAAAAACGCAATATTGCGCTCGTCGTCGCCCATGGCGATTATAAGCGCGTCGTACTCCACGTCGTGCTCTGTGGGAAGCATAACTTTGTCGATATAATCGGTAACTTCCTTGTCAAGTCCCGAACGCTCGGAAAATTGCAGGGTAAGCAGGTTGGAATAGTCGTACAGCTTTTTCAGATCTTCTTTCTGCGGCGGAGCGGGCGTACCGAAGAGTTCGTTTTCATTTTCCTCCGCCTTGACCACGTAAAAACCGCGGTGGTTGCGCTTCAGAAGTCCGACCAGATTGGACATATTCACGTCCACCACGTCTACCAGCATATTGGAGTTGTTATTGGCATAAAGCGCCTTTACCGTCTTTCTCGCCGTATCGCCGAAGCCTATGCAAAGTATTCTGCGCCCCTCGCACTTTTTGTCCGAAGAAGGCTCGAACAGCCTGTCCGCCGCCACATAGTAGACGAACTTTGCGGCGGCATTGAGAAAGTTTTCCTCAGCCGCGATAAAATCACTCTCTTCCGGTATATAGCTCCCGAAACTTTCCTTCGCATCCTCGAACGTGCCGCCGCGCGGTATAACATTTTTGTACAATGTTTTACGTATACTGCCGTACGTGCCGTCTTTTATTAACTGCTCTATCTGTTTGCTTTGTTTATTCTCATAATCGGTTACTGCGGAAAGATTAAAAAAGTCGTCCGCATTCATCCCGCCGAACATTCTTTTTACTCCCTTTTTCACGGTAGTACCGCCGTTTTCCAAGGGAACTTTTGCCGCCGCGTCCACAAGCGCGCGATATTTCTCAAAAGCATCTTCAAGATAGCGCACGGCTTCTTCGCAATAATACCTGCTGCCCGCATATATACCTGTTATCTTTTTTTCACACTCTTTATCGGGCTTTCGTATATGTATTTTGACAGCGGTATCGAAAGGCATATTATCCACCCCGCTTGCATTGCCGAATATCGCCTCCGCAACGTCGTATATAATGTCGCCGTCTTGTCCGCCAATAAGCGCGGGCAGAAAGTCCCCTTCTATGAATTTACGCACTTCTTTCAGGTTTGAAGCTATTTCCATGACTTTTTTCATTTGGGGAGAATTCTTGTCGTCCGCGTATTCTTCCGCGTCCAGTTTCAGATTCCAGGCGGCGCGTTCGGCTTCGTTTATCACCTTCAATTCCACGGGTATCCCCGCAATTTCGTAATCCTTTCCCGTAATTCCTTTCAGGCGCAAATCGTAAGTGGGGTAATCCACGTCGTTTTCCGAAAGCACGTAAACGTACACCGCATTCAGCGCCTTATTCTTGACTTTGCCGTTTTGCAGGCGGAATTTAAGCCCCGCCAACTCGGAAAACGCGTCCGCGGCGTTTACGTCCTCGCTTTTGAAGTCGTAATGGCTGCTTGCCGCCGTCTGCCCCGATTTGAACGCGAAATAGTGCACGTTTTTGGCGCTACTCCACTCGTAAATAAGGCTGTCCCGGGCTTTTTCGTCCCCGGGATACTTCTTTGCGAGCTTCATCTCCCGCCCGTGGTTGTAAGCTATGTAGATAAAATGGTTGGACTGCAGCTCGCGGTGAAGATTGTTCTTTTTGTCAAAGCCTTCTATATCCTTTCCGTAAAAGAGTATGAGCGCGCGTTTTCCCCGTCCGTCCGCGCCCTTGTTCTGCGCATACTCGCGCGCCACGTCCTTGGCGAGCAGTACCGTTTCCTGCGTAATGCTGTTGAAGATAAAAACGTCGGTGTTTTTATTGCGCGGAGAATACTTTTTGCCCAGCGTGCGTACGGTGCACAGCATGGGATAATCTATCGCAAAGGAGATGACCGTGATGATGACGAGCGCGGTATACGCAGGCATCCACACGTATAAGTTCATGGCAATCGTATCCTGCCATAAAGTGTGTCCGCGGAATACGTCCTCGACGTTCGCTCCTCCGCCCAGCGTGACCGATTCCAGAACGGCGAAAAACACTTCTCCGAAAGTGGCGTCCGACACCTGGTAACCATAGGCGAAACGCACGCAGAAACGGACGATTACCGCCGCCGCCATCACGAACACTATGACGCCCGCCCTGCCTACGCGCGAGTAGCAGGAAGTGTATGCAAGCACCGTACCCACATACAATACGGCGAATATGCCCGCCGCCGCAAGTCCGTATCCCGCCGCAAGCCACGCGTTCTCTCCCGCGCCGGAAATAAGGCGGACGGAATTGTATATACCGAAGGCGACGAGTACGGCGATTGCCGCAAACAAAACAAAATAGCGCGCCGTGTGCTTTGCAAGATATCTGCGCTTTACGTCTTTATCCATAGTATCCCCTTGTCATTGCGGTAAAAAAGCCGCCGAGAGGGCGGCCTTTTCAAGCGTTATAATAATCCGAGTACTTCAAACATATCGGAAAGCTCTATGTCGTTGAGATTTCCCGACTTTGCCGCCGGCTTGAATATCGTCTTATCCAACTCTCCGGCAAGGCGGCTGTAAGCGGTGTTTTCAGGCGCGACTATGACGAGTTTCTTCCCTTTCTGCGTAAGGCGCGAAGGGGCTTTGCCCGACCAGACGTCTTTCAGTCCCTGTTCGTCCACCATATCTTCGGGATAGCCTTCGCACCCCCTGCGCTCGCCGAGTCCGACCGCGTCTGCGTCGGTGAAGAAGAATATGGTCTGCGTGCCCGCGCCTTCGGCAAACTCGGATTTCATGGCGTAATAGATGGCTTCCAGCCCGTTTTCGGGAGAATCGCCGCCTCCGCCCGCTTCTATGTAAAGCATTTCGTGGTTGAGTTTTTCCTCTTCCTCGGGAATTTTGTAAAAACCGCTCTGCTTTATCGCGGCGGCGCCCTCGCTGCCGTAATCGCGGAAGATGATAAATTTATATCTCACGTCCGCTCCGCCGTCTTTTTCCGCGATTTTTTCAATCTGCTTAGTAAATTCGGGCAAAAATTCCCTTCTGAATCTGTCTATAAACACGCCCATGGTGGCGGTTGCGTCCAACACGAATACTATATCCGCATTCATTGCAATAACTGTCCTCCTTATACCATATAGATATATCTAATTATATCACCGCGCGCGCATACTGTCAAGACCGGGTTACTCCGGCTTCAGCGCTACGGAAGATGAACGGATAAAGTCGCCCATATCCAGCCCGCATATAGTGCAAAGAGCCAGAATATGCTGCATATCGGGCGAAGTCCTGCCCGTTTCCCACGACGCCACCACGTGCTTGCTCTCGCCCAGCACCCTGCCGAGTTCTTCCTGCGAAACGGACGTTTCAAGCAGTTTTCCGCACCTTTCGCACTCCATATCCCTCGGACATATCTCCATGTCGGTATCGGTTTCGGCGTCGTAAAACTGTTTGAAAAAACAGACGTATTTTCTCAGTCTGATATTGTTTTTGCGTAGCGCAGCTATTTCCGCGCCCATTTTGGAGTAATCCACGCTTAAAATTTTCACTATTTCCATAGCAAAATTATATCACCGCCCGGCACTTCCGTCAAGATACATTTAATGTTTTTTTATAGTAAATACCCCGGACGTCCGCCGTCCGGGGCTTTGCGTTCAGGCATTACTTTGCTTTATCGCTGTTTTTTACCCGCCGCACCTTTATCAGCGGCGTATTTGCCGTTCACGCGCATTGCGTTCAGAATGGCTATGACCGCCACTCCCACGTCGCCGAACACCGCCACCCACATATTGGTTATGCCCAGCGCGGAAAGTACGAGTATCGCAAGTTTTACGACTATGGAAAACACTATGTTTTCCCTTACCACAGCCATCGTCTTGCGTGCTATCTTTTTGGACAGAGGCAGGCAGTTAAGGTCGTCGTGCATCAGGACTATGTCCGCCGCCTCTATAGCCGCGTCACTGCCCACGCCGCCCATGGCTATGCCTATATCGGAACGCATGAGCACGGGCGCGTCGTTTATGCCGTCGCCTACGAAGCACAGCACCCTGCCTTTTTCTTCGGCGGCAAGCAGTTTTTCCACCTCGTCGACCTTGTTCTGCGGCAGAAGCTCCGCTTTGTAGTCCGTCACGTTCAACTCCGCCGCCACCGCGCCCGCAACCGCCGCGTTGTCGCCCGTCAGCATAACCGTCCTGCAACCCATGCCGGCAAGCGACTTAAGGGCGGAAGGCGCTTCGTCCTTTATCTCGTCGCGTATGAGTATGCTGCCGGCGAATACGCCGTTTTCCGCGACGTAAACCACCGTTCCCACTCCCGGATGGGGCGTGAATCCGACGTTGAGCCTTGCCATAAGTCTTTCGTTGCCGCAGCAGATACTGCTGCCCTGCTTTTCGGCGAGCACGCCTTCGCCCGCTATATTGGTAAGCGTGTAACCGCAGTCCGTATCGCCCTTATAGCTTTCGCATATGGATTTGGCGATGGGGTGGGAAGAATCGCGCTCGGCTATTGCCGCAAGGCGCAGAATATTTTCCCTGTTTTCTGCGGGGAGCACCTCTGCCACCGCGAAATTGCCCTTTGTCAAAGTGCCCGTTTTGTCGAACACGAACGTATCCGCCTTATTGAACTTTTCCAGGTAATTGGAGCCTTTAACCAGTATCCCGTAGCGAGAAGCGGCGCCGATTCCCGCAAAGAAGGAAAGCGGAATGGATATGACCAACGCGCAGGGACAGGACACGACCAGAAAGCTGAGCGCGCGGTATATCCACGTGGACCACCCGCCCGTAACCGCGCCGGGAATTACCGCGAGCAAAAGCGCGACTATGACCACTGTCGGCGTGTAGTATTTTGCAAACTTGGTTATGAAGTTTTCCGCCTTTGACTTTTGCTCGGAAGCGTTCTCCACAAGTTCCAGAATTTTGGAAACGGTAGAGTCGTAAAACTCCTTTTCCACGCGTATATCCAGCTGTGAAGAAGTGTTCACGCTGCCGGAGATGACCGCGTCGCCCTCTTTGACTTCCCTGGGCAGCGATTCGCCCGTGAGCGCCCTAGTATCGAGCGCGGACGCGCCCTTTACAACCACGCCGTCCAGCGGCACTTTTTCACCGGGGTTTACACGAATGACATCGCCCTTCTTTACCTCTGAAGGGTCTACTTTTTCGGCGGTATCGCCGCTGAGCAGATTGGCGTAATCGGGACGTATATCCATAAGGGCGGATATGGATTTCCTCGATTTTCCCGCCGCATAGTCCTGGAAAAACTCGCCCACCTGGTAGAACAGCAGCACCGCGCACGCTTCGTCGAACCCCTCGATTTCCATACCTGAAACCCCGCGGTATATCGCCAGGGCAAACGCGCCTATGGTGGCTATGCACATAAGAAAGTTTTCGTCGAACACCTGCCCGTGCGCAATGTTTCTCACCGCGCGCCAAAGCACGTCGTAACCTATCGCAAGATATACCGCCAGATATAGCAGAAACGGCAGTATCCAGTTCGCTTTTCCCGGTATGACGCCGCCCAGTCCGACGGTCTTATCCACGACGAATATGACCGCAAACGCGGCAAGCGAAAGAATGATTCTTACCAGGTTACGCTTCTGCCTTCCCGAAAGAGTCGATTTTTTCATGACGCCACCCCTTTGCCTAGCGGATAATCCGGCAATCAGGCTCCACTTTCCTGCACCTTCTGACCACTTCGTCCATAACTTCTTCAAAGCGGTCGTCGTCCGCCTCGATAGCCATGCGCTGCGCCATGAAACTTATGCTCACGCTCCGCACGCCGTCGATTTTGGCAACGCTGCGCTCCATTTTGGCGGCGCAGTTCGCACAGTCCAGATCTTCCAGTTTGTACACCTTTTTCATTTTTACTCCCCGCCGCTCCCTTTCCGGAATACGGCTTTCGGAATATATATTTGCCGCAACGCGGCACATTCCCTGTTTTGACGCCCTTATTATACGGGCTGTTTTCAGTCTTCCTCCCCGTCCGCTTCGGAAACGTGCGCCAGACCGTACTCCATTATCTTTACCACGTGGTAGTCGTCCAGCGAATACATTATCACGTTGCCCGATTTTATGCGTTTGACCAGCTTTGCCGAGCGCAGTACCCTAAGCTGGTGGGACACGGAAGAATCGGACATACCCAGCAGTTCGGCTATCTCGCTCACGCGTAGATTGGCGTGCGACAGACAGTTCATTATCTTCGTGCGCGTGGAATCGCCGAACATCTTGAACAGGTCGGCGACGTCGTAAAGCACGTCCTCGGGGGGAAGATTTTTCCTCACCTCGTCGAGTTTGTCGTATGTGTTCTTGCCGTCAGCCATGGGGCACCTCCGATAAAGTATCTTGTAATTGAGTGATTGAACAATTGAACAATTATTCAATTACTTTACTATATTATATGCCCGTAAAAGGGATATGTCAATACTTTTCAACAAAAAAATGCGAAAAAATATGCGGTTTTTCCCACATCTTGATATTCACGACGGATATTGTACGCAATTCAGGCGATTGAGCAGTTGTTCAATACGCCGGACGTTTTCCGTATGATACCGTGTTCCGGGAATTAACGCAAAGCAAAGCGGATATATAAAAAGAACGGCGGCATTGCGCCGCCGCCGGTTTTTTTTCGTGCTATGTCAGGAAAGTATTATACGCACCGTGTAACCGTTTACGGTATATGTTATGGTATAGCCCGAAAGTATATCGGTCGTCAGGTTCGCGCTTATCGACGCCGTTGCGCCGTCCGCGTTCACGCCCAGCCATTCTGACGTATTTTTCAGCGTGCCCGTAAGCACGGCGTCGCCCGTGACGGAATCGTAAGTAAGGGTGTACCCTTCTTCCAGATCGGCGCGCGTAAGCATAACTCCGCCGGTCGCCTCCCCTATCAGGGCGGCGGGATCTATATCCAGACCGTAGGGATTGGACACCGCGGACGTGGCGGAATTATAGGTATATACCGTCTCTCCGCCCGACGATACGCGAAGTTCGACGTTCGTCGCGCCCGCCGCCAGCTCCGCCACTTGTTCGAAAACGCTTTTTTCCTGCAACTGCAACGTGGTGCACGCCGCGGCGGCAATCACGCTTGCCGCCATTATCAGGCATACGGCGATTACCGGAATTTTACGCCTGTTCGCTGTCTTCTTCATAGTTCTCCTCCACTGTCTCATTCTTTTTATTCTTGGCTATGCGCGCCGCGGCAATGCCGATATAGACGGCAAGTCCCGCCGCAAGCACGGCAAATACTGCCGCAAGTGCAATTTCGTAAGTCGCCGCGCCCATCAGGAACAGCGCCGCGCCGAGAGCCTTTTTGCCGTTACCGCCCTTTTTATCCTTTCTCAGCCTGACGGTGAGCAGGGCGACCACGACGAGTTCTATCGCTATCAGAACCGCAAGCGTGATAACCAGCCAGAGCAGGCTTCCTCCGTTTTGCGAAGGTTCTGAAGGCACTCCGCTGCCGGATATAAGCGCTCCCGCGGTGCCGAACGCGTCCTGTACGGCGCTTTGCGCCTGCGACTTCAACGCGTCCGCCTGCGAGCTGTACGCGCTCACCTTGCTGTCGAACGTATCGGACTTTTCTCCCGCAAGGGCAAGCCCTGCAAGACTGCTCATTCCGCTCCAGCTGTCCATATCGGAGAACGTAAGGTCGTCCGGAAGCGAATCTATGTTTTCTTCAAGCGCGTCGTAGGTAAGCGTGACTTCCTGCGTTACGGTGGCTTCGCCCGTAATATTGCCCGTCTGTGCGTAACGGAAAATTATGCTCGTCTTTTCTTCAAGCGCCAGCGTTATCACGCCGCTTTGGGGAAGCGTCGCCCACGTAGCTCCGCCGTCAAGCGAGTATTCCACGCCGGAATTGCCGCCCTCGACGGTCACCGTTGCGCCGCTGCCCGTTCTTTCCATACTCTGTATGACGGGCGAGGGATTTGCCTTTTCCACCGTAAACGTCACGCTGCCGCTGCCGCTGTAATTCGCGGAAGCAAAGGTTGCCGTAACCGTGTACGTTCCCGCATTCACGATGCTGTCCACGGTTGCGCCCTGCGCGTCGGTCACGGTGATGACAAGCCCTGCGCCGCTCACGTCGTCGAACAGGCTTTCAAGGTTTTGGACAGCCTGTCCGTCGTATACTTTCGAGGTGGCAGCCCCTTCCGCCGCGGGAATATCCGCCGCCTTGGGCACTATATCGAAGTTGAGGCTTACCGGCGCTATCACGTCGTAATCGTTCCCGTTTTCGACGGAAGCTATGAGCATATACTCGCCTACGCCGCTTCCCTGCGACGCGTTGGCGGAAAGGGATACGTTCAGATCGCCTATCTCCACGCCCGAGCCGAGACTGACTTCGGCGGTCACAACCACCCTTACCCCGTTCACGGTGAATACGCCGCCGCCGAGATTTTCTATATTGATTGCTCCGCCGTATTCGACGGTTATTTCACTGTCGGCGCTTATCGAAAGACTTACCTGAACCTTGCGCACGCTGTACTGCACGGACGCGGAAGAAGCGTTATAATTGGTGTTGCCCGCAAACGTGAGGTTGTAAGTGTAAGTGCCTTCCGCCGTGGGCGCGGAACCGTCCGCCCATGCCGCCTGTACCGCCGCCTGCAATTCGGAAGTGTCCCGTTCGTTCACGCCGGCTATGCCCCATACTACGGCAAAATCGTTGCCCATGTAACCGAACTGGTTTTCGTCCACACTCCAAGTAACGTCCGCCTTGGCTATTTCAAACGAAGCGCTCGTAGTGACGTTGGACGTATCGGACGAAAACTCGTAATTGCCGCCGTCCGCAAAGGACACGGTCACCGTGTAGCTGCCGGCGTTGACGGGCGCGTCGGCAGAGGAAGTATCGCCGCTGCCGTACGTATAGGTGAGCAATTCGGAAATGTCCTCGTTATTCGCGGCGCTGCCGGAATACGCATAGAATCCCGCCGCGTGTGCCTGACCGTTGTAGACGGCGTCGGAAGGCACGGTCACATATCCCGTAACCTGTCTTTTTGCCACGGTAACGGTGGCGGAGGAAGTCACTCCGCTCATATCGTAGTTGGGCGAAATGCTCGCAACGGATATATCGAACACGCTTCCCGCGCCCGAATAAGTGTTGTATGTTTCACCGCTTCCGCCCTGCAAGGTCGCGGTTATATCAAGCCCCGAAACTCCCGCAAAGTCGGCGTATGTATTCTGCAGGTCGAGCACAAGTCCGCTCGTTACGGAAGAAAGGCTGTCGCCGTAAGTGACGGTGAGATCGCCCGACACCGTACCCGTAACCACCGCGGGATTGACCGTAACGGTTATGCTTTCCGCAAGACCGCTAATATCCGCAAAGCCCCCGCCCGTTTCGTCCGCGAGATATTTCGTGCCGTCTTGGGTTTCGTATATGTATTCGCTGTTCAGCGTGAACTCATACTCGCCCACGTTTACCGCGGCTCCGTCGTATGTATATCCGTAGCCGAGCGCGGAAGTGACCACGCTGCCGCCGTTATAGGTATCCAGATATATCTGCGCCTGGGAATAGTCGTAGGTATACTGCGCCGTAGTACCTTCATCGGAAGTAGTTACCTGACTATCCGAATTGTACTGCGCCGTACCGTAGTAGGGATTCACCCACTCGAGCACGCTGTTGGTATTGCCGTCGCCGAAAGGCACCGAGCCCGTTTGAGCGCTGACGTAAAGTCCCGTCTGCTTTTCGGCCTCGGACGACACTATCAGGCTGTCGTAAAGCGGAGCGATCGAACTGCCGATACGCGCGCCGAATATAAGGTCATCATCCCCCATCACCGAGCTGTACGCGCCGCTGATTATCACATGGCTTTCTCTCGTCTTGTCAAACAATACCTGTTTGGACGAAGGATATATTACGGCTCCGCCTGCGGTTCCCGAATTGCCCCACAACCATGAAATAGCTGTTGCATCCGTGACATCGGAACTTATGAACACATTGCTCATTGAAATACTTCCTCCGCCCGCGCTATCCAACAATCCGGTAAGCGTTCCGCTGGTGGTAGTACCGTTTATATTGTGTCTTAATATTTTCCCTCCGCCGGGGGTGCCGTATGAATCGGTCTCTACTATTCCCAGACCCCAGCCGTTCTTATCCGTTCCGCTGCACTCCCAATCAATATTAAAACCGTTAACGTTTATATTGGAATATACCCAACCTACAAGTATGCCTGCAATACCGTTTGACACGTTCCTACTTCCGGTACTGTCGGCTCTTACGGCGATATAAGAATTTGCGCTGCCCGTATATGTAATGTTTTCAAATACGGTAGTTGTGCCGGCAGTACTACCTGCTCTTCCCACAACACCGCCTACCGCCGCGCCGGTGGTATTGGTTCCCCACAAGGAGGGAGAAGTTACTCTTGTTCTTGCACCGAACCCTTGACCTTCGGCATTGTTTTCCACGGTAACACTGCGCAACGTAGTATTTTCATTAGTCAGCCCCGCTACTCCGCCCAAAATAAGGTCATATTTTCCGCTTAACTCGCCGTGTGAATACATATAGTGGTTACACTCACTTCCGGTCGAATTATTATCGGGCGAATAATTGAGCGTAACTTTAACGTTTTCAATCGTACCGTTGCCGTAAAGCTGTCCGCATATTATTCCGGCATAATGAGCGCCTGTCGAGCCGACTCCTACGGAAAATTGTTCAACATCTACTTTCAGATTTTTTATCGTTCCCGTTACGTCGGCAAACAATCCTCCGGCATTAAAAGATCCTGTATTGTTATAAGAACCCTTTACTGTTATAGTATATCCGTTGCCGTCAAGAATGCCGCTGAAAGCAGTAGTAGTGTCAAGACTTGATACCGTTATATCGCCCATAAGGATATAATTGCCCGAGGGATTGGAACGGACGGCGGAAAAATCGTTGCCGCTGTCCCCGCCTATCGCGGTATAGCCGTCGGGCGCCTGGGTGAGCTGTTCTTCCACGTCGCCGTCGGACAGAATGCTTCCGCTGTCCACGACGGCGGAAGCCGCGGAGGCGGAAGTTCCGTCCCCGTCTGCCGCCGCCGCGGCGGGAGCGTAGAGCACGGCAAAGGTAAGCGCCAGCACCAACGCCAATGCAATCAAAGTTATTACAGCCGTATTTTTAACTTTCGCCTTCATATTACACCTCGAATCTGAACGTCAGGAGCATCCATTCAAGCCCCGTCACCGCTTCAAAAGCGCCGTTTGTCGCATACGCGTTTACGTCGTAACCGATAACGGCAACCGCCGCGCCGCCGGAAGCTCTGTTATCCGCCCATACGACCGGCATTTCCACGTATCCCGTACCCGTCTTTACGAATACGGTATCGGGAAGAACGCTGTCGCCCGTGATATTGAGCGCACCGCCGTTTTCGTCCGCGTAAATGCGCACGCTTGCCGAGCCTTCCACGTTGATATTCACCCTGTAAGTGGAATTGCCCAAGGTTATTTCATGATTTTCGGCAGCAAAGCCCGCCTGGGAAGAACCTTTTGCCAACAGCTCTTCCAAATTCCAGTCCGCGTCCAGGTTTGCGCGCGTTCCGTCTTCGTATTCCACTTCGACCGTGCCTTCGAATACTCCGTCAAGTCCGTTCAGACCTCTGTAAATATCGAAAGCGGATACGTTGAATTCGTTTGCACCGTTCACGCTGACTACGGGTATTACCGCAATGTCGCACTCAACCTGCCTTTCTCCGGGGAAGGTCATGGAAGTTATGCTCATGCCGTCAGCGGAATAGGTGAACTGTATGCCGTCCGCGCCCAGCCTTTCCGTCTTGCCGCACGCGTAAACCGCGTCGATATAAGTGGGCAGGCTGCCCTGGTAGATGTCGGAAGACACGCTCTGTATGGCGTAATCGCCCTCAATGTCGCGCGAGATAACGGCTATCTGCCTGGTAAGCGTACTGCCGTCCGAGAAGGTCGCGGTCGCCGTCACGTAATACGTGCCGGGCGCGGCGAGTAGCTGCGCAAGCGTTTCCCGGGTAAAGGTCGAGCCTTCATAAGTATAGGTTACGCCCGTAGCCCTCTTATACGCCGTTCCGTTCTGCGCTATCACCGTCTGATTCGTGTCGAATTCGGCAAACAGCTTCGCCGCCGCTTCTTCCGCGGAAGCGTACAGATAAGGGTTGTAAACCACCCTGCCCGGCGTGTTGTCCCAATCGGTGAGCCAGCCGCCGTCCGCGTCGGGATCGGTCACGGAAGCGGACTGGTTATATATGGATATGCGCGTGTAGCTGCCCGCGAGGGAGGACATCGTGCTTTCGTCATAGGTGACGGAGGCTTCCTTTTCAACGCCTTCGTTTGCATAGGAGATGTCCGCAGAAAGCACGGCGCCTTCGCTGTTGGTAACCGCCTGCCCGTTGTTCACGCCGTAAAGCTCTATACTTGCAATCTTGCCGCCGACTATATTCGCGCTAGCCGTAACTTCATTCCATACGGGGAACGCAAGCAGACCGTATATCCAATCCGACATGGTCTGGCCCACGGAAATCGCGCTTGACGCCACGGCGTTATTCCAGGCAAAATCCTGCAGGGCGGAACCTATCTGTTTGCCCACTTCGTTATAAACTATATCTCCGAGGAATCCGCGCAGGTTTCTGCTGTCGTGCGCAATCGCCCAGCGCAGGTCGCTTTGGAAATTGACCGAAGTGCGGTCGTAACGCACACCGGCAAGATAGCTGTCTTTGACCACTCCCGTACCGAAGCCCAGGTCTATTTCCGCCACGTTTATCTGCGTATCCGAACCGAGCAGCAGGCGCACGAGCGAATCCACAAGGCTGTTTACCGTGTAGGCGTCAAAGCCGATGTCCACGCCTATCTTGTCGGGCATAAGGTTGACGTCGATGTTTTTGAAAAGCGTTGCCACGTCGATATTTATTCCGTCGAGTATGCCGCCCGAAGACGAGGAATCGCCTGCGGCGGAATCATCAGCCAAAGCCGCGACCGCTTCTCCCGTGCCGGAGGAAGTATCGTCTCCCGCGGGCACGAGTATGCCCTCTATAAGCTGCGCCAGCGTGCCCACCAGGTCGAGATCCACCGTAATGTCTATGTAGTTTGCAAGGTCGATGGACGTGAGGTTTATGCCTATCAGCGAAGCGTTTATGACCGCAATGCCTTTATTTAACATTATTCTCAGTCCGCTGCTCTGCCCGTCCGTATAGATGACCACATATATGAGGTCGGTATTGCTTCCCGTACCGCTTGTTGTAACGTCCGAACTGTCGGTAAGCTGAACCGTGACGAGCAGGTTGCCCGCGCCGATAGTCTTTCCCGCAACAGTCCTTTCCGCGGTAAGCGTTTCCAGCTTTATGCGGGTAAAGGTATCTCCGCCGCCGCTGTATGTATTGTGGTTGGTTATGTCTATGCTCAGATTCAAACCGAGCGCCTTGATAAGGTCGACTATCGCCTGACGGCTGTCCTCGCCGGAAATATCGGCGTAGCCGTCCGACACGCCGTCGCTTACGCCCGACCAGTCGGTCATCTCCGCAACGGACACGTTCGCCTCCACGCGCGCGTCGTTGCCCAGATTCACCACCGCGGAAACGCCGTTATCACCGCTTATGTCGATACTGCCCTCTGCCTCTATGTTAAAATCGAGCTGTATGCCGAGCGCGAGGAATATCGCCTGCGCCAGGTCGTAAGTTACGTTGGCGTTTATGCCGCTCACAAGAGTGCGGCTGTCAAGCCGGGCCGTTCCCGATCCCGCCGCAACGTCCGAGCCCATAAGCCCGCCGAGCAGGTCCTTAAGGCTGTTCAGTATAGTATCCGCAGGCAGGCAGAGTTTGGAAAAGCCGAGGCCCGTCAGGTCGACGTAAAGTTTGGAATCAACTATATACGCGCCCAGAATAAGGTTGTCCGCCCCGCTCTCGCCGTACTTCATTTCCAGCATCAGCTTATTCTGCGACATATCGGACATATCTATATTGTAGGCAAGGTCTACGTTGATCACCGTATCGAAACTGCCCATATTTACGTTGAGCGGAATATTCGCGCCCGTAAGCGCCGTGATTACCTCGCCCAGCGCAAGCTGTGCCGACTGCGGCGAACTCATATTCATCTGCAAACTTATCTTCTTGTTGTTCACAAGCGCGAGCACGCTTTCGGCAATGTTGTCGCTGACTCCTTCAAAGCCGGCGATATAATCATTCGCAGTCTGTATAAGCGCGCTGTAATCGCCGCTCTTCACCTCTGCGGAAATATCTCCGTCCAGACCGCCCAGCGTGAAGTTTATACCGAAGTTGTTAAGCAGTCCGATAATCGCCCGAATGGAAGCGCTTGCCGTGATTTTATCCGAGAATATGCCCACGTTTATCGCTTCCCCGGCAGTCAGCGCCGAAGAACCGGACTCCGCGCTGTCCGCGCCCGCGAGCGCGGCTGTCCGCGTACCCGTCAAAGAAGGTATATCTATTTCAAGATCCACATTGGAAAGCAGACTGTCTAGCAGAGAAGCTATCTGCCCGTCAAGGTCGAAGTCCACCTTGAATTTACCCAGCGGAATACCCGCCACGGTAATGTTGCTCAGATCAAGGTATATTGCGCCGTTATAGGCAAGCGCGGATACCACGGGCGTGCCCTGCGTGAACATGACTTCCCCGTTTAATGTTATGTCGCTTGCCGCGGAAGCCTCGAGATATACGGCGGTCCCGCTTTCGCGCAAGGAAGCCTGCAGACTGATACTGAGCGGCATTACGAAATCGCCGTCCAGATCCACGTCAATTCCCAGACCGTCGGGCAGCTGCACTCCCAGACCGGAAAGCATCTGCGCAATGTCGTAATTGCCTTTCGCCAGCGTGAGTTCCGCCCCCAAATCCACGTTCAGGTCGATACCTGCGGAAAGTATGACTTCCGTAAGATTGTCGCCGGCGGCTATAACGCCGTCAGAGGAAATCTTGCCGTCGATATATTCGGAGATACTCTGCCCGTCGAATTGCTTCTGCGGTCCCCAAAGGATATTGTCAAGCGTGAAGTTCGCGCCGATACCCAGGTCGGTATGGCTGTAATCTACCCCGATGGAGGATATTTTCGCGCCGTCGAAAGCTATGTCAAGCGCTATATTGCCGTATTGGGAAATATCTATGTTCGTGCCGAACGTGTCGTTCACACTTTCCAGCGCCTTGTTCAGGTCGATAGAGAACGTATCGCCGTCGGCGCTTGCAAAGTCGGTATCCATACCCAGAATACCGCCCACAAAGGACAGCACGGAATATATGTTCCCCGCCGCGGAAGCTCTGCCCTGTCCGTCCAGGCTGACGGCAACTACTCCGCCGTGCGTCCACTTCGTGCCGAGCGCGGAATCTATCGCGCCCGTAACAGTACCCACAAGGGAGGATATGAATTCGGGAAGACCGTTTACCGGCACTTTTACGAATTTGAAGTTTTCGTTGGAAGCAAGATCGCCCAACGCGCCTATGTACAGCGCGCCGTCCTTATAATAAAGCGACGCAAGCAGCTTGTCCCTGTTTTCGCCCAGATACAGTTCCACCGCGGCAAAGTTGTTGTCGCCCGCGGCTCCGTCGTAATTCAGGTCGAGGTCGAGAGCCACGTCTGCTATAATGTCCGCATTGGCTTCAAGCACGACAAGACCTTCGGGAATAAGTTCGCTGCCGGCAAACATATTCACCAGTTTGCCCACGTCCACGCTGCTTCCGCTTACGTTCAGCTTCGCGCTGAAAGCAAGGTTTGTAACGCTCATGTCCGCGGCGTTTCGCACCGCTTCGGGAATACCGTAATCCACCGTGCTTTGGGTTATCTGCATATTCGCGGTGTTTAACGTAACAAGATCGCTGCCGTTATTGCGCACCGCAGCCGAAACGCCCGAAAGCACGTCGTCCGTTATACTGATTCCGACTTCCACTTGCCCGCCGCCGATAGCCTCGAACAGATTGTCAAGCAACGTGCCCAGCCCTATATTTCCTATCTGTATGCTGTCGAAATCTATTATTCCGCTCACCAGATCGAGCAGGGTCCGGATTCCCGACGTTCCGAAAGTCACCGTGTAATCCGTAGTGCTTCCCGACGTCTGCATTGTAACGCCCGTGGAAAGCGTGTCCAGAAGCAGATTGACAAGTCCGCTCAGGTCCATTCCGAGAATGTTCAGGTCGGTTATCGTCTGATCCAGCCTCTCAAGCCCTTTTTGGATTATCTGAACCAAATAATCGGTATCTATATCGGAAAGGTAGTAAACCGTTCCGTCGTAATCCAGATATATTCCGTTTCCGAGCAGATATATCTTTATATCCACATTATCGCCCGCGACGGCAAATACCGCCTGGGTATCTTCACTTGTGGTATTGCCTTTCAGCGATACGGTGTATTCGCTGCCGCCCACGTTCGCCGCCGCTTCCCACTCGAAGTTTATCGCTTCACCCGACGGAAGCGCGGCAGCCGCCCGCGAGAATACCGTGGACGCCGACGGCGTGGAAGTATCCCCTTGCGGCTCGCTCACGTCGCTGTTGTCCGCCGGAATGGTTTCGGTGGTCGTGCACGCCGCAAGAACACCGCCCATGACGAATATCAGCAACAGAACTATCGCTATCGCCGCCAATGATTTTTTCATAATCTCTCCTCCTGACAAATTTTGTCCGCGCAGTTGCAACCGGCACTTGCGCGCGCGTAGGTCCCATATAACCCTTTGCTCTTTTCCTCTTCAAGTCTATCATTGTAAACAGACACATACAATATATTTTTCCAAATTTTTACTCTGTAAAGTTATAAACAGTCCGACGAAATTGGCTTTATTTAATAAGTATAAGTTATGTTGCCACGGCAATTTTGCGCGGAATTTTGCGCAGATTTTTGTAAATGTAATATTATGAAAATAACTGCGATAAGGTACTTTATGTAGTGTATTGTCCGTATAGTGAAAATTTTTCGTAAGATAATCTTTTGTTATAAAAATTTATCTAAAAATATATTGTCGGGCGTTTTAAGATTTTACTTGCTTTACACGTTTTCTTTGCAGGTTGTTAAGCGTATTTGTACCCGAATTTTCCGTCCGTATTCCTGCCTGTAAATACCTTGCATTCCTGATAGTTTTTACACGCGATTTTTTAAGCAAAATAAAAGAATTTACCTTCATTTCCCCTTTAATTTACAAAATTATGGAAAATTTTCCATTAACCGACATTTCGACACCTCAATAACTATCTTGTCGGACGACGCCAGGCGTTTGTAAAGTGTAAAAATTCGGTAAACGACTGCCCCGAAAAATCATTTTCATGTATATTGACAGGCATATATATTATTGTTATAATTAAGAAAAAGGTCTTTCAGGGAGCGGAAAATTCAATGAAAACTGCCGTTATATACACATCGCAAACGGGTTTTACCAAGCGTTACGCGGAATGGATCTGCAGTCGTACCGGAGCCGATTTAATGGAATTGTCCGACGTGAAGAAGCACGATCTGAACGTATACGACGCCGTCGTTTTCGGCGGCTGGGCATGCGCGGGCAAGATAAGCAAAGCGGACAAATTCAAAAAGCTGATGGCAAAATATCCCGGCAAAAAGTACGCGGTATATTCAACGGGAGCCTCACCCCTTGAAAGTCCGCATATATCCGAATTTTTAAGCGCGAACTTTCCCGAAAGCGACTACCCCGGCGTGCGCCTTTTCTACTTCCCCGCAGGCTTTAACTACGAAAAAATGCCCGCCCCTTCCCGCTTTATGATGAAAGTATTCAATAAAATGCTCGCTTCCAAAAAGGATAAGACGGAAGAAGAAAAGATTATGGCTGAAATGATAGCCTCTTCCTACGATATATCCGACGAAAAATATATCCAACCTCTTGTCGAATATATAAACGGCGCCGGGCGCGTGTGACAGCAACGTGGGACGTTGTATCCCTTAACCGCCCCGAAGTAACAGAAGTATGTTTTGATAGTATTATCTTCGCAATGCCTTTATATTGTAAATAAAGCGGAAGCGCCGTGCGCTTCACCACTTAACCGCCTTAGCGGCGAGCCGCCGCAGGCTGATTATACATTGAAGTAGCTAATAGTGGCTTCAAGTCTTTTTCTCCGCAATGCTTTGTCTTTATATATTATCTGCGGATAGAATACTATCTTTTACCAAAAATATTGGGGAGCGTGGGACGCTCCACCCCCTTAACCGCTGCGAAGAAATATTTTTACTATCAAAAATACTCTTGTCAAGTAGTACCTGACAAGCCTGTCTTACTTAGTATCAAAGATAACCTTGTCAAGTAGTTCCTGACAAGCCTATCTTACTTACTATCAAAAATACTTTTGTCAAGTAGTACCTGACAAGTCAATTAAAACTTTTAACAAAAAGTAGGCGTGTCAAGTAGTAACTGACAGCAGCGAGCCGCCGCAGGCTGATTATACCTTGAAGTAACAATGCGAAAAGACAGAGTTTGTTTTCTTCGCAACGCTTTTATTGTAAATAAAGCGCGGCAAAAGGAGCGCGTGGCGCTCCACCCATTATTAAACTACGCAGTAGCGAAAGGATTAATTGATAGCATTATTTTCGCAATGCCTTTAAATTGTAGATAAAGCGCGGCAAAATCGCATTTTGCCAAGCGTCACCTCTAAAACTTGCCGTGCAAGTTTTTAATCGGAAAGGGTGAATTTTTGCGGTAACGAACGGCGCGCTATCTGATAAGCAAGCCGCAAAAAGAGGGAAAACCGAGCCTCAAGCAAGAGCTGTCAAAGTCATAGCGGAGAGTAGACTTTGTTTTATGGTTCTGATACTGCAGGGCGGTTAAGGGGTGGAGCGTTCTACGCTCCCGAATGGCGGGGTTTTCCCTCAAGACAAGCGAAAAACGAAAAGGCAGATACCGTTATAAACAGTATCCGCCTTTTCCTTTGCGTTTTTCGCTTGAAAAAACCGGCAACGTCCTATTCTCCCGGGCCGTTTCCAGCCAAGTACATTCGGCGCTAAGAGGCTTAACTTCTGTGTTCGGAATGGGAACAGGTG
>CAJFJA010000011.1 GCA_904382605.1 Candidatus Alloclostridium intestinigallinarum | reverse complement strand
GTGACGGCTGTGCAAAAGCGCCGAAAAGATATGTTCTGAGGCGCGTTCGTATTGTTCCTGTTCGGCATCTGCTCCCTGCGATAAAAAATCGCCTTTCCTAGCATTAGGGCACTTCTACGCAGTGCTTTGTTGCGCGGCTTTTAACAAGGTGGAAAATTAAAGGCATTGTGAAGAAAACATCACAAAATCATAGCTTAGCTATTTCAACGCGGTTAAGTGGTGAAGCGCACGGCGCGCCCCGTTCGCCGTAGCGGAGTATGTGTAATACTTGAATTTTTGTCAAAAACGGACAAAAAAATGTAGTGCGTTTATTGCAAAACTCAAAGGTCGGTGTTATAATAAAAGCGTAAATAAATTGGAGGTAAACCTTTATGGGCAAGAAACAAAGAACGGAAGGCGCGGCTAAGCGCGATCTGGCGTCATTTTGTGCGTTTTGGGCGATGTTTATCGCCGCTGTGCTTTTTGTAGTACAGCTTATTCTGAACGCGGTAGGAGTAGACCTGGGCGCGGTAGCAAACATTTTCACCATTATTGCGGCAATCATGCTGGGAATTGCCATCGTGTTCCCTGCGTGGAGATATGCTTGCAGCAAGGGCAAGGGCTGGAGAATAGTGTGCATAATCATGTTCATATTGTACTTTGTGCTCGCTATCTGCGGCAACATTATCTTCTGATAAGAAAAGGCAAAACAAGGGCGGCTTCTGCGGAAGCCGCTTTTTGCTTGCGCAAAAGCGTTCCGGCGGCGAAAATATCCGTAATCTGCCGCAATTTATACGCGCGCGGTTGCTATTTGCCCGCCGTTGGTTTATAATTTAACCAATGGAAAGGCAGGAAGGCGGCAAAATCAAAAAGTTTTTCTTCAAATTGCGCAACACCGTTGTGCCCGTTTTCGTATACGGCGGAGCTGTAGGCGCGGTGGTGGGCGTCATAGTCACCGTCTTCAATATGGGCGCGGAATGGCTTACGGCAAATTCGTCCAAAATTTACGACTGGTTTTATTCCAACCCGTATTATATTCCGCTTTTGTTTCTCTGTCTTGCGGCGTTTGCGCTGATAATGGCGTTGGTGCACGCACGCGTGCCCGAAGTGCGCGGAAGCGGCGTGCCGCAGACGGAAGGAGTTATGCGCGGATTTTTCTCCTTCCGCAAACTCAAAGTATTTCTCGCCACGATATTTTTATCCTTCATTTCCTTTTTCTGCGGTCTGCCGCTAGGTTCGGAAGGTCCCAGCATTCAGGTGGGCGCCACAACCGCCTCAGGTACGGCGCACGCGCTTAAAACGCGGCTGGCATGGCGCAGGTATCTCATATCCGCGGGCGCGGGCGCGGGTCTTGCCGTGGCGTTCAACGCGCCGCTTACGGGGCTTGTGTTCGTGCTGGAAGAAGGTCAGCGCAAGTTCACCGCCACCATGCTTTTCACCTGTTCGGCGGCGATAGTTTCCGCAACGCTCGTGTACCGCGCTCTGCGCAATGCGATATTCGGCGCGTGGGAAAACCACGTCCTGTTCGACCTCAGCGGTATATCCCTCGATTATACCGACTTCAATATATACTGGATGCTGCTCATACTCGGCGTAATAGTAGGCGTATGCGCCATATTGTTCAACGTCCTGCTTATCCGCACCCAGCGCGTGACGGATAAATGGGGTAAAAAATTCCCCTATTGGGCGCGCCTTCTCGTAACGTTCCTCATCGTGGGCGCCGTGGGTCTTATTCCCGCGGTAAAGGGCGCAATCTTCGGCGGAAGCACGCTCATTAAAGATTTATATGCGCAGGCGGATATGGCGTGGTATATAATAATGGCGGTACTGATTGTCAAATTCCTGCTTATTCTGCTGTGCTACAATTCGGGCGCGACGGGCGGACTTTTCGTACCTATGCTCGCGTTGGGAGCGCTTATCGGCGCGCTTGCGGGTAAGGCGTTTATCGCCGCGGGAATGTCGGAAACGTATTATCCCGTAATGGTGTGCGTGGGTATGACGGCGTTCTTTGCCGCCAGCGTGCGTACTCCGATAACCGCCGCGGTGCTTATAGTGGAGATAACGGGCTATTCGCTGGATTTTCTGCCCGCAATCGTGGCGATATTCGCCGCATACGTGGCGGCGGAACTTTCCGGCAACCGTCCCATATACGATTCCATGCTCGACAGGTATCTGAGAAATAACGGACTTGACAGAAAGCGCAAGCTCCACCGCCTTGAAATAGACGTTGAGGAAGGCTCGTTTATAGTCGGCAGGTATCCGGTGGATATTATGTGGGAGCACGGGTGCAGAATACGCGGCATATACCGCGGAGAAGAACTCGTCCTTCCCGATGACGGGGAAACGCGCATAAAAGGCGGCGACGTGCTCGTATTGGAGATTATGACGGACGACCTTGACGCGTCGTTCCGCTATCTGTACGGGCTTGTTACGAACTTTTCCGTGCTGTAAAGCGCGGCGACATTGAATTTATAAAAACGGGACGGCTTATGGATTGGGACGGTGAATTATACGAAACAAGTCATTCTTTCGTGTCGGCGTACGGCGTAGACGTGCTGGATATGCTCGGCGGCATATCCGGTAAGACGGTACTGGACGCGGGCTGCGGAACGGGCACGCTTGCGGCGGAAGCGCAAAGGCGCGGAGCACGGGTGCTTGGTGTGGACGCCGACGAAAATATGCTCGCAATAGCGCGTGAAAACCACCCCGGTTTGCACTTTGAAAGGTGCAGATTGGAGGAATTTGTGAGGAAAGACGCCTTTGACGCGGCGTATTCCAACGCCGTTTTGCATTGGATAGCCGACCAGAAAAAGGTCGTGGAAAACGTATACGCTTCACTTAAAAAAGGCGGGTTGTTCGCCTGCGAATTCGGCGGTGCGGGCAATGCGCGTATCGTGCTTTCCGCGCTGGAAGAAGGCTTAAAGCGCGAAGGTTTGCCGTTGAAAAGCCCCTTCCACTACCGCGGAGAGGAATTTGCCCGGGTCCTGGAAGACGCGGGTTTTAATGTGGAATATATGAAACTTTTTCCGCGCATGACGGACATGAAGGAAGGCGCGGACGGACTTGATAATTGGATATTGCAGTTTTGCCGCGACACGCTGCCCGAAGATAAAGGCAGTCTTGCGCGGATATTGGAGTATGTGCGCGGCGCCGTACGCGGAGAGCTGTTTTTCGGCGGCATATGGCACGTCGACTATATGCGGCTGAGATTTCTGGCGCAAAAGTAACCGTGCGGTTTGCCGTCCGCCGCGGAGTATGGTCCGCGGCGCGCAATATCCCTCGCAGACGGCATGCAGAATACCGCCGCCGACGAAGAAAAATACAAATAGACGTTTATGTCAGGAGGAAATATGGAACTTACTTCACTTACGACGCTGTGCGCGTCGCTTTGCGGGTGCATGGGAATACAGCCGCCCGAAAAAGCGGATAAAGCGAACGATAAATTCGTGCAGGACATAACGGGAGGTAAACTTGCCGATAAAATCGTAATGTACAATCCCGACGCCGTCGGCACGTGGATTGTAAATAAATATGCGGAAAAGTTTGTACCCGTACGCGAAACCGCGCCTTACGAGCTGAAAATGCGTACGGTATTCCCGCCCAAAACGCCGGTTTGTTTTGCAAGTATGTATACGGGCGCGCTTCCCGAAGTGCACGGTATCCAAAAGTACGTAAAACCGGTGGTCAAGACGGACAGCATTTTCGACGCGCTTCTGCGCCAGGGTAAAAAGCCCGCAATCGTGGCTTCCAAAAACAGTTCGCTCAACCACATATTCCGCGAGCGTGAAATGGATTATTACGTCGTCGGTTACGACAAGGAAGCTGTGGAAAAAGGAATAGAGCTTATAAAGGAAGGAAAGTACGACTTTCTGGTCATCTATAACCAGGAGTATGACGACAGCATACACTTTACCCACCCCAAGTCGTTTAAGGCAAAACGCGCGCTGGACCACTACGCGGAATCGTTTGAGCGGATAGGAAAGGCGGTAGCCGCCACGGGCGTGCGCACGCTTTTAGGCTATGCGCCCGACCACGGAGTGCACCGCGAATGGTATCTGCTGGGCAACCACGGCAAGGATATTCCCAAGGATATGGAGATAAGCCACTTCTACCATATCTACAATTGACAGGCACAGCCTGATTATAAATACTCTCCGCCACGCGCGGGAAGTCGAACCGCCGAGCGCGGGCGTTTTGATTAAAAAACCGGGGGCGTAAAGCCCCCTCTTTTGTATATCCGTTATTTATCTTCGGAAATATTGCCGG
The DNA here is from genome assembly GCA_904382605.1 of Candidatus Alloclostridium intestinigallinarum. Lineage (GTDB taxonomy): Bacteria > Bacillota > Clostridia > Christensenellales > UBA3700 > Alloclostridium > Alloclostridium intestinigallinarum. The sequence goes on along the minus strand of CAJFJA010000011.1, from coordinate 63,179 downwards.
CAATGACAGTATGTGTGTAACGGACAAATTTATAACTATGCTTATTTTGTGCACTTTAAGCATATATACCCGTAGCCAACCCCAGTAGAACACTTTAATCGTACTGTTTTCGGCATATTTGCACAATTTGTCGACTTGTTGTAGTAACCAGTTACGCTGAAAGCAAAGCATTTTACAACCCGACATATACACATATTTTATGTTTTAGAGTAAAATGTGTTCTACTGAGGTTGGCTACGGGTACGTATAATATTTGCAATAATATACCGCACGGTATACAAATGGCGGCGGCTTGCCGCAGCGGATACTATATGATTGTTTTATGCACTTAAAGTCAGTGATTCCAGATATGCGCGCATTTGCGCGGTAAGCGGTATGTCCGTTGCGTCCACGTTTCTGAACATATACTTGCTGACGGTGGCAAAGCGCGTATTTTCTATCTGCAGCAGCATTTGGTTTTGTTTGCTGCAATCCAGGGTTATCACGTAGTCTTCAAAGTCGCCGAATTTTTCGGGCGAGATCTTTTCAAAGTAACTTTCAAAGTTTTCAAGCGGCTCGCCCGTCAGTTTTTTGCGCATATATTCCGCCGAATAAAAAAATTCTTTCCCGTCGGCGCGGTATTTTCCGCTTGTATCCGTCATAATGTAGCTTTTTTTGTCAAGTGCGCCGTATATAAGCCCCGTTTCGTTCATCACGCTGTAAAGGGCGGCGGAAGCCTGCCGTTTATCCAGTTCTTCCTGCGTGCCGCCTGTAAATTTCGCTCCGCAGTCTTTTGCCAGAATATACGCTTCGTCGCCCGCGTCTATGATATAATAACCGTCTTTTTTCTGCACTTTGACGGTTTTTCCGTCCGTTTCACAGGTCAGGGAGGAAAAGCCCGCCAGATCTTCCGGGATATAGTATCCGCCCGTATCGGATACGAATTTTACGCACCCGCCTGCGGCGCCTGCCAGAATACATACGACGGCGGCAGCCGTCAACAACTTTTTAACCATATAGCGAGTTTGTGCATTTACCGCGCTTATTTGCATACCGCCATGTTTTTATTTTAATACGCGTTTTTCTATTGCAATTTTAAAATATGGGTGCTACAATATAAAAAATAATGCGAGGCGCATATGGAATACAGCTTCAGTGACAGAATGAAGAATATGGGCGGCAACGCCATAAGGGAGATATTCAAACTGCTCGCGCGTCCGGATATGATTTCCTTTGCGGGCGGTTTTCCCTCGGCAAAACTGCTTCCTTGCAGGGAAGTGGGCGAGATAACTTCCCGCCTTATGAACTCGGATAAGGCAATGGAGATTCTGCAATACGGCGCAACTGAAGGCTATATGCCTTTAAGAAGCAGGGTGGCGGAGTTCGTTTCGCGCTACGGCATTACCGGGATAACCGTCGATAATGTGCGCATAGTTTCCGGCGGTCAGCAGACCATAGACCTTATGTGCAAGTGCTTTGTCAACGACGGCGATACGGTTTTGGTGGAAGACCCTACCTATCTTGCCGCCATGCACATTATGCGTACCTATCGCGGAGTGCCCGTGGGCGTGAAGTCGGGTGAAGACGGACTCGATTTGAACGACCTGGAAGAAAAGATAATAAAGTACAGACCGAAAATGCTTTACTGCGTGCCCACGTTTTCCAATCCCACGGGAAGGACGTACAGTATTGAAGTCAGGAAAGGTATAGCGGAAATCACCGCGAAGTACGGAATTATGGTGCTTGAAGACGACCCTTACAGCGAAATCCGCTTTGAAGGGGAGCGCGTGCCGAGCATAAAGAGCTTTGACGAATGCGGCAACGTGGTGTTTACGGCGAGTTTTTCCAAGACGATATCGCCCGGACTGCGCGTGGCGTACTGCGTGGGCGATGAAAAGGTGATGGCGAAACTTACGATAGGCAAGCAGGCGACGGACGTACACACGAGCTTGCTTTCGCAGGCGATCGTGGAAGAATACTTTGCCCGCGGACTGTTCGACAAGGTGGTGGAACGCGCCATTCCCGTATACAGGGAGCAAAAGCAGGCGATGTATTCCGCAATACAAAGGTATATGCCGGAGGAATTTTCGTGCACAAATCCCAAGGGCGGACTGTTCATATGGGGCGGCTTTGAAAAGCTTGACACCCAGGCGGCGTTCGAAGGGGCGTGCAGGCGCGGAGTCGCGTACGTGTCGGGAGAGAGTTTCTTTGCCGACGGCAGGGACAGGCGCCATCTGCGGCTGAACTATTCCGCCGCGACGCCGGAAAAGATAGAAGAGGGGATAAAAATACTGGCAGATTATTTCAAGGAGCTATTAAAATGAAGAACGTACTTGACACATTGAAAGAAAGAGGCTACGTTAAGCAGACCGTTTACGAGGACGAGCTTTACGAGCTTCTGGGCAGGGAAAGCGTGTCCTTCTACATAGGTTTCGACCCCACGGCGGACAGCCTCCACGTGGGTCACTTCGTGCAGCTTATGGTAATGAGCATTATGCAGAAAGCCGGGCACAGACCGATAATCCTCATCGGCGGCGGTACGGGTAAAATCGGCGACCCTTCGGGCAAGTCGGATATGCGCAGAATGATGACGGACGAAACCATAAAGCACAACTGCGACTGTTTCAAAAAACAGATGTCCAAATTTCTCTCTTTCGAAGGGGAGAACGCCGCAATCATGGTGAACAACGCCGAGTGGCTGGACAACCTCAACTATATTCAGTTTCTGCGCGACGTCGGCGTGTATTTTTCGGTGAACAAAATGCTCACCGCGGAATGTTACAAGAGCCGTATGGAAAACGGGCTTACGTTCCTGGAATTCAACTATATGCTCATGCAGGCGTACGACTTTCTGCATCTGTACAGGGAATACGGCTGCAAGCTGGAATGCGGCGGCGACGACCAGTGGTCGAACATTTTGGCGGGAGCTGATCTGATAAGGCGCAAGGAAGGCAAGCCGGCGTTTGCCATCACCTTCAAACTTCTCACCACTTCCGAAGGCAAGAAGATGGGCAAGACGGAAAAGGGCGCGCTTTGGCTCGACCCCGAAAAGACTTCGCCTTACGAATTTTACCAGTATTGGCGCAACATAGACGACGCGGACGTGGAAAACTGCATGAAACTGCTCACGTTCATGCCGCTTGACGAAATAGCCGCAATGTGCGAGCATAAGGACGAGCGCATAAACGCGGCAAAGGCGCGCCTTGCCTTCGAACTCACAGCCATAGTGCACGGCGTTGAAGAGGCGGAAAAGGCGGAAGCGCAGTCGCTGGCGGCGTTCGCTTCCTCGGGCGGAGAACTGCCTACCGCAACCGTACCCGAAGGCGTGAACAATATCGTGGACATCATGTGCGCGGTGAAAGCCGCCAAGTCCAAATCGGAAGCGCGCCAGCTCATTTCGGGCGGCGGCGTGAAGGTGGGCGAGGAAAAGATTACCTCGTTCGATACCTGCTTTACCGAAGAACAGCTCAAAGAGGGCATTATTTTGCACAAGGGCAAGAAGATGCACGTGAAAGTCGTGCGCGGCTGATATGGATTATCTGGGTTTGCAAGGCAGCTTCCGCAGGCGGGAAGTTATCAACAAATCCGTGTTCATAACCACGCTTGTCAGGGTGGAAACGCCCGAGCAGGCGGCGGAGGAGATAAAAAAGCTGCGCAAGGAGTTTTCCGACGCGACGCACAACTGTTACGCCTACGCGGCGGGGCAGTTCAGGAAGAGCAGCGACGACGGCGAGCCTGCGGGAACTGCCGGACAGCCCATGGCGGAAGTGCTGAAAAAGCGCGGGGCGGATATGATGCTTGCGGTGGTCACGCGATACTTCGGCGGTATAAAGCTGGGCGCAAGCGGACTGATAAGCGCTTATTCCGGGTGCGTGGCGCGCGCTTTGGACGAAGCGCCGGTGAAGATATACCGTCTTTCGGCGGTGGTAAAGGCGGAAACGGAGTATGCTCTTTCACGGGCGGCGGAAAGCCTGCTTCTTTCACTCGGCGCGCAGATAGACGAGCGGCAGTGGGAGGGCGGCGCGCAGATAATCGCGGCTCTGCCCGCCGAAAGCCTGCCCGCGCTTGAAAAAGGTCTGAACGAGAAAACTCTGGGCAAAGGAAAACTGCGGGTATTGCGCGAAGAATACCGCGCCTATCCTTTGCAAAGATAGTTGCGGAAAGCGCGGCGACGATATCGATAACTGCCTTTCAGGCGAGAAAATAACTTGGCGGAAGCCAAAGAGGGGATAAAAATGAAAGTTACGTTGACAAGCAACCCTAAGGCAAAGCCCGATTTCTCGAATTTGGGATTCGGCAAGTATTTTACCGACCATATGCTCGTTATGGAGTATGAGGGCGGAAAATGGGGAGAACCGGAAATCGTGCCTTACGCACCTTTTGCCATGGCTCCGGCGACCAATGTGCTGCACTATGCTCAGTCCATATTCGAGGGCGCGAAGGCGTACAAGAACAGTGAAGGCAAGATTACCGTATTCAGAATAGACGACAACTTCGTGCGCATGAACAATTCCGCAAAGCGTATGTGCATGCCGCAGATAGACGGCGCGAAGGTGAAAGCCGCGCTTTTTGAACTGCTCAAACTGGAACAGGATTGGATTCCCACCAAGCCCGGAACCGCGCTTTATATCCGTCCGTTCATGTTTGCTAACGAAGAAGTGCTCGGCGTGCACGCCAGCCACAAATACACCTTCTGCATAATACTTTCCCCCGTGGGGTCGTATTACGCCCACGGTCTCGAACCCACCAAAATTCTGGTGGAAGAACAGCTTGTGCGCGCATTTATCGGCGGCACGGGCGAGGCGAAGTGCTCCGGCAATTACGCCTGCTCCCTCATGGGCGGAGAGATAGCCAACGCCAAGGGTTATGACCAGGCGCTGTGGCTGGACGGCAAGGAACACAAGTATGTGGAAGAAGTGGGCAGTATGAATATCTTCTTCGTCATCGGCGACGAAGTGGTAACGCCCGCGCTCGTGGGCAGCATACTTCCCGGCATAACCAGGAACAGCTGCATACAGGTACTTAAAAAGTACGGCTACAACGTGAGCGAAAGACGTATTTCCATGGACGAAATAGTAAAGGCTTACGAAGACGGCACTTTGAAGGAAAGTTTCGGTTCGGGTACCGCGGCGGTAATTTCGCCCGTGGGCGTAATAGGTTACCGCGGCAAGGATATGATTGTCGGCGGCGGCAAGATGGGTGAAATCACCGCCTTCCTGTACGACAAGATAACCGGTATCCAGCAGGAAAAGTATCCTGACGAATTCGGTTGGGTTACCGAAGTTAGGTAGGGTGCTCGCGGGCGGCTGCGGCGGAGCGCGCCGGAGACGCATCTTTCCGGCGCCTTTCCGCAACGCCTCGCTCGACGTAGCGCTGCTACGACTTCGTTCGGCGTTGTGAAAATCCGTCCGAAAATCTACGCCTCGGTCGCGCTCCGCCGCAGCCGCCCGTGAGCATAAGTGCTCCGCATTTTGCTGAAGTCATGGCGGACGTATGTTTTTTGTAGTTTCGTATAAACAGGGCGGACGTTTTGTCCGCCTTTCCGCAACGCCCCGCTCGACGTAGCGCTGCTACGACTTCGTTCGGCATTGTGAAAATCCGTCCGAAAATGCACGCCTCGGGCGCGCTTCGCCGCAGCCGCCCGTGAGCATAAGCGATTCTCGTTCTAAGTGTATTTTGTAATTTATGTATAAACAGGGCGGACGTTTTGTCCGCCTTTCCGCAACGCCTCGCTCGACGTAGCGCTGCTACGACTTCGTTCGGCGTTGTGAAAATCCGTCCGAAAATCTACGCCCCGGGCGCGCTCCGCCGCAGCCGCCCGTGAGCATAAGTGCTCCGCGTTTTGCGGAAGTCATGGTGGACGTATGTTTTTTGTAGTTTCGTATATGCAGGGCGGACGTTTTGTCCGCCTTTTTGCAACGCGTTGACGGCGTTGACAAAATATCCCTTATATGTTAGAATGGCGTTATGGAACTCGTAGACGTAACGGCAAACAAGACAGACGTAAAGCAATTAAGCAAGTGGTTGAAGCGCGACTTTCCCCTTGCTGAGCGCACGCCTTTCCGTATCCTTCAATCTCTGGCTAAGAAGGGCGGGATACGCTTTTATTTCGCAAAGGAAGGCGGAAGCGTGCTCGCTTATACCGTACTGCACTTTTTCCGCGGCTATACGCAGGTGCTCTATCTTGCAGTCATGCCGGAAGGCAGGGGCAGGGGTACGGGAAGCAAATTGATTCCTCTCATAAAGGAAAAGGCGGGCGGAACGCTCATTCTCGAAGTGGAAGACCCCGCGTGCGCCGAAACGCAGGAAGAACTTGTCACGCGCGAACGCAGAATAGCTTTCTACCGCCGTCTGGGGTTTGAAATGCTTCCGGGCTGCCGTCTGCTTATTCCGGGAGGAGTGCTCCGCCCCATGTCGGACGGAGAGGTAAAGGGCGATTTGCCGGAGCTGTGGCGGTCAATGTACCGTGAGCTTGCGGGCGCGTTTTTCGGTATGTTTATTCGCACCGACGGCAAATAGCCGATACCCGCAGCACGCTCACCCGTGCCGGGTGCGAAAACCATATCTATTTTCCGAAATATTTCTGCCACAATTCGGCTATTATGGATTTATAGGCAAAGTCGCCTCCCGGTGCTGATACGAAGCACAGCGGCGGAAACGCCACGCACCACCAGTTGTCGCCTTTGCCGCTGCCGAGTTCTATTATAAGGGCGTCGTAAACGCCGTCGGGCAGGGTGATACTGCCGTATGTGCGTGCGGGGAACTCTTCCCGTGCAAGTCTGACGGTGGCTCCGTAAAAGAAGCCGTTTTTCTCCAGCACGCGCCGCGAAAGCTCTTCCAGCGCGTCCGTGTTTTCTTCCACTACTTTCAAAGCGTAATCCAAGTCCGTCACGTCGTCAAGCAGCGGGGTGAGATAATTTATAACCGCGTCGCGCACTTCGTATTTTACGTCCTGGTCGGCCTGGGAATTGGAATTTGCGCGCATGTGCAGGCGCAGATATTCGCGCTTTTCACTCTGCGCGCAAGCCGTAAGCACTAAAATTACCACTAAGAGTATGACGAAAAACGCCGTAACTATGTAAACCGGGTTTTTCCATTTCAGTTTAAGTTTCATATTCACCTCCGTTTGCACTCATTATTGACCTAAGTCGGGCGTTTATACGGGTATAACGCAAATTTTCCTGCGCAAACTAATTTTGCAAGGAGGGAACAATGCTTACAAAACAAAGGATAAACGGGCGCGGAGTATTAGTCCTCGCGCTCATACTCTTACTTATCGCCGCAAGTCTGCTCGCCGTCGGCGCGGGAAAGGTGGCGGCGGCGGGCGAACTGCTGCGCTACGGAAGCAGGGGCGAAAGCGTGAGGCAGGTGCAGTCGCGCCTGAACGGGCTCGGCTATTGGTGCGGCACGGCGGACGGAATTTTCGGAGTCAACACCCGGTCGGCGGTCAGGCGCTTCCAGAGCGCGAAGGGACTTTCGGTTGACGGTATTGTGGGACCCAAAACCTATTCGGCATTGGGGATATCCCCGTCTTCGTCCTCTTCATCGGGCGGATATTCTTCTTCCGACCTGTATCTGCTGGCAAGGTGCGTATACGGCGAATCGCGCGGAGAACCGTACGTGGGGCAGGTTGCCGTGGCGGCGGTGGTGCTCAACCGTGTTAAAAGCGCCGCTTTTCCCAACTCCATTTCGGGCGTCATCTACCAACCTTACGCGTTTACCTGCGTATCCGACGGACAGCTTTATCTGGAACCCGACCAATCGGCGTATAACGCCGCACGCGACGCAATGAACGGCTGGGATCCGACGAACGGGTGCTTGTATTATTACAACCCCGCCACAGCCACGAGCGCGTGGATATGGTCGCGCCCGATAATGCTGCAGATAGGCAGACACAACTTCTGCAAATAAGAGGTGAATATGGAAAGAAGCACTGCAAAATTTTTCGCCGTTCTCGCCGCCCTTTTATTGGTCGGAGCGGCCGTGATGGGCGTATTTCTCAACGTATCCAGGCAATCGGAGCGGCAGTACAGGCTGGGTGTGAACAACGACTACGAACAGGCGTATTACCAGCTTACGGACAGCGTGGGCAATATGCGCGTCAATTTGGATAAAGCGCGCGTAACGCGCAATTCCGCCATGATGTGCGAACTGATGATGGACGCGTCGGTCAGCTGCGAAAGCGCGGCGCAGGCGTTGTACAAATTTTCCGCGGACGGATACAGCGCAAGCGCGCTTACGAAATTCGTAAACCAGGTCGGCGATTACAGCGCGTATATCCATTCCAAGGCGTCGAAGGGGGAGGAGATAACGCAGAGCGAATACGCAATGCTGCAAAAGCTCAGCTCCACGGCGGCGACGGTGCAGGAAAAACTTGCTCCCGTACGCGAAGGAATTGGTGCGGGCGGCTACGAATTTTCTTCCCGGCTGGGCAGTCTTAACGAGGAATTTTCTTCCATAATGAACGCGTTGCAGGACGGGTCAATGGAGTATCCTTCGCTTATCTATGACGGACCTTTCAGCGACGGACTAGACCAAAAGCAGGCCAAAACGCTTACCGGCGGAGAGATAACTCCCGAACAGGGCGCAAAGATAATCTCGGAAAAGCTGGGAAGCGCGGGTATATCGGGCGTGACTTATTCGGGAGAGGGTAATTCGCATTTCAAAACCTATCTCTATACCATTCAGGACGACCACGGCAGCGGCGACGTTCAGCTTGCGGCAAACGGCGGAGCGATAGTACAATTCACGTTCAACTGCGAAAGCGGAGAGGAAAACTCATTTGACGCAAAAGAGAATGCCGTGGAATTCGTCTCCGCGCTGGGCTATGAAAATATGGTCCCCGTATGGAGCGCGGAAAGCGACGGGATAATCTATATGAACTTATGCTTCGAGCAGGACGGGGCGGTCATCTATCCCGACATGGTAAAGGTGAAGATAAACGCCGCGGACGGGCACGTGATAGGCTGCGAAACGCTGTCTTATCTGTTCAACCATACGCAAAGAAGCCTTGACCGGCCCGCTTTGAGTGCGGAAGATATATCTTCGCGCAAATACGGCGAACTTGAAACGGAAAGCGTGCGCCTTGCCGTAATCCCCACGCCGGGCGGAGGCGAAAGACTGGCGTACGAGGTATACGGCACGGCGCAAGGAGAAAAATTCTTCGTATACGCCGACCCCGATACGGGTGAAGAAGTGCGCGTGCTCATGGTCGTGGACGGTGAGCAGGGGGAACTTCTTATCTGAACTTTCCGCCGTCCCGTCGGCGCAGGATAGAAACCTATATCATATAAAAAGGCTGTTACGGGTAGTTGCAGCCGGAATATTCCGGGAGAAAACCGCGGAGAAGTGTTTCCGCGGTTTTCTTTTCCGCAAAATAATTATTTGATTTTTGATACCAAAGTATTTGATAAAGCGGAAAAAATATGCTATCATTATAACGTATCAAGTAAGAGAGGATTTATATGTCTGGCGACTCCTGCGACGGTAAACCGCGATCGCAACTTACAAATTCTGCATCGTTTTACGCAAACGACATTTATTCGTGCAAAGGAATAATGTGTAAAAATTTTCATACGCAAAAAGTTTTACGGAGGTCAAAATAGATATGCCTTTTTTTGAACACGTATTCAAATTCGGCAAGGAAGACACCAGCAATATGGGCATTCTCGCGCTGCAGGGCGCCAGAGAGCTTGGAAAGAAGGTAGACGATTATCTCGTCAATTGGTATAATACCGAGGCGGAAAAGTGCGGAAGCGCTTCAAGAGTGAAAACCTTTCTCATCGCCAACTCGTGCCCCAGGTTTACTACAGGCGACGGCAAGGGACTTATAGCCGAAACCGTACGCGGCAAGGACATTTACATTATAGTGGACGTAGGCAACTATTCCGTTGAATATAATATGTTCGGAATGATGCACCGTATGTCGCCCGACGACTATTATGCGGACCTGAAGAGGATAATAGCCGCAATGGGCGGAAAGGCGAAATCCATCACCGTGGTGATGCCCATGCTTTACGGCGGCAGACAGCACCGCCGCAACGCCCGCGAATCGCTCGACTGCGCGCAGATGCTGCAGGAGCTTCAGTCAATGGGCGTAAACGAAATGATAACTTTCGACGCCCACGACCCCCGCGTCCAGAACGCGGTGCCGCTCATGGGCTTCGACAACTTCATGCCCACCTACCAGATACTCAAAGCCCTGCTTGAAAAGTATCCCGACGTGAACATGAGCAAGGAAAACTTTATGATAGTCAGCCCCGATGAAGGCGCTATGGGCAGGAACATCTATTACGCTTCCGTGCTCGGCACCGATTTGGGTATGTTCTATAAAAGGCGCGATTACGCCAATGTGGTCAACGGCCGCAATCCCATCATCGCGCACGACTATATCGGTAACGACGTGTCCGGAAAGGACATATTCGTGGCGGACGACATAATCGCCACGGGCGACAGTATGCTTAAACTGTGCGTGGAGCTGAAAGAACGCGGCGCGGACAAGATATTCCTTTCCGCCACCTACGCGCTGTTTACCGAAGGGTTGCAGAAATTCCGCGACGCTTACGACAAGGGTCTGTTCACCGCGGTGGTCAGCACCAACCTGACTTACGCCACGCCCGAACTTCTCAAAGAAGAGTGGTTTGTCCAGGCTGATATGTCCAAATTCATGGCGTATATCATGGCGGCTTGCAACCAGGGCTATTCCATAAGCACGCTGCTTGACCCTCACGACAAAATACACGAGCTTATCGAGGCGTACAACAAGTGCCGTCCCCAGCAGCTCGCAATAAAAATAGAGGAGTAATTATGAAAATCAAATGGCTCGGTCATTCTTCCTTTCTGCTGGAAGAATCCACCGGCACTTCGATTGTCACCGACCCGTACGAAGGGGATTACGTGGGAATCCCCTATCCGGAGGTGCGCGCTGACATCGTAACGATAAGTCACGGGCACAATGATCACAACGCGGTAAGGGCCGTATCGGGCAACCCGAAAGTGATCGACAGCGTGGGATTCTGGGAGATAGACGGCGTGGACATAAACACGCTGGAATCCAACCACGATCACCACGGCGGTACCCGCAGGGGAAAGAATCTCATATGCAAGTTCCGTCTTGACGGCGTGGACGTGGTTCATATGGGCGACATAGGGGAGGAGATAACGCCCGAGCTGGGTGAAGCGATAGGCCCGGTAAACGTGTTACTCATTCCCGTGGGCGACAACTATACGATAGGGGCGGAACAGGCGAAGGAATACGTCGATTTTCTTATGCCCGACATAGTTATTCCCATGCATTACAAGACCCCGTCCTGCCAGCTGGATATAGATAAGCTCAGACCTTTTCTGCAGTTGTTCGACGATGAGCATATCCGCTATGTGGAAGGCGACAGCATAGAGCTTGACAGGGAAGACTTTGACGGCGAAAGCACCAAAGTGATAGTGTTTGACGACGACAAATTCTGAAAATAAGACGGCGTCCGCCTTGTGCGGGCGCCGCAATCGAAAATTTTTTCATAAGAAAATCAAAGCCGGTATATATTTAAGTAAGTTAATAAAGTGCGGCAAACTGCCGCATTGACGGCAATATATCAAAACAGCAAACCACCCCTTAAAGGAGTTATTTATTTATGAGTGAAACCACAGAGCGCTATTATACCGAAGAAGAGCTTACCGCGATGTCGATTTTTCAATTGCGCGATACTGCAAGAAAGATAGGAGTGGCATCTCCCACTACCAAGAAAAAGGCGGAACTTGTCAGGGAATATATGGATATATCTACGGGCAAGGAAATGCCCAACCGCACTTCCAACCGCGGCCGTCCGCCCAAAAAGAGGGTAGAGCCGGCGGAAGAAGAGGCGCAGGCTAAACCCGTACAAAAGCAGGAAGAAAAGTCAAAATCTTTTGCAAAGCGTGAAACGGCGGCGGAAAGCCAGGAGCAGTACCGTCAGGACGGCGATATACAGCAGGAAAAGCATTACGCCAGCCCCGAAGAACTTTTGAAAAACGATGACTGTGAGCGCAAGAGCGGCGTGCTCGACGTGCTTGCGGAAGGTTACGGCTTTTTGCGTGCGGAAAACTGCGAATACGGCAATAAGGACGCTTATGTGTCGGCAAAACTCATTCGCGGCATGGGACTGCGCGCAGGCGACATGGTTGTGGGCATAGCCAAAAAGAACGCGGAAAACCGTCCGCCCGCCATCGTATCCGTGGAAACGGTCAACGGCAACGCTCCCGAAAATCTGCGCCAGCGTCCGCAATTCGACAATCTCATACCCATTTATCCCAACGAACGCTTCAAGCTCGAACGCGAGAGCGCACGCAACGATTTCGCAATCCGCTGTATCGACCTGATAGCGCCTATCGGCAAGGGGCAGAGGGCTATGATAGTGTCCCCTCCCAAAGCGGGTAAAACCACGCTCCTCAAAAAAATAGCGGGTGCAATCGCCGATAATTATCCCAATGTAATGCTTTTCGTGCTCCTTGTGGACGAACGTCCCGAAGAAGTTACGGATATGCAGCGTTCCATTCGCGGCGAAGTCATTTATTCCACGTTCGACGAAATGCCCGAACACCACTGCAAGGCGGCGGAACTTCTGATAGAGCGCGCCAAGCGCAACGTGGAGCTGGGCAAGGACGTAGTTATAATAATGGATTCGCTCACCCGTCTTGCACGCGCCTATAACCTTACCATTCCGCCCACGGGCAGAACGCTTTCCGGCGGTATCGACCCCGGCGCGCTCCACGCCCCCAAGAGGTTCTTCGGCAGTGCGAGAAATATAGAAAACGGCGGTTCGCTCACCATAATCGCCACCGCGCTCATTGATACCGGTTCGCGCATGGACGACGTCATTTACGAAGAATTCAAGGGTACGGGCAATATGGAAATCCATCTCGACCGCAAACTTTCCGAACGCCGCATCTTCCCCGCAATCGACCTCAACCGTTCCAGCACCAGAAGGGAAGACCTGCTTCTTTCCCAAAAGGAACTCGAAGGCGTATTCGCAATCCGCCGCATGATAGCGGGCGACAACGCCGACGCCACCGAACAGCTTCTGAATATGCTCATGCGCACCAAGAACAACGCGGAGTTTGTGGATAACGTGCTTGTGCATATGAAGGCGCTCGAAAAACAGGGGTTTAAGTATACGGGACGGTAAGCTGAATATTACTCAAGCAAAAAAAGAATGGGCAAGCGTTGCCCATTCTTTTTGTCTGTATCCGCTTACCACACGAGGAGCTAAAGTGCGTTTAAGTGCGGTTGCAATAGGCATATTCATTATAAAAAGTAATGCGGAAAAAATACTTTGGAAATACTTTTTGTTACTTCCCGAAAAATTTTCGTCTTTTTGTGGACTTAATCGCCGTTTTGTGCTAATATAATATCTGCGTGCGGGTGTAGTTTAGTGGTAAAACATGAGCTTCCCAAGCTTAGGTTGTGGGTTCGATTCCCATCACCCGCTCCAAAAGCCGCCTTGCGCGGCATTTCTTTTATTTTCCGGTTTTATCAAAAGATACCGATTAAATTTTATTCAATGGTATATCAATCAAATTAAGCCTTGCACTTACGGCTTTTTTGCGCTATAATAAGATATATGATATATGTGGGAGAATTTTCGGGTTTCAAAAAAGTGGTTCTTGCCGTGTCCGGCGGCAGGGATTCCATGTGCATGCTGCATTTTTTCATTGAAAATGCGGAAAAGCTGCCGCCTTTTACCGTGCTCAATTTTGAACACGGATTGCGCGGAGAAGAATCTAGCGCGGACAGCGCCTTTGTAAGCGAATACTGCAAAAAGCGCGGCGTAAAGTGCGACGTGACGGAATTGGACTGCAAGACGTTCTGCCGTCAGCACGGCTACGGAATAGAGCAGGGCGCGCGCATACTCAGGCGGCGCGAGTTCGAGCGGATAGTCAAATGCGGCATGGCGGACAGGGTGCTTACCGCCCACCACGCCGACGACAATGCGGAAAGCATACTCATGCATATATTCCGCGGAAGCGGGCTTAAAGGACTGTGCGGCATTCCGCGCGACGACGGCGTCGTGTACCGTCCGCTGATAGATACTTCTTCGGAAGAAATAGCAGAATACGCAAGGCAAAAAGGCGTGCCTTACCGCGAGGATTCTTCCAACAACGATACGGGCTTTTCGCGCAACTATGTGCGCAAAGTGCTTTTGCCGATGATAGAAGAGCGCTTCCCCAACGCAAAGGCGGGCATATCCATGCTTGGCAGGCGCGCGGCTCAGGCATACGAATATATTGCGGAACATTCGCCGCAGGCGAAAATGCAGGGACAGGCGGCTGTGCTTGATATTGAAGATTTGCGCGGGGTCACGGGCGAAACGGCGGTGTTCGAGGCGCTGGGAAAGATAGGCGGCAGGGTGGACGTGACAAGCGAGCACATATCCGCGATATTCGCGCTTGCGGAGAGCGAAAACGGCGCAACCGTGTGTCTGCCTTCCGCCTACCGCGCTTGCAGAGCGGGGGAGCAGGTGCACTTTTACCGCGAAACGCCGGTATTCACGGGCGAAGTACCGTTTGAAACGGGCGGGGCAGCGCTCGGCGAATATGAAGTTATAGTGTCCAAAAAGAGCGAAACGGGCGCGCTGAGGGTAAACGCCGCGGCGGTTCCCAAAGGCGCGGTCTGGCGCACGCGGCGCGACGGAGATTTCTTCATTCCCTTCGGCGGAGGACGGCGCTCGCTGGGCGATTGGTTTACGGATAAAAAAGTGCCCAAATACCTGCGCGCGCATATTCCCGTGCTCGCGGACGGAAAGGAGATATACGCGGTTGCGGGCATGGAAATATCGAAAAAATTAAAAGTGGAAGAAGGCGACAACTGCCTATACATATCCGTGAGGAGAATACAATGAACTACGTTTTGGATAAGGTCTTGATAGACGGAGAAAGCATTAAAAAGCGCGTCAGAGAGCTGGGAGAGGAGATCACCCGCGACTACTCGGGTAAACAGCCGATAACGCTGTGCATTCTGCGCGGCGCGATTCCCTTTTTCGCCGATTTGATTCGTGAAATAGATTTGCCCGTAACGGTGGATACCATCACGGTATCCAGCTACGGGAGCGGCACTACGAGCGGCAGTCTGAAAGTCATCTCTGATATGCGCACCGACGTAAAGGGAAGGGACGTGATAGTTGTCGACGACATAATCGACAGCGGAAAAACTTCGCTCGCGCTGAACAATATGCTCGTTGAGCGCGGCGCAAGCAGCGTGACCACCTGCGCGCTTCTGGATAAGCCTTCGCGCAGGGTGGTGGACGTAAAGGGCGATTACGTGGGCTTTGCCATTCCCGACGAGTTTGTGGTCGGCTACGGACTGGATTGGGACGAAAAATTCCGCAATCTGCCCGACGTATACACCTTAAAGCCCTGTGAATGAGGAACTTAAAGCCTTAGCCGCGCAATTTCCGCCCGATAAGCCGCTGTATGCGGTGGGCGGCTGTGTGCGCGACGAATTGCTCGGAAGAGAAGTTTACGACATCGACCTTACTTCCGCTTGCCTTCAGGAGCAGGCGGAAAGTTTTGCCCTGAAAGCGGGCATGCGCGTAAGCCTTGGCTCGAAGCGGCTGGGCACGGTGATAATAAAGGGAAAGTCAAGTTACGAATACACCCCTTTCCGTGTGGACAGTTATCCCGCGGGCAGCGGCGTGCACAAACCTGCGCAGGTGCGTTTTACGCAGGACATACAAGAGGACGCGCGCAGGCGCGATTTCACCGTAAACGCGCTCTACCGCAACGTAAGTACGGGCGAAACGGTCGACCTGCTCGGCGGCGTGGAAGATTTGAAAAACAGGCTGCTCCGCGCGGTGGACGACCCCATGCGCGTGCTGGGCGAGGACGGGCTGAGGATAATGCGCCTTTACCGCTTTGTTTCCACGCTCGGCTTTGACGCGGAAGAGGAAACGGAGCGCGCCGCCTGCGCAAAAAGTCCGCTTCTTAACGATATAGCCCCCGAACGCATACGCGTGGAGCTGGATAAACTGCTTGAAGGAGAACACGTCGGCAAGGCGTTGCGCGGACTTGTAAAGTGCGGCGCAATGCAGGTTATCCTGCCCGAATTCTGCGAGAATACCGGCGTTAAACAAAACCCCGCATATCACAGATACGACGTGGACGAACACATAATAAAGACGGTGGAATTCGCTCCCGCAAGAGTGCGCCTTGCCGCACTTTTGCACGATATAGGCAAGGGCAGATGCGTAAAGGAAGACGGAAATATGTACCGCCACGCGGAAGTAGGCGCGCAGATGGCGGAGGAGATAATGACCCGTCTGCGCTATCCCAAAGCGGAGATTAAAAGGACGGTGCGCCTGGTTGCGCTGCATATGACCGATATGCGCGGCGATATGCGCGAGTGCAAACTGCGCCGCTTCATAGCTGATAACGCCGATATAGTCGACGACCTTACCGACCTTATAATCGCCGACGCAAAAGCCACCTGCGACAACGCGGATATCGACAAATGCCTGCGCATAAAACGCCTGCGCGACAAGATGGCGCAGGAGGGCGTGCCTTTTTCCGTAGGGGAACTTGCGGTAAACGGCAGGGACGTGGCGGAGTTCGGCTATTCGGGCGAGCAGGTGGGCAGGGTGCTCAAAGAGCTGTTTGCGCTCACGCTTACCGGAGAAAAGAAAAACGACAGAAAAGCCTTACTCGCGGTACTTGAAAAGAGGAACAACCATGACTGAATTTATCGTTACCACAATTTTGCTTGCATTGGTGCTTATCGCGGCGTTAGCAACGCTTATCGTACTTTTAACGCGCACGAAGAAAAAAGAAAGCGGAGCATCGGCGGACACGCCGCTTTCGGAAGAGTACTTTGCCGATACCCTGCACGAGGTGGAAAAGGGAATCAAGGCGAATATGGACGCACAGGAACGCGTGATAAAGGAGAACATTTCAAGCACTTCAGGCGCGCAGACAAATGCCATAAGCGCGTACATGAAGAGCATAACCGATAATACGGAAAAAACGCACCTTGCTGTCAGCGAAAATTTTGAAAAGCTCGCGCAAAAGGTGGACGAGAGGTTGCAAACGCTCGGAAAGCAGACGGAAGAGCGGCTCGACAAGCTGGACGATAACGTGCAGAAAAGTCTTGACAAGGTGCGCGAGGACAACGCCGTACAGCTGGACAAGGTGAGAAGGGACAACTCCGACCAGCTTGATAAGATACGCGCGACGGTTGACGAAAAACTGAACGAAACGCTGAATAAAAGGCTGAACGAATCCTTCCAGACGGTTCAGACGTCGCTTGAAAACGTATACAAGGGTTTGGGTGAAATGAAGTCGCTGGGCGAGCAGGTCAGCAATATGAATAAACTGCTCGGCGGCGTAAAAACGCGCGGCAATTGGGGTGAAGTCGCGCTGGAGGCGTTGCTTGACGACATACTTGCGCCCGAACAGTACGAAAGGCAGTGTCAGGTAAAGCGCGGCAGCGGCGAGCGCGTTGACTTTGCCGTGCGTATGCCGGGCAGCGAGGGCAAGGAAGTGCTTTTGCCCATAGACAGCAAATTCCCCACCGAGGACTATCTGAGATACGCCGACGCCGTGAATATCGGCGACAACGCCGCGGCGGAGGGCTATCTGAAATACTTCAAGGATTCCGTGATAAGGCAGGGCAGGAGTATACGCGACAAGTACCTGGGCGCTTCCACAACGGATTTTGCCGTAATGTATCTGCCTTCGGAGAGCGTGTATGCGGAAGTGGTGCGCGATGAAGAACTTATGGGTAAACTCAGGCGCGACTGCAATGTGGTGCCCTGCGGACCTTCCACCATGGCGGCGCTTCTGAACAGTCTGAAAATGGGATTTACCACCATGAAACTGCAAAAGTCCAGCAAGGAGATAGCCAAGGCTTTCCAGGATTTCAAAAAGCAGTTCGAGTTCTTCTCCGGTATGGTGGAAAAGGCGCAGAGGCAGAACGAAACCGTGGGCGGCACTCTCGGACAGATAGCCGACCGCACGGGCAAGGTGATGAAGAAGATAAACAAGATAACGGACGAAAACCCGGAAGTAGGCGAAGAGGGCGGCGCGGAACAGTTGCCCGGAGGTGACGAAGAATGAAGCTCGATCTGCATCTGCACTCCACCGCAAGCGACGGGAGCGACAGCCCCTCGCGCATAGTGGAGCTGGCGAAAGAAAAGGGAATAGACGTAATATCCCTGACCGACCACGATACCGTAGGCGGCGTGCCCGAAGCGCTGGATAAGGGCAGAAAACTCGGCGTAAAAGTAGTGCGCGGAGTGGAACTTTCCGCCTTTTCTTCATACGAAGTGCATGTGCTGGGGTATAATATCGACATAAAGAGCGCGGCTTTGAACTGCAAGTTGGAAGAGTTGCGCGAAAAGAGGATAGCCCGCGCGCACAAAATTCTGGACAAGCTGGAAACATTCAATATAAAGCTCGACCGCTCCGCGCTCAAAAACGACGGAAGCGTGGGCAGACCGCATATAGCGGAACTGTTGCTCAAAGGCGGCTACGTCACTTCCGTCCAGGACGCATTTGAAAGGTATCTGGGCAAATCGGGCGCGGCGTACGTCGCCTCGAACAGGCTCACTCCGCTTGAAGCGGTCAAAACGATAAAAGCCGCGGGCGGGCTTGCCGTTCTCGCCCATCCGCTCGTTTTCGTAAACAAAGGCGTGCTCGACGACCTCATATGCGGCTTAAAGCCGTTCGGACTTGACGGCATAGAGGCGAATTATCCGACCCATACGCCCGAAATCACCGCCCGTCTTTACGAAACGGCGCGCAAATACCGCCTTATCGCCACCGGCGGCACAGACTACCACGGAACCATACGTCCCATAGAAATGGGGAGCGTCGAGTGGAGAATTGACGGGTACTCAAGAAAAGTTCTCAAAATATAATAATGCGCAAGCGGGGAGCGCGTGGCGCTCCACCCATGATTACCCCTTGAAGTAACAAGAATATGTTTTTATAGTATTATCTCCGCAATGCTTTGGCTTTATTTATTCTTTGTGGATAGAATACAATCTTTTACCAAAAATATTGGGGAGCGTGGGACGCTCCACCGCGGCGAGCCGCCGCAGGCTGATTATATTTCAAAGTGACAAAACTGAAGTTCACTCCTTTTTTCTCCGCAATGCTTTCACTTTATTATTCTCATAACAATTTAACCGCTGTGAAGTAACATTGCGCTAGGCTGCGGCTTTTCTTCTCCGTAATACATGAGTTTTATTGTTATCTGCGGATAAAACAAGCCTTTACCAATATTTTTGGTATAGGCTTGTTTTATAATCCGATAAATGAAGTGTCCACTAAAGTGGACAGGAGCGCGTGGCACTTCACCGCGGCGAGCCGCCGCGGGCTGACTATATTTCAAAGTAACAAAACGGAATTTCTACGCTATTATCTTCGCAATGCTTTATATTGTAAATAAAGCGAAGCAAAACCACGCTTTTGCGAGCGTAACCTATAAAATTCGCCGTGCGGATTTTCCCGCAAGGGCGGAAAGGGTTGAATTTTTGCGCAAAAGAATTGCTTGATAAAATATAAACTTTGCGCAAAAAGAAGGGGAAACCTGTTCTCAAGCAAGCATAGCTTGCGAATGGACGGGTGTCCCCTTAAAAACGTAAGCGCAAAGTGTTTTGCGTAGATAAAACTATGCTTACCGCATAGCCTTATCGCAAAACACTTTCATTCGGCGCTTAAGCGAAGTTTGCCGCCCATGTAAGGACGCAAAGGCGCAGGAATACTGACGCTACCGTCGGCCTGCAAGTTATTTTCAAGGTAAGCAATCAGCATGCGGGGCGGGGCTACCACGGTATTGTTAAGGGTGTGCGCAAAGTAATTGCCGTTTTCGCCCTTTATCCTTATGCCCAGCCTTCTTGCCTGCGCGTCGCCCAGGTTGGAACAGCTGCCCACTTCAAAATACTTCTTCTGTCTGGGGGACCACGCTTCCACGTCAAGGCTCTTCACCTTCAGATCGGCAAGGTCGCCCGAACAGCATTCCAGCGTGCGCACGGGTATGTCGAGCGAGCGGAAGAAGTCCACGGTATTCATATACAGTTTTTTGAACCACTCCATGCTGTCTTCCGGCTTGCAGATGACTATCATTTCCTGCTTTTCGAATTGGTGAATGCGGTAAACGCCGCGCTCTTCTATGCCGTGAGCGCCCACCTCCTTTCTGAAACAGGGGGAATAGCTGGTGAGAGTGAGCGGCATTTTTTCTTCGGGGATAATGGTATCCATAAATCTGCCTATCATGGAATGCTCGCTCGTGCCGATAAGGTAGAGGTCTTCGCCCTCTATCTTGTACATCATGTTTTCCATTTCGGCAAAGCTCATAACGCCGTTAACCACGTTTGCGCGGATCATAAAGGGCGGAATGCAGTAGGTAAAGCCGCGGTCTATCATAAAGTCGCGCGCATAAGAAAGAATTGCCGAGTGCAGGCGCGCAATGTCGCCCGTGAGGTAATAAAAGCCGTTGCCGCTCGTCCTGCGCGCGCTGTCCAGGTCAATGCCGCTGAACTTTTCCATTATGTCCACATGGTAGGGGATCTCGAAGTCGGGCACTTTCGGCTCGCCGAAACGCTCCACTTCCACGTTTTCGCTGTCGTCCCTGCCTATGGGAACGCTGGGGTCGATTATGTTGGGAATGACCATCATGCGCTTTTTGATTTCTTCTTCCAACACTACTTCACGGCTTTCCAGATCCTGCAATTCCTTTGCCACGTCCGCCACTTCCTGCTTTGCTTTGGCGGCGGCTTCCTTATCGCCCTTTGCCATAAAGCCGCCTATCTGCTTGCTTATGGCGTTGCGCCTGCCGCGCAAAAAGTCACAGCGCGTCTTTGCTTCGCGGTATTCCTTGTCCAGATTGAACACTTCGTCCACAAGGGGCAGTTTTTCGTCCTGGAACTTTTTCCTGATGTTTTCCTTGACCAACTCGGGATTGGTTCTGATAAGTTTTATGTCTATCATGGTATTCTCCTTATTTCACCACTATGTTCACAAGGCGCTTGGGTATTACTATGACTTTCACCACTTTCTGCGCGCCTATAACGTCTTTTACCGCTTCAACAGCAATGTCCTCTATCTGTTTGTTGTCCGCGTCAACGGGTACCACAATCTTGGCTTTTATGCGGCTGTTCACCTGTACGGCAAGTTCGTATTCGTCCTTTACCAGCCACTTTTCCTCGCACTTGGGGAAGGGGCGGCGGTAGATGGGGTAGGGCTTGCCCAGCACGCTGCCCAACTCTTCGGCAATGTGCGGCACGAGGGGCGCGAGCAGCAGTACGAGTTTGTCGGCGCAGTCCTTCATCAGATCGTAATCTTTTTCCGCCTCGCCGTCGTACTTGTACATGGCGTTGACAAGCTCCATTATGCGCGCGATCGCGGTATTGAAAGAGAATACTTCCATATCCTCGGTAACGCGCTTTATCGTGTAGTTCAGCGTATAGAGCAGTTCTTTTTCCGCCGCGCCCACGGGTTTTGAGCCGGAGGGCATATCCTTTATTTTCAGAACGAGCCTTTCCGTGCGTTCCAAAAATTTGACTATGCTTTCAATGCCGCTGCTGTTCCACGGTCCGCCTTCGGTGTACGAAAAGCCGAACATGAGGTAGAAGCGGAATGCGTCCGAGCCGTACTTGCTCACGTAATCGTCGGGCGAAACCACGTTGCCGCGCGACTTGCTCATCTTAAAGCCGTCGGGTCCTAAAATAGTGCCCTGGTGCACGAGAGAAGTAAAAGGCTCGTCGAATTTCAAATACCCCAGATCGCGCAGAGCCTTGGTGAAGAAGCGGGCGTAAAGCAGGTGCATGCACGCGTGTTCCGCGCCGCCTATATACTTGTCCACGGGCAGCATTTTATTGATTATTTCGGGGTCGAAAGCCTGCTTGTCGTTGTGTGCGTCGGGATAGCGCAGATAATACCACGACGAGCACACGAACGTATCCAGAGTGTCGGGGTCGCGCCTTGCGGGAGCGCCGCACTTGGGGCAGGTGCAGTTCATAAATTCTTCGCTTTTGAGAAGAGGGGACTTGCCGTCGGGCGTAAAGTCCACGTTATAGGGCAGCTTTACGGGCAAATCTTCCTCGGGCACAGCCACTTCTCCGCAGTGGGGGCAGTGTATTACGGGAATGGGACAGCCCCAATACCTCTGGCGGGAGATGAGCCAGTCGCGCAGACGGTAATTTGTTTTCAGCTCGCCTTTGCCTTGCTCTTCCAGCCACTTGACCACGGCTACCTTGCCTTCTTCGCTCGTCATACCGTCGAACTTGCCCGAATTGACCATTACGCCGTATTCGCAGTAGGGCAGGTCGTCGGGGCTTCCGTCAGCGCTCTTTATAACGCGCTTTATCTGCAGGCCGTACTTTTTCGCAAAGTCGTAGTCGCGCTCGTCGTGCGCCGCCACGCCCATAACCGCGCCCGTGCCGTAGGAGTATATTACGTAATCGCCTATCCATATGGGCACGCGTTCGCCGTTTACGGGATTTATGCAGTAAGCGCCCGTAAACGCGCCCGTCTTTTCGCGGGTGGAAGACATTCTGTCTATCTCGGAAACCTTGGAGCACGCCAGCTTGTAAGCCTCGACTTCCGCTTTTTGTTCGGGGGTGGTAAGTTTATCCACCAAAGGGTGTTCGGGAGCTAAAATTACGTAAGACACGCCGAAAATGGTGTCCGCACGCGTGGTGAAAACGCGGAAAGTATCGCCGCTTTCGCAGGTGAACTCTATCTCGCCGCCCGTGGATTTTCCTATCCAATGGCGTTGCATCGCCTTTGTCTTTTCCGGCCAGTCAAGTTTGTCCAGGTCGCGCAGCAGTTCGTCGGCGTAGGCGGTTATTTTGAAAAACCATTGCGTGAGATTTTTCCTCACCACCTGCGAACCGCAACGTTCGCAATGTCCGTCCACCACCTGTTCGTTGGCAAGCACGGTATTGCAGGAAGTGCACCAGTTGACGGGCGCTTCCTTGCGGTAGGCAAGTCCTGCTTTGTACAGTTGCAGGAATATCCACTGCGTCCACTTGTAGTAGTCGGGCATGCAGGTTTTTACCTCGTAATCCCAATCGAACATACCGCCCATTGCCTGCAGCTGGTGCTCCATGGTTTCTATGTTCTTAATGGTGGAATCCTGGGGGTGTATGCCCGTTTTTATCGCGTAGTTTTCCGCCGGCAGACCGAAAGCGTCAAAGCCCATGGGTTCGAATACTTCATAGCCCTGCATGCTCTTGAAGCGGGCAAAGCTGTCGGAAGGTCCGAAGTTGTACCAGTGCCCCACGTGCAGTTTCGCGCCGGAGGGGTAGGAGAACATCTCAAGGGTGTAATACTTCTTGTCCCGCTTTGCGGTATTGAAGGAATAGATCTTATCTTCTTTCCATTTTTTCTGCCATTTTTTTTCAATCTCGATAAAGTCCATTTTTCGCTCCGTTGTGTTGTTTGCAAGTTGATATATAGCTATTATATAATTGCGCGCGCAGATTGTCAAGCGGAGAACAAATTCTGCGCGGGCAATAAATTCAAATAAGAATTTTCACGGTAAAAAAGCGTTCCTTATAGGGAGAAGGCGTGCAATCGTAAGCAATTTTTGTAAAAACGCGCTTTCCGCGGGGCGCGCGCTTGCGCCGCATATCTTTTTTTGCTATACTTTTCGTATGGACAAAAGGGAAAAATGCGTAATAGTGGGCGGCGGAGCCGCGGGGCTTATGTGCGCGGCGCGGCTTATCAGGAACGGAGCAGTGCCGCTCATACTCGAAGCGGGCGCGCGCGTGGGCAAGAAGATACTCGTAAGCGGTAACGGCAGGTGCAATCTGTCCAATTCTGGCGTGAACGAAGGCAGATACAACGCGCCGGAATTCGTCGCGCCCGTTTTGGAAAAATACCCTTACTCCTCGGTTATAAATTGGTGGAAGGAGCTGGGGCTTGTCACCCGCACGGACGAACAGGGCAGGACGTACCCTTATTCGAATTATGCCGGGAGCGTGCTGAACGTGTTGCTCGATTCGGTGTCAAAGGCGGAAATTCTCACTTCGTGTCCCGTTAAAAGCGTGAAAAAGGAAGGAAAATTTTTCAAAGTGGAGCACGAAAAAGGTACGGTATATGCCGAAAACCTGGTGCTTGCCTGCGGCAGCGGAGCGGGCGGAGGAATACCGTCCTACAATCTTCTGAAAGGTCTGGGACATAAGGTAACGCGCCTTACCCCCGCGATAACTTATCTGAAAACGGATAAATTCAAGGGGCTGAAGGGCGTGCGCGCCAAAGTTTACGCACGGCTGGAAACTCCTTTCGGAAGCATGGGCGACCGCGGCGAAATTTTATTCAGGGACGACGGAGTGAGCGGAATTCTCGCATTCTGGCTTTCGTCCTTTCTCGCGCGGAATAACTGCACGGGGGTGTTGGAGATAGACTTTGCGCCCGACTTGACCGCGGAGGAGATAAAACGGGAATACGGCGGCAGGGAACGCCTGCTGTGCGGACTTTTACACAAGGCGCTTGCCGATAAACTATTGCGCGAAGGCGGGCTTGAACGGGTGAAAAATTACCGCGTTAAAGTGGCTTTGGCGGATAAGGACAACCAGGCGGTATGCGGCGGCGCGGAGCTCGGCGCGTTGGATAACAACCTTCAATCCAAGCTGCACGGAAATTTATATTGCATAGGCGAAATGGCGGATATAGACGGCGAATGCGGCGGATACAATCTGCATTGGGCGTGGGTGAGCGCCCTTGCGGCGGCGGATAATATAACCGGAGCGGAAAAATGATAAGAATCGACGGTATAAGCGTAAAGGCGGGGGATACGCCCGATTTTGAAGGGCTTGCCCTCCGTGCATTGCATATAAGAAAACAGGATATTGTGAAGATTGTTTTGCTAAAACGCTCGCTCGACTGCCGTAAAAAGCCCGATTTATACCATGTTTACAGTCTGGGCGCAGAGGTGCGCGGCGATGAAAACCGCATTGTTAGGGCGTGCCGCAACGCAAAAGTTAGGGTAGCCGAAGCGCCCGTCGATTCACTTGAAGATTATCTTTCGCGTATTGGCGCGCCGAAAGGCGCTCTTTCGGGAAAGAAGATAGCCGTGGTGGGAAGCGGTCCCGCGGGACTGTTCGCCGCGCTTACGCTGGCATATCTGGGCGCAAAACCGGTAGTCATCGAGCGCGGGCCGAACGTGGAAGAGCGCGCGGCAAAGGTGGAACGCTTTTTTGCCGGCGGAGAATTGGACGAAGAGTGCAACGTGCAGTTCGGCGAGGGCGGCGCGGGCACCTTTTCGGACGGAAAACTGAACACGGGGATAGGCGGCGGCGCGGCTGGCGCGGTGGTTGCCGAGTTTGCAAAAAACGGCGGCGGCGAGGAGCTGAAATACGAAAACAAACCGCATATAGGCACCGACCTTCTTCCCGTCGTGGTGGCGGGCATAAGGTTGAAGATAATCGCCATGGGCGGTGAATTTTACTTCAATACAAAGGTTACGGATATAGGCGTGCGCGGCGGAAAACTGACTTCTCTTACACTCGAAGGGGAAAGGAGCGGCGTGCTCGAAACGGAAAGGGCGATACTCGCCGTGGGTCACAGCGCGCGCGACGTGTACGAAAATTTGTATATGCGCGGAGTGGACATGACTTCCAAGCCTTTTGCCGTGGGCGTGAGAATAGAGCACCTGCAAAAAGACATAAATTTTGCCCAGTACGGGGCGGTAAGGAGCGACCTTCCGGCGGCGGATTACAAGTTTGCCGCGCAGGTGGAAGGGCGCGGCTGTTACACCTTCTGCATGTGCCCCGGCGGCGAAGTGGTCGCGGCGGCGAGTGAGAAGGGCGGCTGTGTGGTCAACGGAATGAGCAACCGCGCCAGGAGCGGTGAAAACGCGAACTCCGCGCTTATCGTCACGGTAAATTCCGCCGATTTCGGCGACGGGGCGCTGGACGGAGTCGCTTTCCAGCGCATGTGGGAAAGGGCGGCATTCGCCGCTTCGGGGGACTATGCTCCGCCCGCGCAACTTCTGGGCGACTTTAAGGCAAAAAAGGTATCTTCCGCATTGCGTGAGGTGACGCCTTCCTGCAAAAGGGGATATAAGTTCGCCGATATAAACGCATGTCTGCCGCCGTACGTGTGCAAAACCATCGTGCAGGCGACTGATATTTTCGCAAAAAAAATTCCAGTATTCAACTCGGCGGGCAGCGTGCTGAGCGGCGTGGAAACGCGCACTTCTTCGCCCGTGCGCATTATCAGGGACGAAAAATGCGACTCTTCGGTATACGGGCTTATGCCGTGCGGCGAGGGCGCGGGATATGCCGGCGGCATAACTTCTTCGGCGGCGGACGGCGTACGGGTCGCGCTTGCGTGTGCGGGCATATATATTTAACAATAAATTGACTTGCAATTTATATTTTGCGTATGCTATACTTGTAGAAGTAAATCGTACAAGCAGGTAAGTATGACGGAAGGAAGCAAATCTGAAAACGGAAAGAAAAAACTTTCAACAAGAAGCATAGCCATGATAATCATGGTCGTCATTCTGGTAGTCGCGGTCATCGCCGTGGCGGTGGCGCTTATCGTGGTCAGCGAATTCAACGTGTCGCGTAAAGAAGAGGGCGGTTTCGTCTATTCGCTTTCGCACGGCCAGGCGACTATTCTGGAATACACGGGTGAGGACGTCAACGTCGTGATTCCCGACGAACTCGGCGGCAGACCCGTAGTTGCCGTTGCGGAAAAAGCGTTTTACAAGAACGGGGAAATCAGCAGTATCACGATAGAAAGCGACGCCGATAACTTCACCATAGGCGCGCAGGCGTTTTCCGATATGGATTCGCTCGTATCCGTGGTATTGCCCGACGGACTGAAAACAATTCCTTCCCGTGCTTTTTCCGGCTGTGATTCGCTTACGGAAGTCACTATGGGCAACGGCGTGGAAACTATAGAAGAGTACGCTTTTTCCGAATGTCCCACCCTTGCAAATGTCTATATATCCACGACCAGCGGAGGCAAGGGCAGCGGCGATTCCGATTACAATACTTCGTACAATATGACCATGCCTTCCTCGCTTAAAACGATAGGCAACTATGCGTTCTACCGGTCGATAACCGCTTCGTCGGCGACCACGCGTAAAATTCTTTTCAACGCCGCTCTCACCACCATAGGGCAGAGCGCTTTCGACGGCTGCAACAGAATCGCGTTTATTGATTACGCGGATGCGGATACGGCGGTATCTCTTACGGAAATAGGCAATAACGCGTTCTACGGCTGCACGAGCCTGCGTTTTGTGAAAAATACCACGGGCGGCGCTTCCGGCGTGTTCTTCCTTACAAAGGCTTTGGATGACAGAGTGCTTGAAAGCATAGGCGACGGAGCTTTCGACGGCTGCACCTATTCTTCCACCGCTTCGTCAAACCGCGCAGTTCTGAACATTTACGAAGATACCGAATCTATCGGCGACTACGCCTTCCGCAACGTCAAAAGCATTAAAACGGTAAACTTCTACGCAAGCAACCCCGACCTCGGTGAAGGGGCGTTCTACGGCGCTTCCAACCTGACTACGGTCAACTATTACGAAGAAAACGGCACGAACGAGGACGGCAGTACCAAGTACACCGTCAGCGGCACGACCTCGCTTTCTCCCGAACTTACTTCAATTCCTTCGCTGTTGTTCTACGGCTCGGGACTGAGCGGCTTTAAGCTGGGCACAACCGTCACGGCAATAGGCGACGGCGCGTTTTCCGGACTGACCAAGGAAGGTGCGATAACTATCGTCGGCGGCAGTGAAGATGCGCTCGGAAACGTGGTAGGCGAAAACTTTGCCATTTACAAACTTGCGCCTTACTATACAAAAGAAACCACGTCGTCCGGTTACTACACGGAATCAAACGACCACTATCTGCTTATGTCGGCGGATATGACCGTAATATACAGCTATATCGGCGCATTCAGCGACAATGCGACGTCGGTATACAACGAATCGGTAAACCAGAGCAGGGCGGGACAGTTCAGGTTTTTACAGAATCTGGATATAAACATCACGTCCATCAGAGGGTACGCCTTTGCCGAAACCGATTTCAGCTATATCTGGCTGCCCGAAAAACTTACGTCTTTCGGCGCGAATATGTTCAACGGCAAGATTCTTGAAGGCGACGATATGCTTTATATCACGTTTGAAGGCAAGACGGCTGATTATTACAATACGCTGCTTTCCGGCGACAATCTGAGCACGGAATTTTTGTCGGGCATAGAAGCGGACGGGGAAAACGTCGTCATAAGGCTGTCCGGCTCGCAGAGCTCCGACGTTCTGGACTCCTTCAACTCGTATTTCACCCTTACAGGACATTATACGACCATAAACATCTGAGAGCGGCTGTCAATACGGGCGAATAATACGGCGCGGGTATATTATCCGCGCCGTTGTCAAATAAGCAAGGCGGAGTAAAAATTTTTCGGTAAAAAACTGTTTTATTTGATAAAAAAACGCTTGACAAATCGCGCCGCTTATTATAATATAGTATTCGCTATCGCAAATGCCCCTATAGCTCAGTCGGTAGAGCATGCGGCTGTTAACCGCAGTGTCATAGGTTCGAGTCCTATTGGGGGCGCCACATAGAAAAAAGGAGAGTTTTCAAGCTCTCCTTTTTCTATGTGGCGCCCCCAATAGGCCCGCGCACCCGCAATTTTTCTTGTAAATGAAAAATTGCAGGTGCGGCAAACGCGCCACCCATTGCCGGCGCGTTTGCTTTCGCCGTAAGTAAAGTAAATGCGCAGAAACACCCGTACAAAAGGCGGGCTGTACGGAGTAGAAAGCTACATCGGCGAAGCTCCTATCATAGCCACATAGAAAAACTGAGAAAATGCCGTCTCCTTTTTCTATATGGCGCCCCCAATAGGCCAACGCACCCGCAATTTTTCATATCGGGGAAAATTGCAGGTGCGGCAAACGCGCCACCCATTGCCGGCGCGTTTGCTTTCGCCGTAAGATAAGCGACAGCGCAGTAGGCACTTTCTCAAAAGGTGAGTATTACAAGGAAGAAAAGCGTCATCGGCGAAGCTCCTATTGGGGGCGTCCCATGCCGCTTTTATTTGTAATCCTCGCGACGGGGTAATTATCGACAGATTGTTAAGCCTGTCGATATATTATAAAATATTCACCTCATATACGTTAATCACGCCGCCCATATAAATTGCCGTTTATTATATAAAAGTAATATCTTATTTTATATCCCTGACCGTCCGCTTTCATAAAATATCCCCGCCTTTCCGCCTAATAAGAAAGCAAATTACTTTTTTCGGAAAAATTCTTCAAAAACTTTTTTAATTTGACATGTATAGTCATATTAAAGGCGGTATATTATAACTACAAATGAGGTGACGTTATGGAAACAAGGTATATTATGAACGACGCTATCGACAACAGAAACTGCCGTACGGACAGGGGCGGTTATCCTTTTTACGGACAAAGCGGAATGAGCTGTGCGGATAAAATGTTTCTGGACAGCGTGGTAAGGCGGCAGGAACTTGCCATGAAGGATCTTTTTCTGCTTGCGGACAGATATCCGGGGCTTATCCCTTCGGAAGCCCTCGGCGGACTTTACGCAATAAACACTCTGCTCCAGGACTGCAAGGAAAGCGCGATAAGACGATAATCACCACCCATCTATTTTCCCTACACCCCGAAAGGGGAGGGGGCGCGTCTGCGCCCCTTTTCATTTTAAGCCGGTATTGCGGAAAGGTTATTTTCGATACGATTCCGGCAAACCCGCCTGCGTGCGATTCCGCCGCCTGGGGAGTATGCTGCTTGCCTTATGCTTTTTTCGCGGAGAAAAAGTTATATTCCGCCGTTTACTTCAAAACGGCGCAAAAAAAACTCCGCCCCGTAAGGAGCGGAGCGGCAGGTTTTTTGTAGGTTAATCTTCGTCTTTCAGCGCGAAGCCAAGCAGTTCGTCTACCGTCACGCGGAAAATGCGCGCTATTCTGCACAATATCTGCAAAGAAGGCTCGGAAGAGCCGTTTTCGTAGTGTGAGATGGTGCGCTGAGATACGCCGAGTTTATCGGCGAGCATAAACTGTGACATTCTGCTTTGCTTGCGGAGCTGTCTTAGATTCTTTGCGAAATCCGTCATATTTATCTCCCTTAATCGCTAAATTGTTACGCAAAATATTATAGCATAAGAAGCGGTAAAATTCAATAATTTTTTGCAATTTCCCATTGACAATATTTTAACGTTATAATATCATATAATAAACGGCATATAAGCGGTTTTTTCTTGAAAAAGCCGCAAAAACAGCCTTAAATATGAGGAAAATTATGGAATTTACAGCAAAAAGCGTTAAAAAAACACTTTCCGTATCAGACGGCAGACTGACGGGCGGCAGTATCGTAAACCTCGTTACCGGAGCGGAATACGCGCTCGCGCCGTCCGACGAATTTACGGTGTGTTACAGGGCGTCCGCAAGCCGTTTTTCCGCGAAAAAAATCATATCGTCCCGCTCCTGCCGTTTTAAGGAAACGGAATGCGGATACACCGCTTCCGCGGACGGATTTTCCGCCGAAGCCAAGTTCGAAGAAGCGGGCGAAGCGCTGCGCCAGACCTTTGCTTTCAGGTTTGATAAAGACGTATTTATCGAATATATCCGGTTCGGCGGCGGTGAGAAGAATTCCGCCTTTTCGTGGTGCGCTCCCGTGGGAAAGCGCGTATTCCAGCCTGCAAAAATAGCGGCAATGGGTCAGCCCGTGTATAACGGCGACGTATTCACGGCGATAGAAAGTCCCATGGGTGAAAATACGATAGCGGGCGGAAGGGTGCGCATGTCCTATTATACGGGCAGAATGTTCGGCGAGGTGTGTAGCGAAGGGGCGTACGTTCCTCCTTCCATAGTGTTCGGCGGAGGCGGAAAGGCGGAATTCACTTCCATGCGCCGCGACTTTTTCCGTTACGTGCGCACGTTCTCGCGCCCCGAGCGCTTCCGTATCCAGTTTAACTGCTGGTACGACAATATGCTTGATATAGACCCTAATAATATAAAATCATCTTTTACCGCGGTATACGAGGGGTTCAAAAAGGCGGGGCTGAGACCGCTTGACTGCTTTGTGGTGGACGACGGCTGGACGGAGTACGACAAACCTAAGTTCTGGCAGTTCAACGACAAGTTTAAGCAAGGTTTTTCAAACGAAGCCGCGCTTACACGTTCTTTCGGTTCGGCATTCGGCGTGTGGTTCGGTCCGCGCGGCGGCTATACTTCGCAAACGCCCGTATACGCTTCGCACCTTGAAAAGATAGGCTACCACAAAAACAAACTCTCGCGCGACATTTGCACGGCAGACGGCAAATACGCGGCGGATTTGTGCGCGCGCATGGCGGAGTTTTGCGAAAAATACAACGTGCGGTATTTCAAGATTGACGGCTTTGCCATAACTCCCTGCTACGCGAAGGACCACAATCATCCGCCCGCCCGCGGTCTGACCGGCAAGGCTTTTTATACGTATCTTTGGGAGTGCTGGTGCAAGGGCTTCGAGCATATACGCAGCGTATGCCCGGACGTGTGCCTGAATATCACTTCGTATTCCCATTGCTCGCCGTTCTTTTTGAAATGGGCGGACTATGTGTGGATGAACAACGCTTCGGATATGTACTACATAGGTAAGGGCGACAACCTTTCGCAATGCCTTAATTACCGCGATTCGCGCTACCGCGATTTGTTCGAAGTAAGGCAGGTGCAGTTCCCCGCGGCGCACCTTTACAACCACGAGCCGTGCTACGCCGAGCGCAATTACAATCCGCCTCTTCCCAATCCCTCGCATAAGACGGTCGTATATACCGACGAACAGTTCGCGCTCTATCTCAAATGCTGCATGATGCGCGGAAGCGGACTTGCGGAGGTGTATTTTTCGCCGTCTATGATGGACGGGGACAAGTGGAATATAGCCGCGCGTACGCTGGAATGGGCGGAAAAGCATTACGACGTGCTTTCGCATTCGGAATTTTTCGGCGGCGATCCCGCTAAGGGCGAAGTTTACGGCTATATCGCCTGCAACGGCAAGGATTACGCGCTCATGCTGCGCAACAGCGGCGGCAAGGCGGCAAAATACTCTTTCGACCTTCCGGGAGCGGGCAGGGTGAGCGGCACTCTCGCGCCTTTTGAAATCAGATTTTCCGACAGTTTCGGCGGCTGACGTTTCGGGGCTATACGGTATAAAATAAACCGCGCGTATATTCGCGCGCTTTATTTTACATAAAAAGTTATAAAATAAACGATAATAAGGTTGAAAAATATCAAGTATTTTGGTATCATATTAGAAAAGTACGCTTGCGCAACGTAAGCGGTAAATCCGGGAAGAATAATGAGAAAGAAAGTTTTGGCATTGATTATAATTTTGTGTCTGGCGCTGGGCGCGCTTGCGGCTTTCGCCGCCTGCGACAACACCGGCAAGCTGGATACGCCCTCGGGCTTTACACTGAACAGGCAGACGCAGACGCTCACCTGGGCGCGCGTGGATAACGCCTACGCCTACGACTTTTACGTCACGGACGAGCAGGGCAACCGCAGTAACGTGAACAATATCCGCGTGCAGGAAGACGAAGACGGCAACGTCGACCCGCCTTCGCAGTCGCTTGCGGGAATCACCGCTTCCGGCACGTACACCATTCACGTACAGGCGCTTGCAAATCCCGACGAACTCGACGTGAGCGGCAATCCCGTGCACCAGGACAGCGACGTTGCCGAATACACCTATGTGCGCGGCAACCGCTACAACAATCCGCAGAACGTTGTTGCCGAATATACCGAGGCGCAGGAAGGCTCGGGCGTAATGGGCTTGCGCGTCACCTTCGACGCGGTAGAAGGCGCGGCAAATTACACCATACAGATTTTAAGCGGTAGTACCCTTTTGACGGAATTGTCGGATACCGACTCCACGTCCAATTGGTTCGAAACTTATATCGAAAAAGATTCCGACGAAGAGGATTCGGACGGCAATAAAACCACGGAAAGGTTTTCCGACAACCCCGGAACGTATACCGTCCAGGTGCGCGCCAACGCGGCAAGAGAGAGCAACGACATTCCCTCCGCATGGTCGAGGACGAGCGTAAACGTCACTGCACAGCTTTCAAATCCGCTCATCACGCAATATTCGTTCACCAGCGAAACCAGCCAAAGGCTGAGGTGGACGCAGGTTCCCAACGCTTCTTCCATAACCGTCGAAGCGTGGAAAATAGATACGACCGACGACGAGTCTCTCAACGACAGCGCGCTTACTCTCTTCCAAAATATAGAAAAATATGCTGAGAACCACGACGCGGACTACACCTATACCACGTCGTCCGGCACGGCGCAGAATACCCTGCTCAGCAGTCTTAACATGACTGAAGCGGGAGAATACCTCATTACGGTAAAAGCCAACGGCAACGATACCATATACTTCTCTTCGCCCAGAGTAAATACGGTCGCTTCCGCGCAGGAGGCGACTGCGGAAAGCCACCTTTATACGGCGACGGTAATATCACCCGTGAACGTCTCTGCGGATATGCCTGCGGACGGCAATACGGTAAACGTTTCGTTCAACGACATAAAAACCACGGGTACTTCCGGGATAAGCGACACTTTGTATATCCGCTTTACGCAGGATATTCTGGACAACGCCAATATGTTCAAAATAATCCTCTCTTCCGTGAACACGTCTTCGTCCAATTCGCTTTCCGACGTTACCGCTTCGGTAAGACTTGAACTCGGCACGGGCGAAAATGAAGGAAAAATCATAATCCGTTCTGGCTCCGACGAATACGAAGCGGCGACTCTGACGCAGGAAGGCGACGGCTATCTGCTCACTTACTCGCTGGAAAGGATATTCCACAGCGCGGCTGAAGAGGGAACCCAGCCCACGCACAACCAGTCGTCTTCCAATATGTACGGCAGATATTTCAACGTAAGCGTTCAGGCATGCTACTATCAAAGCGAGAATATCGGCGTTTCCGACGAAGGGCTTACCGGCAACGTCACGGCGCATCTTCCGAGCGGAAGCGTTACGCTTGAAACTTCCTGTCTGTCCGCCTGCGAACCCGAATTCGACGCGGAAACGAATACCTACACGATAAAAACCACGCATCTTACGAATGACGAAGGCGGCAATACGGGCGTTTACGCCACGGCGCGCGCCCGGCTCATGTATATTCAGAAACTTATGCTTTCGGGCGAAGACTGCGAAGGCATGACGTTTATCATCGCGGAGGACGTCGACTTCAACAACAACGCCTGGCTTGCGCTTGACGATATATCTTTCAAGGGCACGATAAAGAGCGCGGATATAGAATATTCCGAAGGCGTCACCCGTTCGGGAGAATATACGATAAGCAATATGCATATTCTCAACCGCGCGGCGCTCGAATATGCGCGTACAGAAGAACATGAAAGCGCGCTCGGCTCGTTTACCGAAAACTACGCGATGTTCCCCTTATTCGGAGGTACGCTCAGCCACGTGAACTTTACGGACGTTACCGCTACCGACGCCGAATATTCTTACACCGTACCGGGGCAGGAGGCCACCGAGGATACCGAAGCGACCGAGGACGAGGAAAAATATCAGCGCGCGAATACCACAGCGGTTATCGCCGGTGTGAACGACGGCACTATAGAATACGTCTATGTGGGCGGCACTTTTGAAGCAATCAACACTTCCGGCGTGATAGCGGCGGTCAACAACGGCACTATTACCGCCTGCGAAAGCGACGTTTCCTTCTCCGCAACGGCATACTCCAAACTTGAAGAGGGCGCGGAAGGTGAAGATAACACCGCATATGTGGGCGGACTTGTCGGACGCAACTCCGCTTCGGGCAAGATTGTGGCAAGTTCGCACCGCGGCGACGTGACGCTGACAAATACGGTTTTGGGCAATACCGCTCTCGGCGGCTTTGTCGGCTTGAACGAAGGGACTATAGAAAACAGCTTTGCCACGGGCAATATAAGCGACGGCGGCACCACCGTAATGCTGTATACGGGCGGTTTTGCCGGCAGTAATGCGGCAGGCGCAACCATAACAAACAGCTACTACGGCAGTAAGTTTACCGCGGGCGCATACGGCAATATCGGTGAAGTACGCGCCGAACACGTCGGCGGGTTCGTGGGCAGCAATGCGGGTACGATAAGCTATGCTTACGCGGTTGCAAGGGTGAACGGAGGAGCTACCGCGGGCGGTTTCGCGGCGGCAAACAGCGGCACGATAAGCTACGCGTACAGCGCCGGCACGACCAGAATAAATACGACCGTTCCTTCATTTGTATATGGCGCGGCAACGCCCGAAAACTGCTTTATGTACGACTATAACGGCGGAGAGCAGGGCGGCAGCCTTGCAGGGTTGAATAACTCCGCTCTCACGTCGAACAGATTCAGTGTTGCTTCCGCTTATCAGACGCCTTTGCTCGACGGACTTTTGTACGTGGAAAGCTACAGCGAGAACGTGTCCGTAAGCGGTACGCCCGCAATCGAAGGAGTGATGACTGTCGGCGGCAGCGAATATACGATAGGCTATGATTCCACCGCCACCGCGGACGGCTACACCGTAACGGTATACGTTTCAGGCGGACCCGGACGTTTCGACCTCAGCGGCAGTGCGGTCGTGAAGTATGTCGTCACCGACGGCACGGGCAGCGTTGTCAGCTGCATCACCGTAAATATTACGGTCAGGTAAAAAACGGAAACGGTCAATTCAAAAATATACGGGCGGCAAAGTTTTGCCGTCCGTATATTTTTTCATATACTGTTTTCGCTCACGAGGGTACTGCGTATAAGCACCCTCCTGCGGTGTCAAGTCAACTTTTTCCTCAGTCACGTACGCCCTAGTACGCTCGCTCGTAAAAGGTTGTCTTTCCTAGCATTAGGGCACTTCTACGCAGTGCTTTATTGCGCGGCTACAAAGCGGTAAAATTATTAAAAACAAAGCGAAGCAAAACCGCGCTTTTGCGAGCGGGAGCGCCGTGCGCTTCACCACTGGTTACTCTTTGAAATAACAAAGAAAAAACTTACGGCGCGCATTCTCCGCAATGGCTTTATATTGCAAATAAAGCGCGGCAAAATCGAATTTTGCCAAGCGTTACCTATAAAATGCGCTGTGCGCATTTTCCCGCAGGGCAGAAAGGGGTGAAGTTTTGCGGCAAACGCAAAAGTAAGCTATTTTATTACTCGCCGCAAAATGAGGGGAAAACCGCAGTAGAACGTGCAGGGTTTTCACCTTAAATAATAAGCGGAAGAGGAAAAGGTCCGAAGGGCGAAAAACCTTCAGACCTTTATCCTTTTTCTCTTTCGCTTAAAGCGAAGCGCTATATCGTCCACCCTCCGTCAACCGTAATTATCTGACCGGTGACATAGGTATTGGAAAGCACGAACAAAACTGCGTCAGCCACGTCTTTTGGCGTGCCTGTGCGCCTCAGAGGAATATCGTCGCGTATGTCTTCCACGTCGCGGTTGGTGAGAGATGCGTTCATTTCGGTATCTATAAAGCCGGGCGCAACCGCGTTTACGCGCACGCCCATAATGCCAACTTCCTTTGCAAGAGCCTTCGTAAAAGCGTTTACGCCGCCCTTGCTGGCGGAGTAGGCTGCCTCGCAAGCAGAGCCGCATTCTCCCCATACGGAAGATATATTTACTATGTTGCCGCTTCCCATTCTCAGCATATAAGGCAGTACGGCGCGGCACATTCTGATAGTGCCGTTCAGATTGACGTTGATAATCTCTTCCCAGCGGTTGCATTCGGTAAGCGGCGCGATTTCGCCTATGCCCGCGCAATTTACCAGAAGGTCTATCCTGCCGTAAGTCTGTACCGCGTATTCCGCAAGTCTGACCGCTTCGTTTTCGCTGCGCAGATTCAGACAGTAAGGCTCGAACACTCCGAACTTGTTGATGTCGTCTGCCATGGCTTCGCACACGTCCGCGCCGTTGCGGTAACAGCCGATGACGGCGTAATCTTTTTCACACAATTCCTGGGCGATTTGCGAGCCTATACCGCCCGACGCGCCCGTGACTATAGCAACTTTCATGCTTTCATTATAGCAAATATATAACCGATATACAAACAAAAGAGGCTATTTCGTATCTGGAATAAATGCGGCGGCTATTTTTTTGCGCAAAATCTTATGTTGCGCGAAAGTATATCGTTATACGAATAAGACGTCACCTTGCCGTCGGAAACCACGGTGAATATGGAAGGGTAAAGGTCGGTGAGTACGCCTTCCGCGCGTTCGAATTTGTTTCTGCCGCGGTTAATGTTCATAACCACGTATTCGCCGCGCATCTTTTCAAGCGCGGCTTTGACTGCTTCAAGTTGCAATTTCGCTTTTCTCATATGAAAATTATTCCCGGACATAAAAATTTTATTCCGTCATAATCGGCTTTGGGGCGCAATATAATTTAATGAACTTCAAGCGGAGGTAACTATGGCAATTCAGATAAGGGAAAACGATGTAACCGTAAAATATGTCGATAAAATCGGCAAAGGCCAGCTGGCGGCGGAGTGCAGTATCGACGCGTCCGCAGGCGGAGTAAGCAAGATATATTGCGTAAGCGGCGGAGTCTGCGTGAAAAGCGCGGAAGCGCAGGACGGCGCGGTCAGAGTGGTGTGCGAGGTGACCAGCCGCGTCATCTACGCCGACGGGGCGGGCGCCTATTCGAGCGCGGACTATGTGACGGAAATCACGGAATCGGTATCTGCCGAAGGTGCCGTTGCCGGTATGCCGGTATCCGCCGCGGCAAGTATATCCGACGTGCAGAGTGAAGTTGTCGGTTCGTCCATCAAGTTGCAGACGGTGGTGGACCTCGATTTTGAAGGAGAGTGCGAATATACCGCCACGCTGGTGGATGAAGTGGAAGGCGCGGTTAGCCGCACGCAGGAAAATGACATAACCAATCTGAAGGGCGGCGGAAGCGACTCTTTCACCGTTTCCGAAGAATACGAAACGGGCGCGGCGATAGGCAAAATTCTCAGTTACGGTGCGGAAGTATTCCTCACTTCCGTGCGTGCGGAAGAAGGCAGCGTATATGCCGAAGGCGAAGTGTGGATACAGCTCGTCTATGACGACGGCGGTGTTTGCAGTAAGCAGTTTTCCCACCCGTTTGCCGAAGAATTGATGATAGGAGATTCCAAAGCGGACGATATTGTTACTGCTAGGGCGTGTGTAAAAGGCGTTTCCATACTCATAACGGGCAGCGAAGAAGAAAACGTGGTTCAGATGGACGTCACCGTGGGCGTGGACGTCAGACTTTTTGAAGAAGAAAGGATAGAAACCGTCGCGGACGTGTTTTCGCCCGCCGCCGAGCTGGAAGTGACGTATATCGAAAAGAGTTTTACCGCTCCCGAGGGTATGAAATTTTTATCCAAGCGCGTATGCGGAAGTGCCGATGTGGAAGTAGAGGGTATAAGGCGCGTTCTTGCCGGCGTTCCCTCGTTTGCAAGCGTAAGCAATATGTACCGTGAGGGCGGAAAGCTGACCTGCGAGGGCGTGATTAACGTGTGCGAGATATACGAAACGGACGGCGGAGCGGTAGACTCCTGCGCCGTGGAAATTCCTTTCTCCTTTACCTCCGACTTGAAAGACGACGGAGAAAGGGAAGTTGCGTGCATGGGCGCGGCGGTGACCGACGTGGTATCACGAGTGCGCCGCGAAGGGGAAATAGAGGTGTGCGCCAACGTATCCCTGCAGCTTGCATGTATGGAAAAATGCGTATTGCAGGGCGTAAGCCACATAGAAGTGGGGCAGGAACGCGAGTTGGATATGGGTGGAATAAGCGTGCTTACCGTGGCAAGGGGCGAAACTCTGTGGGACGTGGCAAAGGCGCTCAACGTGTCCGAACGCGACATTGCCGCGCAAAATCCCTTTGTCGAAAAAGGCATAAAGGAAGGGGATAAGATAATCGTATTCAGGTGCATGGCTTAATACGGTTATTTTGCAACAGCCGAATCGGCGCCTCATTGAGCGGGGCGCCGATAATTTTTATAATTCCGCAAAAAGCCTTTACGAAGTGAAATTTTTGCAATTGAAGTCGGTCTGTTAGGGCAGTTCAGGGATACAACGTCCCAGGTGCCGTTGACTTGGCGGAGCGCACGCGGTATAATGTAGATATGGAAAAAGTAACCGTACTTGCAAATGCGAAACTGAATTTATACCTCGACGTGGCGGGAACGCGCGCCGACGGGTATCACGACCTGGATATGCTTATGGTCACCGTAAATTGCGGCGACGTTATCACCGTAAGAAAGGCGGAAAGCGGCTTTTTAAGCGTAAAAATGGACGGCGCGGAGACAGGCGAAGAAAACACCGCCTACCGCACGGCACGGCTTGTTTGCGACTTGACGGGCAGCGGACTTGATATTACCATTGCCAAAAAAATTCCTATCGGAGCGGGAATGGGCGGTTCTTCTGCGGACAGCGCAGGGGTGCTGAACGCGGCGAAAAAGCTGCTTGGAATATCCGATTCCGCCGCAAACGAAATAGCCTTGCAGGTTGGGAGCGACGTGGTTTACATGATGCGCGGCGGCATTATGCGCGCCCGCGGCAGGGGCGAGATTCTCACTCCCGTCGAAGGTCTGGAAAGTCTGCGCAGTAAGTTTTTCGTAGTGGCGCAAAAGTGTATGGGCGCCACCACCGCTAAAGTATTTTCCCACTTCGACACTTTGGGTATGCAACCTAAAAATTCGTTTGATAAAACCGTTTCTTCATTAAAAACGGGCAGATATGAAGAAGGATTGTATAACGCCCTGTTTCTTTCCGCTACCTACCATTGTCCGAGCATAGTGGCAACCATGTTCGATTTGAAAAATTTCTCCTCCGCCGCCTGTATGACGGGCAGCGGAAGCGCCTGCTTTGCCATTTTCGACGACTTTGCCCGAGCCAAAGAGTGTTACGAAAGTTTACAGCTTTACAAATATAAGAATATAGTGCATATTGTTTAAGCAACGCAGTAGAAATTACACCAAAAAAGGACCAAGCATATTGCCCAGTCCTTATCTTGGCGGAGAAACCGATTTGCCTTACAGCGATTGCCGATAGGGAATGCTATAGGCGCAATCGCGTGCAGCTCGCGTATGCCGCTCTGCGGCATTAGCGGGGGTTCTTACCTTCTTTCTTCGCATAAAAATTATACCAAAAAAGGACCAAGCTTATTGCCTAGTCCTTATCTTGGCGGAGAAACCGATTTGCCTTACAGCGATTGCCGATAGGGTATGCTATATGCACAATCGCGTGCAGCTCGCATATGCCGCTTTGCGGCATTAGCGGGGGTTCTTACCTTCTTTCTCCGCAGTAGAAATTACACCAAAAAAAGGACCAAGCTTATTGCCTAGTCCTTATCTTGGCGGAGCTTCGGCCTCTTGGGTATTTCTCCTCATGCCAAAGATTTCAAGTTTTGGTAGCGGTGATGGGATTCGAACCTATGACCTTCCGGGTATGAACCGGACGCAATAAAAATGTTTCAAAGTGACCTCGCAGAATGCAAATAAATCCTGCGAGGTTTTTCGTTATGAAAAAAACATCTTTGGTAAGGCGCGAAAGTTACATTACTCTTTTAGGCTGGATGGTCACTGACATGGACTTAAAGGGTACCGAGTTGTTGGTCTATGCAATAATTTACGGTTTTTCACAAACTGAGGACCAAAGATTTACCGGTAGTCAAACATATCTTGCTGAATGGACAAATACAACGAAGAAAAATATTAGGAATTGCCTGACGTCGTTGATAGAAAAAGGCTACATTGAAAAGATAGAGGAATACCGCAATAATGTTAAATTTTGCGAGTATGTGGCAGTTCCTGTTAATTTTGATAAGAATGAAAAATAGAATTTCGCAAAGTTCCAGGGTGGGGAAAAATTTTCCCCGGTGGGGAGTTTGGCGGAAA
This sequence comes from Candidatus Alloclostridium intestinigallinarum, assembly GCA_904382605.1. Classification (GTDB taxonomy): domain Bacteria; phylum Bacillota; class Clostridia; order Christensenellales; family UBA3700; genus Alloclostridium; species Alloclostridium intestinigallinarum. The sequence continues at coordinate 22,381 of CAJFJA010000011.1, read as the reverse complement.
ATACACAAAAATTCCCAGGTAGGGAAAAAACTTCCCCGGTGGGGAGTTTAGCGGAAAAAAGCGAAAAGTCCCCGGTAGGGAAAAAACTTCCCCGGTAGGGAAGAAAGTTTACTGGGTGGGGAAAAATTTGCACCCAATAAACTAGATAATAAACTAGAAATAATATTAATTCACAAGAGAAAAACTAAGTTAGCTGACGCGCTTGCGTGCGTAATTAAGTAGACGCAGTAGTGGGCGCGGAGCGCACAGTTCTTCTTGTGAAATAAATACAAAAGGAGAAGTGGTATGCTGACAATTTTCGGTGTAGGTCGAGTGGCGAAAGATATCGAATTGAAAACGGTCGATGTCGACGGCAAAGAGAATCGAGTGTGCGAGTTTGACGTGGCTTGCAGGTTGAGGGATAAAAAGACCTCGTTTATCAGAGTGGAGATTTGGAGCGAGTTTGCCGTTGCGTGCGCCAAATACTTAAAGAAGGGTAGTCTGATATCTTTCACGGGAGAGGGAGTGATAAGAAGTTACACAAGGACGGACGGCAGTTACGGAACAGAGATAAAGGTTATCAATCCGAATATCGACTTTCTGAATGACAAAAAAGAAAAGGAAACTAAGGACGAATGACAGAAGAACAGCGTTATAAAGAGGGACTGAAAGAAGCCGAACGTCTGGCAGAGGAAACAGGGCGCCCGCAGGTTGTAATCGAATGGAGCGAGCACCGCGACCTTGACAGCGGCAGTGTTTACGAATTCGGCGCGGCGAACGAACTGCTGAACAAGCTAAATGGCGAGCATACCGAGGACGGTTACTATAAGACAAAGCTCTCTGTTTTTTGCCCGTCCGACGGCACTGTAATGCATTATGACGCTTGCAGGTACGATATCGGTGACGAACGAGGCGACTTGCTCTATCACATCAAAGAAGTAGCGGCAAGTCCTTATGGAAATTATTCGGAAGACGACTGCAACTTTTTGCAAAGATTTATAACCGCATTGGACGACTATACGGAAAACAGGCAGGACGAACAGGAAGAGAAAGCCGCCCCCGTCTATGTAGACGGAGTATCCTTTGCCGCACAGGTTGACGCCGTACTAAGCGGTGCTGATACGTCCAGCACGCATTTGAAAGTGATGACCACGCCTTTACTGCTCAGAGAGGCGGGCGCGCGCAATCTGCCCGTGTTGATGACTGCCCGTCACTTAAAGTCTATCGTTCAGGAAAGCGGCACCGATAGTGTAAATTATCACGGTCTGGGCGCGGACCTCGTAAAGAGATTGCCCGAACTCCTTTCAGACCCGGTTATGATAATGGACAGCCTTACGCGCGACGACAGCGTAGTATTGGTAACGACCACCACCGATAAACAACAACACCCTGTGATTGCTGCATTAAAGTTTGACGGTATTGGAAACTTAGATAATTTAGAAATTGAAGCCAATATTATTACGAGCGTATATGGCAAAGAAAACTTTAATAACTTCATTGCTAACAATGCAAGTGCAAAAACTGTAATTTACTGGAATAAAGAAAAGAGCCAAGAACTTACTAAGACCCCCGGGATCCAATTTCCCGACAACCTTAGCAGTCTTGCCTCTAATACTATTATACGCAAGGCAAGGGCATTTGTCAACGGCAGTACTGAAAATTTTACACAATCTGAACAAAATGCCAAGCCCGGGCAAGCAGAATCGACCGAGCAAGTTGAGGAAACCGGACAGTCCGGGCAGATAAAGCCGTCGGGGCAAGAGAGAAATGTGGCGTCGGCAACAAAGCCTGCGGAAAAGAAGAAGAGCCTGAATGAAGAGGTCAACGCCGCCCGCTCCGAACTTGTCAAAGACCTTGTCGCCCGTATGGAGAAGGGAGACCTTGCGTGGCGGCACTTTGCCAGCCTCGCGCGCCCGCACAACGGAGCTGACAAGCGCCTTTATACCGGGGCGAACGTAATCAACCTGTGGTGCGCAATGGAAAGGAACGGCTGGGAAGACCCCCGCTTTTACACCTTCAATCAGGCGAACGCCGCAGGGTACCGCGTGAAAAAAGGGGAACGCTCCTCAAGAATAGAGTTGTGGAAGTGCTACGACAAAAAAGAGAAAAAGTCTGTCGATTCTGTCAAGGAACTGCGAAAAAAGCTGGAAGAACAGGGACTGACGGCGGAGCAGGTGGACGAGTACTTTGAAGATAACGTCACTATGTCTTGCAAGATGTTCAATGTTTTCAACGGACAACAGCTTGAAGGTATAGACAAGTGGCAAGGCATACAAGTTGACGAAACCCAGAGGAATGAGCGTTGCCAGGAGATAATAACCTTCGCTCCGGTTACGATAAAACAGGACACGCAAACGCGCGCTTATTACTCGCCCGCAGAGGACACCGTTCATCTGCCTACCCAATTTGACAGCTACCCGGCGTTTTACGACACCGCATTTCACGAGATAGGGCACGCAACGGGTCATACAAGCCGCCTCAACAGGGATATGGGCGGCGGTTTTGGTAGTCCGTCATATGCCCGTGAAGAGCTGGTGGCAGAACTCACCTCTGTTTTCGTGCAGTCTGATTTGGGCGTAAGCCTAACCGGGCGGCAACTTGACAACAATGCGGCATACTTGCAAGCGTGGTTGCGCGCGTGTATAGATAAGCCGAACGACTTTTTCAGCGCCGTGCGCGACGCCGAAAAAGCCGCCGAATTCGTACAAACAGCAGTAAAGGAAAAAATGGAACAATCGACAGACGCAAGAAACAAAGCGATAGCGAACTATTATAAACAGCGCCGCGAAAATACACGCCGTAACTTGCAGGCGAACGTCCCCGCGGAAATGAAGGCGCTGAAACAGTGGTGCGTTTTCCGTACTTACAAGGACGAAAACGGCAAGCGCTCCAAGCGCAATCTCTCCGTCTACACCGGTAGCTGGGCAAGCGTGTCCGACCCCGGAACGTGGTGCACGTTTGACGAGGCGTTAAAGTATGCCGCCGAACACGACTGTGAAGGCTTGACTTTTGTTTTGACGAAAGACGCCGGCATACACTGCATTGACCTTGACGAGTGTGCAGGCAAGCGCGGCGGCCAGCGTGAGCCGATGAGCGACGAGGCGCGCAGATTTGTCGGCCAGGCGCAAGGCGCGTATATGGAATCGTCTGTATCCGGAACGGGGGTGCACATTTTCTTCAAAGGCGATATGCCTGACTTAAAACATACGGTAGGCAAGGGGGCTCCGGAAGGTGAACTTGAATTTTATTCCGACCGCAAGTTTATCTCGATGACCGGGAATATATCGCAGTTTGATTTCCCCCGTGTGGAGCAGATAGCGACCTTTGACAGAAACAGCGAGCTTGCCGCCCACCTTGCCGGACGGCTGGGTGAACAGCCGCCCGCCGTAGACAGGAAACCGCGCCAGACGACCCTTGCAGAACTAACTGATAACGAAGTGGTTGATTTGCTCAACCGCTCAAAAGCCGGCGAAGACTTCAAGCGGCTTATGGCGGGTGAAGATATATGCGGCGACCATTCCCGCTCAGACTTCCGCCTGATGTCAATGCTTGCTTTTGCCACCGGCAACAACTCAGAGCAAATGCAACGCATATTCGAATCGTCCGGGCTGTACCGGCCAGATAAAAAGGACGCGTATGTTATTCGTACGGCAGAAGCGGCAATTCGCTCCAACCGTTCGCAGTACAGTCCCAGGCAGACAAGAAAGGGCGGTAAGGGAAAAGGAAAAGGCAAAGGCAAAGCCTAGCTTTTTACTTGTGAAATAATTCCGCCGCGGAAGCGGCGGCGACCACGAAAATCGGAATACCAGGGAGACTGTAATATGGCAAAAAAGAGGACAAACACAAATGAAAGTGCTCTCCGCAAAAGTTGCTCCGAGCACTATAAGCACGAATACCTTAAATATTTAAATATTTATAAAGCAGGTTAAGGAGATTGGTCCCAAAATCGCAAAATTTGCGAACTTATATGCATAGCATATAAAATTGGTCCCAACTCGAAGGGCGGTGGTCCCAGGTTTGGGACCGCCCGAAAGCAAGTCGGAAACCGACTTCTGAGAGGTTGAAAATGGCAGGAGAGAATCAAAGAAAGATACGTCTAAAAGACAAGCGGACAATCGGATATCTGGACGAACTGATGTCCACCGGGCGGTGGGCGTCGTTCAACGAACTTGCCAACGAGATATTCGATTTCGGAGCCCTTGACCTTTACAGGCGTACGTTCGACACCAAGGCGTACGCGGACGAGCACAAGAAAAACGAAAACGAGCAGATTATTGCAAAGCTAAATGCCCTGCTGTCGGCAAGCGATGAACTGAGCGTGAATGTGGCAATCGTCAAGGCATTTGAGCAAATCACATACACAATCTGGAAGATAGGGCAGACGGGCGGCCGTGTACGAGTCGAGGACATAGAGGAAGGTACAATTCTGGAAATGCCGAAGGTGTTGCAGGATATTGAAGACGAAATGTTGAGAGGTAAAAAGTAATGCCGGCAATCATTTTTAACATAGCGTTTACAACGGCGAGTGCGCCGCGCTCCGCAAGTGTGCGCCAGCGCGTGGAGCACGCACAGCGGCGGGCGTATTACAACTGGACGGCGCCGTACAACTTCAAGGCGTACATGGAAGACAAGAAAAAGACCGAAACGCACAAAGACTATGCCGACTATATGAAAAAAGGCGACGTACTGTTCAATCAGGACGGAGTGCTTTCACAGAAAAAACTGGACGAAGTCAAGGCGAACCTTGCAACGACGAAGTCGATAATCTGGCACGGCTTTATATCCTTTGACGAAGAGTGCTCGAAACAGTTTAAATCGAAGTCTGCGTGTATAGACTTTCTGCATGATACCTTCAATGTCCTGCTGGACCACTCGCACCTCGACAGCAGGAATGTGGAGCTTATAGCCTCACTGCATACCGATACGGAGCACCACCACCATATCCACTTCACCTTCTTTGAAAAGAGTGCGAAGAAGAATGGGAATTATGCGAGGAAAGGTACGTTTTCGCAACGTGCAATAGATAACTTTGTAGTATCGTCAAATCTCTATCTTGACGAGCGCCGCCAGCAGCTCCATATCAAGCGCGACAGGCTTATCGAACGTATTAAGCAGAGCTATCCCACAAGACAGGCGCGCGAGTATTCGCACAGGACGGACGAAGTCGCAAAAGCAGTTACACAGCTTGCCGCCAAACTGCCTGAGGACGGACGTCTGGGTTACAACAGTGCGAATATGGCGGAACTGCGAAAAGACGTGGACAAGGTGGTCAACCTGCTTATATCAAAAGACAAAGACCTTGCAAACGCGTATGTCGAATGGCAAAACGAACTGAGTCACCGCGAAGATGTGGCACGCAGAGCTATGACGGACAGCAGATTCGCCTATGTGTCCGGAGAGCGCAAAAAACTGCCGACGGATAGCGACGCCGTGGCGACGAATGTTGCTAATTGGGATAATATCCGCGTTATCGAAGATATCCGCAAGGATATGTCTGCAAGGCTTGGCAACTATGTAATCAAGCTCGCGGCAAACGTATCCCGGGCGAAGAGCAGGCTGACCGGAAAGCCGACGCGCGCCGGGAAGATAATCGCACGCCAGGCGAGAAGCCAGCTGGCAAGAGGTGTACGCGATATCGCACGGGCAATGGTCAATACGATTGAAAGACAGAAAACCGACTTTACAAGAGAACTGCACAAAGCTGAATACGAGGTGCAAACGCAGCAAAGGAAGGTGTCAAATGGCAAATAAAAAACGCAGTATCACAAAATCTATAATAATACTGCTTGCGGTGGTAGACTTGATAGCGCTTGTTCTGTCGGGAGTAATAGGTAGCCTCATCACCACTCGCGGCATATCGTTTGAGGGTTGGTACAAGTCATATACGAGCCTATTTACATGGCTGGTGTTCCTGGCTGTTACGGGTGTAATTTTCGTAATGGTACTTATGAATTTCTCGCTGAACGTCAACCGTGACGTAATGCGTGAAAACGCGGACCTTGAAAATTCGCACTTCCAGACAGATAAGGAACTCAGGCATAACCCTGATTTTACCGTCTGTAAGCTGTCCGACTGTTCGGAGCAGCAGGACGGCATTGTCGTCGGCAGTAAGGTGACGAAAAAAGGTGACGTAAACATTCTGATGACGCGCCCGTCGCATACAATGATAATCGGCGCGACCGGCTCAGGAAAGACTACCGGCGGCGTCAATCAGAATATCGAAATAATGTCCAGAACCGAAACCAAGCCGTCTATGATAATAGCCGACCTGAAAGGCGAGCTGTACGACACGCATGCCCGGGGCTTGCGCGCCCGCGGCTATAACGTCATAGTACTTAATCTTGCCGAGCCGTACAAGTCTACCCGCTGGAATCCGTGCGAAACCATTCTGGTGCGTATACGCGAAATAAAATCATTAGATAACATAAAACAGTCGGCGGGCAAGTATATTACGCAAGACGGGGCCGTTTACAGCACTTTGCAAGAAGTAGTTACCCGCAAGCGCACCTTGCAGGACGAAATATACGAGTATTCAAAAGACCTTGTGTGGGCAATCTGCCCGATTGAAAACAAGACGCAGCCTAACTGGGAAAAGGGAGCGCGCTCGCTCATTCTTGCGCTGGTGCTGGCGTTCGGTGAGGACGTTCTTGAAGGGACTATGAGCGAGGAACAGTTCTGCCTGTTCAATATTTACTACAATCTGCAAAAATACTGCAATGCGGAAGTTGAAGAGCTTACTCAGTATCTTATTGACAAACGCGACCCTGCGCGCAGCCAGGTGCCCGGGCACGCAAAAACAGTGTTGCTTACCCGCGAGAACACTTTGACGTCATATCTTTCAGACGTGACTGAGTATATCTCGTGGCTTGCAGACCGCGGCATATGCGCGCTTACGTCGCAGTCGGAAATCGACCTGCGCAGATTCGATGAAGAGCCCACCGCGCTGTTTATCCGTATTCCCGATCACCGCGAAACGCGCCACAATCTAGTGACGCTGTTTACTATGCAGGCATATAAAGAGCTTGTCGAAAAGGCGCAGATAAACCTTACTAAGGGCGTTACAAAAGCCGCAGAGCTGCAACGCACCGTGTACTTTATTCTGGACGAGTTCGGAAATATGCCAAAGCTGTACAATCTGTCTACGCTGATAACTGTGTCCCGTTCGCGCCGCATATTTTTAATGCTGGTTGTACAGTCGTTCAAACAGCTGTCCGACAAGTACGGTGCCGATACCGCAGAGGTGGTCAAAGGCTCCTGCATTAACAAAATCTTTGTCGGTACGGACGAGGAAAAGACGGTTGAAGAGTTTTCACAATTGTGCGGCAAGCGCACGGTTGAAAGCGTGTCTATGTCTTCGTCGTCAAACGATAACGAGGCGTCAAGTGCGCAGACCGGCGCGAAGGAAATACCGCTTATTAATACCGGTGAATTAAAGAGGCTGAACAGACAAGGGCATTACGGCCATATCGTGCTGGCGCGGTTCGGTCAATACCCGGTTATGTCGTATCACACGCCGTTTTTTGAGGCAAAAAAAGTCTATGATACCGGCTACTCCGGGACAATAGAAGAAATACCTGCGCGCGTGTTTGACGAAGATGACGCATTATTCGATATTGTGAGCAATATCAAGCAGCCTATTTCACAAGAAGAACAGCCAGCAAGCGGCGGTGAACTTAATGAGGAAGAACCTCATACCGAAAATTCCGTTGATACCGATATTGAGGGCGCGATAAATGAGTTGATAGAGGAGCTTGCCGCACAGCTTGAAGTCTGCAAAGTGTGTATGAGCGATGTCGAGTATAAAATGTGCGGCGAATATGCTGCCAACGCACAAACCCAGCAGCTTTATCTTGTGGCAGAGCAGATTTACGGCAATACCGAAAGCGTAAGCGGCAAGTTGCGCTTGAAAAAGTTGATGAGCTTTATTAAAGACGTGTTTGACCCGAAATTCAACGAAATATCAAATTTAATGGGCAATAACTACAAGAGAGGTGGAAAATGAGCAATACGCAAAAAAATATAATCGCAATCGTGTTTCTGAGTATGCTCCTGTTGTGTGTGGTCTTCGCTCTGATACTGGGGCAACTTGTCGTGCGAATGGCAACGATGTCAGAAATTGTTGCGGAAGATAATGCAGCGGCAAGCGCCGTAGCGCAGATTGACAGCCGCGCCACCATATTTGAACAATCAGCAGTCGAGCTTATTGATTTGCAGTATGACGGTTCTTCTTATAACTATAACGCCGGTATTTTTACGTTCAGTGAGTATTATTATACGAATGGCGCGCGGAAATACGTGTCAAGAGGGATTTTGATATATTATGTGGAGTCGTCAAATTTGAGTTGGGGGTCAGGAACAGGCTGCAAGCCGCTTACTGTTACGATGTACCAGAGAAATGACACTTCTAACACAGACAGTACTGCTTTTAACGTGTCAAGGGATACCGACCTTACAGACGCCGGGGGTATGAATCTGATGGCGTTCGGAGCAGGTGCATTGTCAGGAGTCAGACTCATAAGCGGCGAGGAATATATTATAAAGACCGAAGGTACGTTTTGGCGTTCAATTTATGACCGCGACTGGGGTGCAAGTATTACTGTGACATACGACTCAACGGCTCCGACGATAAGCGCGTCGGTTGCTTCCGGCGGCTATACCAACCAAAAAGTTGTAGTTACTGCTGCCGATAGCGCAAGCGGAGTGAGGAATTTATATGTAAAAACTCCGAACAACAATTCGTTCTCTGCACAGTCAAGCAGGACGTATACGATAGGAAATAGCGGTGAAGGCTGGTACGAGTTTTACGCTGTCGATAACTTAAAAAACCAGAGCAATACATACAAAATATACTATGACCCTACCGCACCGACGATAAGCGCGTCGGTTGCTTCCGGCGGCTATACCAATCAAAAAATTGTCGTTACAACAACTGATAGCGGAAGCGGAATATCGGCTTATTATGTAAAAACTCCGAACGGGACATTTACTCAGGTATCGGGGACGACATACACCATTGGGAATAATGATAACGGTTGGTATGAATTCTACGCCGTCGATAATGCAGGTAACCGTAGTAGCACGTATAAAGTATATTACGATAGCTCGTCCCCTGAAATAAGCGCGTCGATTGCTTCCGGCGGCTATACCAATCAAAAGATAAGCATAGCGGTTTCAGACGGTGGAAGCGGCATATCGGCTTATTATGCAAAAGTACCGGGCGGAGCATATGAACAAGTGACAGGGACGACATATGTGTTAGGTAATGCCGGCGAGGGCTGGTACGAGTTCTACGCCGTCGATAAGGTGGGAAACCGTAGCGATACATATAAAATATTCTATGACTACACGGTTCCGACCATAAGCGCGTCGGTTACTTCCGGCGGCTATACGAACCAAAAAGTTGTAGTTACAGCCGCCGATAATGCAAACGGTATTGCAAGTTATTATGTAAAAACGCCGGGCGGGTCATTCGGACAGGTGGAAGGCAATGCTTATACTATCGGCAATAGCGGGGAGGGTTGGTACGAGCTTTATGCCGAGGACTATGCCGGCAACAGGAGCGATACCTATAAAATATATTATGAAACAGGTGTCCCGACCATAAGCACGTCGGTTGCTTCCGGCGGCTATACGAATCAAAAAGTTGTAGTTACAGCCGCCGATAGTGCAAGCGGTATTGCAAGTTATTATGTAAAAACGCCGGGCGGGTCATTCGGACAGGTGGAAGGCAATGCTTATACTATCGGCAATAGCGGGGAGGGTTGGTATGAGTTTTATGCTGAGGACTATGCCGGCAACAGGAGCGATACCTATAAAGTATATTATGAAACAGGTGTCCCGACCATAAGCGCGTCGGTTGCTTCCGGCGGCTATACAAACCAAAAAATTGTAGTTACTGCCGCCGATAGTGCAAGCGGTATTGCAAGTTATTATGTAAAAACGCCGGGCGGGGCGTTCTGGCAGGCGGAAGGCACCGTTTATGCTATCGGCAATAGCGGGGAGGGTTGGTATGAGTTTTATGCCGTCGATAACGCAGGTAATCGCAGTGATACATATAAATTGTATTACGATATTACTATTCCCGTCCTGAACATCAACAGCGCAAACGGAGACATCCCTGATGGCGGGTGGGCAAATTCAGACATATCGTTTACTATCTCAGATATAGTCAGCGGTATAAATTCGTCGGCACTGTATCTTTGGAAAAACGGCGATTGGGCGCTTATATTGAACAATATCCACTCAGATTCGATATATTCGTCTAATACCGTGTATTTTGATACTGAAGATGAAGAGGAATATCGCGTATATTACAGCGACCGTACTTCCGCTATGAACGCAATTGCAGCAAAGCTCGAAGCTGCAGTCGAAGTGCACAAAAACTACACGCCCGAGGCCTCAATAGGCTGCACTATTCCGCCTTCCCAAATAAACCTGGCACTAATCGGCGCGACTTATTATCTGATAGAAAATGACGGAGTAAAATACATATACTTTTCGCGCGACGACCTTGCAATGTATATATCCGGCATTGCTTCCGGGCGCGTCGGCTATGCTGCACGCGAACTCTATGCCGCCGAAGACGGCTACTACAAAGTTACCGCAACCGACAATGCCGGCAACTCGATAGAAAAAACGTTTTCGGTAGATAAAACCGCGCCGACACTGAGTTTTGGGGAAGCCACGACAACCGACAATCAAAAGATATATGCGCGTAGTGGCGTGAGTATAAGCGCCGTGGACGATATCGTGGCAATATATTACCGCAATATGTCCGCCATGAGCGACTTTGCCATGCTTGACGGCGAATTGTCCGATATGGCTACATATCGCATTTACGCCGTAGACCGAGCCGGCAACTATTCCGAAGTCTACGAACTGTTGATAAGTAATATATCTGATTTCGGCAATGAATTGCTGATACGCGACGGATTCAAAATAAACAGCTTTTATGTGGTAAATTTGCCTGCGAGAGTGTTCGGAGTGCAGGGAAAAGACAATATTAGCGGAAAATATTCCTTTGCAAGTTATGACTCGGCGCTAAGCTGGGCAATTACAAAAGAATACGAATATCGCGTAACGGCACTGTCCACCGGCTGGCTTTATGTGGCGGCGTCCAATGAGAATATTTCCCAAATATATACCGACGAGGATATTCTGATGAGTGCCGTACGTAGCTATGCGTCTAAGTATGTGGCAAGCGAGCCTACGATTGTAAACGCCGCCGGAACTACGGACTTTTACACGATAATGGACGAGAACGGCAACCCCGACCCGTCCGCCCTGACTGACCAAAAGATAAGCGTGCCCGCCTGGCTGGACGATAAATACAGCGCCTTGCCTATATACCTTATCCGTAGCGGCTTTGTATTTACCGCACCAAAACTTTCCTACGGCAATTTTGCGGGCAAGATTCGCTTTGATTTCCTCGGAGACGCCACTGCCGCCGTTTCGCCCGCGCAGTATTCCGTGGAATACGGAGCTGTTCTTAATGCGGAAATAGACGGAGCACAGCAAGGCTACTATCTTGTGACTGAATACGACCTGTGCGGCAATACACAGCAATATATAGTGTATGTAGACTTTCAGGCGCCAACGATAAACGCAGAAGTATTGCTCGGAGACGGCTCGACGTCACAGATAGCTATAACAAATGACTGGTTGGAAGAAAACGCGGCTACGATGTACTATATCTCGATTGATTTGCAGTCGTGTATAGACAATATAGACGAATATTACGTGCTTACAGCCTCAAACGGCGGAACGGTGATAACCTGCCTGCAAGGCGAGGCACTGCCGGTGATTTCGGCAGACACCTATGCGTCCGGCAGATGGACGGTCAGTATCTATGATCGTGCCGGCAACATAATGGAGTTTATCGTTTATATTGCGGACGCAGTTCCGTACTGGACATACTCTTCGTTGGACTCGATACGTCAGGTAAATTTCTATTTCCGCACGTCGGAAAGTTATAACGCATTGACAAGCATAAAAATTTACCGCGTATCTGCTGACGGGAGTGAAACGGAGATAACAGAAGACAGCAACGGTACGCCTGTAACCGCTTCTACTACTAACTACACATTCACCGTGGGCGGTAAATATATAGCGAGAGTCACCGATATGTTCGGGCGTGTGGTTGAATTGGGGCCTGTATTTTACACAAAAGGACTGCCTACGGGAAGACTTTCCGGAGTGAGCGCCGGTAAGACGACAAATACCGATGTTACTTTCGTATTCTCCGGAGATTACGACCTTACCACTTACATCTGGCAGGGAGAAGAATGGATTGTATGGAACGAGAGTAACTATCAGTTGTCTTATTCGGCTGCAACCGGCAATTACACCGCATTATATTCGGCAACAGCGGAAAACTGCTACGAGTACAAGCTGTTCCTTGCAGACAAGCTTGACGACAACTTATTCATAGAGTACACCTTTGCGATAGATTGCATTATGGCGGAGTATAAGGTAGTGCTGTCGGACGGCACAGAATTGGCACTATCGGAAGAAATGAGTACGAACCAACCCTTTTACATAATGTGGTCGGAAGACGGAGTGCGCTCAAAATATGCTACCACCACAATATTTACCACATCATTCAATAAGGGCGATATGTTCTCTTCAGACGGTCGATATACCTTCTATCTGACCGATTATGCCGGCAACGAGGCTGTATTCAGCGTTCTTCTGGACACCAAAGTATCTTTTACTATCAAGTCAAGTGTCGGTAATTATCAGCTTATAGACGGAATTTATTACTCCGCCCATCCTATTACGGTTACCGTGGACGAATTGTATTCGTCGTTTGAGTATGTGACGTCGAACGGCTTTGCCGTCGAAAACGGCACGCCAATCAAAGAGGACGGCAGATACGATATAGACATTATAGACTACTACGGCAACTCGGCGCACATAACCGTCATCATAGATACGGCTCCGCCCGAATATACGCTTTCCGGCGGCATAAACGGCGGCACAGGCAATAACAGCGTGACAATCACGTTTGGTGAGGACGTTGTGCGTGCAGTTCGGATGAGTGCGTCGGGCAGCATTATAGGAGAAATAGCCAGCGGACAGACGTTTTCGGACGAAGGAGCCTACTATATCAGGCTGTCTGACCTGACGGGCAATACATCGTCCGTATCGTTCAATATAGACCGCAGTGTAAAATATACATCGTCCGTGATAAACGGGCAGGTTACATCATCTGCCGTTGAAATAAAGATTGACGAAGCGGGCGGCATAGTAACCGTGAACGGCGAACAGCAGACGGCAAGCAGTGTAAAACTGAGTGCCGCCGGTGATTACAGCGTAACGCTGACGGACGTCACGGGTAATGCAGTTTCACTTGTGTTCATTATAATAGAGCGCGAATATCAAATCTTTGACTATGAGTTTGAAATCGGGACGTCGCTTGTGTCCGCAACTAAGGACGGGCAGAGTGTTCAGGCGGCGATTGAAGGCGGTAAGCTGTCCTTGACAGAAAGCGGAAGTTACGAGCTTGCGCTCTGCGCGCCCGGCGGACAAGCATACATGCTCGCCGTAGTCGTTGATAATATTCCCCCCGAAGCGGAACTTACGCTGGGCGAGAACGGAAGTGTTACGCTTTCTTCCATATCAAAGGACAATGTGACAATTGTAGCAACAAAGGACGGCGCACCGCTGTCCTGCAAGGTAGGCCAGACGTTTACCGAAAACGGCGAATATGTGATAACCGTCACCGATTCGCTGGGAAATGTTTCGACAATTACGTTTGAAATACCTTACCGTTTATCCACTATCTCGATAGTAATAATCGCGGTCGGCGCGGTGGCGGTCGTGGGAGTTATTGTACTGATAGTGGCAAAACGAAAGATAAAATCTTAAAAGGAGAATCAGCTTATGACGACAGGAGATTTGCAGACCAACCTTGACGATATATCCGCAAGGTTAAACACATTGATAAACACCGTTACGCCTTGGGTATTCGGTATACTCGCGGCAGTGGTGGTGCTTTGGGTAATTTATATGGCGGTCAGGTATATAACCGCCACTTCCGGCGACAAGCGTAAGGAAGCGAAAGAGATACTCAAACAGTTCATTATAGGTATTGTAATACTGTTTGTGCTGGCTGTCGTGGCAGGCAGCATTATCGGCGGCTTGTACGCCTGGTACAGCCAGGGGGCGTAGAGCCTCCGCCACCGCAAAATTAAAAATACGGGGCGGGAAACCGCCCCTTAGGAGAAAATATGGCAAAAGGAAAAAGCCCTCGCATTGCGAGGGCAGGTGAGGTCAAAGGAATTCTTCCGGCGGGTCGGAAAGGTCGTCGTTCACCGAATACGGCGATGACGAGGCAAGGTACTCCATTTCATCAATGGAAAGCCCTTCCACAAGAACAGAACCGTCCGGCTGGGGTATCCACTTTACGATTTTCGGCTCTTCAAAACACTCAGGCGGCCCCGAGACATCTTCGTCTATCGAATACGGCGATGACGAGGCAAGGTATTCCATTTCTTCAATGGAGAGTCCCTCTACAAGAACAGAGCCGTCCGGCTGGGGTATCCACTTCACTTCACGCATTGCGCTATACCTCCTTATTGCTTGGTATAAACTTCGCCGCGGTGCCTGAGAGTGCCGTCCTCTCGGAGTCCGACATGGTCGACAGGGGCTCCTTGTTCGTTATAGAAAGTATACGGAAAGTCTTCGGTGTATTGAGTAGTATATCTCCACTCATAAACAGCAAAAACCGAGCCGTCAGGAAGATAGTCCGTGACAGTCCCGTCCTTTTCGAACACATATTTAGAGCCGTCTTCGGATACCCAGGTGCCCACAATCGGGTCGTTGTTGCAGGCGGCAACGCCGACAACTGCGCCGATAACCAGGACGGCTGCCAGACATAACAGAATAAATTTACGGTTCATAAAACACCTCTTTGAGTTGATAGAACAATGTACCATAAATAATATATTTTGTCAAGGAGAAAATAATAATGAGTTTATTTTACGAAGTACTTTATTGGCTGATAAAAAACTGTCTGTACCTCGTGGACTGTATTATGGAAGTCTTCGGAGCGCTCTCTGGGCTGACTTCCGTAACCGTATCCGGCGAGAACAGGGAAGTCTATCTGCTCGAATATCTGGTAACCAATAAAAGCGTTCAGACGGTATTTTTCGTAATAGCGGGCATTTCG
Organism: Candidatus Alloclostridium intestinigallinarum; assembly: GCA_904382605.1. GTDB lineage: Bacteria > Bacillota > Clostridia > Christensenellales > UBA3700 > Alloclostridium > Alloclostridium intestinigallinarum. The sequence continues at coordinate 7,230 of CAJFJA010000011.1, read as the reverse complement.
ATATTCGTTGCCCTATGCTTTACGATAATATCCGTTATTAAAAATGCCGTCGTGACAAAACACAAGTCGCAAGGTAAAACGTTATTTGAGTTTTTGATGACCACGATATCCACGTTGCTCACGGCATTTGCGCTGCTTGCAATCATCTGGCTAGCAAATGAGATATTGCAACTTATCGACCTGGCGTTTAATAATGGCAACGATTACACTCTCGGGCAGACGATAATGAATATTTGCGCCGGGCAGCAGATAGACTGGGGTGACCGCGCAGTAAACGGATTTTCCTTCGGCGATAGTCCAAATGCGTTCTTTGGAGAACTTGAACCAGCATGGATGGGTATTTTGTATGATGTAAATACACCCGGAGAGGGCGGCGTTGCGGACATAACCACCTTCAACTTTCTCACCGCGACAATTGCGTCCGTTGCAATGCTCATCGTTATGATTCAGGCGGTTCTGGGACTTACCGCACGCATATTCAATATAGTTTTTATCTATCTTTGCGCGCCGCTCATTATCGCCACCGTTCCGATTGATGACGGTGCGCGTTTTAAGTTGTGGCGCGAAACCGCAATATCAAAGGTATTGCTGGCATACGGCACGGTACTGGCAGTAAATATTTTCATACTTGTGCTGCCTATCATAACAACAATAACAATACAAAGCGTATCACAGACGGTAAATGACCTGTTTATCCTGATATTGGTAGTGTGTGGCGCGTTCACGATTCCCGCAGGGCAGTTACTGTTTGCCCGTCTGATAGGTACCCAGGCGGAAGAAAACCGCGAAACTACCAGCGGGTTACGCTCTATGTTCGCCACCGCTTTGGGTACGGGCAGAATGGTTGCAGGAGCGAAGCGCGCCGTGTTCGGCGGTACGAACAGGTACGGACGGCAGACGGGTGGGTTGCTACGCGGCGGTGCAAAAATGGGCGCGAAAACCGTCAATGCCGCCGGTACATTCATCGGCGGTAATGCTTATCGCGCCGGCGTTGCAAAAATGAAAACCAATGTGACAGAGCTCAAAAACTCGTTGAAAGGCAAATTTATGGAAGGCAATGGTATTGCAGGTATGGCGCACCGCGCAGGACAACCTGTAAAGCGCGCCGCACAATCGGCAAAGGGCGTTGTGGACGCAATCCGTAACGGAATAGATATAGGAGATTAAACTATGAGAATCATACCCAAACGTTCAAAAATGAAATCAACAATTTTCAAGTCCTGGGGATTGAAGGATATTATTATAATGTTTATTATCCTCGTGGCGGTGGTACTCATCTGTATGAGCAACCTTCCCGGGCGCTTTATAGTGGCAATCACGATTGCCGTTATATCAATTGCGTTGTTTATGCCCACCGGTTCAAACACTTTGTTTTATACCGAGGCACTGCAATTTATTAAATTTGCCGCAGGCAAAAAGAAGTTCACAAAAGAAAAGGACATAGACTCTCTTATGCCGTTCAAAGATATAAACGAGCAAGGAGTTATTATTTACGACAATTACTACGCAGTTGTCCTCGAAGTCGGACAAAAGGAATTCGGCATTGAAGACGATTACCAGCAGGATATAGACATAGATACGCTCGCACAGGCATTAAAGTACATCGAAGACGGGCAGGCAATCGACCTTATCAAGATAGACAGACCTGTCAAGTTCGACGGACAGGTGCAAAATGTGTGGGACAAGCTGACTGCCGTCGAGGACGATGATGAAGAGCGCAAGGCGGTAAAGCAGCTTGTATATTACAGCCGCTTGCAACAGCTTGACGACATCAACAATGTGCAAAAAATTTACTGTCCGTTCTACTACATAGTAATATACGACAGTGATGAGCGTAGCCTTGACCAGAGCGCAAACTCGATTGCCGAAACCATAGGTCAGATAAATCTTGACACAAAGCGCCTGAATGCAACTGAAACGGCGGTATTTTTGAAATACTCTTTCACCCGCAACTTTGATGAACGCGAAGCGGACAGCTTGAAGCGAGAGGAGTTAATGGGCTGGATAAAGCCAAAGAAGATAACTTTCGGTACCACAAAGTACAAGATTGACGACGTCACGGCGTTTAGCTATTGCATAGCCGATTATCCCAACGCAGTCGGCAATGCCTGGGGCGCGAAATTGTTTGATATCGACAACACCAAGGTAGTAATGCAGATACGGCCGGTAGACCAGTTCAAAGCCATAAAGCGCATAGACGGTGCCGTCAACGAGCTGGCGTCCAAGCAAGAGCGCAAAGCCTCTGAAATGATTGAAAAAGACGCGCATATCGCCTCTATGGGCGCGCTATTGGAAAATTTGCAAAACGAAAACGAATTTTTATACGACGTCACTACAACGATAACCCGCTTTTGTTACGATGAAGGTGACAATATTCAGACAGCGCGCCGCAAGTTGCGTCAAGACCTCTCGGCACAGGGATTTGTAGCGTCTAATCTTTTTGCGCGGCAGACAGACGGCTTTATTGCGGCGAACGTCTCGCGGCGGATAAAGCTGAAAAACCACGAACGCGGCATAAATTCCTCTTCGCTTGCGGCAGTTTTTCCTTTTGTGCACACCAACATTATGGAGCCAGGTGGCAAGTTGTACGGCGTTTATAATAATTACCCGCTCATTCTTGATATGTGGAAGCGCTCCGCCGATTACACCAACTCAAACGGTATGATAATCGGGAAGCCGGGCGGCGGTAAGTCGTTTTTCTCAAAACTCATGCTTACCCACGAGTGGACGGAAGGCACTATGTGTTTTATATTAGACCCCGAGGCGGAATATCTGCAACTGGCGCGTAATTTGAAGGGCACTATTATAGACGTGGGCAACGCCGTAGAGGGACGAATTAACCCCTTCCATATCTATGACGTTCTTACCGATGACGGCAGTAAGGCTGAGCCGACGACGATTTTTGCCGCCCACCTGAAATTTCTTGAAAGTTTCTTCCGCACGATAATGCCTGACTGCGACGCAGATGTGCTCGAACTGATAAACAATATTGTCGTCGAGGTTTACGCCGGGCGCGGAATAACAGAATACACCGATTGCTCTGAATTCGGCGCGGACAAGTTCCCGTTGTTTGACGACGTTTACGGCGCTATATCTGCACGCATAGAAAAAGAGGAAAATCTGCTGTTCAAAAACAACCTGCTCCGCGCGCAGATGTATTTGAAAAAATTTGCCCGCGGCGGCAGGTATGCCGACCTTTGGAACGCTCCGTCCACCTTGCTTACGACGTCTGACTTTGTCGTATTCAACTTCCAATCGCTGTTTGCAAATAAAAATCAGACCGTGGCGAACGCGCAAATGCTGCTGGTATTTCGGTATATGGAACAGCAGATAATCAATATCCGCGAGGCAAACAATGCCGCGGGAAAAATGCGCCATATAATCGTTTTTGCAGACGAGGCGCACCTGTTCATTGATAAAAACTGTCCGATAGCCGTTGACTTTTTCTATCAGATGAACAAGCGCATACGCAAATATTTCGGATCGTTTATCCCGGCAACGCAGAATATCAGCGACTGGAACAGTACAGAGGAACTGCGCAATAAGACGTCCGTCATCATTAAAAACAGTCAGTACAACTTTGTTTTCGGGCTGTCAAAAATGGATATGCAGGACCTTACCGCCGTGTTCGGCGGCGCAGGCGCGTTCAACGATGAAGAAATTTACCTGATAACCACTGCCGGGCGCGGTGAAACCTTCTTCATCGGCTCGTCCAGACAGCGAGCTATGGTGCAGATAATCGCGCACCAATTTGTGCAGGCGCTGTTCGAGAAGCCGCTTAAAAACGTCCTCGAACTGCCCGACTATCAAGCAATACGCGAATTGTCCGCGCGCGATAATCAATCGTAAATATCTACATATAGACAGTATATCTACGCATGCGCATAGCCGCATTGTCTATACTGTCTATACAATCTATACAAAGGAGAAAAACATGAAAGTAATAGGTATTGTAAATCAAAAGGGTGGGGTCGGTAAAACCGCTACCGCCGTTGCGCTGGCGGACGGGCTTTCCCGCCGTAATTTCAGAACGCTTGCGCTGGATTTTGACCCACAAGGACAAATGACTGCGTCTTTCGGCATTTCGGATACAGATACCGCTTTGCCGCCTGTGGCAAAACTGCTTGCAAAACAGCCTCATCTTGAAGTGCGTAAGGTTGCAGATAACCTCGATATCGTGTCTTCGGCAATCGGCCTGGAACGCTGTAATATCGAACTTGCCGGAAAGGTCGGGCGGGAAAACTATCTTAAAAAATCGTTGCCGCTTATTCTCGAGTGCGGTTACGACTTTGTGGTGCTGGACACTAACCCGTCGCTTTCCGTAATCACCCTCAACGCAATAGCCGCCTGTGATAAGATAATAGTGCCCTTCAAGCCGGAATTTCAGTCCTTAAACGGAGTTGATATTCTGCTCGATACTCTTGCAGAGCTGTCCATTTGCGGCTGTAATGCGGACGTAATGGGCTTTCTTGCTACTATGGCGGATATGCGCAGAGTATCTACAAGGCAAGTCATAGACTATATGAAGGGGTATGCCAAGGAGAACAACAGCCGCGTTTTTAATGCCATTATACGCTCGTCCGTTACCGTCGCGGACGCGCCCGGGCTGGGCAAGACAGTATATTCCTATCGTCCGACTTCCGCCGTGGCGCAGGACTACGAGCGCTTTGTGGACGAGGTTTTGAAATCTGTCTAGACTGTATATATTGTCTATACAAAGGAGAAGGAAAATGATAGAGATAAACAAAAGAAGTGACAACAAAAAGGGCGTCGGCAGTCTGCTTTCAATCAGCGCTCAGCCGCGCCTTTCCCAGGCAAACTTCCGCATAGAGCGTGAATTGTGGGACAGGTTCAAGCTGGAAGTCAGACAGCGCGAGGGAGAGGACGCTTCGAGCGTTCTGCGCCGCCTTATAATAGAATATCTTGATAACGTCTAGATTGTCTATACTGTCTATACAAAGGAGAGGGAAATGAAAAAGAGTTTTTCTACAAAGCAAGCGCACATCATCGCCTCGGCACTTCGCGCGGACTATGCCACCGGAATTATCAAGCCGGAGTATCTTATAGTAATGCCGGACGGCAAACGGTATGCCGTGGCGCTGAAAGAAACCGCCGATAATATAAAGTCGATTATACCCGACGCGGTTATTACAGAATATTCTATGAAGTAAAATAAGGGCGTGACCTCTACTGTCACGCCTTTCCTTTTCCCTTATTGCTCCGAACGACCTTGTCTAGGGCAGAGCGCTTTATTTTCGTGCTTTTGAACACCCTTTCAAACTTTGCGTCCGCAGTTCGGCAAGGTCGTACTTGCCGTCTTTTTTCACGCGTTCTTCGTCCAGCTTAATAAGCATATTCATCATATCGGTTTACCTCGCAAGTTTGATAGGTCATTATATCACAAGAAGTAAGCAATGGCAAGCCATTTTTTTCGGGAGACTGTCCCATTGGTCTATACTGTCTATATTGTCTATACACGAAAAAGGGGTAGGAATTGATTATTGCAAAATATATGAAAATAGTATAAAATATTGTTCCAATAAACACATAGGAGGAGTTTATGAAAACACTCGAAAATCACAGGTTACTTTTTCTGCAAGAAAAAGTATGCCGCAATCTGGTACCCGAAAGTATTGCCACATACGGCAGCCACATCAAGCTGTTCAACGTGTGGTATGCGGGAAAATACAGCAAGTTTCCTCAGCGAATTTCCAAGCAGCGGCTAAATGAATATGCTGCCCACCTCGTACGCTCTGGCATAAGCGATAAATCAATTGTGAACAGGTTGAAGGCAATCAATCAGTTTGTGGAATTTATGCGCTCCCGGGGAGTCCGCATTAAAAGTGACGCAAAAGCTGATATGATACGCGTATCACAGCCGATGAAAAAGTCATTTCTCATCTGCGACATAGAGCGCATTATACAAAGTCTTGATATAACCAATTGCGACAGCGTTTTATGCGTCTTTCTGCTGTCCACAGGAGTGCGCTCGAAGACGGTGAGGGCGGCGAAGGTCAGGGACATAGATTTTTCCACAAAAATAATGCAACTCAACCACTCGAAAAACCGCCGCAACAATTCCATTCCGATTGCCGACCCTCTTCTGGATATATTGCGCAAGCATATCCGGCACCATAATTTGACTACCGGAGACTACATTTTCTTCAATCGGTTCGGCAATCAGCTTACTCGTAGCACAATCTACGAACGAATTAACCGTTATCTTAGACAAATAGGGGTAGAGCAGACCGGAGTGCATATATTCCGCCATTCCTTTGCAAAAATTGAGGTGCTTAACGGGGTAGACACCGTAACACTGCAACGCTTGATGACGCACCAATCAATTGAAGAATCATCTGAATACGTTGAGCTTTTTTCGCGCGAGCTGGTTGCAAAGCAGAACCAATTCAATATCCTTTGCAACAAAAATTATGCCTCTTATTAGGGCTTTTTGTCTATATTGTCTATACAAAAAAGTCAAAATACTGCATAATTTCAAGCAAAATATAAAATTATCTTGACACATGTCAAAAAAGTATAGTATATTTTAATTGCAGTATGCGAGAGCATTTTCAGAACATTCAATTGCGTAAAATACTCAAGCCCGCACCTGTCGGCACGGGCTCTGGCGGAGAAAGAGGGATTTGAACCCTCGCTACGGTTTCCCGTACTACTTCGGCCTCTTGGGTATTTCTCCTCATGCCAAAGATTTCAAGTTTTGGTAGCGGTGATGGGATTCGAACCTATGACCTTCCGGGTATGAACCGGACGCTCTAACCAACTAAGCTACACCGCCACAAAAAGTGGTTGCGGAGGAAGGATTCGAACCTCCGACCTTCGGGTTATGAGCCCGACGAGCTGCCACTGCTCCACTCCGCGTCAATTAAATGCTATATTATAATATTAGATATGAGGGCGGTTTGTCAATAGTTTTGAGGGAATTTTTCCATTTTATTTTTAAAAAATCTTCTTCAATCAGTTGACATAGCCGCTCATTTATTATATATTATTATGGCTAGCGGTTTTCGGGAAGGAAAACGCGGGGCAGTACAACTAAATATACGGCTCCATGGTCAAGCGGTTAAGACACCACCCTTTCACGGTGGTAACAGGGGTTCGATTCCCCTTGGAGTCACCAAATTGGAACTATCCGAACACCACTATCACAGAAAAGTGGGTTCGGGTAGTTTTTTTATTGCCGCCAAAGGAATAGATATATTTAAAAGTCGA
>CAJFJA010000010.1 GCA_904382605.1 Candidatus Alloclostridium intestinigallinarum | reverse complement strand
GAACAATACGAACACGGTCCGGCAAAGCCGATTTCAGCCGTTGCCGTGTCGTTTGTCTTGACAATACATAGTATTGCCTGCGGCAAACTCCTTGCACCGACAAGAAATCGGCATTGCGGGACTGCAAGGCACCTCAGGGCGAAAGATTTTCGGGTGATTTTGTGCGGACGGAGGGCAGACAATACACTGTATTGTCAAGTGACGGCTGTGCAAAAGCGCCGAAAAGATATGTTCTGAGGCGCGTTCGTATTGTTCCTGCTCGGCATCTGCTCCCCTCGTAAAAAGGCACTTTTCCGCGTCTGACACGCCTTCTCTGCGCCGCATTAGAGCGCGGCTTGAAAAGCGGTGGAATTAAAATTAATATAGCACTTCTACGCAGTGCTTTGTTGCGCGGCTTTTAACAAGGCGGAAAATTTCTAATAAAGCGAAGCAAAACCACATTTTTGCGAGGCGCTTAACGGGTTACCCTTGAATTACCGCGATGGTGCGCTTTCAGCGTAGGAATTTCAGGATATATTTTTGCGAGATGGAGTGAAGTCGTAGCAGAGCTACGTCGAGTGACAGCTCGCAGAAATATGCCTGAAAGGGCACGCTCAAAGCGCATTATCGCGGTAAGGCAAGGGTAAATAAAATGTAAATTATAATCTTTTTACAGAAACGACTATTGATTTTCGCAACACCCGCGCTTATAATATATCCCGAAGAGCGATGAGAAAAAAGAAGGTTGCACTTATCTTAATAGCCGTTCTGGCGCTGTGCGGCATTGGCGCCTTCGTTGCGGCGTGCGGAGTAAAGGCCACCGCCCAGGGGCAGTGGGATTTGCTCAGGTGCACGGACAGCGAAGGCAACGTTCTCGCTTACGGCGTAAACGTGGGAGGAGGTACGGACGTAGAGAAAATGAACGTCACCTGCGAAGTTTCGTCCAGCCGTTTCGTGGCGCGCTATTCGGGCAATACCTATTACGGCGAATACGAAGAGAAAAAGCAGAACGACAACGTCTATCTCACCGTAACCATGGACGACGGTATTACCATGCAGGCCGTGTGTTACCTCTATAAGAGCGCGAACAACGAAGTCCAGCTCATGGACATCACTTACGACGGAAAAGTCTATACTTTCAGAAAAATAGCGTAAACGTTTTTTGTTGCCGCGAAGGAAATGCCGAGGCGTGACGTTTCATATTCTGAAATATCTTTGATTGCGGCTTGTTTTGTTTTCGGGGTCGGTCATGGCGATAAGTCCGGCGGCAAGGCAGGGTTGCAGATAGTTTTTGCGGAAGGCGGCGCGCGACTTTAAGCCGAGTTTTTCCATAAGTTCCGTTGCGGACATAGGATAGGTTTCGATTACGGACATAAGAGCCTTCACTTGACTGCTGATATGGCTTTGATGGGAGCGAGTATCTCTTATCAGTTCTTCCACCGCTTTTTTGATAATGCCCAGCATAAACAGAATAAAGCTGTTCGATTTGCCTTCCGAGGTGGAAAGTCCGATGGCATGGTAATACTCAGCCTGATGGTCTTTTATGATACTTTCGACGGGTATCCATTCAAACACGGGTTTCCAATCGGCAAGTAAGGCCGTCTGCCAAAGTCTGCCCGTCCTGCCGTTTCCGTCCGCAAACGGGTGGATAAACTCGAATTCGTAGTGGAATATGCTCGAACGAATAAGCATATGGGCTTTGCTTGTTTTAAGCCATTCGAAAAGCTGTTCCATCAGTCCGTTTACCATATCGCAAGGCGGCGCCACGTGGATAACTTTTCCGCTTTCATCGAACACGCCCACGGAATTCGTGCGGAATTTGCCCGCGCCTTCGACCAGCCCCTGCATCATAACGCCGTGCGCATTTTTCAAGTCGCTTAGAGAAAACGGATTGAGTTCGGGTATCATTTTGTACGCGTTAAAGGCGTTTTTTACGGCGAAAATATCTTCCTGCGGACCCAAAACGCGCTTTCCGTCGATAACGTCCGTCACCTGTATGAGCGAAAGAGTATTGTTTTCAATGGCGAGCGACGATTGAATGGACTTTATGCGGTTCACCCTGCGCAGGCGCGGCAACCTTTCAAGATCGTCTACGTTGCTCAATTTGCCCAGGTTCTCCGCAATTTCCGACGTCAATTCCAGCATTTCGTCGGTGACGTCGTAGGGCGGAATATATCTATCCATAAACTGCCTCGGAATATTTTACTGCTTTTATTGTATCACGATTGCAAGTTTGCAGTCAATACTTATGTGTTATCTTATATGTTTTCTTGGTCATTTTTCTGTGCGCCGCATGAAAAACAGGCTATAAGTTTAGCAGCGTACTTTATCGTACGTTTAATTTTCGGTATAATTTAACGAACGCCGCAACAGCGGCGCTTTGATATTTTACGGCACAATTTACAAAAAATTCACAAAAAAATTTCCTCTGCCCCCTTGACAAAAAGTGTATAAGGTGTATAATAAAGTCAAAGGTCAGACAAGGTCAAACCATTGTAAAACCGTGAAAAACGTCGAATCGAAGAGGCGGTTTTGCAGGGAAAGACGGAAAGGGAGTCGGAAAATGAATATTTCAAGCGAAATCGAGCAGTTTATATTGTCGGTGCTGGGCAGCGGCGACGAGATAACGCTTTCGCGCAACGAACTTGCGCAGTATTTTTCCGTAGCTCCCAGCCAGATAAACTACGTGCTGTCCACGCGTTTTACCATTGCAAGGGGATTTATAGTCAAATCCAGGCGCGGCGGGGGCGGCGGGATCACGCTTGTCCGTATAGCGGGCGGCGACGACCCCGTATCGGGACAGCTGAAAGAGGTGAGCGGGGCGGACACTCTGCCCGAAAACAGGGCGCGCGACATGGTCGACAGGCTCGTGCGGGCACAGGCGGTCACCGAACGCGAAAAGGCGCTGATACTGGCAAGCCTTTCCGCAAAGGCGCTTGACGGCGCGAAGGAAAGCGGCAGGCTCCGCCGTAATATATATAGAGAGATACTTATCGCACTCATGCGTAAGTAAGGAGGATAATATGGACGAGATTTGTCAGATATGCGGTATGCGCAAGGCGACGATCGTGGTCAAAACGAACGTGAACGGGGTAAAAAGCGAACAGCATCTGTGCGCCCATTGCGCCGCCAAGCTGAGCGCGGGTGAAAATTTCGTGCAGGACTTTTTCAACGAAGCGGCAATGCTCATGTCGGGCATGGGCGGAGGTTACAGGACCACAGCCAGGGTATGCGGCAAGTGCGGCACTACCGAAAGGGAAGTCAGAAAGAATCTGCGATTCGGGTGCAGCGAATGTTACCACACCTTTTCCGACATAGTGGAGCAGACGTACAAGCAGATGCGCGGCAAGCCTTATACGGGGCGCGCTCCGCTTGACACCACCGTGGAAAGCGCGGAACAGGTTCAGGAGAAAAAAGAAAAGGTAAAGCCCGTCGACGAGGCGGAAGCGCTTTCGCGCCAGATAGACGAGGCGGTCAAAAACAGGGATTTCATGCGGGCGGCGGAGCTTCAGGCAAAGCTGGACGCATTGAAGAAGTGAGGTGGCTATGGCGGCGGAAGATAAATGTAAAGACGTGGTCTATTCCAGCAGGGTGAGGTTCGCCCGCAATATAACGGGGCTTCCTTTCCCGGATAAACTTACGGGTGAAGAGGAGATATATTCCGTGCTTATGCGCGGGGCGGAGAAGGCGCTGAGCAGCGTTGATACCTTCCATATGTACCGCATGAACGGACTTGATCCCCTTGACGCCCAGGCGCTTGTGGAAAAGCATCTCATATCGCCGGCGCTGGTGTCCTCGCGCTACGGCGCGGTCATGATAAGCCGTTTGCAGGACATATCCGTCATGATAAACGAAGAAGACCATATCAGGGCGCAGTGCATCGTGCGCGGCTTCGATCTGAATTCCGCGTTCAAACGGCTTGTCGATGTGGATAAGGCTATGGCTAAACAGCTGGAGTTCGCCTTTGACAACAAGTACGGCTATCTGACCGCCTGCCCGACCAATATGGGCGCGGGAATGAGGGCTTCTTTCATGGTGTTCGTGCCCGCGCTCACGCTTACGGGCGCGCTCAATTCCGTGCTGGGCACTCTGCCGCAGTTCGGCGTGACCGCGCGCGGCGTTTACGGCGAAGGCTCGCAGGAAAAGGGATTTATGTACCAGATATCCAACCAGGCGATGATAGGCGCGAGCGAGGAGGAAATTTTAAGCAGGGTAACCAAAGTCGCGGAAAGTTTTATCCGCGCCGAACGCGCCGCAAGGGAAGATCTGGCGCGCAGAGGCGGAGTCGATCTGCAGGATAAGATAATGCGCGCGTACGGCATCTTGTGCAACGCATGCAAGGTCGCCACAAACGAATTTATGGAGCTTATCGCCTACGTCAAGCTGGGTATCGCGCTTGACTTTATCAAGGCGGACGCGGACAAGGCGGACGAACTCATAACGCTCACACAGCCGGCAATGCTTTGCAAGGCGGCGGGCAAGAAGCTGAATGCGGAAGAAAGAGATATTACGCGTGCGAGGATAGTCAGAAACGCGCTTGCACGCTGAGGAGGAAAGACAATATGGATTATAAATTTACGGACGAATGCGATAAAGTAATGAAGGCGGCGGGAAGGCTTGCTTCCTACGCCGACGACAAAATTCTGGGTACGGAGTTTCTTGTCGCCGCCATGCTGGGCGTGGAGTGCGACGCAAAACAGTTTCTGGAAAAAGAAGGGCTTTCGGAAGACAACGTGAAACAGCTTGTCGAGCTGAACGCGGGCGCCACCGCGAGCAACAGGGTGCTCATGTCCGAGCGCATACGCAAGGTGCTCGACTGGTGCAGTATGATGGCTTCCCAGAGCGGGACGGAAATATCTTCCCCGCTGCTGCTTCTGGGCGTGCTCAATATGCGCGACAGCTTCGCCGTGCAAAGGCTTTCCGCGCTGGGCGTGGACGTGAACGACCTGCGCAGGGAATTGCAGAATTATCTCGCCTCAGGCTCCGGAGAGGACGAAGAGGAGGAAGACGACGGGGAAGATCCGCTTGAAGATCTGCGCCGGCAGTTTTCCAATCTGCTCAACAGCATGAACGGCGAAGAGCCTCCGCGCAACAACGGCAGGTCGTTCAGGGAGATAAGGTTCAACAGGGGCGCTCCCGGAAAAGAGGAGGAACAGAAGAAGGGCGGCATTACCAAGGATATGGAAAAGCTGGGCGCGGACATAACCCAAAAGGCGCGCGACGGCAAACTCGATCCCGTCATCGGCAGGAGCGAGGAGATAAACAGAATAGTGGAAGTCCTCTCCCGCCGCACCAAGAACAACCCCGTGCTCATCGGCGAACCGGGCGTGGGCAAGAGCGCGATAGTGGAAGGTCTGGCACAGGCGATAGTGGCGGGCGAAGTGCCCGAAACGCTGCGCGGCAAGACTATATTTTCGCTCGACGTGGCTTCGCTTATGGCGGGCACAAAGTACCGCGGCGACTTTGAAGAGAGAATGAAAAAGCTGATAAACACCATCAAGACGGATTCCAACATAATTCTGTTTATCGACGAAATCCATCTTATCGTGGGCGCAGGTTCTTCTTCGGAAAACTCGCTTGATATGGCGAATATCTTAAAGCCCATGCTGGCAAGGGGCGAGTTGCAGACGATAGGCGCCACCACCATAGACGAATATACCAAGTATATCGAAAAGGACGCGGCTCTGGAACGCAGACTGCAGCCCATTATGGTTGAACCGCCCACGGTGGACGAAACGGAAGTCATCTTGAAGGGACTGCGCGGCAAGTACGAGAAATACCACGGCGTGAAGATAACGGACGCTGCCCTGAAAGCGGCGGCGGTGCTCTCCGACAGGTACATCTCCGACCGCTTCCTGCCCGATAAAGCCATCGACCTGATGGACGAGGCGATGTCGAGGAAGAAGGTGTCCAACTTCATGCTTCCTCAGGGCATAAAGGACAAGGAAGAAGAGGTCAGCAAACTGAATATCGACCTCAACCACCACATGGAAAGGCGCGACTTTAAAGCGTGCGCGGAACTCGACGCCAAGATAAAACAACTCAAAGCGGAAATCGCGGAGGAAAAGAAGAATTGGGGACAGGACAGGGCAAAGCAGGAACTGTTCGTGGACGAAAAGGATATCGCGGAAGTCGTGTCCGAAAGCACGTCCATTCCCGTGGCACAGCTTACGGAAAAGGAGTCGCAGAGGCTGCTCAGGCTGGAAGACGAACTGCGCAAGCGCGTCGTGGGTCAGGACGAGGCGGTGTCCGCGGTGGCAAGGGCGGTACGCCGTGCCCGCGCGGGCATTCAGGACAAGCGCCGTCCCATCGGCTCGTTCATCTTCCTGGGTCCTACGGGCGTGGGCAAGACCGAGCTTTCCAAAGCGCTTGCGGAGGCAATGTTCGGCGACGAAAATCTGATGATACGCGTGGATATGTCCGAATATATGGATAAGATGAACGTGTCCAAACTCATCGGCTCCGCGCCAGGCTACGTCGGCTACGACGAGGGCGGCCAGCTTACGGAAAAAGTGCGCAGACACCCTTATTCCGTCATCTTGTTCGACGAAATAGAAAAGGCGCACCCCGACGTGTTCAACATCCTGCTCCAGGTGCTCGACGACGGACATCTGAAAGATTCGCACGGCAGAGAGGTCAACTTCAAAAACACCATCATAATCATGACCTCCAACATCGGCGCGGACGCAATCAAAAAGGCGCACCTCGGCTTCGGCTCTTCCGAGCAGGAGTACGACGACATGAAGGACAGACAGATGGAAGCCCTGAAAAACGCCTTCCGTCCCGAATTCATCAACCGTGTGGACGATATAATCATCTTCCGCAGTCTGGAAAAACAGGATATGCGCCTTATCTGCCGCAAGATGCTCGGCGACGTGGCAAAACGCCTTGCCGAACGTGAAATCACCTTCACCTACGACGAAGCCGCCTGCGACCTGCTCATCGAAAAGGGCTACAACAAAGAGTACGGCGCCCGTCCGCTGAGAAGGGCGGTCCAGCGCAACATAGAAGACGTGCTGTCCGAAAAAATGCTCCTGGGCGAATTCGGCGAAGGCGATACGGTCAACCTCACCGCCAAAGACGGCGAATTCGACATGGTGAAAGCGGATAAAAAAGAACAATAAACCAATTTGTCAAAACAAAGCCCTCCGGGGAAATTTTCCGGAGGGCTTTTGCTTTTAATAAAAGAAAATCGCCTTTAATAAGAATAAATTGTTTTCGGATAAAAGCAATTCAATCGCCGTTGCGGTATTATATTGCGCGATAAAATGCGGTGCAAGTTCCGGGTTTATTCTTTTGCTTAAAACTTACGTCATTTTGTTTACTTTTGCTTTCTTCAAATGATATAATAAACGCGGCGGAAATCCGCGAACTTTGTAAATAATCATTTTAAGGAGAATATACTATGGCAAATCTGACTACTAACAAGCAAGTATTGGATTTCGTTCAGAGCAGGATTGACCTGTGCAAGCCTGATAAGGTCGTGTGGATCGACGGCAGCGAAAAGCTGTACAACGAACTCACCGAGCAGGCTCTTGCCACCGGCGAGATGATTAAGCTCAACCAGGAAATTCTTCCCGGCTGCCTGCTTCACCGCACCGCCGTCAACGACGTTGCGCGTGTGGAAGGACGCACCTATATTTGTGCCCGCACCAGGAAGGAGGCCGGCCCCACCAACAACTGGATGGACCCCAAGGAAGCATATCCCATGCTTAACGCTATCCTCGACGGCGCTTACAAGGGCAGGACGATGTACGTTATCCCTTATTCCATGGGCCCCGTGGGCGGCCCTATCTCCAAGATAGGTATCGAAACCACCGACTCAATTTACGTCGTGCTCAACATGAAGATAATGACCCGCGTCGGCAAGAACGTTCTGGACGCCCTCGGCGATTCCAACGACTTCGTGCGCGGCACCCACGCAAAGTGCGAAATAAACGAAGAAAAGAGATATATCTGCCAGTTCCCCGAAGATAACGCGATTATCTCCGTTAACTCCGGTTACGGCGGCAACGTGCTTCTGGGCAAGAAGTGCTTTGCTCTGCGCATAGCTTCCTACCAGGGCCGTAACGAAGGCTGGCAGGCTGAGCATATGCTCATTCTCGGTATCGAGCGTCCCGGCAAGGAAACCGTTTACATGGCGGCTGCTTTCCCTTCCGCATGCGGCAAGACCAACCTGGCAATGCTCGTTCCTCCGGAAGTTTATCAGAAGAAGGGCTACAAGGTCTGGACGGTCGGCGACGACATCGCGTGGATCAAGAAGGGCGAGGACGGCAGACTTTACGCCATCAACCCCGAAAACGGCTTCTTCGGCGTAGCTCCCGGCACCAACGAAAAGTCCAACCCCAACGCTTTGGCTTCCACCAGGAAGAACACCATCTTCACCAACGTCGCTTACAACAAGGATAACGGCACCGTGTGGTGGGAAGGTCTGGACAAGAATCCGCCTAAGAACGCCATCGACTGGAAGGGCAATCCCTGGGACGGCACCACTTCTACCGAGAAGGGCGCTCATCCCAACAGCCGTTTCACCGCTCCCGCGGAAAACTGCCCCTGCATCTCCGAGAAGTTCTTCACCGGCGAGCCTGTACCGATCAGCGCATTCATCTTCGGCGGACGCCGCGCTAAGACCGCTCCGCTCGTTTACGAGGCAAAGAACTGGGATAACGGCGTGTTCGTAGGTTCTATCATGGCTTCCGAAACCACCGCGGCCGCTTCCGGCGCAGTCGGCGTTGTAAGGCGCGATCCTATGGCTATGCTGCCTTTCTGCGGCTACAACATGGGCGACTACTTCCAGCATTGGCTGGATATCGGTAAGACGGTTGAGCCTTCCAAGCAGCCTAAGTTCTTCAACGTCAACTGGTTCAGAACGGACGAAAACGGTCACTTCATCTGGCCCGGCTTCGGCGACAACCTGCGCGTGCTCGACTGGATGCTGAAGAGAATCGACGGCGAAGTTGAAGCTGTCGAAACCCCTATCGGCTACATTCCTAAGGCGGAAGATATCAATATCGAAGGTCTGAAGGACGTCACCGTTGACACCGTTAAGGATCTGCTTTCCATCGACAAGCAGGCTTGGCTGGAAGACTGCGAAGGCATCAAGACCTTCTACGCCAAGTTCGACGAATTCGGAACGCTTCCTAAAGAGCTTGCCGATATGGAGAAGGCTCTCGAAGAGAATCTCAAGAAGTAAGACAAGCGAAAACCAACCGGAAGAGGGCAGTTTAGCTGCCCTCTTTTTTGATGCCGTAACCGCATTTTTTGTAATAACGTATTTTGCGGTAACTGTATTATTTTCCGTAATTGCGCTGCCGTCGCAGCCGCGCTTTTGCAGCGGTAAGGTTTTTCAGCGGCAAATACGTTTTACGTCAATTGCTTTTTTTGTTGCAATTCTTGTCGCACGAATGAGATTTATAAGCCCGTAGCCTGCCGGCGAAAACGGCGTGACAAGGTCGCCGCGGAACGGATAATTTTCAGATTTCGGAATAAGACGGCGGATAATTTTCGGGATTTTGGATAAGACGGCGGATAATTTTCCGAAT
Organism: Candidatus Alloclostridium intestinigallinarum; assembly: GCA_904382605.1. Lineage (GTDB taxonomy): Bacteria > Bacillota > Clostridia > Christensenellales > UBA3700 > Alloclostridium > Alloclostridium intestinigallinarum. The sequence goes on along the minus strand of CAJFJA010000010.1, from coordinate 61,785 downwards.
AAAGTTGCCGATAATTTTTGTGTAAAAAAAACGGGCGTTGCCGCCCGTTCTTTATGTGTTTACTATTATTATTTTATAATGTGCGTATTCAAGTGTACGGTATTATTTGATAACGCGCACTTTGATAACGCCCTTTACTTTTTCGAGAGCGGAAGAGCAGTCTTCGTCGCAGTCGGCTACGATATACGCATAGTCGCCGCGGGTGGCGGACTTACTTTCGCCGTTCACCGCTTTGAGGGCTTCGGGGAGCGCGTCCGTCTTGGTAAGAGCGGTTATTCTCACTTTGCCTGCGGGCTTTGCGCCGGGGTTGAGGCAGGGGAAGTTTACAGAATTGACCACAATGCCTTGCTCGATGTAATCTTTAAGTTCCTTTGCCGCCATTACGGCGCAGTTGTCCTCCGCTTCGGGAGTGGAAGCGCCCAGGTGGGGAATGGTGATAATGCCGTCCACACCGATGAGTTTGTTATTGGGAAGGTCGGTGACAACTCTGTCAATCTTGCCCGATTTGACCGCTTCGATGACGTCGTCGTCGACGAACAGGTCGCCGCGCGCGCAGTTGATTATCACCACGCCGTCCTTCATTCCGGATATGGAATCCTTGTTTATGCAACCCTTTGTCTGGGGAGTGGAAGGCACGTGCAGGGTGATATAGTCGGATACGGCGTAAAGTGCGCCCAGGTCGGAAACCGTCTTGACGCGGCTGTCCAGCTTGGCGGAAAGCGCGGGGGAAAGATAGGGGTCGTAGCCCACGACGTTCATGCCCAGGGCAAGAGCGGCGTCGGATACCAGCCTGCCTATTGCGCCCAGACCGACAATGCCCAGCGTTTTGCCGAGAATTTCCTGTCCCACAAAGGCTTTTTTGCCTTTTTCAACCGCCTTAGCCACGTCTTCGCCGCCCAAAGACTGCACCCAGTTTATGCCGCGCACTATCTTGCGGGAAGCGATGATAAGCGCGCCGATAACCAGCTCTTTCACCGCGTTGGCGTTGGCGCCGGGGGTGTTGAATACGCATACGCCGCACTCCGCCATTTTGTCGAGCGGAATGTTGTTCACGCCCGCACCGGCGCGGGCAACGGCTATCACGCTTTCGGGAAGCGCGTATTCGTGCATATTCGCACTGCGCACAAGTATGGCTACGGGTGCGCTTGCGGTATCGGATATAGTGTAGTTGTCCGCGGTGAGAATGTCGCCTACCAGCGGAGATATTGCGTTTAATTTAAGAATTTCCATACCCACCTCAGCCGTTTACTCTTTCAAATTCCTTCATGAATTCGATAAGCGAGGTAATGCCTTCAACGGGCATTGCGTTGTATATGGAAGCGCGCATGCCGCCTACCAGCCTGTGGCCTTTTATGGAAACAAAGCCGTTTTCGCCCGCCTGCTTTACGAACATCGCGTCCAGATCGGCGTTCGGGGTGTTGAAAGGCACGTTCATGTAAGAACGGTCTTCCTTGTTTACCCTGTTAACGTAGAAGGAAGAAGAATCAATATAGTCGTACAAAAGTCCCGCTTTGAACACGTTTATCTTCTGCATTTCCTTTACGCCGCCCAGCTTCTTCAGATGGCGCAGGTTGAGCATCGCCATATAGATGGCAAAGCAGGGAGGAGTGTTGTAAAGGCTGTTGTTTTCCGCCATAACCTTCCAGCTGAGCATAGTAGGGCAGTAAGACATAGGCTCTTTGATGAGGTCCTTACGCACGATCACTATGGTAAGTCCCGCGGGAGCTAAGTTCTTCTGGGCGCCGGCATAAAGCACGCCGTACTTGCTCACGTCCATTTCTTCGGAGAGAATGTTGGAAGAAATGTCCGCCACGAGAGGCATTTTGCATTCGGGAAGTTTGTTGTATCTGGTGCCGAATATGGTGTTGTTCTGGCAGATATACAGGTAGTCGGCGTCGTCGCGGATATCGAGTTCCTTGGGAATATAGGTGAACTTGTCCGCCTCGGAAGAGCCGGCAACGTGAATGTCGCCGTACTTCAACGCTTCCTTGTAAGCCTTTTTCGCAAAGTTGCCCGTAACCACATAATCCGCTTTTCCGGAAGTAAGCAGGTTCATGGGAATGGCGGCAAACTGCGTGGACGCGCCGCCCTGCACGAGCAGAACTTCATAATTTTCGGGCACACCCATAAGCTCGCGTATGAGCGAGATGCACTCGTTGTGGATCGCGTCGAATTGTTTGCTGCGGTGGCTCATTTCGGTTACGGACATACCGCAGCCCTTGTAGTCCACGAACTCGGCCTGCGCTTCCTGCAACACTTCAAGGGGAAGCATGGAAGGTCCTGCCGAAAAATTGTAAACTCTCATATTATTTCTCCTGTATTGTTAAATAATTTATAACGATAGTACTATTATAATACTTTGCGCGCGTTATTGCAACAGATAACGGGCGGGAAGGAAAATTTTAATACCCGTGTAAAAAGCATTACGGAGAGGTACACCGCAATACTTTTTCTGCCACTTCAGGGAATGACCGGGTGCGGCGGCTCGCCGCTGTCAAGTACTGCTTGACAACATTAAAACAGCCGATACCAAAAATATTGGTAAAGGCTTGTTTTATCCGCAGATAACAGTAAAACTCGGATATTACGGAGAAGAAAAGCCGCAACCTAGCACAATGTTACTTCACGGCGGTTAAGTGGTGAAGCGCACGGCGCTTCCGGTTCGCCGCATTGTTACAGAGAATAATAAAGCGAAAGCCTTGCGGAGAAAAAGACGTGAAATTCAGTTTTGTCACTTTGAAATATAATCAGCCTGCGGCGGCTCGCCGCTGTCAGGTACTGCTTGACAACATTAAAACAGCCGATACCAAAAATATTGGTAAAGGCTTGTTTTATCCGCAGATAACAGTAAAACCCGGATATTACAGAGAAGAAAAGCCGCAACCTAGCACAATGTTACTTCACGGCGGTTAAATTGTTATAGAGAATAATAGAGTGAAAGCCTTGCGGAGAAAAAAGGAGTGAACTTCACTTTTGTCACTTTGAAATATAATCAGCCTGCGGCGGCTCGCCGCGGTGGAGCGTCCCACGCTCCCAAGATTTTTGATAAAAGATAGTATTTTGTTTGCAGAAACAATAAAGGTGAAGTATTGCGGAGAAGGCAAGTCTATTTTTCGTATTGCTTACTTCAAGGCGGTTAAGTGGTGAAGCGCACGGCGCTTCCGATTCGCCGCATTGTTACAGAGAATAATAAAGCGAAAGCCTTGCGGAGAAAAAAGGAGTGAACTTCACTTTTGTCACTTTGAAATATAATCAGCCTGCGGCGGCTCGCCGCGGTGGAGCGGCGCGCTCAAATGCGCCGTGATAATAATTTTTTGCTTGCATAAACTAACCGTATGGAGATGAAAGCTGTTATTATGGCGGGCGGCAGAGGTACGCGCCTTCGTCCGCTTACGGGTAGTATGCCCAAACCAATGGTGCCCATTCTGGATAAGCCCGTGCTCGCCCTTACGGTGAGTTCGCTCGTCAGGTCGGGAATTACGGATATTGCGATGACTTTGGGCTATATGCCCGAGAGGATAATCAATTACTTCGGCAACGGCAGTAAGCTTGGCGCGAGAATAACCTACTTTGTGGAAAGCACGCCGCTTGGCACGAGCGGGGGCGTGAAGAATGCGGCAAAATTCATTGACCGCCCGTTCGTGGTCATGAGCGGTGACGCGCTTACGGACTTCAATATCGGCGAGTTTGTTAAATATCACGAAGATATGTCTTGTTTGTGCACTTTGGCGGCGAAAAGAGTTGCTGACCCGCGCGGAATGGGCGAGGTAGTACCGGGGATTGGCGGAAGAATCGCGGCGCTTCGCGAAAAACCGCAAAAATACACTTCCGACCTTGTAAATATGGGTATATACGCCATGCAGGAAGACGTATTGAAGCATATTCCTTCGGGAGTGAGCGATTTTTCTAAGGATATTTTCCCCGAAATTCTGAGTGAAATGCGGTTATATATCGCCGACTGCTATTGGTCGGACATAGGCACGCTTATCGGATACTACTCGGCGAATATAGACGCCGCAATGCAGCCCGCAAGATTCGGATTGAAGATAGTTTAATGTATTTTATGTGCACTATAAGCATATAGTTATTAAAAATATGCCATATTATAGCGATATCATAAAGAGAAGCGGGGGTAGGTCCGCTTCCTTTTATATGTATTTTATATGCACTTATAATAAATATCGGCATTAAGAAAACAAGCCGATACCAAGATTTTTGGTAAAGGATAGTACTCGGTTTGCAGAAAAGAATAAATGCAAAGCATTGCGGAGAATAATGGCGGCAATCTTCTGTATAATTGTTTCAGCGTGTAATCATGGTTCGGCGGCTTGCCGCTGTCAAGTAGTACTTGACACGCCTGTTTTTTACTAAAAGGTTTAACTGTAAAGTTGTAATGAGTTTGTCAGTTACTACTTGACATGACTAAGAGTGTTCCACTTTATTTTATTGTAATCAATGTCGGAAGCAATGTTGTCAAGTACTGTTTGACAAGATTAAAACAGAAACCGCTTTATTACGGCAGTAAAATAAAAGCATTGCGGAGATAATAGCGTAGAAATTCCGTTTTGTTACTGCAAAGAGTAATCAGCCCGCGGCGGCTCACCGCATCAGCCTGCGGCGGCTCGCCGCCAAGGCGGTTAAGTGGTGAAGCGCACTGCGCTTCCGTCGCACGCTGCACGCGCTCGCTTGATTTATACGCGCAGAATTGTTATAATAAAATGAGTAAATTCAAGGCGGATAAAAATTTTGGCTGAAAAAGTAAGGAATAAGGAAAGGGCGGCAAAGGGCGCGCCCAAAGGAAATAAGGATAAAAGCGTCATGCCTGCAACGGGCGCGGCGGTAAAGAATTCCTCTGCAAGAACTGCCGGTGCGGTGAATAAGGGCGCGTCAGGTAAGACGGCGAATAAGAGCGCGGCAGGTAAGAACTCTCAGGGCAAGACTGCGGATAAGAAGGCGTTGAAGAGCGCACCTGTAAACGGCGCAAGGGAAAATGCGCAAAAGGCGGCGGAAAAACAGTTGCCCGCGCAGGTTGTAAGCCGGGAAAAGCCCGTTGTCAAAAGGCACGGTAAGCCCGTGGAGCAGGCGGAAAGCGTCGCTTCGGGAAACAAGGGGCTTGAAGTCGTATTTTTGGGCGGCGTAGGCGAGATAGGCAAGAATATGACCGCGCTGAGGTATAAAAACGATATTCTGATTATCGACTGCGGCTCGTCTTTTCCCACGACGGACACTCCCGGGGTGGATTTGATTATTCCCGATTTCACCTATATCACGGAAAATGCGGACAAGGTGCGCGGTCTTGTGGTCACGCACGGACATGAAGACCATATCGGCGCAATTCCCTATCTTGCGGAAAAACTGCCGGGGCTGAAGATTTTTGCAAGCGACCTTTCCTGCGCGCTTATCAGGCACAAGTTGGAAGAACGCGGCATTGATACGCCCAAAATCGTGACCGTGCAGGGCGGGGCGGTTATCAATGCGGGTTGTTTTTCCGTGGAATTCATCCGCGTGAGCCACAGTATTTCGGGCGCGTTCGCGCTCAGCATAAATACGCCCGTGGGCAGGGTATTCCATACGGGCGACTATAAGATAGACTTCACCCCCGTAGACGGGCAGATTATGGACCTTACGCGCATTGCGGAAATAGGCGATTCGGGCGTAAAACTCATGCTTGGAGAAAGCACGAATATAGAAAAGCCCGGCACGACCATATCCGAAAGAAAGGTGGGCGAAACGCTGGAGCGCATATTCGCAACCAATCACGACAAGCGCATTATAATAGCCACGTTTGCTTCCAACGTGAACAGATTGCAGCAGATAGTGGACATATGCGAGCGCGACGGGCGCAAGATAGTTTTCAACGGCAGAAGCATGATAAACGTATCCGGAATGGCGCGCGATCTGGGACTTCTGCGCGTGAAGGAAGGCACGGTCATAGAGCAGGAGGAGATGCACAAGCACCATTACTCCAAGCAATGCCTTATAACGACCGGCTCGCAGGGCGAACCGATGAGCGCACTTACCCGAATGGCGGCGGGCGAAGATAAGATAGAGGTCAATTCGCACGACCTTGTCGTTATTTCGTCCAACCCCATTCCCGGCAACGAAAAACTTGTCTATACGGTTATCAACAACCTCTATCGCCGCGGAGCGAGCGTGCTTTACGGCTCGTTGGAAGCGTTGCACGTTTCCGGTCACGCCTGCCAGGACGAACTCAAACTGATGCTTTCGCTGATCAAGCCGGAATTTTTCATACCCGTGCACGGCGAATACCGACATTTAAGACAGCACGAGGCCATGGCGGTTTCTTTGGGCATAAAGAAGTCGAGCATAGCCATTGCGGAAATAGGCTCGCGCTTTATTCTGCACAGACATTCGCTCAAACAGGCGGAGGGCGTGGAAGCGGGCAACGTGTACGTCGACGGACTTACCGACGTGGATAACGTCACCTTGCGCGACAGGAAGGTGATGAGCAATAACGGCATGGTTATCGTGCTGGTAACGGTGGCTCTTGCGGAAGGTCAGCCGCTGGCGCCGCCCGAAGTCATCACGCGCGGACTTCCGCTGGACGAAGCGAATATAGAAGTGGTGCGCGGTCTGGTCACGCAGGTGCTGGGCGAGCGCGACTACAAGTCGGCGGACGACAGGGCTAACTTCAAGAGGAAATTAAAGCGCACCCTTACCCGCTACTTCGACGCGCAGTGCAGGCAAAAACCCATGATACTGCCTATAGTGATAGAAGTATGACGGAATATAATGCAAATTCGAAAATATATTTCGGTAAATTGATACACGAGTATAGCTATGCACATTTAATATTTTAATAAATAAATGGCTTGCTATTATTCGCGTTTTAGAATATAATAGAAACATATAATTCTGAGGTTGCATATGTTAAGTTATATTTCGGCGAGAGAAGTTGCGGAGAAGTGGAATATTTCCCAAAGGCGCGTCGCCATTCTTTGTTCGGAAGATCGTATAAAAGGCGCTATGATGGTCGGCAATATGTGGATTATACCGTCAAACGCGGAAAAACCGATAGACAAGCGTACTGTGCGGTTTGAAAAGACTCATAAAACCGAACTCAAACCGTTTATCAAGTGGGTAGGAGGAAAAGGGCAGCTTGTTGATGAAATAGAAAAGATGATCCCTGACGGCGGCGATAGGGACTTGGCAAAATATGCTGAACCCATGGTCGGAGGCGGGGCGCTGTTTTTTCGTGTGCTTTCAAGATATAATTTCAAAGAATTTTATATCAGCGATATTAACGCGGAATTGATTAATGCCTATACTGCCGTTAAAAAGAATATCGAAGAGTTGATTGTGCGGCTTAAGGATATGGAGATGGCTTTCTTGCCGCTTGACGATAACGGAAGAAAATATTTCTACTATAATGTGCGTGATAAATTCAATACCGTGATATTGAATGACGCCACGTCGGCGGAAAAGGCGGCATATTTTATTTTTTTGAATAGGACGTGTTTTAACGGGCTTTACCGTGTCAACCGCAAAGGACTGTTTAATGTGCCTATGGGGTCGTACAAGAATCCGACTATTTGTGACGAGGAGAATCTCCGTAATATTCACAACGCATTGCAGAATGTGACTATCGTTTGCGGCGATTACACATTGTCCAAGTCATTTATTGACAATAAAACCTTTGTATATATAGACCCGCCGTATCGCCCCATTTCGGAAACATCGGCGTTTACTTCGTATAATGTCGATGCGTTTGACGATGATGAACAGATGAGGCTTGCAAAATTTATAGACGAGATAAATGCGGCGGGTGCAAAAATAGTTTTGAGCAATTCCGACCCTAAAAACGTAAATCCGGAAGACAATTTCTTTGACGATTTATATAAATCATATAGAATTCATCGTGTTACAGCAACGCGAATGATAAACAGCAATGCGGAAAAACGCGGCAAAATTAGCGAATTGCTTATCAGCAACTAGATAAATTACATTATATTAGGGAGAGTACAAAATGATTAAAAGCGGTAAAGGTGGTGGGAATACGCGTACAGGGTTGGTTTTTGAAGGAAAAACAGACCTGTCCAAATTTTTGGAGCAACAACCACATTATTCGGTCGTAGGGCACGATGTGTTTTATAATGAAGATAAAGTCGCAGAGGTTTATAAGAAGCATAACTTTTATTCTGTTTTTCTGAAAAAATTGGAAATCGACTGGAAAAAACATATTTCAAAGAAATTGTTGCCTGACGACTCTATATTTGTCTTGTTGAATAATAATTTGTTTATTATTGAATGTAAACATCAGGAAGTTGCGGGTTCTGTCGATGAAAAACTTCAAACTTGTGATTTTAAGAAAAAGCAGTATAAAAAACTGATGTCGGCTGCAAATATTGATGTCGAGTATATATACCTACTTGACAATTGGTTCAGAAATGAAAGATATGCCGATGTGCTTGACTATATTCATTCAGTCGGGTGTGATTATTATTTTGAATATATACCGCTTACTCGTTTAGGCTTACCTGTGCCTCCTGAATTAGTCGAAGATTGATAATGGCCAAGAAAATTCCGTTACAGCCAGAGAATTTTGAGCTTGAAACCAATACCGTATGGGCATTTCCCGATCGCGGGAAATGGGCTACGCATGATGCAAAATATCGCGGAAATTGGTCGCCGTACATTCCGCGCAATGTTATATTGCGCTATTCAGGAGAAGGTGATACAGTTTTGGATCCGTTTGTCGGCGGCGGCACTACGGCTGTTGAAGCTAAACTCACAAAAAGGAATTTTATCGGCTTTGATATAAACCCGTCAGCTGTAGAACTCAGCCGTAAAAAGTGTGAATTTGAATACGATGGCAATGTTTCTTCCGTAATTAAAGTTGCAGACGCGCGCAAACTTCCGCTGGGTGACAATTCGGTAGACTTGATTTGCGCCCATCCGCCTTATGCGGATATTATTCATTACAGCGACGATATAGAAGGCGATCTTTCCCTTTTGCCGATAAAGGACTTTTTATTCGAAATTGGTAAAGTGGCGGACGAGTTTCATCGCGTGTTGAAAAAAGATAAATTCTGTGCTATTCTTATGGGGGATATACGCAAAAAAGGAATGGTACAGCCTCTTGCGTTTGAAACAATGCGGGTTTTCGAACTTGCCGGTTTCAAAACAAAGGAAATAGTAATCAAGGAGCAACATAACTGCAAGGCAACCGGATATTGGAAAACAAACAGCATAAAATACAACTTTTTGTTGCTTGCCCACGAGTATCTGTTTGTTTTAAAAAAGTGAAATAAGTACGGTGGCAAGAACTGCAGGAAATTGATTTATGACAGATAATGACGAAGTTCTGCGCCGCGCTTATCTGCGCGCCAGGGAAGATTTTATTCCCGTGTGCGGCGACGGGTGCGCGAGGCTGTTGAGAGAGTTGTGCGGTAAAGTCAAGCCTTCGAGGATTCTGGAGATAGGCACGGCGGTGGGGTATTCTTCTTCCGTAATGGCGCTTGCCTGTGAGGCAGAAGTGGATACGATAGAATATGACGGGGACAGACTTGACAGGGCCAAGCAGCTTTGGAAAGAACTCGGCATAAGCGGCAGAATGCACGCCTACCGCGGCGACGTAAAGGAAATTCTTCCGCAGGTAATACGGGGTAAAAGTTACGGACTGGTATTTATAGACGGACCGAAAAGCGCGTATAAAGACATATTCGATACCGTAAGGCAGAATATGGACGAAAACGGACTTATCGTATCCGACGATATTAACTATCTGGGGCTTGTCAAGGGGGACGGCTATCCGCCGCACAAGCACCGCACGATAGTTACGAATATGAGAAAGTATCTGGAATATATATCCGCCGCGCCTTTTTATACGGAGATATTCTGGGAAAGCGGTATAGCCGTGACAAGGATGGGATAATGGCAGAACTTCTCGCTCCCGCAGGGGACATAGAAAAACTGAAAACAGCGCTTCATTTTGGCGCCGACGCGGTATACGCGGGCGGCGGATTTTCCCTGCGCGCGGATAAGAGTATGGACGGGGATATGGCGGAGGGAATACGCCTTGCGCACGAAGTGGGTAAAAAGCTGTATGCGGCGGTGAACATATACGCAAGGGACGACGATTTTACCGCAATCGCCGATTATATAAAAATGCTGGACGCTTCGGGCGCGGACGGCATAATCGCCGCCGATCCGGGCATAATTTCTCTTGCAAGGAAGTGCGCGCCCAACCTGCACGTCCACGTGTCCACGCAGGCGAATACGACCAATTCCTATGCCGCGGCTTTTTGGGCGGATATGGGCGTCAAGCGCATTGTGGCGGCGCGCGAGATGAGCATTGAAAACATAAAACGCATGCGCGATATGCTGCCCGGTGACGTGGAGATAGAGAGTTTCGTGCACGGGGCGATGTGCATATCGTACAGCGGCAGATGCCTTTTGTCCGACTATCTCACGGGCAGGGGGAGCAACCGCGGCGACTGCGCCCAGCCCTGCCGCTGGGAATACACGATAACCGCGGGCGGAAACACGCCGCTTACCATAGGCGAGAGCGACCGCGGCAGTTACATATTGAACAGCGCGGATATGTGCATGATAGAGCATCTGAAGGAGCTTAAAGACGCGGGCGTTTATTCTTTCAAGATAGAAGGCAGAATGAAAACGCGCTATTACTGCGCCTCAGCGGTGTCGGCGTACCGCGCGGCGATAGACGCCATGGAAGAGGGGAGGCCCTTGCCGCCTTCCGCACTTGAAGAGGTGAACAAGCACAGCCACCGCGCCTATTCGACGGGATTTTATTTCGGGGACGCAAAGGTAAGCTACGAAACTTCCCGCCCCGCGCAGGAGTACGATTTCGTGGGGATAGTGCTTGCGCGCGACGGCGACGAATACGTGGTCGAACAGCGCGGCAGATTCAAATGCGGAGAAGTGCTGGAAACGCTTTGCGCGGAAAGCGGAAATACCGCCAAAACCTTTACATTGGAACGTATGCGCGGCGGGGACGGCGAAGAGATAACCGACGCAAAATTAGTGCGCGAAAAAGTGAAGATAATCTGCCCCGTGCCCATGCGGGAAGGGGATATGCTGCGCAGGAGGAGAGTATGAACGACTGCATAGTGGTTATGGGTAAAAAGGGGCTTTACGATAACGTCGCGGACAGCATTGCGCAATGTTTTTCGGGCACTTTTACCGACGTCGTTTTCGTGGACGAGAGCGAAATTTGCTCCGGCAGCGGCATTAAGGGATATATCTTTGCAAGCAGATACTTTCCCCGCGTGAGCGGACTTTTTTTGAAGAAATTCACCAAGCGGTATAAAGTGGGGGACAAAAAGCGCAAACAGTTTAAGGAAAGCAGGATAAAACGCCCCGTTTCCGCTCACGAAAAGTGCGAAAACGTGCTTTACAGGTTTTATCCGAAAGCGGTTGTCTGCCTTACTCCGCGCACTCTGGCGCTCACCCTTTCAGCCGCCGCGACCACGGGTTATAAGGGGTGCATTATCGCGGGCGTGTACGATATTTCCCCTTCCGCGGGAATGAGCCTTAAAGGCGCGGACGTCTACCTTACGGGTACGGAAGAGTGCGCCCTGCTGCTTAAAAAGAAGGGGATAAAAAGTAAGCGCATAGTCGTGACGGGTATGCCCGTGCGCGAAAGCTCCCAAGGCAGGGAAAGCGCGCTTAAAAAGCTGGGCTTGCGTGAAGAAAAGCCCGTCGTTTTAATAGCGGGCGGCAGATACTGCTCGGGCAGGGCTATGGACGCGGCGCGTGAATTTTCCGCTTTTTCCGACCGTATGCAGATAGTGCTTTCGGGCGGCGAGCGCGGCGCGGCAGGCGTGGAAAAAAGCTGTCCTTCCGTCATAGTGGCGGGGGAAGAGGACATGGATCTGCTGTATAAGGCGGCGGATATAGCCGTAATCGCGCCCACGGCGTTTATCGCGGCGGAGTGCATGAAAAACCGTATTCCGATAGTTTTGCTTCCGCCTGTGAACGGTGCGCAGAAGGCGGCCTGCAAGGCGCTTAAAAATCTTTGCGCCATAGCGGCGGACAATGCGGAAGCGGTTAAGGCGGCAATGGATATTCTTATGGACAAAACCGCGCGGGACGACATGAAAACGCGCGGCGCGGAATACGTCGGAGAACGCGGAGAAGAGCGGCTTAAAGCGGCGGTAGAGGACGTATTGAACAGGTATAAAGGCAGGGAAGTGTTCGATGGCGTCGAGCTGCCCGAAAGCGACGACGCCCGTTCCGCGGAAAAGGACGGAGAGGACGCCCGGCAGGAGGGGGAAACCGCCGGTATGCAGGACGGTGAAAACGGGGCGCGGACGACACAGCCCGGAGATACTAACGCGGAAAGCGATACGCCGTCCGACGGAAGCACGGCGCAGACGGATTGTAAAGACGGGAGCGAATCAAACGCGGAAATTCCCGCAAGCGGCAGAAAACGCAAGTTCAAAATATTCGGTAAGAAGTAAATTTTACACAATAAGGTTGACAAGTTGACAAATTAGAGTTGACATAGTTTCGCGTTTTATTTACAATTATATCCGCTATGAAACTTTGGAAGAAAAAAGCGGATATAAATGATTTAAGCGACGGCAAGGACCTGAACGCGGAAGTGATAGGCGGCGGAGAAGAAAAAGCCGAGGTCAAAGCTCCCAAACCCAAAAGGCGCGCCCGCGAAGTGGCGCTTATCGCGCTTTTCGTGGCGATAACGGTGGTGTTCGGTTTTATCAAAATTCCCATGCAACCCGTGGCAATGTCCCTGCTTACCCTGGCAACGGCGCTTGCCGGGTGTTTTTTGAGTCCGCTTTCCGCCGCGCTTTCGCAGATAATATATGTGGTTATGGGACTTATCGGCATACCCGTATTCACCGCGGGCGGCGGTTTTGCGTACGTCCTGCAACCTTCCTTCGGTTTTCTGCTGTTTTTGCCGTTTATGGCGGCGGGCATATCTTTCGTGGTAAGGCACGACAGGTTTTTACCGCCCAAAGCGCGCTTTTTGTGGCGGCACTTTGCAAGCCTTTTCATCTCCCTTTTGCAGCTGCTTTTCGGCACTTTTTACTACTATATATTGTATAAATATTATATGAATTCCGACCTCACCTTGGCGGCGGCGTTCATGTCGTGCTTTGTGCTTTTCATCCCCACGGCGATAATAAAATCCGTGCTCTCCGTCGCGCTGTTCGATATACTCAAAAAAAGGCTTAAACTGGCATAATATCCCCCTTGACAAGCGGAAGCGCCGTGCGCTTCACCACTTAACCGCCTTGCTGTAACTACTATTTGTATATACTTGGCTTCCTTGCATACGCAATGGGTACCCGTTGTGCAAAATGAGGGGAAAACCACAGCGGCGCGGGCAGGGTTTCCCCTTATGCCATAACAAAGTGATGGGCATATGATTGAGAGAGATGAATTTTCGTTTGATTTCGGACAAGGGGGGCGAAGGTAATACCTGTTGGTATTATCAAGGAGCACTTGTGCGAGCGGAAAGGCGCTCTCTCGGCAGACGACCATCGCTTTATTATGGCATCACACGCAGGCGCAAAGTGTTTTGTGAAGTCAATATCTCCGCTGTCCGCAGAGATATATCACAAAACACTTTCATTCGGCGCCTGAGCGAAGCGTTTTTGTTTGCTTTTCTTCTTTTTATATAGTATAATCATTTACAGAATATAAGGCGATAAAGATATGAAACCTACCGTAGCCATTGTGGGCAGACCCAATGTGGGCAAATCCACGCTTTTCAATAAACTGACGGGCAAGCGCGTATCCATTGTGGAGGACGTGCCCGGCGTCACGCGCGACAGAGTGTACTGCGACGCGGAGTGGTGCGGGCATACTTTCACGCTTATCGATACGGGCGGACTGGAGATTAAAAGCGAAGACAAGATGTGGATGCATATCCGCATGCAGGCGGATATGGCTGTGGACCTTGCCGACGTGATAGTTCTGCTTGTGGACGGCAAGGCGGGACTTACCGCGGGAGATCGGGACGTGGCGCAGTATCTGCGCAAGAGCAAAAAGCCCGTTATTGTCGCGGTAAACAAGCTGGACAACAACGAACAGGAGAAGATATACGACTTCTACGAGTTGGGAATGGACGAGGTTATCGGCATTTCCGCAGAGCAGGGCAAGGGTCTGGGCGATTTGCTGGACGAGATAACAAAGGGCTTTGCCGCGGCGGAAGAAGGCGGAGAGGACGACAGCATAAAAATAGCCGTCATAGGTAAGCCGAACGCGGGGAAAAGTTCTATAACCAACAAACTTTTGGGATATGAAAGGGTGATAGTCAGCGACGTGGCGGGCACTACGCGCGACGCGATAGACACGCCTTTTACCGACGGCAAGGGCAGAAAATTCACGATAATAGACACCGCCGGTATGCGCAAAAAATCCAGCGTGGACAAGGGCGTGGAACAGTATGCGGTAATGCGCGCCCTGGCGGCGGTGAGAAGGGCGGACGTGTGCCTTATCGTCATCGACGCAAACGAGGGCATAAGCGAGCAGGACGTGAAGATATGCGGCTATGCGGACGAACAGAACAAACCTTCCGTCATTCTGATGAACAAGTGGGATCTGGTGGAAAAGGATACGAACACGATAAACGCCTTCAACAGACAGCTGGATTCCGAGCTTAAATTCATGGACTACAAGAGCGTGGCTTATGTGTCCGCAAAGACGGGACAGAGGCTGGAAAAGGCGCTGGATATGCTGGTGGAATCGTACGAACAGGCGTGCAGGCGCATAACCACGGGACTGCTCAACGACGTGGTGCGCGACGCCGTTCTTGCCACCGAGCCGCCTTCGTACAACGGGCGCAGACTGAAAATTCTGTACGCCACGCAGGACGGAGTATGTCCGCCCACGTTCGTGTTCTTCGTGAACGACGCGAAACTGCTGCATTTCAGCTACAAGCGTTACCTTGAAAACAGACTGCGCACGGCGTTCGGCTTCAAGGGTACGCCCATAAGGCTGGTATACCGCAGCAGGTCGGACAAGGACGCAGAATTTTGATTGAACAGGCATTCTAATTAAACCCGTACACGGGGGTGGCGAAAGCGTTTCAGCTTAGAGATTTTCGCGAGGCTTTGGGCAATACGGAACGAAGGCGTAGCAGAGTTACGTCGAGCGACGGATTACACAAAGAGTCCGAAAAGATCAAGTTCAAACGATTTCGCCAAGCACGGGGACGGGTGGAAAAACATTTTAAGAGGTATAGATATGAACTACACTCAGCTTAGCAAGGAAGAACTGCAGCAGGCGCTGGACGAACAGAACAAAGTGCTTGCGGAAATCAAGAAGAGAAAGATTTCGCTCGACATTTCGCGCGGCAAGCCGTGCAGCGAGCAGCTGGATATTACCATGGCGATGCTCGATATGCTGAACTCTTCCACGCAGTTTCCCAAGCCCGATTACAGGAATTACGGCATAGTGGAAGGCATTCCCGAACTGCGCGCCCTGTTCGCCAAGGTGCTGGGAGTGGAGAAGGACGAAACGATAGTGTGCGGCAACTCCAGCCTGCAACTCATGTACGACACCATTCAGCGCAATATGCAGTTCGGCGTGTGCGGCGGCAAGCCCTGGAACGACGGCAAGATAAAGTTTATCTGCCCCGTGCCCGGTTACGACAGGCATTTCGCCATCTGCAACCACTTCGGAATAGAGATGATAAACGTGCCCATGACCCCCGCGGGTCCCAATATGGATCTGGTGGAAACGCTGGTTGCGGCGGACGAGAGCATAAAGGGCATTTGGTGCATTCCCAAGTACCAGAACCCCACCGGCTACACTTTCAGCGACGAAACGGTGGAAAGGCTGGCTAAGATGAACACCGCCGCCAAAGATTTCCGCATATTCTGGGATAACGCCTACTGCGTGCACGACCTCTATGAACAGGGCGACAAACTTGCAAACATCATGGCTGTCGCCAAGGAAGCGGGCACGGCGGACAGAATTTACGAATTCGCCTCCACCTCCAAGATAACCTTTGCGGGCGCGGGCGTCGCGGTTATCGCGGCAAGCAGGAACAATATAGCCGACATTCTTTCGCATATGAAGTTCCAGACGATAGGCTTTAACAAAGTGTGGCAGTACGCGCACTATCTGTATCTGCAATCGCCCGAACATATAGCCGAGATAATGGCAAAGCAAGCCGCCGTTATCCGCCCTAAGTTTGAAAAATTTGAAGAAGTGTTCTCCGAAGAGTTCGGCGAGGACAGCGGCATTGCGCAGTGGACAAAGCCGCGCGGCGGTTACTTTATCAGCCTCGACGTGATGGGCGGCTGTGCCAGAGAAGTGGGCAGACTGTGCAAGAGCGCGGGACTTACCATAACCACCGTGGGCGATACGTTCCCCTACGGCGTGGACGACAGGGATACCAATATCCGTATCGCGCCCACCTACGCGAGCGAGGAAGATTTCGCGCAGGCCCTGCAAGTGCTGGTATGCTGCATTAAAGTGGCGTGCTTTACCAAACTTCTGGAACAAAAAGCGTAAGTTTTTTTAAGCGACAGAAAAACTAAAGGCGGACTTAGGTTCGCCTTTTTGCCGTTTTTCCGCACGTTTTACCGGGGAGTGCGGGGCGGGGCGGAGAAAAACTCTTGCCATTGCGCGCGCTGTATGGTAATATTAAAAAAGCGGAACTTCCGCGCGGCGGAGAATTATGGGCAGAGCAATTAAAACCGATCAAACCATGCTTAATTACGTTCTGGACGGACTTACTGATTTTTCCGATTCCAAAATGGTCGTATATTTCAAAGGCAATAAGATAAGCAAAGGCAGACTTTTAAGGGATACGGACAAATTCTGTTCCTATCTCGTTTCGCAGGGCATAGGCAGGGGCGACGTGGTCACCATACACCTGCCCAATCTGCCCAATGCGGCGTGCGCTTTTTACGCGGTGAACAAGCTGGGCGCGATAGCCAATCTCATTCACCCGCTTATGCCGCCGCTGCCGCTCGGCGAAATGACGCGCGCGGCGGGGAGCAAACTTCTCGTCACTTTCGACGACTATTATGCGAAAAACGCGGACAAGCTCGATCCGGACTGCAAGGTGGTCACGGCGTCCGCTTCCGACTATCTTCCGCCCCTGCTTTCGCCCATATACCGCATGGCGAAGGAGCCGAAATTGAAGGGGGTAACTTCCTGGCGCGAAACGATGAAATATCCGCGCCACACGGCAAAGCCCGCGGGGGAAGGCGGCGACGTGGCTGTATACATGTATTCGGGCGGAACTACGGGCAAACCCAAGACGATAGAACTCACGCACCGCGCCTTCAACGAGCTTACCGAATGCCTTACCTACGTCATCTCCGACTACGACGGCAATAAGGACGTGTCCCTTATGGTACTGCCAATATTCCACGGCTTCGGGCTGGGCGTGTGTATGCACTCCATGCTTTCGCGCGGCATAGAAAGCGTTATGATTCCCAAATATTCCACCAAAGAGGTGCTTGCGGACATAAAAAAACGCGGCGTGACCATAATTGCCGGCGTACCGCTCATGTATAAGAAAATGCTGGGCGGCGGAGAAGCCTTTGCTGCCATGAAAGGCGTAAAGCACATATTCTGCGGCGGCGACAAGCTGACTTCCGCGCTCAAAAAGCAATTCGACGGCGCGCTGAAAAAAGTAGGCTCGTCCGCCTGCCTTCTCGAAGGTTACGGACAGACGGAGTGCGTTACCGTGTGCTGTGTGAACGAGCCGGGCGAATATATAAAAGGCTGTATGGGCAAGCCGTTGCACGGCATTAAAATAGCCTGCGCAAGGGACGGAAAACTGCTCCCCGCGGGCGAAGAAGGCGAACTCGTCGTGTCCGCCCCCACACTTATGAAGGGCTACCGTGAAATGGATAATTCGCAGGTGTTTTTGAACATAGAGGGCGAAAAATGGCTGCGCACGGGCGATTCGGGCTTTGTGGATAAAGAGGGCAGAGTTTTCTTCAACGACCGCATAAAGGCGGCGGAGAAGGTAAGCGGCGTGGTGGTATATCCGCAGGAGATATGCGAAGTAGTGGGCGACGTCCCCGCCGTTTCGGAAAGCTATGCCGTAAAGGTGAGCAAGGGCGACAGGGAATATATGCGCCTTTACTGCGTGGCGGAGGGCGACAGGGAGCAGGTCAGGGCGCAGATAGACGAAGTCTGCCGCCAAAAACTCATCGTTTACGCCCGCCCTAAGGAGATAGTTTTCATGGACAGACTTCCGCGCACCGCGGTCGGCAAGGTGGACGTAGGCAAACTGCGTGAAGCAATAAGCGCCGAATAAGCGCTTCGCTTAACCGCCGATTGAAAGTGCTTTGCGATAAGGCTATGCGATGAGCATAGTTTTATTTGCGTAAAGCACTTTGCGGTTTCGCTTTAAGGGCAAACCCGTTCATTCGGGAGCGTGGGACGCTCCACCCCTTAACCGCCTTGCAATATCATACTGTAAAACAAACCTTGTTCTCCGCTATGGCTTTGACGGCTCTTGCTTGAGAGGCGGTTTTCCCTTCTTTTCGCGTAACGACTACTTATTGCATGTGCAAGGAAGATAGATATATATATAAATAGCAGTTACTGCAAGGCGGTTAAGACAGCGTGGTCACCACGCCAACCCTTTCCGCCCTCACTTTCGTTCGGGAAAATGCGCCCGCGCATTTTATAGGTGGCGCTCGTAAAAACGCGGTTTTACTTCGCTTATATTATCATGGGTGGAGCGTCCCACGCTCCCGAATGGGTGGAGTTTTCCCTTAAAAGCGTAGGCGCAAAACACTTTCATTCGGCGCAATTCGGGGCAAGGACGAAAAAATATACAGCCGCGGGCAATGAATTGTTGTCGCAATTTTCGCAAGAGGCTTGCAGGCAATACTCTTGCGGTATTGTCAAAAGACTGTTGCGGAAAGTGTGGCGACAAGGCGTGTCCGCGGCAGTATATTTTTTCGTCCGCGCTCCGAGATACAAAAAACACTTGACAATTGTTTGCGCGGATATTATTATATTCATAATAACTTACCTAAATATAACGCAAGGGGTGGACAATGAAGATAAACGGTTCTCAGATTTTAGTAGAAGTGCTCGTGGAACAGGGCGCGGACGTCATTTTCGGTTATCCGGGCGGCGCGGTGCTCAATATCTACGACGCGCTTTATAAAAATTCCGACAGGATAAAGCATATAATCACCGCCCACGAACAGGGTGCGGCGCACGCGGCTGACGGATATGCCCGCGCAACCGGCAAGACGGGCGTGGTGCTCGCAACTTCCGGTCCCGGAGCGACCAACCTGGTCACCGGCATTGCCACCGCGTTTATGGACAGCGTTCCCATGGTGGCAATCACGGGCAACGTGGCTTCCGACCTTATCGGCCTTGACAGCTTCCAGGAAGTGTACATCGCCGGCATAACCATGCCCATCACCAAGCACAACTTCGTGGTGCGCAACGTGGAAGAGCTGGCGGACACTCTGAGGGAGGCGTTCAGGATAGCCGTATCCGACCGCCCCGGTCCCGTGCTTGTGGACATCACAAAGGACGTTACCGCCGCGGAATGCGAATTCACGCCCGCGGGTAAGGTAGTGCCCGTCAAACACGACAGATTCACAGGCGAGGACATCGAAAAAGTCGCCGGAATGATAAACGATTCCGAACGCCCCGTGGTGCTGTACGGCGGCGGCGTTATCAGCTCCAATGCTTCAAAAGAGCTGGAAGAGCTGCTTGAAAAGGGTAATCTGCCCTGCACGAACACGCTTATGGGTACGGCGGCGTGCAAGGGCGGTCCGCTTGATTTGCATATGATAGGCCACCACGGCTCGCGCTCGGCGAATATGGCCGTGGCGGAGTCCGACCTGGTGATTGCCGTGGGCACGCGTTTTTCCGACCGCGTCGCCACCAATAAGAAAAAGTTCGCAACGGGCGCCAAAGTCGTGCATATCGACGTAGACCCCGCCGAGATAAACAAGAACGTATCGTCCGCTTACTCGCTTATAGGCGACGTGGCGCACGTGCTCAAAGCCCTTGCGCCCAAGTTGGAAAACAAGCCGCGCAAGCAGTGGACGGACCGCCTGCACGCCTTGCAGAGCGAGGACGCAAAGCCCGTGCACAAGGACGGCGTTTTGCAACCTTTTGAAATAATACAGGCGGTGTGCGACCATATGGGCAAGGACGGCATTATGGTCACCGACGTGGGTCAGCACCAGATGTGGGCGGCGCAATATTGCAAGAACCTTTCGCCGCGCGCATTCCTCACTTCGGGAGGTCTGGGCACGATGGGATTCGGTTACGGCGCTTCCGTGGGCGCAAAGACGGCGTTCCCCGAACGCACCGTCATGCACATAACTTCCGACGGCTGCTTCCATATGAACATGAACGAGTTGTGCACCGCGGTCACTTACAAACTGCCCATCATATCGGTAGTGCTGAATAACAGCGTGCTGGGCATGGTCAGACAGTGGCAGACGCTTTTCTACGGCGAGCGTTATTCCTGCACCACTCTGGACAGGGAAACGGACTACGTCAAACTTGCAGAGGCTTTCGGCGGAGTGGGGTACAGGTGCACCACGCTCGAAGAACTGAACGCCGCGCTCGATAAGGCGGTCAAATCGGACAAGCCCGTGGTCATAGACGCGGTGATCGACAGAAACGAAATGGTTCTGCCCATGATACCCGCAGGCAAGACGATAGACGACATCGTAACCATGCACTAAGCGGCGAGCCGGGAGCGTGTGACGCTCCACCCATGAGGGGCGTTGAAGATATAGTGTAAAGAAGCGCGCCGTTCGTCCTTGCAAAGGGCGGTCAGAGTAAATAAAAAAACGGTAAAAACAAATGCCTGTCGAAGGCGGGGAGCGCGTGACGGCGGCAAGCTGCCGCACCCTGAGGGGCGTTGAAGAAACAGAGCAAAGAAATGAGCTTTTTATCTTTGCAGAGAGTGCAGGAAAAAGAAAAATACAAGCCGTTCGTCCTTGCAAAGGGCGGTCAAAGTAAATAAAAAAATAAAAAACAAATGCCTGTCGAAGGCGGCGGCAAAGCGGTTTCGGCTTAGAGATTTTCGTGAGGCTTTGCGCAAGACGGAGCGAAGTCGTAGCAGCGCTACGTCGAGCGAGGTATCGCGGAAAGCAGCCGAAAAGAATTATCCCAAAGCGCTTTACCGCCGACTGAGACAGGCGAACGAAAAAACATTCTGCCCGAAACAGGGCATGGAGGATATAAAAATGATCAAAAAGTATTATGACAGAGATTGCAACATGAAAGTGCTCGACGGCAAGACCGTTGCAATAATCGGCTTCGGCTCCCAGGGTCATGCACACGCGATGAACCTGAAAGATTCGGGCGTAAACGTGGTTGTCGGTCTGCGCGAAGGCAGCAGACACGTCAAAGTGGCTAAGGATTACGGCCTTACCGTTATGAGCGTTTCCGAAGCGGCCAAGGCGGGCGACGTTATAATGATGCTCGTTCCCGATGAAATCTGCGCGGACATCTACGACGCGGAAGTCGCTCCTTATATGACCGAAGGCAAGGCGCTTGCTTTTGCACACGGCTTGAATATCCACTTCAACCTTATCAAGCCCGCTAAGAACATAGACGTAATCATGATAGCTCCCAAGGGACCCGGCCACACCGTACGTTCGCAGTATCTGGAAGGCAAGGGCGTTCCTTCCCTTATCGCAATCGCCCAGGACTCCACCGGCAAGGCTAAGGAAATCGCTTTGGCTTATGCAAGCGGCATAGGCGCAGGAAGGGCGGGCATTCTGGAAACTACCTTCCGTGAAGAGACGGAAACCGACCTCTTCGGCGAACAGGCAGTGCTGTGCGGCGGCGTGACCGAGCTTATGAAGGCAGGCTTTGAAACGCTGGTTGAAGCAGGCTACCAGCCCGAAATGGCTTACTTCGAGTGCATTCACGAGATGAAACTTATCGTTGACCTTATCAACACGGGCGGTTTTGCCGCAATGAGGTACTCCATCTCCAACACCGCCGAATACGGCGACTACCGTACGGGCAAGAGGCTTATCACCGACGAAACCCGCAAGGAGATGAAGAAGGTTCTGCGCGAAATCCAGGACGGTACGTTCGTTTCCGAATGGATGACGGAGAACAAGGCAGGCAAGTGCGCCAAGTTCCTCGCAACCCGCCGTATCGAAAGCGAGCATCAGCTTGAAAAGGTGGGCGCGGAACTGCGTAAAATGATGAGCTGGCTCAAAAAAGATTTGATCTAACATAGCTGTAAGCAGGCAGGGGCAGCGGGGCAATTTTCGTTGCCCCTGTTCTTATCGTATCATTAGTAATGAAATCCGCTTGGAACGTAAAAGGGGAATAACTCTTTACGGCTTTAAGGCGGCGGGCGCATTTTGCGCCCGATGGAGGATATATGGAACTTCGTAGTGATTATTTTGTCGGAAGGCCCGAAACCGCGCCCCAGCGTTCGCTGCTCAAGGCGTGCGGTTTTACGGACGAAGAATTGAAAAAGCCGCTTATAGCAGTCGTATCTGCGCACAGCGAAATAGTGCCCGGACATATCAATCTGGATAAGATTGCCGCCGCCGTCAAGGCGGGCGTATATGCGGCGGGAGGCACTCCGGTGCTCGTTCCCGCAATCGGCGTTTGCGACGGCATTGCGATGGGGCACATAGGCATGAAATTTTCCCTGCCTTCGCGCGAACTGATTGCCGACAGCGTGGAAACCATGGTTACCGCGCACCTGTTCGACGGCATGGTTTTAGTGCCCAACTGCGATAAAATAGTCCCCGGCATGGTAATGGCGGCTTGCCGCCTCAATCTGCCCGCCGTAGTGGTGAGCGGAGGTCCCATGCTCGCAGGCAACGTATGCGGAGAAGAAGTATCTCTTTCCAAAATGTTCGAATCGGTGGGCGCGCACAAGGCGGGACTTATCGACGATAAGCAGCTTGACGACATCACCGCGCGCTGCTGCCCCGGCTGCGGCTCGTGCGCGGGTATGTACACGGCAAATTCCATGAACTGCCTGTGCGAGGCAATAGGAATAGGTTTGCCCGGCAACGGCACAATCCCCGCCGTATTCAGCGAAAGGACCATTCTGGCAAAGCACGCGGGCGAAGCTATCGTGGATATGGTGAAAAAGAATATCACGGCGCGCGATATCATCAACGAACGTTCCATTAAAAACGCCGTGGCGTGCGATATGGCTCTGGGCTGTTCTTCCAACTCCGTGCTCCACCTTCTGGCAATCGCACACGAAGCGGGCGTGGAACTCGACTTGAATATGTTCAACGAAGTAAGCGAAAAAACGCCCAACCTCTGCCACCTCGCTCCCGCAGGTCCCACGCATATGCAGGATCTGTACTACGCCGGCGGCGTGCAGGCGGTATTGTCCGAACTGCTGCGCGGCGGCATGATTGACGGCGGCTGCATGACCGTTACCGGCAAAACGGTAAAGGAAAATCTGGACGGCGTAAAACTTTCCAAGGCGCAAAACGCAATCCGTCCCCTGGAAAATCCCTATACCAAGACGGGCGGTCTTGCCATACTCTTCGGCAACATAGCCAAAAACGGCTGTGTGGTAAAGCGCAGCGCGGTTGCGCCCGAAATGCTCAGACACGAGGGCAAGGCGCGCGTGTTCAACGGAGAGGAAGAGGCGATTGCCGCCATATATGCGGGCAAGATAAACCACGGCGACGTGGTCGTTATCAAGTACGAAGGTCCCAAGGGCGGTCCCGGTATGCGCGAAATGCTCAATCCCACATCAGCCCTTGCGGGTATGGGGCTTGATAAATCGGTCGCGCTCATCACCGACGGCAGATTCTCCGGCGCGAGCCGCGGCGCAAGCATAGGCCACGTATCTCCCGAAGCGGCGGCGGGCGGCGAATTCGCGCTTATCGAAGAAGGCGACATCATACAGATAGATATACCCGCGTACAGCGTGCATCTGAAAGTGACGGACGAAGAACTCGAAAGGCGCAGAAAGGCTTGGAAATGCCCCGGAAAGGAAATTCCCGGCAAGTGGCTCAAACGCTATGCGGCAATGGTGAGCAGTGCGGATAAAGGAGCGATACTTTCATGAAAAAACAAGACGAACTGACCCTTGACAAGGTATACCACGCGGCTTTCGTGCTGAAGGACGTAATCCGCAAAACGGATATAATCCCCGCAACAAGGCTGAGCGATACCTGCAAGGTGTATCTTAAAACCGAGTGCCTGCAAGTCACCGGCTCGTTCAAGGTAAGGGGCGCTTACTATAAGATCTCCCAGCTTTCCGAAGAGGAGAAAAAGCGCGGCGTTATCGCCTGTTCCGCGGGCAACCATGCGCAGGGCGTGGCGCTTGCCGCCACCAGGAGCGGAGTCAAATCGCTCATCTGTCTGCCCGACGGCGCGCCTATCTCCAAGGTGGAATCCACAAAAGCCCTCGGCGCGGAAGTGTGCCTTGTAAAGGGCGTTTACGACGACGCTTACGCAAAGGCGCTGGAACTCAAAGACGAGTACGGCTATACCTTTATCCACCCCTTCGACGACGTGGACGTAATCGCGGGGCAGGGCACGATAGGTCTGGAAATTCTCGACCAGCTGTCCGACGTGGACGCGATAGTCGTTCCCGTGGGCGGCGGCGGACTTATCTCAGGTCTTGCATTTGCCGTGAAATCGTTGCGCCCCGACGTGAAAGTGTACGGCGTGCAGGCGGCGGGCGCTCCCAGTATGTTCAACGCTATGCGCGACCATAAGATAGAAACGCTTGAAAGCGTTTCCACCATAGCGGACGGCATTGCGGTGAAAACTCCCGGCGAACACACTTTCGAATACGTTTCAAAGTACGTTGACGGCATTGTAACCGTCACCGAGGACGAAATTTGCTCGGCTATCCTCGCGCTTATAGAAAAGCAGAAGATGATAGCGGAAGGCGCGGGCGCGGTGTCCGTGGCGGCGGTTATGTTCGACAAAGTGCCCGTAAAGGGTAAAAAGGTATGCTGCCTTGTGTCGGGCGGCAACATAGACGTTACCATTTTGTCGCGCGTAATCAAGCGCGGTCTGCTCAAATCGGGCAGAACTTATTCCGTGTGCATCGAGCTTATGGACAAGCCCGGCCAGCTGAAAGAAGTTTCGCGTATCATAGCCGATTTGGGCGGCAACGTGATAGCCGTTCACCACGAAAGAGGCAACGAAAGCAGCGACATAAACGGCTGTTTCCTGCGTATTCTGATGGAAACGCGCAATTTCGAACATATAAAGGCGATAAAGCAAGCCCTTTTGGACGCGGGCTTCAAGTTGACCTGAGGAGGACAGTATGAAGATTGTGAGTACAAACAACGCTCCCGGAGCGATAGGACCTTATTCGCAGGCGGTCATCGCGGGCGGCATGGTTTACACTTCCGGACAGATAGCCATCGACCCCGCCACGGGAAACATGGTCGAAGGCGGAGTGAAGGAGCAGACGGAACAGGTCTGCAAGAACGTGAAGGCGCTTTTGGAAGCTTCCGGCACAAGCATTGAAAAAGTGGTAAAGACAACCTGCTTTCTGGCGGATATGGCTGACTTTGCCGTATTCAACGAAATTTACGCGGGATACTTTACCGGCAAGCCCGCGCGCAGCTGCGTGGCGGCAAAAACGCTCCCCAAGGGCGCGCTTGTGGAAGTGGATACGGTTTGCCTGCTTTAATTCTGCTCATAGACGCGGACGACACCTTGCTCGACTTCAAAAAAGCCGAGTATACGTCTATCACGCATACGGTTAAAAAATTCGGCGTGACCGACCTAGACGGGGCGGCGCGCCTTTTTTCCGCCATAAACAAGGCTTGCTGGCTGGACGTGGAAAGGGGCGTGCGCACGCGCGAACAGATAGCCGTGGACAGATTTTGCGAGCTTAAAGAAAAGCTGGAACTTTCCGCCGCGCCCGAAGTCATCAACGAGGACTACAAGGAGAATATGCGGCACGCTTACTTTCTTCTGCCGGGGGCGGAGGAATTTTTACAGGCGCTCAAAGCAAGGGGGCACCGCCTTTTTATGATAACCAACGGGCTGGAAACCACGCAGAAAATGCGCCTTAAAGGGAGCGGAATTTACGGCTGCTTTGAAAATATCTTTATTTCCGAGGCAATGGGACTGAGAAAGCCCGAACGCGAATATTTCGATAAAGTCGCAAGCCTTATCCCTTCTTTCGACAAAAGCAAATGCCTTGTTATAGGCGATTCCCTCTCCGCCGACATAAAGGGCGCGAACAATGCGGGACTTGACAGTATCTGGTTCAATGTTGAAGGAAAGCCGCTTAAAGAGGGCGTTTTTCCCACATACACCGCACATTCTTATTCCGACGTGCTTGCGGTTTTGGACGGTTTGCAATAGAGCCGTTTTCATGCTATAATTTTGATATGCAAGCAACAAAGCCCAGAATTTTAACCGCGCGTCTTAATTTAACGCGCATAAATAAGGAACACGAAGGGGCGCTTTCCGCCATACTCTCCGATCCCGAAGTCACGTACGCATGGGAGCACGGCTTTTCTGCCGCCGACTGCCGCGAATGGTTTGACAGGCAGTACACCCGTTACGCGCAGGGGCAGGAAGGATTGTTTGCCGTAACTCTGCGTTCCACGGGGCAGGTTATCGGCTGGTGCGGAATAACCTTGCAGGATATTTCGGGCATGACCTTCTTAGGCAATATTTGCGGCAGTGCGGCGGAAATGTCCGTCAGCCGTGAAAATACCGTATGGGAGATAGGCTACGGCTTTGCAAAGCAATTCTGGCATAACGGCTGCGCCACGGAAGCCGCCAAAGCGTGCAAACTGCTGGCCTTTTCTCTTAATATAAACGAGGTTTACGCCATAATCCGCACGAACAATCTTCCTTCAATTCGCATAGCCGAGCGCAACGGAATGTCGCCTGTCGGCACGGTCGTAAAACATTACCGCGGCAAAGTTATGCCGCATACCATATTCAAAACAAGTATCTGACAAACGAAAAGTTGTGAATACCCATGGAGTGACACTATCTTTGCAGTGGTAGTGTCTACTTAAGCGGACAAGTACTAAAATTATCATTCTATCATATAATGCAGATAAAAGAGGGGTGTCCACTAAAGTGGACAAATTAAGCTAACGTGTCAAAATAAATATCGTGATGATATATAGGCAGTGTCCACTAAAGTGGACAAATACTTAAATTATCATTCTATCATATAATGCAGATAAAAGAGTGGTGTCCACTAAAGTGGACAAATTAAGCTAACGTGTCAAAATAAATGTCGTGATGATATATGGGCGGTGTCCACTAAAGTGGACAAATACTTAAATTATCATTCTATCATATAATACAGATGAAAGAGGGGTGTCCACTAAAGTGGACAAGTGATCTAAATGATATTCGGATATACATGAAGGCAATAAGCGGTGCGTCCACTAAAGTGGACAAACTGAAAGAGCACGCTCAAATAAATATCGAGGATAGCAAGGCTGTGTCCACTAAAGTGGACAAGTACCAAAAACAACGGTTTATCATATAACGCGTCTGAAAGAGGTGTGTCCACCAAAGTGGACAAATACTAAAATCAATATTTAATGTGTAATGCAAATAAAAGCGATGTGTCCACCAAAGTGGACAAGTGTGAAAATCAATGTTTTGTCATGTAATGCAGCTGAAAGAGGTGTGTCCACAAAAGTGGACAAACTGAAAGAGCACGCTCAAATAAATATCGAGGATAGCAAGGCTGTGTCCACTAAAGTGGACAAGTGCTAGAATCAATGATATGTCATATAATGCAGCTGAAAGGGAACGTCCACTAAAGTGGACAAACTGAAAGAGCACGCTCAAATAAATATCGAGGATAGCAAGGCTGTGTCCACTAAAGTGAACAAATACTAAAATTATCATTCTATCATATAATACAGATAAAAGAGGGGTGTCCACTAAAGTGGACAAGTGATCTAAATGATATTCGGATATACATGAAGGCAATAAGCGGTGTGTCCACTAAAGTGGACAAGCATTAAAACCAGCGTTTCGTCATGTAATGCAGCTGAAAGGGGACATCCACTAAAGTGGACAAATTGAAAGAGCACGCTCAAATAAATATCGAGAATAGCAAGGCTGTGTCCACTAAAGTGGACAAGTGCTAGAATCAATGTTCTGTCATATAATGCAGCTGAAAGATTGGTGTCCACTAAAGTGGACAAACTGAGAGAGCGCGCTCAAATAAATATTGAGGATAGCAAGGCTGTGTCCACTAAAGTGGACAGGCAATAAAGGGTAGTCTGTCGGCAAGTAAGAGTATGAATATTCTCATAAAAAATTACGACTTAACAGAGACATTGTATTTGAATAGAATAAAAGAGGGTGTCCACTAAAGTGGACAAATTAAGATGATGCCGTTCATATAAATGCCGGGATGATATAAAAGCTGTGTCCACTAAAGTGGACAAGTACTAAAATCCATGTTTTATCATGTAATGCAACTGCAATGGGACGTCCACTAAAGTGGACAAGCATTAAAACCGGCGCTTCATCATGTAATGCAGTTGAAAGAGTGGTGTCCACTAAAGTGGACAAACTGAAAGAGCGCGCTCAAATAAATATCGAGGATAGCATGGCTGTGTCCACTAAAGTGGACAAGTGTGAAAATCAACGGTTTATCATATAACGCGTCTGAAAGAGGTGTGTCCACTAAAGTGGACAGGCAATAAAATGGCAGTCTGTCGGCAAGTAAGAGTATGAATATTCTCATAAAAGAGTACGACTTAACAGAGACGTTGTATTTGAATAGAATAAAAGCGGTGCGTCCACTAAAGTGGACAAATTAAGATGATGCCGTTCATATAAATGCCAGGATGATATAAAAGCTGTGTCCACTAAAGTGGACAAATACTAAAATTAATATTCTAATGTGTAATGCAAATAAAAGCGATGTGTCCACTAAAGTGGTCAAGTGCTGAAATCAATGTTCTGTCATGTAATGCGCCTGAAAGATGGGTGTCCACAAAAGTGGACAAACTGAAAGAGCACGCTCAAATAAATATCGAGGATAGCAAGGCTGTGTCCACTAAAGTGGACAAGTACTAAAATTATCATTCTATCATATAATGCAGATAAAAGCGGCTTGTCCACTAAAGTGGACAAGCGATCTTGATGATATTCGGACATACATGAAGGCGATAAGTGGCGTGTCCATTAAAATGGACAAGTACTAAAATCCATGTTTTATCATGTAATGCAACTGCAATGGGACGTCCACTAAAGTGGACAAGTGCTGAAATCAATGTTCTGTCATGCAATGCAGTTGAAAGAGGTGTGTCCACTAAAGTGGACAAATTAAAATAGCGTATATGGGTATAGAATAACGAATAACAAAATAATACTTGCGAATTTTTTTAATATATGTGATAATATACATATGGAAAAGGCAAATTTCGCAAGCAGATTCAGGTATTTAAGGAAGGAGATAGGGTATTCCATGCGCCAGATGGCTGGTTGTCTTGACGTCGGGAAGACTATTATCGGACAATGGGAATCGGGCAAAAAGGAGCCTAATTTGGTAAATTTAATTGCCATTGCGGAATTTTTTGACGTAAGCATTGACTGGCTGGTAGGGCGGGAGAACAGCGTCGGCAGTGATTTATAATCCGCACGAACAATCTTCCTTCAATCCGCGTAGCCGAGCGCAACGGAATGTCGCCTGTCGGCACGGTCGTAAAACATTACCGCGGCAAGGTTATGCCGCATACCGTATTCAAAACAAGTATCTGAATACTGCATTCAAAACAAGTATTTGATAAAATAAGAGCCGGGGAAAGCCCCGGCTTTTTCGTTTATTCCCGATAAATTGTCAGTCTTTGTCGTCCGTGTCGGAAGGGGCGGGCTGACCGTCGGTATTTTCATTTGCGCCGCCGTCGGTCGATTCGGAATTTTCCGCGGTAAGAGCGTTTTCTTCATAGCCTGCGGGGGCGTCCGGTTCGGGAAGGCTGCCCAAAGCCGCGTTTTCAATATCGCAGCTAGCATCTGCGCCGAGAGGGTGGGAGAGGAGGTATTCTTCGTAAGATACGCCCTCTTTCTTTGCCGCTTTTTTGGCTTGCTTTACGAGGTTTGCCTGCGCTTTCGCTTCCGTGCGCGCCTGCTTTCTTGCCGCCATGTCGGCCTTTATCTGCTTTACGTCTATGAGCGGCGCGTTCGGGTCGTAGTCGAAGCCGTATTCAGCCGCTTTCGCCCTCATCATTTCGTCGTGGCGCTGACGCTTCATTATGCGGCGCGTTTCGTTGTAGTCCTCCGCTTCGTCGTCATACGCTATCTCCTTGCCCTTGCGCTTCATGATTGCCGCGTGCGCCTTTTCCTTGAACAGCAATATGGAAGGAAGAAGGGTGAACACGAGGATATAGCTGAAGAAGGTGCCGCGCGCGATAAGCTCTGTTATCTGTCCCACGATTATGTTGCTCGTCACAAGGTTGACCGCAAGGCAGACGGCGATGAGAATTGCCGCCGACGTGGTGACGGAAGGGGCGGAGCGGTATATTGCGTTGCGGATAGCCTTTTCGGGACGGCAGCCCTTTTCCTTTTCCTCGTTCAGCTTGGAGGTGAACAGGATTGCGTAGTCCACGGTAGCGCCCAGTTCTATTGCCGAAACAATCAGGTACGCCATAAAGTTAATCTGTCCCGAGAATACGGAGAGTATGCCGGGAGCGAAGGGGGCGAGCAGAGATACGAAGTACACTATCGCCAGGTTGAAGAATATGCCCGCTTCTATTACCGCAAGCAGTATGAGCGAGGTTATGAACGAGCGGAAGGTGAACAGCAGTATCACGAATATGATGACAGCCGAGAGTATGTTCACCAGCATAAAGTCGTCGGGAGTCACCGCCGCAAGGTCGCTTGCGCCCTGGGCAAGACCGGTGATTATCACTTCGTTTTCCGCTATGCCGAAGGACTCGGCGACGTAGGAGCGTATGGCGGCTATCGAGGCATAGGATTCCGTATCCTCGGGGTGTCCTTCCAGATTTACCGTATACAGCATATATTCGCGCGTTTCGCCGTTGTCGTTCGTATAACTGCTCACGAAGTTGCCCTGGATAAAGTTCATTACAATGGTATTGGCGGCGATTTCGTCATACCGCTCTTCCGTGATTATCGTGCACAGGGAGAGTATATCCTGCGCGCCGTGTTCCGTTCCGTCCGCGCCCAGCTGCGTGCGCAGATATTCTAAGAAGTCGTACTGCTTAGCCACATAGTCCGTGGTGTCGGAAGTGTCGCCTTCGACGGGAGAGAAGGGCACGACTATTATCACCTGGTTGGACGATTCCTGCAGCACATACTGCGGCGTGGTCATGTCCTCCGTGGCGGTGGCTTCCGTGGTGGATATGTACCCCAGCGGCGCCAAAGACTGGAAGTAGGCGCAGGGCAGACATATCGCCGCGCATATCGCTATGACGGCTATCGCCACGCCCTTTTTGGTTATGTTCTTTGAAACAAAGCCCAGACGCGGCTCCACGACCCACGAATGCTGTGATTTCATAATCGGTTTGCCGAACAGCAAAAGCAGTACGGGTTGCAGAATTATTACCGTCAGCAGGGAAAGCAGCACGCCTTTCGCCAGCACGAAGCCCAGGTCGTAGCCCATGCCGAACTGCATGAAGAACAGGGCGATAAAGCCGCCTATCGTGGTCAGCGCGCTGGCGGATATGGAAGCCAGCGTCTTGGGCAGGGCGGAGATGATGGCGTCGCGCGGGTTGAGTTTTACGCGCAGTTCCTCATAGTAGGTGTGCATGAGGAATATGGCGTAGTCCATTGCAAGCGCGAGTTGCAGAATGGTGGAGCACGACGAAGTTATCGTGGATATTGTGCCCACGGGGTTGCCCGCTATTATGTTCGAGCCCATATTGAGCAGTATGGATATTCCCAGCGTTGCGAGGAATATGAGCGGTTCGAAATAGGAGTGCGTGGTGAGCAGAAGTATGATAAATACCGCCACCACCGCGATAGCCACGAATATGGGCATATCGTTTACCGAGCTGTCCACCAGAATACGCGCGTTCTGCGCCGTGCCGCCGAAGTAGTAGCACGATTCCGCGGAGATGGTATCGCTTATAAGTCCCGCGGACTTTTGCTGGCTGATATTGTCGTTGATAATCTGTTCTATCCTGTTGAGCGCTTCTATCGTCACGTTGTCGCTGGACGCGCTTTTCAGGTAGAAGGAGAGGATATACGTCGTCACCACCGTGCCGTTGCCCAGCTCCGTCTGCTTCACATAGTTGCCCGACGCGCTGTCGTATATCTGCTGCGCCACTACGGGGTCTATGCCGTCGACGTGTATCGGACCTATGTCTATACCGCCGTCGCCAAGTTCCCGTATCATGTCGAAAGTGCCTATCCACACGCTTTTGCTTATTATCGTGGAAGTGCGCTCGTCGCCCTTTTCGTCCGTCGTGACGTACATATTTTTCAGCGTGCTGTCGCCGATTATCGAATCGTATATGGTCTGCACCTGGTCTTTGCTCAGATAGGAAATTGCGATATTCAGGTCGCCCTGTATCGAGTACGCCTCTTCAAGCACCTTCTTGCCTATCATGGTGTTGGTGTCGTCTTTAAGGTATGAGGTGACGTCGCCGTTTTTCTGTACGAATATGAGTCCGATAAGCGACAGGACGAGAAGAATCGCAACGACGCCTATCACTACCCACTTACGGTCGAGCAGTTTGCCCGCAAAAGCCGCCGTAAGCGCGCCCTTGGGACGTTTTTGTCCGCCCTTCTTTCTGAAAAAAGAGCCTTTCTTTTTCACGGGGTTTTCCCCGGAAATTCCGCTGTCGCCGTCCGTCTTTTTTTCCTCTTCGTCCATGTATTTTCCTCGCAGACCGCGCATACGCCGCGCGCAAAATTTTATCAAAGGTATATTACCATAGCGGCGGCAGAAATGTCAACAGATTGCGAGGAGTTCGGCATTTGTGTAAAGTATCGGTAAAGTCGGGCGCAAATGCCGCAAACGGGTGAGAAAAACAAAATTCCTCCACGGAAAACGTGCTCCGGGAAGGAATTTTTTGTGTTTGCCGCGCTTTTATCCGCGTGCGGCGCGGAAGGCGCGGAGCGTAAAATGTTTGTATAGTTTATATTATATACTTGCTCTGCTTTGCGGGCGCTGAATCAAGTTCCTGCTTCTTTTCCTCGTAGCCGCCTCTGCCCAGAAGCGCGTAGGTGGCGTTCTTGCCTTCTTCCACGCCGGGCTGGTTGAACGCGTCTATGTTCAGCATTTCGCCGCAGTACGCCGTTTCCATCATAAACAGCATGAGCAGCTGGCCCAGGGTGAATTCGTTCACGACGGGCAGGGTAATGGTGTAGTTCATCTTACCCGCCTTGGTCACGGCGTATTCGGTCGCCTTCTGCTCGGCTTTGATAAGTTCGCTCATAGTGTGTCCGGACAGGAAGTTCACGTCGGGTATCTCTTCGCAGCCGCCGGGAATGGTCACGTCGGTACGGTAGCTGTCCACGCCGATAAAGGTTATCACCTTGTCGAAAGGACCTTCCGTATAAAGCTGTACCTGCGAGTGCTGGTCGGTTACGCCGAGCGCCTTTACGGGCGTCTGACCCACGTTGCACGCCTTGCCGTCAAGCGTCTTGTTCTTGCCCAGGCTTTCCGCCCACAGCTGGGCGTACCAGTCGGCGATATATTGCAGGCTGTCGGCGTAGGGCATCATTACGGAGATGTTCTTGCCGTATTTGGTCATGGCGATATACATGAGCGCCGCGCTCATAAGAGCGGGGTTGCGCTTCATGTTGGGATTGTCGCACAGCTCCTGCATGAATTTCGCGCCCGCGAGCAGTCCGCGGATATCTATGCCCAGCACGGCAGCGGGGAGAAGTCCCACGGGGCACAGCTCGCTGAATCTGCCGCCCACGCCGTCGGGAATATAGAAGGTCTTGTAGCCTTCCTTCTGCGAAAGTTTTATCAGATTGCCCTTGGTGCGGGAAGTGGTGGTGATTATGTGGTCTTTCGCCTTGTCGCCCAAAACCTTTTTGAGTATGTCGTTTATTACGAGGTACTGGGTCATGGTCTCGGAAGTGGAGCCGGATTTGGTTATCACGTTGAATATGGTCTTTTCCGGTTCAATCACGTCCAGAAGCGCCGCCATGCGCTCGGGGTCGACGTTGTCTTCCACATAGAATTTGGGACCGCGGCGCTTGCTCTTTTTCAAATCGTTGTAGTGAAGGTGCTTTATCGCCCTGAATGCGGCTATGGGACCCAGCGCGCTTCCGCCTATGCCCAGAACCACGAAATATTCGCAGTCGCGGCGCACCTGCTTTGCGGTGGCGATTATGTCTTCCACCACGTCGTCCTGACCGGCGGCGAGCTTTGTCCAGCCCATCATGCCTATGCCGGACTTCGCCACCACGGCGTTAAACGCCCTGTCCGCGCGTTCGGCTACGTTTTCCAGATCCGTCGCGGTTATGCCGTGCGCCCTTCCCAGGACGGCGGACATCATGTTGTTGTAATCGACGCGAATCTTCATTTCTTTCCTGCTGTAACGCATATTTATTCCTCCAATTCAGCCTTATAGGCTTTCTTTTATATCGTTTAAGTAATCCAGGCTCTCCTTTATCTCCCCGAATCCGGAGTAACAGGAAGAGTATACCTCTATAAGACACGCCCCGTCAAAGCCCGCGTCCTTCAGCCGCTTAAACAGCAGGCGGAAGTCGAACACGCCCTCTTTCGAATGGGGCATTACCAGTCTGCCGCTTTCCGTATAGTTGCACAGATGCACCGTTTTCAGCCTGCCGCCCATCACCTTCATAAAATCGGCGTAGTCCAGGCGCGACTGCATCGCCTGTTTTATATCAAGCGTTGCGCCCAGGCGCGGACAGAGAGGGGAGAGTTTTTCAAAGTATTCCGGCACGGAAAAGTACGCCCAGTGCACGTTCTCGTATGTAAGCGTGATGCCGTGGCTTCCGGCAATGTCGCACAGCTTATTCACGCGCTCCGCCAGAAAGCCGTAATCGAAAACGTACTTCACCGCCGGTTTCAGGCGCGTCGCGCCGTGGAAGACGTAATACTTCGCGCCCAGCGTTTCGCCCGCTTCGCACACGCGTGTAAAAGTGGTTATCGCGTCTGCGTGCGCGCGCAGTCCTTTTCCGAACAGCTCCGGCTCGAACTGGTTGGTGAGCGCGTGCACGGAGTTTATGCGCACTCCGCCCCGGTCCGCGCGCTCCTTCACGACGGCGGCAAAGTCGCGCGTGTATTCGCTGTGGGTGGCAAAGAATACTTCGCCTACCTTTGCGCCCGCGCGGGCAACTTCGTCCATGGCGTCTTCCGTGAGCAGCCGCGGAAAGTACGACGCCGTTGAAATACCTATTTCCATAGTGCAATTATAGCACGGATATATAAGAAAAAACAATTATTTTACAATAAAGTCGCATGAAAGTGTTTTGTCCGCGCGGAGCATAAAGCGCTCCGCTCCGCGGTTGACAGCGACGCGCAAAATAGGATATAATCATAAAAGAGGTGCTTCAATGAGCAAGCCGATGGATACGCAGTCCAAATACCGCGATATAATAGAGAAAATAGACGCGGACTATAAAAAAATAAAAGCAATGCGACCGCTGCCCGCCGCGGGGGTTGCATACTTCCGCAACGAATTCGCAATCAGCACCACGCATAACAGCAACGCCATAGAGGGCAATACGTTCACCTATGACGAAACAAAACTGCTGCTCGAAAAGGGCATAACCGCCTCGGCGCGTTCGTTCCGCGAACACGAAGATATAGTGGGTTATAAAAAGGGTTTCGATTATCTGTACGAAGCGTTGAAACAGGGGACGGAGATAAGCGAAGATTTTGTAAAACGCCTGCATTCGTTCGTGCTCCGCGGCGCGGAGGACGCGGGAGAGTACAGGACGATACAGAATTATATCGGCGATTTGTCGCGCACGGTTTATACGCCTTGTTCTCCGCGTGAAGTTCCCGTTAAAATGAAAGAGTATATATCGGAAGTCGGATCGGATTTCAATAAGAATAAGGACTTGATTGCGCGGGAAAATATTGATTGGAGTACGCTCTTTCATAGTTTTGCAAAACACCATATCGAATTTGAACGCATTCACCCGTTTACGGACGGAAACGGCAGGACGGGACGGCTGCTTTTGACCTACGAGATGATTTCGCTCGGTCTTATACCGGTTGACATCCGCTATGAGGAACGCAGTCGTTATTACGCCGCGCTTGCCGCTTACGGGGACAAATCAAAATACAGCACGCGCGAAGAGAGTAAAACGGAAAAAATGGCAAAGTTGCTCGCGGAATGCGAACTGCGCTCACTCGACCTCTGGATAAAGACGTTTTCCGAATATTCGGGATAAAATTCCGCTGAAAATAAATACCGCGCGCTTTTACGCTTATACGCTTGACAAATATACTCGGTAAATTGTATCATATCTGCGGCTGGGGGTGCCTCGCGCGAGGCTGAGAGAGTCCCTTTGAACTTGGTCAAGTTAGTACTTGCGAAAGGAAGCAAAATCTTTAATGTTTTCTTACTCGTAGCGGACCCCGGTAGAATATATTTTCAGCGTAACTGGTTTCGGACAGATTTGTGCGAGATGGCGCGCAGTTGTAGT
This sequence comes from Candidatus Alloclostridium intestinigallinarum, assembly GCA_904382605.1. Lineage (GTDB taxonomy): Bacteria > Bacillota > Clostridia > Christensenellales > UBA3700 > Alloclostridium > Alloclostridium intestinigallinarum. The sequence continues at coordinate 25,302 of CAJFJA010000010.1, read as the reverse complement.
AACCTACAACAAGTCGACAGATTGTGGGTGCGAAGTAACCGGGTAATAATGCCGAATTGCTTTCTTCGCAGAGTAATCAGCCTGCGGCGGCTCGCCGCCCGAAAGCAGTACGATTAAAGTGTTCTACGGGGGTCCGCTACGAGTACAAGTTCCTTCAGCCGAAGGAGTTTTTTTATGTTCAACGCATTACTTTGCGCCGAGTATTCGAATTTCTTCAATTTCGATTCGCTGCTCGGAATCACGGTCTGCGTGGGAATTATCCTGCTCGGACTTATGGTACTTTCCAACATTATCCTCTTCTTTGTAGATAAAAAGAAGGTGAAAATCTCCGTCGTCATCGACGTAATCATCATGCTCGTCTACCTTGTCGTGGTAGTAATTCTCAATATAAACGACACGGCGTCCGGCGGAGGCTTCGATTCGGAAAATACGGGTATGGCAAGCGAAGGCGAGGGCGGAATTATCGTGTTTAATACCTCGAACGCCGTGTGGATCTCCGTGGCGGTCATCGTGGTGTTCGGCATACTGATAGGACTTCTGCTCATCGACCGCAAGAAGGTAGCTCCGCGCGCGCACACTCTTTCGCTGGTGTATGCCGCGCTGTCCGTGGCTCTTGCGACGGGTCTTTCCTATATCAAAATGTTCGAAGCGCCCTACGGCGGCTCGATAACGCTGTTCTCGCTGCTGCCCATAGCCCTTTATTCGTATATGTTCGGCGTGCGCCGCGGTACGCTGGCGGGCTTTATCTACGGACTTCTGCAGCTTTTGCAGGGACCGAATATCCTGCACCCCCTGCAATTCTTCCTCGACTACATAATTCCCTTCGCCGTATTCGGACTGTGCGGAGGCGTATTCCGTCCCCTTGTGGACAGGAGCAGACTGAACCCCCAGCTCAAAGCGCTTATCGGACTTACAAGCGGTCTTGTGCTGGCGACGGTCATGCGTTATATCTTCCACGTCATCTCGGGCGCGGTCTACTTCGGCGAATACGCCGGCGATTACGGCTTTGATAACGCGTGGACTTATTCGGCGGCGTACAACGCCCTGTACGTGTTCCCCGACGGGGCAATCTGCGTTGCCGGCGGACTGCTGCTCATGCTCAGCGCGTCTTTCCGCGGTCAGATTGACAGGGTTACGAACGCATTTAAGAAGGGCAATATCAGAAAGGGCGCAAAGGCAATGGCGGCGCTTGTGACCGACGGCGCGGTCGGCGGAGACGCGGCAGCGGATATGCCCGTAACAGACAGTACGTCCGCACCGCTTGAAGGCGGCGTTGCAGATAAAGCAAGCGGCTCGCCCGATAATTACGAAGAAGGCAGGGACGACGGAAAAGACGCATAACGCCGGGGCTGCTACGGGTACAATTGTTATGTGAAAACGCCGGGCTTTGGCTCGGCGTTTTTCTCGCTTTACCCGAAGACAGTAGGGGGGAAGTTCAGTTTTTCAAGGTGGATACTGGTATGATATACACTCCGTCCTTCCTCCTGTATGCGTAGTTGCCTGTACCCGTCAGCACGGCGAGGAAGGATGGGGCGGGCGATTTGGAAGTATCTATTTTCGCGGCCAAAGTTTTGAGCGACTCCACGCCTTCTTCGATAAGTTTATCGCCGCCCAGCTTGATTTCGATAAGACCGTACGCGCCGTTTCTGAGATGAATGACGGCGTCGCATTCCAAGCCGTCTTTGTCGCGGTAGTGATATACGCCGCCGCCGAGCGAGTCGGCATATACGCGCAGATCGCGTACGGCGAGCGTTTCGAACAAAAACCCGAAAGTAGAGAGGTCGGCGATAAGGTCTTTCGGACCCAGACCGAGCATTGCCGCGGCGATGGACGGATCGGTGTAGTAGCGCGTATCGGAAGTGCGGATAGCCGTTTTAGAACGTAAGTTGACATTCCACGCAGGCATATCCTCTATGACGAAGATTTTTTTAAGCGCCTCTATATAGCGCGCTACGCTGTCGTCGCTGAGAGAACTGCCTTCGTTTGCGGAGATGTCGTCGGCTATTACAGATATGGGCGTCTGACTGCCTTGCGCCCTTGCAAACGAACGCATCAACCGCTTTACGCGCTCAGGGTTTTTATTTACGTTGTCTGCGCGGTTTATGTCCGAGCGTATTACTCCGTCGCAATAGTCGACAGCCTGTTGCAATGCGATTTTGTCGCGCATACCGACAGCCTGCGGCCACCCGCCGCGGCAGACGAGGAATGCCAGCCTGTCTATGTCGCAATCGGAAGAGCCGTTGATACTTTCGGGCGAGGTGAAAAGGTCGGCCAGGCTCACTTCGCCGGAACTTTCGCCCGATTCGTAAAGGGTCATCGTGCGCATTAACATAAAGGAAAACCGTCCCGTGCCGCTATGTTTTATCTCGTCCGTATCCGGCGGTACTGCCGAGCCTGTGAGTATGAACTGCCCTTGCTCACCGCGGTGGTCTGTTTCAAAACGTATCGCGTCCCATAGCTTGGGCGCAATCTGCCATTCGTCTATAAGCCTCGGCGTTTTTCCGGCAAGCAGTTTTCCGGGCGATATTTGCGCCAGGGAAATATTCTGACCGATATTCGACGGGTCGTCCATATAAAGCACGCTTGCTGCCGTTTGCTCCGCTGTGGTGGTTTTGCCGCACCATTTAGGTCCCTCTATCAAAACGGCACCTTTTCCTTCCAACTTTTCCCGCAGGATATCGTCTGCTATGCGTTTTCTGTATTCTTTCATAATATCATCCTTACTTTGTTATATATCGAGTATAGCACGAAAGATAAATAAATACAACATTTTTACCACATTTCAAGGAAATTTATTTCAAGAAAAATAGTAGATATATGATTGTTATTGTGATTTTGCGGTAAGTTGGCGAAAAATTTTTCGGCAATTTGGCGAAATATCGGTCGGCAATCCGGCGGGAATTTTTCAGGTAAATCGGCGGCGAAAAGGCGGTAAATCGAAAACTTTTTGAAAATTCGGAAAAGTTTTCAACCTGATGCCCGTAGCGGCAAGCCGGTATTTTGTTCCGGGGCTTGCGGCAGAGCAGCTTTTATGATAAAATGTAGATATGTTGGAAAAAGGCGAATTTGTAGTAAAGAATTTTTCCGCGTCCTACTTCGGTTACGGCGACAAGGTGAAGGACGTGTGTTTTTCCCTGCGCGAAGGGGAAGTCATGTGCCTTCTGGGCGAAGAGGGCAGCGGCAAGACCACTCTTTTGCGCGCCTTGGCGGGGCTGGAAGACTGCCGCGGAGAAGTGACTCTGGGCGGAAAAAACTGGCCGGATATGCCGCTTAAAGACAGGGAAGTGTGCTACACTTTCGGGCGCGACAGTCTGGACAGGAAAAAGAGCGCGGCGGAAAATATCGTAAAGCCGCTTGTTCTGCGCGGAGCGGGGCAGGAAGAGATAAAAGAGGCATTGAAAAGGGCGGCGCGCCTTGCGGACGCGGGGGACATACTCGCGGAAAAGGTGAAGGGGCTTCCGCCTTACTATATCGCAAAGGTGATTCTGGCACGCGCCTTCGTGCGAAAAACAAACCTGCTTTTACTTGACGAGCCGTTGTCCGAACTCACCTTTACCCAGCGCGAAAGGGTGTTCAACCGTATGTGCCGCGGAGTGCGCGAACTCGGCTCGCGCGTCATCTACGCCACCGAGCGCCCATACGAGGCGGTGTGCTTTCCCGATAAGGTGGGAATAATGTATTCCGGCGCGCTGGTGCAGTGCGGCAGTATGAGTGAAATTTACCAAAATCCTACTCATAGGGCGGCTGTGGACGCATTTTCAAGGGACGTTACATGTATCCCGGCAAGGGCGGCGTTCAACGGCGTATGGAGCGTGGAACTTGGCGGAAAACGCGTTCCCTGTCCCGCGCTTATCAATAGAATTTACGACGGAAAAGAGGTGCTCGCCGCCGTAAGGCGCAGCGACGTCAGTTTGGGCGGAGAGGTCGGAGCGAAGGTGCTCGGCGTTATCGACGACGGCAAGGGCAGATTTCTGCGCCTGGGCGTCCCCGGCGGAATAATTTACTGCAACGGGATTGCGGACGTCGGACAGGAAGTGGATGTTACAATCAGACAAGCCGCCTTTATATTCGACCCTTCCAGCGGATATTCCGTCGGTTCCGTTTCCTGCCGCAACGACACGGTTTGAACGTGATCTTTTCGCCGCTTTTCCTTAACACCTCGCTCGACGTAGCGCTGCTACGACTTCGCTCGGTCTTAAGCAAAATCATTCGAAAATCTCTACGCCCAAACTTGCGCCGTGCGGCAGTCAACGGAACAAGAGTGAAAGCGGCGGAGTGCGCGTTCTGGGCGGCACGCTCGTCATGAAAAGCGGAAAAATAGCGGATTAACAGTGCGGCTCTCGGCGGCGAAGGCATATATGTGCGCGGCGGTTCTTGTCGCGGCGGCACGGTGGAAGGAGATGCGCTGGCGGAAGATTCCGACGTAACCGTTACGGTCGCGTCCGCCGAACCGCTGCCCGATACGAATCCGGACGCCGCGCTTACCGGCGGAGAGATTGCCGGTATCGCAGTAGGAAGCGTTGTCGGAGCGGCGCTTATCGGCACGGGCATATTCTTCTTAATCAGGAAGAGAAGAAAAGTCTGACGCGCTTTTGCTTGACGAAGGCTTGCTCGAAGGTATATAATACGTTTACACCGAGGCGGAAGAGTGTTCCTACGCCGAAGTAAAATACCATATCCGTATCAATGAGTTTTCGGCGAGCAGGAGGCGGAGCGTTTACGCTTATATTTGCAGATATTTTACGCACCCTGTTTCGGGGTGCGTTTTTGCATTCCCGCGGTATTTCGGGAAACTCATTTAAGGAAAAGGAGCGGAAAGTGAAAAGACTGGGCGTTATCGGCATAGTGCTGAGCAATCCGTGCAAGGAGACCGCCGCAAAAGTGCAGTCGCTTTTGTCGGATTATGCGGAAATCATCACCGGGCGCATGGGCGTTCCCGACAAGGAAAGCGGCGTAAACGCCATTGCCGTTATAGTAAAGGGCAGCGGCGAGGCTATCTCCGCGCTGTCCGGCAAACTGGGCAAGCTTTCGGGCGTAAGCGTAAAGTCCGCTCTTACAAGCATCGAACTGCCCGAATAAAACGAAAAATAAAAATCGCAATGCCCCGAAAAAGACGGAAAAGGGGCAAGGAGGTATTATGAAGAAAAAATCTCTGTTGCTTATTATGGCGGCAGTCGTGCTCACAGCCGCAATCATCGTCGGCGCCATGGCGTGCACCACCGTGCCCGACGGCGAATATGTGATAGTGGCTCCCGACGGAGCGCCCGCTTTGGCGATAGCCGGGCTTGCGGAAGAAGTATTTACTTATTCCGACACCGTAAGCGTAGGCGCACAGGTGGTGAATTCAAGCGAAATAGGCACGCGCGCGGCTACGGCGGATATGGCGATAGTGCCGGCAAACGTGGCGGCAAATCTGTACAACAAGGGAACGGATATTAAGGTTATCGCCACGGTAACGCACGGCAACCTGTATATGGTGGGGCTTGCGGACACTCCCGAAGTGACAGACCTTACGCAGCTTGAAGGGCAGATAGTGGCTTCCATAGGTCAGAACAGCGTGCCCGATTCCCTCTTCAAGGCGATGCTTACCAAAGCGGGCGTGGAATACGTCGTGGCGGGCGACACCGCGAGCGTAACCGCGGCGGAAGGTAAAGTCACGCTCGTCTACGGCGCCGACGGCTCTGCGGTGATACCGCTGGTGGTTACGGGCAAGGCGGCTTACGGAATTATCGGCGAACCCGCCGTTTCCACGGGCGCAAAGAACAAGGGACTTACGGAAAAAGCCAGCCTGCAGGAGCTGTGGAACGAGTCTAACGGCACCACGGGCGGATATTCCCAGGCGGTGCTTATAATGAAATCTTCGCTTGCGGAAGATACCGCTTTCGTGAACGCGCTTTTGGAAAGGCTTGCCGCCGACGTTGAAGAAATGACCTCCGGCGACGAGGGCGCGGCTGCAGCAGCCGCCGCAATCAAGGGCGTGTACGAAGCGACTTCTTTGCCCGCAAGCATAACCGCCGACATAATCAAACGGAGCAGCGTGAACATAGTTTCCGCGGCTACGGAAAGCGGACTTGACGAAATTTACTCCATGCTTACCACCGTGGCGGGCGTGAACGCAAACTCAATCGGCGGAAGCGTTCCCGCAAAGGGCAGTAGCTTTTACTTTGCGCAATGAAAGGCGGCGGCAGGGCGGTTAAGGTTGTAAGCCTGTTATATCCACTTATAACGGTGGGGCTTGTATTTGCGGTATGGGCGGTTGCCGCCTATGCCGTAGACCTTCCCATCGTCCTGCCCACGATAGGCGAAACTTTCCGCGGCCTGGGAGAGTTGCTCGCGTCCGCGGACTTTTACGCGGCGGCGGGCGGAACGCTTTTAAGAACGCTTATCGGCTTTGCAATCTCCCTTATTCTCGCGCTGGCGCTGGCTCTGCCCGCGGCGTTCTTCAAACCCGTGGAAAAGCTGCTTGCGCCGCTCGTGCTCATCTCGCGCGCCGTGCCCACAATGTCGGTGATTCTGCTCTGCCTTTTGTGGGTGAGCAACCGTATTCTTCCCGTCGTGGTCAGCGTGTTCATCGTATTCCCCGTGCTGTATACCACCATATTGAACGCGGTGCAGGGCGTGGACGAAAAACTGAAACAGATGAGCAGAATTTACAACGTGCCGCGGGCGCGTACCGCGGTTAAACTGTATATCCCCCAGTCAATGCCCTCGATACTTTCCGGCGTGCAGTCCACACTCGGACTTATGGTGAAACTCATCATCGCCGCCGAGGTCATGTCCAATACCGCACGCAGTATAGGGCAGTCGATGAGCCTTGCCCAGATGTATCTGGAAACGGACGTGCTCATCGCATACACACTTGTCGCGATAGTGCTTTCTGCCGCTTTGGAAGGGATAGTCGCTTTGATTAAAAAATACGCTTTGAGGTGGAATTGTGCCGACAATATCTGATTTGCGCGTCAGTTATAAGGATAAAGTCGTATTCGGCGGCTTCAATCTGGAAGTCGCTCCGCACACCACGCTTTGCATAATGGGCAAGTCGGGGTGCGGTAAATCCACGCTCCTGAACGCCGTGGCGAATCTGCTGGTCTGCGGCGGGGAAATACGCGGCTTCGGCACGTGCGGATACGTGTTCCAGGAAAGCAGACTTATCCCGTCCATGACCGTGCTCGAAAACGTGGAATACGTGCTCCGCGGCGAAAAGGAGAACGTAAGGTCGCGCGCCATGCGTGCGCTTGAAGATATGGGCATTGCCCGTCTTGCGGGCAAGTATCCGCTCAGAATAAGCGGCGGAGAAGCCAGCAGGGTATCGCTCGCGCGGGCGATTGCCTACGGCGCGCAGACGCTTTTGCTCGACGAACCTTTCCGCGCCCTAGATATAGGAATAAAGCGCGGAATCATCGACAACCTGGTAAAGGCGGGTATGTACGGCGCGACCGTTCTTTTCGTCACGCACGACGTGGAAGAAGCGCTCATGTGCGCGGACAGAGTAGTGGTTCTGGGCGGAAGTCCCTGCGATATAATGCTGGACGTAAACCTGCCTTCCCCCCGCGACAAGAGGAGCGTGGACGAAGCGGAACTCAACGCCGCGCGTGAAAAAATCATAAATATTCTAAGTATTTAAAATTGCAAAATTATAATACAACAGCATTGCAAGAAAAAGCTTGAACTCATTTTGCAAGCATTGCGAAATTGCAAGAAAAAGCATTACGGAGAGATATGCCGCAATACTTTTTCTGTCACTTCAAGGTATGACCGGGAGCGGCGGCTTGCCGCTGTCAGGTACTACTTGACAAGAGTATTTTTGATAGTAAGTAAGACAGGCTTGTCAGGTACTACTTGACAAGATTGTTATTGATAGTAAGCAAAACAGACTTGTCAGGTACTACTTGACAAGAGTATTTTAGATAGTAAGTAACATAGGCTTGTCAAGTGCTACTTGACACGTTACTTTTTGTTAAAAGTTTTAATTGACTTGTCAGGTACTACTTGACACGCCTACTTTTTGTTAAAAGTTTTAACAATCTTGTCAGGTACTGCTTGACAAGATTGTTATTGATAGCAAGTAAAACATACTTGTCAGGTACTACTTGACAAGAGTATTTTTGATAGTAAGTAAAACAGACTTGTCAGGTACTACTTGACAAGAATATTCTTGACACTAAGTAGAACAGGCTTGTCAGGTACTACTTGACAAGATTATTTTTGATAGTGAGTAAGACAGGCTTGTCAGTTACTACTTGACAAGAGTATTTTTTGCCGCATAGATTTATAACAGTCTTGTCAAGTACTGCTTGACAACAGAAAATCGCCTGTTTTTATGGTAATCAAGCAAAGGCATTACGAAGAAGTACCCATACCCAACCTCAGTAGAACACTTTAATCGCACTGCTTTCGGGCGGTGAGCCGCCGCAGGCTGATTAGATTACTCTGCGAAGAAAGCAATTCGGCATTATAGCTTGGTTGCTTCGCAGATTATCATGGGTGGAGCGCCACGCGCTCCCTTCAAGGTATGACCGGGAATGCCACGCGCTCCCTGTCCACTTTAGTGGACACTCTTTTTATAAAGATATGAAAACAATCCGATACCAAGATTTTTGGTAAACGATTGTATTTTATCCATAGAGAATAAAAAAGCCAAAGTATTGCAGAGATAAAAACCGTTATGAGCCTTTTCGGTCACTTCACGGCTTAATCATGGGTGGAGCGCCACGCGCTCCCTGTTCGCCGCGCGCCCGTCCCGCGTTGCAGATTTTTATATATAGATATTGTCCTTTTTGTAAAGCTGTGGTATAATATAATACGGATATATTATTTGTCCCGCATTGCGGGAGGTTCGGAGGAAATTATGGAAAACAAAGATACATCTTTGTATGATTATGCTCGCATTCCCTTAAAACATGCCGATATTGTGGAAAAGCTCACTTTGGAAGAAAAGGCTTCTTTATGTTCGGGCAAGGATATGTGGCACTTCAGGGGCGTGGAGCGCCTGGGCGTGCCTGAAGTCATGGTTACGGACGGACCTCACGGACTGCGCAAGCAGGCGGAAGGTCAGGTCGTACTCAACCAGTCCGTAAACGCGACCTGTTTTCCCACGGCGGTCACCACGGCGTGCTCGTGGGACGAAGAACTGCTTGAAGAGATGGGCGAAACCCTCGGTGAAGAGGCGGTATGCGAGGGCGTACGGGTCGTGCTCGGTCCCGGCGTGAACATCAAGCGCGATCCGCTGTGCGGCAGGAACTTTGAATATTTTTCCGAAGACCCCTATCTTGCGGGGAAAATGGCGGCGGCGCTCGTACGCGGTATCCAGAAAAACGGTACGGGAGCGTGCCTGAAACACTATTGCGCCAATAACCAGGAATATTACCGCATGAGCATAAGCGCGGAAGTCGACGACCGCACTTTAAGGGAGATATATCTCGCGCCGTTTGAAATAGCCGTCAAGGAGGGCGGGGCGCGGACGGTGATGTGCGCCTACAACAGACTGAACGGCGTTTACGGCAGTGAAAATCCGCTTACGCTCAACGAAATTCTGCGCGGGGAATGGGGCTTCAAAGGCCTTACCATGACCGACTGGGGCGCCACCTGCGACAGAGTAAAGGGCGCGGCAGCGGGTATGGACGTGGAAATGCCGTCAAGCGGCGGCATGAACGACAAAAAACTTGTCAAGGCGGTGCAGGACGGGGAACTGGACGAGCGCGTTCTGGACGTCATTGCCGACAGGGTGATAGACCTTGCCCTGACTTCTCCGAAAAAAAAGGAGGGCGGTTACGACGTGGAAGCGCACGACAAAATCGTGCGTAAAGTGGCGTGCGGTTCGGCAGTACTTCTTAAAAACGACGGAATGCTGCCGCTCGACGAGGAAGAAAAGGTGCTCTACATAGGACATATGACCGTAAAGCCGCGCTTCCAGGGCGCAGGCTCGTCCTTTATCAACGCGCATAAAATCACCTCGGTGGCGGACGCGCTTGGCGACAGAAAACTGCGCTTTGCCTACGAACCCGGTTACGACCTCGACGGCAAGATAAAGCAGGAAAAACTGTTTGAACAGGCGTGCGAACTCGCCGCCAAATACAAGAAAATAGTTATAATGGCGGGACTTCCGCCCAAGTACGAGGCGGAAGGCTTTGACAGAAAGCATATGCGCCTGCCCGACGAACAGAACGAACTCATAGAGCGGGTATGCGCGATAAATCCCAACGTGGCTGTGGTGCTTTCGGGCGGAGGAGCCATGGAGATGCCGTGGATAGACAAGGTGCGCGCCGTACTGTTTACGGGACTTTCGGGGCAGGCAAGCGGAGCCGCGACGGTCGACCTGCTTTACGGCTATGAAAATCCGAGCGGCAAACTTGCGGAAACTTTCCCCGTAAAATACGCCGACGCGCCTTCGTCGAAATACTTCCCCGGCAAACGATATCTGACGGAATACCGCGAGGGAATTTACGTTGGCTACCGCTACTATTCCACCGCAGGCGTGCCCGTGCTATTCCCCTTCGGACACGGACTTTCCTACACGCAGTTTGAATATTCCGACCTTGCGCTTTCCGCGTCCTCGGTAAAAGAGGGCGACAGCGTGGACGTGACGTTCACAGTCGCAAATACCGGCAAAAGGGACGGCGCGGAAGTGGCTCAGATATACGTCAGCCACCCTAGCACTACTACTTTCCAGCCCGCATACGAGTTGAAAGGGAGCATAAAGGTGAAACTTGCCGCAAAAGAGAGCAGGCGCGTGACCGTGACCCTGCCTGCGCGCGCATTCCAAAGCTGGAATACCCGTGAGGGCGAATGGGCGGCGGACAGCGGCGAATACGTCGTAAAGGTCGGCTCGTCCAGCGCGGATATAAGGCTGGAAAAGAGCATATCCGTGACGGCGGCGAGGGAGCGCAAAACTTCTTCCGCGGGCGGCTGGTACGCACACCCCTCCGAACAGGCGGTGACGGACGATGACTTTGCCGCGCTTTTGGGCAGACCGCTTTCAAAGGAAAAAGAGCTTCCGGGAAAGGGCAGTTTCACTATGGACGACTGCTTTAACGATATGGCGGGACAAAGCCGTCTGGCGCGCCTTATCATAAAGGCTTCGCGCGGCATAATATGTATGCAGATGCACGCGCCCAAGGACGACCCGAACTGCACGATGATGCACGAAGTCATGATAACCACGCCCGTGCGCAGCCTGTCGTATTCGTCGCAGGGTATGTTCAACGAGCGCATGGCGGAAGGGCTTCTGACTATGCTGAACGGACACCTGTTCAAAGGACTTTGGCAAATTATAAAAAATATAGGCAAGCGGTGAGCAAGCGGCGAGCCGCCGCAGGCTGATTATTCCGTGCAGGGAGTATGGCGGAAAATCAAGGCTTTACTTCTCCGTAATAATTCGGCTTTATTAGTTTCTGCGGATAAAAACAAGCCTTTACCAATATTTTTGGTATCGGCTTGTTTTCATAACTTCATAAATGAAGTGTCCACTAAAGTGGACAGCAGCGAGCCGCCGCCCCCGGTCATACCTTGAAGGGAGCGCGTGGCGCTCCACCCCTTAACCGCTGCGAAGAAACATTTTTACTATCAAAAATAATCTTGTCAAGCAGTACCTGACAGCGGCGAGCCGCCGCCCCCGGTCATACCTTGAAGTGGCAGAAAAAGTATTGCGGGGTATCTTTTCGCAAAGCCTTTTTGTTTGATTACCAGTTTATTTACTATCAAAAATAAACTTGTCAAGCAGTACCTGACAAGCCTGTTTTACTTACTATCAAAGATAATCTTGTCAAGCAGTACTTGACAAGCCTGTTTTACTTACTATCAAAGATAATCTTGTCAAGCAGTACTTGACAAGCCTGTTTTACTTAGTGTCAAAAATACTCTTGTCAAGTAGTACCTGACAAGACTGTTGAAACTCTGCGACAGAAATACTTTTGTCAAGTAGTACCTGACAAGCCTGTTGAAATTTTTAATAAAAATATGCGTGTCAAGTAGTGCTCGACAAGATTGTATTAGCAGAAGATATAAACAAGCGTGTACGATAGTAACTGACAAGCCTGTTAAAACTTTTAACAAAAAGCAGCCGTGTCAAGTAGTACTTGACAAGATGATTTAACAATGCCGGCAATAGGCGTGTAAGTTATTAACGCACAGAAAGAAGGGGGAGCCGACCCCAAGCATAAGTTGCCAAAGCCATAGCAGAGAGCAGACTTTTCTTTATAGTCTGATATTGCAAGGCGGTTAAGGGATGCAACGTCCTGCGTTGCCAAGGCGGTTAGGGGGAGCGTCCACGCTCCCGAATGGGTGGGTTCTCCCTTATGCCATAGCAAAGTGATGGGCATATGATTGAGAGAGATGATTTTTCGTTCGATTTCACACGAGGGCGACGAAGGTAATACCTGTTGGTGTTATCAAGGAACACTTGTGCGAAAGCGGCGGAAAGGCGCTCTCTCGGCAGACGCCCATCGCTTTGTTATGGCATTACATAAAACCGCAAAGTGTTTTGCGTAGATAAAACCGGCTCAGGCATAGCCTTATCGCAAAACACTTTTAATCGGCGGTTATCTCATTCGGTGCCTAAGCGAAGCGCTTAAATGCGTTCCACTATCTTTCTTCCGAACTGGTCGTATCCCATCAATATCACGGCTTTTACGCCGCTTCTCAATACCGTTGACGAGATTGTCTGCATAACGCTTGCGCGGTATCGGACGTCTGCACGCACGGAAAGTCCGCAAGAACCGTCCGCTTCACGCGGCGTGTTTATCACCGTAACGGGAATGCCGCGGCGTGCGAATATCTGCTGCGCCTGCATTGCAAGCGCGCGTGAGGAAAATGCTACTATTATATAAGTCATATCGTGCTCCTTTCTTTGCCAGCCCCCGACATCGAAGGAACACTTTTAACGGTGTCTTTCGTGCACCTTTGCACAAGTCGTCGCTAGTAGTAAACGACGTTGCTTTAAGTGTAGTTTTTGTGCACCCCGTGCAAATTTATCAATCTATAAATTTGTTTTTGATTGATAAATATATTTTGCCGTGTCGGGGCAGGCTTTCTTATGTAAAATCAGACGGAGCGCATATTCGCCTTTTCCTCACATACATTATATTGACAAAGCCGAAAAACTGTTCGGGTAAAAACTTTAAGAAGGGCGCAATGCCGCACAACAGTCCGGCATAAAGCGGGGAATATTCGTACGGAAGAACGGCGGAAGCGTTTCGGCTTGCAGAAAAACAAAATAGTGGACGGGTTAATGCTCGTGAAGCAACTTGGCAGAGGTATTTCAGCTTAGAGATTTTCGAGCAGATTTGCTCAATACTGAGCGAAGTCGTAACGGCACGCCGTTGGGTATTGCAGGGTTAATAAGAATATTCGTACGAAAGAACGGCGGAAGCGTTTAGGCAATAAGTAAACAAACTTGGACGGGAGGTAATGCTCGTGAAGCAGCTGGGCAGAGGTATTTCAGTTTAGAGATTTTAGAACAAAGATACCGCCGGCATAGAGCAAGAGAATATTCGTACGAAAGAACGGCGGAAGCGTTTCGGCTTACAGGTAAAACAAAATTTATAGACGGGAGGTAATGCTCGTGAAACAATCGGACAGAGGTATTTCAGCTTAGAGATTTTCGAGCAGATTTGCTCAATACTGAGCGAAGTCGTAGCAGAGTTACGTCGAGTGAAGTATTGGGGAAAGGTGGCGAAAAGATCAAGCTCAAAGACCTCGGTCCGGTTGGTGAGCGAGCAAGAAAAAATGATGTATTTGGATAATGCGGCAACGGGTAGGTATAAGCCGAAAACGGTTTTTGAGGCGATGATGGCGGCATTGCAGACTCCCGCGAATCCCGGGCGCGGAGGACACTCGGCGTCCATTAAAGCGGCGGGCGAAGTGGAAAGGGCGAGAGAGTGTATAAAGCGCGCGTTCAATGCCCCGGACTGTCAGGTTATTTTTACCTGCAACTGTACGGAAGCGCTCAATATTGCAATATTAGGGTGGCTTAGAAAGTTCAAAGGACAGGAAAGCCGCGTAATATGCACCGCATACGACCATAACTCTGTGCTTCGTCCGCTCACCGCATTGAAAGGCGAACAGGATTTGACCGTCGACGTGGTAATGCCGGACGAAAAGGGCGAAATAAGCGCGCGTGCAATCCGTGAAAAGATTACCGATAAAACGCGCCTTATCATCGCAACGCACGTATCCAACGTTACGGGCGGTGTGACGGATATAAACGCCGTGGGCGCGCTGTGCAAACAGTATAACATTCCTTTTTTGGCGGATTGCGCGCAGTCGGCGGGGCATCTGAAAATAGATATGCAGGCGTCGGGCATGACTTTTTTGTGCACCGCGGGGCATAAGGGATTGCATGGTCCGCAGGGAAGCGGCTTTTTGATAGTAAAAGAGGTGACTGAGCTTCTTCCCGTCAAGTTCGGCGGTACGGGAACGGAAAGTTTAAGTATCTCCCAGCCTTCGGAAATGCCCGAAAGTCTGGAATCGGGAACGCTGAACACGCCGGGGATATGCGGACTGCGCGCGGGCGTGGAGTGGACGCACGCCAATTTATTGGAGATAAATTCGAGGATAAAGGCATTTTGCGCCGTTTTGCGCGACAGACTGGAGAGGATAAGCAGGGTAAAGCTGTATTCGCCGCCGGGGAGCGGACTTGTCACTTTTTCCGTGGACGGCATGACTTCGGTAGACGTGGCGGACGAGTTGAACGAGGCGGAAATTTTTGTGCGCGGCGGTCTGCATTGCGCTCCGCTCGCCCACATTGCTTTGAACACGGTAAAGGACGGACTTGTCCGCATAAGTCCGGGGTGGAGCAATACGGAAAGGCAGGCGGAGATAACGGCTTCGGTTATAAAAAATATTGCAAAATAAATAAATTAGCATTATTAGGGTGGCTGTAATACCGAAATGCAGTCTTAATAAAAAGTCTGCGGCATTTATTGAAAGAGTTTGACTTGCCGCGGCAAGGGGTGGGAATATGAAAAAACCGAGATTCAACGGCGGCGGAAACGCGCAGTTCACTTCAAACGAAAACTCCGCTCATTCGGAAAATGCGGCGGGCGGAGCGGCGGACGACAGCATTCAGGCGGCTATGCAGAGGTATTCGGGCATGAACGAAAGCCAGCTGATGACGGAAATGCTTGCCCGCGCGGCGGAAGGCAGACGGAACGGCACGTTATCGGACGCGGATCTGGACGACTTTTACGCAAAAGCCGCTCCCGCGCTTTCCCCTGCCCAGCGCGACAGGCTGAAAGGGCTTGTGGACAGCCTCAAACAAAATAAGTAGACGGCTTGCGCGCCGCTTTAAGTAAGTTGCGTTGTCGGACGGTAAATCCGCACGATGTAACGGAGAGGGTAAGGCAAAGCGGCGGAACGGCGCGGAAAAGATAAGACGCGCGGAAAAATTAAGCGCGTAACTCCCGCGGCTGACGAATTGCCGCGCGGTATGCGGAAAGGAGCGGCGGTATATGGATATGCAGGACATTTTGAAACTTATGCAGGGCGGCGGAGACATATCCTCTATTGCCTCGGCAATGGGCGGCAATATGGCGGCTCTTGCGCCGCTTCTTAAAAATATGCAGCAGAAGAGGGAAGACAAAAGCTCTTCCTCTCCTGCCGCTCCGCCCGCCCAAGCGGTGGACCTCACTTTTGAACCGCCGATAGAAGAGTAGCGCGGGCAGCCAGTGTTGGAAAATATCGCTCCAAGATAGTTTACAGAATTACTTTATCCGCATTATCATAGCCGCTTTTGCCGATATTCTTCGGCTGATTTAACATTCAATATTATAACAGCCGAAAATTGAGCCTTTGCAAGTAGCGCGGAGCTCCGCCCGCCCAAGCGGTGGATTTGACTTTTAATTTGCCAATCTATGCAACTGAAGATATAGAAGATGATTAAAATAAAGGCTGTAAGCAGAAAGCGCTATCACGCATTCGGCGTTTAAGGAAAGCGCTCAATCCGTCAATCCTGCCAACCAGTCAAGGGTAACGTCAAAATATTGCGCAATTGTAATCAGATTTGTGAGGGTGGGTTCGCTTTCGCCACGTTCCCATAAACTTATGGAGGATTTACCCACGCCGAGTGCGGTGGCAAGCGCGATTTGCCCCAAGCCGCGTTCTTTGCGCAATTCCTTCAATCTTTCACCGAAAGTAGTATTCATTAAATAAATTTTCCCACAATATTGGGAAAAATACTTGCATTCCCAGAATAATGGGAATATAATTTATAAAAAAGTTATTATTCAAACGGGTGGGATAGGGAAGCCGGAATCCGAATGATAGGTACTTGTCTTAATCATTAAACGAAAGCCGGTTTTTTTGTTAAAGAAAACAAAAGGACTTGACAAAAAGACGGGGATATGGCATTATTTAGTTATAAAAATTACTTAAATAAATTTTGAGGTGGTATTATGGCGTACAAGTGTCCCGATTGCAACACATATTTTCACGGTGATTTTTGCCCTAAGTGTGCAAAGCTCGCCGCGGACTGCATTGAAATGCCCGAACTTGAAACGGAAGAGGAGAAGAAAGCGCAGGAGGCGGCGGAAGCGTCAGCCGTGCAGGAGAAGAAAGCGCAAGAGGCGGCGGAAGCGTCAGCCGTGCAGGAGAAGAAGGCGCAAGAGAACGGGGAAGCAAATGAAAAGGGGGAAAACGCCGAAAACGGGCAAACGGCGGACGGTCAAAAGCAGAAGTGTCCCAAGTGCGGCGCGGTATTTTCGGGCAAATTCTGTCCCGAATGCGGAACGCAGATTAAAAAAATGGATAAATGCCCCGTATGCGGAGCGGAAAGAAAGGGCAATGAAAAATTCTGCTCCAATTGCGGATATTCTTATGAAAGAAAAAGCGCCGCTCTGGCGGGAGGTGCGGCAGGCATAGCAACTTCACTTAAAAATACTGGCAAAAAGGCGCTTGCTTTTGCAAAGAGGAATAAAAAGAGATTGATAATCGCCACGGCGGCGATAGCAATTATCTTAGCGATCGTCGTGCCCGTTTCCGTGGTATTCACTTCGCCCGTGCACCCTGCCAACGTGGACAGGATAAACATAGGCGACACGCAGGACAGAGTGTTAAGCATTTTGGGCGAGCCTTACGATTGGGAAGAAGGGGACACCACCTTTACCTATTACAGCGATAATTACTTAAAAATACGCAAACAGCTTGACGAAATTGCCGATATGGAGGATATAGGCAGTTTCGGCGATTTGGCTGACGCGCTCGAAAAGGAAGAGCAACTCAACCAAAAGCTGGAAACGCTGGAATACAAGCGCACAACCGTTACTTTCGATGAAGGCGGGCTTGTAACGCAAATTGTTTATAACGCAAGCATTATAGAAAACGAGAGTCGAAATAAACAACTTGAATCGCATTATATGGCTACGCATGAAATTGTCGCCAGGCAGGAAAACAAAGTGCCGTATACGCTCAAATACACAGACGGAAGTATATGTAAGAGAGTCGCGCGAATAATTCCCGTGGAAAGTGAAACAGATACGGAATATCCTTTTCCCTATGAATTCGATGTAACAGATCCTTTTTCCGAAACAGGAGAGAAAGTGACGTTTGAATGTACGGTAACAAAGGGGAGTGTAGGCGTAAGCGTCGAATTGGACGCATCGGGTACGCTGACTGTTTATGGTAGCGGAACTGTCGGGGCGAGCGACCTAAACGGCATAAGCGGTAATATCAATTCCGTGATTATCGGCGGTGGCATAACTGAGATAGCGGGAGGAACGTTTTCGCAGTTGAGTCAAATTAAGAGCGTGAGTATAGGCGATAGTGTAAAAAGTATTGGTAGTTATGCTTTTAATAAATGTATCAATTTAAGTAGCGTAACCATTCCGGACAGCGTAAAAGAAATAGGTACCGGGGCGTTTGCCGGGTGTACCGGTCTGGTAAAAGTATATCTTCCTTCCGACGTGGCAAAATACGGAACTCGGATTTTTTACGATTGCAACAACCTGCAGGAAATACATATCGGAGATATTGTGGATTGGCTGGCTTTTCTTAGTTTCGGGAAAGGAGAACAGATAAATACCGAGAATTATAGCATATATATCAATGGGGCAATTCCCGAAGAAATTGTCGTGCCGGACGTAATATTGAGCATACCGACCAATGCTTTTCGCAATTTTAGCCGCGTTACGGATATAACGATTTCTTCAAATGTACGGTATATGGGCGATAACTTATTCCATAATTGCAGTAATTTGACAAATATAACGTATGAAGGCACTATGGAGCAATGGGAGAAAATAGACAAGACAAGCGAATGGGCGGGCAATAGTACCGATTTTACCATAACCTGCACGGACGGCGTTTTGGGTAAAAGCGGCAATCAGATTTGACTTTCGGCAACCTTTCAGCAATCGTATAATGCGGCATTGAAGGGTGCAACTTCTTAACTATATAATTTTGAAAAGCCTTGCTTAAAAGCCGGGCTTTTTTCTTTGTACGGCCGGGCGGGAGCGCGTGGCGCTCCACCCATTGTTTGCCTTGAAGTGGCAAACATGGTATAAAGGCTTAACACTTGCACGGTTCGGACTGCTTTATTGTGGGAAAAATTGCGCGCTTAACACTTGCACGGCTTGGAAGCGGCAATCCGCCGCGTTTTACTTTACACCCGGAATAATATGTGTTATAATATCCGCAATATATAATTATTATAAGGAGTAATTCATTATTATGGCGCTATGTGTGGTGCTTATAGCAATATGCGTGATTTTGTCGGCGTTCTTTTCTTCGTCGGAGTCCGCTTTGGCTTCACTCAACCACATCAGGCTGAAAAATATGGCGGGGGACGGCAATAAGCGCGCCCGCAGGGCCATGTGGTTCGAACAGCACATCGACAGCATGGTCACCACCATTTTAATAGGCAACACGCTTGTGAACGTGATTGCCGCCACCGTATCCGTATTCTTCTGGCTGGAAGCGGTCGCACTTAACTGGGGCGCGACGGGCGCGGTTTCGGCGGCGGTTATGTTTGCAATCGTGATAATCTTCGGCGAGGTGATTCCCAAAATTCTGGGCAAGAAGCGTCCCGAAAAATTCGTGATGATATTCGCGCCCGTACTCAGATTTTTCTATTATCTGTTCTATCCGCTCAACTTTGTGATGAAGCTCATCAAAAAGCTGCTGGATAAGATTTTCAAGGAGAAAAAGCAGGAACAGGCGATTACCGACGACGAACTTATCACCATAGTGGACGAGGCGCAGACGGAGGGCGGTCTGGACGAATACGAAGGCAAGTTAATCCGTTCGGCGATAGAATTCGACGACCTCACGGTGGTGGATATTCTTACTCCGCGCGTGGAGGTGGAGGCGGTGGAGCAGGGCACGCCTATGGAAGAGGTGCTCGGCATTTACCGCGAGACGGGCTATACGCGCCTTCCCGTGTATAAGGAAACGATAGACAACGTCATCGGCGTTATCAACGAAAAAGATTTTCTCAATATCTATCTGGACGGAGCGTCGTCGTTCGACCCCATTATCACTCCCGTGGTATGCGCCACGCCCAGAATGAAGATTTCCGTGCTTTTGCGCAGGCTTCAGAAGGAAAAGTCGCACCTTGCCGTGGTAGTGGACGAATTCGGCGGCACGATGGGCGTTGTCACCATGGAGGACATTATCGAAGAGCTTGTCGGCGAGATATGGGACGAGCACGACGAGGTTGTGGAAAACTTCGCAAAGACGGAAGAGGGCAGATACAAGGTGCAGGGTGAAGTCACTCTTGCGGACTTTTTCTCCTTTTTCCGCATTAAAAAGGACGCGGCGGAGTACGATTCCGTCACGCTGAGCGGACTTATAGCGCAGCTTGCGGGCAAGGTTCCCGCGCCGGGGGAAGAGATAAAATTTGAAAATTTAACGCTCAAAGTGCTTTCCGTGGAGTACTACAAAGTGACCGAAGTGGAAGTTACCGTGGAGCAATTACAGCAAGCAGAGGGCGAAAAGCCCAAGGAGGAATAAGGTGTACGATAAAGTATCTGCCGATATGCATTTTTGCGAAAGAGAGCAAAAGGTGATCGAGTTCTGGAAAGAACGCGACGTATTCGAAAAAAGCGTGAAGAAAAACGAAGGAAAACCTTCCTTTTCCTTTTACGACGGACCGCCCACGGCAAACGGAAAGCCGCACATAGGGCATATTCTTACGCGCGTCATGAAGGATATTATCCCCCGTTACAAGACGATGAAGGGGTATCACGTTCTGCGCAAAGCCGGCTGGGACACGCACGGTCTGCCCGTGGAGCTGGAGGTGGAAAAACAGCTGGGCATGGACGGCAAGCAGGATATTGAAAAGTACGGCGTGGAACCGTTTATCAAAAAGTGCAAGGAAAGCGTGTGGAAATACAAGCACGAATGGGAGCGCATGTCCGAGCGCGTGGGCTATTGGGTGGATATGGACCACCCCTATATCACTTACGACGACAACTATATCGAATCGGTGTGGTGGATGCTCAAAACCGTGTTCGACAAGGGGCTTATCTACAAGGGCTTCAAGATAGTGCCTTATTGCCCCCGCTGCGGAACGGCGCTCAGCTCGCACGAAGTGGCGCAGGGATACAAGGACGTAAAGGAGCGCTCCTGCATAGCCAAGTTCAAGCGCGCGGGTGCGGAAGGCTACTTCCTCGCGTGGACGACCACGCCCTGGACGCTTCCTTCCAACGTGGCTTTGTGTATGAATCCCGACGAAGAGTACGCGGAAATCAAAAGCGGCGGCGAAGTGTACGTGCTGGCGAAAGCGCTCGTGCCTACGCACTTTGAAGAATACGAAATACTGTCCGTAAAGACGGGCAAAGAATACGAATACGCAAGTTACGAACCGCTTTTCGACTGCTACAACGGCAAGCAAAAGGCGTTTTACGTCACCTGCGATAACTATGTGACGCTTACCGACGGCACGGGCGTGGTGCATATCGCCCCCGCATTCGGCGAGGACGACGCGAACGTGGGCAGGAAGTACAATCTTCCTTTCCTGCAGATGGTGGACGAGCGCGGCAGATTCGTAAAGGGCACGCACGAAAAACTCGACGGCGTGTTCTGCAAGGACGGCGACCGCACCGTAATGATGCTTTTGCAGGAAAAAGGACTGCTGTTCAAGGATATGATGTACGAGCACTCCTATCCTTTCTGCTGGCGTTGCGACACTCCGCTTTTGTATTACGCACGTTCGAGCTGGTTCATAAAGATGACCGAAGTGCGCGAACAGCTTCTTAAAAACAACGCTTCCGTCAACTGGATTCCCCCGTCGATAGGCACGGGCAGAATGGGCAACTTCCTTGAAAACGTCATCGACTGGGGTATCTCCCGCGAGCGTTACTGGGGCACTCCGCTTCCTTTCTGGGTATGCGAATGCGGACACGTCCACGCCATAGGAAGCAGGGAAGAGCTGCGCAGGCTGGGCGGACTCGACCACGACATAGAATTGCACAAGCCGTATATCGACGAAGTGACCATCAAGTGCCCCGTATGCGGCAAGACCATGCACCGCACTCCCGAAGTGCTCGACTGCTGGGGCGATTCGGGTAGTATGCCTTTTGCGCAGTTCCATTATCCTTTCGAAAACAAGGAACTGTTCGAAAGCCAGTTCCCCGCCGACTTCATAAGCGAGGCGGTGGACCAGACGCGCGGCTGGTTCTATACTCTGCTTGCCGTGTCCACGCTTATGTTCGACAAAGCGCCTTTCAAAAACTGCGTGGTTCTGGGACACGTCAACGATAAAAACGGCATTAAAATGAGCAAGCACAAGGGCAACGTAGTAGACCCCTGGAGCGTGCTGGACAAGCAGGGCGCGGACGCGGTGAGGTGGTACTTCTATTCCTCGTCGGCTCCCTGGCTTCCTTCCAGATTCAGCGCGGACAACGTATCCGAATCCCAGCGCAAGTTCATGGGCACGCTTTGGAACACCTACGCTTTCTTCGTGCTTTACGCGGAGATAGACGGCTACGACCCTTCCAAGTATTCGCTGGACAAATGCGCGCTTACGCAGATGGACCGCTGGCTGCTTTCGGGACTGAACACGCTCGTCAGGTATGTGGACGAATGCCTTGACAAGTACATGATTACCGAAAGCGCGCGCGCTATCCAGGAGTTTGCGGACAACCTTTCCAACTGGTACGTGCGCCGCGGCAGAGAGCGCTATTGGGGCAGCGAGATGACAGAGGACAAAAAGGCGGCCTACACCACCTTGTACCACACTCTGGTGACCCTGTCCAAGCTGTGCGCCCCCTTCGTGCCCTTCATGAGCGAATGTATATACCGCAACCTTGTGACCAACTTCTTCAAGGGCGCTCCCGAAAGCGTGCACCTTTGCGACTTCCCCGTGTGCGAGGAAAAGTATATCGACAAGGACCTTGAAGCGGATATGGATATAGTTCTGCGCGCGGTGGCTCTGGGCAGGGCGGCGCGTAACAAAGTGAATATCAAAAACCGCCAGCCTCTTTCCAAAATGTACGTCATGACGGACAAACTGCCCGCGCACGCGGAAATACTCTCGCTCGCGGCGGACGAGCTGAACGTGAAGGCGGCGGAGATAGTGCAGGACGATTCCGGCTTCATCTCCTACGAAATCAAGCCCCAGCTCAAAACTCTGGGACCTAAGTACGGCAAACTTATCGGTGCGATACGCACCTTCCTCACTTCTTTTGAAAAGCCCGAAGAGATAGTCGCGGCAGTCAGCGGCGGCACGTATACGGCAAACATAGGCGGCGAAGAAGTGGTCTTTACGCAGGACGACCTGCTAATAACTCCCGTAAACAAGGGCGGTTACGCCATGGAGAGTTACGGCGGCATGACCGTGGTGCTCGACACCAACCTTACGGAAGAACTCATCGACGAAGGCGTGGCGCGTGAGCTGGTATCCAAGTTGCAGACAATGCGCAAGGAAGCGGGCTATAACGTTACCGACCGCATAAATATCGGCTACGTCGCAAGCGGCAGGGCGGAAAAAGTGCTTAAAGGCGGAGCGGTCAAAGCCGACGTTCTGTGCGATAAGATAGAAAGCGGCACGGAGGGTTGCGATTACGTCAAGGAATGGGACGTGAACGGCGAAAAAGTTACCCTCGGCGTCAAAAAGGCGTAGTATGGCGGCGGACGTCATCTCGCCGTGCGGCATTGCCGGAGGCTGGCGCGATTACGAGATAATCGCCACCGGCGGCGGAGAAAAGCTGGAGCGTTGGGGCGACCTCATTCTGCTCAGACCCGATCCGCAGGCAATCTGGGCGCCTCCGTTCATACTCAAAGACTACAAGGGCATAAACGCGCGGTACGTCCGCTCCAAAAGCGGCGGCGGCAGGTGGGAATACAAGGGCGGCGTGCCGGAAGAATTCGTCATTGGCAGGAAGGATCTGAAATTCCTGTGCAAACTGATGGGCTTCAAGCATACCGGACTGTTCCCCGAACAGGCGTACAACTGGGACGTGATGCGCTCGCTTATCGAGGGCGCGGGCAGACAGATTAAGGTGCTCAACCTGTTCGCGTATACGGGCGGAGCCACCGTAGCATGCGCAAAATCGGGCGCGCACGTCACGCACGTGGACGCCGCCAAAGCCATGGTGGAGCGCGCAAAACGCAACGCCGAACTTTCGGGAGTGGCGCGCGAAAACACCCGCTATATTATCGACGACTGCGCCGCTTTCGTGGCGCGCGAGATAAGAAGGGGCAATAAGTACGACGCCGTCATCATGGATCCGCCGTCCTACGGCAGAGGTCCGAACGGAGAAGTGTGGCGCACGGAAGACGACCTTTTCGCCTTTGTAAAAGAGGTTTCCGGGGTGCTTTCGGAAAAACCGCTTTTCGTGCTTATCAACTCCTACACCACGGGGCTTCAGCCCACGGTAATCGCCAATACTTTATCCCTTGCCATGCCTGAGGGCGGAAAGGTGAGGGCGTACGAACTTGCGCTTCCCACGGGGGATAAAAGGGTGAATCTGCCGTGCGGGTGCAGCGGACTTATTACATATTGATATGACATACGAAGATATAAACATTGTTTACGAAGACAACCACTTGCTTGCGGCGGTGAAACCCGTCGGCGTACCCGCGCAGGCGGACGAAACGGGCGACCCCGATATGCTTTCCATGCTCAAAGAGTACCTCAAAGTCAAGTATGATAAGCCCGGCGAAGCGTATCTGGGACTTGTCCACCGCCTCGACAGACCCACCGGCGGCATTATGGTGTTTGCCAAAACCTCCAAGGCGGCGGCGCGCCTTACCGAAAGCATGAAGGAAGGACTGTTTGAAAAAATCTATCTCTGCGTAACCTGCGGCGTGCCCAGGGAGCGCAGCGGCGACCTCGTCCACTATCTGAAAAAGAACGAACGCACCAATACGGTATCCGTCGTGCCCATGCTCACGCAGGGCGCGAAAAGGGCGGAACTGCACTACGACGTGCTTGACGACAAGCAGGGCTTTGCCCTTGTGAAAGTCAGGCTCTCCACGGGCAGATCCCACCAGATCCGCGTGCAGATGGCAACGCTCAAATGCCCGCTCTTCGGCGACAGACGTTACGGCGGCGACCCTAAGACTTTCAGACACGACCTCGCCCTGTGGGCAACCAAACTTTCCGTGCCGCACCCCACCGAAGATAAGAAGATGACCTTCGTCGTGTATCCGGATCAAAGCGTAGTGCCTTGGTCCGCCTTCGATATAAATTATCATCTGAGCAACATATAGCAAAAAATAAATAAGAATATTTGCGGAACGTGTTTTGGGCGTTCCGCTTTTTTTTTGCTATATGTGCTCATCGAGGGCGCTGCATATAAGGCGCGTGATACTTAGCTGCGCTTCGCCTAAGCGCCGAATGAAAGTGTTTTGCGATAAGGCTATGCGGCAAGCATAGTTTTATCTACGCAAAACACTTTGCGCTTACGTGAGACGCCGTAACAAAGTGATAGCCGTCCGCTGAAAGACCGCCTTTCCCCCGCTGTCAGTTACTACTTAACAAGATTGTTATTGATAGTAAGTAAAATAGGCTTGTCAAGTACTACTTGACAAGGTTATTTTTGATAGTAATTAAAACAGACTTGTCAGGTACTACTTGACAAGATAATTCTTGATACTAAGTAAGACAGGCTTGTCAAGTACTGCTTGACAAAACAGTTTTTGATAGTAAACAAAACAGGCTTGTAAGGTACTACTTGACAAGAGTATTTTTGATAGTCAAAATGTTTATTTGCAGTGGTTAAGGGGTGGAGCGTCCCGCGCTCCCTTCAAGGTATGACCGGAGGCGGCGACCCGCCGCTGTCCACAAAAGTGGACAAACAGTTTTACAGTTTTGCCATTTATTCAAAGCCGATAGGTGCCCTATACCAAAAATATTGATATTGACAT
>CAJFJA010000009.1:50927-51666 GCA_904382605.1 Candidatus Alloclostridium intestinigallinarum | reverse complement strand
GATATTTACTTTTTCGCCGCGGGCTTTTTAGCGGCGGTTTTCTTAGCCGCAGGCTTTTTGGCGGTCTCCGCCTTCTTAGCCGCGGGCTTTTTGGCGGCGTTGTGCTTTTCAAAAGCAAAAGCGCAGGGATAATCCACGCTCTTGTCGCAGTCCGCGCAGAAGTCGTAGCTTCCGCAGCTGTCGTGACCGCGTTCAACGCTGTCGTTCCATTTCATTACGTCGAGTTCGTGTTGCTTTTCCGCTCTGGTTGTTTTGATAAAAATTCTTTTATCAAATGTTGTTATAGCACTTTATCTTAAATTTGTCAAATAAATCTGCAAAATTTTCAGCAAAAGCGGCGAGCCGGGAGCGCGTGGCGCTCCACCCATGATTATACCTCGAAACGGTTCTGAGTAAATTGCGGACTCTTTTCTTCGCAATACTTTTAATTTTTACTTATAAAAAGTCTCAACCAAACGCGCCGGAAGCGCCGTGCGCTCCACCGCGGCGAGCCGCCGCACCCCGATTATACTTTGAAGTAACAAAAGTATAGTTTGATAGCATTTTCTTCGCAATAACTTTAATTTCTACCTTGTTAAAGCCGCAACTAAACGCGCCGCGAAGAAGTGCCCTAATGCTAGGAAAGGCGCATTTTTTCAAGGGGAGCAGATGCCGAACAGGAACAATACGAACGCGCCTCAGAACATATCTTTTCGGCGCTTTTGCACAGCCGTCACTTGACAATACAGTGTATTGTCTG
>CAJFJA010000009.1:0-50868 GCA_904382605.1 Candidatus Alloclostridium intestinigallinarum | reverse complement strand
CAATACTACGTATTGTCAAGACAAACGACACGGCAACGGCTGAAATCGGCTTTGCCGGACCGTGTTCGTATTGTTCCTGTTCGGCATACCGTACGTGACCCGCGGAAAAATGCGCCTTGACACCGCAGGAGGGCGCTTATGCGCGGCGCCCTCGCGAAAAAAGAGTAATCAAAAAAAGAACGGCGCCAAAACACGCCGTCCCTTTATTACCGCCTGCTTTTGCTTACTCTTTTTTATTTCTCTTTTCCTCGGCTTCGAGGCTCATCTTATACAGCTTCACCGACCCGTCGATGGTCTTTTCCTTGGCGGACTTGCCGTAATTGTCCACGTCGACCATGTTTCGCATTCCGTGGTGCAGGCAGAGCGCGCCGTTTATGCAGCCGCCGTCGCAAGCCATGCCCTCGAAGAAGTTTTCCGCCGCCCTGCCCATTTTGAGTTTGAGCAGATTCATACGGCACTGGTCTATGCCGCTCATGGCGATGGGGACTATGCCTTCAACGCCCATACTCTCGCCTACGGCGCGTATGCCCTGGGCAATGCCGCACGATTTTGCGAATATTCTGCCGTAGTAGGAAGCGTTGTCCAAAGGCGTGTTTTCAAGCGAAGCCACGTCTATGTCGCGGGCGTCGAGGAACGCCTGCAACTCCTCGAACGAGATGACGCAGTCTATCGCGCCCTTCGTCTTGGGCATTCTGAATTCCATCTTCTTGGAAGTGCAGGGTCCGATGAACACCACTTTCGCGGTGGGATCGGTGCGCTTTATCATGTTCGCCGCCTCTATCATGGGGGAGTTGGACGAAGAGATGTACTGTTTGAGTTCGGGGAAGTTCTTTTCCACGAACATGACGAAGGAAGGACAGCAGGAAGTCGTCATAAGGCGTTTTTCCTTGAACTCCTGCGCCTCGTGGTAAAGCACCACGTCCGCGCCGAGCGCCGCTTCCGTAACCTGGTGGAAGCCCAGCTTTTTGATACCGGTAATGACCTGTTCTATCGCCGCGTACTTGAACTGGCTGACAATCGCGGGAGCTATCACCGCGTGCACCTTGTACTTGGTATTGTTTTCCGAGCCTTGCAGTATGTCTATGCAGTCCATGATAAAGGACTTGTCCTGTATCGCGCCGAACGGGCACTGGTATACGCACGCGCCGCACATGATGCACTTGTTCATATCAATGCGCGCCTTCTTTTCCTCATTCATGGTGATCGCCTTTACCTTGCAGCTCTGCACGCAGGGTCTTTGCTGGTGGATTATGGCGTTATAAGGGCAGCTTTGCACGCACTTTCCGCACTCGATACACTTTTCCTTGTCGATTACGGGTCTGTTGTTTACTATGGTTATCGCGCCCTTGGGACAGCTCTGCATACACATATGGTTAAGACAGCCGCGGCACGCGGGGGTGACGTAAATGCCGCCTACGGGACATTCGTCGCACGCCTCGTCTATAACCTCGATTACGTTGGGGTTGCTCTTGTCGCCGCCCAGACCGAGCTTGATGCGCTCCTGCAGTATGGCGCGTTCCTTGTAAATACAGCAACGCATGGTCGCCTTGGGACCGGGCACTATCTTCTTGGGAATTTCCGTGTATATATCGGACATATCCCCTTCGTAACGCCTGCGGATAAGCTCTTTGAGAACCTGGTATTTCAGTTCCTGGATTTTTGTGTCGAACTTGTTGAACATAACTCTTCTCCTGCCTCTTATTACTCCATAATTTTCCCGGGATATTGTCAGATTTTTTCTTCCTGTACCACTTTGCCGCCGTCTATGTCTTTAAGCGTGAGCACGCCGCCGTCCAGAATAAGATAGCTGTGCGCGGTGCCCTCCTTGGGCAGCGTCACCGAGCCGGGGTTGGCGATTGTGACGCCGTTTTCCTTTATTATGAATCCCGTGTGTACGTGCCCGTAAATGAGCGCGTCGCCGCACGCGGGCGGCATATTATCCTTATTGAATATATGCCCGTGCGTGAGGGTGATCCGCTTGCCGCCTTCCAGAATAACGCCCTCTTCCGCAAAGTAAAACTCGGATATGAGCGTATCCACCTGGCTGTCGCAGTTGCCCTTGATGACCATAAGTCTGTCTTTCACGGAGTTGAACGTTTCCGCCACTTTCAACGGGGCGTATTCCCTCACTTTTTCTATGGGATTGCGCGGACCGGGGTTGTATATATCGCCCAGAAGCACCAAAAGTTCCGCCCCTTCTTTTTCAAAGGTGCTTTTTATCTTTTCCGCATAGTAGGACGAGCCGTGCACGTCCGAAGCTATCATTATCTTCATAGCCGCCTCAGTTATATTCTATCTCCACCCGCTTGCCCATCCTGCGCAGATTGTCCGCAAGCCGTTCAACGAGCTTTAATTTCATGGTTATGTCTATCGGCAGACCCTTGTGCGCGATATTCGCGCTCTGCCCCACGAGAAAGTGTACGCTCGTGGCCTGTTCGAACAGCAGATTCGCCAACAGCGAAGCCCCGTCCTTTTTATCGTAGTACTTGGGCGATAAGTCGGAGGTGGAATTGTACTTTTCCGCCAGCTCCAACAGCCGCCTGAGCGTTATCACGCCTTCCGTGGTCACGTCTATACCGTCTATATGCCCTATCGGCGGAATGTCCTTGTCCACGAAATCGAGCACCGTATCCACCTTGGTGCCCAGATGCCGCGCCACTATCTGCGAGGTGGTGCCGCCGCACACGGCTTTTTTGCCTTCGTAGCTCATCAGCTTTTCCACGCAGTAGTCGTCCATGTCCTTATTCACCGGGGCACCGACCATTATAGCAACATTCAGACTTTTTCGCAACTTTACGGCGGCAACTGTCGTATCGTCGCCCGGTTTATCCATATAAAGGTCGTTGCACGCGCCCGCAAGCAGACACGCAACCGCCTTTGCCGTCATGCGCGGGGTTACGGATTTGTTCAGAAAGTCCATAACTTCCGGACGCTGCCAGCCGAAGTTGAGCAGCATACCTATGCCGGCGTGGATCACCCCGTCGCTCATAAATACGATAAGGTCGCCTTCTTCCAGGTTCAGGTTGCTTTTGTATACCTTTTTACCCAGCACGGTAAGCTCCTGCCGCTCGAAGTCGCCGCACCTGCCGCGGTGGTAGTATATGGCGGGCGGATTGTCGAATTCGAACATTACGCCCCTGCCGTTCGAGTCGATATGCACCACGGTAAAAGTGGCGTACGCCACTCCGCGCACCTTGCACACGGGCAGCGTTTCCAGAATGGTTTCCACGCAGTCTTCTATGGAAATTTCATTCGCCACCATCGTGCACAGTATCTTTGACGTGAGCATGGACAGGATATTGGCTTTGACTCCGCTTCCCATTCCGTCGGCAAGCACCACGGTGGTGTTTTCCCCGTCGGAATATATCTGCACGTTGTCGCCGCACAGTTCCTCTCCCGCCTTGTTCAGCGAGGTAAAGCCGTACTCGATATCAAGTGACATCCCCGCCGTCCTCCTCGCGTTTGAGCATACTCTTCAATTTGAGCAAAGCCACCTTGGTTTCCGCCGTGGTTTCGCCCAGCAGGGAAGCTATCTCCTGCGCCACGCGCATCTGCTTCATTATCACTTCGTCGGTAGTGGCGAGCGTTTCCGAAGTGAGCTGGTGCAGCTTGCCTTCGTACTGCTTTTCGTCCGTTATGTCCTTATAAAGCGCAAACAGCACGTTGTGTTCCTTGAGCACCACGGCGTTCACTTCCACATACCTGCCCGTCTTTTTGACGAATTCGCACTTGCGGTTGAAGCCCGTCTTTGCCTCGTATGCGGCTATGTATTCGCTGGGGTCGGCAAAGTCCACAAGCAGCATACCCTTGGGGTCGCTCTGCGTTATGCCGAACATCTTCTTTGCCGCATTGTTCATCTGCAACACGCGCATATCGCCGTCGAGCACGAGTATGCCGTTGGGGCTGTTTTGTATTATCTCGTAGGACAGCGACTCCGCCCTCTGCCTCATATACGGCAGGCACATGGATATGTCCGCAAAGCCGTTTGCGACCGCCCACGCCTTCTGGCGGCAGGAATCGTAGCCGCACGCGCCGCAGTTGAGCTGGTTTTCCGGCTTGTCCCTGCCCGTTTTCGCCATTATTTTGAGCAGTCTTTCCTCGCTCACGTCAAAGCCGCTGGCGCGCAGACGCTTGTGGATATGGCGCATTCCTTCAAGCTCTTCTCCGTTGAAGGAAGGCACCTTGCAGCCGCCGCTGCCGGCATAGCCGCGCACCGCCTCGTTCGCCTTGATTGCGCCGCCCTTGTTGCGTATGGCGCAGGGTCCGTTTATGCACGCGTATTCGCACGCGTTCATCTCTATGAACACGCCGTCCATATCCTCAATGTTTTCCAGCACCTCTTTGCAGCGCTCCACGCCGTCCACGGACAGATATTCGTACCCTTCGGGCAGTTTGTCGAAAGACTTTATCACGCCGCGCGGAATGGGGAAATACCTCGCGCGCAGTCCGTCTTCTCCCTGCTCGATATTCTCCGCGCCCAGCGTGACGCACTTGTCGCGCATCATCTCCAGC
The DNA here is from genome assembly GCA_904382605.1 of Candidatus Alloclostridium intestinigallinarum. Taxonomy (GTDB): domain Bacteria; phylum Bacillota; class Clostridia; order Christensenellales; family UBA3700; genus Alloclostridium; species Alloclostridium intestinigallinarum. The sequence goes on along the minus strand of CAJFJA010000009.1, from coordinate 46,356 downwards.
GTTTCTTCAAAGGTGAGCACGCCGTCTATCACGCCGCTTTCCGCCGCCTCGCGCTTTTTGGCTATGCACGGTCCGATAAACACCACCCTGGCGTCCGGGTGCTCGCGTTTGAGCATGGTCCCGTGCGCCACCATGGGCGACACCACGGGCGATAGATATTTGAGCGCGTCCGGATAGTAAAGCTGTATCAGCCTGTTCACCGCGGGACAGCAGGAAGTGATGTAATTGCGGTATTTCCCGCCTTCCAGATCCTGCTTGAAGCACTCCACGACCGCCGCAGCGCCGCGCGCGGTTTCCTCCGCGTCCGCAAAGCCCATCTGCATAAGTCCGTTCCTGAGCACTTCAAAGTTGTTTATGCCCAGACTGGACACGAAAGAGGGCGCGACGGAAGCTATCACGTTTCCGCCTTCCAGCAGTTTTTCCACCTCCGCCCTGCCGCTGTGCACCACCTTGGCGTTCTGGTGGCACACTAGCGTGCACTTGCCGCAGAGAATGCATCTGTCTTCTATTATGGTTGCCTGGTGCGTGGCTACTTCTATCGCCTTCACCGGGCAGGAACGCAGGCACCTGTAACAGTCTTTGCAGTTTGCGGGCTTGAATTCCAGGTACAGCCCGCCGCTCATTTTCCTACCCCGGGAAGCACCTTTTCCTCAAATACCTTTCTTACGTTTTGCCCGGTAAGTCCCGTAATTATCTCGTCGTCGATTTTGATCGTCACACCCTCGGCGCAATGACCCAGGCAGAAAGACGCCTCGAGATCGACCTTATCGCCTACGTCGTACTCCGATATCAGCTTTTGGAAACCCAATATCACGTCGTAAGACCCTTTAAGATGGCAGGAACTGCCTACGCATACGCTTATTCTCATATATCCACCCCTCAGTGAAATTATTTTACTGATTAAATTATATAAAATGCGCGCGGGAATGTCAACGGTGAATTTGCCGTTTTGTTAAAATTTTAACACTTTGCGCCGTATATCCCGCCCGTGACCGTGCCGTCGAATACGGGAGTATAGCTTTTTTCGTCTTTTCCGGAATATTGTATAAAGGTGTTTTCCATACCCAGCTTTTCCGCGCGCGCCACGGCGAGTTTGTATTCCAGCGGTTTAAGCGGACGGGAAAGTTCGGGAAAATCCTTCGCCCTGCCGGCGGGATAATACTGTCCCATAAGGGAAAAATACGTATCTTTACCCAGATACTTCGCCGTGTTTTCCAGCACGGCAAAGGTATTCTGAAGATTTCCCGGGAGTACCAGATGCCTTACTATCATGCCCTTTTGCATGACGCCGTCCTTATCGAATATATCCTCGGGCGCAATTAAGCGCATATATTGCAGGGCTTTAAGCGCGGTTTCGGGATAACCGGGCGCGCGGCTGTATTTTTCGGCGGGGGAACGCAGGGCGTATTTGTAATCGGGCAGCCATATATCTACAAGGTCTTTCAAAAGTTCAAGCGTTTCCACGCTTTCATAGCCGCCGCAGTTGAACACTACGGGAACGGAAGGGCGATAGATTTCCGCCGCTTGGAGCACCGCGTACGCATAGTGCGCGGCGGTGACGAGATTTATGTTGTGCGCGCCGCTATCTTCCAGCAGTCTGAATATATCCGCCAGCTGTCTTACGCTTATTTCCCTGCCCTCTCCGCGCGAGAGCGCGTAGTTCTGGCAGTATGCGCATTTGAGCGGACAGCCCGCGAAAAATATCGTGCCGCTGCCGCGCGTTCCGCTTACGGGCGGTTCTTCCCAGATATGTCTGCACGCCCTGCCTATTTTTATTTTCCACGGCACGCCGCACACTCCCGCGGAATGCAGGCGGTCGGCGCCGCAGGCGCGCGGACAGAGGGAACAGCCGTTCATCCTATCGTTTTGAGCAGCAGGTCGGCGAGCATTATCTCGTACGCCACCTGTCCGTCCAGGTCGGCTATAGCTTCCGCGCGTTTTTCGCGGTTTTTCTCGGGCAGTTTTTTGTTGTATTCGCGTATCTTGCAGTACGAAATGAATGCGAAAAGCGCGGTGAGCAGCGCGAGCGCGCCGAACACAACCGCCGCTATACCGAAGTACAAAAGCGCGGAATGTGCCTCCAGATACGCCGGATCCACCGCGTACATACAGCACAGACCCGCCGCAAGCAGGATTGCGCCCAGCGGCAGGGATATGACGAACCGGAGCACTTCCTTGGGCGCGCGCGGATCGGGATCGTCCAGATAAGGGGCAAGCTCTTCGTCCGTGGCGACGCCCTCTTTGAGCTGCGCGCGCTTGATTGCGCCCTGCTCCTTTCTCGCGCGGATATTCTCCGCATACTCCGCAAGCGCGGCTTTGTCCTCCCCGTCCGCCTTCGCGCACACTTCGCGCAATAAATCGTCGTTGCGCGCAAGCGGCACTTCCGGCGAAAATCCGTCGGTAAGTTTAATCAGAACAGCAGTATCCGCATTCATAGTTCACCTTTAAGCGCGCTATCGTAAAAATTTTCCACCTTGTCCATAAACGTGACGTCCGTGTCGAACACCGCCTCGCGCGCCGAATAGTGGTAGTGCACGTCCACTTCGTATTTGAAGTAACTCTCCCCCTTGCGTATCTTGCGGCGCGGCTTGCCCGCGACGTCCGCTTTTATGGTGTTTTCCGCCTCCACGGAACGGGAAAGCGTATGCCCCCTGTCTTCGTAGACGAGCTTTTGCACCTTCCTGTTCGTAATGCCCTCCGCGGCTATGACGGAGCAGTCGTACGGAACGGTGGGGTCGTCCTTGCTGTGCGCGAGCAGTACGGGACCGCCGTACGCGTTTATGCCCGAAACGGCGGTGTACGCCGCACGTTTTCCGTAGATAAACCTTTCTATAACCGCAAACCACGGCATCGTGAGCACTCCGAGCCTGCCCGCCATTCTCACCGCCTGGAAGCGGATAATGCTGCGCTCCCTGTTAAAGCCGCTTGCGGATACCACCGCCACGGGCTTATGTCCGTAATTGAGCACGGAAGCCACCCCGAAACCGCTCCACGAATGTCCGTAAACAAGCAGGGGCAGATTGCCGTATTCGGGCGAATTTTCTATGTAGGTAAGAACCTTGTCAAGGTCCACGTGCGCCTGGGGCAGTCCCTTTATGCCGCTGCCCGTGCTGTCGCCGCAACCGGTCATATCGAAGCCCAGCACTACGTATCCCCGCTCCGCGAAATAATTTATCCTGTTGAGATAGTTGCCGTGAGAACAGCCTATGCCGTGCGACACGAGCACGACCGCCCTTCCCGTGCACTTTTCCTTATCGCGGTATTCAAAGCACGCCAGCTCTTCCTTCCCCGACTTCACCCTGAACGCCGAACAATCCAGATTGGGATAGTCCGCCGCGGTGAGCACGCCTTCCGTCTTGTCGCACCGCTTGTCAAACAGATAGCGGTACAGAATCCACGTTGCGATAAGCGGTATGATTATCGTCCACACCAGCAGGATATAGACGATTACGATAGCCGCCTGCATAAGTCCCTTCATCTTTTTCATACTTCACCCGTCCGGTAATTCCCCGCCGTTGTTTTACGCTTACGCAACGGGGACCTCCTTATATTATATATATATCCGGGCAAGATGTCAAATCGGAAAACGATGCGGCGCTCAAAGCCTCCCTGTACTTGCCCGCGCCGCCGCAATCTGCTATAATATTGTTATGAATCTACCCGAAGCCTTCAAACAGCGTATGCGCGCCCTTGCGGAAATGGACTTTGAAAAATTCATGGCGGAGTACGAAAAGCCTTCGCCGCTTGCGCTGCGCATAAATACCGTTAAAACCGACCTCGTTCCCGAATGCTGCACGGATAAAGTACCGTGGTGCCCTTCCGGCAGATATTACACGGGCACTCCCGGAAAATCGCCCCTGCACGAGGCGGGCGCGTACTATATCCAGGAGCCTTCCGCCATGGCAGTCGCCGAAGCGGCGGATATAAAGGCGGGGGAACGCGTGCTGGATTTGTGTGCCGCGCCCGGCGGCAAGAGCACGCACGCGGCGTGCTTCAATCCCTCTCTGCTAGTGAGCAACGAAATAGTTCCCTCCCGCGCCAAAGTGCTGGCGCAGAACATAGAGCGGTGCGGAATAGAATGCGGCATAGTCACTAGCGAAGCTCCGCGGACGCTTGCGGACAAATGGGGAGAGACGTTCGACGCAGTGATAGCCGACGTGCCCTGCTCCGGCGAGGGAATGTTCAGACGGCGCGAGATTGCCGTTGAAGAGTGGAGCGAGGAAAACTGCGCCAAGTGTGCCGAAAGGAGCGCGGAAATTCTGCACCAGGCGGCGCGCATGACGCGTCCGGGCGGCAGAATAATTTACTCCACCTGCACTTTCGAAAGCGCGGAAAACGAATGCAACGTCAAAAACTTTTTGCAAAACCACCCCGAATTTTCCCTTACGTCCACACCGATAGACGATATTCCGGGGATAACGCGCGGCATAGGCGGCATAGGACTGCGCCTTTATCCGCACAAGGTGAAGGGCGAAGGGCATTTCGTATGCGTGATGAAAAAGGCGGACGGATATTCCGCCCCCTGCAAAACGCAGAAACTTTCCGTGCAAAAGGACGCGGCAAAGGCGTTTGACGCATTTGCGAAAAAAACCTTAAACCGCGCCGTCGAATACAACCTGAGCGTGGGAAACACCCTGTATTGCACTCCTAGGGACTGTCCCGATTTGGACGGCATAAAATGTCTGCGCTTCGGACTGCCGCTTGGCGATATGGAACGCGGCAGATTTACTCCGCACCACTCCCTTGCGCTCGCGCTGAGAAAAGAGGACGTGAAAAATTATATCGACCTTCCTTCCGACGGAAAGTCCGTGCTGGCATACCTTCACGGCGAAACGCTGCCTACCGAACTTGAAAACGGCTGGGCGCTGGTACTGACGGACGGCATTTCCCTGGGCTGGGGGAAGGTTGTGAACGGGGTTTTGAAAAACTTCTACCCTAAGGGGTTGCGTAAGTAAACGGGCTGCACCGCGCATAAGCACCCTCATTACTAGGCGGGCGCTTTTTTGTCATTTGTTTTCGTTATACTCTCTTATAGACCTCAGTTCCCAACGAATGGGGCTTCTCCCGTTCTCTATCAAAAACTTATTCGCCTTGGAAAAATGCCTGCACTCCAAAAAGCCCTGGTAGAAGGAAAGGGGCGAAGGGTGGACGGAAGTTAAGATGAGGTGTTTGGGATTGTCGATTATCCTGCCCTTTTTCTTAGCGTAGCCGCCCCAGAGCATAAAAACTATGGGGTTAGGACTTTTGTTGAGCAGGGAGATCACAAAGTCGGTAAACCGCTCCCAGCCCTTGCCCGCGTGCGAACCGCTGGCTCCGGCGCGGACGGTGAGGACGGCGTTGAGCAGGAGAACACCCTGCTCCGCCCAGCCGCCGAGGTCGCCGCAGTCGGTGGGCGGTATGCCCAGGTCGTATTCGAGCGCTTTGTAGATATTCACGAGCGAAGGGGGACATTTAACGCCCTCTCCCACCGAAAAGCACATTCCGTTCGCCTGGCGTTCGCCTATGTAGGGGTCCTGCCCGATTATGACCACCTTGACGTTTTCGTAAGGGGTGTGCGCGAACGCGCTGAGTATATCGCGCTTGGGCGGATATACGGTGTGCGAGGCATATTCCCTGTTGAGGAAGTCGCGCAGTTTGTCGAAATATTCGCTGTCGAATTCGCCTTTTAGCAAAGCGTCCCAGCTGTTTCCCAGATGTGAAGCCATCAGTCTATCTCCGCCGCAACCGGCTTGTGGTCGAGGTAGTGGAAGATATACCTGAAGCCAAGCGCTTTCAAGCCCTCCTTCACCTCGTTGTAATGAATGAGCTGTAATTGCGGATAGTGCGCGTCCGAACCGTAGGTGACCAGCTCGCCGCCCAGCTCCCTGTAACGGCGCAGAATACCGTCTTCGGGGATATAGGGAATGCCCGTTCCCCTGCCGTTTACTTCCAGCGCCTTGCCCTTCTGAATTATTCCGCGCAGAATTTCATCGAACATATCGGGGAATTCTTCATATCTCAAAGCGCGGTTTTCAAAGGGCGCTTTGCGCGCGACATAGCCGATATGCCCGATTATGTCGTAGGGGAAGTCGGCGTTCACGCTGTCCAATACCGCCTGCACGTACATGCCGTAAGCCGCCTTTCTGCCGCGCGTGAAATAGCTGTCGTAATAGCAGTCCTCTTCGTTCACGACGTGCACGGAATTGATGACCACGTCGGTGGGATACTGCGCCAGAATCTCCCTGTACAGCTTGTCCGCAGGCGCGTAATAGCCGCATTCCAGTCCCACTCCTATCTGCAATTTGCCCTTATAACGCTCCTGCAGGGCGCGCGCCTGCTTAAAGTGGGAATCAAGGTCTATCTGCTTTATATCGAAAAATTCGGGAATAAGGGCGTAATCCTTATCGCAATGGTCGGTCATCGCCATATAGGACGCGCCCTTTGCTATCGCGTTTTCAATCATCTCCTCCGGCGGCACGAAACTGTCGTGGGAGTGGTTGCAATGTGTGTGTGAGTCCGCAACAAACATATCAGCCGTTAAGAACCTCTAAATACATTTTGGCAAAGTCTTCCCTGCCCATCATCACGGGTACGGGGTAGAGCGGATTTGCTTCCTTGTATGCGGCTTCGCACATTTCGGGGACGTCCTCTTTCTTGATTATGCCGCCGAAGTTTTCGGGGATATTCATATACGCGTTCATATCCTTTACCGCCCGGATAAACGCCTTTGCCTTTTCTTCATCGTCCTTGCCGGAAATGCCGGCTACGTCCGCCAGCTTTGCCAGCTTCTTATATATCTTTTCGCCGTAGAAGTCGAGCATATGCGGCAGAATTACCGCCATGGCAAGTCCGTGGGGAGTATTGTACTTCGCGCCCATGGCGTGACCCATCGCGTGCACGTTACCCACATAGGCGCGGGTGAACGCGACGCCCGCGTCGAACGCCGCCGTCTGCATATTCTCCCTGGCTTCCATATCCCCGCCGTTGTCGTAGGCGCGTTTGAGATACTTGAAGATGAGCTTTACAGCCTCTTCCGCCTTGGCCTTGGTTTCCTTGGTGTTGGAATTGCCGATATACGCCTCAACCGCGTGGCAGAGCGCGTCCATACCCGTGGTGGAAGTCACCTTCTGCGGAAGTCCCGCCGTTAAAGAGGGGTCCAGAACCGCATAGTGGGGGATAAGCGGAAAGTCCTGTATAGCGTATTTGAGGTGGTGTTCGGGATTGGTGGTATCGGTGATGACCGCCGCCAGAGTGGTTTCGCTTCCCGTGCCCGAAGTGGTGGGAATGGCGAAGAAAGGCGGCATTTTCTTTCCCACTTTCAAAATGCCCTTCATTTTGGGAATGGGCTTGCCGGGACGCGCCACGCGCGCGCCTACGCCCTTGGCGCAGTCCATGGGCGAACCTCCGCCGAACGCGATTATGCCCTGCGCGCCGCCGTCGCGGTACATTTTAAGCGCCTCTTCCACGTTGTCTATGGTGGGGTTTGCCACGACCTTGTCGTATACGGTGGCTTTCACGCCCTCCTTTTCGAGCGCTTCCAGCATGGGGGCGCAAAGCCCCAGCTTCATCAGATTGCCGTCCGTCACCACGAGCACGGAATTAAGCCCCTTGCCCTTGATAAAACCGGCAAGTCCCGCCGCGCCGTTTTCAAAGCGTAAAAGTTCGGGCTTACGCCACGGCATGAGTTTGATAAGCTGTTTGAGCACCGCCTGGAAAGTGCGGCAGTACATCTTGTAAAATACGTTCATTTCTCTCCTCCGACTTACTTTTGAATATATTGCTTTTTCAGTTATACATGGTTACTCCGGTACGGTAAAACGCGCTGCCGAGCGTGGCTGTATCACCGCTTACTCCTTCCGCAAACGCAAACGAACCGCCCGAAGAAAAATGCAGCGAATCGTTCGTAAGCGCACTGCATTCGCTGAACGCGGAAGAGTGCAGCGTTACAACGGAATTTACCGTAACGCCAGTAAGGCGCGTGCAGTTGCGGAACGCCGCCGAACCTACGCTTGTCACGCTTGAAGGAAGCGTTATCGACCTTAAGCTGCTGCCGTAAAAACAGTTGTCTGGAATTGACGTAATTCCTTCGCCCAAAGTTATGGCGGTTATGCCGCTGTTGCTGAAGGAATAGGATCCCAAAGAGGTGATTGCGCCCTTGACGGTTATCGCCGCCTTGCTGCAATTTGCAAAAGCGTACGCCCCGATTGAAACGCATTTTTCGGGCAAGGTTACGCTCACAAGGTTGGAGCAGTTGGAAAACGCCCTTGCTCCTATTTCGGTTATGTTTTCGCCCAGGTTCACGTATTGAAGCGAAGTCATACCCTCGAACGCGCCGTTGGGAATAACCGTCGCCGCGTCTGTAACCGTAACCTGTTTCAAACTGTAATCCTTCGCCCAGCTGGAACCGCCGGAGAATCCGAACATATGCGCCATACCCATATTATTTACGCCGACGGGAGTATCCGCGCTCGCGCCCGCAAACGGAAGCACTATGCTTTCAAGCGAGGTACAGCCGGAAAGCGCGCCTTTGCCCACCCTCTTCACGCTGTCGGGTATGCGCAGAGTCTTCATGGACGTGCAGCCGGAAAAGGCGTTTTCCGCCACTTCCGTCACGGGCATGCCGTTGTACTCTTCGGGAATCACCACGTTCACCCCGGCGTAACCTTCCGTTGCGGAAACGGCGTAGCCGTCGTCCACGCGGGTATATTCAAGCACGCCTTCGTACACGGCGGTAAGACGCATTCCGTCCTGCGGCGTTATTACCGAATACGCGCCGTAAAAGTTGCCCTCTTCATCCGTCCAGCCGCTTATCGCGCAATCCTCTTTTTCGGGTAAAATCTCCGAAAGATCCAGCTGTCCGGATACGTTCATAACCACGCTTTCGCCGCTTCCGTCCACCGTGCCGCCGTTGAGGTCGAACGTCACGGAAACGGTAGCGCAGGCGGTAAGGGTAACCGCCGCCGCTACTGCGACCACCGCCAATATAAGTATAAGCGCCGCGCTTTTCTTCATAATTCCTCCTTGCGCCTTTTGCCGCTTTTTGCGGCATATATACGAGTCAGCCTTCCTTTATCACTGCTTTCGCTTTTTTCTTTATGCGCTGGACGGCGTTATCCACGTTTTTCACCGTTTTGCCCAGCTCTTTTGCTATTTCCGCATAACTCATGCCTTCCGCCCACATGGAAAATATCTCCTCTTCCGCAGGCGAAAGACGGCTTTTTATCCTTGCCATAAGCTCTCCGCCCACAAGGTTCACCGTAATATCCACGTCGCTCACAAGTCCCACCGTGTTTTCAAGGGGTACGGACGTGTTGAGCGCCTTGTTTTTTTCGCGCGAAGCCGCCTTTACCGCGTCTATCACCGCCGCCTTTATGCACGCGTACGCGTACGCAGAAAATCTGCCCTTTTCCCTCTTGTATGTGACGACCGCCTTGTAAAGCCCTATCATTCCTTCCTGCGATACGTCCTCGCAGGTCGCGCCCACAATGTAATATTGCCGCGCCACCGCCTTTACCATACCCATATAGGCGGTGAGCAGTTCTTCCATGGCAAGGCTGTCGCCCGAAGAAGCGCGCGCGATGAGCTCTTCTTCCTTCATATTATCTCCTTTGCCTGAGCACTTCATAGCAAAGCACGCCGCACGCCACGGAGGCGTTGAGCGAATTTATCCTGCCCTTCTGCGGCAGGGAAACGGCGCCGTCGCACAGCCTGGCGGTGAGCGGCTTTACGCCGAAACCTTCGCTGCCTATGACAAGCGCGAGATCTTCCGTAAGATTGGTGGTGTAGACGTCCCTGCCGTCCATATCCGCGCAGTACACGTTCACGAAATTGTCTTTCAGCTTGCGAATGACGTCGTTGACGTTGTTCACCGCCGCTATTCTGACGTAAGCCGTCGCGCCCGCGGATACCTTTACCACAGTCGCGTTCACGCCTACCGCCCTTCTTTTGGGAATGACAATGCCGTGCACGCCCGAACATTCCGCAACCCTGACTATACTGCCCAGGTTGTGCGGGTCTTCTATGCCGTCCAGAATGAGCATGAACAGCTTTTCGCCCTTGTCCTTTGCCGCTTTTATTATGTCTTCCACCGTGCAGTAGGAATACTCGTCCGCCGCGCCCACGACGCCGCGGTGTTTTTCCCCTCCGCACAGCTTGTCCAGCTCCTTTTTGTCGCACATTACTATGCGCGCGCCCGCGGTTTTGGCTTTATCTATTATGTCTTCCGTGCCGTGAAGCCCCTTTTGCAGGTAAAGACGGGTGAGTTTTCCGCCCGCCGAAAGGTGCTCGCGCACGGCGTTCTTTCCTTCAAGTAACATTACTTCTTCTCCGCAATCTTTTCCGTAAGCGCCCTGCGCCTTGCTCTTACTTCATCGGGCTTTGCGCAGGTCATTTTACCCTCGCTGCAACCGCCGCGCACGCAGGACGGACCCGCCGTCACGAACAGTTCGGGGGCGACTTTGAGCACTTCTTCCAGCATACGCCACGCCACTTCGCGTATCTCCCATTGCGCGCGGTTACAGCAGCGCACGGTGAAAAAATGCATGAGTTCGCGCACGTTCATGGTCATCGTCATCTTGGTTTCCGCCGCGTTGGGCAGTACGAAACGCGCGTCCTCGTTGGATTTTTCGCACGCTCCGCCCAACCTTTCCTGCCATTTGCAGTACCAGGCGTGCATCTGCGCCATCTGGTCTTTGTACTCTTCTTCCGCCCCGCTGCCCAATGCGCTTATGGCGGGTGGAATTACGTAATTGAATTCGCCCTTTTTGTTAGCGTCCACATAACGCTGTGATTTTACGGAAAAAGAAGCTATCCTGTGCCTTGTCACCTGCGCCAGAAAACTGCGCGAAACGCCCTCTATCCCGAAAGTGAAAGAGGCGTGCTCGAACGGGGAAAGATGCCCCATCGTGACGAGTCTGGACAAAAATTTGCCCACGTCGCTCTCGTCCACGCCCTTTTTGAGGTCGGCAATGGTGGCGTCGGAATAGCACAGCTTTGCCGACATGGCTATCGTCTGCGCCGGATTTTGCGTATAAGTAAGCAGTACTACGTGTGGTTTTACCTGAGGCATAATATCTCCTTTACCGCTTGCAGCAGGCTTTCAGAATATATTCCAGTCTTTCGTCCTGACCGGTGAGGTACAGAAAGCCTATCACGGCTTCCAGCCCGCTTGCCTTGTGATAGTCGCCCTCGTCCGCGTTTTTCGCGCGGTGGGCGGAATGGTTGTTGCGCGCGCGGCGGTAAATGCCCGCTTCCTCCTCCGTAAAATAAGGGAGCAGTTCTTCCGCGCTCCGCGCCTGCGCGCCGGCGTTTACGACCGCCGCCGCCTGCGTGTGCAGTACGCCCGCCTTGGCGTGCGATTCCAGGGCGAGGCGGGTGCGCACGTAAAGCGTCTGCACTCCGTCGCCCACGAACGCCAGCACGAGAGGATTCAGCTCCCGCGCCTGTTTTTCCGAAATTATCTGCCGCACTTTTTGATGAAATAGTCGAACAAAAGCCCGTCCGAATATTCCTTTGCGCCCGTGGCTTTTACGGTCAGCTGTTCGATATATCTCTTGCACACCCTTTCAAGGCAGCGGATTATCTCGAACGCCTCTTCCATATCCTTACCCGCGCAGAAAACGCCGTGGTTCGCCATAAAGCAGGCGTTGCGCCCTTCCATGGCCTTTACGGTGCCTTCTTTGAGCTTTTTCGTGCCGGGAAGTCCGTATGCGCCCACGCGGATACTTCCGCCGAGCAGTTTCTTTTCCTCTTCCGTCATCGCCTCTTCCGGCAGTTCCTTTCTGGCCGAAGCGAAAATGGAGCCGTAATAAGGGTGCGAGTGGATGGTCGCGTTTATCTCGGAGCGGTTGAGCATGAGATAAGCGTGAATCTTGCGCTCGGAAGTGGGCTTTTTGCCGTCGCGCCACACGGACGGGTCGGCTATGCTCACCACGGGCATATCTTCGGGAGAGAGCGCTTCGTAGTCAAGCCCCGTGGGGGTCACGAGCATATATTCGGAATCCAGCCTTTGCGCCATGTTGCCCCACGTGCCCTGCACGAGGTTTTCTTTGAGCAGTTTAACGCCGCTGTCCTTCACCACCTGGCGCAGCTTTACTTCTTCTTCCTTGGTCCAGCTCATTTATTTGCCCTCCCTTTCCATATTGTTTTCCGTATTTATCTTGCTGTATTTCTTCTTGTACACAAAACGCATAAGACGCGCTTCCAGCCCGTTTATGACCACGTTTCCGCCCAGCACGCTTGCGCTCACAAAGCAGATTGCCGCCTTTTGCAGCACCATCATGCAGGTGAACGCCTCGTTCAGCGTTCTGCCCGTGGTCACCGCGCCGTCGCCCTTCATAAGGCAGGAATTGCGCTTTTTCAGCTCCTTTGCGGCGGCTTCCTTCCCCTCTACCGTGCGGCAGGTGGGACCCACTATCTGAGCCATATCGTCGATGACGGCGGGAATGGTAACGCCCGCTTTTGCCACCGCGCTGACGTAGTCGGGGTGGGCGTGCACCACCGCGGCGGCGTCCGTTTGCGCGTATATTCCCTCGTGGAGGGCGGCTTCTCCCTTAGCCTCGCCCGCCTTTACGAATTTTACTTCGCGGCTGTTGTCCACAAACAGCATGCCGCCTTCCGTGCGGACGGATACGGAATCGCCCTCGCCGTGCAGACCGTATTCCCTCAGTCTGTCGAAATATTGCAGTACGGATGCTTTGAGTTTTTCGTTCATATCACTCGTCTCCTTCGAATCTCTTTGAGTTTGCAAGTTTGTACGCCTTGTTCAGGCTGTAATAGATGCGCTTGTAGTTGGCGAACTGTTCGTCGTAAACGTGCCTGTTCGCAGGATTGGGTCGGTAAGTCTTTTCCTCCTTGACAAACCGCTTGACCTCGGAAAAGCCCTTTATTTCGCCCAGACCTATAAGCGCGATGATCGCCGCGCCCAAAGCGCCCGCGTTGCGCGTGTTCTGCACCACGGCGAACTCGTTGTCCGTGATGTCCGCAATCATCTGCATCCACGCCTTATTCATGGCTCCGCCGCCGATTATCCTGAACTTTCTGCCGCCGAAGCCGTAGTCCTTTTTGAAGTTTTCCAGAATCCACCTGAGGTTGTAGCCTATGCCCTCGTACACGGCGCGCATGAGGTGTTCGCGCGTGTGGCGCGGGTCGATATTGAAAAGCGTGCTCCTCGTGGTGGTGGAAGAAACGGGGCACCTTTCGCCCAGCATCCACGGCGTGCAGATAAGGTATTCGCTGCCCGCGGGGATATGCTCGATAACGCTGTCCATATAGTCGTAAATGCCGCTGCCCAGCTCTTCCGCTTCCTTCTTGAAGAACTGGTTTTTAATCCATTCCAGGTTGGAACCGGCGGCCTCCGTGATGCCCACGATAAGATTCATATTTATGTCCGCGGACTGTATTGCCGCCGCGCCGTGCTTGAACTTGGTTTCCGTGGAGGAAGTCGCGCCCACCCACGCGGACGTGCCGAGATATATATGTATATCGCCTTCGCCGTTCATGCCCGAACCCAGCGCCGCCGCCTGCGTGTCGTCGCAGCCGCCGAACACGGGAGTGCCGGGATTGAGCTTCATCGCCTTTGCCGCTTCGGGCAGCAGACCTTCTCCTATCATGTCCGTGCTCTTGACAAGCGGGGGCAATTTTTTCATGTCTATGCCCGTGAGTTTAAGCGCGCCCAGCCACGTCTTTTTCTTGGTGTCCAGTCCGTATGAGGAAGCGCCGGAGTATTCCGCCACCGCAACGCCCGTGCACTTGAACTTCAAAAATCCGTTCACGTCGAGGAAGTACTTGGCGTCGTTGTAAACGCTGGGCATTTCCTCTTTCAGCCAGATAAGTTTTGCCACCACGTCCTTGCCCATAATGGGAGTGCCCGCCACAAGCGAGAAAATGCGCTTGCCGCCCAGCTTTTTCATTATGGACTGCGCCTGTTTTTCCGCCCTGCCGTCCACCCATGTGATATTGTTGTGCAGCACGTTGCCGTACTTGTCTATGGGAATGATGCCCATCGCCTGCGTCGAGAAAACCACTCCCTTGACGTCGTCCGCGCTTACGCCCGTCTTATCCATCAGTTTCGCAGTGGCTTCGCACACGGCGCGCCAGTAGTCGGCGGGATCCTGCTCTACAAACGCAGGCGCGGGATAATAAGTGGGGTAAGGCTCCGTCTGCGAGGAAATTATCTGTCCTTCGAAATCCACGAGCACCGCCTTGTCCGAACTCGTGCCCATGTCGTGTGCAATTATGTATTTCATATATGTCTCCGCTATACTTTACCGTGTTTGCCGTATAGTAATCGCGCCCCTCTTTGCGAGAGGCGCGACGCTATTTTCAGCACTTTGCCGATTTCATCGTTTCCTTGAGTTTTACAAGGTCTTTCTTCGCCTTGGCGGCGGCGACTTTTCCGTCCGCCTTCCTCTGCGCTATCGCGGCCTTCTTGTCCGCCTTTCTCTTTGCCTTGCCTTCCTTGTCCTTGCCGTGTTCCTTCTTATACTTCTGTACGTAAACTTCCATGGGCTGTTTGCGCTCCACGATGAGTTTGAACACGTCTTCGAACTTGTTCAGAGCCTCGTCGATGACCTCGTCCGTGTCCGCCATAGAGGTGTACAGTCTGGAACCAGCCAGCGTCACGATGCCGTGGGACATATAAGCCGCGCCCATCATCTCCATGGCTTCCTTACGCACATAAATCATATCCTGCTTCTTCAGAATAGGCAGCAGGGACTTGAGCAGGCACTTTGCCGAGAAGTCGTAACTCATTGCGCCCGTGCACTCCAGGTGTACTATGGAGCCTTGGTTGTACGCCACGTAAGGCAGCTTGTATTCGTTGCACAGTCTTACAAGACCGTCGGTCAGCCTGTCGCCCGCGCGGCCCGCCTTAGCGCATGCGTCGTGCTTGGCGATGCACTTGATTGCGGTGTAACCTGCCAGAGCGGACAGGGGGTTAGCCGCGAGCGTGCCGCCCACGTACGCCCTCTTCATGCCGCTTGCAACGCCCGCCGCCATGCAGCTGACGTATTCCTTCTTGCCGCCTACGCCGCCCGCCGCGGGATAGCCGCCGGCGACGATTTTACCGAATATGGTGAGGTCGGGATGCACGTCGAACAAGCCCTGTGCGCCGCCGAGACCTACGCGGAAGCCGGTAACGACTTCGTCGAAGATGAACAGCGCGCCGTACTTGCGGCAGAGCATTTCCACGCCCTTGTTGTAATTCCAGTCGACGGGACGGGTGCCGCTTTCGGGACCCACGGGTTCTACGATTACGCAAGCCGTGCCGCCCTTGCGCTGGTTGGCTTTGAGGTAATCTTCCAGCATTTCAAGGTTGTTGGGCTGAACTTCGTCGATGAGCGAGAAGATGTTGTTGGGAATACCGAAACTTTCCAAAAACTGCCTGGTGCCGGGAATTTTCAGACCGTAAACCATCTGGTCGGACCAGCCGTGGTATGCGCCACCTATCTTGATTACGCGCTTTTTATGAGTGGCGCAACGGGCGACGCGGATAGCCGCCATAACCGATTCAGTACCGCTGCCGAGCATACGGAACATTTCGATATTGGGCATATGCTTGTTGATTTCCTTTGCAATCAGCAGTTCCGCTTCGTGGAACAGACCGGTAACGGGGCCGCAGTCCTTGATTAGCTCAATCGCCTCTTCCTGCACTTCGGGGAAGTTGCTGCCGAGAATGGTGGGACCGCCCGCCTGCAAAAAGTCGGTGTACTTGTTGCCGTCTATATCGTACAGATAAGCGCCTTCCGCTTTAACCATGCACATGGGGAAAGGCTTGTTGAATGCCAGGTTGTGCTGTACGCCGCCGGGTATGTACTTCTTGGCCTCTCCGGTAATGGCTTTGGACTTTGCGCACTTTACGTCGTAATAATTCTTGCAGATATTCGCATATTCTTCATCGGTAATACAGAATACGTTCTGATCGGTAAGTTCTTTGAGTTTTGTGTTGATGTCCTTGGCGCTCGCCCAGCGGGATACGCCGTAGTGGGAAAAATCTCTTCCGGGAGCAATCTCACTCAGGGAATAGTTTTTGATGTCGCTCATATTGACCCTCCTGAATTTTATCAATGTTTACATTTTATCACAACAATCACGCGATTGTCAATAGCAAATATATTACACGCGCACTTATTATAAAATAAACGGTCTCCGCGCGCCGCGCTTTAACAAAACGGGACGCTTGAAGCCGCGCCCCGCCGTTTACCGTCTTTGCTTACTTCAGACCCTGCTTTTTCGCAAGTTCGTCTATCCTGGGAACAAGGTTCACCACGGTTTCAAACCCCTTTTCGAGCGAATACATACTCAGCCCTTCCACCGTGTCGTTGCAGGTGTGGTAGTAGTCGGTCAGGGTGGGATTCTGCGCCACGAGCGTGACCGTCTTTACCCCCGCGCGGCAGAAAGGAGTGGAATCGCACCCGCCCACGGGGTTGAACATTTCGCCGGGACATTTGGGAGTGACGTCCTCGCCCAGCGCTTCCGCCATAGCCTCTTTGGAAAGGTTGATAAGGTCGCGGTCGAACCTGCTGCCCAGCCACAAATCGCCTATCACCGCGGAGAAATATTTGTCGTCGCGGAAGGAGTCGAGGTTGATATTGTACATATTTTCCAGCATACCGTCGTCCTTATGCTTTTTGCAGAAGGCGAACGAGCCTTTCAGGCTTGCTTCTTCCGCACCCATGGCGGCGAACATAAGCCTGCACCCTTCCGGCTGTACTTCAGGGTGTTCCTTGACGTAGTTTGCGTAGGCAAGGAAAATACCTATTCCCGAAAGGTTGTCCATCGCGCCGGGAGAAGCCTTTTTCTTGTCCCACGTGAGATAGTCCGCAAGCCAGTAGCTGCCGGGCACGGTTATCACGGGGAGCACATACATGACTATTTTGAAAATGTCCATGCCGTCGAACTGTCCGCCCTTTGCCGCAAGTTCGGACATGGTCGCAAACGAGTACATACCTATGCCCACCGCGATTGCGGACATTACTATCAGCAGTACAAAACCCACCACGCCTATCACTATTTTGGGAATCGCCGTCTTGGGATTGCGCAGGGAATGGTTCCAGCACCAGCACGAATCCATGTGCGCGGAAAAACATATGGTATATTTGACCTCTTCCCCGTTTTTCGGTTCGATTGTCGTGTATACGTTCTGCGATTTCCGCTTGGGAAAGAGAAAGTCGAACCAGCCGCTGTATGTAAAAATCTGCGCTATGGAAAAAAGCAGCGTGAGAGTGGAAAGAACGAGAGTCGCTATGGGCGAAAGATAATAGACCGCGAAACTTATAAGACCCAGGTAACCTACGACGGGAATCGCGCCTATCGACGCGTTGGGGTGCAGATCGAATTCCTCCACAACCGCCTTTTTGCCGCTGATACCTTCCATAATACCGGCAGTAAGAAGCGCGCCCTGACGTTCTTCTTCCGTTCCCGGCAGTCTGGGACCCGTCTTGTCGATTATGCCCTTGATGTAGTCGTAGACATATTGCGCGCCGGCTTTTGCTTCTTCTTTTTTCATACGCACCACCGTAAGGTTTTATTTTGGGGTATATCAAACGGAAGCCGCGTAAAAAAGCCCAGCTCTCATAAGCGTATCCCCCATTGGATATGCGTTAATTATATATTATCCGCCGGTGAAATGTAAAGACTTTTTCAAAGTTAATTTGCCAAAACACGGAAAAGAACTTCATTTTTTACAAACATTAAAGAAATATATATGGGAGGGAGCGTGGCAACGTGGGACGTTGCATCCCCTAACCGCCTTGAAGTAACAAAAGTATGTTTTGATAATATTATCTCCGCAATGCTTTCCGTAGAATGTATGATTGACAGTATTATCTCCGCAATGCTTTTTCTCGTAAATAAAAACGATTAAGCCGTTAAGTGAGTACCCTTTGTCGAAGCGATTATCTTCGCAATACTTTTAAATTATCCGCCTTATTAAAAGTCTCAACCAAACGCACCGCAGAGAAGGCGTGTCAGACGAGGAAAGGCGTATTTTTGCGACAGGAGCGTACTAGGCGTACGTGACTTAGAAAAAATGCGGCTTGACAAAGTATCACGCGCCTTATATGCGGTGCCATCGTCAGTGAAATAACAAAGCAAAAAAGGAGAGCCGGCTCAACTCCGCCTCTCCCCTTTCTTTTTTAAGTAAACAAGACTTTTTTTGCTTGGTTATTTCACTTTATGACGTATAAGACTTTTACCGGTCATTTCAGAAGGTTTTTCAAGTCCCATCATATCCAGAAGCGTGGGAGCTATATCGCACAGCTTGCCGTTGTTTTCCAGAAAGCATATGCTGTCGTCGCCGACGGCGATGAGCGGCACGCGGTTCGTGGTGTGCGCGGTGAAGGGGGTGCCGTCGGGTTCGTACATATAGTCGCAGTTGCCGTGGTCTGCGGTGATAAGCGCCTTGCCGCCCACGGACAGAATGGCGTCTACAACCTGCTGCACGCATTCGTCAACCACTTTGACCGCCTTGCGCGCGGCTTCGAGCACGCCGGTATGTCCCACCATATCGCCGTTTGCGAAGTTGAGTATCATCACGTCGTACTTGCCCGACTTGATCTCCTTGCAGGCGCGTTCGGCAACCTCGTAAGCGCTCATTTCGGGCTTCATGTCGAAGGTGGCTATCTTGGGGGAATCTATTAAAATTCTGTCCTCGCCGGGATTGGGAGCTTCCACGCCTCCGTTGAAGAAGAAGGTGACGTGCGCGTACTTCTGCGTTTCGGCTATTCTGAACTGCTTAACGCCCTTCTTGGAGAGATATTCGCCCAGGGTGTTCGTATAAGTTTCCGGCTTGAACGCCACGTCCAGCCTGTCGTTGAAAGTGACGTCGTACTGCGTGAAAGACACGTAGCAGGGGTTCAAAAAGCCCTTCTTGCGCGCAAACTTGTCAAAGTCGGGATAGATGAAGGAACGGGTTATCTGCCTTGCCCTGTCGGGACGGAAGTTGAAGAAGATAATGCTGTCGCCTTCGTCCACGGTGGCAACGGGCTTGCCGCCTTCGGTAATGACGGTGGGAATTACGAATTCGTCGGTAACGCCCTTGTCGTAGCTGTTCTGCATAGCCTGCACGGGGTCGGTTTCGATGACGCCTTCGCCGTCCGCAAGCGCGGCGTACGCCTTTTCCACCCTGTCCCAGATATTGTCGCGGTCCATGGCGTAGAATCTGCCGCTTATGGTGGCTATCCTGCCGAAAGCCATCCGGTCAAGCTGCTGCTGCAATTCTTCGATATAGCCCTTGCCCGACTCCGGAGGGACGTCCCTGCCGTCCATGAAGCAGTGGATATACACGTTGTCCAGCCCCATCTGCTTTGCCATTTTCACCAAAGCGTACAGGTGGGTGTTGTGCGAGTGCACGCCGCCGTCGGACACAAGTCCCATTACGTGCAGTTTTTTGCCGTTCGACTTAGCGCTTTCCATAGCCTTCACAAGGGCGGGATTGGTGAAGAAATCGCCGTCCTGAATGGACTTGGTAATGCGCGTAAGTTCCTGGTAGATAATTCTGCCCGCGCCGATGTTGAGGTGTCCCACCTCGCTGTTGCCCATCTGACCGTCGGGCAGACCCACGGCAAGACCGCTGGCGTCGAGCACGGTTGCGGGATTGTCCGCAAACAGTTTAAGCACGTTGGGCGCCGTTTCGGGAGATACGGCGTTGAAGGGCGCAAAATGATTTACGCCGTAGCCATCCATAATTATAAGACCGGTAAAACTCATATGATACCTCTCTTTCCACTTTAATTAAGTGAGATAAATTTTTTATTCGATTTATTGTAGCACACGCGGAAAAATTCGTCAATCTTTTATAGGGCTTAATACCGCGCGCACCTTATTTCCGCACGCTTTACATAAAAACCGCCTTATGCTATACTTATGGAAACGGCGGGCGGCGGACGCGGCATAACCTTATCCGCTTTTACGGATATTTCACGGCAACAAAATGGCGCTCCGTGCGGAGCGCCGTTTTGTTCTAACGGATTTTTCCGGACTTGGATTTTTTCAGAAAGCGTTTCGCCCTGAACGGACTTCTGTATCCGCAGAAGGCGTCGAAAGCGCCGTTTTTGTCCGCAGCAAGGCTCGTAACCTGCCCCGACCCTTTGACGTCCTCTCCTTTACAGCGGTAGACGGGGTCGGAGTTTTCCGCCATGAACCGCGCGAGTTCTTCTTTCAGTTTTTCCGCTTCCGGCGGACAGCTTCCGGCAAGGTTGATTTTTTCGCCGGGGTCGTTCAGAAGGTCGTAAAATTCGTCGAAAGACCCTTCCCTGACCACGAGTTTATACCTTTCCGTCCTTATCATTTCGGACATTCCGTATTCGCCCGTTACCACCACGCTTTTGCTCTCTTCTTCGCCCTCTCCGCGCAGAAGCGGCGCGAAACTTTTTCCGGGAAGGCGCTGTTTCACCCTGTCCGCCGGCAAAGACAGCATATCTATGAGCGTTGGCATTATATCGCAATGGCTGTACAAGCCTGTACAATGCGTGCCTTTTTTCAGTCCTAAGGTGTTCCCGGATATGATAAACGGCACTTTGACGGCAGAATCGTACATATTCTGGGGATAAGTGGCGTTGCCCTTTCCGAACACCCCGTGGTGCCCCATACTCATTCCGTTATCGGACGTAAATATCACGACCGTATTATCGTATATCCCCGCATCTTTCAGCGCCGCGGTTATCTCCCCTATTCCTTCATCCATACCCGTCATCGCGCTGTAATAGCCTCTGAGCCGGTTTTTTCTCTGCAACGGCGAAAACATACGCGGTTCGTTGGTTAAAAGCGGATGCAGACGCCCGCACGCCGGAGTGGAGGAATATCTGCAGTTGCGGTACATCTTCCAGATGCGCTCTTTATGGTTTTTCCTGTCCCACGGACAGTGCGGCGCCGTATAGTGTACGCTCAGATAAAACGGCTTATCCCCCTGCGACAGTTCGCGTATGTTTTTCACCGCGTCGCGCGTTATAAGGTCGGTTACGTACTCCGTCCGCACCGTCAGGCGTCCGTCCTCGACCACGTCGGGAGAAAAATAATTGCAGCCGCCCTGCCCTATGGTAAACCAGCGGGAAAAGCCCTTTTGCGGTTTAAGGCTGCTACCCAGATGCCATTTTCCGCTCAAAGCGCATTCGTAGCCGCTTTCCGCAAGCAATTCCGTATATGCGGTCAGATGCCCGATATACTCCACCTCGGGCATAGTCTTTCCGTTGAACTGCTGCCCGGGCAGATTGCCGCGCGAAATCCAGTCGTGTACGCCGTGAACGGACGGCATGGTTCCCGTAAGTACGGACGCCCTTGCCGGGGAACAGACGGGACTTGCGCAGAAGAAGTTTTCAAACAGCACCCCGTCTTCCGCAAGCGCGTCTATATTGGGCGTTATGACGTCCTTGTTTTGCGCGCAGCCCATAGCCCACGCGCCCATATCGTCCGCCATTATCATGACGATATTGGGTCTGTCCATATTGCGCTCCTTCCTGAATTCGAAAAACGGCGCGGATAATTCCGCGCCGCGTTATTCCGTCCGCAGATATCAGCCGTTGTACTTGACGACCTGGGAGAAATCGACGGCTTTGAGCGAAGCTCCGCCGATAAGTCCGCCGTCTATCTGGGGCATAGCCATCAGTTCCCTGGCGTTCTTGGGGTTCATGGAGCCGCCGTACTGTATGCGCACTTTTTCTTCCGCGCACTTCTCGCAGTAGAGTTTTGCCATGGTGCCGCGTATGATGGCGATGGTGTCGTTGGCGTCCTGCGCGGTAGCGGTCTTGCCCGTACCGATTGCCCATACGGGTTCGTAGGCGATGACTATGTTTTCAAGTTCGCTCTTGTCGATGTCCCTGAACGCTTCCGTGGTCTGGCGCACGAGCACCTCTTCCACCTTGCCGCCCTCGCGCTCTTCCAGCGTTTCACCCACGCAGATAATGGGTTTGAGTCCGTGTGCGAGAGCCGCTTTAACGCGCATATTCACCGTCCGGTCGGTTTCGCCGAAATACTGGCGGCGTTCGCTGTGTCCGATTATTACGTATTCAACGCCCTGTTCCTTGAGCATATCCGCGGAGATTTCGCCGGTGAAAGCGCCTTTTTCCGCCCAGTGCACGTTCTCCGCGCCCAGGTGGATATTGGTGCCTTTAATGGCCTCTCCCGCCGCCCATATGGAGGTGTAGGGCACGCAGATGACAACTTCCGCCTCCGCGTCCTTTACAAGGGGGATAAGGTCGTTGAGCAGCGCATAGGTCTGCGCCTTGGTGTTGTTCATCTTCCAGTTGCCTGCGATTATAGGTCTTCTCATATATATTACCTCTTAATAAATTAGTCCTTGTCGTTGAGGCACGCGATGCCGGGGAGCACCTTGCCTTCGAACAGTTCCAGCGAAGCGCCGCCGCCCGTGGAAATATGGCTCATCTTGTCCGCAAAGCCCAGCTGCTTTACAGCCGCCGCGGAATCGCCGCCGCCGATAATGGTGGTCGCGCCCTTTGCTTCCGCCATTGCCTTGGCGACTTCTATCGTGCCGACGGCAAGCTGGGAATTTTCAAACACGCCCATAGGTCCGTTCCAGATAACCGTCTTGGCAGTCTTGATTACGTCCGCAAATTCCTTGCAGGTCTTGGGACCGATGTCAAGACCCATCTTGCCCGCGGGAATCGCGCCCGCTTCGCAGATGCCCAACTCTATCTCCGCGTCGATGGGATCGGGGAAAGCGTCGGCATACTTGGTGTCGACGGGCAGATATATCTTCTTGCCCAGCTTGTCCGCCTTTGCGAGCATATCCTTGCAGTAATCTATCTTGGAATCGTCCACGAGCGAAGTGCCCACGTCGCCGCCGGTGGCTTTGATAAAGGTGTAAGCCATGCCGCCGCCGATGATAAGGCTGTCGCACTTTTCAAGCAGATTGGAGATGACGTTCAGCTTGTCCGCCACCTTTGCGCCGCCCAGAACGGCAACGAAGGGACGTACGGGGTGTTCGAGCGCGTCCGCCATGACGGAAAGTTCCTTTTCGATGAGGAAGCCGCATACGGCGGTCTTTACAAAGCCGTACTCCACAATGCCCGCGGTGGAAGCGTGGGAACGGTGCGCGGTGCCGAACGCGTCGTTCACGAATATATCGCAGAATGCGGCGAGCTTACGGCAGAATTCCTTGTCGCAGGCTTCTTCTTCCGAATGGAAACGGGTGTTTTCCAAAAGCACGCACTCCCCTTCCTTGCACGCGGCGACCTTTTCCTGCGCGTCGGGACCCACGACGTCCTTTGCAAAGGTCACTTTGCCGCCGAGCAGTTCGTTGAGCCTGTCCGCAACGGGCTTGAGGGTGAACTTGACGGGATCTTCCGCGAGCGCCTTGGTGATAGCCTTCGCGGTGGCTTCGCCGCGCTGATCTTCGGGAAGGGCTTCTACCGCCTTCTTCTCCTTCTTGTTCAGCTTGATATTGTCGCTGAAAATGCCGTGGGGCTTGCCCAGGTGCGAGCAAAGTATCACCTTTGCGCCGTGCTCCATCAGATACTTGATGGTGGGCAGAGCGCCCATAATGCGGTTGTCATCGGTGATAACGCCGCTTTTCATAGGTACGTTGAAGTCGCACCTGACCAGGCAACGCTTGCCCTTTACGTCTACGTCTTTTACGGTCTTTTTGTTCATGATGATAAAAACTCCTTTTTTTGAAGTGGAAGATTTCTTACGGCACTATTATACCACTCCGCGCGCCCCGTGTAAAGAAAATTTTTTATTTTTGCGCAAAGGCGCGCCATATTCGGACAAATACAGGGCTTTTCGGGCACGTTCGGTATTGTCTTTATACTGCTTGCATGCTATAATTTAGCTACGGCAACGCAAAACGCGGGCGCGGAAACATACGCCGTATGCGTCTGCGCGTGCGCGCATTGTCTTGCGGAAGTTATTTCGTATTCGGTGGGCAGGGTGGTATATTACACCGACGGCAGGATATTCGCGCCGTTTGCAGCCGCCCTAGCAATTCAATTTTTCATGAATCTGCTTGAAAAATTCCGCCCCGCGGAAAATAAGGAGATAAATTATGATAACGCTGAAACCCTCGACTGAACCCAACGACGTACAGCGCGCCATGATTGCGCGCAAGTACGGAATGTTTATCCATTTCGGAATAAACACCTTTTACGACACGGAATGGTCGAACGGCAAACTCGATATAAACGGCTACCGCCCCGCCGCGATAGACGCGGAAGGCTGGGTGAAAAACGCCTATAAGGCGGGCATGAACTACGTAATTTTGATAACCAAACACCACGACGGTTTTTGCATGTGGGATACGGACACGACCGACTATTGCGTAAACAAATCGCCCGTACCCGTAGACGTGGTCGCGAAAGTGGCGGAGGCGTGCAAAAAATACGGCATTAAGCTGGGGCTTTACTACTCGCTGTGGGACAGGCACGAAAAGTGTTATAAAGACGATAAAAAATACGCGGACTATATGTGTGCGCACCTTACGGAACTTATGTGCGGCAGATACGGCGAAATCGCAGAGCTTTGGCTGGACGGCGGCTGGGACAAGTACCCCAAACAATGGGATATTCCCCGCCTTTACGACCTGGCGCACCGCCTTCAGCCCGGCTGCGCCGTAGCCGTCAACCTTACCATAGGCAAGGGACTGCGCAAATGGACTTCCCCGCGCTTCCGCCCCGAACGCTACAAAGAGGGCATGAATATCCGCTACTTTCCGTCCGATTTCAGGCTGTGGGACCCGCACTTCCCGCGCGAAGACGACCCCAAGCTGTACACCCACGGCGGAAACACCTATTACCTGCCCTTCGAAGCTACTATATGCATACGCAATATGAGCAACTGGTTCTGGGACCCCGCCTATACGAAAGACCCGCTTGTGGGCGCGCAGTTCATAGCGGATAAATACCGTCTGCTGACAGAGTGCGGCAACACGCTTGTGGTGAACGTCGCCCCGAATACGCGCGGCGTGCAGGAAAAGGAAGATATAGACTGTCTGCTTTCCGCCGCAAGACTGCTCGGAATAGAAAGAAGCGCGGAATAAGTCAGGTATCTGCCGAACCTTTATGAAAAGCGGGCGGAACGCGCCCGCTTTTTATCCGCGTTTTACCGCCGGGAATTTGCGCTTATTTCTTGTCCGCAATAACCGCCATTTACTTTACATCTGCCGCCGCGCGTGCTATAATCTTATTGTTTTTTCGGGAGGACACTTTTATGGCACTTAAAGAAGAATGCGGCGTGTTCGGTTACTATTCCACGCAGGACAGACCAAACATTGCCAAAACCGTTTACTACGGGCTTTTCGCCCTCCAGCACCGCGGTCAGGAAGCCTGCGGCATAGCCGTGAACAAGGACAGGGTTACCACCTGCAAGAAGGATCTGGGACTTGTATCCGACGTATTTTCCGACGCGGATCTCACCGCAATGCCCGGCAATATTTCGATAGGCCACGTGCGCTATTCCACCATAGGAAGCAACACGCGTGAAAACGCCCAGCCGCTTTTCGTCTCCTACGTGAAAGGTACGCTGGCAATTGCCCATAACGGCAATATCTTCAATGCGGACGAGCTGCGCAAAGAGCTGGAAAATTCGGGCGCGCTGTTCCACTCCACAAACGACACGGAGATAATCGCATACCTCATAGCAAAGGCGCGTATTAACTGCCCCAGCGTGGAAGAAGCCGTCGCGCAGGTCGTGCCCAAGCTGAAAGGTTCCTTCTCGCTTCTGGTTATGAGCCCCACCAAGCTGATAGCCGTGCGCGACCCGTTCGGCGTACGCCCCCTGTGCATGGGCAGGATAGGCGAAGATTACGTCTTTGCTTCCGAAACGTGCGCGCTCGACACCGTCGGCGCGGAGTTTGTGCGCGACGTCAAGCCGGGCGAAATAATCACCCTGCACCACGGACAATTTTCTTCCGACGAGCGTTTCTGCACGGACAAGACGGCGTCCTGCATATTCGAGCATATCTACTTCGCGCGTCCCGACAGTGTTATCGACGGACAGTCGGTCAACGAATCGCGCGTGCTCACGGGTCAGCTTTTGGCACAGCAGCACCCCGTGGACGCCGACCTTGTCATCGGCGTACCCGACAGCGGACTTTCCAGCGCGATAGGTTACAGCATGGAAAGCGGTATCCCCTTCGGACTGGGCCTTGTCAAGAACAGATATATAGGCAGGACGTTTATCCAGCCTTCGCAGTCCCAGCGCGAACGCAGCGTCGCCCTCAAACTGAACGTGCTCAAAAGCAACGTGAACGGCAAGCGCATTATAATGGTGGACGACTCGATTGTGCGCGGCACGACGATCGCCAATATCGTAAAACTTCTGAAGAAGGCGGGCGCGCTGGAAGTGCACGTGCGCATAGCTTCGCCCAAATTCCTCTTCCCCTGCTTCTTCGGCACGGACGTACCCGATTCCGACCAGCTGGCGTGCTGCAAGTACACCGACGAACAGCTGCTTGAAAAAATATCAGCCGATTCCCTCGGTTTCCTTGACGTGAACACCCTGGAACAGATTGCGCCCAACTCCAAAGTGCACTTCTGCAAGGGTTGCTTTACGGGCGTTTATCCGTCCAGACCGCCGGAGAGAGCGAAAAAGAATATCTTTGAATAAAAGAGCCGCGCTTAGGCGCAAACCGTAAATAAAAAATTATCCGGGTGGCATTTTATGCCGCCCGAATTTTTTCATACGCTTTTCCGCACACCGCTGCGCGGCGCTTCCGCCCGCAAAAGCGCGGTTTTGCTTCACTTATTATTTACAGAATTTGTCCATAATGCGTTTGAACGACGCGCCGCGTATGGTCTTGATATAGAAGTAGTAGCGCGTGCCGTCAAGGGTGATAAGCGCGTTGTAGTGGAATCTGCCGAACATACCGCGGCGGACGGTGTAGGATACGGGAACGCCGTTTTCCACGGCGGACTTTACCTCTCCAGTAAGGGAAAAGCCTTCCAGATTATCCGCAAGGTCGACAAAGACGTTCACTTCGTCGTTGCCCCACATGACGGAGAAAAATTCTTTGATATAGGAAGGCTTGCCGTCTTTGTCCACGCCGAGCACGCACTTATAGCCGGTGACGTTGTCGTCGTCGGTGTAGTCTATGGCGTGCAGATTCAGACCGTTGTCCGCCGAATAGCGGGACACGGAATGGCAGTATATCTCCCTTAATCTTTTGGGCTTGAATTGGCGTTTACTTGCCATAGCTGTCCTTTAACCCCGTAATCATGTTGAACTCGTACCTGCCCACGCCGTAGCCCTTTACCGCGCTGTAATAGCCCATGCGCATAAATTGGAACCTGTCGTAAGGCTTGGCGTTTTTGAGCATTCCTTCCGCCTTGGCTCCCGTGTGCACCACTTTACTGTTCGGCGTAAGGCGGTCGTTGAAGTCGCCCTCGCCGTCCAGAAGCAGGTAGTCGAATTCGTTCAGCGTCACGTCCACGCAGTCGTCGGCGTTCACCCATTGGATAACGCCCTTGACCTTCATACCGGCGTTTGCTCCGCCCTGTCTGCTTTCGGGGATATATTCGCACTTTACTTCCGTAACGTTGCCGTTTTCGTCCACCTCGTGCGATACGTACTGCAGAATATACGCGCCTTTCAGTCTGACTGTGCCGCCGGGCACGAGCCTCTTATACTTGGGCGGAGGCACGGGCGCAAAGTCGGAACGGTCGATATACAGATTCTTTCCGAATTTTACGGTGTGGTACGTTTTTACCTCGGCGTTGGGGTTATCCTCCACGTCGCAGTCCTCGCTGCCCTGCATGTTCACGACGGTAAGGCGGATGGGGTCCTGCACCACCATGGCGCGCGCCGCGTTCATATTGAGATTGTCGCGCACGAAGTGTTCGAGCATGGAAACTTCCAGCTCGCTGTTTGCCTTGGCAACGCCCGCCGCGGCGCAGAATGCGCGTATGGCTTCGGGCGGATAGCCCCTCTCCCTCATGCCGCTGAGGGTAGGCATACGCGGATCCGACCAGCCTTCCACCTTGCCCTCGTCCACCAGCTTTTTCAGATAGCGCTTGGACATTATCGTGCGCTTTATGTTCAGGCGCGCGAATTCTATCTGCCTGGGTCCGGGGACGAATCCGCAGTTGGTCTTTACCCAGTCGTACAGGGGGCGGTGGTCTTCGAATTCCAGCGTGCAGATGGAATGGGTTACGCCCTCGAACGCATCTTCCAACGGGTGCGCGAAGTCGTACATGGGATAGATGCACCACTTATCGCCCGTGCGGTGGTGCGTGGCGCGCAGTATGCGGTAGATGACGGGGTCGCGCATGTTGATATTGGGCGAAGCCATATCTATCTTGGCGCGGAGCACCTTTTCGCCGTCGGCGTATCTGCCCTCCTTCATCTCGGAAAACAGGCGCAGATTTTCTTCCACGCTCCTGTTTCTCCACGGGCTATTTGTTCCGGGAGAAGTGAGCGTTCCGCGCGTGGCTCTTATCTCTTCCGCCGAATAGTCGCACACATAGGCAAGACCCTTTTTGATCAGTTCCACCGCGCAGTCGTACATGCGGTCGAAGTAGTCGGAAGCGTAAAGTTCCGCGTCCCACTTAAAGCCCAGCCACCTGATGTCCTCTTTTATCGAGTTGACGTACTCGATGTCCTCTTTGCTCGGGTTGGTATCGTCGTAGCGCAGATTGCACCTGCCGCCGTACTTTGCCGCAATGCCGAAGTCTATGCATATCGCCTTTGCGTGCCCTATATGCAGATAGCCGTTGGGTTCGGGCGGAAAGCGGGTTATCACCTCTTTCACCTTGCCCGAAGCAAGCTCTTCTTCCACAATGTCTTCAATAAAGTTGCCGGAAGTCATCTCGTCCATGTTTTTCTCCTAGAACAAACCTTTTATTTCGTAAGTCGTGTCGTCTATGCCCATATTGAGCGCCGCAGGCTTTTTGCCCAGCCCCGGCATAAGCATTATACTGCCGCAAACCGCAACTAAAAACTCCGCTCCGCCGCGCACTTCAAGGTCGTTTACCGTGAGCGTAAAGCCCGTGGGTCTGCCCAGCTTTTTCATGTCGTCGGAGAAGGAATACTGCGTTTTGGCTATACATACGGGAAGTCCGCCCTTGCCTATGCTCTCCGCCGCCTTTATCGCGCTTTCCGCCTTGGCGGTGTATTCCACCGCGCCCGCGCCGTAAACGCGCTTTGCCACCGCTTCTATCTTCTCCTTTACGCTCATATCAAGCGAATACGCGTAGTTGAGCCCGCCGCCCTTTTCCATGGCTTTGAGCACTTTTTGCGCAAGCTCTATACTGCCGTCGCCGCCCTTTGCCCAGCACTCGCACACGGCGAATTCCGCGCCTTGGCGGACGCATTCGCGCTCGATGAATTTAATCTCCGCGTCGGTATCCGTGATAAACTTGTTGATAGCCACCACCACGTTCACGCCGTAGACGTCGCGCAGGTTTTCTATATGTCCCACAAGGTTGCAAATGCCCTTGCCCAGACTGTCCAAATCCTCGCTTGTCAGGGAATTTTTGTCCGCGCCGCCGTTGAATTTGAGCGCACGCACCGTTGCCACAAGCACCACCGCCTTGGGTTTGATGCCCGCCGCGCGGCACTTTATATCCAAAAATTTCTCCGCGCCGAGGTCGGCTCCGAAGCCCGCTTCCGTGACCACGTAATCGGCAAGGGTCATAGCCGTTTTCGTGGCTATTATGCTGTTACAGCCGTGGGCGATATTCGCAAACGGTCCGCCGTGGATTATGGCGGGAGTACCTTCCAGCGTCTGCACCAGATTGGGCTTTATCGCGTCTTTGAGCACGATTGCAACCGCGTCCGTCACGCCCAGATCGGCGCAGGTAACGGGCTGTCCGTCGCGGTTATACGCCACCACTATATTGCCTATTCTGCGCTTTAAGTCGCGCATATCTTCCGCAAGACACAGCACCGCCATTATCTCGGAAGCCGCGGTAATGTTAAAGCCGTCCTGCCTGGGCACGCCGTTGGAATGTCCGCCCAAACCTATCACTATACTGCGCAGGGCGCGGTCGTTCATGTCAAGGCACCTCTTCCACACCACGCGCGTGGGGTCTATATCCAGCGGATTGCCCTGTTGCAGGGAGTTGTCCAGAATGGCGGCTATAAGATTGTTCGCGCAGGTGATGGCGTGCAGATCGCCCGTGAAGTGCAGATTTATGTCTTCCATGGGAATGACCTGCGCCCAGCCGCCGCCCGTCGCGCCGCCTTTTATGCCGAACACGGGACCTAAGGAAGGTTCCCTCAGCGCAAGGCATACCTTTTTGCCCAGCTTTGCCATGCCGTCCGCAAGCCCTATGGACGTGGTCGTCTTGCCCTCGCCCAGCGACGTGGGGTTTATGGCTGTTACGAGCACCAGATTATCCGTTTTCGGATCGGGCTTTACGTTTATCTTCGCCTTGTATTTGCCGTAAAGTTCCAGCTCTTCTTCGCCAATGCCCAGCTTTTCCGCTATTTCGGCAATGTGACGGGGCTGCACGCTTGCAGCTATCTCGATGTCGGTCATTTTTTATCCTCCCGGTGACATTGTGACGGAAATACCACCCTATCGGGCGAAACTCTCATTCCGCCCCTTCCGTCCGGTGTAAAACCCAAGTTTTCAAAATACTTGCTTTCGCAGTCCACGCAGATGTCCAATCCGCTTCTTACAAACTTGAAAATAAGCGCGCGCGTGAAAAAATCGCCGTAGCCCTTTTTACGCTCACCCTTTACTATGCCCACTTTTTTAATCAGCACACAACCGTCCTTCAAGGCGTACTCCGCCAGACCGCACGGCTCGCCGCCGTTGTACAATACCACGGCGCTGTCCACCCGCCCGCCGGGAAAAATTTCTTCCGCAAGCGCGCGTTTTAATTTTTCGTCCTCGCAATACTTCAAAGTAAGCATATATAAATTATATATACTATAAAAGCAAAAGTCAAGAAAGAGCTTCGCAAAGAATAATCACCGAATGAAAAGGCTTCACTATAAAATTTTGTATAAACACATAATTACTATGTATTAGGATAAACAATATAAACCGCCCTGTTAAAAGCTACGCCAAAACGCACCGCGAAGAAGTGCCCTAATGCTAGGAAAGGCAGTTGCTTATCGCAGGGAGTATATGCCGAACAGGAACAATACGAACGCGCCTCAAAACATATCTTTTCGGCGCTTTTGCACGGCCGTCACTTGACAATACAATGTATTGCCTGCCCTCCGCCCGCACAAAATCACCCGAAAATCTTTCGCTTTGAGGTGCCTTGCAGTCCCGCAATGCCGATTTCTTGCCGGTGCAAGGAGTTTGCCGCAGGCAATACTTTGTATTGTCAAGACAAACGACACCGAAACGGCTGAAATCGGCATTGCCGGACCGTGTTCGTATTGTTCCTGTTCGGCACACCGTACGTGACCAAGTAAGCAACTACCTTGACACCGCAGGAGGGTGCTTATGCGCGGCGCCCTTAAAAAACAGTGCAACCGCCGCAATAGCGGACAGGCAAAAGCAAACTATCCTGTGCAATTCGAAAGTTCCGCCGAAATAAAAAATCTCCACGCACAGGCAAATGGCGAAATACGCGCCACAGAAAAACAGCTGCAACGCGGCGTTCCACAGCTTGCCCAGTCTGAGCTTTTTTACGAAAAACGCAATCATTAGCAATACTAGGGCCAGTCCCGTCCCTTCCGCAAGCGCGATTGCCGCCGATATTGCCTGTTGCGAGGCGGTGGGAGGCAGAATCATCTGAAAAGACGCTTTGCCAGGGAAGATTTGCCGCGCACGAGCGACAAAAGGCTGCCCTTTACTTCCACCACGCCCGATTCCAGGTCCACCTTGTTCACGTCGAAATTTTCGCCGCGCAGTTTAAGCGTGCCGCCCTCCGTTCTGAGCACCAATTCCCTGTCCGTCCCCGAGATTACGCCGGTTACGCCGTTTACCGTAAAGCCTTTTCCGAACACGACGGAAATGCTTGAACTTTTACTTTTATTATTATCCATATTACCCCCTGTCCATAGCGCACGCAAGTCTGAACTGACGGTACAGCATATCTTTAAGGCGTGCAAGCGTGCGCCCGTCCCTGCCGCCTACGCGTATGCCGTCCACCCTCTCCGCCGCCGTGCACGGCACGCCTGAAGAAGTCACAATCACTTCGTCCGCGCCCTTCAATTCTTCCAGAGTGAAAGTGCGGCGGGAAACCGCCACGCCCAGCTCCGAGCAAGCCGCTATCAGACGGCGCATGGAAATTCCGTCCAGAATTTTGCCGCGCGCGGGAGAGGCGACAAGCTGCCCTTCTTTCAGAATGCTCACGTTAGAATGGGCGCACTCGTTGACTATCTCGCCCGCGCAAAGTATACATTCGTCCGCGCCCACGCTGTCCGCCGCGTTCGCCGCCAGCACGTTGGGCAGAAGATTTATCGTTTTGACGCCGCACAGCCCGTATCTTATGTCGGGCGCGGTAATCAGCTTATACTTTTTGTCGGGGTCTTCTATCTTTTTCGGAAAGCAGTATATCCACACGCTTGCATTGGTGCGCCGCACGTGTTCGCGCCTGCCCGCGCCGCCCGAAAACTGCATATATACCATAAGGTCGCCCGTATCGCACATTCGGACCACTTTCCGCACCTGCTCTATCAGTTCACAGCGCGCAAGCGGCGGCTCTATGCCCACCCTGCGCGCGCCAGCAAACAGCCGCTCCACGTGCTCGCCGACGGCAAACAGTCCGTAATCGAGCGCGTACGTCACGTCGTATACCGCGTCGCCGAAAAAATTCGTGCGCTCCAGAAAAGGCACGCACATCTCGCTTGCTTCCCCTACCTTCCCGTTATAAAAAGCCGCTTCTTTCATACGCAAATATCGTATGCCGGCGCGCTTTGATTAAGAACTTCCGCATAAAAAAAGAGCGGCTCGCGCCGCTCGTTTTTTATCTTTTAACGGTTATTCCCCGTCCGCGCCGCCGTCGTCGGGCGTATCGCTACCGGGCTTTTCTCCGGGTGCGGAAGGCGTTTCCTTATTTTCTTCCGCTTCCTGCGCAGGCTCGGATTTTTCCGCCCCTGCCTCCGTGTTTCCGCCGTTTTCCGCGTCGGATTTTTCTTCCGCGGACTTTTCGGGAATTATGTTCACGGGACGCATTGCGCCGTCGGGTTTTGCCGCGCCGTATCTCGCGTCGCGCTTGCTGGCGCGGTCGTCTATATCGGCGATGACCTCTTCCGCACTCTTACCGTCAAACAGCATATTCACTTCGTCGGTGTAGATGGTCTGTTTTGCGTAGAGCACCTTTACCATATTATCCAGAATAGTGCGGTGTTCGCGCAGAATGGTAAGCGCGCGGTCGTATGCGCCGTCTATTATCTTGCGGATTTCCACGTCTATCACGCCGCCGAGTTCTTCGCTGTAAGTGTGCGTTGCGCCGAAGTCCTTGCCCAGGAACACTTCCTTGTCGCCGCCCAGATAGATATTGCCTATGGCTTCCGACATACCCCATTCGGTAACCATACTGCGCGCAAGCTGGGTGGCGCGCTGTATGTCGTTGGATGCGCCCGTCGAAATGTCGTGAATGACTATCTCTTCCGCCGCTCTGCCGCCCAGCATCATGGCTATGGTGTCATGCAGTTTACTGCGCGTAACGTGGCTGTCGTCCGTTTCGGGACGGGTAAGCGTGTAACCTGCCGCCATGCCGCGGGGGATAATGCTGACTTCCTGCACTTCGTCACAGCCGGGGAGCAGTTTGGCGACTATCGCGTGTCCCGATTCGTGGTAAGCGGTTATGCGCTTATCCGTTTCGGTAACCACGCGGCTCTTCTTCTGGGGACCTGCGATAACCTTGTTTATGCCTTCCAGAAGGTCGACCATGACTATCACTTTTCTGCCCGCGCGCGCCGCCAGAATAGCCGCTTCGTTGAGCAGGTTTTCAATATCCGCACCCGAAAAGCCGCTTGTCATGCGCGCAAGTATCTTAAAGGATACGTCGGGCGCGAGCGGTTTATTGCGCGAGTGCACTTTGAATATAGCCTCTCTGCCCTTGACGTCGGGAAGAGAAACGTAAATCTGTCTGTCGAATCTGCCCGGGCGCAACAGCGCGGGGTCGAGAATGTCCGCGCGGTTGGTCGCCGCCATAACGATAATGCCTTCGTTCTTTTCAAAGCCGTCCATCTGCACGAGCAGCTGGTTGAGGGTCTGTTCCCTTTCGTCGTGTCCGCCGCCGAGTCCCGCTCCGCGCTGACGTCCCACGGCGTCGATTTCGTCGATAAACACTATGCAGGGCATATTGCGCTTTGCCTGGTCGAACAAGTCGCGCACCCTCGCCGCGCCCGTACCGACGAACATTTCCACAAAGTCGGAACCGGATATGGAGAAGAAGGGCACGCCCGCTTCACCCGCAACCGCTTTTGCAAACAGCGTTTTACCCGTGCCGGGAGGACCTACCAAAAGCACGCCCTTGGGAACTCTCGCGCCCAAAGCGGTGAATTTGGAAGGAGATTTCAAAAATTCCACTATCTCCTGCAGCTCTTCCTTTTCCTCGTCCGCGCCGGCAACGTCGTCGAAACGCACCTTTACGTTCATGTTCACGCGCGCTTTCAGCTTGCCGAAGTTCATCGCCTGCTTGTTCGCGCCCGCGCTTTGGCGGAAGATGAAGAAGATAATGATACCTATCACTATCACGCCCGCGATGGGTACGATTAGCGAAGTAAGCGTGGAATTGCTCTGCGCGTTGGCGTAGCGCAGAGTTATCATGGACGAAAGCGCTACATCTTTATCTGTTTCAGGATCGTGGTAAACGGTATTGCTCAGCGCGTAGCTGTAAGGCATATAGCAGAAATACTTTGCGTTCGAGGTAGGATTCCTCAAAAAGTCGGCGGTAGTCATCTGCTGGTCCACGGTAAGCACGTACGCGGTGTATCCGTTTACATATACCGCCTGCACCTGTCCGTCGACAATCATATCGACAAGCCCGAGCCTTCCTTCCTCATCCGTCTGGTAGTCTATCTCCTCGGGACCTCCCGTATCGAAGATCATCCACAAAAGAAGCGCTATCACCACCAATGCTATGACGATGAGAACTATTCTCAGAATTTTTTGATTTTTGGTCACTTTGTTGTCCCCTGTCTATGTACTCAAATTCTATACTTGAAAGTACGTTACGTTTATAATAATATAAAACGGCGCATTAGTCAAGTAAATACTTTGTATAGCAGTAATAACCGCCGATTGAGCGCTTCGCTTAGGCGCCGAATGAAAGTGTTTTGTGATATATTTCTGCAAGTAGCGGAGATATTGACTTCACAAAACACTTTGCGCCTTCGCCTTTAAGGGAAAACCCTGCTCGCCGCCTTTATTCGCTTGTTTTAATTTGTACCCACACCTATAAACGCCTTTTTGGCGGGCACTCCACGGGATACCCGGAGAGAGCCTACCGAAGCGGTTCAGGCATAGAGATTTTCGGACAGATTTGCGCAACGCCGAACGAAGTCGTAGCAGCGCTACGTCGAGCGAGGCGTTGCGCAAAGGTGACGGAAAGATCATGCCTGAACCGCTTCGGCAGACTTTCTACGGGTATATTTTACACATTTCAGGCAAAAACAATACCATGGTCATTCAAGGTGTGAAGAAAATAAACACGGTGGTACTGTGCATAGGCACCATGCGCGTCACGGGCGACAGCGTCGGCCCCAGGGTGGGCGACATATTGAAGGCGCGCGGAGTAAACTGCTTTGTATACGGCGACAGCACGACTAATATAAACGCGCACAAACTCGACGTTTACCGGAACCTGATAGACGTGTGCCACAAGGCGGACATAATCATTGCCGTAGACGCGGCTTTGGGCGAAAAAGCAGACGTAGGGCGGGTCAAGATTACAAATAACGGACTTTTTCCGGGAAGAGCGCTGGGACGGAAAAGCAAGAGTCTGGGCGATATAGGCGTGCTCGCCGTAGTGGGAGAAAAAGGCGGCGACAACTACTCGCGCCTTGCCGGCGGCGACGAAAAATTCATAGAAGAGCTGGCGCGAAAGACGGCGGACATAACCATGCGGCTTATAGAATATATAGAAAACTTTTCCGCCTCCCCTTCCGCATACAATCCCGCGCGGCATATAACGTAATACGGTACGCCCGACGCGCCGCACGGACTTTATTCCACAAGGCGGCCGCTCCGCACAACGCTTTAAGTATGTTGTAAATTTTACAACGTCTTTTATTGACATACGGCGGATTTTAGGTTAAAATAAGGACGTAAAAACGAAATTCGCTGACAGCGAGATAATCGGAGGGTAAAAAATGTTTCTTATGTCGCAGATTTCCGGAATATCAATTGCCGGTTTTGTGATACTTGCGCTGTTCGTTCTGATAGGTCTGAAAATGGGTTTTATCAGAATGTTGCTGAACGTGCTTGTAATAGGCCTTTCCATAGCCGCGGGCGCTCTGGCGGTCAAACCCATCTACAACGCCCTTGCAAAGCAGGATTTTTTCGGGCAGGAATGGCTGGAAGGCGCGCTTTCGGGTAATTTCGCTTTCCTGATAGTGGGATTTGCCGCGCTGGTAATTCTGCTTATCATAAAGGCGATTATCATGCACTTCGTGAATAAGAAGGGCGGAAAGATAAAAGGCGCGCTGAACGTGGTGAACCACGTCGCCGGCGCGGTGATAGGCGCGGGCATCGGCTTTCTTGCGTTCGGCTTCGTGCTCATCTGCTATGTGACGATATACGCGTTCGTCAAGCATGTGGAAGTGGAACAGGTCGTGGCGGGTCTTGACAGCGTGTCGTCCTGGATGATGGAAAACAACGTGTTCCAGAAGATTGTGGACGCACTTACCAATATCACCGAATCCATCGGCGGCGAGCAGGCTGCCGTACAGGCCGCCCTGTCCATTGCGGCGTAAAGCGGTATAAAACGGATAATCCACTCGAAAACAGCCCTGCGGCACTTGCCGCAGGGCTGTTTTTCAGGGGTGGCCTATGAAACAAAGACTTATATTTTCTTATATTGTCTGCTTTAATACCCAGCTTTCGATATTTTTGCTCCGCCCGATATTATCCTGAACAGAGGATAGGCGCACGCAAGCGTACCCAGCCCCACCGTTGCCACTATCGCTCCGCCCGCCGTCATCGCCGCGCCGCCTGCTATTACCGCAAGGGCTATGCCCATGCCGCCGACAAGCGCGCCCATGATTCCTATAACCGCGGAAGCGGCTATCGCCACGGCTTTCTGTTCGTATTCGAACTTTTCCGCTACGGTCATATCCTTTTTCATTTTCGTATACCTCCTTCGTTTTACATTTATAGTTTACCCCGTTAATGTTAAATTATCGTTGCACGACGGTTAAATCACGGTAACTTTACCGTAACAAATTCGTAAAACGCCCTGCCCGGAGCTGCCGGCAAGCGTTTTACCGCCTTTATACGCGGTCCTTCGGCGCAAAGACTCTGCCGTGAGCGCGTGCAAGAGCGCCTTTTTGTTTTGTTTTTCCGCATTTTATGGTATAATGGCGGTATGGACGAAAGACAGAAACAGGAAATACGCGACAAAGTTATGAACAGCGCAAAGGAAGCGGAAGAAAGGCTTTCCCCTTTCGCCGCGCGCGAGGCAGACTGCCTGCGCCGTTCCGACTATAAATACAATTTTTACCGCCGCGGATTTGTGCGCGACTGCGAAGCGGTGATAAATCTGGCGCAGTATAACCGCTACGGCGGAAAAACGCAGGTGTTTTCGCTTCACGCAAACAACGATATATCCACGCGCGCTTCCCACGTGGGACTTGTTTCGAGAATCGCGCGCACGATAGGCAGGGCGCTCAACCTGAACTGCGACCTTATCGAAGCCATAGCCTGCGCGCACGACCTGGGGCACGCCCCTTTCGGACACAAAGGCGAAGTATGGCTCAACGCCGCCACTCAAAAATACGGCTACACCTTCGCGCACCACGTTCAGTCGGCGCGCTATCTCGACCATATCACCCGTTCGGATATGTCCCTGCCCGTAATCGACGGCGTGCTGTGCCACAACGGCGAATGCGTTCTGCGCGAATACAAGCCCAACGAATGCGCGACCCGCACCTTTGACGATCTGGAGAAAAAGCTGGAAAACGCATACCGCGGCAAGATAACGCAAAAAGAACTTATGCCCGCAACGTTGGAAGGCTGTCTTGTGCGCATATGCGACGTGATAGCCTATCTGGGCAAGGACAGACAGGACGCCGCCACTTTGGGAGTGCACGGACTGAACGATTACACCGACTACGGCGCGGGCGTTCTGAACCACAAAATAATACGCGCCGCAGGCGAAGACATAATATTCAACAGCTACGGCAAGGCGGCGATAATACTTTCGGAAGAGATGTATGCCGCCCTAGTAAAGAGTATGCGCGAAAACTACGCCTATATCTACAAGACGGAGAACACGGGCATAACGGCGGCGGAGTCTGCAAAGATGGAAAAAGCGGTGGCGGAAGTGTACGAATTCGCGCTGGACGATCTGAAAAAAGGCGGCGCGCTGCTCGGCAGGATATATTTCCCCTACATATACGCCAACCCGAAATTCGTGGAAGAATACAGAAAAGCCGACGAAAACGCGCCCGAACGCGTGGCGGCAGACTTTATCGCCTGTATGTGCGACGATTACTTTTTGTCCTTCTACAACAGGTATCTGGGCAGGCTGGACATACGCAAAACGGATTATTTTGATTAAATTTTCATAAAATGTATTCCGTAAGGGGGCTGTACGCGTAATTTTTTGCGCGCATTGGTTTACACGGCGGAATATTTATGATAAATTATATATGATACACTATAACGGCTGCGTCGCCGGGCGGCGCGCGGCGCCAAGGAGTTATTATGGGTAAAGACAAAAATTTCGTGAACAAGGCTTTGGCAAACGGCTCCCACGCCATCAATCTGATGACTT
Organism: Candidatus Alloclostridium intestinigallinarum; assembly: GCA_904382605.1. Classification (GTDB taxonomy): domain Bacteria; phylum Bacillota; class Clostridia; order Christensenellales; family UBA3700; genus Alloclostridium; species Alloclostridium intestinigallinarum. The sequence continues at coordinate 7,579 of CAJFJA010000009.1, read as the reverse complement.
TGAAAGGGAAAATCTACAAGAAGATAGGCTCGCTGAAACCCCAGGGCATACTTTCCGACGAACCCGTCAGGTGGGAGGACCTTGACAAGAGCAAGTTCAGGAATATGCGCTTTATGCAGAAGTGGGCGGACAAATTCGGTTGCGCCTGGTTCCGCTTTACGGGCGTCGTCCCCGAAGAAGCCAAAGGCAAAAAGGTCGTCGCGCGCATAAAACTGCAGGGAGAAGGACTTGTCTACGACAAGGACGGCAAGGTTCTCCAGGGCATAACCCAGGTGCTGAGCAAGGGCGACTTGTTCCACTCCTCCATAGGCAAGCAGATAGTGGATATTGCCGACTGCGCCGAAGGCGGCGAACAGATAGAACTTTACGTGGACGCGGGCTTTAACGGCAAACTGCGCTTTGAGAATATGGCGGCGCATTTGCGCAGATACGATATAGCCACCGTGGACGATGAAGCCAACGGATATTATTACGACTATATAGAAGCGTATTTCCTCATGTGCAAACTGCTGGGCGACGCGGAAGAGCTGAAGGAAAAAGAACCGGAAAAAGCGGAAAAATACACCGCCCGCGCCACGGCTTTGGACGAAGGCATGAAGGCGGCATGGGCGGCTTATAAAGAAGGCGGCGCCGCCAAAGCGCGCGAAGTTCTCGCCCCCGTCCTGTTTGCTCCCATCGACTATCCCGCGGTTACGCATTATGCCGTGGGCCACGCGCATATCGACCTTGCCTGGCTGTGGCCGATACGCGAAACGCGCCGCAAGGTGGGCAGGACTTTCGCCAACCAGCTGCGCAATATAAAGCGTTACGACAAATATATATTCGCCCAGTCCCAGCCGCAGATGTTCGTGTGGCTGAAAGAGGACTATCCCGAACTTTTCGAAGAGGTTAAAAAGCAGGTGGAAGCCGGCAGGATCGAACTGCAGGGCGGAATGTGGGTGGAAAGCGACTGCAATCTTCCCCAGGGCGAAAGCTGGATAAGACAGTTCCTCTACGGCAAGCGCTATTTCAAGGAAGAATTCGGCAAGGATATGAAAATGTGCTGGCTGCCCGACTGCTTCGGATTCCCCGCCACCCTGCCCCAGGTAATCAAGGGCTGCGGCATGGACTACTTTATGACGATAAAGATAATGTCCAACACGGTGAACGAATTCCCCCACTCCACCTTTAAGTGGAAGGGTCTGGACGGAAGCGAAGTGCTCGCGCACATGGAACCCGCGGGCGACTACAATTCGGGCGCTTCCCCTCTTGCCATATTCAAATCCAACAAGAGAAACAAGGAAAAGGAAACCGTTCCCCAATGCCTGCTCCTCTACGGCGACGGCGACGGCGGCGGCGGTCCCGGCGAAGGACATCTGGAATACGTTTCGCGCATGGAAAAGGGCATAAACGGACTCGTCCCCGTAAAATTTTCCTCGGCGATAGATTTCTTCGAGGATCTGGAACAGTACAACGACGTTATTCCCGAATACGACGGAGAGCTTTATTACGAACGCCATCAGGGCACTTACACCTCCCAGGCGGCAAACAAGCTGTGGAACAGGCGTATGGAAAATATGCTCCACCTGGTGGAACTGCTGGGCGCGGAGGGTAAACTGCGCGGCATAAGCTACGACCGCGAACTTGTGGAAAAGATATGGAAGGAAGTACTGCTTTACCAGTTCCACGACATTCTGCCCGGCTCTTCCATAAAGCGCGTTTACGACGAAAGCAAGGAGCGCTATAAAGAGCTTTACAAGCAGGTCCAGGCAGTGGCTGCAAAGCTGATAGACGATATGTCAAAGGGCGAAAGCGAAGAATATACCGCAATCAACCCCGTGGACTTTGCGCGTAAGGAATATATCCGCGTGGAAGACAAGTGGTACACCGTGGATCTCGCCCCCATGGGCGCGGGCAAGGTCGTACCCGTGGAGAACGCGGACGTATCTTCCCTCACCTTCGGCGAAAACAGCATATCCAACGGACTTATCACCGTAACTTTCGGCAAGAACGGCGAGATAATTTCCCTCGTGGACGTGAAGAACAACAAGGAACTCGTGGCGGAAGGACAGTATCTGAACAAGCTGACCGTATACGAAGATCCCTTCATGTACTACAACGCATGGGATATCCGCATGGACTACGACAAACTGAAAAAGCACTCTCTCAAACTCGAAGGCACCGATAACTATATAGACGGCGTGCGCGTAGTAAGGCGCAACCGCTACCGCTATATGGATTCGCAGTTCGAACAGACTATCGCGCTCACTCTCGGCGATACGCTGGTACAGTTCGATATGGACGCCGACTGGCACGAAGAGTTGAAGATGCTGCGCGCCGACTTCCTGCCTTCCGTATTTGCGGACAAGGTAAAGTGCGACATACAGTTCGGACAGATAGACCGTTCCACCAAAAACGATACTTCCATCGAACAGGCGCAGTTTGAAGTATGCGCGCACAAATTCGTCAATCTGGACGGCGACGACTACTCGCTCGCCCTGTTCAACCGCTGCAAGTACGGCCACAAGGTCAAGGAAGGCATGCTTTCGCTCGCCCTTCTGCGCGCTCCCCGCTTCCCCGACCCCGAATGCGACCGCGGCTCGCACCACATAAGCTATGCGCTGTATCCCCACAAGGAAAAGTTCGAAGAAAGCGACGTAAAGGCTCGCGCATACTGCTACAACAACGTGGTAATGCTGCGCAAGGCGGACTTCGAGATGACTTCTTCCGTAAACTGCGAAGGGGACGGCGTTATCGTCGAAACGGTTAAAGTTGCAGAGGACGAAGGCGGCATTGTCGTGCGCCTGTACGAATATAAAGGAAAGGAAACGGGCGCAAGCGTCAGCGTAAAAGGCACGAAGGCGGCGTACGAATGCGATATGCTGGAAAACAGAAAAGATAAAGTCGACTCCGACAAACTTACCTTCAAGCCGTTTGAAATCAAGACGCTGTACTTCGAAATATAAAAGACGACAATCATTTATGTGTAATTACGGGAAAGAGCGGCAGTATGCCGCTCTTTCCCGTATACCGCGATACGATACGTCAATTTTCGTTCAGACCGAATTCACGCGTCATAAGTATGTTTTTCCAATGGTTCTCCCGCCCTATAATATAATCGTTGCCCAGGTTCATATTACATACTTCAAGTATCGAATAACGAAAGTTTTCCGCATAGTCGGCTCCGTGCTGTGCAAGCAGCCTCTTCAACTCGACGTTGCCGCCGTGTCCGCTTGCGGCATACGCTTCCCAGCGCTGCCATATGCACTCCTCCCCGTACGCGCTCCCCACATATTGTCTGCCCGTACGGGCATCGACTATAAGATAAACGCCTTTAACGTTGGAAAGCGCCGTTTTCCACGAGTTTACACTCTTCCCGACTATCGCTTTTAACAGTTCGTAATCTATATCCACTTGATCGAATCCGGGAAATTCGCGTATTGATACTTTGCCTTCGTGAAGACAATAAAGATACATATCCCGCGGCGGCATACCCCCGTCGGCGGGGATCATCTCCAGATTGAGATAGGAATGGCGGAAATTGCGGTGAAAATATATCACGGCGCGCCCGATAAGATCTTGCTGTACGTCGACAAGCCGCGTTTCGTATTTCCATCCGTTCCAACCGTTCCTCTCTATAGGGCGCGGAGGTACGGGCATTACCTCGTATACTCCGGCAAACATCCACTTATCTTTTTCAATATATGCCAGGGAAATAATATATCTGCGCCCGAAATTCTTGTTTGTCTGACTCTCCTGCCAATCGGTAAACTCTTGCTGACCGAGCATCAATTTTTTATAGGGACGCATTTTATCGCCGGGGTCGGTGGCAAGGTGCACTTTATAGTTTTTGAATTCGTTATCGTCTATTCCCAATATCTGCGTAAGTTTAAGCATATCTCCCACCTCAGTATTCTACCGCCACCTTCATAACGCCGTCCGCACGAGAGGAAAACAGCTTATACGCCTTGTCAAGCTCGTCAAAGGAAAACGTGTGCGTGATAAGCGGAGCGGTATCCAACTTCCCCTGCGCAATAAGCGAAAGAATTTCACCGCACTTATTGCCGTCCACGCCGCCCGTTTTGAAAGTGAGGTTCTTGCCGTACATATCGGGCAGAGGCAGAGTCTGGGGCTTGTCGTACATAGCCACGACGGTCACTATCGCATTTGGACGCGCCAGCTTCCACGCCGTTTGGAACGTATCTTCTCCGCCGGCGGCTTCTATCACCCTGTCCGCGCCGCCGTGCGGAAAAGCCGCGCAGATTTTCTCCGCCTCTTCCGGAGAAACCACTTTGAGGGAGGGGAAGTTTTTGCGTAAAAATTCGCCCCTGCCCCTGTTTTTTTCGCATAAAACCACATTTGCGCCCATAATATCCGCGCAGAGCGCACAGCACACGCCCGTAGGTCCTCCGCCCAGAACAAGCACGTTGTCGCCGCTCCCTATTTCCGATATGTCCGCCGCCCAGTAGCCCGTGGCGAGAATGTCGCCGACAAAGAGAGCCTGTCTGTCGGTCACGCCGGCGGGAATTTTTGTAAGACCCGTATCCGCGTGCGGCACGCGCACAAACGGCGCCTGCATTCCGTCTATCCTGCACCCCAGCGCCCAGCCGCCGTCCTTGTCCGTGCAGTTGTTCACCCAGCCGTGTCTGCAGAAGAAACATTCGCCGCAAAAAGTCTCCACGTTCACCGCGACCCTGTCGCCGACCGCCACACCCTTCACGCCGCCGCCAATCTGCTCCACCACGCCGACCGCCTCATGTCCCAGCGTTACGCCCGCTATTGCGCGCGGCACGCTGCCGTGGATAATGTGAAGATCGCTCGTGCATATGCTCGAAAGCGTGACGCGCACGACGGCGTCGCCGCTTTGAATTATCTCCGGCTTTTCCTTTTCGCAAAACCCCGCCTTGCCGGGGGACAGATAAGAATATGTCAGCATAACTACCTCCTCAACCATTATAGCACCGTTTTCCGCACACGGCAACGGGTGCGCAAGCTCTTTTCTTAACCCACCCGAAACGCACCGTCAAACAACCCTTATACGCGCGCCCGTATATAGTAAACTATATGGTATTGTATAAAAAACTTTACGACGGCTGTTGAAATACAATCACGGATATGGTATTATGTATGTGTACCCGTACCCAACCCCAGCAGAACACTTTAATCGTACTGCTTTCGGGCGGCGAGCCGCCGCAGGCTGATTACTCTGCGAAGAAAGCAATTCGGCATTATTGCCCGGTTACTTCGCAGATTATCATGGGTGGAGCGCCACGCGCTCCCGCTTAAAGCAAGGCATTTTACAACCCGACAGTACACATATTTTATGCTTTACCGTAAAATGTGTTCTTCTGAGGCCCACTACGGATACTTGAATAAAAAACTCACGGTACGAGGAGGTAGGCACATGTCAGAAGAAGAAAAGAAAATGCAAGGCGAAGAAGCGGTTCCGCTTTCAGCCGCGGACGAACTTCCCTTGGAAGCCGCCGGCGAACAGTCGGACAAGCAGGCGGAAGGAGTTGTTACCGCCGAAGACGGAGCTGCCGCGGAAGCCGTTGCTCCCCAGCCCAAAAAAGGCTTTTGGGGCAAGGTGGACAACTGGTTCGGTATCACGAAAAGCGGTTCCAACTACAAGACGGAAATAGTTGCGGGTATCACCACGTTCATGGCGATGGTATATATCCTCATGGTAAATGCGGGTATGTTCGAAGGCGTCATAGGCGGCGAAAATCCGTACGGCGCGGCGTATATCGCCACGTCGGTGGGCGCAATCGTGGGTACTTTCCTCATGGCTTTCCTTGCAAGAATGCCTCTGGCGCAGGCTTCCGGCATGGGCATAAACGCGTTTATCGTGTTCACCCTGCTGAACGGCACGGGACTTACCTATGCAAACAGCATGGTATTCGTTCTGATTGACGGCGTCATCTTCCTCATTCTCACCCTTACGGGACTGAGGCGCAAGATTTTCGAAGCCATTCCCGCGGGCGTAAGACACGCAATTCCCGTAGGTATAGGTCTGTTTATCGCGTTCATCGGACTGCAACAGGCGGGCGTGATAGTCAATGAAGATTCCACTCTTACCACGTTCGTATCATTCAACCTTCTGAACAATCCCGAATTCGTCACGTACAGCGCGGGCACAGTGGGCGGAATTCTGCCGGCGATAGTCGCGCTTATCGGCGTGGTGATAATAGCCGTCTTGTCCAAGAAGAACGTAAAAGGCGCCATTTTGTGGGGCTTGCTCGGTTCCGCCGTACTCTATTACGTATTCGCGGGTATCGCCGTGGGCGCGGGCAGCCAGGGCGCAATAGATATGTTCAACAACGTCTCCCTGTCCAATCCGCTCAGCGCGTTCGAAGCCTGGGGCAAGGATTCCGTGGGCGTTGTGTTCTACGAAGGCTTCAACTTCGACCAATATCTCTCCACCGGCACCAATAACGCCGGTTCGCTGGCGGTTGTGCTGATAACTTCCGCACTTTCGCTGTGCATGATAGATATGTTCGACACCATAGGCACCCTTTACGGCGCCTGCTCCAAGGGTAATCTGCTGGACAAGGACGGCACCCCTATCCGCATGGAAAAGATGATGCTTTCCGACGCAATCGCAACCTGCACGGGCGCGATTGCCGGTACTTCCACCGTCACCACCTTCGTGGAATCTTCCGCGGGCGTTGTGGCAGGCGGCAAAACGGGCTTTACCTCTTTCATCACCGGCGTGTGCTTTATCGTCGCCATGTTCCTCAGCCCTATCGCCCAGCTCATTCCCAGAAGCGCGACAGCAACCGCACTTATCTGGGTTGGCATACTTATGATGAGTTCCGTCACCAAGGTGGATTGGAACGACGCCGCGGAAGCAATCGTCGCGTTTATGACGTTTATCACCATGCTCCTCGGCTACTCCATATCCAAGGGCATAGGCATGGGCATTATCACCTATATAGTAATACAGATATGCACGGGCAAGATAAAGAAGATTTCCATACCCACCTGGATTATAGGTATCATCTTCCTGGCAACCTTCCTGTTGACCTGCTCCACCCATGATTAAGCCTTGAAGTATCAATACGAAACTTCAAGGCTTTTTTCTCCGCAAGGCTTTGGCTTTATTTATTCCCTGCGGATAAAATACAATCTTTTACCAAAAATCTTGGTATCGGCGTGTTTTCGCAGCTTCATAAATGAGGCGTCTTCTTTGAACCGGGAGCGCGTGACGGGAGCGCGTGGCGCTCCACCCATGATTAAGCCTTGAAGTATCAATACGAAACTTCAGGGCTTTTTTCTCCGCAAGACTTTGGCTTTATTTATTCCCTGCGGATAAAATACTATCGTTTACCAAAACTCTTGGTATCGGCGTGTTTTCGCAGCTTCAAAATGAAGCGTCTTCTTTGAACCGGGAACGCGTGACGGGAGCGCGTGGCGCTCCACCCATGATTAAGCCTTGAAGTATCAATACGAAACTTCAGGGCTTTTTTCTACGCAGGACTTTGGCTTTATTTATTCCCTACGGATAGAATACAATCTTTTACCAAAAATCTTGGTATCGGCTTTTTTTCGCGGCTTCATAAATAAAGCGTCTTCTTTGAACCGGGAACGCGTGACGGGA
>CAJFJA010000008.1 GCA_904382605.1 Candidatus Alloclostridium intestinigallinarum | reverse complement strand
CTTATGCCCTTAGTAGCTTGATCTAATTTTTTTCTTTTACGGTCTTTTCTTTCCTAAAAACCTGTCTAGTTCTCAGTTTAAAACGTAATATACAAGATTAGCATTTTACCATGCTGTTTTTCTCGTATGATATCGTTTTGATCGTCTACTTTCTATGCTATGCAGTTGTGAATGTGCAATTGCGACTTTCGTCGCTTTGGGTAGGAACTTTTAGCTTTCGCAGGTAAGCACTACCCTAATGGTGGGCTAAAGTGGACTCGAACCACCGACCAAAAATGGCTTAGGTGAGGTCTTCACTTTATCCCTGCGACATAAGTCGCATGGTGGGCTAAAGTGGACTCGAACCACCGACCAAAAAATGGCTTAGGTGAGGTCTTCACTTTATCCCTGCGACATAAAGTCGCATGGTGGGCTAAAGTGGACTCGAACCACCGACCTCACGCTTATCAGGCGTGTGCTCTAACCAGCTGAGCTATTAGCCCCTAATGGTGGAGAATAGGAGATTCGAACTCCTGACCCCCTGCTTGCAAGGCAGGTGCTCTACCAACTGAGCTAATTCCCCGAAATATTGCCGCGTTCAATGTTCATGCCGTCTGCCGAGGGCGTTTTTTGGCGCTTTATCGGTGACAGCCTTAATATAGTACCATTATTAAAATGGTTTGTCAAACATATTACGCAGGAAATTTTATAATTTTTACAGCAATTTTTTCTTCTTTACGACGAGGAATACCGCCAGCACCAGGATTACCGACAGCGCGATGGCAAATACGAAGCCCCATACCTTTTGCCCGCCGGGAAGCCAGGTATTCATACCGAAAAAGGAAGCCACGAGCGTGGGAATGGACATCATGAGCGTGATTATCGCAAGCGCCTTCATTATGGAGTTCTGGTTGTTGGATATAACCGAGGCGTAGGCGTCCATCGTCCCCGAAAGAATGTCGCGGTAGATGGTACACATCTCTATTGCCTGTTTGGTTTCCACCGCCACGTCTTCCAAAAGCTCCTGCTCTTCCTCGTATGCGATGAGGAAGCGGTTGTTTTTGATTGAAAGAAGGCGGGTGATTACGGTATCGTTGCCGCTGAGGGAAGTAGCGAAGTATACGAGCGAATTTTCAAGGTCCAGCATCTGGATAAGTTCCTTGTTTTTTGTGGACTTGTGCAACTCGTTCTGTATACGCGAGCTCGCCTTGTCTATCTGTTTGAGGTAGCTGAGGAAACGCGCCGCTATATTGTACAGCATCTGGTAGAGAAAGCGTGTTTTCAGATCGGTACGGAAATTCTTCACCTTTCCGCGTACGAAGTCCCTTACGGCGGTGCTTTCGCGCAAGGAAACGGTGACTATCACGTTCTGCTTTATGAACGTGCCCACAGGAATGGTATAGTAGGAATAATAATCGTCCTCTTCGTCGATGACCGGCATATCGACGAGAACCATGAGGTGTTCTTCCTCCTGCTCGATACGCGACCTTTCCTCATCGTCCAGAGGAGCTTTGAGCGCGTCGTCTTCTATTCCGGTGAGAGAGCTTACGAACGCCACTTCCTTATCGCTGGGATTGACGAGATTTATCCAGCAATCTTTAATGGCAAAGCCCTCCTGCTCGTAAACTTCGGGCAGAACCACGGAAAGTTTGCCGTCCGGCTCGCTTTTGAATATCTCTATCATGACGCACCCCCTGTGCGGCAGAAATGCCGCGGTTTTTTCAAGATGCCCTTAACGCAAAGCCGAAAGGCTTGGGGTATGCCGGGGAAAATCCCGTACAGCACGAAAAGGGACAAAGGTCACCCTTTGCCCTTTAATAATACCACCGAAAAAAAAGTAACGCAACCTTTTAGGCGCAAATTTTTTTCACTCTTTCTTTCAGCGCCGCAAGCCTGAGTCTTTCCGCTCCGCAGTAAAGATTGGAATCGAGCATACCTTCTATGCCGCCGAGCACCGCCGCCGCGACGGGCTTGCTCACCCCCGCGTTCAAAAGCGCGTCTATCTGGGTAAAGAATTTGTCCAGGTCGGATTTTGCGATAAACGCGGGGTTTTCCGCTATCGCCTTGTCCGCGTCCACGGGCGCGGGAGTTGTTGCCGCGATAACGGCGTTGGCCGCCTTTTCGCCGCGCCTTAGCTCCGCAACGTCCGCCAAGGCGCATATCACGGCGTAAGCCACCGCGCACAGCAGCCACACCGCCGCCACCGCAAGCGCCGCCAGCGCGCCCGCCGCGAAAGTGTAACCGCACAGCGCAAACGCCGCGCAGGAGACGAAAGTGCACGCCGTACCCGCCGCAATAAATCCGCCGGGAGCCTTTCCCTGCGCGGTTACGAGCGGAGCCGCCGCCATGCCCGCAGCCCGGACTCCGGCAAAACGCAGATTGTACGCATAGGCGTTGTACACCGTCCTGCCGCACGGCTTCAACACCTTTTTACCGAACAGGCAGGCGTTCGCCGCAGTCACCCTGCCCTGCTTTTTCGCAAATCTTTTACAGCGCGCAAGCAGTTTGTAAGAGGGGGACCGCGTAATTCTGAGCGCGGCAAATACGGCAAGCGCGATAAGCGCAAGTCCCGCGCAGACGCATACCGCCGCAAGGTCGAGAACGCCGGCGTCCGTGTTTTGGATTATCGAATAAATAAAATTCCGCATATTACTACTCCTTTTTAAGTATGTAACATGCGGTCTTTACGTTAGGGAGACGCGTTTTGCGCCTACATTTCTATTATCTCGTTCCTGCCCAGCAGATAGAGTATCTTTCTGTCGGGGGTTACGCCGGCACATTCGCGCATGGCGAGCGCGTACAACTCCAGCTGCCCGGCATAAGTTTTCTTCACTTCCTCAGCCGGCCGGGTGGTGTACTTGAAGTCCACGAGTACGTTTTCCCCGCCCTTTTCCCCTCCGAAAATCATAAGGTCGATTGCGCCCTGCACGAGCACGCTTTCCCCCGTCTGCGCGTCCGCAAGCACCTCGTTTGCCGGAAGATACAGGGTGAAACGCCGCTCGCGCTCGTGTCTTGCCGTCCGCGCCAGCGAGATTATATCCGATTGCAGACATTCCGCCACGGTTTTTGCGTCCACAAGCCGCGCTTCCGCGTGGGTGAGCTTGCCGGACGATACCATTTTTTCCATTGCAGCCTCAACCTGTACGGGAGAGGTGCAGGAAAAATCTATCTGCGCGAGCACGCGGTGGTACGCCGTGCCCACGGTCGCCTTTTCCTCGCCGAAAAGCGCGCCGGGCGCGCCCGTGGAGTACTGCCCTTCGTCCCGCTCCTTATTTATTGCCGACACGGAATATTTTATACCCGTAACGGAACTTCCTTCATAGCGGTACGGCTTGTCGAGATATTCGTTCAAAGCAGTATGCTCCGCCGGTACGAAAAGCGGCGTGCCGCTTCCGTCCGCTTCCCCGCCGTTTTCGGCTATTTCCGTATCCTCTTCAAGATACTTCCCCTTCAGCTCCGGACGGGCGGCGAACACGTTGGAAAGCAGCGCCAGAAAACTGTACGGGGCGCGCGCCGTACCGAATTCCCACGAGCTTGTTCCCGTGATATATAATAGGTTGCGCGCGCGTGTAAGGGCGACGTAGAAAAGACGTATAAGTTCGCCCGTCTGTTCCCTATCCTTGAATTCGCGCATATATCTCGAAAACAGGGTATCTCCCTTTTGCCTGCTCGTCGTATCCGCATATTTGCAGGCTATGCCCAGACGGCGGTCGAACGAGATACTCCCGTCCTCGCTCTTTTTCCGCTCCGAGCCGCAGTCTATCAGAAATACCACGGGGAATTCCAGCCCCTTGCTCGAATGGACCGTGCAGGTGCGGACGCAGTTTTCGCTTTCCACGCTCACGCCCGTCTTCACCCCCGAATTCATGACGGATATAAACGCCGGCAGACTGCGGTCGTACGCCCTGCCGGTAAGCGAGCCGACGAACGCGCCGAGTTCTGCCACGAACTTGCCGCCGCCCTCGCTCCCGCGCACGACGGCGTCGTAGTCGGAATCGGAAATTATCCTGCGTATAAGGTCGGATACGCCCATATACGCGGACGTGGCGCGATAGCCCTCCGTCCTATCAATAAACGCCTTTACGCGCGCGCCGAGAGGGGAATTTTCACCCGCGCACGCCCTGACCGCGCGCCACAGATTTTCCTTTTTGCCGCCCGCGCGCCTTATCTGCACCAGCTCGGCAAAGTCGAAACCGCCGAACTGCACCAGGGCGGAAGCAAGGGGAATATCCTGCCTGAAATTGTCTATCACGCGCAGATAGTCCACAAGCCTGTCTATGTAGATATTGCCCTCTTCGCGCATAAGTCCGCTGCCGTCGAGCGGTATGCCCAGATCGCGCAGCGTTTCCAGAATCTGCGGTACTCCGCCCTTGGTCGTGCGCGCAAGCAGGGTTATGTCGCCGTACTCCACAAGGCGGCGCTTTCCCGATTTGTCGGTAATGTACGCATGGTTTACCAGTTCGTTTATCTTATCCGCGATATACACCGCCTCGCTCCGCGTCCGGGAAAGACGGGGACGCAGGGCGTCCGCTTTGACGCTGTAACCTTCGGGAAAATCGAAGTCAAGGCTTTCGGCTTTCTCCTTTCCGAACGCCGCCACCTTCACGCACTCTTCCCCGCCGCCGTCCGTCACGAACATACCTTCCGCGGCGTAATTTATTCCGCAGCTTTCTTCCGTCATTATCTGCGAGAAAACCTCGTTGGAAAAGCGCAGAATTCCGTCCTGCGAGCGGAAGTTGCGGTTAAGCTTTATCGCCTTGCCGCCCTTATCGAGCGAGTACTTTTTATACTTGCCGAGGAATATCTCCGAATCGGCGTTGCGAAAGGCGTAAATACTCTGCTTCGCGTCGCCCACCATAAACAGATTGTCCTTTTCGCCCGTAAGCGCCCGGAGAAGCCGCTCCTGAACGGCGTTTATGTCCTGGTATTCGTCCACGCATACGTAGTCGTATCTGTCCGCCACGCCGCGCGCAATCTGCTTATCGTCCAGAAGCCTGCACGCATACTGCTGCAAATCGTCAAAGTCCAGCTTGTTTTCCCTCATCTTTTCCGCGGCGTATTTCTCCGCCGCCGCGCGGGTGAGATTGGTGAGCGTAAGCGCGAGTTCGCGCGCGCTTTCCATGCGCGCCCGCTCTTCCCGCTCGCCGTGGGCGAACAGACCCGTAAGCGCGAGAAACGTTTTTTTATACGCATTGCGCAGCCTCTTGACCTCTTCCATAAGTCCCGATACGTCCGCTTCTTTTTCCGCCTTTCTGGGGTTTGGAATACGTCCGAATTCCACCCTGAATGAGGCAAACTCGTCGAACTTATTCTTCTTCAAAAGTCCGCGCATAATCTCCGCGTCCTCCGCCAGCAACGCAGCATGGCGGGGCAGATTGTTGTTTTCGAGCAGTATCCTGAGTTCCTCTATATCCTTTTCGGCGCGCCGCGCCGCGTCGTGTATTTTACCTATGTACGCCCCGACCGCAACGGTATCGCAAAGCGGCTTTATATATTCCGAAAGCCACTCTCCCTGCATTTTGTCCAGACCGTTATACTCCGCGCACGCCCTGTTGTACAGCTTGGTTATCTCACAGCGCAGGCTGTCCCTGCCGCCCAAAAATTCCAGCAGTTCGTACACCTTTTCGTCCGCCGCGCGCGCCGCCTCGTCCAAAGCGGAAGTCAGTGCGGCGTCGAACAAGCGCGCGCCCTCTTCTTCGTCCGCAACGGTAAAAGCCGGGTCAAGACCGAGCGCGTCGAAGTGCTCGGCTATGAGTTTTTTGCAGTATCCGTGCAGAGTGCCTATATCCGCGAACGGCAGGTCGTACAGCTGTTCGCGCACGTATTCCGCGTTGCCTTCGTCTATGCGTTTAAGAAGTTCGGCGTGTATTTTCTCCCGCAGTTCCTCGCCCACGGCGTTGTTGAACGTCAGCATAAGTATGCGCCTGACGGGAACGGGCGGCAGATTTACGTCGGCGAGCGTGCCGGTGACAAGGCGCACCACGTGCTCCACCACGACGGCGGTCTTGCCGCTGCCGGCAGACGCGGACACGAGCGTGTTGCCCGAATGGCGCGAGATGGCGGCGCGCTGTTCTTCACTCCATTTATTCCACTCCATCGTCGTCACCTTCCCCGCCCGCTATGGACACGTCCTTGTATTTTTCGTTTCTCACGCCTTCGCCCTTCCTGCCGCAGACGTTCGCAAAGTTGCAGTACGTGCATACGCTTTCGCTCCCCGGAGAAGGCTGAATGAATCCGTCCTTCATATCCTTTAAGTTGCGCGAGATGAGTTCCAGCACGTACGAAGAGTATTTTTCAAAACCCTCCTGTGAAAGCAGGGTGCCGCTTTTTGCCGCCTTTACGCCCTTTGACGTAAACGAATAAGGGTACAGCCTGCCCGTGCCGCCCGGGTCGCAAGCCTTGACGAGTTCGGGGTCTTTTGCGGCAAAACCCACGTAATAGTATCTGTCCGCGGAAGAGGAAGCGGACACATAGTCGTTGCCCAGCGGCAGGTAGAAAACGCCCGCGGGCTTGAGATTTTTATCCGAATTCAAAAGCGCGGTCATATAGATGAACGTCTGGATACGCTCGCCCTTTGCCACGTTTACCGGCTTTACGCTCATGGTGGAGGCTTTTTTGGATTTGTAGTCCACCACTATGACGTAATCGCCCCACTTGTCCACCCTGTCTATCACGCCGCGCAGTTTTACCTTGCGCCCGTCCGCTTCCACCTCTACCGGCGGCAGTCCGTCTTCTCCCATGCCGAATTTGAGTTCCGTCTTGTAAGGGCGGAAAGCGCCTTCCGCCATATTTGCGCAGAGGGAGTGCAGTATGAACGCGGCGCGCTTTTTCAGTCTGGCAAGCTCCGCGGGGGCTATTCCTTTAAGATAGAGAAATTCGGGCATTTCCAGTGCGGATTGTATCACTTCTTCCGCAAACTCTTCAAGCTCTTCAAGGGAAAGGTCGTAAGGTTTTCCGCTTGCAAAAAACTTTTCCATGACCGCGTGCAGCAACGTGCCCGTATCGCGCACGTTAAGCGCGGACTCTTCCCTTTCCTTCACGCCCAGAACGTACTGCATGAAATATTCAAAGGGACAGGCGGCGTACCTTTCCAGCCCGCTGGCGGAAGCGTATCCGCTGCCCAGCACCTCCTGCGTGAGATCGCCGCCTTCAAAAGGCATATCCCGCCCTTCGACCGTGTGGGCGACGTACTCTTCCCCGTACTTTTCGCCGACGTATCCGTAAAGCGCGTTCAGGTCGTTATAGTCGAGAATGCGCACGTTGTCGCGCAGCAGCCGCGCAAACGTGATGAGGGCGCTTTTCGCGTTGCCCCTGCCGCCCAGATAGCGGGCGAGTTCGTTTATGCCGGTTATCTTTTCGGGCGTTTCTTTGACGTAAGCGACGGGGATTCCCAGAAGTTCGGAAAGCTCGCGCACCGCGGAGGCGGGCTGCGTCTTTTTTCCCGACCTGTCGCTTGCGCAGTAACTGACGTACAGCCTTTCGGAAGGCTTTACCAGCGTCATCAGCGCGGAAAGTTTATAACTTAAACTGCGCTCCTTCGCGTTGGGACGCACGTCCGCGTCGTGCCTGCGCCACTCTTCCACGTCGCTGTCGGTAAGAAGTCCGCTGTCCGCGCTCTCCTGCGGCAGTTTACCCGAGCTTGCGCCCGCCACGAACATGAATTTGCAGTCCTCGTACCTGCTCTCCCCAACCTGTCCCACGTACACGCAGTCGAGCGAAAGCGGCACGGTGGAGATGTTGCGTGCGGCTATCGCGGAAAAGAGAACTTCCGCATACATTGCGGCAGACACCGCGTCTTCCCCGAACACCTCTTCGGCGGAATCGAGTATGCGGGACAGGGCGGCTACGCTCTGTTCGTTCACCATCGCCTGCGCCGGGTCGGAAAGGCGGATACTTTCGACCAGGCGATAGTTGTTTTTGACGAAATCGCTGGCGTTGAAGAATTCGGTTACCGCCTGTTTGAATTGTTTCGCCGTCGCTTTCCCCGTAAATATTTTAAGCGGTGAAAGAAGGCTCTCCGCCCTCGCCCTGACCCGCTCGGCGACTTCCATATCTTCAAGTTCCAGCCTGAACGGACTTGTAAACGCGCTTCTGTCCGCGCCGCTGTGCAGCACGTAGTTTTCAAAGGCGTCGGCGCTGTCGGAATCTATACCCGTAAGCGGACATTTGACAAACTCTATTACGTCCCTCTTTTCGTAGCCGTACAACACCGCCGTTACCGCACTCATAAGGAGCCGCGCCCCCGCCGTTGCCGCAAGCGGCGAACGCACGTCGAAGTACACGGGAATACCGAAGTCGGAAAAAACCTTTTCCACAATCCCCTGATACTCCGTCCTGTCGCAGCATACCACCGCCATGTCGCGGTAGCGGTATCCGCCCTCGCTTACCGCCTGTTTTATTATGCGCGCGACCTGCCTTATTTCGCTGTCCGCCATGGGCGCGCAGGTAAGGGTCACGCTCCCGCGCGAAGAAAACTTCTTTCCGCCGTATCCGAAAAGATTGTCGCCTATAACGGCGAAATCGCCCGAAAGCTGTCTGAAAAACCGCTCCTTGAACCGCACTCCCGCCCTCTGCGCCGCGTCCTTTAACCGCGCTACGCAGTTCACGGGATATATCCTGCCGTTGTTTGCGCCCGCGCTGCCGGGCAGACAGACGGTAAGGGAAAGGCTCGCGCTTGCAAAGGCGCAGACTATGTCTTCTTCCACGGCGGTAAAACCCGTAAAGTCGGATATGTACACGTGCGCGTCCTTCCACTCCCCTCCCTTTACCAGGTCGGATAGCAGTTCCAGTTTGGACTGGTTGTCCTGCAACGCGCCCATCGCCTTTTCGTATTCCGAGTACAAAAGAGCGATGTCCGCCGCCTTGCGCGCGGTTTTGCCCCTCAGCTTTCCGCTTGCGCTTTCAAGGGCGGAACTGCTCACTCCGGAAGCGCGTATCTGGGAAAGTACCGCGTACATCTCGCTGCAAAAACCCGCGCCGGAAGAAGAGCGGGAAAAGCATTGCAGTCTTCCCCTGTTGTTTTCTATCACCTTGCGCAGCAGCATTACTTCGGAAAGCGAATCGAGCGCGCCCACCCCCGCCCGTTCAAGGGCGTTGTCCGCCAGGCGGCTGAAACTTGCCACCTCTATATCGAAAGTGCCCTTTAAGTTGAGCTCTTTGAGTACCGCCCTTTCGTAGGAAAGCGTAAAACGGTCGGGCACTATCACCAGATGGCGCGTGCCGCGCACGTAATTTTTTTTCAAAGCGTCGAGGACCGGCGTCGATGTCAAAGTGTCCGATAAAATAATTTCAAGCATTACACTAATAATTTACCAAAGTTTGAGGTCAAGGTCAATATTTATTTTCAATTTTGTTTTGCAAATCCGCGCGCTTATGTTATAATGGGCATATGAAAAAGAAGATTTTACTTGTATGCGCCATACTTCTGGCGTCGGTTATAGCAGTGGTTGCGGCGGCATGCGGCAACTCCACCCCCACGCAGTCGGTGCTTTTCAACTCTGCAAGCGAAGTCTGGGGTAAAGACGACGGCAAAGAAACGCTTACCTACGACGTGCTCCGCGGAGAAACGCAGATAGGCACCTTCACGATGACGGGCGAATGCGTAATAGGCTCGATTGTTACGATAGGCGGCGAAAGCGTGGAAAACGCGTCCGGCACCTACTTCACCACCTCGCTTTCCGTATCCGAAGTAATAGACGGAAAGGTCGTTTCCACCACCATGGAAACGCAGTCGCTCCTCGATACCGGATTCAAAGTGCAGCGCTCCTACCGCAAGACCGCGACCGTGAGCGGCGGCGAAACCGAGGTGACTGAAATCATCGGCAGGTATACTGACGACAACTACAACTACTCCTACAAAGTGGACGGAGAAGAGGTTAAAACGGGCGACGTTTCGCACTCCGCATTCGCTTCCGCCGCATATGCGGACAACGACTTTATCTACCAGGTGGCGCGCCTTCTGGCGGGCACGAGCGGACTTTCCGTAAACGTACCTTACTATAATTACGACGAAAACGGCGACCTTTCCACCGTGACAATGGAAAACGTGTCCGCCGCAGTCACCGCCACGAACGCGGAGATCAAGGGTATGCGCGGCGACTTTGCGGACAGGACCGGCAGAGTGTGGCTGGGCACCCAGCTTTCCGTCTCACTCACGCGCGACTTCCCCGGAAGCGGAGCTTCTTTCAGCTGCCACGTCGTAACCAGCTACACGGAAAACGAACAGAACGTAACCCTTCCCTACGCCCTTCCAGGAATAATCAAGGAAGGCGACGTAACCTACGCGCTTACGAGCGAAACCAGGGCGTAACCGTTTATGACAATATCAAGGCTCCGCCTCCGGGCGGAGTTTTTTATTCCGCGCGGTTTTTTATCCGTCCGCCCTGTGTGCGCGGAAGGCATAAACCGGAACGCGCGCGCATAAAGTGTGGTATGCCGAAAATATTTTTTGACAACTGCGGATACCTCACCGTAAACGGCGCGCCCGCGTCCGAAATCGAATGCGGCGCAAACGAAGACGTCTTTGTGGAAGCGTGCGAAAACTTCGGATATATCCCGACCGCGCTGAAACTGGAAGTACGCGGCGGAAGACTTCTGCCTTCCGGCGGAGCGGTCATAACTTACTGGGGACGCGAATGTGCCTGCGTAAAGCTGAAAATGCGTAAATATTCGCCCTATTTTCCGCCCCTGCCCCGACTTTTTTCCACGGTAAGTTGTCTGGGAGTAGCGCACATGGCAACGCTGTATTCATCCTCCTGTCTGTACTTTACCCTGGAAACGGAAAGCGAAACTTTTACCGACGTTATCCCCTTAGAAAGCGTGGAAACAATGGATATATCCGCCCACGCCGCGGGTAAAAAAACTCTTGTCACGCTCAGATTCTGCGGCGTGCGGCAGTATGTCTACTGCCTTGTATACGACGGCGACTATTCGCCCGTATGCAAATGCGTTACCGACAGCGCGGCGGTAAACGGCGACAGACTTATTTTAACGGACGTTCTGCGCGATATGTGCCGCCTGAGCGTCACGCGCGAATACTCGCTCTCTTCCCTTACTCCCGAACTGCTTACCCGTTCCTTCACCTACCGCGACAACGCGCCTTCGTATCCGCCGCCCCTGCTTCCTCGCCTTTACTGCGAAAGCGCAATGTGCGGCGACAGACTTACCTGCGAGCGCATATCCCGCGCGGATATGTTCGGCGCGATAAGCGGCTGCCGCGGCTTCTGCACTCCGCCGCATATGTCGCCTGACGTGGAAAAAACGGCGCTGCTCCGCCCTTGCGAAGGGGGATACAACGCCGAAGTTTACTCCTTTCGGGTGGGAGACGCGATAGAAAAAATATCGCGCGTCCTCTGACTATTGCAACCGCTCGTCCGTGACGGCAAGCGCCACTTTCGCGGATATGCCCTGATACAGTTTCAGCTCTATTTCATACCTGCCGATGAGCTTGACCGGCTCTTTGAGCACTATCTTTTTCTTGTCCACGTTAAAGCCCGCGGCGGCAAGGCTGTCGGCTATTTCCTTGGCGGTGACCGCGCCGAAAAGTTTGCCGTTTTCGCCGCACTTGACCGTTACGGTTACAACCTGCCCCTGCAGGCGCGCAGCCATCTCCTTCGCCGCGGCGATTTCCTTCTGCCTGTCCGCTTCTTCCTTTTGCTTGCGCAGGCGGTATTCGTTCATCACCTTGGGCGTGGCTTCCACCGCCAGACCCTTTTTAATCAGAAAATTTCTGCCGAATCCGTCGTTGACTTCTATTATTTCGTCCTTTTTTCCCTGCGCCTTTACGTCCTGCAACAATAATACTTTCATAACTCCTCCGTAATATTCAAAAACTTTTTGATGCGTTTCACCGCCGCCTCAAGCTCTTCCAGCGAATAGGCGTAAGATACCCGGATATGGTTTTCACCGCCCCTGCCGAACGCGGAACCGGGCACTACCGCCACTTTTTCCGCTTTGAGCAGGGCGTTTGCAAACTCTTCCCCGTTCATGCCCGTGGAAGCCACGGAAGGAAACAGGTAGAACGCGCCCTTTGCTTCAAAACAATGCAGACCCATGCCGTTGAACTCGTGCAGCAGATAACGCCTGCGGCAGTCGTATTCCGTCCGCATTTCCTCTATCGCCTCGTATCCGCTCTCCCTTCCCGTTTCAAGGGCGGCAATCGCGGCGTGCTGTGCCATGGTGGGCGCGCACATTATGGTGTACTGGTGCACTTTAAGTATCTGGTCGAGTATGTCGCGCGGCGCGCAGGCGTAACCTATTCTCCACCCCGTCATGGCAAAAGCCTTGCTGAATCCGTTGAGCAGAACCGTCCTGTCGCGCATACCGTCAAGAGAGGCTATCGACACGTGCTTTCCGTCGTACGTAAGCTCGGAATATATCTCGTCGGAGATGACGAGCAGGTCGTTTTCCTCTATTACCTGCCTTATGTCCTCCAACTGCCGGCGGGTCATTATCGCGCCCGTGGGATTGTTCGGATAAGGCAGAATTATCGCCTTGCTTTTGGGCGTTACCGCGCTTTGAAGCATTTCCTTCGTAAGGATAAAACCGTTGCTTTCGTTGCACTCCACGCCCACCGGCACGCCTCCCGCCATACTGACGCACGGCGCGTAGGACACGTAGCTGGGCATGGGAATAAGCACCTCGTCGCCCGGATCGCATACGGCGCGCAGGGTTATGTCTATCGCCTCGCTCGCGCCCACGGTCACCACTATTTCTTCCTTGTCGTAATGCACCTTGTAGCGCGACGACAGATAGTGCGATATTGCCTCGCGCAATTTAGGCATACCCTTGTTGGAAGTGTAATGGGTAAAGCCCTTCTGCACGCTGCGTATACCCGCCTCGCTTATCTCCCACGGAGTGCCGAAGTCCGGCTCGCCCACGCCGAGGGATATCGCGTCCTTCATCTCGCTGACTATGTCGAAATACTTACGGATACCGCTGGGGGCTATCCCCCTGATTTTTTTGCTTATAAAATCCCTCATGGCTGCACCGGCAGTCTGCCGCCCCCGGTTTTGGTGGTAACCACGCCTTCTACCTTGTATTTTTTCAGAATGAAGTGTGTGGCTGTGGACAGCACGCTTTCTATAGCGGAAAGTTTTTCCGAAACAAACAGCGACACGCTGCGCAAAGATTTACCCTCTATAAACACGGCAAGGTCGAAATCGCCGCTTATGAGGTATACGCTCTTGACTTCCGGATAGCGGCATATCTCTTCCGCAATCGCGTCGAATCCCTTGGACTTCTGGGGAGTCACTTTCACTTCTATCATAGCGTGAACGCTGTCCCTGTCCAGCATCTCGTCGTTCAGTATCGCGCTGTACTTGACGATCGCGCCCGAGCTTTCCAGCTTGGCTATGCGCTGCCTGACCTCGTCCTCGCTCTCGCCGAGAATAGCGGCAAGCTGCCTGGGCGTGCGGCGGCAGTCCTGGGTGAGCAAACTGAGCAATTCCTTGTTCTTATCCATAATATCACCTCTCATTTTATTTATTATAGCTTATTTCGCGCGCGATGGCAAGGGGTAAAAAGAATATTTTCCTCCGCGCGCGCACACCTTGGCTTCCGGCGGAAAATTTTCATAATTTTTTCCGATTTGCAGATACTTATACCATGTCGCGGCATAACGCTTTGCAAGTTGCCTGTTTTGCCGCGGCAAAGCGGATAAAAGGAGAAAAATATGAACCAACTGCAATGCTTTTGCGCAAACTGCGAACACAACCATTCCTGCCGTTGCGGAGCGGGAATAATCAATATGGACAAAAACGGAGTCTGCCGCACCAAACAAAAACGCGGACTGGGCATGCTGGGACAGAAATTCGAGGCGGCGCAGGACTTCGCCCTTGCTTCCGACGAAAAAACGCTCGTGCAATGCGACTGCACGCAATGCCTTTACAACAAAAGCCGCCTTTGCTGTTCTCCCTCCGTCACCGTCAGGGACGGAGCGATCAGGACGAAATGCGCGACGAAAATAGAGGACTGATAAGCGCCGAATGAAAATGCCGCGCGATACAATAAAAAATAGGCGTATTAAGTTCTACGCGCGGCATTTTGCGCTTACGTTCTCAAGGGAGAACCCACCCATTCACAAGCTTTGCTTGTTTGAGGGTCGGTTCTCCCTTCTTTTCGCGCAACGGCTACCCATTGCGCGTGCAAGGAAGACAAGTATATACAAAGCGGCTGTTATAGCAAGGCGGTTAAGACAGCGTGGTCACCACGCCAACCCTTTCCGATTAAAAACTTGCACGGCAAGTTTTATAGGTTACGCTTGGCAAAAGCGTAGTTTTGCCGCGCTTGATATTTAACACTATAAGTGGTACGGAGAGAACACTATCAAACAAACTTTCCGTTTCTACGAAGTTTAATCAGCCAGCGGTGGCTCACCGCCGTCCCACGCTCCCGCTCGCAAAAGCGTTGTTTTGCTCCGTTTTATTTTTATAATTTTACCGCTTTGTAGTGTCGCTGAAACGCGCCGCGAAGAAGTGCCCTAATGCTAGGAAAGACACATTTTTTAAGGGGAGCGTACTTTGGCGTACGTGACCCGAATAAAAAGGCGCTTTGACAAAGTATCACGCGCCTTATGCGCGTCGCCCTCGTTTTATTGAGGAAAGCGAGAAGATACAAATACCCATCACCCTATCTTGTTTTTCTCTTCTCGCTTTCCTCAATAAAATCAGCCAGCAAACTGTAGCGGCGGGTGGTATAGGTATTGGAAACCATATTCGCAATAGTCTGCTTCGCCCCGACCAGCACCACGACGTTCCTGGCGCGGGTGACGGCGGTATACAGAAGATTGCGCGTCATTATCATATAATTGCCCTTGGGGAGCGCGATTACCACGACGGGGAATTCGCTGCCCTGCGATTTATGTACGCTTACGGCGTACGCAGGCTTGATCTGGTCGAACGAACCTTGGGTATATTTCGCCGTTTTGCCGTCCTCGAACGTGACGGTAAGAGAAGGTTCGGTGACGTTTACCGCGGTAATGTAGCCTATGTCGCCGTTATACACTCCGCTGCCCGCTCCGCCTTCTTCGTCCGTCCATTCAAGGTCGTAATTGTTCATGGTGTGGATTATCTTGTCGTGCAACCGCAGTACGTTCAGTCCCACCCGTATTTCCGGCTTTCCTTTTTCGGGCGGATTGAGCGTTTCCTGCAATTTTTCATTCATGTTTTCCACCCCTGCTATGCCTTTTTTCATTGGACAAAGCACCTGAATACGGTTTGCGTCCATACCCGTAAATCCGGGCAGACGCTTTGTAACCATATCTATCACGGTGGAAAGAATCTCCTCCGGGTCTTCGCAGGAAGAGAAGAAAAAGTCGCGGCTTTTATTGTCGAACACAGGCATTTTGCCGCTGTTTATCGCGTGCGCGTTGCTTACGATAAGGCTGTGTTCGTCCTGGCGGTAAATCTGCGTCAGATAATATACGGGTACAACCCTGCTTTTGATGACGTCCGCCAGCACGTTGCCCGCGCCCACGGAAGGAAGCTGGTCCTTATCACCTACCATGACAAGGCTTGCCCCGCCTTTCAGCGACGACAGCAGCGCGCTGAATACGTACTCGTCGCACATACTCACCTCGTCCACTATCACCACGTCCGCGTCCTGCTTTGTGTTCTCGTCAAAGGTGAACATTCCGCCTTCCCCGAACGCCAGATCGAGCATACGGTGAATGGTCTTTGCCTCTTCTCCCGTCGCCTCTGTCAGCCGCTTTGCCGCCCTGCCCGTCGGCGCGCACAGCGCGACTTTTTTCTTTCTTGAACGCAGTATGGAGATTATGCACTTGATTATCGTGGTTTTGCCCGTGCCCGGTCCGCCCGTAACTACGGATATGCCGTGCTTCAGACAGCCCTCTACCGCCTTTTTCTGGTTTTCGTGCAGAGTGATTTTGTTTATCCGCTCGTACTCTTCTATGTCCGCCATGGCGGAAATTTCCAAAGGCATCTGCATATGCGCAAGGCGCACTATGGAACTTGCTATGGCGCGTTCGGATATGTAAAAGCCGCTCAGTATCACCGCGGTATGCTCGGGCGTTTTTATGCACACCAGCTTGCCCGCCACCTCCATATCGTCAATGACGTCGCCGATTACATCTTCCGCGTCCAGGCGTTGCAGGTGCAGCAGCTTTCTGCACTCGCTTACCAGCATTTCGCGCGGCAGATAAGTGTGGCCGTTTTTATTCGTGGCCTCCTTCAGCGTATGCACCACGGCGGCGGTTATGCGGAAACGGCTGTCCTCGCGTATGCCCAGCCCCGCAGCAATCTTGTCTGCGGTTAAAAAGCCCACGCCGTCCACGTCCTCTACGAGTTTATACGGATTGTTTCTGACCGTCCTTTGCGTATCCGCGCCGTAAATTTTATAAATTTTAATCGCTACGTTAAGACCTATATCCAGATCCTGCAAAAACAAAATGGCGTCCTGCATATCGCGCAGATAATGAAAGGAAGTGTTTATCTCCATCGCCTTTTTAAGCGATATTCCCTTTATCTGGGCAAGCGCGGACGGGTCGTTTTCTATTACTTTCAGCGTGTCCGTGCCGAATTTTTCCACTATCGCGCGCGCGGTGACTTCGCCCACGCCCTTGAACAGTCCGCCCGAAAGATACCTTATTATGCTCTCTTCCGACGTGGGCTGCGCAATGGCGACTTTATCCACCGCGAACTGTTCGCCGAACTGGCGGTTGATGACGTATCTTCCTTCAAGCTCAAGCTCCTGCCCTTCGGTCACGGGCGGAAACTTGCCCACAGCAGTTAAGAGCCTGCCTTTGCAAGCAAGCTCTATAACGCTGTATCCGTTTTCTTCATTACGGAAAATTATGTCGGTAACCGAACCTTTCAGCTCCATAAATACCTTTTACGGACGCCTTACTTTACGGCTTTCAGAAGCTGTTCCGTCATATCGGTGCGCTCCCAGGTAAAACCGGGCCTTCCGAAGTGTCCGTAATTGGACGTGCTTTCGTAAACGGGCTTTTCAAGTTCCAGCTTGTCTATTATCGCCGCGGGGCGCAGGTCGAATACCACCTGGACCGCGCGCGCAAGTTCGGCGTCGCTCACCCTGCCCGTGCCGAAAGTGTCTATCGTAACGCTTACCGGGCGCGCCACGCCTATGGCGTAAGCCACCTGCATCTGACAGCGTTCCGCAAGTCCCGCCGCCACTACGTTTTTACATATGTAACGCGCCATATAGCAAGCGCTTCTGTCCACCTTCGTGGGGTCTTTTCCCGAGAACGCCCCTCCGCCGTGCGGACAATATCCGCCGTAAGTATCCACGATTATCTTTCTGCCCGTAACGCCCGAATCGCCCGCGGGACCGCCGAGAACAAATCTGCCCGTGGGGTTTATGTACAGCTTGGTGCTCTCGTCCATCATATCGGCGGGAATCACCGCGTCTATCACCTCGCGCTTTATATCCACGCGCAAATCCTGCATGGATACGTCTTCATCGTGCTGGGTGGATACCACCACCGCGTCTATGCCCGAAGGCACCCCTCCGGAATAGCGCACCGTAACCTGCGCCTTGCCGTCGGGACGGAGATAGGGCAAAACGCCCTGTTTGCGCACATAGGTAAGTCTTTGCGTGAGCTTGTGGGAAAGCGATATCGCAAGAGGCATAAGTTCGGAAGTTTCCGTACACGCGTAACCGAACATCATACCCTGGTCGCCCGCGCCCGTCCTGCCGTACTTATCCGAATCGCCCTCTTTTTCCTCGAAAGAAGAATCCACGCCCATGGCTATGTCGGGCGACTGCTTTTCTATGTTGCAAACTATATTTACGTTTTTATCGTCAAAGCCCAGCTGTTTTCTGTCGTAGCCTATATCGGCAATAACGCGGCGCGCGACGGCGGGCAGATCCACGCTGCCCTTGCTCGTGATTTCGCCCAGCATATACATATGCTCGCCCTTGCAGCATACCTCTAAGGCGACCCTGCTTTCTTTATCCTGCGCAAGATAGGCGTCCAGCACTGCGTCCGCAATTCTGTCGCAGACCTTGTCCGGATGCCCCTCCGTCACGCTTTCACTCGTGAAAAGCCTGATGTTTTCCATTTCCCGCTCCGTTACTTTGCGGCAGCTTCGTTCAGCTTGTCCACCAGATCGTCCACATCAACGCCGTGCACGCTTGCCGCTTCTTCCACGGTTTCGCCGTGCGCGATTGCGCAGCCCAGGCAATGCATACCCATGCCGAACAGCACGTTTGCTATCTCCTGCTGGTTGCCCTGATTGATAACGTCTCCGATGAGCATATCCTTGGTTATTTTCATATCGTACCTCCGTTTTCCGCGCGGAATATACCCGCGCGCTCAAAAGTTTTATTTGCGTAATTTTTATACCCGTACACGGACAGACGCGGACTCCGCGCCCGCGCTTTCCCTCTTTATTATTGCCGCAACCGCGAAAAATTTATTCCGCGGCGGCTTTACCTTGCCGCCGCCGTGCGGACGCGTTGCGCTACATAAAGAACAGATAGTATATAAGATACCCTATTCCCGCGAGCGCGGCAAGTCCCAGAACCGTGGCGATAAACGCCCTGACCACCGAGACGGGCGACTTGCCCACCACCTTGCCGTTTCTGCCGTTCACGACGAATCCGTAGTCCTTTTTGCGGTACTTGTATCCGCTTATCCACAGCGGCGCAAGCATATATTCGTAGGTCGTGCCGTTGTAGCTGGGCGATATGTTTATGTAATCTTCCACGTCGTGCGGATGGCGTGAACGCACCATGTTTTTCAGCGCGACGCATATTTTATCCTGCGCCATTCCCCAGCTGTCGTCCAACCCCTGCGAATAGCGTTCGGATGAAAATCCCGGCATGTACTCTTCCTCGTACTCCACAGCCGACTGCATATCAAATCCGCCCAGCTTTTCCAGTTCCTTCTGCGTAATTTTGCTGCTGGCTTCTATCGTCAGGTCGCGCACGTCGTAATTTATCACGCCGCTTACGGTGAACCAGCGTGTTTTCGTTACCACGCGCCTGTTCTTTCCCGAACCCACGACTACCGTATAATGCTTACCGAAGCGCGCCGAATAGGGACAGAATACCTGTGAAGAAAATACCCATGTGGGGATATATACGCCGTTCATGTGCGTATGCTTCGCGTTTTTCTTCACTTTGCGCGGAGCGAAAATACGCTTTTTCAGCCACTTTATAAAGGACTTGTGCGCTTCTTTCTCCGTAACCGCAAACGGCAGAATACCGTTGGGTTTAAGTCCCGGAATCTGTTCCGCGTCCGTTATGATGGGCGAGGAGCAGAACGGACAGACGTTCGCCGTTTCAAACTCTTTAAGAGTAATGGTCGCGCCGCAGTTTTCGCAGCGCACGCTCTTGACGCCGCCCCATTCCGCGAATTTATCTTCCGAAAGTCCGGTATACGCTATCGGCATGACGGGCTTAGGTTCGGGAGTGGGATATTCCGCACCGCACGAGGTGCATTTCATTCTGCGCGTTTCCGGGTCGAAGACAAGCGTACTGCCGCAATTTTCGCACGCAAACGTGTTTATGCGTACGCGCTCGTCCTGCCCTCTTTCCACCTTTTCGTCGTCGGTCAGGTGTTCCTGAATATTATCCGTTTCCTGCATATTGTCCTGCATTTTTCTCCCCCGCCGTATTATCAGAGTTTTTGTCCGCAGTCGGGGCAGAATTTAGCGCCCGGCTTCACGTCCTTGCCGCACGCGGGACACTTTGCAACTATCTTGTGTCCGCAGTCGGGGCAGAACTTTGCGTCCGCAGGAATCTCCGCGTTGCAGGCGGGGCACTTGATTTTTCCCTCGCCTTCCATTTTCTTGCCGCATTCGGGACAGAATTTAGTGCCTTCCTCCACCTTTGCGCCGCACGAAGGACATTTCATA
Source organism: Candidatus Alloclostridium intestinigallinarum (assembly GCA_904382605.1). GTDB lineage: Bacteria > Bacillota > Clostridia > Christensenellales > UBA3700 > Alloclostridium > Alloclostridium intestinigallinarum. The sequence goes on along the minus strand of CAJFJA010000008.1, from coordinate 106,018 downwards.
AACGTCTTTGCGCCCACGGCGGGAGTGCCGCCCATGTTGTCGGCAAATATCTTGCCCATGCCCAGTCCCGCTCCGAGGCCTATGCCCGCGGAAGCAAGTCCGCCGGGATTTTTCGCCGCGTCGCGGATTGCGCCCAGCGTTTCCATCTGCGCATAGCCCTGCATACTGTCGGACATGATGCCCACGTTCGTACGCTTGTCGAGCATCTTCTCCACTTCTTCGGGCAGCGAAATGTTTTCGATATAGAAATTCTTTATTTCAATTCCGTATCTGTCGAAATAAATCTTCAGCTTGGCAAGAGCCTCAACGGAAAGGTCGTCGTAGTTCGCCGCAAGATCGAGCGCGGGAATCTGCGCTTCACCGACCACGTTGCTGAGGGTGGAGCACACCACCGACTTGAACTGGTTGGAAACGTCGGAAACTTTCAGCTGGTTTTCCGAACCGAACAACTCCGTCATAGCGGTCGTGGGCTTGCCTACCGAGAAAGTATAGGTACCGAACGCGCGGAAACGTATCATACCGAAGTCCTTGTCGCGCATCATTACCGGATTGCGCGTGCCCCACTTCTGGTCGATAAACTGTTTTGTGGAGATAAAGAACACGTCGCCCGTATAAGGACTTTCCCACGCATACTTCCAGTTGTACAGTTTTGTGAGAATAGGTATGTTCTTTATGTCGTCGAGCATATACGTTCCGGGATCGAACACGTCCGCAAGCTGACCTTCCTTTATGAACATAGCTCGCTGACCTTCCCTTACAACCAGCTGCGACTTGCGCATTATCTCTTCTTTTTCTTCAAGGGGGTACTTCCATACTATAACGTCGGGATCGACGTTTTCCCATTGAATGACTTTCCTGAATTGCTGTCTAAGGCTATCGAATAAACCCAATTTTTCTTCCTCCTTATTGGCTGATACGATTATTATATTATACGCGCAATTATAAGTCAAGTACAATTGCCGCATACGGCAAATACCGTATATAAATACCATATACAATGATGTAAAACCCGGCGCGCGGCAACAAGACGCGTCCGCCGCCCCGTGCGAATGCGCCCGTTATCCTTCCCGTACCTTCCGCCGTCCGTCTTATCAAAGCGTCCGCAAAAAAGAAGGACTAAGGTAACTTCGCCGGACTTTTACGACAGACGCATTATATGTATACTTATTGCACTTGCAGTAACGGTAAGCGCCGCGGAGTCTTTCCGCATTGCCTGTACAATATGTATTTTATGTGCACTATATAAAAATACCCCTGCCGCAAGCGCTTAACAACGCCGGACATTTTCAAAGCGCAGGATTTTCCGTACCGCACAGCCGTCGATTTACGTTTTGCAGGACACATGTCGATACTTTTATATTATAATGTATTTTTTGTGCACTTTAACCGCAAAAGAAAGCGCCGCAAACCGCGGCGCTTTCCCGAATAGTGCTGTTTGAAAGATTACTTCTTGAAGTATCTGTTGTAAAGACCCTGGAAAGCCTTGCCGTGACGGGCCTCATCGCGAGCCATTTCATGAACGGTATCGTGAATAGCGTCGAGGTTGAGCGCCTTGGCGCGCTTTGCCAAATCCGTCTTACCTGCGGTAGCGCCGTTTTCCGCTTCTATACGCATTTCAAGGTTCTTCTTGGTGGAGTCGGTAATGACTTCGCCCAGCAGTTCGGCAAACTTGGAAGCGTGCTCGGCTTCTTCCCAAGCCGCCTTTTCCCAATACAGACCGATTTCGGGATAGCCTTCACGATGGGCAACCCTCGCCATAGCCAGGTACATACCCACTTCCGTGCACTCTCCGTTGAAGTTGGCCCTGAGGTCTTCCATTATATCTTCGGGAGCGCCCTGCGCAACGCCTACAACGTGTTCGGCAGCCCAGCTCATTCCTTCTTTCTGTTCAATGAACTTTTCCTTGGGAGCCTTGCACTGGGGGCACTGTGCGGGAGCTTCGTCACCTTCATAAACATAGCCGCATACGCTGCATACAAATTTTGCCATAATATTAATCCTCCATATATTTAATTGATGCGCCTTAGCGCAGATTATCCTGTTGCTTCGCCCTGCATTTTTCGCATACGCCGTTAAACGTCAGTCCGTAGCCGGTGTATCCGCGGTTCTCGACCTCGTGTTCAAGCGCTAAGGAAAGCTCCTTGGAAGGAAAACTGTCCTCCACCACGCCGCACTCACTGCAAACCATATGGTTGTGCGGATAGACACGTGCGTCAAAATGCGAGCTTCCGAACGTACCCACAACCTCAATCGCCCTGCCGTGCCTGACCAATGCCGCCAGATTGCGATAGACCGTCGCTTTGCTTATGGCAGGCATTTTCTCGCGGCACCTCTCCCATACCCACTCCGCCGTGGGATGCGTAACGGTACCCGCAAGCACCTCGTATACGAGTTCGCGTTGTGCCGAGTAGTTCGTTTTCATGGTTTTATTTTACCACATATAAACTTGCTTGTCAATAGAAAATAGTAATTATTATCAATATTTTTTACAAGAAAATTTTTTTGATAATATCGACATATATAAGATATTTTTTCACAATAAAAGTAAATCATAGTTAATTTTTCCTCACTTCGACAAAATTATTGCTTAAAAATTACTCGTAACATAGACTTTTTACCCGGAAATTTACGGTATTGAACCCGTAGAGTATTTATGTTATAATGCAGTCATGGAAAGCAAGTTTGAACAAAAAGGCACCGTAACGCTTGAAACAGCCAGATTGGTTTTACGCCGTTTTACCATGAAAGATGCGGAAGCCTCTTTCAATAATTGGATGAGCGATAAAAACGTCACCCGTTTTTTGACCTGGCAGCCCTATGAAACGATAGGTTACGCGCGCGGGACAATCGCAAGATGGATATACGCATATAATAATGAGAATTTTTACCAATGGGCGATAGTACCCGTAGCCAACCCCAGTAGAACACTTTAATCGTACTGTTTTCGGCATATTTGCACAATTTGTCGACTTGTTGTAGTTTACTACAACTGCGCGCCCAGTTACGCTGAAAGCAAAGCATTTTACAACCCGACATATACACATATTTTATGTTTTAGAGTAAAATGTGTTCTACTGAGGTTGGCTACGGGTACTAAAAGAAACCTCTGCCTGCATAGGGAGCGTGCACGCGATTACCGTCGATGAAAAAGCCGCCTATATGCGCGTAGGATACTGCCTGGGAAGCAAATGGTGGGGGCAAGGCATTATGACGGAAGCGTTAAGCGCCATAATACGGTTTTTGTTTGAAGAAGTCGGCGCAAACAGAATCGAAGCGCGCCACGATCCCGCAAATCCCGCTTCCGGAGAAGTCATGAAAAAATGCGGCATGCGCTATGAGGCAACTCTCAGACAGGCGGCGTGGAGCAACGCCGGAATATACGATACCGCAATATATTCAATTTTACTGACAGAATACAACCTGGGCGCGCGGCGCTCCCACCTATGAGCGGCGAGCCGCTGTAGGTTGATTACACGCCGAAACAATAATGCGGGGAATTGCAGACTTTTTTTCTTTGCAATACTTTGGCTTTATTTATTCTCTGTCGATAGAATACAATCGTTTACCACAAATCTTTGGTGCGGCTTGTTTTTTCATGCAAAACGAAGGCGGAAAACAAAAATATATGCGGACGGTAAAACCTTGCCGCCCGCATTTTTCAAACCGGTATTAAGCCGAGCTATTACTTGCTCTTCATGGTTTCGCCCTGGTTGACGTCGAAAATAAGAGTGTGCTCTTCGCCTTTTTCGGTATATTTGACGTATATATCGTGCTTGTTGAGATAATACGCCTCGTGTACGGTAATAGGTTCTCCGTCCGTAATGTAATTATATACGCGCCACTGTTCTTCGTTATAACGGTCAACGTCGTCGGAAACAAAGATGAGATTGCCGAAAATTTTATTTATACGCGCTATAAGTTCACGCTTTCTGGCGCTCATGGTGATGTTATAACTGCGGATAAGGACTACGTCGGGATCGTTCACGAACGCTCTTCCGTCAAGCTGGCGGCGGAAAACGGTGTTGTTCACGCCGTTGACGGTGGATACGCGTTCGCGGTGCATCTTCTTTTCAGCGGGAAGATCCACCCATTTCAGCCCCACGTCCGCGCCCGTACGGCAGAAGTCCACCTTACCGAATGCCGGCCAAAGCGGTACTCCGCAGCCGAGAATCAGCTTGTCGCCGATAATCTCGCGCAGCAAATCCATGCCGTCGCACATTATTTCGCCGCGCGACCTGCCATGCAGGGGCACCCGGCAGCAGCAGTAGAGGAAGTCCAGCTTGACCATGTCGAATCCCCATTCGTAGAATACGGTGTCGAAAACCTTTTTCAGATAGTCGCGCACGCCCTGATTGTATATATCAAGGGAGTAGAATCCGCCCCAATTCAATCCGCCGAACACGGGTTTGCCCTTGCTGTCGCGCGCCAGCCAGTCGGGGTGGTCCTTTATCAGCTGACTGTTCTTATGTGCGGAGAACGGCGCAAGCCAAAGCCCCGCTTTACTGCCATTTTTATGCAGTCTGTCCGTAATGGGACGCATGCCGTCGGAAAATTCGCTCTTCAGCGAAAGCCAGTCGCCGACGGCCGTCTGATAGCCGTCGTCAATCTGGAATATTTCGGGCACGACGTTGTGCTTTTCAAATGAAGTTATGTCGCGGTTTATCAGATTCTGCGAAATGCGCGTATAGTAGTTGTACCAGGAAGTATAGCCGAAAGCGTGCTTCACCCTGGGCGCGGGTATCTTCATGTCCGCAAACCATTTGTCGAAAACTTCACTGCCCGTGCCCGTATATTTGCGCACGTTGAAAAGCTCGTATTCGCCCGCGATAGTCACCCCTTCCACGTCTTTAACAAATCTTAGGGTGGCTGCCGACACGTCAAAGTACATAAACGTGTAGCCGGTGCGCTCGTTGAGCGAACCTATCAGCGTGAACTTGTTGCCTTCGCGCACGTAGGAATAGGAAACGCCGTGGAAAAAGCCCCTTTTATTAGAATATTCGGCAAATTCGTAATCGCCGGAAGCCGTCAGCCCCTTGCCGCCGAACAGGCGGGTAAGCCTGCCTATGTTGGGCAGTTTGTCGTTTACGTCGAATTCGCGCGTATCCGTCCACGACTGGTAGCCGTTGACCATTATCTTGGACTTTTCCGTAAAGTCGTAGCCGACAATATATTCCGCTTTGGAAATTTTAATGGGACGAAACGCCTTTATCAGCACGTAAACTCCGCCCGATTTATCCACTTTCACGGAGAAGTCTTCGCAACCGTCCTCTCCCGTGTAATACTTTTTGCTTCCTTCACACTCATAAGTTATCCGTAACATAATATTCACCCCACATATATTCTTGTACTGGGCGCAACGCCCTTAATTATATCCGTTATCGAGAACATGGGCGAAGCGATGAATACTTCCGTGCCGTTGGCAACGGGAGCTTTGATATATTCCAGCTTCGCGCCCGCGCCGTTGGCGCCCTGCCTGCTCGCCCCCACGCATAATTTTTGACATTCGGTGACGTTTTCTATCACCTCATAGGCGTCCTTGCCGCTTATCTCGCGGATAAGCGTGCTTTCGTCGCCCGCCTTCGCGTAAATGCCCAAAGTGCTGGTAAAGATAATAAGCCTGCGGCATTTTACAAGACAAGCCACCTGCGACGCGGTTTCGTCGTTGTCCAGGCAATGGACGACTTTGCTTTCGTTCATTCCGCTTTGCGTAAGCGCGCGTATTTCCAACTTGACTATCTCCTCGCTGGAAAGCGGGTCGTTATAGTTGATTATCGGAATTGCGCCCTGCGCGGGACAGCGCAGAAGAAGATCTTTGAGCAGCGCGCGCTTTTTTTCGTTATTGAAGTGCTGGTGCTCCACAAGCACCTGCCTTACGCCGTAGGCGGGATTGATGTAACGGCGGTATTCCTGCATTAAAATAGCCTGACCCTGCGCGGCATAATCCGTCTTGTTCAGTTCGACGTCGCCGTCCAGCTGTCTGCCCGTGCGGCGCAGATAATCTATCCTGCCTATCTCCGCGGCACCGCTGCTCACCCAGATAACGCCGGGGTGGAGCTGCCTGGAAATAAAGGCAAGCACATTGTAGTTGATGTCGTTGAACTGCTTGTTGACAAGCGCCATCGAACCGACCTTGCCCACAAGTTCTACGTCAAACGCTCCCATTTGCCGTATCCTCCAAAAATTTGAGTATCGCGTTTACGTTTTCTTCAACTCCCCCCGAAAGCAGTACGCACATTTCGCACGCCACGGCGTAGTTTGTCATAAACGCGTCCACGTCCATGTATTTTCTCAGTTTAACGTCTATTCTTCTTATATCCACGCGCTCGCGCTGGGGAATAAACGTATAGCAGTTTTTAATTATGTCGTCCGCCCCCGTGCAGAAGATAAGCGCGGAAGACGCAATGACCACTCCTTCGAACTCCGCCGCCTGCGAATACGCCGAGCGCATACTTTCAAGCAGAAATTCCGGTCCGCTTTTTATAAGCGCTTTGGACGCTGATATGCCGCCCATGATGTACTTCAGGTAGCCGTCCAGATCCATATAGCGCATACCCAGCCTGTTTGCCACCGCCTTTGCGATATACTCGTTGGCGGCTTTGTTACAGCCGATTACGGCTATACTCGATTTGTATTCTTCAGGCTGCAAGTCCCACCTCGTATCTGCGCGACGGCAGCAGCCAATCCGCAGCGGAAGCCGCAACCTCGCCCCAATTCAGCGTAAAGTCCTTATCGTCTGTAAGTTCGCAGTCTATTCTGAGCGTACCGTTACCGTCCACGTACACGGAGACGTTGCCGTCCTTCGGCGTTTCGTATACGTATTTATAACCGTTATAGTCGTTATCGGCGGTGCGGTCGACATAGTTTTCCAGCCGTTGCATGAGTTCACTATGAGGGTGCTGATATGTATTATCTTCTCCATAACTTATAATGGCATACTCGCAATCTACTGCGTCAAGAAACTCTTGGCTTGTCGACGATCTCGCGCCATGATGCGCAACTTTTAATATATCCGCATCAACATTAAGTACACCCCTTTTCAAAAGGTATGGTTCATTTTCATCATTGGAATCTCCAGTTAGAACTATTATTCTATCCGCATATTCCAAAAAGCATACGGGTGATACCGCGTTTTTCTTATGCCCGTCAGCATTTTTTAATATCGGATAATCATCTTCAAGGTAGGAATGGCAGTTCATTTCCCAATCTTTTCCCGATACTACATAATCCCCGACATTATAATGTACTTGACAGTTCGCAATATTGCCTTCCTCATCTATATATGTTTCATTTTGTATAGCCTCGTATGTTTCTGTCCATATGTCCGTCGTAATGTCGCCCTCTTGCAGATACGGCATATAGACGTTGCGCACATCATACTCTTTGAACAAATCAGGTAAATACTTTATATGATCTTGATCCGTATGCGTTATAAATACATAGTCTAAGTATTCAACAGCACGCAAAGCCAAGTGTTCCTGAATACTTATATAACTTCCACCCTTAGTAGATCCCGCGTCCATAATCATGGTCTGTCCGTCGGGAAACTGCAAAAATATGCAGTCGCCCTGCCCTATGTCTATTACCGTCATTTCGAGCGTGCCTTCCAAAGTAGGCTGGGTGCCGGGTGAAGAAGGCTCTGACGGGAACAGCTTTTCTTTAAGAGCATTGAACTCTTCGGGAGCCACGGCGTAGAAAATGCCGAGCGCGATGGCGACGATAAGAAGTATCACCACCACCGCGATTATGATTTTGCTTGCCGTATGTTTTTTTATTTTACGACGGCGCGCCATTTATTCCTCCTCGCCGAAATATTCTATTACTTTCTTCTTTCTTTCGGGACGGTTGTCGCCGTGCTTGGTGAAGAACATGGTCACAAACGCCACGGCTATGCACGCAATGCCGTACACGAACAAAAGTCCCTTCTGGTCGTCGCCCGTATGGTCGAGAATCGCGCCGCCGACGATGGGGGTTATCGCCTGCGCCGTCATGGAAGCGACGTAATAATAGCCCGTATACTGCCCCACGTTACTGCCCTTGGCAAGTTCGGTAACCATGGGCAGAGTGTTCACGTTGATGATTACAAGTCCGAAGCCCGCCACAAGGAAGCATACGGTAAAGCCTATCATAAGACCTATCTTGTCCATACTGTCGTTGAAGAATATGCAGGGGATAAACGCGCATACCGCAATTACCACGCCCATCAGAATGGTCTTTTTTCTGCCGAATTTGGCGGCGAGCAGAGCCACGGGCAAAAGTGCGATTGCGCCGCCCGCGCCGTTGAGTATGTTGATAACGCTTACAAAGCTGTCCTCGAACTTCAAAATGGTGGTGGCGTAAGTGGTGAGGTGGGATTTAATGGCGTTCCAGCCCATGAACCACATAAACACCGTAGCCAGAATGAGGAAGAAGGACAGGCGTTTTTCCTTGCCCAAAGGCTCGTTGCAGTGCACCTCTTCTTCGTCCACCACGTTCCAGCGCTTTTCTTCGTCATAGCGCATCTGTACGAATTTATTCTCGCGAACCACCGCCATAAAGGCTATGAGCATTATGAGCATTATCGCGCCCAGCACCACGAACAGCCATATATGGGAAGCCGAGTACCTTTCGGGCGCAAGCATATTGTAAACGGTATAAATTATTATGGAAATAAGTCCGCCTGCGCCGCCCATAAAGGTTATGAGCGCGTTCGCCTGCGACCTTAAAGGCTTGGGCGTAACGTCGGGCATGAGCGCGATTGCGGGGGAACGGTAGGAAGCCATTGCCACCAGCACTGCAAGCAGCATGATGATGAACGCCACCAAAAGTCCCACGTTTTCTCCCCTGACCCGGGCGGCAATGAGGCGCTGGGTTTCATAGAAGGGAGTGAGGAAATTGCTGTTGTAGATTGCGTTCTGGTCGGACGTGAGTTCAATAGTGCCGTCTTTCAGACCGTTGAACCAGGTCTGGATATCGGCGTTCTGCCAGCCTGCGACAAATGCGTCCATACTCGCCTTTTCTTTGCCCGTCCAGTTGGATCCGTACCGGACGACGTAATCGTAAACGGCGTTCGGGTCGTCCATGTCTATCTGCGTGACAAGTCCGTATTCCACGTGTTCCACCACCGCCATACATATCATGAACGCGACGGCGAGGATAGTGCCCCACAGTATGAACGTGGTGCGCCTGCCCATTCTGGAATTGCGCTTGTCGGATAAATGTCCGAAAAGCGGCAGAAGGAAAATGGCAAGCATATTGTCCAGCGCCATTATCACGCCGTACTCAGTGTAAGACATACCGAATATACGTTGGAGAATGAGCGGCATTATGTAATCGTATACTTCCCAGAAGCACATAATGCCCATAAAAGCGAAGCCGACGAACAGGGTGCGTTTGAAGTCGAGCTTCATCTGATCTTCGCCTGCCGCCAAACCTTTTTTCTTTCCGAACATATTTTTCTCCCTTATGAAGATGTTTGTTACTTCAATAATAACATATATGCGGGCGGTTCGTCAATTTAGATTTTAAAATATTTGCGCACGCGTAAAAAGTTAAGCCGCAACAAAGAATTTCAACATAAAACCGTCCGTGAATAATAAGCGGAAAATTGCCTATACTGATTTCAGCCTGATAAGGAGGGGTTGAATATGGCAAGAAGCAAAGCCAAAACCAATTCCGCCGGCACCGAAAAAGCCGCCGGCAGAAGCAAGGCATGCAAGTCCAGCAAGGACTGCAAGTAGCCGAAGTTAAACGGAAAGGCATAATACGCATATAACGTGCCGCCCGTTTTCGGCAAAAAAAGTAAAGGTTATCCGTTCGGGTGACCTTTATTTTTTATATCCCGCGGCTGTCGCCGCCCCGCCCGTCGGACTCGGAAGAAATAAGCGTGGACACGACGTACATTTATAAGATTTTTAGGTAAAGAAAACGTAAAGTGCGGGAAAGAATATTTTTACGGCGCTAGTGTCGATTATTATGTAAAGAGCGAAAATTGCGGAATGTCAAAAACTTTACACAAACTTTATAAAAAAAGTTCGAAAAAATCGTTGACATTCATATTGGGGAGTGATATATTATTAGTGTCAAAACGAGAGGCGCTCAGGCGGGCGATAAACGGTTGACATAACAAGCTCATAATTTTCCCCCTTATCATATAGGAAGGCGGTTGGTCTATAATGGATCAACCGCCTTTCTAATTGTCGCGCTTTCTACCGAATGGCGCCGCGCATAAGCACCCTACTGCGGAGCCGCGCTTCGCTTAAGCGCCGAATGAAAGTGTTTTGTGATACATCTTTGTATTTAGCGGAGATATTGACTTCACAAAACACTTTGCGCTTACGTTTTAAGGGAAAACCCGTTCATTCGCAGGAGCGTGGGACGCCTCCACCCCTTAACCGCCTTGCAGTATCAAACTATAAAATGAACTCTATTCTTCGCTATGGATTTGACAGCTCTTGCTTGAGAACAGGTTTTCCCTTCTTTTCGCGCAATATTTATATATAAGCAAACTAGTCTTTTGCGCGAAAATTCAACCCTTTCCGCCCTTACGGGAAAATGCGCACAGCGCATTTTATAGGTAACGCTCGCAAAAACGCGGTTTTGCTTCGCTTCTATTTACAATAAAAAGCATTGCGGAGATAATGCTATAAAATAAAACCTTTGTTACTTCAAGGCGGTTAAGAGGTGAAGCGCACAACGCTTCCGCTTTGTAGTTGCGCTAAAATGCGCCGCGAAGAAGTGCCCTAATGCTAGGAAAGACAATCTTTTTGCGAGCGAGCGTACTAGGGCGTACGTGACTGAGGAAAAAGTTGGCTTGACACCGCAGGAGGGTGCTTATGCGCGGCGCCCTCGTGAACTGAAAAAGCGTATGAAAAAATCCGAAAGATTTTGCAACCTTTCGGATTTTTGAATTAGCGATTGCAGTTAATTGTTTTCCAAATACTCTTCGTAGGTGGTGAGCTTGTCGTACACCTTAGTATTTTCTATCTCTATTATCCTGCCCGCCACGGTCTGCATAAGTTCCTGGTCGTGCGACGCGAACATAAGCCCGCCCTTGAAGTTTATCATACCCTTGTTCAGGGCGGTGATGGATTCGAGGTCGAGGTGGTTGGTGGGCTCGTCCAGAATTATGAAGTTGCCGCCTTCGAGCATGAGTTTGGCGAGCATACAGCGCACCTTTTCGCCGCCGCTGAGCACTTTGGCTTTCTTTTTCGCCTCATCGCCGGAAAAAAGCATTCTGCCCAGCCAGCTGCGCAGGTAGGTTTCCGTATGGTCTTTGGAAAATCTGTCCAGCCACTCCACCAGGGTGAGGTCGCAGCCGTCGAAATAGTCGTCGTAATTTTGCGGCATATAGGTGGGCGTAATGGTTTTACCCCACTTGAAAGTGCCGCTGTCCGCCTTTTCCTTGCCCATTAAAATGTCGAACAGCATGGAAAGCGCGGTGGTGCGCTCGGATATGAAAGCTATCTTTTCCCCGCGCTGGACGGTAAAGGTTATGTCCTCGAAATAGCCCTTTTTGGTCAGCCCTTCCACCGTCAGAATATCCTTGCCCACTTCCTGTTCAAACTCGAAATTGATATAGGGATAGCGGCGCAAAGACGGCTTTATGTCGTTGAGAGTGAGCTTTTCAAGCTCTTTCTTACGCGAAGTTGCCTGTCGGGATTTGCTGGCGTTGGCGGCAAAGCGCGCTATAAAGTCCTGCAATTCCTTTGCCCTCTGCTCCGCCTTTTTGTTGGCTTCCTTTGCCTGGCGGGCGAGCAGCTGGTTGGTTTCGTACCAGAAATCGTAGTTACCCACATACATATTTATCTTGCCGTAGTCCACGTCGCAGATATGCGTGCACACCTTGTTCAGAAAGTGCCTGTTGTGGGATACGATGATAAGCGTGTTTTTGAAGTCGAGCAGGAAGTTTTCCAGCCAGATTACCGATTTTGCGTCCAGGTTGTTGGTAGGCTCGTCCAGAATGAGGATGTCGGGATTGCCGAACAGCGCCTGCGCAAGCAGTACTTTCACCTTAAGTTTTGCGTCCAGATTACCCATGTAATCTTCGTGGAAGTCTTCGTCTATTTTCAGCGCGTTCAAAAGCGCGGCGGCGTCGCTTTCCGCTTCCCAGCCGCCCATTTCCGCAAACTCGTTTTCAAGCTCGGCGGCGCGTTCGCCGTCCGCTTCCGTAAAGTCTTCCTTGGCGTACAGCGCGTCCTTTTCGTCCATAATCTGCACCAGGCGCTTATGACCCATCAGCACCGTGCGCATGACGGTGTATTCGTCAAAGTCGTTCTGGTTCTGGTGCAATACGCTTATGCGCTCCCCCTTGCCGTGGCTTACCGTGCCGCGTGTGGGTTCGATTTCACCCGAAAGCACTTTGAGAAAAGTGGATTTTCCCGCACCGTTCGCGCCGATTATGCCGTAACAGTTGCCCTCGGTGAATTTCAGATTTACGTCTTCGAACAGCTTTCTGCCGCCGAATTGAAGAGTAAGATCGGTTACCTGTATCATTTTGCCTCCGATTGATTTTCTATTATGAGCGCCGTCCCCAAAAATACCCTGTCCTTTTCGCCTATGAACAGGTACGCATCCGCACGTTCCACCGCCAGATACGCAAGTGTATATCTGCCCGACTGCGCGTCGCCTTGCGGTGCGGCGGAATAGGCGTTACCGTTAAGAGTTCCGTCAGCGCTCTGCACTCTGTCCGCCCCCGCAACCTGCAATTCGAGCAGGTCGGCTTTGCCGTCAAGCGTGATATACACGACCGCGTAAACCGCGCCTTCCTTTGCGTTGTTTCCGCCGTATTCGCGGACAAATTCCACCCCGTCGACCGTGATTTCCGCATTTCCGTACTCCACGGTATCGCCCATGTGGTGCGTGTCCACCACGTCGTACTTATCCACCAGCCACACTATGAGCACGATGAGCGCCACTATCACCAACGTGCCGACGATGAGCAGAATATTGCGTATTCTGCGCTTTTTAGCTTTTTCGTCCATTTATTTTTTGAACACCGTACGCGAACCGGGCTTGACAAGCTCCAGCTTACCTTCCTTGCACAAGGGGCATTCCTCGGGTTCGTAAGACACTACGTCCATGCTGATGAGGTTGACGAACTTCACGCCGAAGTCCACCTTGCCGTTACTGCGGTCCACAAGCGAAGCAACCGCCACGACTTCTCCGCCCAGATCCTGCACGAGCTTGATAACTTCCTTTACCGAGCCGCCCGTGGTAACGACGTCCTCGGTGACGATGAGCTTTGCGCCCTTTTCTATCGTAAAGCCGCGGCGCAGGGTCATGTCGCCGTTTTCGCGCTCGGCAAAGATATTGGGAAGTCCCAGCTGGCGCGCCACTTCATACCCCATGAGTATGCCGCCGATTGCGGGGGAAATTACCATATCCGCCTTAACGCCCGCATTTTGCAGTTTTTCGGCGAGGGCGGCGCATACCTTTTCCGCCTGCGCAGGCTGGACAAAGAGTTTTGCGCTCTGCATATAAGTGTCGCTGTGTCTGCCCGACGTCAGTTTGAAATGGCCGTGCAATACGGCGCCCGTCTGCTTGTAGATGTCAAGTGCTTGTTCCTGTGTCAACATATTTATATCTCCTTTTGATATTGTCCCGTTTTTGTAATCAGCCGTTGAGTTGCAACGTGCCGATAAGTCCGTTTATATCGACGTCGTTTTCTTCCGCGTACTTTTCCAGATCTTTCGCTATGTTATACGCCGCATAAGGGTCGGAAAGCGTAGCCGTGCCCACCTGCACCGCGGTTGCGCCGCATATCATGAATTCGAGCACGTCGGTATAGCTCTGAATACCGCCGAGGCCGATAATCGGAATTTTAACCGCATTATAGCAGTCCCATACCATTTTAAGCGCAACGGGCTTTACGCAAGGTCCCGAAAGTCCGCCCGTGTTGTTTGCGAGAATAGGCCGCCTGGTGCGGTAGTCCACCGCCATGCCCGTAAGCGTGTTTATAAGGGAAATGGCGTCCGCGCCGCCGTCTTCCGCCGCCCTGGCGTTGTCGGCGATATTGGATACGTTGGGGGTAAGCTTGGTGATTACCGGCTTATCGCACGCGCGCTTTACCGCTTCCGTCACCCTGCGCACGCTGGCGGGCTCCACTCCGAAAGCCATGCCGCCGCTGCGCACGTTGGGGCAGGATATATTCAGTTCCACCATGTCCGCCCTGCTTTGACTTATTTTGCGCGCCATGGCGGAATAGTCTTCCAGCTTATGTCCCGCGATATTGGCTATAACCACCGTACCCTGCTCCGACAGCCATTTGTCGTAATGTTCCAGATAGTAGTCCACCCCGGGATTTTGCAGCCCCACGCTGTTGAGCATACCCGAAGGCGTTTCCGCGACCCTGGGAGAGGGATTGCCCTGTCGTTCTTCTATCGTCAGCCCTTTGGTGCATATGCCGCCCAGCGCGGAGAGGGGATAGAATTCCGAATACTCCTTGCCGAAACCGAAAGTTCCGCTCGCCGTGATGACCGGATTTTTGAAGGTAACGCCCGCAATTTTCACGCTTGTGTTCACAGTATCACCTCCCTGAGATCGAACACGGGTCCGTCCGCGCACACGCGCAGATTTTTCACCCCGTCCGCGGTTTTTATGCCGCAGGTGCACACAAGGCACGCGCCCACGCCGCACCCCATGCGCTTTTCCAGCGAAACGAATATCGGTATATCCGCAAAAGCGGGATTTTTCAGCAAAAGTTTGTATACTATCTCCGGTCCGCAACAGAATATCACGTCCGGCTTTATCGCGCCAGAAGTTACGTCCTCCGCCAGAATATCGGTGATATATCCCTTTCTGCCGAAACTTCCGTCATCGGTGGCGACCACGGTGGGGCAAAGACTTTGCATAAGTCTGTCAAGCACCACTCTGCCCTTATTTGCATATCCCAGATATGCCGCGGGCTTCGCCTTTTTTGCCAACCTTGCGACAAGCGGAAGCACCGCGCTTCCCATACCTCCGCCCAGCAGAACGGGGGTTTTCCAGTCGTCCGCGCTCCAGCCGTTGCCGAGGGGAAGCACCGCTTCCACTTCCTCGCCCGCCGCATATGAGGCAAGCTCCTTGGTGCCTTCGCCCACCGCGGCATAGCATATCAATATGCCGCTTTCGGTGCAGTCGCATATGCAGAAAGGACGGCGGAGAATACGCGAGCCGTTTTTCAGCTTGATGTGTATAAACTGTGCGCCCTTGGGATTGACCCCTTCGGGACGGGTGAGAAGCATTTCGTAAATGCCGTCGCCCACCCTTTCGTTGCGCAATATCTTCAATTTATAGTCGTTCATAGGCATGATTTTATGTCGTCGCGCATATCGACTGCCGCCTGCAAAGCCGCCTGCTTAAAGTCAAGTCCCGCATACTTATCCTTGCGGTATGCGCACAGAATACCGCGCGAAGAGTTGACTATGCCGCCCACTCCGTTTTTGAAACATACCGCAAGATCTTCCGCCTTGCCGCCCTGCGCCCCGTAACCGGGAATGAGGAAGAACAGATGAGGGTGCTTTGCCCTGACGTCCTCCGCCTGGGCGCGGTGTGTTGCGCCCACAACGGCTCCGACGCTGCTGTAACCGTACTTTCCGATAAGTTCCGCGCCCCAGCCGTCAACAAGGTCCGCCATACTGTCGTAAAGCGTCTTGCCGTTTTCGTATTTTTTGTCCTGAAGCTCGCCCGAAGCGGGGTTGGACGTTTTTACCAGCACGAATATGCCCTTGTCGTTTTTGGCGCACAAATCCACAAACGGCTTTACCCCGTCCGTGCCCAGATAGCCGTTCACCGTGACGAAGTCCGCCTCGAACGGCGCGCCTTTTTCAAGATAGGCGCGGGCGTATGCGGCGGCGGTGGAGCCTATGTCGTTGCGCTTGCAGTCGGCTATGGTGTAAATGCCGTTTTTCTTTGCATATGCGAGTGTGTCGCGGAACGCCGCCATGCCCTCCACGCCGTACTGTTCGTAGTACGCCACCTGCACCTTGACCGCGGGAATTACCGGCGCAAGGGTATCTATAAGCGCAAAGTTGAAGTCGCGGATATATTTCGCGCTGTCCTCAAGCGTATTGCACTTTGCGCGCATATCGTCGGGCAGATAGTCCACGCAGGTATCCAGCCCTATCACGGAAGGATTGCCGCCCTTTGCGGCGATTGCGTCTATCAGTTCGTCTATTATCATATCTCCTCCTTGCGGGCGTACTTGACCTTTCCGCCTACTATCGTGTATTCTATAACGCCCTTATACTTCTTTCCGGCAAAAGGCGTGTTCTTGCCCTTGCTTGCAAACTTTGAAGGGTCTACGGTAAATTCCGCGTTGTTGTCCACCAGCGTTATGTCCGCAAGTCCGCCCTTTTCTATCCTGCCGCACTCCACGCCCAGAATTTTCGCGGGATTGTAAGTCATAAGCTGAGAAAGTTTTTCCTGCGATATATATCCGCCTTCCACAAGCGTGGTGTAGGACACGGCGTAGGAAGTTTCCAGTCCGCTTATGCCGTTGGGGGAATCGTACATTCCGCCGTCCTTGTCCTCTTTGCTGTGCGGGGCGTGGTCTGTGACTATGCAGTCCGCGGTGCCGTCCGCGATTGCGGCGATGACAGCCCTTCTGTCCTCTTCTTCCCTGAGCGGAGGGTTCACCTTCGCCATGGTGTTGAAGCCGAGAATTTCGTCGTCGGTAAGCGCCATGTAGTGGGGACAGGTTTCGCACGTCACCTTAACGCCGCGCGCCTTTGCTTCGCGTATGAGCTGCATTCCGCCGCGGGTGCTCACGTGCGCCAGGTGGACGGGTACGCCGTACACTTCCGACAAAACTATGTTGCGCGCGATTTCCGCGTCCTCGCTTGCGCGCGATATGCCGGGAAGTCCCAGAAGATTGGAGTTTTTGCCCTCGTTCACCACGCCGCCTTCCGCAAGCGACTTGTCCTCGCAGTGTTCGATTACCGTAAGATTGAAGTTCGCCGCATACAGCAGAGCGTTGCGCATCATTCTGCTGTCGGATACGGGTACGCCGTCGTCGCTGAACGCCACCGCGCCCGCGTCCTTCAATTTTTTCATTTCGGAAAGCTGTTCGCCCTTTTCGCCCTGCGTGATTGCGGCTATGGGATATACCCTGCAATTGTCCGCCTCTTTCGCCCGCATGAGTATATATTTCACAAGATAGGGGCTGTCCGTCACGGGTCTGGTGTTGGGCATGCACGCCACGGCGGTAAAGCCGCCGCGCACAGCCGCCGCCGTGCCGGAATTTATGTCTTCCTTATATTCAAAGCCCGGCTCGCGCAAGTGAACGTGCATATCAATAAAGCCGGGAAGCGCGGTAAGTCCGCTTGCGTCGATTACCGTGTCGCCCTTGCTTGCGCGGGTGCGCTTGCCGACGGAAACGACCCTGTCGCCTTCGATGAGTATGTTTACCGTTTTACCATTTACGTTTACGTTGTTTATTACCAGCATTACAGTTCCCCTCCGATAAGCATGTCCAGCAGAGCCATGCGCACGCATAGTCCGCCCGTCACCTGAATATCCTTGAAGCACACGGGAGTATCCAGCACGTCGTGCGAAAGTTCCACGCCGCGGTTTACGGGACCGGGGTGCATGATTATCGCGCCCTTGTTTGCAAGCTCCATTGTCTTTTTGTTAAGTCCGAAATATTTGTTGTATTCCCCCGCAGAAGGGAACAGCCCGCCCTTCATGCGCTCAAGCTGTATGCGCAGAGCCATGACGATGTCCGCGCCTTCAAGAGCTTCTTCCATGCTTTGACACACCGTGCAGGGCATGCCGTCCATATCGGAAGGCATGAGCGTTTTAGGTCCGTACAACTTAACTTTCATTCCCAGAAGGCTCATGGCGTATATGTTGCTTCTTGCAACTCTGCTGTGTTCTATGTCGCCGATGATAGCCGCCGTCCTGCCTTCAAGAGTTCCGAAGTGCCGGCGCGCGGTGAACATATCCAGAAGCGCCTGGGTGGGATGGGCGTGCAGACCGTCGCCGCCGTTGATGACGTGCGCCCTTACCCAGCCGGCAAGGCGGTGGGGCGCGCCCGACTGCGCGTGGCGCATGACTATGGCGTCGGGACAGAGCGCGTCGAGCGTAAGGGCGGTATCTTTAAGCGATTCACCCTTTTGCACGCTGGAAGCGGCAACGGACAGATTCACCACTTCCGCGCCCAGATATTTGGCGGCGGATTCGAACGAAGCGCGGGTACGCGTGGAGTTTTCGTAAAACAGCGTGATAACCGACCTGTCCTTGAGTTTGGGAAAAGGCTTTCTGCCCGCGGTGACGATGCCGAAATACTCATCCGCGCGGTCTAAAATGCTTTTGATCTGATCGGGGGAAAGTCCCCTTATCTGGAGTAAATCTTTCATGGCGAAAATCCTTGTATTTTTTATATAATACCACACTTATATATATAAAATCAAGTGCGGAGTAAAGCGAAAAACAAAACGGAAAAGAAAAAAGCGGCCCGTCAACGGGTCGCTTGTTTCTTGTCTGACGTTGTTCAACGATTACTCCTCGCTGATAGCTTCAACGGGGCAGCCGCCGGCGCAGGAACCGCAGGACAGGCACTTTTCGGGATCGATGTCGAATTTGCCGTCATCGGTTTCGGCGATAGCCTCAACGGGGCAGGTGCCTGAGCAGGAACCGCAGCCGATGCATTTTTCCTTATCAATTACGAAAGCCATTTTGTTACCTCCATATATTCGGCAAAAGCCGTATTTTTCCATATTATAACACGGCAGGGAAAATATGTAAATATTTTGCGCGAAAAAAGGCGATAAGTTAAGCGCGGTTTTTCCATTTCGGAGCGTTTTTGAAAGGGAAAGCGGATATTTTGCCCGTAAAGTTATGCGCATATAACTTTTCGGCTTCTTTCCGCCCGGCGGAAATACTGCGGAAAACGTTACGGAAAACTTTGCGGCGAAACAAATTATATGGACAAAACGGGAAAAATTTGCTTTTTCCCGTTTTGTGCCGCCCTGCTTTTTATGCGGAATCGCGCTTGTTTTCCTCCTCTTTGGGGGTTGTGAAAGTTATATCCGAGCGGATGAATCCGCCGTGCAACAGCTCTTCCCTGTCCGAGAACCTGCCCTGCAACACGTCCTCGTTATCCAGAATTATTTCGCCCTGCCCTCCGTGTACGGCGCCGCACCTTTCCGCCGCCATATCGAAAAGTTCCATCGCCCTGCGCAACGCGCGCCCCGAACGCACTTTCATCATTACGGGCGTCTGCGAATACTTTTTCGTCGCGCCTTTGAATTCCGTCTTATAGCGCGCGGGGACGGCGGACGGGTCCAGCGCGAAGTATACGCGCAGACAGTTGCCCATGACGGTGAGATAAGCCGCCCTTTTTCTGCCCGCGTGGAAACTTTCTCCGTTCCAGCTGATTCTGCTCTTCACCCTTTTGAAGGAAAGCGCGTACGATTTGAATCCGCGGTACAGTTCCTTGGCGGCGCCGCTGCTCATTGCAAGCCGCGCGGTGAACGAATTGCGGAAGCGCAGGCGCGAACCTATCTCCTCCACCCCGTCAAGCGGTTCGAATACGGGAAGGGCAAGCGGACGGACGGGAGAGTTAAGCCCGTATATCCTGCCGGACGAGTCTTCTTCATCATCTATGTCGTAAGGGTAAATTTCGTCCTCTTCCGCGTCCTGCACCTGCTCCGCCGCCACCGCCGCGGCATGTCTGCGCCTTATCAGCGTAAGGGGAAGAATTAAAATGAGCGCAAGTTCGACGCACGCCAGAATAAAACCGCCGGGATAGAATATCATGCCCGCCGAAAAGGGCGCGAAGGCATACGCCGCCGCCCTGCGTTTTCTGACGCGGGTAACCACCGCCGCCTCTATAAGCAGAACAACTGCCAGGGCGACGTCTATTATCACCCAGAAATATTTGCCGCCTATGTCCGTTATCACGGATATTGCGGCGGGCGACCATTGCGCGGACAGGGTTACGTCGCCCACGCTTCCGGCGGGTATATCGGTTATTTCATTGCCGTTTCCGTCCGTCCAGCCGGAAAAATTCATGCCGCCGTAAACAAGGTCGTCTTTGCCGGGAAGGGTTGCGCCGCTTTCCACCGTGTAGGTGAGCGAAGGCGAAAAGCCGTCCGCAAACGCGCCGCCGCCCAGATTGAAAGTTATGGTATACGTGATTATCTCGAAACGGGAGTACAGGCATAAGTCGCCGCTGCCGCCAGTCGACGTGACTTTTTCTCCGCCCTGCTCCGACGTGAACCAGCCGGAAAAGGCGTATCCGCTTTTTTGAAGCGCGGGGAGCGCCGCCCCTTCCCTGCCGACGATACTTACTTCTTCCCCGTCGTTAAGGATAAGAAGGTCGCCGCTTATCAGGTGGTCGCTCCAATTTGCGTAGGCGTTCATCTCTCCGCCCACGCCGTCAAGACGGGGATAGGCAATCCACCCTTCCGTGTCTTTCCCGTATACGGAAAAGGCGTCCGACGGCGCGGTTGCGGCAAGTTCCCTGTCCGTAAGCGGAGTTATGCCGAGTACGGCGTTGCCCGCTTCCGAATACGCCCTGTCGCACTTACCGCTGTCGTAGTAACAGCCCAGGATACTTCCGCGCCCCGCATATCCGACAATTCCGCCGTATATATCGCATTCCACCCCGGAAACGGCGTAGCAGTTCTGAATTTTCCCGTCGTAATCGTTGGTGGCGGCAATTCCGCCGGCAAATCTGCCCTCGCCGCGCGCACGCACGTCGCCTATGGAGTAACAGAAGATTATCTCGCCCCTGTTTTCACCCACTACGCCGCCGGCGTAGTTGTCCGCGCTCACGGAGCCGTAGTGGTAGCACTCTTCCACCCTGCCGTGGTCGTTGAATCCGACCACTCCGCCCACGGCCTGTTCGCCTGCCATATCCCCGTGCACGCCCAGACGGTATACCGCTCCCAGGGATAAAAAGCCCACGGGCGCGGTATAGTCGCCGCCGCTTATGTCCGAATATATTACGTGTCCGCCGCCGTTCAGCGTGCCGCAGAAGGGCGTTTCCTTACTCCCCAGCGGCGATATTTGTCCGCTTATGTCGGCGGTCAGTACCACCATTTTTCCGGAAAAGTCCTCTCCGTCCGCCACGCGCTCCGCGAGGCCGTTCCACTCTTCCGCGTTCGACACGGTAACGGTATCCTGCCCCGCGCAATATGTAGCTTCGACGGCGGCTTCCGCGTCCGGAACGGGAAGAAATACAAAAGCCGCGCACGCCGTCAAGACGCACGCGGCAACTATGAACATTGCTTTTTTTGCGGTCATGCCATACCCTCCGGAGCGAGGGCAGACGCTCGCTTTTATTCTTCGCCCGTATCCGAATCTTCCTCTTCTTCGCGCTCGCGCGTTTTCCCGGGTAATTCGAACTGACCGAGCTTATAGACCTTTATCTCTATTCCGCCGTCCTTGTTTTCCAGACTTGCGCGTATCTGCCGTTTGAGCAGGTCTACGCCCTCTACTTTAACACTTCCGTCGGCGGTTTTCACGCGTGCGCCAACCTTAGGCATAAGTTTACAAGTTTCGGCATAATAATCGTTCTCATAGCGCAGACAGCACATCAGTTTTCCGCACATACCGCTGACCTTGGTAGGATTGAGCGACAGATTCTGGTTTTTCGCCATTTTCACCGTGACTTTTTCGTACTCGTTCAGATACGTTATGCAGCAGCACGGCATGCCGCACGGTCCCAGCGAGCCGCGCAGACGTATGTCGTCGCGCTCGTATATCTGCCTGAGTTCTATGCGCGTGTGCAGCGCGCCCGCTATGTCCCTGACCAGCTCGCGGAAATCCACCCTGCCGTCGGCGGTGAAAAAGATGGTTACCTTACTGCGGTCAAAGGCGTATTCCGCGTCCACCAGCTTCATGTTCAGCTTGTGCTTTTCCACCTTTTGGGCGGTTATCTTTACCGCTTCTTTTCCCAGCCTTTCGTTTTCTTCAGCTCTTTCGTCGTCTTCCTTGGTGGCGCGCCTCACCACGGGTTTGAGCGGAGAGGACACTTCCTTGTCGTCCACCTGCGTGTTGGCTATGCTCACCCTGCCCCATTCCTGTCCGCGCGCCGTTTCCACGATGACGCTGTCGCCCGCCTGGAGCGAAAGTGTACCCGGGTCGAAATAGTAAGTTTTACCGTTATTTTTGAATCTGACTCCTACAATCAGCGACATTTATATTTGACCTCCAAAATTCCGAATAATAAGGTGTCAAGCACGGCGGACGGCGCGCAGTTGCTCTCCAGTCTCTTGCGGCAGTCGTTTACCAGATATTCGCACTGCCCCAACGCGGCATAGGAAAATCCCTGCGCGATGTGCGCTATTCCGCCTCCGCCGCGCGTAAGACCGCGCTTGTATTTTGCAATCATGTCCAGCACTATCTCCGTCACGTCCAGATAGCGCGCCACGTGCTCTTTATCCTGTTTCAGCCTTGCCGCTTCTCCGGGAACGGCGGAGCTTTTCTGCATACTCCCCAAAAGCGAAATTATATTGTCCGCTTCCATGGCGAATTCGTCGTCCGCGGCGAATTTAAGCGCGCGGGATATGTTTCCGCCCGCATACGCCGCCGCGCGCAGGCTGTTGTCGTTTTCGCCGTACGCTTCCGTAAGCGCCTTTTCCAGCACGGACTGTTCCACGCCCGTATAATACAGCTTTTTGCAACGCGATTTGAGCGTTTCCGCCACCGCCGCGGGCTTGATTATGCCGAATAAAAAGAGTACGCCTTCGGGCGGTTCTTCCACCGTTTTGAGCAGTTTGTTCTGCGCGGGGGCAAGCGTTTTATCCAGCTGAAAGATTACGTACACTTTCAGTCCGCCCTCTACCGAATACCTGGCGCAGTCCTCTATGAGTTCGTTTACGTCGTGCACGTCAAGCCTGTCGTCGTAAAACCTGACGTCGGGGTGGACGCCGCCTTCAAGCTCCCTGCACGCGGAACACTCGCCGCAACCGCCCTTTTCGCATACGGCGATTCTGACCATTTCGCGCAGTATCCATTCCATTGCGGCGGGGTCGTCGCCGAACAGCGCGTAAGCGTGTGACAGCTCACCTTCCGATTTGTCTTTTCTGAAAATTTCCAGCGGCTTGCAGTCGGAAAGAAGCGGTGAATAATCCATCATAAAATTCCCCTTTCCTCAAGCACGTCCATAACGCTTTTATGAACCTGCTCCACATTTCCGTCTGCGGGTACGCACACCACGCGTTCGGGATATTTTTTCGCTATGAGTTTATATCCTTCGTAAACGCGGCTGTGGAATTCCATTCCTTCCTGTTCCAGACGGTCGGACTTGTCCGCTCCGCCCTTTCTTGAAAACGCCGCCGCGGGGTCGAGGTCGAGAAAGACGGTAACGTCGGGGGTAAGTCCCGCGCACGCAATCGAAGAGAGCGTTTCCACCGTGTCCGCGCCCAGACCGCGCGCATAGCCCTGATATGCCAGGGTGGAATCGGTAAACCTGTCGCATATCACCGTAACGCCCCTGTCCAAAGCCGGCTTGATCACCTGTTCCACAAGCTGGGCGCGCGCCGCGGAATACAGCAACACTTCGCACGTTCCGCACATTTCGCCGTTATTCACGTCCAGAATGACGCCGCGTATGCGCTCGGATATGGGCGTGCCGCCCGGTTCGCGCAGAAACAGTACGTCGCCGCGCCCTGCAAACCTTTTTTTGAGCAGTTCCACCTGCGTGGTTTTACCCACGCCTTCACACCCTTCTATAGTGACGAATTTTCCCTTTGACATAAATTTATTCTAACACAATCACGCCGCCGTATGCAAGCGGTGACAGGCGGCTTGCGAAGTCCTTTATAAAATGCACCGCGTTTTCGTCCAGAATTTCGCCGCGGCGGATAACGGGCGTACCGGGCGGATAAAGACATATATCCACGCCGCAGACCGCGCCCGTACACTGCTCTATCCGCTTTACCGCAAGGCGCCCTTCCCTTTTCGCGCTCATTTTCAGCCCGGGCACAAAAGCCGCCGCAAGCGGCGCGGGCGTTACGTCTTCGAGTGCGGAAGGCAACATATCCAGATACTTTACGTTGTGGGGGGTTACGATGAGCACCAGATTTTCCCCGATTGCCGCTTCACAGTATATCCCTTTCTTTTCCAGCTTTTCCAGCACGTCCTGCGCGTCGCCGCCGCAGTCTATCACAAGGCGCGAAACGTCGTCCGTGTTCACCATTTTATATCCGTGCGGCAGGGTAAGCGCGCGCGCTTTGTCCGCTATTTCCCTATAATATTCCTCTCCCTTGCTCTCCCACAGCGCGCGGGCGAAGTCGATTGAAGCCATAGTGAGATAGGACGGAGAAGTCGTGTGCACCAGGGCGCGGTATGCGGCAAGTTCTTCCGCGCAGCCGCCGTTTGCGCACAGCACCGCTCCGCCGCCGAACACGTCCATGGTCTTGTGCATGGAGATAATCGTTATATCGGCAATTTCCGTCAAAGAGTCGGGCAATATACCCGAAAAGGCGAAGTGCGCCCCGTGCGCCGAGTCCGCAACGGAAAGCACACCGTACTTTTTGCAAAGCGCGGCAATCTCCGCTCCGCCGTTCAGTCTGCCCAGATAATCGGGCGAGGTGAAAAACAGGCTGCCCGCGCCCTTTTTAAGCCGCTCTTCCAGCCCTTCACGCGGGACGTATTCCGCTTTCAGTCCCATAAGCGTCAGCCCGGAGAAAAAGGAAAAGTGCATATTTCCCGTAAACAATATATCTCCGCGCGTACGCGCATACGCGAGAGCGGCGTGCATACACGCCGTCGCGCCGCAGGTGAACATATACGCGGCGCCGCACTTATACGCTTTTGCAAGCAGTTTTTCCGCCTCCGCTATAACGCCGTGCGGCGAAAGCAGATTGTCTAGCCCCGAAAGTTCGGTCAGGTCGTATTTAGCGCTTGCGAAAAGTCCGCCGCCCTCTCCGCCGTGACCGGGCATATGAAAGCGGACTTTATCCTTTTTATTAAGCAAAAGCACCGCCTGATACAGCGGCGCCTTTGGATTCAACGTCTTTTTTTCCTTCATCAGTCCTTTTTGACGGGCTTCATGGTGGGGAACAACAGCACGTCCCTTATGCTCGCCTGGTCGGTGAAGAACATTACCATTCTGTCCACGCCTATTCCAAGTCCGCCCGTGGGAGGAAGTCCGTACATGAGCGCGTTGACGTAATCTTCGTCCATCATCTGCGCTTCGTCGTCGCCCTTCTGCCTCTCCCTGACCTGCGCAAGGAAACGCTCGCGCTGGTCGAGCGGGTCGTTCAGCTCGGAGAAGGCGTTGCCCATTTCGCGCGCGGTGATAAAGAATTCAAACCTCTCCGTAAGACGGGGGTCGGAAGCCTTCTTCTTGGCAAGCGGGGAAACTTCCACGGGATAGTCGAGAATAAAGGTGGGCTGGACAAGTTTTTCTTCCACCACCCTGTCGAACACTTCGTACAGCAGCCTGCCCCAGGTGAGCTCCTTGGGCAGTTCCACGCCCGCTTCTTTCGCTTGGCGCGCGAGGTCCTGAACGTCATTTGAGGTAAAGTCTATTCCCGCGTATTCCCTGACCGCTTCCACCATGGTAAGCCTGCGCCAGGGCGAAGTGAGGTCCACTTCCACTCCCTGATAGGTTATCTTGCGCGTGCCGCACACGGTATCGGCGATATAGCCGAACAGCTGTTCCGTCAGATCCATCATCGTGTTGTAGTCGGCGTAAGCCTGGTACAGTTCCACGGTGGTGAATTCGGGGTTGTGCTTGGGGTCCATGCCCTCGTTGCGGAAGAGCCTGCCTATTTCGTACACCTTTTCGAATCCGCCCACGATAAGCCTTTTCAGATAAAGTTCGGGAGCTATGCGCATGAACATATCCATATCCAGCGTATTGTGGTGGGTGATGAACGGGCGCGCGGAAGCTCCGCCGGCAATGGTGTTGAGGATAGGCGTTTCCACTTCTATGTATCCCCTGGAATCGAGGAAAGAGCGGATGCAGCTTATTATCCTGCTGCGCTTTACGAACACTTCCTTGACGTCGGGATTGGCGATAAGATCGACGTACCTCTGGCGGTAACGGGTGTCCGTATCCTTCAGACCGTGATATTTTTCGGGCAGAGGCATGAGCGATTTTGCCAAAAGCTGAATGGAACGGGCGTGCACGGAAATTTCACCCGTTTTCGTGGTGAATACCATGCCCGTAACGCCGACAACGTCGCCTATGTCCGACTTTTTGAATTCGGCATACGCTTCGTCGCCCAGGTCGTCGCGGCTGACGTATATCTGTATACTGCCGCCAAAATCAAGAATTTTGGCGAAACTTGCCTTGCCCATGACGCGTTTTGCAATCATGCGCCCCGCAATTTTCACTTCCTTGCCCTCGTATTCGGAATACTTTTCCTTTATATCCGCGCTTTCGGCATTCTTATCGAATTTAACCACCTTGAAGGGGTCGCGCCCCTCCGCCACAAGGGCAGCCAGCTTTTCGCGGCGAATACGTATGGCTTCGCCAAGTTCCTGAAGTTCGTCCTTTTCCATTTTCTACCTCTACCCTTCCGGGATAATTACTTTATGTCTATTATTTTTACCTTGTAAGGTTCCGCCACGTCCGTCACTTCCGCAACGCTGCCCTTCTTCTTGCCGATAATGGCCTTTGCCAGGGGAGAATCGTTGCTCAGCTTGTGCTCGCTGAAAGAAGCCTCGCTCGTGCCCACGATGGTCCATTCTTCCTCTTCGTCGTAAGTCAAGTCGAGAAGCGTTACCGTGCAGCCGATGGTGACCGTCTTGCCGCCCTGCACTTCCTCTATGACGACGGCGTTTTCTATCTGCGCTTCCATCTTCTTGATTTCCGCTTCTATCATCGCCTGTTCGTCCTTTGCCGCGTCGTATTCCGCGTTTTCGGACAAATCGCCGTATTCCCTTGCCTGCTTTATCCTTTCGGACGCTTCGGGACGCTTGACCACTTTGAGAATGTTGAGCTTTTCTTTCAGCTCGTCCAGACCTTTTTGAGTTATATAAAACTCATTTGCCATATTTTCTTACCCCTCCTGTCGGTTCATGTAATAGCTAAGCACGTAAAGGCTTTCGCTCATAGATATGTTTTCCACCACCACGCCGCCGGGCAAGTCCAGCTCCGTGGGTGCGAAATTCCAGATGTTTTTTACCCCCGCGTCCACAACCGCCTGCGCCACTTCCGCAGCCGCCGAACGGGGCGTTGCTATCACGGCTATGTCCACCTTGTTTGCCGCGCAGTACTCCTTCAATCTGCCCATTGAAAGCACCTGCACGCCCTTTATCTCTATCCCTTCCGGCGCGATGTCGAAAACCGCTTTCACCTTGAATCCGTCTCCGAACCCCTTGTAACCGGCAAGCGCCCTGCCTATGTTACCCGCGCCTATGATTATCATGTTGTGCTGTTTGTTCAGCCCCATAATATTCTCAAGCTCCGCCTTGAGTTTCTTCACGTCGTAGCCGTAGCCCTGCTGGCCGTAACCGCCGAAACTGCAAAAATCCTGTCTGACCTGCGAAGCGGTGATGTCCATAAGCTGGGCGATGACTTTTGAAGATACTTTCGTCTGACCTTCTCCGTCAAGATGAGTGATAACGCGGTAATACCTGGGCAGACGCTTGATGATGGCAGGGGATACCGTCTTTTCCACCTTTTTGCCTCCTTAACACATAAGTATATAACATTTTATTGCATTGAATAAATTTTGTCAACTGTTTTGACTATGTCGCGCGGAAGGGATAAAGCGCGCTCCCTGCGGCGCGTCTTTTCCGCGCCTTTTTGCAAAAATGTCTTGCCAATACCGCAAGAGTATTGCCTGCGACCTTTCCGCAAAAAATCATCGAAAAATCCCCTGCCGCAAGGAAACGCATTTACCGCCTCCGCGTGACATATGCCTTTTTTCAAAGTTATGTGTCGGTATGAACATTCGCTGCCTTTCTTGTGTTTGATTTTCGACAAGTTACTCGTTGGGCGCGGAGCGCTTTAATTGCAGTCTTCCAGAATAAATTTGTCGTAACCGAACGTTTCCACGAAATCCCATTCGTAAAATCTGCAATTGTGGAAGCGCATGAAATTGGCAAAATGCTGGGGGAGCACCATGGGCGTGGCTACGTCGAGTTTGTCGCAAATGTCGCGCACGGCGGCGTGGAAAGTGTCCTCGTCGTAAAACATGGCGCCGGTATAAACGACGTCCCTGACCACCTTTCCGTCGGAAATAAGTTTCGCCCAGATTCTCACGCTTTTTTCCATACACGCATTATAGCACAACCCGCCGCCCGTGAAAAGCGTTTTTCGCCGGTCTGGACGTTTTGTCGTTCAAATGCCGCGTATTGACAATCCCGGCGGAATAATTTATAATGTTTCCGTAAAGCGCGCGTACGCCGCGCGCCGCCTTAAGGCGCGACGATGAGGGAGAAAGATGAAAAAAGCGAAAATTCTGGTTGTTGCGGCGCTGATTGCCGCGGTTATGGCTCTTGCCGCCGGGTGCGGCGAGGCGGGCACGCAGAAAAAAAGCCCGACCTGTACGACATAAAATTCACGTTTACGGGAGAAACATCACCCCTAGGGTGGCTCCAAAAGTACGGACATTCCAACCAGTCGGGCGGCGATTACGACCTTACCCTGTCGCAAGTCGTGGATAAATATATCCCGCAAACGGATTGGAGTATGACCTATACCGCATGGCAGGTGGAACTTAAACAGCTGGGGAAAGAGGAGCTTATCGCTAACGATTGGTACGACTTTTCTTCCGCCGCCGATTTGCAGACATATCTCGACAAACATGTGGTAAATCTCTACAAGGAACTTACCGGCGTATCCTTCACGTTCGGAAACGGGGATGCAACCTTTCCGCTTACCATATCCGTCCCCGGCAAAGAGGATATAACCTACACCATGCGCAACCTTGCGGGCGGATATATGGTATCTTTCGGAGAAGGATTGGAGGAACACCGGCTGAACTTCGCCCTGCACTACTACGCGCAGTCCGATTGGATATTCGATTTTTCCATTCCCTACTCCGTGCTGGGCGCGGGCGACGAGGAATCTGAGGCATATTCCGCCCCGCTGTACTTCAGCCTGAAGGACGCAAACTATGAAACGCTGTGCAGCATATCCGTTCGGCCGCGCGCGTCTTATAAAGAGACCGCCGAAAATTCCGCCGCGTAAAACGTAGGCAAGACAACGGATAAACACTTGCCCGGACGCGAGTTTTGTGGTAGAATATTTTACATGAAGATAAAGGAAAATTATAAGGATAAATGTCATTTTGTGCTTTCAGCGCCCGCTGGGGCTTGAACGGGTTTTGCGCGGTGGACAATAAGTTCGTCACCGAATGGTTGCCCGAAGCCAAGGGCGATTACGTAAAAGTCTATCTGTTCGGACTGTATCTGTGTTCGGGTCAGGACGAGTCGATAAATTCCGCCCAGGCTATGGCGGAATATCTTTCCATGCCCCTCTCCGCCGTGGAACAGGCGTTCGATTACTGGAAAGAAACGGGTCTTGTAACCGTAACCTCCACGTCCCCTCTCGCGGTGGTGTACAACCACCCTCGCGAAGCGGGCGGCAGGGTGCGCAAATTCAAGGCGGGCAGATTTACCGATTTCAACGCGCAGTTGCAGGCGCTTTACCCCCACCGCATGATAACGCCCACGGAATACGAAAGGTATTACGACTTTATCTCGTCCAACAAAGTGCCGGACGAACTTATCGTAATGATAGCCGCTTACTGCATAGGCGGCAAGGGCGAAAGCGTGAATTGGAGTTATATACTCACCTGCGCCCGCGACTGGATAAACCAGGGCATACGCACCCCCGAACAGGCGGAAGAAAAGATAAGGCAGATGGAGGAAAACTCCGACAAACTGCGCAAACTTATGGCGGCGCTGGGCAGAAAGGGCGCGCCCGACTTCGATGAAAAACAGGCGTATATGAAGTGGAAGGAAAGCTGGGGCTTTACGGACGAAGTCATTCTACATGTTGCCGCAAGCTGTAAGAGCAAGGGCGGCATGAACAAGCTGGACAGTCTGCTGGACATGTATTTCCGCCTTTCCCTCTTCACGACAGCGGAGATAGACGCCTACAACGAAAACAGGCGCAAACTGCGTACGCTGACAAGGGATATATACAAGCGCATGGGACTGTGGTGCGAAAACCCCGACCAGGCGGCGGAAGTGTACGTATCCCCGTGGCTTTCAAAGGGATTCGAGCGCGAAGCCCTGCTTAAAATAGCAGACCAATGCTTTATCCGCGGCGTCAAAACGCTGGAAGGCATGAACGCAACCGTAAATAAAATGCTGAAAGAGGGCTGTCTGAGCGCGGGCGCGATAGACGACTATCTTGCAAGCTGTGCCGCGCGCGACGAAATTATAGCAAAGGTCATTACCGCCACGGGCAGTTCGCGCACCGTTACGATGAACGACCGCGACCTTTACGCCGTATGGGCGGACAACTGGGGCTTTTCCGACGAAGTCATACTTTACGCGGCAAGCCTTGCTCAAGGCAGAGCGCACGCCATGTCGCAGGTGGGCAACACTTTGGCTTCCTGGAAAAGGCAGAACGTCACCACCCTTGAACAGGCAAAAAAGACAAGCGAAACGCCTAAGAGCGAAGGAAAGAAACTCGACA
The DNA here is from genome assembly GCA_904382605.1 of Candidatus Alloclostridium intestinigallinarum. Classification (GTDB taxonomy): domain Bacteria; phylum Bacillota; class Clostridia; order Christensenellales; family UBA3700; genus Alloclostridium; species Alloclostridium intestinigallinarum. The sequence goes on along the minus strand of CAJFJA010000008.1, from coordinate 75,501 downwards.
GCGAGCGCACGTATACCAAACAACAGCTGGACGCCTTTCTGGGCAATCCGGACGATTTTGACGACTTTTAATCACTATGGAAGATATAAAAAAACAGATTGCGGATATTTTGAAGGAAAGGCGCGAAAGCGCGTTTGAAAACGCGCAGCGCGACTATGAAACGGCGCGCGGCGATAAAGACTTCGCCCGCCTCGACACGCAGGTGCGCGAACTAACGCTCGAAATATCATTCGCCCGCTCGCAGGGCAAGACAAACAAAGCTGCCGATAAAAAACTGAAGGAATTGGAAAGCGAGCGCGGCAAGTGGCTTGAAGCGCACGGTCTGAGCATCACTCCCCGCTTTATCTGTTCCGTCTGCGGCGATACGGGCGTTACCGGGAACGGAGAAAGATGCGGTTGCGTGAAGGAACTTTTCCGCACGCTTGTCAAAACGCGCAGCCGCGGCAATCTTCCCCCCTTCACATTTGCGGACAACCGCATTGCTTCCATGCAGTGCAGTCAGGGCGAAAAGCTGGACAAAGCGTACTCCCTGCTCAAAAAATATTCGGGAGAATTTCCGCAAAGCCGCATAAAGTGCATTATACTTTCGGGCAGCGTGGGCACAGGTAAAACCTGCCTTATGTCTGCCGTAGGCAACGCTTTGGCGGACAGAGGCTTTTCCGTATTGTATATCTCGGCTTTCAGATTCAATAAGAAACTGCTCGAATACCACACTTCCGACCTTACGGCAAAGGCGCATATCCTTGACGAATTTTTGAATGCGGATATGCTGATGATAGACGACCTGGGCACCGAACAGATATACAAGAACGTCACCCTGGAATATATGTACGACATTTTCGACACACGTTTTTCCGAGGGCAAGGCGGTTATGATAACCACCAACCTGACAAACGACGAGATTCTCGACCGCTACGGCGAACGCATATATTCGCGCCTTTTCAATAAAAATTACTCCTCGTTCAAGCGGATAAACGGCGACGATTTGCGTATTTCGGGCAGATAGCCAAACCGCAGAAAACGCATATAAACAGACGCAAAAACAGCGGCGCCCGCCGCTGTTTTTTACTCTATTTGACTATGGGCACTATGGGAAGTTTTATCGTGAACGCGGTGCCCTTTCCTTCCTTGCTCTTAACGCTTATCTCGCCGCCGTGGCGCACGATTATATCCTTCGCCATATAAAGCCCCAGCCCCTTATTGCCGCTGCCGCCCGTATCCGAACGGAAACCGCGGTCGAAGATAAAGGGTAAATCGCCGCTTTTTATGCCCGAACCGGTATCGGTAATCTTTATATAGAAGTACTGCCTGCCCTTGCTGAAAATAATTCTTATAATGCCGCCGCGAGGAGTATAGCGCAGGTTGTTGGTGATGATGTTCTGAACCACCCTGTCTATAAGCTTTTTATTGACGTACATACCCACCGTGGCGGAATTGCGGCAGAACCACTGCGTTATGCCCGGAAGCCTGCCTATCACGTACTTCGCACCGCGTTCTTCCACCATTTCGCGGTAACGGTTGAACTCCGCGTAAAAATAAGGTCTGCCGCTGACAAATTCCTTTACGTCCACGTCGTCGCGCGCGGCAAACGGCTTGGGCACGGAAACGCTGTCCACGATGGATTGCAGTTTGTCGACCGTATCGCGTATAAGCTGCAGATAGTCCTTGTCGCCCACTCCGTCCTGCGCACATTCGGCGTAACCGGCGATGAGCGCCATGGGCGTTTTCAGATCGTGCAGAATACCCGCCACCGTGACGGAAGCGTACTCCAGCTGTTTGGTGACCTTGGCACGCTCCTGCAGCAAATGCAGGCGCGCGTCGTTGAGGTGGTAGAGCAGTTTCCGCTGGCGGATATTGCCGCGTACTTTTACGGGCTTGTCGAGATCCTTGCCCGAATATATGCGGTCTATCTCCTGCAATATGTATTCGTTGACTACAACGCTTGCCATTTATAGCCGAATCCCCATACCGTGGTAATGCCGTTCACGCCCAACTTGTTGAGTTTGTCCCTCAGGCGCGATATGGTGACAGCCACCGTATTTTCGTCGATATAATCGTCCTCGCCCCAGACGGCGTCTATTATCTGCTGTTTGGTCATTATGCGGTTTTCGTTGCCCGTGAGAAAGTCCAGCAGACGGAATTCCGTGGAAGAAAGGTTTATCTCCTCCCCGTCCACCTTGACTTCGAACCTGTCGGAACAGATGGTAAGCCTGCCGTAAGTGCGCTTGTTCTGCTTTACGGGCGAAAACTCGTAATAGCGCCTGAGCTGGGCGTTTACGCGCATAACCATTTCCTTGAAGGAAAACGGCTTGGTCATATAGTCGTCCGCGCCCAGATCGAACATTCTCAGCTTGGTATCCTCGTCCACCATGGCGGATATAATGATTATCGGCACGTTCATGAATCTGCGCACCGTTTCGCACACTTCAAATCCGTCGCATATGGGCATCATAATGTCCAGAAGTATCAGATCGGGCTTTATCGCCTTGGCAAGGTCTATCGCCTGCAAGCCGTCGAACGCCTGGTACACGGTGTGCCCCGCTTTGAGCAGGTAGTTGCGCACCATATCCGACATTTCGGTATTGTCTTCCGCTACAAGTATCTTCTTATTTTCCATAACGTTACCTTTCTTCAAGTTTATCACATTTTACGGCGTTTTTCAATGCTTTATCTGTTTTTCGATGCTGTTTCCGCCGCTTTCGGTGAAATACCGTCTGTAGGACTTATTGCAGTACCTGCATACTTTGCCTTCGTCGTACTCCTTCTTTTCCCCTATCTTGTACGGACCGTTCACCTTCCAGCCTTCCAGAATGGATATATGTATGGCGTTGACCGGACAGTTGAAGGAACAGCGCACGCACCCCAGGCACTTTTTGCCGAAAGAAAATTTTTCTCCGTCGAAAGTAATGTTCTGCACGGGGCAGCCTTTCACGCACCTGCCGCACTTTATACACTTGTCCATGTCCACCTTAAAGCCCCTGCCGATAATGCGCATGCCGCCGTGTTCCAGCGTGAACAGACGGGAGATAAACCTGTGCCTGAACTTCTGCTTTATCGCGCCCCTGCCGCCTTCGAAAATCTCCTTTGCGTCGAAAGGCGCGGCGTCGCACGCCCGCTTCCACATCATGTCCACCATATCCTGGCTGTGGCGGAAAATCATATTGTAAGGCATGACGTAATGGAATTCGTCCATCATCTCATATCCCTTTTTGCGCAGAATTTTCACAATCTGATGGGAAGAATCGCGGTTGGCGGGCGCAGGCTCGCCCGAACTCTTTATTATATAGTACCCCTTGTCCCCTTCGGGAAAATTCCCGGCAAAGTCGACCACGTTCTGCGGCGCGTTGAAGCCGTGCACCGGATACGCCACGGCGAAAGTATCGAACCGCGCGGGGGAAATATCTTCGCCGTATCCGTCCTCCACTTTCATTATCCTTACTTCCGCTCCCAGGGTTTCTAATTGCTCCTTAATCAGTTTACACACTTTTAGGGTGTTTCCCGTCGCGGAAAAGCAGTATATACCCACACTTTTTTTCTTTTCTTCCATCATAGTCCTCACTCGAACGTCCTGAACGTCGCCCTGCCGTTTTCATCGTAATAGTAGACGTACTTTTCACCCCTGGCGTGCGTGTCGTACCACACCTGGGCATAGAAGGGCGAAAATTTCGCCTGTCTGTCAAAGTCCCACTGTCCCAGCGGCTCGCACTCTTCGCACCAGTGCCCCGCCTTTATTACCGTATAGGGCGAGGCGGCAAATTCGTGTCCGTCGTGGCAACGCCATTTTAACGGCGTATACAAGTCGCCTTTGACCATACTTTCCGATATACATTCGCCGCCGCGGAAGCGCGCCGCCTCCTTCATATCCTCTATATCCAGTTCGCAATCCGGCTTATCCTCGTCGTAACCGTGGTTAAGGTGCATACCCATCGCCTTTACGTTGTTCACGTCGCGCATGGCGTTGTAGTCCGCATTGCCTCCCACAACCCTGCCTTCGGCAAGAAGAGGATAGTCTTTCCAGTCGGTGATAAGGCAGTCTACGTTGAGCGTAGCGCCGAAGTACGCCTTGATAAGTCCCTTTTCGCCGTCCTTTATCCACTTGCGCGGCGCGTTGTAGTCTTTAAGCAGCCTTTTTATAAACATACGCGAGATAAGACCTTCCGGCATTATCTTTGCAAGACGGAAGAAGGGACGGGAGTCGAACACTTCCTTCCAGTAAGTGGTCGCCTTGTCGTGTTGAAAACGGAACATTTTTTCCAGAACGCCGCTGTCTTCAAACCATATGCCGTGGAAGTTGCGTATGGAGTGCCATTCGGGAGAAAGCACCTTTTTGGTGTCCAGCCCCAGCTCCTTGAAGCAGTCGTCGAACGTTTCAAAACCGGTATTGCGGTTGCCCTCGCCGCCGCCTATGTCGTAGCATTTAAGCCAGAAGTCGCCGCACTCCCCCGCCATATCCTTTTCTATGATATTGCGGATAAGTCTGCCGCTGTCGGTATCGCTCACCCATTCCAGCGGGACGTTCAGACAGGTGTGGAACATAAGCCCGTCGTCCAGGTTGCAAAAGAGCAGATTCTTATAAAGCATACCCGTCTGGCGCAGTACCGCCCACGTCTTTATCCCCCTTTCCATGACGTATCTTTCACCCTTTTTCTTATGCGCGGCGTAGTTGTCGAACGGGGAAACAAGCAGGGGATCGCCCACCCTGCCCCAGGGATGCAGATAGTTGCGGTGACCGTAAAGCGCAACCGTGGAACAGTGTATCAGTTTGGGCTGGGGATTCGCCTCGTATACGCAGTCCGCGATATTTTTCGCCCCTATCCAGTTGCACTCGTAGCTCGCCTGCGGATCCTTGTCAGAATGAGGGGGAATGACCGCCGCCAGATTGATGACGTAGTCCGCGCCCTCCACAAAACTTCTGACCTTTTCTTTATCCGATATATTTCCGTATACCGCGGTCATGCGGCACGCGGCGCCCCTTTTCGCCTTTGCGAAAAACCTGTGCTCGCGCCTGTGGTTAAGCAGTAAAAATCTTATCTCGTCCACGCCTTTCAGCGTTTTCAGCTGTTTGGTTACGGCTGTTCCCATATGTCCGCTGCCGCCGGTAAGCGCTATGATAACACCCATCTGAAAGCCTCCTTTTTTGCTTTTGCAATTATATTGCACCGCCCGTTTCTTTCCGCGTTATGAAAACTTTCTTACAATTTTCTTACAGCCGTCCGACGGAGCGCGCTTATCACGTCCTTTCAAAAAATTTATTGACTTTGCCATGCGTTACCTGTATAATGTGCTTAACCGAATAAAGTTGCACGGTTGCCGCACCGCGGCATTAAAAGGGAACATCGGTGAAAATCCGAGGCAGCCCCCGCTACTGTGTTATAACTCGCCCTCGACCGTAGAGAAGCAGTTTCAACTTGGTCTTTTCGGCATCTTTCCGCAAGCCGTCACTCGACGTAGCGCTGCTACGACTTCACTCCGTCTTGCGAAAATCTATCCGAAAATCCTCAACCTGAAACCGCTCCTCTCCGCTCTCGGACGAGTTTTGGGTTTTTGCGAAAATGTCTCCACAGCGCTTTTATCGTAGAGGTACAACTCTGTACGCTAAAATGCGTTGCGAAGGTGTTTTTGTAAATACGAGCGCTCAAAGGCATTATATATTTGCCGGAAAGCCACTGTGTTTTTTAACACGGGAAGGCGAGCGCGAGGAAAACCTTAAGCCAGGAGACCTGCCCGCAACTTGTAAAAGCACTTTGCGGAGGGCGAAGGAGCGGCGTTTTTCTTTGCGCGCGTTTTTCCTGCATACTCCGCAATTACGGAGTTTTTTTATTGCAAATAAACAGTGCCGGACGGCACAAAGGAGTTTTTTATGAAGAAATTTTTCAAGATATTCGCGCTTGCCGCGATACTGTGCGTATGCGTGATCGCACCCGTTGCGTGCATTGACGGAAGCGTTTCGGGCGACAGTATGACGCTCGTGCTTACCGACGGAGCGGACTACACGCAGGTGTTCGAAGTGGACCTCAATGCCATGTCCTACAACGAAAACACGGGGCTTATGAATGTGATAGAGAGCCTTAAATTGCAGGACAAACTCACCTACACTAGTTCGGACAGCGGCTACGGCTCATACCTTACGCAGATAGGCGAGCTTACGGAAGATTTGCAAGCCCGCCGCTCCATATATATCTATACTTCCGTGGAAAAGGACGTGGACGTATCCGAATGGGCAAGCACCTTCACCTATGAAGGCAAAGAATACACCAATTCGGGCGTGGGCGCAAGCCAGATGACGATAACTGGCGGCTGCGTTATAATAATAACCTATACCACATGGTGAAAATAAACGCGAAAACGGCAAAACTTTCCGCCCTGCAGATAGCCTACGTGGCGGTATGCGCCGCCACGGTCACGGCGGGGAAAACGGCTCTCGCCGCCATTCCGAACGTGGAGATAGTTTCTCTGCTTCTTGCCGCATACGGCTACTGTTTCGGACTTTCGGGAGTGCTGGCTTCCTTCGTGTTCTGCGGGGTGGAGATACTCATCTGGGGCGCGGGCGGCTGGGTAGTGCTTTACTTTATCTACTGGCCCGCCCTCACACTCTTGTTCGCCGTATTCGGCAGGCTGAAAGTAAAAAACCGAATCGTCATAACGCTTACGGCGTGTGTCATGACCACCCTTTTCGGCGTGCTCTCGTCCCTGATAGATACGGGGCTTTTTACGGGCTTCCACGAAAACTTCTGGAGCAGATTTGCGATAATCTACGTCCGCGGCGCGAGCTTTTACATAACGCAGATTGTGTGCAACGCGATAACCTTTACCCTGCTCTTTGCCCCGTTTACCGCGCTTTTGCGCAAAATAACCCCGGCCAAACTTTTACACATAAACAGGAGAAAAACCGCCTGCAGGGGTGAAAAAACGGCGGCTGAAAAACCGCCGAATATAGATTGTGAAATAATCTGATTATTTTGCCGCGCTGAAAACTTCCTCGGCATATCTGGCGCTTGCGGCGGCGTCCTTGCAATACTTGTCCGCGCCTATCTTTTCCGCGTATTCCTCCGTAAGCACCGCTCCGCCCACCATAATTTTGCAGCCGGGGCAGTTTTCGCGCAAAAGCTCTATCGTCTTTTTCATGTTCTCCACCGTGGTGGTCATGAGCGCGGAAAGTCCGCACAGGCGGATATTCCCCTTTTTTACCGCTTCCACGACCGTCTGCGACGGTACGTTTTTGCCCAGATCTATCACGTTGTAACCGTAATTTTCAAGTACGGTTTTTACTATGTTCTTGCCTATGTCGTGCACGTCGCCGAATACGGTGGCAAGCACTATATCACCCTTGCCTATTCCGCCGCCCTTTATGCGCGACTTCACCTCTTCGAAGCACAGCTTTGCCGCCTCTGCCGCCGAGATGAGCTGGGGCAGGAAAATTACGCCTTTTTCGTAATCGTCGCCCACCCTGTTCAATGCGGGAATAAGCAGTTCGTCTATGACTTCCAGCGGCTGCATTGTGTTCAGCTTTTCGCGCGTGAGTTCCGCCGCCTGCGGCAGACCCTTGGAAATATAATAATATATATCCTTATTTGTATCCGTGGCTTCCGCCGCGGGGACTGCCGTCTGAGCGTATCTCTCCACCCATTCCGCGCAGCCTTTGTCCGCGCAGGTGAGCACGTTGAACGCCCTCACCGCCGCCATCATTTCGGGAATGTTGGGGTTGATTATCGGAAGGTCAAGCCCCGCCTGCATAGCCAAAGTAAGGAAGGAAGAGTTTATCGCGCCCCTTGCGGGCAGTCCGAAGGAGATATTGCTCACCCCCAGCACCGCATGCACGTCGTATTCTTCTCTTATCCGCCTGACCGCTTCCAGCGTATTCAGCGCCTGGCTTTGTTCCGCGCTCACGGTAAGGGTAAGGCAGTCGATATAGATATCCTGTTCAGGAATACCAAATTCCTTTGCGCGCTTTATTATCTTGCGCGCGTTTTCCAGCCGCCCTTCCACGGTGGAGGGAATACCCCTCTCGTCCACGGCAAGCCCCACTACCGCCGCGCCGTATTTTGCGACCACGGGCAGAATGGAATTAAGACTGCCCTCTTCAGCGTTCACCGAATTTACTATCGCCTTGCCGCTCACGGCGCGTAACGCCGCCTCTATCGCTTCCGGCTTGCCGCAGTCTATCTGCAGGGGCGCTTCCACCGCCGACTGTATGCGCTTCACCATCTGACAAAGCACGGCTTTTTCGTCTATCCCCGGCACGCCCGCGTTCACGTCGAGTATGTCCGCGCCCGCTTCCACCTGCTCTATCGCGCGCGCCGCCACATAGCCCATATCGCCTTTTAGCAGCGCTTCCTTCATCGCCTTTTTGCCCGTGGGATTTATCCGCTCTCCTATTACGCGCACCCTGTCCAGATACACCACTTCGCTCGCGCTGCAAACAGCCGCGGGCACCTTGACTTTACGCGCCTTAGGCTTTTTCCCTTTTGCAATCTTTTTTATCTCCGCAATATATCCGGGGGTCGTGCCGCAACAGCCGCCCAATATATTCACGCCGATTTCCAGATACTCCTTGTACATTGCGGCAAACTCGCGCGCGCCTACCGAATAGTTCATGTTTTCGTCGGGAAGTCCCGCGTTCGCCTTGATGAAAAGCGGCTTTGCCGTGTGCGAAGCTATCCTCTTCATGATGGGCAGAATCTTATCCGGTCCCAGCGAACAGTTCACGCCGATAACGTCCGCTAAGGGGGAAGCCGTCAGCGCGAACGCCTCCGCGCTCACGCCCGTGAACGTCCTGCCGCCCTCTTCAAAGGTCATACTGCACATCACGGGAAGCGTGGAATTTTCCCGCGCCGCAAGAAGCGCCGCCCTGAGTTCGGCAAGGTCGGACATGGTTTCTATTACTATAAGGTCGGCTCCGCTCCCCGCCCTTACTATCTCGGCAAATATATCGTACGCCTCTTCCTGCGTCATACTGCCCAGCGGTTCCAAAAGCGCGCCCGTGGGACCTATGTCAAGGGCGACGAATTTGCCGTCCGCCGCGCGCCGCGCTAACTCCACCGCCGCGGAAACAAGCTCCGCCACCTTCTTACCGTCGCCCAACTTGACCCTGTTCGCGCCGAAAGTGTTGGTGTATATGACGTCGCTGCCCGCCTGCACATAACCGCGGTGTATCTCCTCCACCAGCGCGGGGTCTTCTATGTTGTAATATTCGGGGCTTTTGCCCGCGGGCATGCCCTTTGACTGGAACTGCGTGCCCAGCGCGCCGTCCAGAATTACGATATTGTCCTTTACGTATTCGATGAAGTTCATTTGTTCTCCTTTCTGAATGCGCAGTCGCTCTTTCCGCAAGCGCTGCAACCGCCGCCGTCCGCCCCGGGCACGTCCGTTACGCCGGCTACCGCCGTAACCGACTTCTGCGGCGCAAGCATCATGCTTTCCGATAAAAATACGCCTATCTTCCTGCCCGTATCCAGCAGATTCACCATGTCCTTTTGCGCGGAAAGAGGGAAATCGCCGTAGCCGCAGGAAAAGCGCGTTTTCAGCTTTTTCCCGCACTGCTTTTGCAAATCTTCGCACAACTCGTCAAGCGCGCATTCGAGGGCGGAAGTGCACATAGCGTCCGTTGCCACTCCGAGCGCGGGGCGGGTATTCATCAGATAGTTCACCCTTTTTTCCATTTCAAAACCCAGCGTCGCCGCAAGCAGATACGCCCGGCGGCAGTCGCGTAAATGGTGTGAAAGGTGCTTTCCTTCCAGCTTTACGCCCGTTCCGGCAAGCTCGACGAATCCGCCTTCTTCGCTCACTTTTACGTCGAACAGTTTATATACCGAGCGCACTTTGGCGTGGGCGTTCACTTCCTCTTCCGCCTGCTTTGCCAAAGCCAGCGTGGCGGGGTCGGGAGCGCCCTTTACGCCCATATATCTCAGCGCCTCTTTAAGATCTGTCTTCACCGTTTATCCTGTCCAGAATGGGTTTTATGTTTTCCGTTATCCTGCGCGCCACCCTCGCGTTGTTCATTATGTAGAGGTGTATGCCCTGCACGCCCGCGGACAAAAGGTCTATTATCTGGTCGGTGGCGTAAGCCACGCCCGCGTCTTCCAGCGACTGCGGATCGTCGGCGAAACGGGCGTACATACGCGCTATCTTGGTGGGAATCCCCGCGCCGGTCATGCGCACTATTCCGCCGAACTGCGACTTTTTCACAAGCGGCATTATGCCCGCCTGCACGGGCACGTCTATGCCCGCAAGGCGCACTTTATCCATAAAATTCAGAAAGACGTCGTTGTCGAAGAACAACTGCGTATTCAGGTGCGTTACGCCCAGATCCACCTTCTTTTTCAGGTTGCGTATGTCTTCCACCATATTCCTGCTTTCGGGGTGTCCTTCGGGATAGCACGCCGCGCCTATATCGGCGTTCGAAAGCCGCTTTATTACGGGAATCAGGTCGGTGCAGTAATTGAATTCTCCCCTTTCCTGCCCCTCTATTCTGTCGCCGCGCAGGGCGAGTATGTTTTCCACGCCAATTTTGTTCAGTTTGTCTATCGCCTCTTCCACTTCGCTCATGGTGGAATTAACGCAGGTGAGATGCGCAAGCGGCTCCATGCCGTACCTGTTTTTAAGCAGGTCGGCTATCTCCGCCGTGCGCGAATTCCTGCTCCCGCCCGCGCTGTAAGTCACGGACACGTAATCGGGCGCAATATCCTTTATACTCTCAAGTGTGGAGTATATCTTGCTTATATCGTCGCCGGCTTTGGGCGGAAATATCTCGAAAGAATATACCGCCTTTTTCTTTTCAAACAACTGCGAAATTCTCATGTTCTCATTCCTCTTTTACATTGTAACACATTTTGCGGACAAAGATAAGACTATTCCGCATTATTTTTTCCGCCTTCGTCTTCCCCTTTGTTATGCGCCGCCGGAGAATCGTCCATGTCGGAATTTACGTCCTTTCCTTCGCCTTCGAATATGCGCTCTTTCATCTCTTCCAGCTTTTCGCCGCGCTTTTTTCTGCGCTCCACGACCGCCTTTCTTTTGCCGAATTTGAGCGAACTGCCAAGGCTGTCCGTAACGTCGTTTATCACCATAAACGCGTTGGGATCCACGCTTGTGACTATCTGTTTGAGTTTGTTCACTTCGAACCTGTTCACCACGCAGTAAAGCACCGTTTTGGGCTGTTTTGAGTAATATCCCTCCGCGTCCATCTTGGTGACGCCGCGCCCGAATTCCTCGCTTAAAAGGCTTGCCATTTCGTCGTATTTATCCGTAATGATGAACGCCGTTTTCGCCTTGTCGAAACCGTCAACCATAAAGTCCACCGCTTTAAGTCCCACCGCGTAGGCGATTACGGAATAAAGCGGCGCTTCCCAGCTTTTGGTGACGACTCCCGCCACTATGTAGAAAATCACGTTGTAACTCATCACGAACGTGCCCACCGTCATGCCTATCCGCTTGGAAAACATTACCGCCATGACTTCAACGCCGTCTATTGCTCCGCCGAAACGTATGGTAGTGCCGCTGCCTATACCGGATATAAGTCCGCCGAAGATGGCGCACAGCAGTTTGTCGCTGCCCGCAATGGGGGAGCCGCCGTCGGGGAACACGATATGAAATCCCGTCTGGAAACACCAGGAAAACAGCGAATACACGCCTATGGTATAGAGGGAATACGCTATGAACGGCACGCCCATTTTTTTAAGTCCGAGCAAGAAAAACGGCACGTTGAGAATAATGAGCCAGATACTCATATTCATACCGACGTTTTCCGTCAGATTGCCCAGCAGAATGGAAGTGCCGGAAAATCCGCTGTCGTACAAGTTCACCGCTTCGGGCGCGAGAAAAAGCGTTACGCCCACCGCGTTTATTATGCCCGCAATGGTGAGAAAGAAGAAGTTTGCGGGTTTGATCTGTCTGAATTGTTCTTTGATAGACGCCATAAGCCACCTCCGCGAAAGTTTATTTGAGTGACCAGCGTATTCATATTGCCGCGCCGCCGCGCGCCGAAAAAAATATTGCCTGTCTTAATAATTTTATATTATTGAGGGCGGAAAATGCAAGCGCGGCAAGGTAAATTAACGTTTAATTTTCACAATTTTTTCACAAGACACCCCGCCGTCCGCCGTTTTCTTTACACACCGCCCGGAAAGGGCGGGTACTTTTTCATTTTATACGCGCTATTTTCGGGAAAGTAATTGACATTTGAAAATTTATGCTTTACAATGAAGCTACCATCGGATATGAAAGGGTCGCGCCCTTGCAGAGTATCCATGCAAATAACTACGGACCACCCCTAGGGGTCAAGGCCATACGGACAGCCGGGTCCACTGCCGAACAGCAACACGCGTTGCCTTATTGTATCGGGAAACCGATCCCTTATAAGTTGGTTACTTGATAACCGTGTACGCCGCCTGGGCGCGTACAAACCGCTTGTAACAATAAGAGTAGTAAAAGTAAGTATTTGCTATATAGACTCTGTTATCCGTAGGAGCATTGTGCACTATAACGATTATTACGGGCGGTATGCTTAGGCATATCGCCCTTTTTGTCGGAGGAAAAATGGAAGATAAGATGAAGTTATACGGGTTCAACAACCTGACCAAGTCTCTGAGCTTTAACATATACGACGTATGTTACGCGAAAACCGCGCGCGAACAGCGCGATTATATCGCATACATCGACGAGCAGTATAACTCCGAACGCCTTACCAATATCCTCACCACCCTTACGGACATGATAGGCGCAAAGGTGCTGAACATAGCCAAACAGGACTACGACCCCCAGGGCGCTTCCGTAACCATACTCATTGCCGAAGGTTCTATGAAACCCGCGGGCGAAACACAGCTGGCGCACCTTGACAAGAGCCACGTCACCGTGCACACCTATCCCGAATACCACCCCGAAACTTCGCTTGCCACCTTCCGCGTGGATATAGACGTCGCCACCTGCGGCGAGATAACGCCCCTTTCCACGCTGGATTATCTGATAAGCTCGTTCGATTCCGACATAATAACCATGGACTACCGCGTGCGCGGCTTTACGCGCGACGTGGACGGCAAAAAGCTGTTCATGGACCACAAGGTGACCAGCATACAGGATTACGTGTCCGACAACATACTTTCGCGTTACGACGCGGTGGATATAAACGTGTACGGGGCGAATATATTCCACACCAAGATGATGGTGAAGGACATCAATCTGCAAAACTACCTGTTCAAGACGGACGTATACGAACTTCCGCCCAGGCTCAGGCTGGAGATAATGAACAATCTGCGCCGCGAGATGATAGAAATTTTCAGCGGCAGGAACGTGTACTGAGATGAAAAAACTTTCACAAGAGCGCGCGCCAATCTATGAGGCGCTGGAAAACTTGCAGTCCATGCGCATGGTGCCTTTCGACGTACCGGGGCACAAGCGCGGGCGCGGCAATCCCGAACTCACCGCCCTTCTGGGCGAGCGGTGCATGAATCTGGACGTCAATTCCATGAAATGTCTGGACTTTCTGTGCCACCCCGTTTCCGTCATAAAGGACGCGGAAGAGCTGGCGGCGGAGGCTTTCGGCGCGGCGCACGCCTTTTTGATGGTGGGCGGAACAACTTCAGCCGTGCAGAGCATGGTGCTTGCCGTATCCAAAAAGGGCGAGAAGATAATTCTGCCGCGCAACGTGCACCGCAGCGTCATGGGCGCAATGGTGCTTAACGGCGCCCTGCCCGTGTACGTGGACCCCGAATGCGACGACAATCTGGGCATATCGCTGGGCATGGGCGTTGAGGGCGTGAAAAAAGCCATTCTCGCCAACCCGGACGCCAAAGCGGTTCTGGTGAACAACCCCACATATTACGGCATATGCTCCAATCTCAGGGAGATAGTAAAGCTGGCGCACGAACACAATATGCTGTGCATAGTCGACGAAGCGCACGGCACGCACTTTTATTTCGGCGAGGATATGCCCGTTTCCGCCATGGCGGCGGGCGCGGATATGGCGGCGGTTTCCATGCACAAGTCGGGCGGCAGTCTTACGCAAAGTTCCATACTGCTCACCGGCCCTTCCATGCACGAAGGCTACGTAAGGCAGATAATAAACCTTACGCAGACGACGAGCGCGTCTTACCTCCTGCTTTCTTCACTCGATATTTCGCGCAGGAATCTGGCGCTCCGCGGCAAAGACGCCTTTGCGCGCGTAATGCGCCTTGCAAGATACGCCCGCGACGAAGTGAACGAAATAGGCGACTACTACGCTTACGGCAGGGAACTGATCAACGGCGACAGCATATTCGACTTTGACGAAACAAAACTTTCGATAAACACGCTGAACGTGGGACTTGCGGGCATAGAAGTCTACTCGCTTTTGCGCGACGAATACGACATTCAGGCGGAATTCGGCGATTTGGGCAACCTGCTCGCCTACATCTCGATAGGCGACCGTCCCCGCGAGATAGAAAGGCTCATCGGCGCCCTGGCGGAGATACGCAGGCGGTTCAGGCGCGACAAGGCGGGACTTATGAAGCAGGAATACATCGACCCCGTCGTGGTGGTGTCGCCGCAGGAAGCGTTTTACGCGGACAAAATTTCCCTGCCCGTAGAGGAAACGTCGGGCAGGATTTGCAGCGAATTCGTAATGTGCTACCCTCCCGGCATACCCATACTCGCGCCCGGGGAGAAGATTACGCCGCAGATACTCGACTATATAAGATACGCCAAGGACAAGGGCTGTTCCATGACCGGCCCGGAAGACGCCGACATTACAAGGCTGAACGTGCTAAAAGGAGTTTGATATGGAATACTGGTTTTCTGAAATGCATACGCCCAACGTTAAACTTTCCATCCGCGTGGATAAGCAGGTGTACTCGGGCAGGAGCGAATTCCAGCGCATAGACGTGTTCGATTCGCCCGAATTCGGCAGATTTTTGGTGCTTGACGGCTATATGATGCTTACGGAAAAGGACGAGTTCATCTATCACGAGATGATAACGCACGTCCCTCTCGCCGTGCATCCGCACGCAAAGGATATACTCGTCATCGGCGGCGGCGACGGCGGAGTTATCCGCGAACTTGTCAAATACGGCGATATAGAACATATCGACCTGGTGGAGATAGACGAGGAAGTCACGCGCGTGTGCAGGGAATATCTGCCCTTTACCGCCTGCGCCTTCGACGACCCCAGGGTGAGCCTGCACTTTGAAGACGGACTGAAATTCGTGCGCACCAGAAAGGACGCCTACGACCTTATAATAGTGGACTCCACCGATCCGTTCGGACCGGGAGAAGGACTTTTCACCCGCGAATTTTACGGCAACTGCTACAAGGCCCTGCGCGAAGACGGCATTATGGTCAACCAGCACGAAAGCCCCTTTTACGCGGAGGACGCGATTGCCTGCCAGCGCGCGCACAAGCGCATCGTGGAATCCTTCCCCAAAGCAAAAGTGTACCAGGCGCATATTCCCAGCTACCCTTCGGGGCACTGGCTGTTCGGATTCGCTTCCAAAAAATACCACCCGCTACGCGACATTGACGAAAAAAAGTGGAACGCGCGCGGCATAAAATGCAAATACTATACCACGACTTTGCACAAAGGGGCGTTTTATATCCCCGCATACGTAGAGGAGCTGCTGAGCAATGTTGAACATGCAGACTGACGCCTTTATGGCGTGCGATTGTAAATATAAGGACGCGGATATAGTGCTGTTTTCCGCGCCCTTCGACGGTACCACGTCCTTCCGCCCCGGCACCCGCTTTGCCGGCGGCGCGATAAGGCGCGATTCCTTCGGGCTGGAAACGTACAGCCCCTACCAGGACGCCGACCTTTCAGACTGCCGCGTTTTCGACAGCGGGGAACTGGAACTGCCGATAGGAGAAGCCACAGCCACCCTAAAAGCGATAAAAAAGCGTGCGGGCAGTATTTTGAAGGACGGAAAAATCCCCTTCATGATAGGCGGCGAACACCTGGTGACGCTGGGCGCTTTCAGGGCGGTATGGGAGAAATATCCTGACGTGCACATAATACACTTTGACGCGCACGCGGACTTAAGGGACGACTATCTGGGCGTGAAACTCTCCCACGCGTGCGTACTGCACCGCTGTTACGACCTTGTCGGGGACGGTAAAATTTTCCAGTTCGGGATACGTTCGGGCGATAAGAGCGAATTTGCGTGGGGGAAAGGGAAAGTCGCAACCCGCCTTTTCGACTTCGAAGGGCTTGGCGAAACGCTCGAAAAGTTAAAGGGCGTTCCCGTATACTTCACGCTGGACCTGGACGTGCTCGATCCGTCCTGTTTCCCCGGCACGGGCACTCCCGAACCGGGCGGAGTCACTTTCGAGCAATTGAGGAAGGCGGCTACGCAGGTGTGCAGAAAGGCGAATATCGTGGGTTGCGACGTAAACGAACTTTCGCCCCACTACGACCAAAGCGGAGTTTCGACCGCGGCGGCATGCAAGATAATACGCGAGATGCTGATTGCTCTCGAAAACAAGGAGGTTTAATATGGCAAAGGTTCTTATAATCGGCTGCGGAGGCGTGGCGCAGGTGGCAATACAGAAATGCTGTCAGGTGGACGACGTGTTCACGGAGATATGTATCGCTAGCCGCACCAAATCCAAATGCGACGACATGAAGAAAAAGCTGGAAGACAGGACAAAGACGAAAATAAGCACCGCTAGGGTGGACGCGGACAACGTGGACGAGCTTTGCGGGCTGATAAACTCCTACAAACCCGACCTTGTCATGAATATAGCCCTGCCCTATCAGGATCTTACGATAATGGACGCGTGCTTAAAGTGCGGCGTAAACTATATGGACACGGCAAACTACGAGCCGGAGGACACAAACGACCCGAAGTGGCGCAAGAGGTATGAAGAGCGCTGTGAAAAGGAGGGCTTTTCCGCCTACTTCGACTATTCCTACCAGTGGGAATATATGGATAAGTTCAAAAAGGCGGGACTCACCGCCCTGCTCGGCTCGGGCTTCGACCCCGGCGTTACGCAGGCTTACTGCGCCTACGCGCAAAAGCACCTGTTCGACAGCATTGACACGATAGATATTCTCGACTGCAACGGCGGCGACCACGGCTATCCGTTTGCCACCAACTTCAACCCCGAAATAAACCTGCGCGAAGTTTCCGCTCCCGGCTCCTATTGGGAGAACGGCAAGTGGGTGGAAGTGCCCGCCATGAGCATAAAGCGCGAATACAACTTCGACGGCGTGGGCGAAAAGGATATGTACCTGCTACACCACGAGGAGATTGAAAGCCTTGCAAAGAACATAAAGGGCGTAAAGCGCATACGCTTTTTCATGACCTTCGGGCAAAGCTATCTCACGCACATGAAGTGTCTGGAAAACGTGGGCATGCTCTCCACCGAACCCGTCATGTTCGAAGGGCGCGAGATTGTGCCCATTCAGTTCCTGAAAGCTCTGTTGCCCGACCCCGCTTCGCTCGGTCCGCGCACCAAAGGCAAGACGAATATCGGCTGTATCTTCACGGGCAAAAAGGACGGCAGGGAAAAGCGCGCGTACATTTACAATATCTGCGACCACGAAGAATGTTATAAGGAAGTCGGCTCGCAGGCGGTGGCGTACACCACGGGCGTGCCCGCAATGATAGGCGCGCTTATGATGGTCACGGGCAAGTGGACGACCCCCGGCGTTTATACGGTGGAACAGTTCGATCCCGATCCCTATATGGACGCGCTGAACAAGTACGGTCTGCCCTGGCAGATAGAAGACAATCCCACTCTGGTGGACTGATGCGCACGCCCTGCTTTATCATCGACGAAAAAAACCTTTTGCGCAACCTTGAAATCCTAAAAAGGGTGAAGGATAACACGGGGTGCAAAATTTTGCTTGCGCAAAAGGCTTATTCCTGCTACGCCACTTATCCGCTTATAGCAAAGTATCTGGACGGAACCACCGCCAGCGGACTTTACGAGGCAAAGCTGGGAAAGGAGCACTTCCCGGGCGAAGTGCACGTATTTTCGCCCGCCTACAAGCGTGGGGACTTTGAGCAGCTTTTGGATATTGCGGACGAGTTCGTGTTCAACAGCATGGCGCAGCTGAAAAAGTATGCCCCGGCGGCGAAAGCGCGCGGCAAGGGCGTGGGGCTGAGGCTGAATCCCGAATGTTCCACGCAGGATCACGCCATATACGACCCCTGCTCGCCCGGCTCGCGCATGGGCGTAAGAGCGCGCGACTTCGACGAAGGCGCGCTTGAGCTTCTGGACGGATTCCATATGCACACGCTGTGCGAACAAAACAGCGACGCGCTTGCAAAGACCGTTGAAGCGCTGGAAGAAAAATTCGGGAAATATCTGCACCGCGTAAAGTGGCTGAATCTGGGCGGCGGACACCACATAACCCGCCCCGACTACGATATTCCCCTTTTGGAAAAGACCGTGCGGCGCTTGCAGGACACATACGGCGTGCAAGTCTACCTGGAGCCGGGCGAAGCGGTCGTGCTGAACGCGGGCGAACTTAATGGCACGGTGCTGGACATAGTAAGCAACGGCATAGATATAGCCGTTTTAGATACTTCCGCCGCCTGCCACATGCCCGACGTGCTGGAAATGCCCTACCGTCCGCCCGTGCTTGATTCGGGTCAGCCAGGCGAAAAAAAGTACACCTACCGCCTTGCGGGCAACACCTGCCTTGCCGGCGACGTCATAGGCGACTATTCCTTCGATATGCCCCTGCGCATAGGCGACAGGGTGACCTTTTTGGATATGGCGCTTTACACCATGGTAAAGACGAACACCTTTAACGGCACGCCTCTGCCCGATATTCTGTACAGAAAATCGGACGGAGAACTTATGACGGTAAGAACCTTTTCCTACGACGATTTCAAAAGCAGACTGTGATATGAAAAAAGTCGCTGCCGCAATCGCGATGCTCCTTTTCGCCCTCTGCCTCGGCGCGTGCGCGCCTCTGCCCGAGGCGGACTATACCGACATTGCGCTTAACTCCTATGAAGTGGAGATAACGGACCGCGAAGACGGGCGGTTGTTTTCTCCTAAGGCGGAGAATGTGACCTGGGGCTTTATCTTCTATCTCGGCACCGCGATGAGCACGGACAACTACGACAATATTATGACGGAAATAGCCTCGGCGGGCATAGCGGTTTTTGTAAACTCCAACCCTTTCCCCGATGTACTTTATAATGAGGAAGATGGAGCGTATGCCGCCCTAGGAATGCAAAATTACTTTATCGGCGGACACTCGCAGGGCGGCGGCACGGCGGTGAGAAGAGCGTGCGAAAATCCGACGTCAACGCGCGGCGTCGCGCTCTATTCTCCCCTTATCTCCAACGACTGCACGCTGTCCGACAAGGATATGCCGACGATATACTTCGAGGCGGAGAACGATAAAGTTCTCTCTTCTTCTATGCAGAGCGCGGCTAAAAACCGAATGAATAAAGATTGCGAATTCGTCACCTTGCGGGGCGCGGGTCATATGTGCTACGGTGCTTCGAGTCTTTTAGACGGCGGCGGCACCACCCGCGATAAGGCGGAAATTCAAGCGGAAGTTATCCAAAAAACGCTCTCCTTTATGCAGAGCGTAATAAATAAAACCGCCGCGCCTCAATAAAATAATCGCCCGAACGCTTTCGGGCAATCTCTCCAACTTGCGGCTTTTTGGCTTATCGCTATCCTTCTTCATGCAAGGTGGCGTCCGTACAAACTACCGTATAGCCTCTGGATCCTCCGACAAAATCATTCCAATCGTCGCCTTTATTTACTGCCTCCCATTGCGCCTTGGTACCTTGGAAGTTTATGGTTTTAAGCGAATCGCACAAATAGAATGCTTCCGCGCCTATGTTTGTTACACTGTCCGGTATAATTATGCTTGTTAAATCGCACAAGTCAAATGCGCTATCAGCGATACCCACCGTATTATCACGCAATTGCACTTGCTTCAATGAACCATCGCAATCAATAACCCATTTATCAACATAACTAACACCGTTTTCTTTTTGAATTAAATTAGTTCCGAGGAATGCTCTATCGCCTATGCTTCTTACCCCATCGGGTATTTCAATGCTTGTAAGTGAATCGCACCACGCGAATGCTTCCTCTCCGATACTTGTTACACTGTCCGGTATTTCAATACTTGTAAGTGAATCGCAAGACCGAAATGTTTCATCACCTATGCTTGTTACTCCATCTGGTATCACAATGCTTGTAAGTGAGCTGCAACCGCTGAACGCGCTGCACCCTATACTTGTTACACTATCGTGTATGGTTATACTTACAAGCAAATCACAATAATAGAATGCAGAATCGCCTATGATTCTTAACCCATCGGGTATTTCAATGCTTGTAAGTGAATCGCACCACGCGAATACTTCCTCTCCGATACTTGTTACACTGTCTGATATTTCAATGCTTGTAAGTGAATCGCAAGACCGAAATGTTTCATCACCTATGCTTGTTACTCCATCTGGTATCACAATGCTTGTAAGTGAACTGCAACCGCTGAACGCGCTGTACCCTATACTTGTTACACTATCGGGTATGGTTATACTTACAAGCAAATCACAATAATAGAACGCTGAATCGCCTATGCTTCTTACCCCATCGGGTATTTCAATGCTTGTAAGCGAACTACAATTATAAAATGCGCTATTGGCTATGCCTGCCGTATTATCACGCAATTGTACCTGCTTTAATGAACTATCGCAATTAATAACCCATTTATCAACATAACTAACACCGTTCTCTTCTCGAACTAGATTAGTATCGGAGAATGCATTCTCTCCTATGCTTGTTACACTGTCGGGTATTTCAATACTTGTAAGTGAATCACACCTATTGAATGCATAATCTCCTATGATTATTACGCTGTCCGGTATCTCAATGCTTGTAAGTGAATCGCAATAATAGAAAGCGCTACTTCCAATGCTTGCAAGTTTACTGTTTTCGGCAAACTCTATGCTTTCAAGCGTATGACACCAACCGAATGCTCCATGTTCTATCTCCAGCAAGCTTGCGGGCAATACGATTTCTTTTATGTTGGAAGACGCAAATGCCCAGCTAGAAATTGACACGACGGGAACGCCCCCTACATGTTCGGGAATGGTAAGTTTTTTCTTGCCGCACATAAACTCATCGTAATCCACAATGCTATATCCCTGTTCCCCTTTGACAAGTTTGCACCCGTCCACATACAGCGTATCCACCGCAACATTTTGCAAACCCGCTATCAAAAGTCCGACCATTATGAAAAACAGACATACCGCCGCCGCAAAGGCGACCACTTTCAAATTGTCTTTTTTTTCAGAGGGCTTTCTTTTATTGTCGGAATGATTCATTTTTCCTGCTTATATCAAGTTTTTGTACTCGGCTGTCTTTTAACAAACGGCTTTTTGATGTTATATGCTTTTGCTTGAAAACGCCCCCTGCGCATTTTTCTTATCGGCGCTCTCTTTTTCTCCTATGATTGCCGCCTTTTCCAACATTTCGCGTATTTTTCTCACATCGTCCATATGTCTTAAATGCAGGCGGATAACTATCCACATCGGCAGGCAAAACACCATAACGAACAACATCAGCGTGAAAAGCACCGATACGTACATCGTCAACAATATCGTTGCTATCAATAATGTTGCCTCGATAAACACAAATAAAAAATCAATTATTCTTTTGATCAATTTCAAAGAGCTGTTAAACACCTTCCGCCCCCTTAATTTAATTTCAATAAAATAATAACATTGCGCCGTAAAAAAGTCAAGCTTATTTCTTAACCGTTATTTGCGCAACAATCTTTCACCCCGTAATTTCGCTTTGGCAAAAGTCGTAAAGTCTGTTTGCCTGCCAGCTGTTGAGTTCTTCCGTATATTTGAAGCGGTCGGGAAAGCTTTCCGCATTTAACAGCACCGCTTGTTCTATGCGGTAAACGGTGTTATACCGCGCGTATTCGTTCAACATCGCCTGCACCGCGCCTTTTGAACGCCCGGCGAAAAAAAGTACACCTACCGCCTTGCGGGCAACACCTGTCTTGCGGGCGACGTCATAGGCGACTATTCCTTCGATACGCCCCTGCGCATAGGCGACAGGGTGACCTTTCTGGATATGGCGCTTTACACCATGGTAAAGACGAACACCTTTAACGGCACGCCTCTGCCAGATATTTTATACAGAAAATCGGACGGAGAACTTGTGACGGTAAGAACCTTTTCCTACGACGATTTCAAAAGCAGACTCTGACGTTTGTCTGCACGAACGAAAATTACAAACGCGCCACGGGGCGCGTTTTTTCAAACGGTTTCATCGGGTAACTTTGAAAATTACAGCGCGGTCACCGCGTTGTAAATTATATTGTAGATATTCAGCGCGATTACTATCCCGATAACGGCGTAATAGATGCGGTTGACGGCTTTTGAAGAAAGGCGCTTGTTGAACACGGCGCCGAGCAGTCCGCCTATCACGGCGGCGGCTATCATTATGACGAGCGCCCACCACTCCAGATTTACGTCCAGAATGACGTTGGAAGTGAAACCGCCCGTGACGGCGAGTTTGAACAGCTTTGCCACCTGCGCGAACATGACGGTTAAAAGGGAGTAGAAAGTGACTTCCTTCGTATCCGTGCGCAAAACGAGGCAGAGCACGCACACGTTGATAGGACCTCCGCCTATGCCCAGGAAGGTGGAGATTACGCCGAGCACGCAACAGGCGGCGAACGCCTTTATCGTCATTGCCGCCGAGGGAAGATATACGCCCTTTTCTTTGCGCAGGAGCATATAGACAAGCACGCCGACAAGGAGCAACGCCAGCACGGAATTCTGAATTATTTTGATAAGCGCGTCGGCATTTTCGCCGAGTACCGACCCTGCGGCGTTTTCAACCGCTTCAAAGATAAACTCGCCCGCCACGCCGCCGGCAAAAGCTCCGCAAGCCGCCGCAACCGCGGTGGGGATATGCGAAGACTTTTTTTGGAATAAGTGCTTTACAAGGGAAGAAAGCGCCATGGCGAGCACGCACATGGACGAGGTGAAATTTATCTGAAACGCGCTCATGGGACTGAGCGCGTCCAGAACGGGTTTTATTATAACTCCGCCGCCCATGCCGCAGGTAGCCCCCGCGCAGGTGGCGAATAATATGACGATTACAAAAACCGCCAGCATATCAGGCGTTTAATTCGCTTTGGCAAAAGTCGTAAAGACGGCTTGCCTGCCAGGCGTTCAGCTCTTCTATGTACCTGTTGCAGTCGGGGAATTGCTCCGCGCCGAAAAGTACCGCCTTTTCCACGCGGTAAACGGTGTTATACCGCGCGTATTCGTTCAGCATCGCCTGCACCGCGCCTTTTGAACGCACGGCGAAAAAGCACACCTTGCAACCGCTGTCGCGGAAAAGATTGACAGCGTCGCCCGTAACTTCCGGCGTGGAACCGTCCGTGGCTATGCCCACCTTTGTGCCCGCCACGTCCAATATCGCCGTAATGTCCTGCGTTTCGTATTCCTCGCCCGAAATGCGTGCGCGCCTTTCGGCAAGAAGTTGACCTTTGAGCTGTGATTTGCTCACGTCGGTAAGGGGCGCCGCCCCGCTTTCCAAAAGGTGGAGAAGCAACTTTTTAAGCGTAGTGGACTTGCCGCAATTGTCCTTTGCTTCCAATGCGTAAAGTATCATAACCGCACCGCCGTTTTTTATTTACCCCTTATGGGTACTGAAATATTATAACATACATTGCTTATAAAATGCAATTTTTTGTCCTGCGGCGGCGTGTACCCATACCCAACCCCAGTAGAACACTTTAATCGTACTGCTTTCGGGCGGCGAGCCGCCGCAGGCTGATTACTCTGCGAAGAAAGCAATTCGGCATTATTGCCCGGTTGCTTCGCAGATTATCATGGGTGGAGCGCCACGCGCTCCCGCTGAAGCAAAGCATTTTACAACACGACATACACACATATTTTATGTTTCACTGTAAAATGTATTCTACTGAGGTTGGATATGGGTACGGAAAAATTTTTCGGGAATATCACGGCTTTTTTGTTGAATTTTATATTAGCCGTGCTATAATGTAAGTGAAAAACTAATTAAAAAGAGGTGCTCTTATGCAAAACAACTATTCTTCAGACAGGGCTACCCCCCCCCACAAGCATTAAGAAAAATTTTAAGCGTATTGTCTTAACCGGCATAACTTTATGCCTTATACTGTGCGTAATATTCTCCTTTGCCGCGTGCCTTTTCGGCGGCGATGACGACGCAGATCCCGCAACTCCCGGACAGACCGAACCCCCTTCTTCGGATACCGATAACCCGGACAATTCAAACGAAAACGATGACGACTACTGGGACGACGTTATCGTGCCCGACGACCCTGTTGATCCTGTTATCGACCCTGACGACCCTGTCATTGATCCTGATGATCCTGTTATCGACCCTGACGACCCTGTCATTGATCCTGATGATCCTGTTATCGATCCTGACCCTTCTGACCCTACCGATCCTATAAATCCCGGTGACGGCGATACTTCCGACTTCCCCGAAAGCATTTATAAAGTGGACGAAATTGACGAAATAAATTATTTTGCAGATGAGTTTGTGCAAATTTTGAATGAAACTCATATGGAGAGTTTGGCAAAACAATTTATCGGAAGAAATGGAACTGCAGAAAGTTTTGACAGCGTAGAATGGTATGTAGCAAATATTAGCAACAATGACATAAATGGATTATATGCGAATGTATATTATACTCAGGGAAATTCAAAATATTTTAAAGTAGGGAAAGTATCGTTTGATGCAGTTGATACTGTGCAAGATATTATTAATGGAAATTTAAATAATGTCACATATTCAGTAGACTATCAAAACCCACAATCATCTTTTGCAAATATTGAAAACAACACTGACCTTGGCAAAACTGTAATACAAACAATTGATGCTGACAACACCCTTGAAGGCGATATTTGGTGTAATATCGGGACTCTAAGTGCAGAAGGCGGAAAAGAATATAGAAATATTATGGTTTATCAAATAACGAAAGTCGGTGTGGAAAAATATACGTTAAGAGCCGAAGCGCCTTCAACAAATCCCGAAAGCATAATTGCAAATATTCAACAAGGAAAATACACCACCACTTCCCAATCAACCGAATACACCTTTACGGGAATGAAGATAGAACAGATTCCTCTGCCCGAAGAGGCGTAGTATCACCCTACAACGGTAAAAAGCCCCGAAGTTCGGGGCTTTTTACCGTTTGATTGACAAACGGGATAATAAAGTTATTTCAGTTTGAGCAGCCTCTGCGCCGCTTCCACGGTGTTGCCCGCTCCGCCGAAAGCGGTCAGACGGAAGAAGCCTTCCCCGTTCTTGCCGAAGCCCGCGCCTGGGGTGCCCACTATCTGCGCATTGTTAAGCAGTTTGTCGAAGTATTCCCACGAGGGCATGCCGCACTGCATCCAGATATAGGGCGAATTTTTGCCGCCGTAGTAGCGGATACCCATGCTGTCAAGCGCGGCGCCTATGACGCGCGCGTTTATCCTGTAATATTCGATATTCTTATCCGCCGCGGCAAGTCCTTCGGGCGTGAGCGCCGCTTCCGCCGCGCGCTGGACTATGTAAGGCACGCCGTTGAATTTTACGCACTGCCGCCTGAGCCACGCGGCGTTTACGGAGTTTGCCTGCAATTCGTGGGGAACTACCGTCCAACCGCACCTCAGGCCCGTAAAGCCCGCCATTTTGGAAAAAGAGCATATCTCCACCGCGCAGCCGCGCGCGCCGGGCACGGAAAAGACGGTGTGCGGACAGTCTTCGTCCTGAATAAACCGCTCATAGGCGGCGTCGTAGATGATGAGCGCGCCCGTCTTTAACGCGTAATCCACCCACACGGCAAGCTGTTCAAAGGTGTACGCCGCGCCCGTGGGATTGTTGGGCGAGCAAAGGTATATGACGTCCGCCCTGCCCTCCACGTCTTCGGGCATGGGCAGAAAGCCGTTTTCGGGAGTTGCGTCCATGTAAACTATCTTATTGCCCGACATGATATTGCCGTCCACATAGGCGGGATATACGGGGTCGGGAATAAGCGCGGTTATGCCGCGCGGAAAGATATCCAAGAAGTTGCCCAAATCGCTCTTTGCGCCGTCGGAGATAAACACTTCGTCGGTGGCGAGCGTAACTCCGCGCCCGGCGTAATACTTCACGAGAGCGGCGCGCAGAAACTCGTAGCCCTGCTCGGGTCCGTAGCCGCGGAAACCTTCTGCCGTGCCCATTTCACCGCTTGCCTTGATAAGCGCGTCAACCGCAGGTTTTATGAGCGGACGGGTGACGTCGCCTATACCCAGCGAGATGACTTTTTTACCGGGGTTCGCCTTTTTATAAGCCGCGACCCTGTTTGCTATCTCCGCAAACAGATAGCTGGGGGTGAGCTGGGAAAACGTGGGATTTATCTTCATTTTATACCTCCGATGACGCTTTTATAAATGCCGCAAACAGGGGGTGCGGACGGTTGGGTCTTGACTTGAATTCGGGGTGGAACTGTACGCCTATGTAAAAGGGTCTGCCGCTTATCTCCACCGCTTCCACCAGCTTGCAGTCGGGCGAGTAGCCGCACACGGTAAGCCCCGCCTTTTCAAAGTCGCGCCTGTACGCGTTGTTGAATTCGTAGCGGTGGCGGTGCCGCTCGTCCACCTGCTCAGCGCCGTAAATTTCCCTTGCCCTGCTTCCTTCCAGCAGACGGCAGGGATATTTGCCTAAACGCATGGTGCCGCCCTTGGGCAGGTTGCCGTACTGGTCCTCCATAAGGTCGATGACCTTATGCGGCGACATACTGTTGAATTCGCCCGAATGCGCGCCCTGCAATTTAAGCACGTTGCGCGCGTACTCGATTACGGCTATCTGCATACCCAGGCATATTCCGAAGTAAGGCACGTTATTTTCACGGCAGTATTTTGCCGCGACAATCATGCCCTCTATGCCCCTGTCGCCGAAGCCGCCGGGGACGATGACTCCGCCGCAGCCGGAAAGCCGCTCCTTTACGTTTTCTTCCGTCAAAAGCTCCGAATCCACCCAATCTATCTCCACGGAGAGGTTATGAGCTATGCCGCCGTGGCGGAGCGCTTCGGCTACGGAAAGGTAAGCGTCGTGCAGTCTGACGTACTTGCCCACGAGCGCGATTTTCACGCCCCTGCCCGTGGTTTTTATCCGCTTTACCATCTCCTTCCACTCTTCAAGGTCGCAGGGATAATCCGTTAAGCCGAGTATGCGGCACACCTTCTTGCTTATTTCGTCTTCTTCCAGCATGAGAGGCGCTTCGTACAGGCTGGGCACGGTGACGTTATCTATAACGCAGTCGCGCTCCACGTTGCAGAACATGGCTATTTTATCCTTGACGTCGCGCGGCAGGCGCTCCTTACACCGCGCCACGATTATGTCGGGGTGCAGACCCATGGATTGGAGTTCCTTTACCGAATGTTGCGTGGGCTTTGTCTTGTACTCGTCGGAACCGTCTATGAACGGCACCAAGGTGACGTGTATGAGCATGCTCTCCCCCTTATGCTCGAAGCATACCTGGCGCACGGCTTCAAGAAAAGGCTGGCTTTCTATGTCGCCTATCGTGCCGCCTATCTCCGTTATGACCACGTCCGCGCCCGTCTTTGCGCCCACGGAGTAGATAAACCGCTTTATCTCGTCGGTGATATGCGGAATCACCTGCACGGTGCCGCCGAGATAGGCGCCCTCGCGCTCCTTTCTTATCACGTTGTAGTATACCTTGCCCGTGGTAAGGTTGGAATACTTGTTGGTATTTTCGTCAATAAAGCGCTCGTAATGACCCAAATCCAGGTCGGTTTCCGCGCCGTCTTCGGTAACGAAAACTTCGCCGTGCTGGTAGGGGCTCATGGTGCCCGGGTCCACGTTTATGTAGGGGTCGAGCTTTTGCGCCGCCACCTTATACCCCTTGGACTTCAACAGTCTGCCGAGGGAAGCCACGGTAATGCCCTTACCAAGTCCAGAAACGACTCCGCCCGTTACAAAGATATACTTGCTCATACGTCCTCCGAAAAGTAAAAAAGCGCCCACTGCGGAAATTATCCGCGGTGAACGCCTTTGTTCTTGTAAATTATACTCTCACCGCCGTATTCCTGTCAACGCATTTGACGGAATTTAATTCAATTTTCGTAAGTTCTGATTACGTCCAGCGCCACTTCAAAGCGGCTGCGGCGGCTGTCCATCGCCTGCTTTTCGATATACTTGTGCGCTTCTTCTTCCGTCATGCCCAAATACTGCATGAGTACGCATTTGGCGCGGTACACCGTTTTGAGTTCGTCTATCTGACTTTTCAGCTTGACGGTCGCCCTCTTCATGCCCTGCAGGCGGGCGGAAGTGGCAAGAAGCAGTCTGCTTGCCCTGCGCGCGTCCTCGCCGTTGAAGGGCTTGGGCATGACGATGACTCCGTAAGGTTCCAGCTTATCCGCCGCCATGGCGTATACGCCCTGCCTTACGAGCACGAGTATGCCCGCCGTGGTGCGCTCCGCCGCCTGTATGGCTAATTCCGCGCCCATCTCGTCTTCCAAAGGAGTGTTTATTATAAGCATGGAATAGGTATCGCCGCCCAGCTTCCTGCGCGCCTGTCCCGCGCCGCTCACCCTTTCCACGGATAAGCGCGAAAAAAGCTCGCGCCCGAGTATCTCCCGAACGTCAAGCTCTCCTATGGAAGCTACCAGCACTTTACCCATCAAGCCTTACCTTTCCAAAAATTTCTCCGTCACCTCGCGCGAAAGTACCCTTTCCACAAACGCGCTTTTTCTCGCAAGATTTGCCGCCGCGGTTATATCGCCCGGCAGAGAAGGGTATTTGCCGTCTTCCACCCCGAACATATTCATGTCGCACGCCTCTTCCAGCTGAAGATTTTCCCTTATGCCCTCCAGCCCCGCCTCTATTATCAGCGCGAATACGAGATAGGGGTTGCACGAAGGGTCGGGCGAGCGCAACTCTATCCTTCTGCCCGCCTCGTCCGCATACGGCAGACGAATAAGCTGCGAGCGGTTGCCGCGCGACCAGGTGATATATTTGGGCGCTTCGCAACTGCCCAGCCTGTCGTAGGACTGCGGCAGAGGATTGGTAAACGCGGCTATCTCCGCCGCCCTGCGCATAACTCCCGCAATAAAACTCTTCGCGTCCCGTCTCATGCCGCCTGATTCGGAGAATATGTTCTCCCCGTCTTTTTGCAGGGATATATTCACGTGCAGTCCGTTGCCGCTCTCACCTTCCAGCGGTTTGGGGTCGAAGGAAGCCGCAAGTCCGTTCGCCTGCGCCACGTTGGAAACTATCCAGCGGAAAGTCACCAGGTTATCCGCCGCGGAAACCGGCTCGGAATGGCGGAAGTCTATCTCGTTCTGTCCCGGTCCCTGCTCGTGGTGGCTGCGCTCGGGATTTAGCCCCATTTCCGTAAGCGTGTTGCATATCTCCCTGCGCACGTTTTCGCCCCTGTCCAGCGGATAAATGTCGAAGTAACCGCCCCTGTCCAGCGGAGTCAAAGTGGGCGCGCCGTCCTTGTCCGCAAGAAACAGATAGAATTCGCACTCCGTGCCCACGCGGCAGGTATAGCCCAATTCGCGCGCGTGTCCGCAGGCGTTTTTCAGAATATATCTGCCCGAGGCGGTAAAAGGCGTGCCGTCGGGCTTGTATATGTCGCAGAACATGCGTATGACCGTACCGTCGTGCGAACGCCAGGGCAGTACGCACATGGTGGCGGGATCGGGCTTTAACAAAAGGTCGGAATTTTCCACGTTCATAAAGCCCTTCACCGCCGAAGCGTCGAAAGATATGCCGTATTCGAACGCCTTGGGCAACTGCTGGGGCACAACGGATATGTTCTTCTGGTTCCCGAATATGTCGCAAAACGCCAAACGCACGAACTTTACGTCGTGTTCGCGCACGAATTCCTCAACATCGTATCTGGTATATTGCATAATTACCTCCGCCGAAAACTTTCGTTTTATTTATTATAGCGCAAATTGCGCCGCATATTAAAGTAAATTATCCGATTCCGCCATACCTATATTTTAACACGGCCGCCCGGCAAAATCAATACGGCGGAAAAAGTCTTCTCCGCCGTAAAAGCGCACGCTTTATTTATATTCTTAATTGTGCACGTAAAGCCGCTTGTACGGATTGCCCGCGGCGGGAAGAATGAGCGTGAATTCGTCGCTTGTAAGTTCCTTTATACTGCCGCCGAACGCAACGCAGAAACTTTCCAGATAGGGCTTTATAAACAGCATATCTTCACTGCCCGCCTTTCTTGCCGTGACGGATACGGGCAGCGGCACGGTTACCCTGCCCCTTACATATATCCTGCCTCCGTGCATGCCGCGCGCCATATCCTCGCCCACGGGATTTTCCTTGTTTTCCGTGTTGAGCACCACGATAACGCCGCCGGCGAGATATTCGCCCAGAAAACAGCCCGCCGTGCCGCCCACGACTATTACGGGCTTGTGCTCTCCGTACTGCTTCATATGCACTCCCGCGCGGTAGCCCACGTCGCCCTTTATGAAAATTCCGCCGCCGCGCATGGCGTAACCGGCGGCGTCGCCGCACCTGCCGCCGACGTATATTTCGCCGCCGTTCATGGTGTCGCCCGTAGCGTCCTGCGCGCTGCCTTCCACCCTGAGCACTCCGCCCTGCATGTACGCACCCGCGCCGTTGCCTATCGTTCCCACGGCGGTGACGTCCTTTTTGTCCAGACCGCAGGCGATAAAACGCTGACCATTCACGCCGCGGATAACTATTTTATCGTCTTTGCAACCTCTGATTATTTCGTTTAGCTGTCTGCTCTCTATTCCCTTAGCGTATATTTCCATATTACTCTCCCGCGTGCATTATTCCGAGTATATCCAGTTCGCGCGAATTGAGTCCCAGACCGCGGAGCATCAGCCTGTTGCCCCTGAGCGCCTCTATCGCGTTTATGCCCATGCCGCCCATTATCTCTTCTATCTCGTGTTTCCATGCCGTGACAAGTCCCACAAGCCGCCTCACGCCCTCGTTTATATCCAGGCGCGACACGAGTTCGGGATTTTGCGTGGCTATGCCCCAATTGCATTTGCCGCTGTGGCAGTTGCGGCACATATGGCAGCCCATGGCGATAAGCGCCGCCGTGCCTATGTACACCGCGTCCGCGCCCAGAGCTATCGCCTTTACAACGTCGGCTGAGTTGCGTATGCTTCCGCCCGCGATGAGCGATACCCTGTCGCGTATACCTTCCGCCCTCAGGCGCGAATCCACGCCCGCAAGCGCGAGTTCTATGGGGATACCCACATTGTCGCGTATGCGTGTGGGCGCGGCGCCCGTGCCGCCCCTCCAGCCGTCGAGCACTATGACGTCCGCGCCGCTTCTGGCTATGCCGCTGGCTATCGCCGCGATATTGTGCACCGCCGCCACCTTGACGAATACGGGCTTTTTATACTCCGTGGCTTCTTTGAGCGAATCCACTAGCTGGCGCAAATCCTCTATCGAATATATGTCGTGGTGTGGCGCGGGGGAGATGGCGTCGCTGCCCTGCGGAATCATACGCGTGGCGGCAATGTCGCCCACTATCTTTTCCCCGGGCAGGTGTCCGCCTATGCCCGGCTTTGCGCCCTGACCCATTTTTATCTCTATCGCCGCGCCCGCTTCCAGATAGTCCTTGTGCACGCCGAATCTGCCCGAAGCCACCTGCACTATCGTGCTTGCGCCGTACTTGTAAAAGTCGCGGTGGAGTCCGCCCTCGCCCGTGTTGTAATAAGTCCCCAGCTCCTGCGCCGCGCGCGCCAGAACGGCGTGGGCATTGTAGCTTATCGAGCCGTACGACATGGCGGAGAAGAGCACGGGCACTTCGAGCCTCAGTCCGTCCTCTTCCGTGACAAGCGCGCCGTCCTTATCCCTTTTCGTCTCCCCCTTTTTGCCGCCCAGATATACGCGCGTTTCCATAGGCTCGCGCAACGGGTCGATGGAAGGGTTGGTCACCTGCGACGCGTTTATAAGTATCCTGTCAAAGTACGTGGGCGTGTCCGAAGGGTTGCCCATGGACGAGAGCAGCACGCCGCCCGTTTCCGCCTGCTTGTATACCTCCCTGACCGCCCGCGCCGACCAGTTGCCGTCGCTCCTCGGGGTGTTGCGGTTTTTAATGACTTTCAGCGCACCCGTGGGGCACATTTCCACGCACCTTTGGCAGTTCACGCACTTTTCGTCCGCTATGAGCCACCTGCCCTCTTCCGTCTTTTTGTAAACGCCGTTCGCGCACTGTCTTTCGCACAATCCGCACTCTATGCACCTTTCCTTATCTTTCAATATCTCGAATTCAGCCCTTGCCCTTGCGTTGTTCATCTGTTCACCTCCGCAATCACGACTTCTCCGCCCTTCGGCGCGTATATCCTGTCCACCGTGGGCGCAATGGCGCGGATTGCGCACTCCTCGCTGGCTATATATGTGGTGTTGCCCTTTTCCGCCACCACCATGCCGCGCAGTTTCAGCCTGTCGTTTATCGCAAGCAGTCCGCCCGTATAGCCCAATATGACGGAGAAAGGCCCCGTAACCAAAAGCCCGGAATACACTCTGCGCAGGTACTCCGCCTCCCTGCGCTCTTTTTCCGGCATGCGGTCTATCTGCTCCCAGAAGGGCGCGGCGATGACTTTGCACGCTTCGCGCAGGGTAAGCCCGCGCTTTCTTACAAGATAGTCGAAAATATACGTAATAACTTCCGTATCCGTCTGCAGGTTGCACTTGTATCCGTACATCTCTATGTTGCGCCTGTTCGCGTCGTAAGAAGAGATTTCGCCGTTGTGAACCACCGCAAAATCGAGCAGGCAGAACGGGTGCGCTCCGCCCCACCAGCCGGGAGTGTTGGTGGGGTATCTGCCGTGCGCTATCCAGCTGTAAGCCGCATACTCGTCCAGGCGGTAAAATTCGCCCACGTCCTCGGGATAGCCCACCGCCTTGAACGCGCCCATATTCTTGCCGCAGGAGAACACGTAAGCGCCTTTCATAAAGGTATTTATGCGGAAGGCGCAGCGCGACACGAACTCGTCCTCGTCAAGCTGGCTTTCGGCAAGCTTGGTGGGCAGAGGCTTGACGAAGTATCGCCATATAAGAGGTTCGTCCACTATTTTGGGCGTTTTCCTGACGGGAATCTTGGAAAGATTGATTATGTCGAAATGCTCGTCCAGAAACTCTTCCGTCTGCTTTTTGACAAAAGTATCCTCGTAAAACATATGGACGGCGTAATAGTCCTTATATTCGGGGTAAATTCCGTAGCCCGCAAAACCGCCGCCCAGACCGTTGGAGCGGTCGTGCATGGTTGCGATGGATCTGATGATTGCGCCGCCGTCCGAAAGTCTGCCGTCGCGGTTGATAAAGCCGCTTATCGCACAGCCTGAGGGAATGCGCACTGCTCCTTCGTAAAATTTGCTTTCCATAATACTCCTTTTCCGTAAAACGGAAAAAGGCGCCCGCACAGGGGAATTTACCCTTATGCGAACGCCTTTGTTCTACGGTATTCTAGCACATATCCTTGTAAAAGTAAACAAAATAGAGGCGGAAATTTCCGCGAAATTTTTAGCGAAAACTCCCCTAAATCAATTGACATACGCGAATTTTGGGCATAAAATAGCTGGTGTAAACGGCAATGGCGCTGCGAGAAATTCGCGGCGCCTTTTTGTTTTGAAAATAAATTTCCGGAAGCAATTCCGCAAAGAAGGAGATATTATGGAAAACATCAAAGAAATTTTCGGCAGCATGGTTTTCAACGACGCGGTCATGCAGGAGCGCCTTCCGCGCAGCACCTACAAGGCACTTAAAAACTGCCTTGAAACGGACACCCCTCTGGACCTTGCCACCGCGAACGTGATTGCCAACGCCATGAAGGATTGGGCTATCGAACGCGGCGCGACCCACTTCACACACTGGTTCCAGCCCATGACGGGCGTCACCGCCGAAAAGCACGACTCGTTCATCACCCCCGCCGGCGACGGTACGGTGATAACGGAATTCCGCGGCAAAGAGCTGATAAAGGGCGAGCCGGACGCTTCTTCCTTCCCCTCCGGCGGTCTGCGCGCCACCTTCGAAGCGCGCGGCTACACGGCGTGGGATCCTTCTTCCTACGCGTTCGTAAAGGACGACACTTTGTATATCCCCACCGCCTTCTGTTCGTACGGCGGAGAGGCGCTGGATAAGAAAACCCCCCTTCTGCGCTCCATCCAGGCGCTGGACAGACAGGCTATGCGCATACTGCGCCTTTTGGGTAGCGACGCTAAATCTATCAATACTACGGTGGGTCCCGAACAGGAATACTTCCTTATAGACCGCGAACTTTACTTGAAACGCCGCGACCTTGTAATCACGGGCAAAACGCTTTTCGGCGCAAAGCCGCCCAAGGGTCAGGAACTTGAAGACCACTACTTCGGCGCAATCAAAACGCGCGTCCACGAATATATGCGCGACCTTGACTTCGAGCTGTGGAAGCTGGGCATACACGCCAAGACGGAGCACAACGAAGTTGCCCCCGCGCAGCACGAACTTGCGCCCATATTCGGCGGAGCGAACGTAGCCACCGACCACAACCAGCTTACGATGGAGATGATGCGCCGCCTGGCGCGCAAGCACGGACTCGTGTGCCTGCTGCACGAAAAGCCCTTTGCAGGAATAAACGGCTCGGGCAAGCACAACAACTGGTCGATAAGTACGGACACGGGCGTCAACCTGCTCGAACCTGGCAAGACCCCCGCGCAGAACGCGCAGTTCCTGCTCTTCCTATGCGCCGTGATAAGCGCGGTGGACGATTACCAGGATCTGCTGCGTATATCCGTGGCAAGCGCGGGCAACGACCACCGTCTGGGCGCGAACGAAGCTCCGCCCGCTATTATCTCCATGTTCCTGGGCGACGAACTTACGGAAATTCTTGAAAGTATCGAACACGAAAACTCCTACACCGACAGAAAGAAATCGCTGTTTGAAGTGGGCGTGCACTATCTTCCTTCATTTGCAAAGGACTCTACCGACCGCAACCGCACTTCGCCATTCGCCTTTACCGGCAACAAGTTCGAATTCCGCATGCCCGGTTCGTCCATGTCCATCTCCGGACCCAACGTCGTACTCAACACGATAGTCGCCGAAGAACTGTGCCGCTTTGCCGACGTTATGGAATGTTCCGACGACGTTCCCGCCACCATGACAACGCTTATCAAAAACGCGATCACCGCGCATAAGCGCATAATCTTCAACGGCAACAACTACTCGGACGAATGGGTGGCGGAAGCCAAACGGCGCGGACTGCTCAACCTCACCTCCACCCCCGACGCCCTGCCTCACTTCCTTGACAGAAAGAACGTGGATTTGTTCACCAAACACAAAATTTTCACCAAAGAGGAAATGGAAAGCCGCTACGAGATACTTTCGGAAGGCTACTGCAAGACGATAAATATAGAAGCGCTCACCATGACCGATATGGCGCGCAGCCAGATAATACCCGCCGCAGGCGAATATCTCGCTTCGCTCGGTAAGACGTATAAGGCGGCTTGTATGTGCCCCGGAGCGCCCGCCGCGCGCATTTCCGACGCCATAGTAAAACTCTCCGGTCTGCTCGACAGGGCTTATGCGGACGCGGACGCGCTGGATTCCGCCATTGCCGGCATAAAGAATTGCTCGGACGTGACGGTGATGTCCAAATACTGCCGCGACAGCGTGATTCCCGCCATGAACAAACTGCGCATTACGGCGGATATGCTGGAACAGAATGTGGGAGCCAAGTATTGGCCCTTCCCCACGTACAGCGATTTGCTCTTCAACGTGTAAGAAAAGCCGCTTAGCCACAGCCCGGAGGGTTTTCCCTTCGGGCTTTTTTATGCGCGGATTACTTTTCAAAGTTTTTGTTGCTTTTTGTTTATTTTATGGTACCCGTAGCCAACCTCAGTAGAACATAAAACATAAAATATGTGTATATGTCGGGTTGTAAAATGCTTTGCTTTCAGCGTAACTGGTTTCGGGCAGATTTGTGCGAGATGGCGCGCAGTTGTAGTGACCTACAACAAGTCGACAGATTGTGCAAATATGTCGAAAGCAGTACGATTAAAGTGTTCTACTGGGGTTGGCTACGGGTATAATAAAATAGTTGAGGAGAGGAGAAAATGGCGCTTGACATATTTATCGCCTTTTTACTGCAAATAGCCTTCACTATAGGGGTGATTTTTCTGCTCGGGTGGCTGATTGCGCTTTGTAACAAGGTCTTTTATTCCAACTTCGGCCGGTTCGGCAATATAGTATGCTACATAACCGGCTTTGTAGGCGCGCCCATACACGAGCTTTCGCACGCTCTCTTCTGTCTTATTTTCTTTCACAGGATAAGGGAGATAAAGCTGTTTCAGATTTCCGACGACGGCACGATGGGGTACGTCATCCACTCTTACAACAGGCGCAATATGTACCAGCGCATAGGCAATTTCTTTATAGGCGTAGCCCCTATTTTAGTGATGTCGGGACTGCTCTTCCTGCTTGCCTGGGGACTTCTGCCCGAATTTATAAGCGATATAGGCGCATTTTCCCGCTCGAATACTAGTGACGCGCGCGAATTCTTTGCGCAGATAGGGAAAGTGATAGTGTCGTTCTTCTCCGCCGCCGTCACCTGGCAGTGGTGGGTATTCGTGCTGGTCGGGCTGTTTCTGGCACTGCATATGACTTTGAGCGGCGCGGATATACGCAATGCGCTGGGCGGACTTTTGTTTATACTCGTTATCCTGGCTATCGTGGACGTAATAGTGGGAGTCGTATCCATGGAGGCGCTGAACGCTATGACGAGCGCGATAGTGTTTGTCGGCAGCGGATTGCTCTGTATAATGCTGATGGCGCTGGCAATATCCGTTATAGCCATGCTTTTATCATTCATCGCCCGGATAATAAGAAGATAGACCATAGCCGGGAGCGCGTGGCGCTCCACCCATGATTATACCTCGAAACGGTTCTGAGTAAATTGCGGACTCTTTTCTTCGCAATACTTTTTATTTTTCCTTGTTAAAAGCCGCAACCAAACGCACCGGAAGCACCGTGCGCTTCACCGCGGCGAGCCGGGAGCGCGTGGCGCTCCACCCATGATTATACCTCGAAACGGTTCTGAGTAAATTGCGGACTCTTTTCTTCGCAATACTTTTAATTTTTCCTTGTTAAAAGCCGCAACTAAACGCACCGCGAAGAAGTGCCCTAATGCTAGGAAAGACAATCTTTTTGCGACAGGAGCGTACTAGGGCGTACGTGACTGAGGAAAAAGTTGGCTTGACACCGCAGGAGGGTGCTTATGCGCGGCGCCCCTCGCTTATAAATAAATTTTACTGTCCGCTTTTGCCATAGTTAGAAAGAACTCTCGCCGAAGGGTCGTTCACGTCGCACCCCTTCCAAGTGCGGTTGGGCATCCAGTAATCTACTATCATTTCAGCCTGTCCGGGGTAATATTTTTCGAAAATTTCGCGGTACATGAGCGATTCTTTTGTGAACGGCTCGCAATGATAGGAGTATTTTTTGCGCAATTTCCCAAACTGTTCGTCGGTATACCTCTTTTCCGCCTCTTCTTTGAGCATATCGACCATGGAATGTCCCACGGCGTCTGAAAAAGCGGCTTTTTCGCGCCATAAAATGTTTTCGGGGAGCCAGTCGCCCTCGAACGCCTTTCTCAGAAGATATTTACCCATGCCGTAGGTGTTCATCTTCAGCTTGGGGTTTACCGACATGACGTAGCGCACAAAATCAAGGTCGCCGAACGGCACGCGCGCTTCAAGAGAGTTGGACGATATGCACCTGTCGGCGCGCAGTACGTCGTACATATGCAACTCGCGCACGCGCTTTTCGCTCTCCTTTTGGAACTCCTCCGCACTCGGGGCGAAATCGGTATATTTGTAACCGAACAACTCGTCTGAAATCTCGCCGGTAAGCAGAACTCTCACGTCCGTGGTGCGGCGTATCGCGCGGCAGATGAGATACATGCCCATGCTCGCCCTTATCGTGGTTATATCGAAAGTGCCCAGGTTGCATATAACTTCGTCGAGCGCTTCAAGCACGTCTTCGAACGTCATGTATATCTCGGTATGTTCGCTGCCTATATAGTCCGCAACTTCTTTTGCGTATTTAAGGTCGATTGCGTCCTTTCTCATGCCCACGGCAAAGGTACGTATTTTTCCCATTTTCTTTGCAGCAATGGAGCACACTAAGGAAGAGTCAAGTCCGCCGCTTAACAAAAAGCCCATGGGCGCGTCGGAATCCAGCCTTTTTTCCACCCCTGCTATCAGTTTTTCGCGGATATTGCCGCATATTTCGTCCAAATCCCCTTCTATGAATTTATCCGCTTTTGCAATGTCCGTATAGCGCGTGAATCTGCCCCTGCGCCAATAACAGCCGGGAGGGAAAGGCATCACCTTATCGCACAAAGAAGTGAGGTTGCGCGGCTCGCTGGCAAAGCACATGACTCCGTCTTTCGTTCTGCCCCAATACAGCGGACGTATGCCGATTGGGTCGCGCGCGGCTATCCATTCGCCCGTATCCCCGTCGTAGATTATCATGGCGAATTCCGCATCCAGTTTTTCGAACATTCCCGTGCCGAACTCTTTGTAAAGGGGCAGAATTATCTCGCAGTCGCTTTCGGAAGCGAATATGTATCCCCTTCCTTCAAGCTCCTTTTTTACCTTGCGGAAGCCGTACAGCTCGCCGTTGCACACAACAGCGGAATTACCCCTGACAAATGGTTGCATGCCCCGCTCGTCCAAGCCCATAATAGCCAACCTGTGAAAACCCATAACTCCGCCGTCCACGTTCATGACGCGGCTCATGTCCGGACCTCTGTTTTCCGTGCGCGCAAAACCGCGCTTAAA
This sequence comes from Candidatus Alloclostridium intestinigallinarum, assembly GCA_904382605.1. Taxonomy (GTDB): domain Bacteria; phylum Bacillota; class Clostridia; order Christensenellales; family UBA3700; genus Alloclostridium; species Alloclostridium intestinigallinarum. Next base: position 36,724 of record CAJFJA010000008.1, on the reverse strand, counting down.
CTCCTCTTCGTCCACTTTTCCGCAACATCCGATAATACTGCACATATCCGCCTCCTGTAAATATAAAAATGCCGCCTCCCTTTCAGGAAGCGGCAGTTACTCTCCGTTCCGTGCGCCTGCGCCATTGCAGTTACACTTGCCTTCACGCTTACGCGTAAATTATATATGTCAAAATTATAGCCTTCTTACGTCCGCCTGTCAACTGTTTTTTCCATTTTGCGGAATTTTCGGCTTTAACGCGCTCCGCTTTGGTCAACGCCGTTTTCTCCACGGGCTTTCTTGTTTGCCTCGCGCTTATATCTGAATTCGTCCAGATATTTCAATCTTTCAAGCCACCTTATCACGTGGCGTTCGGTTACGTACTCTTCTATAACGCCCGCGCAAAAATATTCGCCCCTCACCATGCCCATAAGCAAACTGAGCACCGTCCTGTCCGACAGACGGGTCGCGTCGGGAACTTTCATCGCGTCCACGTCCCAATATATGTGTTTCGCCTTTAATTCGGCCATATATTTAAGCATATGGAATTGCGGAAAATCTTCATTGAACTTTTCAACCGCCGCCACAAACTGCTTTATCGTGTCGCAATAGTCAATATATGGAATTACAAGCTCCGCGACGTTTCCATTTTCGTCGTAAAGCTCGCTGCGCCATACTCCCGGCTTTTGTATTTCGCCGAGCGGTCCTATAAACTTTGTCAGCGGTTCGAACATACCTTTTTCCTCACGCAATCATTATACAATTTTGCGTTTGATATGTAAAGCGCGATTAAATATTTTCCGCGTACTTGCTCAATTATCCCAAAATAAGGTCGTTTAAGTAACTTGTTCCTATTAAAATACCCAGATAGGCGAAATTTATAAGCGAGAAAAGTCCCAGATAGCGGAGAGTTTTTCCGTGGTTGCGCTTGCGGTATTCGCCCAGGGTGATAAGGCTTGCCAGCGACGCCACGGGCGTACCCAGACCGCCGATATTCACGGCGATGAGCAGGTGGCGGTAATCCGTCGTAAAGCGTGACAGGAGCACGGCGGACGGCACGTTGCTTATCACCTGGCACGACGCCGTACCCACAAGAAGCGGCGAAAGCGCAACCAGCGCGCCCAGCCATTCGCGTACTGCGGGAATTTGCGACATATTGCCCGAGAATATGAAAAAGGCGCAGAAAGTGAGCAGCAATCCGTAGTCCACGAGCAGAAACGCCTTAGGCTCCAAAATCAGCAGCGCGGCAGTTACAACGACAAGCCCTATCCACCATTCGAACACGCGGAAAACTATCATCACCGAGATGACGAACAACACAAAGTATATCACAATGCGCCACACGGGCGGAGCGGGCTGGGGCGCGGTTTCCAGCTTAATAGGTTCAAGTCTGACGAAAAAGCACGTCCCGACAATCAGCACGAACGCCATCGCGAAAGGAAGCGCCATTATTTTGAAAAATTCCGCCGCCTCTATCGAGTAAAAGGAGTAAAGGTACAGATTCTGCGGATTGCCGAACGGCGTAAGCATACCGCCCAGATTCGCCGCCACGTTCTGCATTACGAACACGAAAGCGGTATATTTAGTCTTTCCGCACGAAGAGAGGACGAACCAGCCCAGCGGCAGAAACGTTATAAGAGCCATGTCGTTCGCCATGACCATAGAGCCGAAATAAGTGACGAAAACCAACGCGAAAGCAACGCGCCGCATATTGCCGAAAGCGGTGACTATCTTTACCGCCAGCCATTCGAAAAACCGCCTGCGTTTAAGCGCGGAGACGACCGCCAAAGTACAGAACAGGCAGGAAAGCGTATCCAGGTCGAAGTAATCCGCATATCCCGCGTTCGGCGGCACGAAAAAGCAGGTGACAGCCGCCGCCACCGCCGCGATTATGAGCACGATATGCCCTTTTACCAGGCTTTTTATTATGTATCTGATATGCGGTTTTACCGCCCTGCCGCCTTCCTCGTTCATATCCGAAACATTTATATACCTTTGGCGGAAATTTTGCAAGCGTTTTGAAAGGGTTGCAAAATTTTTGTTGCAATTTAATTTATTTGCATAAAAAACGGCGGTAACCGCACCGCAAGCAATTTTCCGCACGTACGCAAAGCGCAAAAAAGCTCCGCACAAAACGGAGCTTCTTTCTTTTACTCTTCTTGTTTTATTTAATCGTTTTGCAGCATACCCGCGCGCGAGCAGAGCGAATATACGCGATAGCCGCCCGAAAGGTTGACCGCGTCGAAGCCGTGCTGGCGGAGAATACGCGTGCCGAGATAGCCGCGCAGACCCACCGCGCAGGACACGATTATCTTCTTATCCTTGGGCAGTTCGTCAATATGGTCGCGCAGTACGTCGAGAGGGATATTCACCGCGCCGGGAATTCCGCCCCTCGCGCATTCGCCCGGCATACGCACGTCAAGCACGAAGTCGCCCTTTTTCAGATTTTCCGCATAAGTGGTGGGGCAAAGTCCGGAAAGGATATTTTCCGCGATAAAGCCGAGCATATTCACGGGGCTTTTCGCCGAATTATACGGCGGCGCGTAGCACAGTTCCATCTGCGCCAGGTCGTGCACGGTGCCGCCCAGTTTCATTACGGCGGAGATTACGTCTATCTGCTTTTCCACGTTCTCCCTGCCCGCCGCCTGGGCGCCGTAAATTTCCCCGTTTTCACCGAACAGCAACTTTAACGTAAGCTGCGTTGCGCCCGGATAATAACCCGCGTGGGTCATGGGAAACGCATATGCTTTTTTATACTTCACACCCGCCTTTTGCAGTTGTTTTTCGTTCCTGCCCACGCTTGCGGCGGTGAGGTCGAACACCTTTACCACGCTTGCGCCCAGCACCGCCCTGCCGTTGCTCTCCCTGCCGCCGAGCAGGTTTGCGGCAACGCTCCTGCCCTGTCTGTTTGCAGGTCCGGCAAGAGGTATGAGCGTTTCTCCGCCGTCCGCGCCGATAACGCTGACAGCGTCGCCCGCGGCAAAAACGTCCTCATCGCTTGTACGCATGAATTCGTCCGTCTTTATTCCGCCGTTTGCGGCAAGCTCCAGCCCCGCCTGCTTTGCAAGGGCGGTTTCGGGAGCCACTCCCAAAGCGAGAATCACCGCGCCCGCATTCATGGCGGTGCCGTCGGTAAACGCGACCTTCAATCCGCCGTCCGCGCGCTCAACCGCCTTTACGCCCGTATTCACGCGCACGTCCACGCCGCCGCCTTTAAGCGCGTCGGATACAAGCAGAGCCGTCTCCTTATCGAAAGGCGGCATAAGCTGGGGCGCAAACTCCGCCAAAGTCACCTTAATTCCACGGCGAATAAGGTTTTCCGCTATCTCCACGCCTATAAAACCGCCGCCCGCGACCAGCGCGTTTGTCACATTGTTATCCGTAAGATAAGCGTTCAGATCCAGCGTGTTGCGCACGTCGCGCAGGGTGAACACCCCCTCTCCGCCAAAGCCGAAAGTCTTTGCTCCCGCACCCGGAGTGAGCACCAGCTTATCGTAACTTTCCTTATATTCGCCCTGCGGCGAGCGCACGGTTACCGTATGCGCCTTTCGGTCAATTCCGATGACTTCTGACATAACGCGCACGTCTATGTTGAATCTTGCGCGCAAAAACGCGGGAGAAGCCACGGTAAGGTCCTCTTCCCGCTCTATTTCCCTGCCTATATAATAAGGCAGTCCGCAGTTTGCGTACGATACGTTTTCCCCGCGCTCGAAAATGATTATCTCCGCCCTCTCGTCCAGTCTGCGCAGACGGGTAGCGCAACTCGCACCTCCGGCAACTCCGCCTATAATTACTACTTTCATATTTACCTCCCTTTACGTCGGATATTCTGTAATAATATTATATATCCGTAATACGCTTTTTTCAAGTTGCCGTTGCAACAACCGCTTTCAATAGCACATACTTACGTTATGAAGATAAAAATCGTGGCGGCATTATTAACCTGCATAATTTCGCCGTTTACGTGTGTGCCGGGGACGAATAAAACTTGCGAAAACCGAATTTGCGCCGTGCTCGAAGCGCAACAGGCGGACGGCGGCGCATACTGCACGGACGCGGTTATTTACGTTGAACGCGGCGGCGAAAAATTTACCGTCGCCCCTTCGCATGACAGCGGATACGAACCTTCGCTCGTGCTTGCAGATTTTACGGGCGACGGCTTGAACGACGTATATTACAACATACAAAGCGGCGGTAGCGGAGCTTTTTCCTACTCCTGCATATACGATTTTTCAGGACCTCAGCCCGAAATAATATTCGACAGCGACGAAATAGAAAACGAATATACCGCGCAATATCAGGACGGATACAAAGTAAAAGTAACAAACGGCGAACGCATTTTTTATATCGACCTAAGCGGAAGAAGCGGCGAATATCTTGACGGATTGTATTCTGACGGAAAACTTATCCGCCCCGTAACGGCGGACGTATCGGCGGTAAACACCGCCACTCCGGTATATATAAGGAGCGGTACGTTCGACTTATCCGTTATGCGGCGCATTACAGGACTTTACAACGCCGATTTGCTCGGATACGTGCAGGAATTCTGCAAGTATGAAAACGGCGAATTCACGGTCTATTTTTCCGCAGTATGCGTAGTATAGACGGGCGGTTTACCGACCGGTCACTTTTCCGCCCAACCGAACTTCCGTCCCACGCCGAGTTCGAAATGGTATTTTACGATACCCAGATCCATACTGCGGTAAAAGCCGGGACTCATATATGCCGCGACATTGCCGTCGTCGTTCAATGAAAACTTGAAGCCCTGCCTGTTGAGCGCCGTGGGGGCAAGCAACGCCGCTTCCACTCCGCGCATGAACCATTCGGGCTTGCCTTCGGGGTCGCACACGTCTGACGGCTTTTTGCCCGTGTGCGCCTTTCCCTGCGTCTTTCCGTAACCGAGAGCGATAACCCCGTATATCTTCTCTCCTTTGCCGAGTTCAAAGGCTTTCCCGATTTTTTTATAAGTCATTCCCACCCAGCAGGTGTTCAGCCCGGCGCTTTGGGCGGCAAGCACAACCCTTTCGCCGTAATATCCCAATTTTTCCTGCGCCCCTGCGCCCTTTTTACCTACCAAAGCGATATAATTGCGCACGCCGGAAAATTTGCCGTACCTTGCCATGAAGCTGTCGAAAGCATGCGGCTCGTTCAAAATAAGTTGCATATGCAATCCGCCTTCGGCGTTGGCTTTTTCTATCTCATTTTTCAAAAACTCAACCTTCCCGCTTCCAATGGCTTTATCAAGGTAACTGCGTACGGAATGTCTGCTTTGCATAAGTTCGAAATTATCCATATAACCCCCTTTTTATTCGCTTCTGAGCGCTTCCACGGGATCTTTCTTCGCCGCAAGTTTTGCGGGGATAAGCCCGGATATGAGCGTAAGAAGCACGGATACCGCTATAAGTATGAGCGCGGTCGTGAACGGCAGACTTGCTATACCGGTAATGCCGACCGCCGCGCCTACGACGGCGTTTATGACAAGGCAGATTATATATGTGATCACAATGCCTATCACGCCCGAGATAAACCCGATGATAAACGTTTCCGCGTTGAACAGGCGCGACACGTCTTTCTTTCTGCCGCCAAGCGAGCGTATAACGCCTATTTCTTTCACCCTCTCTATTACCGACACATATGTGATAATAGCTATCATTACGGTGGAAACCACCAGCGAAAGCGCGGTAAACGCCACCAGCGCATAAGTTACTATGTCTATCATATCGCCTATCATGGATATGATTACGGAAAGATTATCGGTATAAGTTATCTGCGCCCTCTCCTCCGCGGTCAACACCTTACCGTTCACGGTAATGTCGCCGTCTTCGTTCCATTTGCTCAGATACGCGGTCACGCCGTCTTTCAACTCGAAATCCACGGGATATATGCTTATCGTTTCGGGAATGGTATTGCCTCCGGCGTCGCGCAGCATAAGCGTGTATATCGTGGTATTCTGCGCGCTGTACGTACTGCCCACGCACATCGTGCGCGTATACGTACTTCCCTCGAAAGTGTAGCTCATCTCGTATGTGGGTATCGTGCCCATTATCTGCGACCCGACAACCGTACCCACCAGAGCGTATTCGCCGCCTGTCTGCTCGTTTTCAAGCATATAATTTACTATTTCCGATTGGGAATTTACTTTGACAATTTCGTCCGCAAGCGCCTGAGTATAGTAAACGCCCGTATCCAGACTTCCGAAAGAAAGCCCCTCCTTCGGCCGCAGAATCGCCGTAACGGTAAGTTCGATTCCCTCCCCTTCGTGCGAAGCGTCATAGCCGAACTTCGTCCCCGTTATGCCTTCTTCCGAAGTGTATATCTCGTCATTGGGATAAAAAGTGAACGTCTTGCCGAGCAACTCTTCATAGGAAATGCGCGGCTTGTCCAGACTTTCGTCGTAGCGTTCGTCGCCCGCCGCCTTATATATCGCGTTGAGGAATTCTTCCTGCGTATAATATCCCAGTTGGGCAAGCAGAATATCCGATATCTCCGTTTCGTCGTTGACGACTATCATTATTTCACCCGCCTGCGCGGGGATATAACCGCCCTCGTTTACTATATCGTACTGCGATAAAATGAACTCGGCGTTATCGGGCGCCAAGGAAAATACGCCCGCCGCGTCGTCAAAAGAACTTGACAGCTCCGAATACCCCGCCTGCTCCATAAGCGCGCGCAGCTTGCTGTCCGCCGCGAATACGGAAAGCCGTTCTTCTCCTTCCGCCATCGTATAATCCGTATATAGCGAATACGCCATATTTATGCCGTAATCGAACGACATCGCCGAATAATACTCCTGCGGCATGGCTTTGACGTAGTCGATATAATCCTGCGTAATTTCATTTTCGAAAGTAAACCCGCCCATCATCTCCGCCATACGCATGAGCGAATCTATCGCGGTATCCACGTTGATATATCCGTCCTCGACGGACTGCTTTATTACGTCGGATATCTGTCCTCCCGACATAAGTTCGGTTACGGACGAAAGATTTATTCCCGATTCCTGCACGGCTACCGGATTGCCCGAAAGCATATCGTTCTGCATATCCGTTATGTAGTTCTGCACACCCGAAGAAACCGCCAGCACGCTCGCCACGCCGATAATGCCTATACTTCCGGCTATACACACCATGACGGTGCGCTTTATCTTGGCGCGCAGATTTCTCGCAGAAAGCGAAAACGCCGTTCCGAAAGACAGTTTCGACTTGCGTTTTTTCACCCCTGCCCCGCGTTTTTTGAATAATTTGCGCAAACCTTTCGCCTTTTCTTCTTTCTCTTTATCCTTACTTGTTTCTTCGCAAGCCTCCGCCGCGTATTCCGGCTCCCGCCGCATTTCCGCGGCGTCTTTATCGCACTCTTCGTCCGTGTAAGGGTTGGAATCGCCCACCATTTTGCCGTCCAGAAGCTCTACTATTCTGGTTGAATATTCCTTGGCAAGTTCCGGGTTGTGCGTGACCATAATCACCAGCTTATCGCCCGCTATCTCCCTGATAAGGTCCATTATCTGCACGGACGTCACGGTATCGAGCGCGCCCGTAGGCTCGTCGGCAAGCAGTATCTCCGGTTCGTTCACAAGCGCTCTGGCAATAGCCACCCTTTGGCATTGTCCTCCCGAAAGCTGGTTGGGCTTTTTGTTGTAAAGCCCGGCAAGCCCCACCTTGTCCAGCGCCTCGCGCGCCCTGCGCGCACGCTCCTGCCTGCCCACGCCCGCTATGGTAAGGGCAAGTTCCACGTTCCCCTGAATGCTCTGCTGCGGTATCAGATTGTAACTTTGAAATACAAAACCTATCCGCTCGTTACGGTAGGTATCCCAATCGCGGTCGCCGTATTCTTTGGTGGAAACGCCGTCTATGCTCATTTCGCCGGCAGTATAATGGTCAAGTCCGCCTATTATATTCAAAAGCGTAGTCTTGCCGCACCCCGAAGGACCCAGCACCGACACGAACTCGTTGCGGCGAAAGTTTATATCTATCCCTTTCAGCGCCAGAACTCCGCCGTCACCCGTCTTGTAAAACTTTTCTATCCCCTTTAATCTGAGCATTTTCCCCGCCTCCGAAAACGAGTAAAACCCGTCCGCCCCGAACCCCGACGCAAACGAATTTATCTATATTATAACCCAACGCAATTAAAACCGTCAATACCGGGTCGTACCGCTTAATGTAGTTTTTTTGTAAAAATATGCCGAGGGACTCCCCTCGGCTTGTATTGATTGTCGGACCTTAATATCTGATTCTTCCTTCTTTTACCTTTCTCAGGTAATTCCCGTAGTTGCTCTTGCCGTATTCAGAAATAATTTCACCTAATTTTTTCGCGCTTATCCAACCGTTTTTATAGGCTATTTCTTCGGGTATACACACTTTTATCCCCTGTCTTTTTTCCAAAATACTCATAAATTCCGCCGCTTCCAGCAAACTCTCTATCGTGCCCGTATCCAGCCACGCGTAACCGCGCCCGAGCAATTTTACGTGCAGCTGCCCTTCCTGCAAATACAGTTTGTTTATGTCGGTTATTTCAAGTTCGCCTCTTTCACTCGGTTTTATTTTTTTAGCATACTCCACAACTTTATTATCGTAAATATAAAGCCCTGCAACGGCATAATTCGACTTCGGCTTTTTGGGTTTTTCTTCTATGGAAATAACTTCGCCGTCTTTATCGAATTCCACTACCCCGAAGCGCTCCGGATCATCCACGTAATAACCGAACACCGTTGCTCCGGTTTCCTTTTCCGCAGCCTGCTTTAACACTCTGGAAAGTCCGTTGCCATGGAATATATTGTCGCCCAGGATCATAGCGCATTTATCTTTGCCGATAAAATCTTCGCCAATTATAAACGCCTGTGCCAAGCCGTCCGGAGAAGGCTGTTCTGCATACGAAAGCCGTATTCCGAAATTACTTCCGTCTCCGAGCATATTTTTGAACGTGGGCAGATCGCGCGGAGTTGATATAATGAGAATATCCCTTATACCCGCAAGCATAAGCGTGGACAGCGGATAATATATCATCGGCTTGTCATATACAGGCAACGCCTGTTTTGACGTATATTTTGTAAGCGGATAAAGTCTGGTTCCACTGCCTCCCGCTAAAATTATCCCCTTCATATAATTACCTCACCTGTTTGAATACATTTTTTCGTAATAACCGCGGTATTCGCCGCTGATTATATCCTGCCACCACTTCTTGTTATCCAAGTACCATTTTACCGTCTTTTCTATTCCGTCGGCGAACTTTGTTTCCGGAAGCCAACCCAATTCATTATGTATTTTCGTAGGATCGATGGCGTATCTCCTGTCATGCCCCTTTCGGTCGGTCACGTATCTTATAAGACTTTCAGGCTTGCCGAGCTTTTTCAGAATAAGCCTGACTATATCTATATTCGCCATTTCGTTATGTCCGCCCACATTATAAACTTCGCCTATTCTGCCCTTATGCAGAATAAGATCTATCGCGCGACAGTGGTCTTCAACGTACAGCCAGTCGCGAACGTTTTTACCGTCGCCGTAAACGGGCAGGCTCTCGTCAGCCAGAGCGCGCGTTATCATAAGCGGAATAAGTTTTTCCGGAAAATGATAGGGGCCGTAGTTATTGCTGCAACGTGAAATCGTCACCGGCAGCCCGTAAGTGCGATAATAAGCCTGAACGAGCAAATCCGCGCCCGCTTTGCTTGCGCTGTACGGACTCGACGTATGTATGGGCGTTGCCTCGGTAAACATAAGATCGGGTCTGTCAAGCGGCAGATCGCCGTAAACCTCGTCGGTGGATACCTGGTGATAGCGTATATTTCCGTTAAGCCGGCAGGCGTCCATCAAAACCTGGGTACCTATAATGTTTGTCATAAGGAAAATCTGCGGATCTTCTATGCTCCTGTCCACGTGGCTTTCAGCCGCAAAGTTAACGCACGCATCGAATTTTTCACGCTTAAACAGTTCTTCGACAAATTTCTTATCGGCAATATCACCTTTGACAAACTTGAACCTCTCATTTTTCATTGCTTCCGCAAGAGTGGAAAGATTGCCCGCATACGTTAGTTTATCAAGACATACAATCATATAGTCGGCATGATTCTGCAGCATATAATATACGAAATTGCCGCCTATAAATCCGGCTCCTCCGGTTATAAGTATCTTCATTTTCCAATCTCCTTCAAATATCTGTCCAAAGCGTCCTGCCATGTCGGCATCTTGCCGAAACCGCATTCTTCCAGGCACTTCTTGCTCAATCTGCTGTTAAGCGGCCTTGCCGCAACGCTCTTGTAATCCTTAGTCAATACCTCGTTTACCCTGACGTCTTTACCTGCCAGGCGGAATATCTCCTTGGCAAACTCATTCCACGAACAATATCCCTCGTTGGAGCAATGGTACGTGCCGTATTTATCCGTTTGAATAATATAAAACAGAAAATCAGCAAGATCAACCGTATATGTAGGCGACCCTATCTGATCGCTTACTACGGAAAGTTCCTTTTTCTCTCCCGCAAGTTTAAGCATCGTCTTCACGAAATTACCACCGTTTTTACCGAATACCCACGACGTTCTTACGACGAAAAGTTTTTCCAAATGCCTTCTGCATGCTTGCTCGCCTTCGAATTTTGTCTTACCGTACACATTGAGCGGCGCAATTTTATCCGTCACTTCAAACGGCTTCTCCCCCGCCCCTCCGTATACGTAGTCGGTGGAGACATAAACCATCTTTGCATCTATCAGCCTGCACGCTTTGGCTATATTTTCACTGCCTTCCACGTTCACCTTTCTGCACGCCGCTTCGTTTTCCTCGGCTCTGTCCACTGCCGTATACGCCGCACAATGAACTACCACGTCAGGATTATATTTTACTATATATTCCTTAACAGCGTTTTCGTCGGTAATATCGCAATCGTCTATGTCTATACCCCTGCATTCAAATCCCTCTTGCGTAAGCTTTTTCACCACGTCGTATCCCAGCTGTCCTTTAACGCCCGTAACCAAAACTTTTATGGTAAAATTCGCGTCGCTGTCCTTCAGCATGGGACTTGTGGTATCCTTTACCGAAAGAATCGGATTCGTAATATCCCATTTAACCCCGATTGAAGGGTCGCAATATTGTATTCCCCTATCGTGCGGCTTACTATAAAGATTATCTACCTTGTATTGCACCATCACGTTGTCTGTGAGAGTTACGAAACCGTGCGCAAACCCGCGTGGAATAAGTAGCTGTCTTTTGTTCTCCGCACTCAGCTCCACACTTACGTACTGCAGATAAGTATCGCTGCCCTTTCTTATATCAACCGCCACGTCTAAAATTGCACCTTGGGTGCACCGCACCAATTTGGCTTGCGCAAAAGGATTGTTCTGAAAATGCAATCCGCGGAGTACTCCTTTTTGTGCGGAAAAACTTTGGTTATCCTGCACGAAATTATAATATAGATTGTTTTTATGGAATTCCCCTTCGTTATAAGTTTCCATAAACCAGCCACGATTATCTCCGTATGCTACCGGTTCTACTATTTTTACACCCCTGAGTTTTGTATCAATAAAATTCATTGTTTTGGATCCTCCGTATTATCAGACATAACTTGATTTTCTTCTATACTGCTGTCGATATTGTTATTCTCTTTCTTTCTTTTTGATTTTCGCATGCAATTTATAATTTTCGAAATCAAATTTTTAACTCTTCCCACATAATATTTCATTTCAGAAGTTCTGCAATACAGCAAACATATTACACACGTAGGCAACACCGCGCAAATTAACCCCTTCAAAATAAATTCCACTATCGCATTATCCATCGTAAATGTACCGCAAATGAACCAACACGCACCGCACAGTATTCCATATAAAATATACTCAAACCATAATCTGGCAATCAAGGGTCTAGTTTTTATTTTGAATACATATTTACAACATATATACGGCAGAACACTGCTTTCTTTTATTAACAAACATATCAGCGTTCCGACCAATACACCGGCAGCACCCCAAACATTTACAAGCAATATTGAAATAACGAGATTGAGAACAGCTATGACGATATGCAAATACTTATCAGGCTCAAATACACCTGCCGCAAAACGCACGCTGCCCATAAGCGTCGTGTATCCTGTTATAAAAAAGTTTGTCCCCAATAAAATTGTAAATGCATGGTCCATTAAACCTGTTTCACTAAGCCATATTCGTGATATAAACAAATCGCTCAACACTGTTGCTCCTATACCCGCAATCGCGAACAGAATGAATATCGGAAACTGTGCTCGCTTATATATAGAATATGTCTTTTCTCCATCCGCTTCTACAATTAAATTTCCAAAACCCGGCAACAGAGCAGTCGGAACTTTTGTCAAAATCGTATTCAGCGCAGTCGTGATTGTATAGTAATTACTTGTAATGCCGGAAACCGCAGATGTTAAAAACCCCGTAATTATCAGCGTGTCGGTTCCTGTAACCAAATAATTACCTATTCTATGATAAATCAGCGCGCCAACTTTTTTTTTGATCGTTGATTTATCATCTTTTCCAAGCTTTTCTTTTTTAAATTTCTTAATATATGGATATTTCCTACGTACGATTATATAAACCACTATATTCCCGATAAACGTAAATAGAACCGCTACCAATAAATATATCACAAAGAATTCTCTCGCTTTATCAGCAAAAAACTTTACACTGTAAAGCACCACAAATTGCACTATATACATCAATGTAGACGAGACAGATGTAATCAGTGTCGTAATATATTCGTGTTGGTCAGCTGCTAAAAGTGTTTGGTTATATGACAATAAGTACGATGCCACCGTGTTTAGTGCAAACAGTCCGTAAACCAAACACAAATAACTCAAATCATAGTTACTTTGTGTGAATTTTTTGATAAACGGCATAGTTACCGCAACACCTACAATGACTACGAACGCCACACCGTAGTATATCTTACGATAAAGGCTGATTAAGGCAGATATTTTTTTTCTGTTATCGTGTGAAAGAGGCTCGTATAAGCAAAATGTTATTGCACTTCCCAAGCCCATTTCTGCCACCGACAGCATGCCGATAATTGACGTACACGTCCTATTTACCCCCACTAAATCATATCCGAGATACTTTACCAATTGCTGCTGAACAAAAAACGCTAGCACCATCCTCAAAATAGATGATACCAACGAGCATGCTATATTAATATATGCAAATTTTGTCCTGTTTACAGCCACTTAATCACCTCAGTAGGGAAATTTTTTACTATACGGAATCGTTTTCCCTGTTCGCAACATCTTTTTACCGTTAATTATACCTCTTAAGATTGCCGTTAGCTTTTTAATCTTATTCCTTTCAATAGCGAGAATGCATTTTATCCGATAAGAAAAATCTGATTTGAAAGCTCTTTTTCGATAATATTCATCATCCATATTTAATGCTCTTAACAAAACAAGATTACGGCTACGATAATACAGCCTGAATGCAGGGTAATCTTGTGATATAACGTTCTTGCCAAAGAATTTCTTTTCCAATTTATTTCCCTCGGCATGTCTTTGAGCGGCACCCCTATGTAACGCCACCTTATAACCTCTCTTAATCAATCTATTGCACATTTCCCAATCTATCCAATCAATAAACCATTCCTTTTTATAGTTGCCCTCATTCAAAATATATTCAACGCGTGCACAGCTCCCTGCCGTCATCACACCTCTTTCTTTCGTCACGTAATCAATTTTGCTCTCATAGCTATTTTTTGAAAAATCTTCATCCAGCCGCAATTGCGTACCTGCTGCTATAATAGCCAACGAATTGTCTTTTTCTAATTCGGATACGACAAGTTTTACAACATCATAATTAGACACCGTGTCATCATCAAGGGTATAAATATATTTATATCCTTGTTTATAAGCGTAATTTATTCCATCATAGAGCGCTTCACCTATTCCCATATTGACAGTATTTTTTATCCAAACACAATTATAATCTTGCAAACCTTCAACAACGGCTTTTATGTTGGCTGAGCCGTTATCATATATCAATAAGGCATCTACTTGTGAAATTATGGATCTAACATTTTCACGTAATATATCCATATCCGGATTGTATGTTATTATTTGTGCCATTACCGATACTTGTCTTCCGTCTATTTGCATCACTATTTACCCAAATCTTATCTGTATTTTGTAGTGATCAATATTTGTAAACAAATAACCAATCACTTTATGTCAAGTACTTTATTTTTCATCAATAACTACTTTCTTAATGCTTTCCAAAAAATAGTAGCCGTATTTTTCCTCGGGTTCGAGTATCATTCCCTCCGCCCATTCGTTCCATGCATTGAAGAATATGTACTCCTCGTTTCTTTTTTCACATTCTTCCTTCAAAGCACGCAGATAATCTTCAAATACTTCTTTTGACGGCCTTGATATTTTATATCCCCTCCACTTATGGCGATAAGTATTATCCCACATAGACCACGCGCATCTAAAATATGGTCTGTCTGTAGGAGCCTTCTTTAAGTTTTCTGTAGCGAAGCGCATAAGTTTATTTCCATCGAATTTTCGCAAATTAATTCTCTTGATGTGAAATATCTTACGGTTAACGTATCTAATACATCTTACAATGAATCCCAACGGAGTCTTATTTAATTTTTTCACGTATTTGTTATAAGAATAATCCGGTTCTCTAGTTAATATCGCGTCTGCATTTTCGGGAACTTTTTCCAAATAGCATTGATTTGATATCGACTGAATATAAAATATCCCCGCAAACCCGGCTTTTTTGCAAGCATCATCGAAATACGACATCATTTGTTCCAAACATTCAACCCTAGTATTAAAAATCATAAATACAGGTTTATCATCGATTTTGATATATCTGTCATCTTCAAAAAACGGTTTAAGATATTCAAAGTGCCTGCGCCATTCTTCTTCTTTTCCATATGTTTGTTCCAATAGAACTTCTTTTGTTCCGTTCCAGCTGCGGCACCATGTATGATTCGCCCAGCAAAAGCAGAATTTCTGATCAATATCTTTCCATTCCAATAAATTTTCTGCCGGTTTTTCAAGCAATAATCTTCCATTAAAATAATAATGGTAATAGCACATGCCGTAAACCCCATATTTCTTACATAAATCAGTCTGCCATTGCATCGTGGACTTATCCAAAAAATTATAATAATTTCCATCCAGCGGCTTTATTCCTTCGCTGTATTTATTGTCCGCTTTAATATTCGTCCACTCTGTAAATCCTTTTCCCCACCATTCATTGTTTTCGGGGATCTCATGGAATTGCGGCAAATTAAATGCTATTATCTTCATATTTTATCTCCTGGTGATACCCAAGCTTACTACTCTTCACTAACTAATATAGTGTAGGTATTGTATATATTATATCATACTGATACTTTTCTGTCCATATCCTATATGTATTAAATTTTCGCAAACCATTGACTTTGTATTCGACTCCAAGTAAACGAATAAATACGGAACGGGTAGCAAAATTAAATACCTGATATAATAGTAGTCCCAAAAACCCGAACATGGTGTTTCGGAAAGAATTCTTCACTCTGGATTTGGTATTGTTTACAGACATTATTTTCGAGCACTCTCATTTATTTGTTTTTTTCAATTGTGCAAGTATTATGAGCATAATATAGCACTTGTGCTTTAACAAATACAGTTTCATCTTTTCCGCAACGGACATTATAGGATATTTATTATCGGCAAAAATGTTTTTTACAGTATCGGTTCTCCTTAGCCTTTGCAAGAGCTTTCTCTTTTCGAAAAATCGTTTATTACTGCTGATAAGCATTGTCGTCGTAACTGATAACTGCCTTTTAAATTCTAAGTCTTTATAAGCGTCATAGCCTTTTGATTTACATATGTGGTTTATGTTCTCACACAAATAACACAGCTCGTCTATTCTTTTTTCAGAGAAACTATGCGTTATTGAATTGCCGTTATACCGATAATAATAACCATTGTTTTCTATGACGCTCAATTTTTTTGCATCCAATAAAGTTGCCAATGTAAAAACTATATCATCGCCGAGCGCTATTTCGGTGTTGAAACTTGAAATATTCCTTCTGATTAATTCGTTTTTTGTGATTTTTTCCCAACGCAGAGCGCTAAAATAAGATTCTTTAAAATACGTATTTTTTATATACTCCAAATCTTCGCCTTCATAAACACCCGGGCTTATACTCCCTCTGCGTACTGCATTGGAAATATTTCCGTTTGAATCAATTGTCCTGTGCCCGGCGATAACTATATCCGCCTGTGTTTTTTCGGCGCTGTTTATAAACTGTTCGAATCTGTCTGTTTCGCAATAATCGTCCGCATCCACAAACCCGATATATTCCCCTTCACTTATTTTGACCCCGTCAATCCATGCCGCCATTACGCCTTCGTTTCGCTTATCTATATATTTGACGTTATTATACTTTTTACAATATTCTTCGCATATCACGCCGCTGCCGTCATTACTGCCGTCATTGACAAGAATTATTTCCATATTACTGAATGTTTGATTCACCAAAGAATCCAAACACTGCCGCAAATACTTTTCCGCATTATAAACAGGCACGATTACGCTCAGTTTCATCTCTCCCTCCGGAGCAATATATTGCCTTTCCAAACACTCATTATACGTTTATTTATGCTCACTCCATAAGCCAGTATCAGATAAAAAATCCTCATGTTATCCAGATCCAAAAAAATCGCTCCGACAACAAACGCTATGAGCGTAGCTACAAATATACCATTTTTATTTGCAATCCCTTTTTTTAATAAATACACAATTGAACCGACAAGCAGTGTCAACCCCACAATACCGCCTTCAATAAGAGCTTTGATAAACAAGTTGTGCGAATAATACACTACGCCAAACTCAGGAAGATAAATTTGAGTGGGTGGAACATCTCTGCCAGCTCCGAATAACCAAAAATCCAAATTTTGTTCTGCATAATAGGAAAGATAATTACTCCATATGGTTAATCTGCCACTGCCTCCGTCCTGCAAGATATGCTGTAAAGTAAATCTTTCCGTAATATATGAAGGCAAAAGATTAAAAAACAGAATGAGACCTATTATTCCGATAACAGCCAGAAACAATACGGCACGCAACGGCTTGCGTGTCTGCAATAATAAATACACAACTATAACGGCACACGCCGTCACCAAACCTCCTCTGCTACCGATAAACGCTATGCATACAATATAAAGAAATAAAATACATGCCTGAATCAGCGTATATACGACTGAAGTCCTTTTTGTCTGCTGAAATTTATAAAGAAAGAACGCAATCATCAGCAAACTGTTTGTTACGAGATAATTTGGATCTACTATATCACGTATCCCCATATATATGCTTCCATCGGCAATCGAAACGTATCTAAAGCAAATAGCAATAAATACCACCATTTGGACAACAGAAACCGAAGCTATACATTGTAATTCTCTTGCTGACACCGGCCAACATACGAACACCACGAAAAAACACACCATCGAAAAAAACAATAGATTATTGTATGTCGCACCTACTTTCAACGCGCCATATAGAGCGCTGAAAACATTGTATGCAAGATAAGCGGTTACAATATTGAATCTGAACTTTATAGCTATCCCCTTCACGGAACACTCTATAACCCTTGACAGCATGAACAACAGCAAGATACCTATCGTTATAAATGATAAGTTTTGACTTCCAAGATACGCGTCGAATGGTATAACAAAAAAACTGAGCGCCAAAAGCCAGCCGCTAAACGAAAGTTTGCGCCTGCTTATCAATTTCAAGTCATGTCGCAACAATCTTGCTCCTGCATCCATTCGGCTATACTCCTTTGACGACTCTTTTTATTTTCCTAATACACTGCCAAAATGCAATCCGAAAATAACTGCCGTCTTTTAATGCCGACGCCATTTTTTTTTGATAAAAGCTCAAATCATCCATATCTATAATCCGAAATCCGCGCGTCATTTCGGCATCTGATAACACCTGCCCGAAAACATGGCGTCTTATCTTTTTGTCTTTCGCAAGAAACGCATTTGCCATAATATTTATCGCATAAATAACCTTTTCTTTGCAAAGCTGATCTGTATAATCGTAACCTTTTGCGTATTTATCTATCACAATTTTCAGCGAGTCAAACAAAACGCTTGTTTTTTCATAAAAATTTTCATTATAACTATGAGTCATTGAGTTTGCATGCTGACGATAATTATACCCTCCAAAATCAATAAATCCAACCGTGTCTATGTTCAACAGATAACAAAATGTCGTAAGCCTATCTTCGCCTATTTCCACGCGGTTATCTATATCATTTAATAACGGCAGTAATTTTCCCTTCTTAAAAACTTTCCCACACCTACTGTTTTTTACAATCTTTGAATACCCTTTGTAATATAAAAGAACCGGCAATAAATCCGTTATGTTCTTATATTCGACATTTAGTGTATCTTTTCCTGTCATAGCATCGAACTGAATAAGATCCGCCTTGGAATAATCGGCTTTTTCTTCAAGTATTGCCAAAGTATCGGTTTTAATTGTATCATCACTGTCAACGAATACTATGAGATCATTTTCTGCATGCCAAAGTCCTTCTTTCCATGCGGAAATAAGTCCGCCGTTTTGTTTATGGATAACCTTAAAACGTCCATCGCTTGCGGCATACTCATCACATATTTTACCGCTGTTATCGGGAGTACCATCATCTACTAATATTGCTTCGAATTCTCCGTAAGTCTGATTTTTAATGGAATCCAAACACTCCCGAATATACTTTTCGACATTATATACCGGTACTATAATGCTATACTTATTCATTGATCAACCCCTCATATTGCCTCACAGATTGCTTTCCGATTTTGCTCCACTGATAATGCTCTTTAATAAATGCCCTGGCGGCAATTCCGAGTTCCTTCCATTTATCTTTTGTGACAAAAGCCTGTTTTATTGCATCGGCAATACTTTCTACGCAATCTCCCGCGGCATATCCGCAATTATTTTCCGTTACCTGCTCCATTAACCTAGTGCCTTCCGTTACAATAACAGGCATTCCATAAGACAGCGCCTCCAAAATACCCATTGGCAAGCCTTCGAATCTCGAAGTTTGTATAAATAGGTCGCCTTCATTAATAACCCGCGCCTTTTCTTCTCCAAAGACGGGGGGATGGGTGTGCACTATGTCCCCGACGTTTTCTTCTTCAATATATCCATTTATAATAGCAAGTCTGCCGTTTATATCAGGACCATATATATTCAACGATATGTCATTTTCACGCATATATCCGGCAATTTCACCTACTGCTTTTATCATTAAATCAAGCCCTTTATGTATAGGATCGAGTCTTCCGATATATACAAGCTTCATACCTTTCCTATCAAAATGGACGGGTTTTTGTTCATGAAGCTCCATGCCGTTGGGTACTATAATTTTGCTCTCTGCAATTACGCTTTCCTTCGCCTCGTTTTCGGAAAGGCATTGCACCGCGGCTGCCTTTTTTATAAAACGGTTAAACCAAAGCGTATAGGCAATCTTTTTTTTCAACCACTTTCTATTTAATGCTGCTTGCGTTATTTCACCGTGAGGAACAATTATGTACGGAATGTTCCGTTTTAAAAGCTGTTTGTATAATTTTATATATTCAATATAATTTACTTCATGGAATATCGCTATATCCGGCTTATTAAACGGCTCGGGCAGATAATCCGGAAAACTTTCCGCGCCTTTATATTCACATTGCATATCGCCCGCCACATTGATATTGCGAATATTTACAAGCAATACCTGCGCAAGATTAGCTTGAGCCTGAACATGCCTGGGAACGGCAACATGAACGCCGTTCGCCAAGTTATCTCCGATATTTGCGATGTGTAATATAACCATAACTTTGCGCTTTTGATTATTATATACTATATAATTGTGTTTGTCAAATTTTGTTATTGCGAAATATTTGATCGGCCTTTCTTTTAACAACTAATTCTTCTGACGTAAAAAATTTTATTGTTTCGACATATAGTATATTTTTAAAAAATTCCTTCGAATTTTCCCCCCCCCGCATATTTTGCAAATCCGGCCTTTACCACCCCGTGTTCGGAAGCCTTGTTGCCATCTTTTATAAACATGACGGCATTGCCTTTTTCTTTTTTAGTAATATACTTTAACACATATGGATATATATTTTTTCCTCTATGTGTTTCCCGTGTAAAGCAATGTGCTATTTGATAATCATCCTTACGCATAAATCTAAATTTAAAACTTTTACCATACACTACGCTATGAAAAACTATTTCACCGGTTACATTATCTTTGGCATAATATATTTTGAAGTTGCCTTTTGATAAAAATAAAATACAAACGAAAATTTTGCACCGATATCGTTTAGAATGACATTGTCCTTTTTAAATAAATTAACGATCACATTAAGTGCTTTAGGACAATATTGTATAACCGTGACATTCGGAGCGATAAAATTTTCGCCTTCGTTTTGTTTATAATATAACCACCATACTCCCTCCTTTCCTAACATTGATAGTTTATCCCTCCTTTATCTTCTCTCTGATTTGCGAGGTGGAAATTCCTTGAGTATAAGGCAAATAGACAATATCTATTCCTATTTTTTTAAATTCTTCTTCTGTTCGCTTATATCGTTCACTTCCTTTCCAATCATCCCCTGAAAATAAGACATCAAAGCGACATCTATCAAAAACTTTCGTCTTATCATCTGTCTCTTCTATAGTTACCAAAAATGCTCCATCAACACACTTCAAAGCATTGATTATTCTCACCCTGTCGTTTTCGCTGTAAACAGGCTCCTTATTCTTCTTGACCTTAACATATCGGTCATCACACACTCCGACATACAATTTATCGCAATACTCCTTGCATCTTTCTAATAAATTTAAGTGTCCTACATGAAAAACGTCGAACACACCACAAGTATACCCTATTTTATATTTTTTCATTTTTTTTCTCCTGTTCCCCTGTCTTCATTATTATCAAAAACATATGCTTCATATCCATGGGCATATACTCTTTTCTCTACCGGAGGCAATGTCATGTAATCGCCATATAATTTTTTAAGTATTTCGTCGTAATCTGCAGGAATATTGTATTCTTTTCCCTCAAAATTATGTTGTATGGATTTCTCATACATGGTTCTATCAGTTATCTTTGAATACCTTGGCATTTCTACTAACTGTCCTACATATTTACATTTATCAAAATCATTTTTCAAAAGAATATCGTTCATCTTTTTTATAATTTTAGTATGACCACCATAGAGCCTAGAAAAACCATGCAACACCCAAATGGCCATGTTTTTAATGAATGATACATCTTTTCTCCATTGTTTAACAAGTAAGCTTAAATTCATGTTGACATACCTGGTAACCTTTCTCACAATTTTTCTTGCTACCTTATATTCATTACCAAGCCCATCAACTGGAAAAATATCTATATATATACCCATCTCAACTCCGCCATAACCGCCTCTCTCCTTACACAACGTATTTCTTTTGCACAGCTTTGCAAATGGATACATATATTTCTCATTCGTTCTGAACTCATTTAAGACATTTATTCCTTCCTTTGGATAAAGCTTGATGAATTCTTCATAATCAGGTCTCGGCATATAAATGTCAATATCATCATCCCACGGAATAAATCCGTCATGCCTTACCGCTCCGAGCAAAGTACCTGCTGCCAAAAAATATCTCAAACCATTTTTATTACAGAATTCTGCGTACTCATCCAGTACGGTTAATAATATTTGCTTTGCTTCGTTAATTGATATCTTTTTCATTTTTCCTTCCTCGCAAACTTGATAAAAAACCATTGCCTTACGCTGTTGGGCATAAGCACCTGAACGACAAAGCGTATAAATTTTGCCTGCTGATATTCGAACCAGTTGATTATCTTGTTTTTGTACATGAATTTGAACAAATCGCGTTCGCTTTTATAGTAAGAATAGCCGCCGCGGCGCCTAAACATTTCATTACCTACTCTGACATAACACAGAATTTCACTTAGATTGGCAAATCTTGCCCCGCTCAGATACATTCTTGCCCACAAGTAGCTATCTTCATTAAAATGCCAATGTTGATAGCCTCCGGCTTTTTCAAGAGCATTTTTGCGAATAACAACTGTCATATGATTAAACGGACATCTTTTTTTCAAATATTCGCATATCTTTTCATGATCTTCCGGCACAATTCTTTTACTTACGATATCATCGGGAGAATCTATAAACTCCGCTATATTTCCACCCAGCACATCCACTTCAGGGTGTGCTTCGAGATAAGCCGCCTGCTTTTCCATACGGTCGGGAGCGCAGATATCGTCGCTGTCCATACGTGCGATCCATTCGCAAGAGCAATGTTCGGTCCCCGCCGCAAGCGCCCTGCCCAAGCCGACGTTTTCTTCCAAAGGTACTAGTTTTACCTTACCTTCGGATTGAAGGTTGCTCAAATATTGCGCCACGTCTTCGGAAACAGGACCGTCTTCGACAATGATGGTTTCTGCCGGGGCGGGATTCTGCGCGAAAATGCTGTCCATACAAAGCTTCAATTCGTCCGCCTTGGTATTTCTATATACCGACATCAGCATACTGTATTTCATGATTTACTCCAAAACTGCCGCAAATGTTTTGAATATCAACTTAATGTCATAAAATACGTTCATTTTTTGAATGTATTCCATGTTGATTTCAATTTTTTTCGGCATTATCTCTTCTATATAGGTCTTCTCTGGATCATCGCTTTGGGCGAGAACCTCATTTTCATCTTTGTAAATTATCGAGGCAAGTTCGGTAATTCCGGGCTTAATCCGCAAAACATTGCGTTGATAGTCCGTATAAAGTTCTACATAGTGCGGCACTTCCGGTCTGGGACCTACGAAACTCATTTGTCCCAAAAGTACGTTTATCAATTGCGGAAGTTCGTCTATCTTGGTTTTTCTTAAAAACTTTCCTACCTTTGTAATTCTGGAATCAGCCCCTACCGTAATCTGCATTCCCTTGCTTTCCGCATCGGAAACCATAGTTCTGAACTTAAATATCCTGAAAAGTTTACCGTTCTTTCCCACACGTTCCTGCCTGAAATATACCGGGCCTTTGGATGACGTTTTTATGGCTATTGCTATAAACACAAACGGAATTGCCAAAAATAAGAGTCCGAACAAAGAGGCGAAAATGTCAAAACAGCGTTTAAAAAACAATGCCGCCCTCTTTTTCTTTAAAACAGCGTCAAAATCAATTAAATCGATATTCTCCGTTTTTACCTCTTCTTTGCCCTTCAATTCTTCCATTATAATAATTCCTTTACGGCATTCGAATATACTTCCGCCACATATTCCGCGTCATCGTCCGTTAAAAGCGTATGTAAAGGAAGCGTAAGCTCATTTGCATAACGCATAAACGCATGCGGATAATCTTTAATATCGAATCCCAGATTTCTATATGCGGTATGCATCGGAAGCGGTTTATAATGTACGTTTGCCGCTACGCCGCGTTCGGCCATTTTCGTTATAATGCGATTGCGACTGCCCTCGTCGGCGCCGAACACATTGGTCAGATACAAATGCCCCGAAGAAGCGTAATCGTCACCGTAATGGTCGAGAGTTTCGGCAAGTTTATTTTTAATCACCTCGTCATACCGCCCGATTATTTCATGTCTGCGGTTCAAAATTGAAGAATACCTTTTTAACTGTGCAATTCCGATTGCAGCCATTATATCGGTCATATTGCATTTCATTCCGCACATCTTGATGTCGTATTCCCATGCCCCTTTTTTTGTCTTTGCCAATGCGTCCTTACTCTGACCATGCAAAGACCAAAGCATAAATTCATGGTAAAACGCTTCGTCGTCGATTGCGGATGTTTCGCGCCAAGTAACGGCTCCTCCTTCTGCGGTGGTAAGATTTTTGACCGCGTGAAAACTGAATACCGATATATCGGCGATATTACCGCTTTTCAGGCCATGCCGCTCAGCTCCGAAACTATGCGCCGCGTCGGCGAGCAGAATCACTCTCCCGAACTTTTCCTGAATCGCCCCGTTCGGCTTAAATTTGCTTGCAGAAGCCTTTACTATCTCGTAAAGTTTATCGTAATTACAGATTTTACCTGCTATATCAACAGGGATTATAACCTTGGTTTTTTCGGTTATAAGATCCGGCAATTTGTCGTAATCCATTTCATAACCGCCGGAAGCAATGTCACATAACACTATTTTAGCGCCGACGTGTTCTATTACGCTCGCACTTGCGGTATAAGTATAAGCGCTGGTTATCACCTCGTCGCCTTCCCCCACGCCTAAAATCCTCAAAGCCAATTCCAGCCCCGCCGTTGCAGAATTAAGGCATACAGCCTTTTTTGTCCCGCAATACGCTGCAATCTGGGATTCGAACAGCTTTGTTTTCGGCCCGGTGGTTATCCAGCCCGATCTTAGAACCTGCACCACTTCGTCTATTTCGGATTGCCCTATATCCGGAGGCGAAAAACTTATACTTCTTTCTTTCATTCAGTAACTCCTGTCAAATTTACGCTTTTTTAGATTATACTACAATATTTGAAAGTGCGCAAGCTTTAAATTGCATCAATAAAATTATTATAAGCAATATGAGAGCATTGAATTATAAAACTTACCGCATAAAAATAAGCACGGATCGTTGTCCGCCCGGAACATAATAAGAATAAACATACGTCCGAGTCAGGAAAGCCTTTTCACCATGAACACGTGGGGACAGCCCTGCTCTTCGTCGAATTTTTCCGTGGAGATGTAGCCGCACTTTTCATAGAACGGACGTGCGGCGACCTGGGCGTGGATACACACGGAAGTGCCGCCTTCTAAGCGTATTGCGTCTTCTGCGGCGCGCATTACAGCGGCGCCGATTCCGTTGCCGCGGTAAGGGGCGAGGGTCGCAAGCCTGCCGATAACGTATTCTCTGTCGGAATGGAAATAACGGCACGTGGCTACCGCAACGCCGTCCGCATAACATAAAATGTGGCGCGCATAGGCGTCGATATGGTCGAATTCCTCCGAAAATCCCTGCTCCTGCATAAAAACGGTCTTGCGAATCTGCTTTGCCTCGTCAGGCAGAGAAGTAAAAATACGCGTAGTAAGCTCCATAGTTCTTTCCTCGTATATATTTTACCCCTCATCATAAAATACTTGCATCAACTGCCGCCCTAAGACTGCAATGTGTCCGCTCTGCAATTTGTTACGCCGCATAACGGCGGATAGGGAACGGCAGTTTCCTCCGGCGCAGTGTTATAGCCTTGTGTTATTATAGCACCGTATTGCATTTTAGTCAAGAGACCGTTTTCCCAATGCACTCGACCCGCCGGGCGATTGAAATAACATCGTCTATTGTATACCGTATCCACCCTAAGAATATGCAAAAGGTGAAACCTCCGTTGAATTATGACATATTATAAACAATGATTATCGCTTTACCTGTTATCTCCGGGTACGGAGTACCATTTCAACGCTTCTTCTTCCAAAGCCTTGACGAAAGCGTCCTTTCCGTCGCAGTAAGCGCCTATATCCTCCGGGTAGAGCGCGGCAAGGCGGCGTTTTAACGCGGCGTAGCTTTCCGCTTCCTGCGGGTGGGCGGTGAGGTAATCGCGCACCGCCAGATGGCGGACGATATTTTCCCTGTCGGAACGCTCGAAAATGTGCACTTGGTGGGTTCTGTCATCGCCGCCCTTTCGCATATACCTTCTGCCGGGAATACCGAATTCACCCATATATTCATAACCGAGTTCTACGAACTTTTTCCTTACTTTATCCACCTTTTTAAGATCGTAAACCACGGGCATAATGTCTATTATCGGTTTGGCTGCAAGTCCCGGAACCGCGGTACTCCCGATATGATATATTGCCGCCAGGTTGCCATCTAATATACCGGATATGGCGAGCGCCTCTTCGGCGAACATCTGCGGCCATTTTTCGTTATAATCTGTAATTCTTACGTGCATGCCATCTGCTCCCAATTATTTCAAAGTCGCGCGATTTTATCAACGTAACGAGGTCCGCCTCGTCCTTGGGCGCGCGCGGCAGAAGAATGCCGCCGCCGATGCCCAGCGGAAAATGAAAGTCGCTGCCTCCCGTGCCGATCAGGTTATTGTGTTTACAAAAGCGCAACGCTTTACTGTTTTTGGAGTTATGCAGAGGATGAAGATTTGCCGCCTCCGCGCCATGGAGATACTCCGGATCGCCCGGAGTGCATATTTCACGATAAGGGTGCGCCTGGACCAGAAGCGCCCCGTTTGCGTTACACCATTCAAAAAGTCCGCGCTGGTCCGTTTTAAGAAGCGACAATCCGTCCCTGTGCAACACTTCTGGATTTATGCCCAGTATCAGGAACTCGCGGTAAGGCGGATTGTCCTTATAATAAGTGGTGCAGTCGGGAGAGATTTCCGCGCCGCAAAACACGTCCAGCCCCACCCTAGCTCCGCACTTTTTCAACTCGTAGAAGTCGCGCAGATAGAGTTCCATTACGTCGCAATCGTCTTTCGCGCCATACTGTTTTTTGAGATAGAGCGTGTCGTGGGTATTGAAGTGGTTGGTGCAGATTATGCCGTTATAGCCCTTGCTTGCATACACTTCCGCGACTTTGGCGGGAGTCGTTTCCGCGCAATGGCTGTTATGAATAGTATGGGCGTGTGTTTCAAGTTTATAAGTGTATTTATTCATCAGCGTTTGACCGGGGTATAATTTATTTCGGATTTTTCGTCGGTGGCTTCCAGCTTGAAAATTACCGGGCGCAGACCGTCGTTGCACGAACATATTGCAACTCCGGGTTTTCTTATCCAGTCGCCGTAATAGAACACTTCCTTACCCGCGCCGTGGGAAAGCGCAAAAACGTACTGGTATATCGCCTTCCACGCTTCGTCGCAAAAACCTTGCGGCTTTGCATAGTCGGCATAGAACACCTGCCCTTCACTCATCATCGGGCAAGCCGTAAGCCCTTCCGCTCCGTACTCCGCGGCAAGTTCTTTATCCAAAGTGGTTTTGAGAACGGTAATTCTGACCTTGTTCATACCTCGTCTCCGATTTTATATTCGCATAAAAATTATAGCACACCCGACAATATACCGCCAACTTTTTTACACATTTTCCGCAATATAGATAATTTGCGCGCCGCAGTCAATACTCTTGCGAAAGATACCCGTAGCCAACCCCAGTAGAACACTTTAATCGTACTGTTTTCGGCATAACCAGTTACGCTGAAAGCAAAGCATTTTACAACCCGACATATACACATATTTTATGTTTTAGAGTAAAATGTGTTCTACTGAGGTTGGCTACGGGTAAATTTGTATACTGTTTTGCCTCAATGCTCACTTACGACAATTATTGCCGTGGGAAGGCGTGACTATGGCGCGCGGTTTTTATGGTCTTTGCAGAGAAATTAAATTTGTCGGAAAAATGAGGCGAAGCCGCGCGTGTGGCGGATATATTTACGTGCTGATTTGTTGCAGTACGCATATAAGACGACTAATGGCGCGCGGTTTTTATGGTCTTTGCAGAGATTAAATTTGTCGGAAAAATGGAGCGAAGCCGCGCGTGTGGCGGATATATTTGCGTGCTGATTTGTTGCAGTACGCATATAAGACGACTAATGGCGCGCGGTTTTTATGGTCTTTGCAGAGATTAAATTTGTCGGAAAATGGGGCGAAGCCGCGTGTGTGGCGGATATATTTGCGTGCTATTTTGCATACGGACATCGCAGTCAATACTCTTGCGGTATTGACAAGATGTACTTATTCAAAAGAGTGCGTAAAGATACCGCCACACACGCGGATAAGCCACATTTTTACGACAGCGCCGTATTGACAAGGCGCACTTATTCAAAAGAGTATGCAAAGGTGCCGCCACACGCGTCATAGTCACGCCTGAACACGGCACCACAAAAAATATGGACAAAATAGTTTTTTTATGCTATTATGTAAACAGAAACTGCGAGGTGGAAGATTATGGCTGTCATAAACTATACTGGTAAAAACTTACGCACATACGAAGTTTCCCAGCACAAGCACGACTTTTGGGAGTTCATTTACTGCACGGGCGGCGACGGAACGATCACGTTCGAGGACGGCAGGACGATTGATTACACTCAGCACCAGTTGGTGCTGGTACCGCCGGGAGTGCTGCACACAAACCAGTCGGAACGAGGCTTTAAGAACATACATATGACCATTTCGGGGTGGACGCCGCCCTTCAAAACGCCGCAGCTGCTCGACGACAATTCCCACCGCGACCTTTACACGGTGATGAGTATGTGCTACCGCTATTTCAATATGAGCATACGCGAACAGCCCAAACTGATGATTTCGCTTACCGAACTCCTGCTCAACATGCTATCAGCGCTCTCCGGTTCTTCGGGCAACTCCCAACACGTTGAGAATATGGCTAATATGATTGTGGACAACTTTTCCGACCCTTCTTTCAGCGTGGACGAGATATACCGCGACATACCGCTGAGCAAGGATTATCTGCGCAGGCAGTTTATTAAAGAAAAGGGAATTTCCCCTCTGCAATTCCTCAACCAGACGCGCATAAACTATGCGCAGAAACTACTGCTGTCGCGCAATATAAACAACTATAAGATATACGAAATTGCGGAGATGTGCGGTTTTTTGGACCAGCTATACTTTTCCAGAGTTTTCAAGAAAATAACGGGCGTAAGCCCCAAACAGTATTCGGAAAAATAAACGCCGCTAATTTATAAAAACGGACCGCGAGAAACGCGGCCCGTTTTTTTATTCCTCTCCCGTAAAATACTCCTTTACCAACTCCTTGCCGCCTTCTTTTACGACTTTTCCGCCTTCGATGAGTACGGCGCGGTCGCACAGCGCCCGGGCGGGGCGCAGGTCGTGGGTGACGGTTATCATGGTATTGTTGTCGCGTTCGTGAATTTTACCCAATACGTCCGTAAGGCGTTGAAGCCCGGCGTAGTCCTGCCCCACCGTAGGTTCGTCCAAAAGGAGAATTTTCGGGCGCGAAGCCACGACGGCGGCGATGGATACACGCCTTTTCTGCCCTTCGGAAAGCGACTGGGGATGGCGGGACGCGAGCGAATGCAGATCGAACATATCCATTATCTCGTCCGCGTATTCCTTGCTTTCCGCGCCGAATTCTATTTCCCGGCGCACGGTGGGCATAAAAAGCTGATAGTTGGGATTCTGATACACCACGCCCACCTCTCTGAACCAGCGGCGGCAGGCGCGGCGTTTACCCAGTTTTTTATCTATGAACTGTTCCGTCTTTCCGCCGTCAGCCTTTTCAAGACGCGCGATTATACGCATGAGCGTAGTCTTTCCGCAACCGTTCTGTCCGAGAATAAGCAGTCTTTCCCCCTCGTAAACGGTGAGGTCGACGCCCGTTAAAATTTCGCGCCTGCCGAATTTTTTCGTCACGCCCGAAAGAGTGAGAACAGGTCTGCCGCCGTTATAGGGCGCGCAACCGTCGCTGATTATCTCCGCCTGCGAGTGCAGATACGCCTGTTTGTCTTCAACTTTGCGTACCACGCCCCTGCATATATTCCATACCTCATCCACGTAGGGGAGAACCATATCAAGCCTGTGTTCTGAAACTATCACGCAATAGCCGCGCCCGGCAAGTCTGCGCAATGCCGTCATAAGCGTGTGCGTGCCTTCTTTGTCCAGATTGGCGAGAGGCTCGTCAAGAATTACTATTTTCTGTCCCATGGCAAGCGTCGCCGCCGTGATAAGCCGCTGTTTTTGTCCGCCCGAAAGCGTGCGCGTTTTAAGAGACGGGTCCAGTTCCATCATGGCGCACGCCGCCTTTACGCGCTTTTCGATCATTTCCTGCGGCATGGCGAGGTTTTCACAGCCGAACGCCACTTCGTCTTCCACGACGCTCTGCACAATCTGCAATTCCGCATTTTGCAGAACGCAGCCCACAAGACGGGAAATTTCGCCCGCTTTCATGCCGCGCACGTCCCTGCCCGCAACGGTTACGTCACCCTCGAGCGTGCCGGGGGTCATATTGGGAATTATGCCGCAGATGATTGACAGTAAAGTGGATTTTCCGTCGCCCGACATACCGGAAAGCAGGGTAATTTTGCCGTATTCGGCGGTGAAGTCAACTCCGTCCAGCACCCAGGTATCTTTTGTGTACGCAAAGCGTACGTTTTTCATTTCGACTGCGTTCATATAAAGCAAAAGACGATTACCGCCACGCTGCCCGCGACCAACCCGAGCAGGAAAATTACGTCTCGCGCCGTACATTTTACGGGGTGGTACACGGTGTAAGGCGCCTTACCCGTGCAAAAACCGCGCGTTTCCACCGAAAGCGAAAGAGTGTCCGAAATATTGACAATCCGCGCCGCAAAGGGTACGAGCAGAGCGCGGTAGAACACCTTCGGATTGAGCAGACTGCCCGCGCCGCGCGTGCGCATGGCTTCGCGTATTCGCTTTATCTCCCTGCCCAGAAGAGGGGCGAAGGAAAGCACTATCATCATACCCAGCGTAATTGAGCGCGGCACATGAAGCCCGGAGAGATTGCGCGTAAGCTTTACCGCGGGCAGAGAAAGTCCGGGGAGCACCGCAAGACACACCGCCGCGGAGCGTGATACCGCAGCAAGCGTTGCCGCCGTTTCGTGCGAGGAAAGATAGGTTATTCCGGCGAATATCCCCGAGAAAACCGCCGCGAACGGGATAATCACAAGGCAGCTGCGCCAATAACCGAACAGCAAAAACCATACCCATACGCCCAGCAGATACCACATACCTTCGGTATGTTTTGCAGTGGCAAGACCCGCGGCGAATATCAGAAGCGCCGCAAAGAATCCGAAAAGCGGATATACGGGATTTTTGGCGTGAAAAGTATCCGTCATTTCTTCATTAAACCTGCCTTCCTTATTTCACGGGATATGAGAATGCCGAGTCCCGCGCCCAACGCGCACACCGCAATCACCGCGACGGATATGCCCACAGCCACCCACGGGCTGTCGCCCGCCGCCTTAAAGAAGATGGAATCCGTTTCAAACGCCATGCAGTACAGGTAATAGAATGGCAACGTCATGGGATTGATGAGCATGCCCGACACAAAACAGGCTATATCCTTGCGGTAGCCTTTGAAAGTGAGGATATTTATCGCCTCTATTATGATTGCGGAGATAAGCGAAGTAACGCCCATCGCGGGAGCCATGAACAATTCGAGCACGGAAACGAGCAGCGACACTATGAACACGCTGCCCGTCTTGCGCACCTTCATAAGCCCTATCGTGGGGAATACGGACATCTGCAAGCCCGTAACAAGCTGCGGCAAACCGAATATGGGCACCTGCGCCACGAGCGGCATTACCGCAGAGGTTATAAGCGCCGCCGCGCCTATTATCGCAAGGAACACTATATCCTTTACGGTAAAGGGCTGGAATATCGCAACTTCGCCCTTTTTGTTATATCTCACGCCGTCGCGGATATCAGGGTTTTCGCGCCTTTTTCTTTTTTTATCCCTGCCGGCGGTTTTTGCGGAATTTTCCCGCCCCTGTCCGCCGTTTTCGCTTTGGACGGGAATTTCTTCGTCCAGCCAGTCGAGGCAGTCTTTTTCCGCCCCTGCCGCGGAATTCTTCTCTTCGGAAAGGAGAGTTTCTTTTCCTTCGTCCTTCCCGTCCGCGCCGTCGTTCATTTTATCGAAGTTATTGTTTTCTCTCATGTGCAACTCCTTTTTCTATCCGGTATACCCTGTCCGCGCCCGCAATGGTGGATTCGCGGTGGGATACGAGTATGACCGCTTTATCCTTGCAGTTTTCTTTGAGGGCGCGCAGAATTATGCCCTCGTTTATGCTGTCCACGTTGCTTGTAGGCTCGTCTAAAAGCAACAGTTTGCTTCCGCGCAAAAACGCTCGTGCAAGTCCTATCCTCTGCTGTTCGCCCGCGGAGAGATTGTCCGCAAGCGCCGCAACCGTGGTGTCATATCCTTGCGGAAGGGTAAGGATAAAGTCGTGAATACCCGCCATGCGGCAAGCCCTCTCCACCTCTTCGCGCGTGGCGTCGGGTTTTGCGATAAGCAGATTTTCAAGCACCGTTTCGTTGAAAAGACAAGTGCTTTGGCTGACCATTGTAACTTCTTCTATAAGCGAAGCCGTGTTCACTTCGTCTATGGAAATACCGTTGTAGTTTATCTCTCCGCCGCCGCGGTTCCAGAAGCGGAGCATAAGTTTCAGAAGCGTGCTCTTACCGCACCCCGAAGCGCCGACTATACCTACGGTTTCGCCCTTTTTGACATTCACGTTGACGCCTTTGAGTACATCTTCGCCGCCGTACGAGAACGTAAGGTTCTTTACGTCCGCCCTTTCCAATGTTACGTCCTTCTTCCCTTCCACCGGCTCCACGGCGGGCTGTTCTTCGAGAAGGTCAAGCACTCTGTCGCCGCTGGCGAACGTCTGGTTGAGGTTGCCGGGAAGCGCGGCTATTGCCGTTACGGGACCGAAAGAGCCGAACACCGCCACAACTCCGATTACCGCCCTGCCAACGGACAGATTGCCCGTAAGCACGAGCGCGACCGCCACGGCTAGCGTTACCGCTATAAAGAAGGATATGACCAGTAAGGTAAGCGCGCCCGAACGCGAGGACAGACGCTTTATCGTGTACGTTTTTTGCAAAAGCACATCGGTGCGCCTGTCGGTTTCTTCCCTGCGCTTTTCTTCGCTTCCGCTCAAAAGCACGTCGCGCACGCCCTTTATGCTGTCCATATAAAAGGCGTTAAAGGAAGAAAATTCCCGCCTGTACTCCACGCCGGGACGGCTGAGCTTTTTGGACGAAAGCGCGGGGAGTAACAGCGCAATCACCATATAGCCGGCAAGCGCCGCAAGTGCGATATACCACGAGGATGTAAAGCCCGCGAATAAGAACACCGCGAGCGATACGGTTATTGCTATACATATGGGGGATATGGTATGCGCGTAGAATACTTCAAGCGTTTCTATATCCGCGGTTATCATGGCGATTATACTGCCCTTTTTCTTACTCTCGAGTTTTGCGGGGCACAGTCTGCGCAACGCGCCGAAAATTTTATCCCTGAGAGTTGCCAGAATTTTAAATGCGATAAAATGGTTGCAGTACTGCTCCGCATAACGCAGTATTCCGCGCATAACGCCGCAGCCCACTGCAATACCGATAAGCGCGTAATAGGAGATCGCCACGCCCTCGCCCAGCAGTTTCGCCACCGCCACCGCGCCCGATACGGTAACGCCCATGGCGCAGATATAGCCCAAAAATCCGTTTATTACGGCAAACACCATGACGTAGGACAGACTGCCCAGCATCACGATAAGTCCCGCCATTATCCTGCCGCCGCTGCGGCGGAGTTTTTTCTCTTTCATATCTCTCCCTCCCCGCCTTCTTCCAGCGCCTTTTGTGTTTTATAAAGACCCGCGTACACGCCGCCCTTTTCCATAAGTTCTTCATGCGTGCCGCTTTCCGCGACCTTTCCGCCGTCCAGCACGTAGATATTGTCCGCGCAGGTGACGTTTGCCATGCGGTGGGATATGAGCACCACGGCCGCGCGGCGGGACAGTTTTTTGACCCCGTCCATTATCAGCGCTTCGCTTTCGCCGTCTATGTTGGAAGTGGCTTCGTCGAAGATATAAACGGACTTATCCGCAAGCAGATTGACCGCCAGCGCAAGGCGTTGCCGCTGTCCGCCCGATATGTTCACGCCGTCCTCGCTGATTACCTTGTCAAGTCCGCCCTCTTCGCGGATAAACTTGTCGAGGTTCACCTCTTTCAGAGCCTCATACATCTGCTCGTCGGTGGCGCGGGGCGAGTACATGAGGAAGTTGTTGCGCACGCTGTCGTTGAATATGTAAGTGTTGTAGGAAACTATACCCAGATGCGAATAGTAGTCCGCCCTGTCAAGTTCCCCTATGGGCGTGCCGCCCACGGTGACTTCGCCGCTGTTTGCCCTTATCGCGCCCATGAGCAGGGAAACGCAGGTGGATTTGCCGCTGCCGCTTTCGCCCACGATTGCGGTAAGGCTGTTTTCGGGAAAGGACATATTTACGCCTTTGAGCACTTCCTTTCCGCCGCCGTACGAAAAAGTGACGTCCTTTATTTCAAGTGCGGAAGAGGACACTTTCTTATCTCCCCACTCAGGTTCGGGCAGGGCGAGCAGCTCCAGAATTTTACGTCCCGCGGAAGCGCCGTTCATAGCCACGTGGAAAGCCGAGCCGAGCGAACGCAACGGCAGGAAGAATTCCACCGCCACCAACGTCAGAAAGAGTACCTTTGCAGGTTCGAGTCCGCCGTCCACGCCCGCCCATATGGCAAGCGCGATTCCCGCGCCCGCACCGCCGTACGCCACCAAATCCATAATGGTGGTGGACATGAGCTGCATTACGAGCACCTTCATGGTTATCCTGCGGAATTCTTCGCTGCTCTCGTTCATCTTCTTGTGGCGCGCGCCGTCGGCGCCGAATATCTTCAATTCTTTAAGCCCCTGTACGCTGTCTAAAAAGCTGTCGCCCATGGAAGTGTACCTTCCCCAATATTTGGCGAAAATCTTTTTCGCATACTTGCTCACCGCCACGATGGAAAGCGGAATAAGCGGCACGCACGCCAGCAGTACGAGCGCGGTTTTCCACTCTATGGGAGCGCAGATAACAAACAGCAATAAGGGCGCAATCATAGAATAGAAGAACTGCGGCAGATACTGCGAATAGTAGGTATCCAGCTGTTCCACCCCTTCCAGCGATACCTGCGTAAGCCCCGCTACGGACATATCGCCCGAAGAACGCACGCCCAGGCGCATTATCTTGTCGTAAGTCTTGTCGCGCAGACTGCGCTTTACGCTGCCGCCCAATCTGGACGTACACTCGCCCGAAAGGCGCATTAAAATATAGCGCGCAACCGCGCCGACAACTATGACAAGCGCGGGGTAAAGGTAAGTTATGTCCTTTACTCCGCCGTAAAGCAAATAGATTATGTAGCATATACCCGCCGTTATCAGCGTGTTCACCAGCATGGAAAACACGTTGAGCAGAACGGAGTATATTACATACCGCTTATCTTTTCCGATAAGCCCGATCAGTTGTTTGTCTATCATATCAATTTTCCGCGAAGCTGCCGGCCGGCACGAGCGTTGCCTGAGTGAAGTCAAGCTGTATCGTGAACTGCGTATCGCGCTTCATCATAGTGGCTACGTATACCTTTACGGATATTTCGCCGCTTATATCCTCCCATGTCAGATTGTCGAACCTGTAATTGTAAACCGTCCCCGTAGTATCCGCCTGCGCGGCAACGTCCTGCCCGTCTATCACAAGGCGCACGTTGTTCATATCGTCCGAAGTGGCGTGATATATCAGCGAGTAGTCCTCTCCGCTCCTTATCACCGTCACGTAATCCTTGCGTGTGTTGTCCACCATGAACTTGCCCATAGTGCTTTCGGAAAAGGACTCCGCCGGCACCCGAAACCAACCGTCCGCGCTCTCCTGCGTAAGGGCGTACACCTGTCCGTATTCCCTGCCCATATCGTCGCTTCCTTCAAACGTCTCTTCGCCGCCGTCTTTGCACGCGGCAAGCGCGAACATTACGCCGATGACGGCGATAACGGCAAAAATCACGACAAATTTTTTCTTCATGAACTACCTCTCTTTTGCTGTTTTTTTCTCTCTTTTTCTTCCCTCTTCCTCTGCCGCCTTACCCGTATGGTCTCCGCCACGTGTCCCAGCGCCTGTTTCGGGTCATAGAATATCATTCTCGGACCTGCGAACTTCATAACGTTGCGCATCTTCTCGTGCATTTCCTTCTTATAGCAATGTATTTTACAGTTGGAACAGAAAGTCTTTTTATCCCCGAACGGACATAAACTCCTGCGCAACCGCGCATAGTCCAGAAGTTCCTTGCACTCTGCGCACAGTCCGTCCTTGTGCTTATGCTTTTTGCGGCAGTATATGCCTATCATAAATTCCAGCGTCTTCATCTCGCGTTCGGCTTGCTCTGTCAGCGATCTGCCCTTGGCTCCCTGCGGCTTAACCTGCCCGGTCTGTCCCGCCGCGCCGCTTACGCTTTGCACTTCGTCCGCAACAAAAACTTCCGCCGCGCCGCCCGCCGCCTGCATTCCGGCTCTGCTCTCCGCGCCGTCCGCGCCTGCCCTTTTATCCGAAACGCCCGTTTTCCTTTCTTCCTCCATCTGTCACCCCTCGCCGATTAGTTTTAACTAACCAGCGGATATATTCCTCCGCGCTTTATTTCCTACCCGTAAACGCGTACCGCGATTAGTCACCGCTAACCGGCAGATATAAATATTCGGTTAGTTTTCTCTAACCATATAAATAATACGCAGTACACGGGAAAATGTCAAGTATAATTAACATTTTTTCAGCGGATAGTAAAAAATAAAAACGCGGTAATGTTATTAGCGCGCTCAACTCATGATTATACCCCAAAACAGTAGCAAACGAATCCAAGGCATTCTTCTTCACAACCCCCGTATTATTGCCTTGTTAAAAGTTTAAACTAAACGCACCGCAGAGAAGGCGCGTCAGACGAGGAAAGGCGATTTTTTACGACAGGAGCAGATGCCGAACAGGCACAATACGAACGCGCCTCAGAACATATCTTTTCGGCGCTTTTGCACAGCCGTCACTTGACAATACAGTATATTGTCTGCCCTCCGCTCGCACAAAATCACCCGAAAATCTTTCGCCCTGAGGTGCCTTGCAGTCCCGCAATGCCGATTTCTTGCCGGTGCAAGGAGATTGCCGCAGGCAATACTACGTATTGTCAAGACAAACGACACGGCAACGGCTGAAATCGGCTTTGCCGGACCGTGTTCGTATTGTTC
>CAJFJA010000007.1 GCA_904382605.1 Candidatus Alloclostridium intestinigallinarum | reverse complement strand
TCGTATTGTTCCTGTTCGGCATACCGTATGTGACCAAGAAAAAAGTCGCCTTGACACAGTAGTAGGGTGCTTATGCGCGGCGCCCCCGCGGGCGGAAAAAGTGTAAAAAAATTAAAGACGGCAATCCCTTGCCGCCTTTATATTTTTGAATTAACTTTTCCCGCTTATATATTCTTAATAACCTGCTCCGTCATGGCAGTCGTCGACAAAACGGGCAGCCCTTCTTCTTTAAGGTCAGCCGTTCTCGCGCCCTGCGCAAGCGTTTTTTCCACGGCGTTTTCCACGGCGTCGGCTTCTTCCGAAAGGTCGAAGGCGTAGCGCAGCATCATGGCGGCGGAAAGAATGGTTGCCAAAGGGTTGGCTATATTCTTGCCCGCGATGGTGGGCGCGGAACCGTGGATAGGCTCGTAAAGTCCGCGGGTGGTTTCGTTTATGCTGGCGGAAGGCAGAATGCCTATACTGCCCACGCACATTGCGGACAGGTCGGAGAGAATATCGCCGAACAGGTTGCCCGTAACGATGACGTCGAATTGGGCGGGATCGCGCACAAGCTGCATTGCGGCGTTATCCACGAGCACGTCTTCAAGTTCCACGTCGGGATAGTCGGAGTGCACGTCGTGCACGCACTTTCTCCAAAGCCCGGAAGTTTTGAGCACGTTGGCTTTATCTATGCTGGAAACCTTGTGACGGCGCTTTTGCGCAAGTTCGAAAGCGACTCGCGAAATGCGTTCCACTTCAAGTTCGCCGTAAGCCATCACGTCGTAGCCTTCCGCGCCGTATTTGCCGCGGCGCATGCCCTTTTCGCCGAAGTAAATGCCGCCGATAAGCTCGCGCACCACAAGCAGGTCTATCTTGCCGGGGTTTTTGAGCGGGCAGACTTTTTCAAGCGCGGGGAAAAGACGCGCGGGGCGCAGATTCGCGTAAAGCCCCATAGCCTTTCTCACGCCCAGAAGAGCGCGCTCGGGGCGCTTTTCGTAGGGGAGAGAATCGTACTGCGGACCGCCCACGGCGCCCAGCAGAACGCTGTCGCTTTTCAGGCAGACGTCCAGGCTTTCCTGAGGCAGAGGCTCGCCGTACTTATCGTAAGCCGCGCCGCCGCAGATACTTTCCGTAAAGTTGAATTTGTGGGAGAATCTTTCGCCCACTTTGGTGAGCACGTCCATAGCCGCGCCTGTTACCTCGGGACCTATGCCGTCCCCTTTGATTACCGCAATATTATACGTTCCCATTTTTTACTCCTGGTCGGTGTACTTGCCGCTTCTGATAGCCTCTACAAGTCCGCCGCACGCGATGATTTCCTGAATGAATTTGGGGAAAGGCGCCGCTTGAAAACTCTTCCCCGTGCTCTCGTTGGTGACAACGCCCGTATTGACGTCCACGGAAACGGTGTCGCCGTCGTTTATATTGTCCACAGCCTCGGGACATTCGAGAATGTAAAGCCCGATATTGAGCGCGTTACGATAGAAGATGCGCGCGAAAGATTTTGCTATCACGATGGATACGCCGCACCCTTTCAGCGCGATGGGCGCGTGCTCGCGCGAAGATCCGCAGCCGAAATTCTTGCCCGCAACCACGATATCCCCTTCCTTCACCGTCTTATAAAAGTCCGGGTGGGTGTACTCCATGCAGTGTCTGGCAAGTTCTTTGGGGTCGAACGTGCTTAAATACGTAGCGGGAACGATAACGTCCGTGTCTATATCGTCGCCGAATTTAAAAACTCTGCCCTTTATCATTTTTACTCCTCCAAGCCCTTTTCGCCTATAAGTTTACCGGCTATCGCGCTCGCCATCGCCGTAGCGGGGGAAGCCAAGTAGATATAGCTGTCCTTTGCGCCCATGCGGCCGATAAAGTTGCGGTTTGTGGTGGCAACCGCCACTTCTCCGCTTGCCAGAATGCCCATATGTCCGCCGAGGCAGGGTCCGCAGGTAGGCGTGGATACTATCGCTCCGCCTTCGATAAACGTCCTGATATACCCTTTTTCCATTGCCTCGAGATATACCTTGTTGGTGGCGGGAATGACTATGACGCGCACGCCCTTTTTCACGTGTCTGCCTTTAAGCACGCGCGCGGCTTCCGCAAGGTCGCTTATCCTGCCGTTGGTGCATGAGCCGATGACCACCTGGTCCACGGGTATATCTTCCTTCACGTCGTCCACCGCGCGGGTGTTGGAAGGAAGGTGCGGGAACGCCACCGTAGGGCGCAGAGCGGAAAGGTCTATGTCTATTATCCTTTCGTAAGCGCCGTCGTCGGGCGTTTCAAAACGGGGATAGGTCTTGCCTATGCTTTCTTTCGTATATTCGTCCGTCTTGTCGTCGATAGGGAAAACGCCGTTCTTTGCGCCGCATTCGATAGCCATGTTGCACACGGTGAATCTGTCATCCATGGAAAGGCTGTTTATGCCTTCGCCCGCAAATTCTATACTCTTGTACAGCGCTCCGTCCACGCCTATCATGCCGATAATGTGCAGAATGAGATCCTTGCCCGAAACGCCCTTGTTCAGCTTTCCTTTCAGGTTGAATTTGATAGCGGCGGGCACTTTAAGCCATATCTTGCCGCTCATCATTATTCCCGCGATGTCGGTAGAGCCTACGCCCGTGGAAAAAGCGCCCAGCGCGCCGTAAGTGCAGGTGTGGGAATCTGCGCCTATCATCACCGCCCAGGGCTTTGCTATGCCTTTTTCGGGCAAAAGCGCGTGTTCGATGCCCATTTCGCCCACGTCAAAAAAGTTCTTTATGCCGTGCTTGCGGGCAAAGTCGCGCACGCGTTTGCATTGCTGCGCGGATTTTATATCTCTGTTGGGGGTGAAATGGTCAAGCACGAAAGTTACGTTATCCTTGTTGCACAAGCCGCAGCCGCTGCCCTCGAACACGTCGATTGCCACGGGCGCGGTGACGTCGTTGGACATAGCCGTGTCCACGTCCACCAGAATGAGGTTGCCCGGAGCGAGTTTTTTCTCCGCTTCGGCAGCTCCCATGCCCTTTCTTGCCGCCAGAATCTGCTGAGTGAATGTAAGTTTCATAAAAATCTCCTGTGGCTTTTGCATTTTGCCTGCAAATTACTTTATATTATAGATTCTATCCGTAAAATAGTCAAGACTTTTGCGCGCGCAACGAAACGCGGAAATATTTTCGGGAGCGCGGAAGCGGCGCGGTCTGCCGCAATTTGCAAAAACGCCTCTTCGGGCGGCTTTACCGCCGCGCGGTAAGCGGCTTAAAAATACAAAATTCGTCGAACAAGCGGAAAGATTGTCGGTTATACTCTTTTCTTCCGAAAATATCCTATCATGAAAAAGCGGTAAACCGCCGGAGATAAGGCGGAAAACCGCAAAAACTTTCCGAGGAGATAAATATGCAATACGACGTTCACGATATGGCAAAAAAGGCAAAGAAAAGACTGCGCGGCAAGGAAGGCGCTTCTCCGCGCGTGACAACGGAGATGGTCCGCGCCATGCTGGAAGGGGGAATCGTCATCAATCCGCTCGGCAGACTGACCGATCACGCAGTTTTCGATACTTTGGACGACGCGGGGCGGCAGAGGTATATTCTGGAACTTGCAAAGAGCTATAACAGCTGCCTTGAAAAACTTAAAAAACGGGCTTAACCGTATCTGCCCCTGCGGCAAGCCGCTTCGGGAAGCAGCGTTCCCCGCTAATTCCGCAAAAAAGCGATAAAACGGGCGTTTTCAATGCGGCAGATTGACGGCGTAAACTGCGCTTCCGCGCCCCTCTGTACTAATCGTCATTTGCTTCCGCATAAACTCTTGTATGGCGGTTTTCTTATTGGTATTGGTGCTTGGCGGCGGACTTATACTCATGGCGAAAGGCGGCGATTTGTTCGTGGACAGCGCAACGCGCATCGCCCGGCTTGCCCGCGTGCCCGAATTTCTGATAGGCGCGACGGTGGTTGCCGTGGGCACGACCCTGCCCGAACTTCTGACCTCTCTCACGGCGGTGGGCAAAGGGGTTGCCTTGCACGACCCTTCTGCAATGCAGGAACTCACCGACGTCGCGGTGGGCAACGCCGTGGGGAGCATGGTATGCAACATAGGGCTGATACTCGCGCTTTCGTTTCTGCTCAGACCTTATGAAGCGGGCGGAAAGGCTTTTGCCGTAAAGGGGATATTTTTGCTGGTGTGCACGGGCGTGCTGTGCGCCTTTACCTGTTTCGGAGGCAGAATAAGCAGCGGCGAAGGCTGGGCGCTGATTGCCCTTTTCTGCGTTTATATCGTTATTAACGTATGCGAAGCGGTATACAAGACGAAGAAAAACAGCCGCGCGGATTTTCCCGCCCCTGCCACCTGTTTTAAGGAAATAAACGGAAATTTTTCCGCCCCTGCCCTTGAAATTCCAACAAAAAAAGAGAAGCATTTCGCGCTTGTACTGCTCTTTATTCTGGGCGCGGTATGCGTGGCGGCGGGCGCGCTTTTCACCGTTGAAAGCGTAAGCCGCATCTGCTCCCGGCTGGGCGTGGAAGAAAGGATAATATCCGTAACGGTAGTGGCGCTGGGCACTTCCCTCCCGGAGCTGGTTACGGCGGTAACTTCCGCGCGCAAAGGCGCGGGCGCGCTCAGCCTGGGCAACGTCCTGGGCGCAAACGTCATAAACGGCACTCTCCTTCTCGGTCTTTCCGCCGTCGTGGCTGGCGGGCTGAACATAGATCCCGTAACGCGCGATTATACCCTTTGGTTTGCGCTCGCCCTGGCGGCGGCGCTCGTTCTGCCCGTACTCATCTTCCGCCGCACTTCACGCGCGCAGGGAATCGTTCTGGGCGCGCTTTACGTCGCCGCCATGGCGTTCGCCTGCGCCCTCTGACCGGAAATATTCTCCGCCTTGCAAAACGATACCCCATTTCCGGCCGCCGCGCAGCCGCTCCCGGCGTTTTTTCGCCGGATTGCGCACTTTTCGCCTATTTTTACATATAGCAAAAATTTCCGTGAAAAAAAGTTGACTAAACCGATAAAACAATCTATAATATTTAATAGTTCCTTAACTGCACGCTAATTAAACTTAATGTGTTTTATTAAGGTTTTTAATGCCGATAGAGAGGGTTTTTACCCTCTTGTCACCCTATATTCGGCGGGGCGGGGGTTCTTTCCCCCTCCTTGCCGGGAGCGTGGGACGGCGGCGAGCCGCCGGGAGCGCGTGGCGCTCCACCCATGATTATGCCTTGAAGTAGCAAGAATATGTTTTTATAACATTATCTTCGCAATGCTTTTTATTTGATTACCATTTTACTCAGTATCAAAAATAACCTTGTCAAGCAGTACTTGACAAGTCTGTTTTACTTAGTCTCAAAAATAATCTTGTCAAGCAGTAACTGACAAGTCTGTTTTACTTGCTAGCCAAAATAACCTTGTCAAATAGCAACTGACAAACCCATTAAAACTTTTAACAAAAAGTTGCCGTGTCAAGCAGTACTTGACAGCGGCGAGCCGCCGCACCCTGTCATGCCTTGAAGTTACAGAAAAAGTATTGCGGTGTATCTCTTCGTAATGCTTTTTTGATTACCATAAAAACAGCCGATTGTCTTTTGTCAAGTAGTAACTGACAAGTCTGTTTTACTTGCTAGCCAAAATAACCTTGTCAAATAGCAACCGACAAGCCCATTAAAACTTTTAACAAAAAGTTGCCGTGTCAAGTAGTACTTGACAAGATGATTTAACAATGCCGACAATAGGCGTGTAAGTTATTAACTCACGGAAAGAAGTGAGAGCCGCCCCTCAAGTATAAGTTGTCAAAGCCATAGCGAAGAGTAGAGTTTATTTTATAGTTTGATATTGCAAGGCGGTTAAGGGATGCAACGTCCCACGTTGCCAAGGCGGTTAAGGGGCGCAACGTCCCACGTTGCCAAGGCGGTTAAGGGGCGCGACGTCCCACGTTGCCAAGGCGGTTAAGGGGCGGAGCGACCCACGCTCCCGAATGGCTGGGTTTTCCATCAAGACAAGCGAAAAACGAAAAGGCAAATATGGTAAAAACCATATCCGCCCTATCCTTTTTGTTTTTCGCTTAAGCGAAGCGCTCTTTCGGCGGCTATTTCTTTATTTTTTAAGTCGCTCCACGTCCTTGAACGAACCGGCGACGATTACATGGTCCTGCGGCGCGAATACGTATCCGGCGATGGCGAGTACGGTTTCCACTCCGCCCTTTTTCACCGCCAGCACGTTGAGGTTGTATTCTTTGCGGATATTTGCGGATACCACGTCTTTTCCCACCCATTCTTCGGGAATGGCGAGTTCGAAAATACCGTTATCGTTATCCAGCTGTATAAAGTCGAATATGTTTTCCGCATTATAGCGGACGGCGGTTTTAAGCGCCATATCCTTTTGCGGATAGATTACTTCGTCCGCGCCGTTGCGCAGTAAAAACTTGCTCTGTATTTCGCTGCCCGACATGGACACGACGTGTTTTGCACCCAGATCCTTGGCAAGCGCGCTCACTTCAAGGGACGACTGGAAACTTGCGCCCATGGTGACAAACACCACGTCGAAGTTGTTCACGCCTATTTCTTTGAGCACTTCTTCCTGCGAGCAGTCGCCCGCAAGCGCGTCCGTAAAGCGGGGGGCAAGGCGTTCGATTATATCTTCATCCTTGTCCACAACCATTACCTGGTTGCCCATATCCGCCAGATTCTGCGCAAGATACGTGCCGAATCTTCCCATTCCTATAACGAGTATGGATTTCATAGTTTCCTCCGTTTAACCTATCAGTATTTTTTCATGCGGACGGCGCGTAAGCGATGCTTTACGCTTTGTCATCATCGCGCCGGCAAGCGTGAGCACGCCCACCCTGCCCGCATACATGAGCAGTATCAGTATTATTTTCGACCCCACCGTAAGCGACGGCGTTATTCCCGTGGTCACTCCCACGGTGCATATTGCGGAACAGCACTCGAACAGCACCACGGAAAGAGTGGCGTTGTTTTCCTCCGGCTCTATCGCGCAGATTATAAGTACGGCGAGCATGGTCAGAATCAGGTAGATGGCGCACAGGGACATCGCCTGTTTGACAAGCGACAAGTCCACGCTGCGTTTGCCTATGGTTATGTCTCTTTCGCCGCGCACGGAAGAATACAGTCCGAACAGCACGACCACTATCGTGGTGACTTTTATACCGCCCGCGGTAGAGCCGCTGTTACCGCCGATAAGCATAAGAATATCCATTAAAAACAAGGTACTGTCGCTCAGCTCGCCCAGCGGAACGGTGTTGAATCCCGCTGTACGGGGCGTTATCGACTGGAACAGGCAGGCGAGAAAACTTTCTCCGGGACCCATTCCGGCAAGAACGCCGTTATGCTCGAAAGCGTAGATGAGCAGGGCGGGAACAAAGACGAGTATAAGCGTCGCCCACAGCACTATGCGCGTATGCAGACGGTATTTTCTGTATCTGAACTTTTTATCCCATATATCGCTCCACACCACGTAACCCATACCGCCCACGACGATGAGCGCGCATATGGTGAGGTTGACAAGCGCGTCGTCCGAATAACTTGTGAGCGAGGCGAACGCCGTGCCCTTTGCGCCCATCAGGTCGAAGCCCGCGTTGCAGAATGCGGATATGGAGTGGAAAACGGAAAACCAGATGCCGCGCCCCGCTCCGAATTCGGGGATAAAGCGGATCATGAGCAAGAACGCGCCGGCAAGCTCCACCGAGAAAGTGAAGATAATTATGCGCTTTACCAGTCTGACGACGCCGCTGCGCCCCATAGCGCCCGCGGACTGCGCCAGAATTACCCTCTCGTAAAGTCCTATTCTTCTGCCGAGGGCGAAAGAAAACAGCGTGACGACCGTCATAAACCCTATTCCGCCCACCTGTATGAGCAGAATTATCACCACCTGTCCGAAAGCCGTCCAGTGCATGAACGTATCGTAGGCGATAAGCCCCGTCACGCACGTTGCGGACGTGGACGTGAAAAGCGCGTTGATGTACGGCGTCCATTCACCCGTTTTCGACGATATGGGCAAAGAGAGCAGAAAACTGCCCAAAAGTATAACTCCCATGTACCCGAGCGCAAGTATACGGGGCACCGTGGGACGGAATTTGAAGCGCGACATTATGGAAAGTTTGCCGCTTTTTACTTGTTTTTCCGCGTTTTGCGCGGAATTTTGTTGTGGACTAGGTGTCACCATACTCCCCGGCGGAAAGTCCGCCTTCTGCTTCCTTTTTTCTTCACGCCGCGCGTGCATTTTTAAGTTGCGGAAACCGCCTCTCT
This sequence comes from Candidatus Alloclostridium intestinigallinarum, assembly GCA_904382605.1. Taxonomy (GTDB): domain Bacteria; phylum Bacillota; class Clostridia; order Christensenellales; family UBA3700; genus Alloclostridium; species Alloclostridium intestinigallinarum. Next base: position 92,376 of record CAJFJA010000007.1, on the reverse strand, counting down.
ATCTCCACAAAACCTTTAACGTTTCGCGGTCGAGTATCCCCCAGCGGTCGTTTTCGCGGACGACGGCTTTGCCGCCCGAAAAAGGCGTCGCCACGTCGAATTCCATCTCCGTGACCTGATTGCCGTTTTCGTCGATATAACCGCTTTTTTCGCCCGTGCTCACGGCTGCAAGTCCTTCGCTGAACGAAGTGCCGCAGTCGTATTTGCATTCTATCACTTTATTATTCTCTTTGTCAATATATCCGATAAGCCCGTTTACTTCCACTCCGGCGCGCCCTTCGCGGAATGCGAAAGCCTCGTCGTATTCGGGGTGGATGACCACGTTGCCCTTCCAATCCTTATATCCCCACTTTCCCGCGCGGTAGAATTTGATAAGGTCGCCCTGCTTTATCCCCTCTTTGGGATAGGGGACAAATGCCGGACGCTTTTTCTTTCCGCCCATGATAATTTCGTTTATCGTAAGTCCGGCATAAAGGCGGGATAATTCCTTATTGATCAGTTCGGCGCTCTTTTTTCCGCCCTTTTCCCTGTTGTCTTTGCCTTTGTTTTTGGCGGTTTTTTCGTCCCTGCCCCCGTTTTTTAACTCCTGCTTTTCTTCGCGGGGTCTTGACTCTTCCACCCTTCTTTCCTTTCCCTCTTCGCCGCGCCCACGTCTTTCGGGCTGTTTTTTCTCCCTCTGCCCGTTGCGGTTATCCTGCGCGGGCTTTTTCTCCTGCGCCTGCTTTGCCTGTCCTTCTTCCGGCTTTTCCTCTTCGGGACGGAAAGTAAGTCCCAGCTTTTTCAGCGCGCCCTGCATGGCGAAAATGTCGCGCTTGCCTATGCCCTGCACCTTGTACATATCGCGCATATAGCGCGCGGCGATGTCTCCCGCCGTATTCACTCCGCCCGTCTTCAAAGCGCCCAGCGTACGTTCGTGCAAGCCGAGATCCTCCACCGGCGTTGCAAGCGCCTGCGGATCCCCCTGCGGTATATATGCGGGAGCTTTCCTGCGCCCGTTTTTATAACGTCTTCTATTATCCATGCCACCATATTACCACACCGCGCAAAATTTTGCAACTATCCGTATTGATACCGCTACGCCGCTTTTCTCCGCCCCGCTTTACGCCGTTAATTCCTTTATTGACTTTTCTTAAACGATTTTATATAATTGACTTATGATAAAAGCGGAAAATGTGAGGAAAGTTTACGCGGGGGAAGTCTCCTTTCTTGCGCTGGACAATATTTCGTTCGAGATAAAAGACGGTGAATTCGTGGGTATCTGCGGCAAATCGGGCTGCGGAAAGTCCACCCTGCTCAATCTCATAGGCGGTCTGGACGGCATAACTTCGGGCACGATAGAGGTTCAGGGCAAAAACGTGGGGACTATGGGCGACAGGGAGCTTTCCGACTTCCGCAACAGGACGGTTTCGTTCGTTTTCCAGGCTTTTTACCTAGATCCCAATCTTACCGTTTCGGAAAACGTCGCCATGCCGCTGTTGATTGCGGGGGTGAAGAAAAAAGAGCGCGAGAAAAAAGCCCTTGCCCTTTTGGAGCGGCTTTCGCTCAAAGACAAGGCGCGCAACAAGCCCGCAAAACTTTCGGGCGGAGAAATGCAACGCGCAGCAATCGCGCGGGCGCTTATCACCGACCCCGCCGTGATACTTGCCGACGAACCTACGGGCAATCTGGACGTGAAAAACGGGCGCGAAGTGCTCCGCCTGCTGAAAGAGATAAACGAAAGCGGCACCACCGTGATTATGGTTTCGCACAACCCGGGCGATCTGGAAAACTGTACGCGGATAATAGAGCTTTCCGACGGAAAGATAATAAGGGACGAAGTATGCGGTTAGGCGACTTTTTCTTTCTTTCGGTCAAATATATAAGCACGCACAAGGCGCGCTTTTTCGTGACGCTTACCGCCGTTACCCTTTTGTTTACCGTGCTGGCATGCTTTACCTGCGCCTACCTTTCGGGAGAATCCACCTTCAACAAGTGTATAGAAGAAGATTTTGCAAAAAACGGACTTGTCTGCACTCCTTACGGCTTGGACGGCGCGCAGGAACACGGGCTGTTGATTTCCGCCCTGAGCGACGCCTTCGGGGATAATTTCGTCATTCGGGACACCGCGGATATTTCCGTCACCGGCACAAGCGTGAACGGCATGGACTACCCCGTTCCGCTGTTTTATTACGCTCCCTACGGCGATATAGAAGAAACCGTTACCGAAGGGGAAGAATACGACCCTTCGGCAACAGGCAAAATATGGTTGCCGCGGCTGAACACCTTCGGACAGTACGAACTGCGCGTGGGCGATGTTCTGCCGCTTTCTTTGACCGTATCGGGCGGAGAAAAATACGAAATATCGCCGCGGATAGCGGGCTTTCATTCGGGCAGCAACTCGGTTTTCATAAGTCCCGCCTACGCCTTCGCGGAAGATATTCCCGTAAGCATTCCCGAAATAACCTTTACCCCGCGGGAGCTTTCCTTTGAACAAGTCGGAGAGATAAAGGTGCGGATCGAAAACATTTTCAGCGACATTTACGGCGACAACTTCACAGGCGCCCTTTTTTCTTCCGACGGATATTTCGAAGAGTTCTCCGGCGCGGTAAAAACGAATACCGTTATATTCGCAATCGCCGCCGTCGCGTTGGCGGCTTTCGGCTTTGTCAGCCTGGCTAACAGTCTGATGATGGGCATAACGGAAAACTCAGCCACGCTCAGCCTTTACAAGACTTTGGGACTGAAAAACAGCGGTCTTCTCGCCCTGCTCTGCTTTGAAGCGGTGACCCTTATTCTGCTTTCCGTGGCGCTCGCAAGCCTGCTCGCCTTTGCGCTTTTGCCCGTTTCGGCATACGCGGGCGACTTTTTGTGGGGCGGCACGCTTTCCGTATTCGGCGAATTTACGGTTATTGCGCCGCTGCCTGCGTGGCTTCCGTTCGCCCTTGCGGGAATTTTGAGCGTTGCGGCAGTTTTAACCACCATGATATTCTTCCGCAAAAACGGGAAAAAGTATGTGCAGGCGGGACTGCGGGAGGGCGGAATATGAAATTGCGCGACAAACTTTGGCTTGCAGGCAAAAGCATTTCTGGCAGCAGGAGCACGATAAGGACGATTATCGCCATGGCTCTTTCCCTTCTGCTGATTATGCCCGTGCTGTGGCTGACGTTCGCCTTTTACGGGGACGCGCAGGCGAAAATCAACGTAAGCGGCTACAACAACGTATATACCATAGACTATTCGGGCGAAGGTCAGCGCCTGAGGCGTATGGAAAACGGGCTGGGGCTTAATATCATGTTTTACGACGAAAATTCCGCCCTTCAATTGCTCGAAGATTATTCGGACGATATTGCCGGGCGCGCGGACAGCTTTATGGTTGCCCTGCAACGCGGGGAAAGCGCTTTGACGGCGGGCGGAGAAGAATATCTTTCTTCCAAGACAAATTATCTGAAAATTTTCCGCACGCAGACCTTATTCCCCGAAGGTTTGGAAAAAGCCGTATCGTTGTTGAACGGCAAGGGCGTGTTTGCAAGCGGAGGCGCGTTTACGGACGGACGGCAGGTGATAGTTTCGCAAAAATGGCTGAACTCTTTCGGCGCGGGAGAGCTGACCGCAGGCGATAAAATCTCCCTTGCCGTCACTTCCGAACCCACCGTTTATTCGGCAACCACCGTGTATCCGTACAGCTACGCTTTGGACAACGACGCAGACCCTAGCAATATCCACCGCAACGCTTTACCGCAAACGCGTGCGGAAGAGGAGTTTTCGGGCGGCACGGCGGAGATATTTTCCGATTACACGATTGCGGGCGTGATAAGCGATGAGTATTACAACTCCGAATGGGGCACGCTGTTCGACGGCGACATATGGTTGCAGGAGCAGTCCCTGACAATAACCGGCGAAAGCACCCTACCGAAAGTGACAAACTCCCGCCTTTACGACGGAAGCAAGTATTATGAAGCGCGGATTATCACCTATCCCGAAACGGATATACCCTATCTTTCGCAAAAAGTTACGGAAAGCGGCGCGGTATTCCCCTTTTTCATAGAGGGCGGCTTTGTCTCCCCATGGACGTTGAAGTCGGACTCGGGCGCGTATAACGGGCGCAAGGCGTATTCGGCGCAACCGATTGTCGAAAGCGCCCTGCAACTGCGCGATTTTTCGCAGATAAAGCGGCTTTATTCGGGCTTTTCACGCTACTTCGGACAGATGCTTTACGACCAGCCTCTGACTAATATCAGAGGGCTTCCCGTTACCTATGCCGCATATGACGCTCTGCAATTAAGCAGACAGTACGACAGCGTGCTTACGGTGCTTTACGCGCTCGGAACAGTGATACTCATAGCTTCGTTGCTGGAATATTACAATATCCTTTCGTTCAACGCAAAAGCCCATGCCCGCAATTACGGAATTATGCGCGCCATGGGTACAAAACGCGGAGAATACGCTTCGTTATACTGCCTGGAACTGCTTCTTACGGTGCTTTTAGCCTTTGTTCCCGCCGCCGTCGCCGGCTTTTTCGTAAGTATGGGCATAAGCCTCGGCGCGCAAAAAACTTCATTCATTGCGAATATAACCCTTAACCTGGCTTATTTCCCGCTTGCCGCCCTGTGCGCGCTGGTCTTCGTACTGCTGTGCTCCTTTATAATGCTGGGAGTATCCCAACTGCGCTACCGCAGACTTACCGCCGTTCAATCGCTTAAAATGCGTGAAAGCGGCGCTCTGCGCCCGTAACACGGCCGTCAACCGGACTGACATCCCTCCCTTCCGCCACGCGGCGCCCTTTTGGTTATAATTTGTTGCGCGCGTTATATTTTTATGCTATAATCTAGCTATGACTATCGGGCGGAAGATTTGCGGACTTATTATCGTTGCCGTTACCGCCGCGCTTTTATTATGCGCGGCTTTCCTTCTTGCGCCTGCGGCGAAAGCGGAAAATCCCGCGCCCGTCACCCTGTCGGACGACACGGTTTTTGCCGTATCCCCTACACATGTGGCATACACGAGCGGAAATTCCCTCTCGATAGTGGACCTTTCCTATTCTTCCGACCCGTTCACTCTTTCTAACGCTTTTGAAGGAAGCGCAACCGATATAGAGATAACTTCGGATAAAATAGCCGTGCTTTCGACGAGCGGCGAAAATAAAATTCTTACGGTATTTGATTATAATTCGGAAACCGGCAGCATTGGTTCTTCCTCTACGATTATGCCCGAAGGTATGACTTCTCTTGAAGATGCCGTTATGCTGGAAACGACAAACGATTCGCTTTTACTTGTTACAAGTTACGGGGTGAGATTTGTTTTCGGCGATGATACGGACTTTCATTACCGCCCGGGCAATCTTTCCTCTCCTTCCGATACCGTACTGTACGACGACGCGGTCGGAATGGTCTTTTCGTCTTCTTTCGGTTCGGGCACAATGTATTTTGTAAAAGGATCTACGCTGTATACCTATGACAGCGGTAACGCGCAGGTTCCTATCAATCCCGACGGCTTACCATTGCCGGGCACTGCCCACGGTATGGCAAAATATGGCGATCTGATATATATTGCGCTGGACGATGGCGTTTACCTTTTCTTCGGCGAAAACAATGTAAGCAAACTTTCCGGTATGTCCTATGCCTCGGCAATAGACATAGAGGGCGACTATCTGTACGCCTTCGACAAAGCCGCGCTGGCGATAAAGAGGTATACCGTTACGGATAACGCTCTTGTATACAACAAATGCTACGACGCGGAAGAATATCTCGCCCCTACCGACTTTGACATAGTGCGCGTTTTACAGCCGGCGGAAGGAGAAAGCCTTACTATTTACCGCTCCCCCCGCGACCTTGAAGTGGTGGCGCAGGCGGGCGGCGGAATAATAGCTCTCACGCTGGTGAGTTACGACGGAGGCGACGGCGAAACTTCGTATTATTACTGCGTGACGCAGGACGGAGTATACGGATACGTGCCTGCGGAACAGGCGGCTCTGACAGACCTTGCCGACCCGGGATATACGGCGGCGCAGCCTTTGCACGGCATTACCCGAACGCCCGTATATAATTTCCCGTATAAAGCAAGCGGGGAACTTTGCACCCTTTCCACAGACGAAAGCGGAAGCGTTATAATGACGCGCGGAGAAGAAAGCCTGCACGTTCTGCTTACCGCCACGGGGCTGTTGCAGGCGGAAGGCAATACCTGGTGCAAAGTGCTTATCAGCGCGGGGGACGAGTCTTTGACCGGATATATGGACGCGCGCCTTGTCTGCCCTTACGTAAGCTATTCCCCCGCCGGGGTGCAGAATTACTGCAAGATAGATTCCGGACGGGCGGGCGTTTATATAAAACTGTTCACACAGCCGGATGAAAATTCCGAGGTGGTGGCGGAGCTTCCGGACAACACGGAACTTATGCTCGCCTCCCCTTATGACGAAAACAGCGAGTGGACGTGCGTTTTTTACGGCGATACCACCGCGTACGTGCGGACGGAAAGCGTCACGACTTCCGCCCTCACCACCGTGCAGATAACGCTTATCGTGGTGTTGTGCGTGCTGGCGGCGCTGGGAGTCGCTTTGGGCGTAACCATATATATCAGGAGAAAGAAAAAGAGGGAATATAATGAAGAAAGTTAAAATTGTTGCAATCGCGCTGCTTCTGGCGGCGGTTCTCGGCGCGGCGGCGGGCTGCGCCAATACGTCCGACCTCAATCCCGACGGGCTTTCAGATTGCCTTGCGGTGGATACTTCCGTCCAATACCAGACGATGACGGGCTGGGGAGCGTCCTCCGCGTGGTGGTCGCAGACCGTCCCTACCGATTCCGCGGCGCAGCAGCAGCTTGCAAGCGCGCTTTATTCGGAAAGCGGACTGGGACTGACCATTTACCGCTATAATCTGGGCGGCGGTTCGGCGGAGCTTAACGAAGAGGACGGCGTTTACTATGTGCAGGAGCGCAAGGCGTATTCCCTGTTCGACTCTTCCAAGTACGACGAGAGTAAATCTCTGCTCGAAAATTTCTCCGATTTTTCCAAATACAGCATTGAAGGCGACATCAACGCGGTGCAGTTTATGCAAAAGTGCCTGAACCAGCCTTCTTCGACGGTGGAAAAAGTGGTCGTTTTCGTCAACTCGCCTCACTACCTGCTCACCGCCAACGGCAAAACCCACGGCACGAACGAATACGACAGCAATCTGCCCGAGGAAAATTATGAAGCGTACGCCGCGTATATCATAAATTCCATACGTCTGCTCATTGCAAACGGAATTCCCGTAACCACGGTAAGCCCGGTGAACGAACCCCAGCACAAGTGGGGCGGAGACGGCTCCACACAGGAAGGCTGCCATTACGAACCTGCGGAAGCGGCAAGCGTGATAAACGTGCTTTATAACGCCATAGAAGAGTACAATTCCACATCTACGGCGGCGCTCGACGTAAAAATATCCGCTCCCGAAAGCGGCAACTACACTTCTTACGACGTAAAAAGCCGCGCCGTGGAGTATATCTACGAGCTTTCAAAATATCCCTGCTTCAATCATCTGGACGGAATTTCCGTACACGCCTACGGCGAGCCGACCTCGGAAGAAGCCAGGCTTTCCTACGTCACGCGCATTAAAAACATACTGCCCGAAAGCTACGATCTCCAAATAGATATGACTGAAGTGTGCCATATGGAAGGCGGCGTGGACGAAGGCATGGATTCGGCTACTTACGTTGCGAAGGTAATAGATAAGGATTTGCAGTATCTGGACGCGCGCTCGTGGTCGTGGTGGATAGCCGTAAGCGACTACGACTACAACGACGGACTTTTGTATTGGGACTACTACTCCGAATCCACCGAAATAAACGCGGTCAAACGCTATTACGCGTTGATGCAGTATTCAAAATTCGTAAAGGCCGGCGATGTACGCGTAGATTTGCAATGGCTGAACGCCTCTTCCACTTACGGCGACGCCCTTTCCGGCACGGCGTTTTTGAGGAGCGACGGCACGGTAACGATAGTTCTTGTCAACGATTCGGACAACATCTACCCCGTAAATATCGCGGGCGGCTATACCAATATGCAGATAGTGACCACGGATAACAACTATGACTGCAAGACGACTTATAACGGCGCGTTCAGGCAAAACGTCGCAATAGGGGCAAAATCTGTAACCACGATAGTATTGTCCTGACGTATTCCGCAGATAACCGAAAGGCGGCTTCCGGAAGCCGCCTTTTTCATTTTTCAATTGTTTTTATGATATGTCCGGCGTAAAGCCCCGCTATATTGACCCCGGTCACCTTTTCTATCCCGTCGAAGAACGCGTTGGAATTGACCTCGCAAAGGTAAAATTTATCCTTGCCGAATAGAATATCCGCGCCGCAATAATCGAGCCCGAGTATGCGCGCCGCCTTTTCGGCTATCTCTTTCGCCCGCACGGGCAGTTCTATCCTTCTGCCCTTGCCGCCCGCCGCTATATTGGAACGGAAATCTCCGCCCGAAACGCGCTCCATTGCCGCAACCGCCTTTCCGCCGATGACTATCACGCGTATATCCCTGCCCTCGCTTTCCTTTATATACTGCTGGAACAGGTGCGGCTGCATTTTCAACCGCCCGGCGGCATACTTCAACTGCGAAAAATCGTCCGCCCTGAATACGCCCGTACCCATTGACCCGAAACTGCTTTTTACTATCAGCGGATAGCCGAGTTCTTCAGCCGCAATATGCAGGGCATTTTCGTTCAGCGGCGCTTTTTCGTCGTAACACAGCAGTCCCGGCAGCGTTTTAGGCATGGGGATACCGCTGTTTGCAAGAGTAAGGGCGGTTGTCATCTTATCGTCGCACAATTCCACCGCCCTTGCGGAATTGAAAAGTTTCAGCCCCGCGCCCTCCAGCATATACGGGATATACTTGTCTTTATCAAGATAAATGCAAAAATCGTAACCGCAAAGTTTACTTTTTATATTTCCGCCGTCCGATATGATAGCGGCGAAAAAATCGTTGCGCCTTATATCGGTAAAAACGCCGTACTTTTCAAACTCTTCTTTCAGCCGCGCGCAGGCGTTGCGCGTCTGGGGAATATCGGTATACGCATTAGTTAAAATGATGCCTTTCATACCCAAAATTTTAACACATTATCACACCTTATTCAAGATTTTTCATACTATAAAGCATGTTATGCGTGGTGAAAAATACCTCTTTGAACGGCTTTTTACTCTCAAATCTGCCTGCGTTGGGTGAAAAAGACGTACTTGTTCTCTCCTTCGGCGCGGTAAAGTGCGTGGACATGAACGCCGAACTCAAAGGGGAAAGCGATATTTTTTCCCGCCTTACCACCCTTTCGCGCGATAAAAACGTAACAATTCTGCTGCACTCCGACTTTTACGCCGCGGGCGGCGTTTTCAACTCCGCCGCAGTAGTCGACGGCGGAATATGCGGCGTTTCAGACGAGATAAATCCGCGCTCCTGCCACGATCCCGGCAGCGCTCTGCGCTGTTACAACACCTCGCGCGGCAGACTGGGCGTACTGCTGGGCGAAGACATAAATTACCCCGAACTTTGGGCAAGACTTGCCGTCTGCGCGCCTTCGGCTATATTTTGTTTTACCAAAACTTACCGCGCGGGTCTTTACTCCTCTCTGGCTTCCCTGTGCAACTGCGGAGTCTGCGCCGTATCTCCCGAACGCAGCGGCTGTTATTCCGATTGCGGAGTGCTGCTTAAAAGCTCTTACGAAGATATATCCTTTCTTCCCTTTCCGCAAGGAGGCAGACAGCCGAAAATTTTAACGAAAAAAGTGAGAACAACCATAGAATAAGCAAAACGGCGACCCGAAGGACTTTCGCCGTCCGGATCGCCCGCGCTTCAACCGGGTTTTGTATTTTTAATTATTTTCTTCGGACAATACTTTAAGATCCATGTATCTGTATCCGCTGAACACGGCTTCAAGGCGGATACCGTCGACGTGCGCGTTGAGAACAACCGTTCTTGTTTCTTTTGAAACGCCGGCGCTTTCCTCAATTTCCCCGTCTACGCGGATATACCTTCTTATAATTCCCGAATACAATATCACCTCGTGCCCTTTTATGTCATACACCTTGTAGCGGCATTTGAATCCGCCCAAGCCCACAAGCAGGGCAAGCATAAGTAATATAATAGGGAATACATAGAACGCCCCTATCGCAAATAATGCTATCGCTCCGCCCGCAAGCGCCAGTATAATAAATATGGTAACGGCATAAATAATACGAATTGTCAGCGCTTCTTTGCTCTTTTTTCTCTTCTTTAACTCGTTTTCTTCTATCAGGACGCTGTTTACGGGCGGTTTTTCTCCCTCCTCCGCGACAGGCAAAGCGTTCTTTTCTTCCGCATTTTCCCATTCAGCCGCGCCATTCGCCGTCATTTCGACTGCCGGCTCACTTCCGTCAGGCGTACCTTCAACGGTTTCCGCCGCCTTATTTTCAGCGCTTTCTTGTCCGCTTTGGGCGAGTTTTACCTTTTCCACCCCTATTTTTCCGTAAAAGAAGAAGGATACCTTCAGTAGGTAAGATCCAACAACTGCTTCCTCTTTCGAGTGCATCAGATAGCCTTTGGCATTATGTGCGACAATTACTCCGTCGCAGGCAATATAACGCCTGAGCGGACCATTGTATATTTCAACGTTATACCCGTCCACTTCCATCTTTTTACAGCGCGTCGTTACAATGCCGTAAACGCTCAAAAGCATAAAGGCGATACAGATTGTGTAAACAACACTCATTGTTTCGCTGTCGAATCCAAGCTTTGCCTGCACGTCGGAAACCACTATTCTGTCCACTTTAAAGTAAAGGTTTCCGTCCGTTAACGAACGCCTGAACTCAGAACCTTCTTTCAGATTATATGTTTCGTCGCCGACAGTGATACCGCTCCTGTCTATGAATTTAACCTGCACGGAAGCTTCTTTCACATATCTGTCGAAACTGAAATTTATATAACGGTTGTAGGATGACAGATAAACGTCGCATTCGGCTTCACCCGATGGAAATATAAACAAAATCATTACGACGACTGAAATAACCGCCACCAGAACATACAGCAGTCGTACCGTTAAAGTACGCTTTGCCGCGCTCGTGTAATTTTTTTGAATTTGAATATTTTTATCCATTTTTCCCTCTTATATGTTTTTTCTTATATCCACTATAACATATGCTTGCTTACTTGTAAATACCGTATTATTTTACCCGTAGCCAACCCCAGTAGAACACTTTAATCGTACTGTTTTCGGCATATTTGCAAACCAGTTACGCTGAAAGCAAAGCATTTTACAACCCGACATATACACATATTTTATGTTTTAGAGTAAAATGTGTTCTACTGAGGTTGGCTACGGGTAAGTTTTACAACAGCAATCCAAGAGCATATGACAGCAGCCAGCCGCCGCACCCCGATTATACTTTGAAGTAACAAAAGTATAGTTGATAGTATTTTCTTCGCAATAACTTTAATTTCTACCTTGTTAAAAGCCGCGCTCAAACGCGGCTCGAAGAAGTGCCCTAATACAATGAAAGGATTCATTTTTAATTTTTACCGCTTTTTTTCTACGCTCAAACGCACCGGAAGCGCCGTGCGCTTCACCACTGATTACTCTTTGAAGTGATAAAACGGAATTTCTAAGCAAATATCTTCGCAATGCCCTTATTTTTCACCTTGTTAAAAGCCGCGCTGAAACGCACCGCAGAGAAGGCGTGTCAGACGAGGAAAAGTAGTTTTTTGCGATGGGCGCGTACTCGGCGTACGTAACCTGAGAAAAAAACTGCTTTGACAAAGTATCACGCGCCTTATATGCGGCGCCCCTCGTAAGGAAGGAAAACTATATCCTTAGTTTTCCTTCCGTTTTAAGCCCTACATACTCTGTTTGGCGGAGATACTCATATATAACCACAGCCACGGAATTGGACAGATTGAGCGACCTGGCTTCCGCGCGCATGGGAATGCGGAAAGTGCTTTCGTAATTGGCTTTCAAAAGCGGTTCGGGAAGTCCGCGCGTTTCCCTGCCGAAAAATACGTAACAGTCCTTTTCAAATTTTATATCGGAATGAATTATACTCCCTTTCGTGCTGGAAAAAAGAGTCTGTATACCTGCGGCAGTATAGGCTTCTTTAACCGATTTGTCCATATCTCCGCCGCCGTCATAAGAAAAATTTTTCTGCAAAAATTCGTCTATATTCTTATATCTGCGCACGTCGGATATATCCCAATAATCAAGTCCGCTACGCTTCAGATACTTGTCTTCCCACGAAAAGCCGCACGGCTCTATTACGTGCAAAACAGCTCCCGTAGCGGCGCAGGTGCGCACTATGTTGCCCGTGTTGTTGGGTATTTCAGGTTCCAAAAGTACTACGTTTATCATAAATTTTCCGCTATCTCCTTCAACTGTTTTATGCTTTGTGCGGAAAACGCTTTCATCTTCAGTTCCTTGCCTTTTTTCATACCTTTCGTGTAAAAAGCAAAGTGCTTTTTCATGTCGTTCACCACTTTGTGTTCGGGATATATTTCAAGCAGTATATCAATGTGCATATCTATCGCCTGCTTTACTGTCATGGGCGGCTCATCCCCCGCGATTCGTGCGAAAACAAAGGGGTTGCCGAGCGCGCCCCTGCCCACAGCTACTCCTGCCGCTCCCGTATATTCAAGGGCGTGAAGCGCGCTTTGTCTGTCCCTTATATCCCCGTTTGCAATGACGGGTATATCAACGGCTTCCACCGCCTTTTTTATCGGTTCGAGATCGGCTTTTCCCGAATAATACTGTTCGCGCGTTCTGCCGTGTATCGTGACGGCAAGCGCACCCGCGTCCTGCATACGTTTTACGAAATCCGCGCAGTTACTCGGAGAGGAAAATCCCGTCCTGCACTTTACCGTTATTCTTCTTCCGCTGCTTACCGCCGCTTTTACCACGCTTTCGGCAAGGGCGGGATTGTTCAGAAGCGCGCTCCCTTCTCCGTTTTTCACTATCTTGGGTACGGGACAGCCCATGTTTATATCTATCAGTGCGAATTTGTCCATAATTTCGTGTTCGCACGCCGCCTTTATAAAGTACGGGTCGTTTCCGAAAATCTGGGCGCAGGAAACCTTTTCGTATTTTGTGGAATATAAAAGATCTTTCGTCTTTTCGCTCTCGTAAATAAGCCCCTTTGCGGAAACCATTTCCGTATATACCGCGCCTGCTCCGCACAGCGAACACACCGCCCTGAAACCTGCGTCCGTATATCCGGCGAGCGGCGCAAGTACCGCACCTTTTATCTCCACTCCGCCTATTATCACGCCTTTCCTTCCTTTAATATATTTCTTTTTCTGTCTTCTGAAAGCAAATCAAAATTTCCGCCGCACTCTTCTTCCGCTTTTTTGAACGCCTTTATAAACCTGTTCAACCTGTCGTTGAGCGCAACTTCCGCGTCTGCGCCCATAAGCCTTAAAAGAACGATGGTATCCCATATAAGTTCTTCCGCGCTTCCGCCTTTTTCTATATTTTTCAAATCTTCCTGTATTTTGTAAGCCGCCCTAGTTTTATCTTTTTCGCCTATTCCTACTTTAGCGGCATATTTCAAAGCCTTTGCCGCCCTTTCGTCGGCGGGTAGTGCGGAAGGAAGCGAATCCATTTTCGAAGAGGGAAGTTTGTATTTCTTTTCCTTATTCTTCGCGCTTTCCCATGCGGCGAGGGCTTCTTCCGCGTTATCAGCCTTTACGTCGCCGAATATGTGGGTGTGGCGCGTTATGAGTTTTCTGCAAAGCCCGGTTATAACGTCCGTAGTATCGAAAAGTGCTTCCTTTTCGCCCAGAACGCAATGGAAAACGCCTTGAAGAATCACGTCTCCCGCTTCTTCTACTATATTTTCCACATCGTTATTGTAAATTGCGGATACGAGTTCGTACGCTTCTTCTATCATGTTGGGACATATGCTTTTCATCGTCTGTGCTTTATCCCATTCGCAGCCGTTTTCCGCGGTAAGTATGTACATTATTCTCATCAGGTCGTTGAAAGAATAACGGGTTTTGTTTATCAGATCGAGGGGATATACGGTAATTTTTTCACAGCCTTCGGTATATTCGTCCGTGCACTTTATATATCCGCAGTATATCTCTTCCCCGCAGATATCGCGCAGTTTTTTGAAAACTTCCGCATAATTCTCCTTGTTCACCCCTTCAACGGTGAGTTTTATTCTGTGGTCGTAATAAAATCCGTCAAACGATAAAAGTTCTCCGGCATTCATCTTCAGTTCCGCCATTTTTCTCTCCTTTTTGCCGCGTCTGAGCCGTATATTCTGCCGAACACGTTATTCTTTATATCCCGCCTTTCAAAAACTTTCAGTATAAACGCCGCCGCAAAATACACGACCGCGCCCACAATCACGCTTACGCTCAAGCGTATATACATATTTTCCATCAATTTAAGAGGCAGGACAGCCATACACATTATAACACCGCATAAGAATATTTTACCATTGTTTTTTACAAGCTGTCCGTCTTTTCCCAAAAATTTCGCGTGGTACGCCATTCCCGTAAACGCGGAAGCGCTATAATAAAGCACCCAGGACAACGCGGCTCCGGCTATGGATATTTCATACGTCAAGAATATCATTACCGCTACCCTCAAAGCGCAGAACAGCGCGGTATATTTAAGACATACTCCGCTTCCGTCCACAGCCTGAAGTATTGAGCCGTATACCCCGGAAAGAGACGCGGTTATCACGTTTACGGACGAAATGCGCATCAAAACGGCAGCGAGTTCAAGCTCCTTTTCCGACAACGAAGAAAAAAGTATACCCACAATATCTTCAGAAAGAATATATATTCCGAAAAAACAAGCGCACGTTATAAAAAACACGTATTTGACGCATTTGCCGCTCCTTTCCTTTATATTTTCCGCATTGCAAAGCGCATAATTGTAAGAAACGGCGGGTATTATTGTCAGCGCGGCGGAAAGAGCTATGACGACGGGCATATTTATTATGGTATTTACGCTGCCCGTCATTATTCCGTACATGGCGCGTGCGTTACCGTAACCGAATGCGTTCAGCAGTTTTACTATAATCATACTGTCCGCAAGCGAAGATAACGGAAGAAGTATTCCGTGTGCCGTTATAAATTTGTTTTCTTTGAAAAAATCTTTTTTCAATTGAAGACTTAGGGGATATCTTTCCTTTTCGGATATATAAAAAACCGTACACGCCGCAAGCGAAACAAGCTCGGATATACTCACGCCGGCAACCGCGCCCATAACGCCGTACATAATTGATTTATCTCTAAAAACGTACGCGAGGATAATTCCGGCGGCGGCTTTTACCCCCTGTTCCAATAACTGGCAGACGGCGGGAAAAGCAACCCTTCCTTCCCCCGAGAAAATTCCTTTGAGGCACGCACCCATACCCACAAAAACTACGGACGGAGCTATTATAAAGTAACAGTATCTTATATCCGCGTTTCCCTGTAAATTTGATATCGTTCCCGAAAAAAGGCATATCGCAGCCGCAGCCGCGACGGAAACAATCAAAGTATATAAAATACAGCTTCCCGCCTCGTCACGGATACTTCCGTCAGCCCTTCTTGCCGCAACGTTGCGCGATATTATTATTCCGCTGCTTCCCGAAGTAAAGGCTATCGCCGCCGCGTAAACGGGAAATATAAGCTGGTAATTACCCGTCCCCTCCGCTCCGAGAATATTAACAAGCGGTATCTTATATGCCGCTCCTATTATCTTTCCTATGAGAATGCAGAGCGCTACTACCGCGCCCGCTCCGATACCTTTTCTTACCCTTTCGCCCATTGCAATAATATTATGTATATATAGCCCTTTATTATTTAAGCGCTTTTTCCTTCGTATTCCGATAACCGAAACTTTTCAATTGTGGACAATTGGGGAAAATGAAAATTTTACCGCGAAGTTATCCACAGAAAAAACGCGTCTTATCCGCAGGTATTTCAGACATATAAGGGTAAAAAATGCCGTTATCCACATTTCAACGCCCTTTATTGGTTTTATTATTATCCAACAAAGAAAGAAAAAATAAGAGGAATACTTAAAAAGCCGCTCCGGCGGATAAACGTTTTTATTAAAAAATTAAAAGACGCATTCTTGTTTAAGAAAAGGAGAAAATTTTTATTTATCAGCCGTAAACATACAAAGTTCCGCCCGCCCTTGCTTTTTCCGAAAGTATATGATATAATATAAGATATAAAATAAAAGAGGTAAGATTATGAAGATAATTTGTGACGTCCTTGATTTAACAGACGCACTGTCCAAAGTAACCAGGGCTCTTCCTTCCAAAGTGATGATAGGCGTGAACAACGACGGTATAAAGATAAGCGCGCACGGCGATACCGTGGTATTTACCGCCAACGATATGGAATACGAGATAGAAAACACTATAAAAGCCGTAGTGCAGGAAGAAGGAGAAGTTCTTGTTCCTGGCAAATATATGTACGAGATAGCAAAGCGCATAGAAAGCGGCAGCCAGGTGGATATATACAGCATAGAAGAAGACGTTATACATATTCAGGCGATGGACAACACCGCCCACCTGAGCAAGTTCAGACTTTCCGACTTCGTACCGCTCACCAACGCCGACGAAGAATACGACATAAGTTTCAATATTCCGCAGAAAGACCTTAAAAGGCTGGTGGAAAAAACGTCCTTCTCCGCCGCCACCGACGACAGCAGACCACAGTTCAAAGGCTGCCTTTTCGACATAAAGGGAAACAGCATGAACGTGGTTGCGCTCGACGGTTACAGAATGGCTGTGGCAACTTATTCCCTGCCCGCGGAATACGACAGCATTCAGGTGGTAGTACCGGTAAAAACCCTGAACGAAGTGGCTAAACTTATGGAAAACGAGGAAGATTCCGTTACTCTTTATTTCTCTTCCAAACGCTTTTCCGTCAGTATAGGAGAGCATACGAAAGTTACTTCAAACCTGCTTTCCGGTAAATTTCTCGACTACGCCCGCACCATCCCTTCTTCTTACGAAACCAAGCTGACGGTGAATATAAAACAGTTGCAGGCAAGTCTTGACCGCGCCGCAGTTATGACGCGTTACGACAAGTCAAGTATGGTGAAAGTGGAAGTCAAGGACAGCGTGATGAACGTACACGCTTCTTCAAGCATAGGCGAAATAAACGATATGATAAAAATTTACAGCAACGGCAAGGACGTAACCATGCTGTTGAACTGCAAGTTCATTCTCGACGTGCTTAAAAACTGCGACGGTGAGTTCGTGAACATATCCCTCAACTCGCCGACAGCACCATTCATTATAGAACCGATAAACGAATCGGAGAATGAAAAGTACGTTTATTTATTGTTGCCGATCAGATATTAATAAGCAAATAAAGTTAAAAATACCGAAGAAAAAAAATTCTTCGGTATTTTTTATTGGCAACAATAAATAAACCCGGGGGCGACGTGAATAAGCACCAGCCTGCAGGAGCGTTCCACGCTCCCGAATGGGTGGGTTATCCCTTCTTTTCGCGCAACGACTACCCGTACCCATTGTGCGTGCATGGAAAACAAGTATATAAAAGAGGCAGTTACAGCAAAGCGGTTAAGACAGCGTGGTCACCACGCCACCCTTTCCGCCCTTGCGGGAAAATCCGCACAGCGTATTTTATAGGTTACGCTCGCAAAAGCGCGGTTTTGCCGCGCTTTATTTACAATATAAAGCATTGCGGAGATAATATAATAAAGTAATACTTTTGTTACTTCAAGGCTTAATCAGGGGTGGAGCGTCCCACGCTCCCGCTCACAAAATCGCGGTTTTGCTTCGCTTTATCCATAATAACTGTAAAGCCGTGCGGAGAATGCGCGCCGTAAGTTTTTTCTTTGTTATTTCAAAGAGTAACCAGTGGTGAAGCGCACGGCGCTTCCGCTTGGCAAAAGTGTGATTTTGCCGCGCTTTATTAAAAAAACAGCATTGAGAAGATATTAATTTTGAAATTCATTTTTTTATTTCAAAGAGTAATCATTCGGCGGGGACTCGCCGCTTGCTTTTTAATAAATTATGTGATATAATGTTCCTAATAACTATAATATATGCGTATGCGTGCGCACGCTAAATTATCGCGCGTGCGTGTTTTATAGGACTAAGGAGGTAAAAAAGTGGCTGAAAAAGAGTACGATCAAAGCACAATACAGGTGCTGGAAGGTCTTGAGCCTGTGAGAAAGAGACCGGGTATGTACATCGGTTCTACCGATGAGCGCGGACTGCATCATTTGGTTTACGAGGTTGTGGATAACGCCGTGGACGAAGCTATGGCGGGATATTGCGATACCGTTTTGGTTGAACTGCAGGAAGACGGAAGCGTATCCGTCACCGATAACGGACGCGGTATTCCCACGGGTATAATAGAAAAGGAAGGAAAATCCGCTGTGGAAGTGGTGCTTACCAAACTGCATGCGGGCGGTAAATTCGGCGGCGGCGGATATAAATTTTCCGGCGGTCTGCACGGCGTGGGCGTTTCCTGTGTGAACGCGCTTTCCGAATGGCTGGAAGCGGAAGTTTACCAGAACGGCAAGATATACAAAATGTCCTTCAAGCGCGGCGTGACGCAGCATCCGCTTGAAGTTGTGGGAAGCACAAGCAAGAGGGGCACGAAGATAACTTTCTATCCCGACAGCCAGATATTTGAAACGCTTGACTTCAATTACGCCACTTTGCGCGACAGGCTCCAGGAGCTTGCTTATCTGAACAAGGGACTTAAGATAATTCTCGCAGACAAGCGCCCTCTCAAGGAAAACAGGGACGAATTCCATTACGAAGGCGGCATTCTTGAATATATAAACGAGAAGATGGAAGGTAAAGAACCCGTCCTGCCCCAGCCTTTCTATATTGATTACAAGGAAGAAAATTACCAGATAGAAGTGGCTATGCAGTACAATACCGGCTATGCCGAAACAATACTCACATACGCCAACAATATAAACACGCACGAAGGCGGAACACACCTCGAAGGCTTCAAATCCGCGCTTACGAAGCTGTTCAACGACTACGGCACGGAACAAAAGATACTCAAAAACGACGAAAAGCTCAGCGGCGAGGACTGCCGCGAAGGCATAGTTGCCATAGTCAGCGTAAAACTCATCGACCCCCAGTTCGAAGGTCAGACAAAGGGTAAACTGGGAAACAGCTTTATGCGTACCGCCGTATACAAGATTGTGACGGAAAAATTGGGCGAATACATGGAGGAAAACCCCAAGGACGCAAGAGAGCTGGTAAACAAGTCTATCAACGCCAAAAAGGCGCGTGACGCGGCGAGAAACGCGCGCGAACTCACCCGCCGCAAGTCGGTGCTGGAATCCACCACCCTGCCCGGCAAGCTGGCGGACTGTTCCGAGCGCGATCCGCGCAAGTGCGAAATATACCTCGTCGAGGGCGACTCCGCAGGCGGCACGGCAAAACAGGGGCGCGACAGAAGGTTCCAGGCGATACTTCCCCTGCGCGGTAAAATTCTTAACGTGGAAAAAGCGAGAATACACCGCGTGCTCGAAAGTGAAGAGATAAAGAATATGATAACCACCTTCGGGTGCGGCATAAACGAAAACTGCGACGAGGCAAAGCTGAAATACGACAGAATAATCTGCATGACGGACGCGGACGTGGACGGCAGCCACATAAGAATATTGCTTTTGACCTTCCTTTTCCGCTATATGCGCCCCGTCGTGGAGCACGGGCACGTGTATATCGCACAGCCGCCGCTTTACAAGGTGACGAAGAAGGGAAGCAAGCAGGAATATTATTTTTATTCTGACGACGAGCTGGAAGAATTCCTCGTAAGCATAGACCGCAAGGGCGAAGTACAGCGTTACAAGGGCTTGGGCGAAATGGACGCGGACCAGCTTTGGGAAACTACGATGGACCCCGAAAAACGCACTCTTCTGCGCGTTACCATGCAGGACGCGGAAGAAGCGGACAGGCTGTTTACCCTGCTTATGGGCGACGAGCCGGAAGCCAGAAGAAAGTTCATTGAAGAAAACGCTACTCTCGTTACCGATCTGGACATTTAAGAGGTGGAAAAATGATAAAGGAAGTAAATAAGAAAGATATAGAAGAAATGCTCGCCGGCACCAAAGTGGTGGACATAAACGTCGAAGGTGAAATAAAGAAGTCCTTTATAGCCTACGCCATGGCGGTCAACGTATCGCGCGCCATTCCCGACGTGCGCGACGGACTCAAACCCGTGCACCGCAGGATACTGTTCGATATGTACAACGAACTTTCCCTTACCGCGGACAAGCCCTACCGTAAGTGCGCGCTGATAGTCGGCGACGTGCTCGGTAAATTCCACCCCCACGGCGACTATTCCGTTTACGACGCCCTGGTAAGGCTGGGACAGGACTTTTCAATTCGCTGTACGCTGGTTGACGGACACGGCAACTTCGGCAGTGTGGACGGCGACCCGCCCGCGGCTTACCGTTACACGGAAGCAAGACTGAGCAGAATAGCGGGCGAAATGCTGCGCGACATAGAGAAAAAGACGGTGGACTTCTACCCCAACTTCGACGATACGCGCGACCAGCCGGTAGTGCTGCCTTCGCGCTATCCCAATCTGCTAGTAAACGGCTCCGACGGTATAGCGGTGGGTATGGCCACTTCCATTCCTCCCCATAACCTTGCCGAAGTCATAAACGGCACGATTGCCCTGCTCGACAATCCCGATATGGACATCGACGAGCTTATAGAATATATCCCCGCGCCCGACTACCCTACCGGCGCGCTCATCATGGGCAGAGCGGGAATAAAGAAGGCGTACAAGACGGGTAAAGGCAACGCCATTATCCGCTCGCGCACGGAAATAGAGGATATGCCCGGCGGAAAGAGCCGCATCATAGTGACTGAAATTCCCTACCAGGTGAACAAGGCGAAGCTGATTGAAAGCATAGCCGACCTTGTAAAACAAAAGAGGATAGAGGGCATAAGCGACGTACACGAGCAGTCCGACCGCGAAGGTATGCGCATAGTGATAGAGGTCAAAAAGGATGTAAGTCCGCAGGTTGTGCTCAATCTGCTGTTCAAGCATACGCAGATGCAGATAAGCAACCCCATGATAATGCTCGCGCTCGTGGACGGAGTGCCGAAGATACTTAATCTGAAAGAGATTCTGGAAGCGTATATAAAGCACCAGAAAGACGTGGTAACCCGCCGCACCAAATACGATTTGGACAAGGCGCAGGAGCGCGAACATATACTGCTCGGACTTGTGAAAGCGCTTGCCAACATAGACGAAGTGGTGGAACTTCTGAAGAGGTCGCGCGACAGGGCGGACGCGGTGGTAAACCTCTGCGACAGGTTCGAGCTTTCCGAAAAGCAGGCGAACGCGATTCTGGATATGAGGTTGCAAAGACTGACTTCCCTCGAAGTGGAAAAGCTGCAGGCGGAACTTGCCGAGCTTGAAAAGCTGATAACCGACCTCAAGGATATTCTCGCAAATCCTCAGCGCGTTGTAGACATTATAAAGACGGAAATGGGCGAGATACGCGACAAGTACGCGGATAAGCGCCGCAGCGAAATATCCATCGACTATTCCGACCTTGATATAGAAGACCTTATCGAGCAGGAAGATATAGTGGTAACCGTCACCCATGACGGCTATATCAAGCGCATGGCGGTGGACGAGTACCGCACCCAGCGCCGCGGCGGCGTGGGCGTTACCGCGATGAAGGCGAAGGAAGAGGACTTTGTGGAAAACGTAATATCCACGAATACGCACGTTCCCCTTCTCTTCTTCAGCAACAAGGGCAAGGTTTACCGCATAAAGGGCTGGCAGATACCCGAAGCCGCAAAGACGAGCAAGGGAAGAGCCATGATAAACGTGCTTTCGCTCGAAGAAGGCGAAAAGATAAACGCTTATGTGCCCATGCCCGCCGGAAGTACCGGATACCTTACAATGGCGACGAAACAGGGGCTTATAAAGCGCACCTCGCTTGAAGAATTCGAGCGCATACAGACCAACGGCAAGATAGCCATATCGCTCACCGAAGGCGACGAACTTATCGGCGCACAACTCACCACGGGCGAGGACGAACTGCTTATGGCTTCCACGGGCGGAAAATGTATCCGCTTTGCCGAAAGCGACGTGCGCCCCACCGGCAGAACGAGCCAGGGCGTGAGGTCGATAAAACTTGCCGAAGGCGAAACGGTCGTGGATATGACCAAGGTCAAGGACGGCGTAGAGGTGTTTACGCTTACTGAAAACGGCTACGGCAAGCGTTCGGATATTTCCGAGTATTCGCTCCAGGGCAGAGCCGGAAAGGGCGTTAAGGCGGGAAATCTGACGGAAAAGACGGGTAATATAGTCAACCTCAAACTGATAGACCCCGAAAACGAAGATATAATAATCATCGCCGACAACGGCATAACCATACGTATCCACGCGGACGAAGTTTCCAAAATGTCCAGGGCTACGCAGGGCGTGAAGGTGATGAGACTGAAAGACGAAACCGCCAAAGTCGCGGCGTGCGCGGTAGTGCCCCGCTCCGAGGATGAAGAAGAGCCTCAGGCGGAGGGCGAAGGAGCAGCCGAAGGCGGAGAAATTACAACGGAGCAAGGCGTTGAAAGAGCAGGCGGCACCGCGGAAGGAAGCGGAGAAAACACCGCAGTAGAAGGCGGCGAAGAGTAAAAAAGAAAGGGGGCTGAAAAGTCCCCTTTTGTTTATATACTCTCCGGAATGACGGTATTGAATAAGCAAAATAATCAAAGGAGAAAACTATGGAATATAAAAGATTCGGCGACACATATTTGGTCCGCCTTGAAAAGGGCGAAGAAATTCTTACTTCCCTCACCCGCCTTGCGGAAAAGGAAGATATTCATCTTGCAAGCGTAAGCGGACTGGGCGCGATAAACAGCTTTACGGCGGGGGTATTCTTTCCCGAAGAAAAAGTGTACCGCAAAAACGACTTCCACGGCAATTTCGAGATAACCTCTCTTACGGGTACGATAACGCAAATGGACGGCAAGCCCTATCTCCACCTTCACCTTTCCGCGGGCAACGAGTACGGCAAGGTAATGGGCGGACACCTCAACGAAGCCCGCGTTTCCGCCACCTGCGAAGTGGTCGTGCGCGTCATAAACGGCGAAGTGGGCAGGCAGTTCAGCAACGAAATAGGACTTAATCTGTTTAAGTTTTAATAGATAGCCGGTTCCGCGGTATACTATAAAAAGCGCGGTGAAAGTATAAAAATAAAGGTTTTTGCGCAAAAGCGCGGCGACCTGCGCGGAAAATTTTTCTGTTGCCGAAAAGCCGTTGAAAAAGCGTAAATTCCGCCAAAAACCGATAAATCGGGGACAAAACGTAAATTCCTCTTGCAAATCGGATATAATTATGTTATACTTAACCCATGGACGACGGTAGTTCTGCAGATCCAAGTAATAATAAGAGGAGAAAAATAAGATAAAAGCATAATCCGAATCAAACACGGGTTGTGCTTTTTTGCATTTGAAGAGAAAGTATGAACATGTTAATCGCGGCATTGGTGCAAATTCTGCTCATCGCGCTCAACGCGGTGTTTGCAGGCGCGGAGATAGCGGTTATCTCCGTAAACGAAAACAAGATGAAGAAAATGGCGGAAGAAGGCGACAAGCGCGCCAAACGCCTGCTCTCCCTCACGACCGACCAGTCGAAGGTGCTTTCCACCATTCAGGTGGCAATCACCCTGGCGGGACTGCTGGGAAGCGCGTTCGCAGCCGACAGCTTTGCCGAACCGCTTGCCCAGGCGATAATCGGACTGGGCGTTACCAGCGCGGGCGGACAGAGCGCCATAAACATTCTGTGCGTGATTTTAATCACCATAATTCTGGCGTTCTTCAATATAGTTTTCGGCGAGATAATTCCCAAGCGCGTGGCAATGCGCCGCGCCGAAAAAATGGCGCTGGGCATTTCGGGCGTGCTGAAAGCCGTTTCGGTAGTGTTTGCGCCCTTCGTATGGCTGCTCACCGTCACTTCCAACGGAATACTCCGCCTGTTCGGAATCAAGCCGGGCGAAGAGGACAATCCCGTTACGGAAGAAGAAATAGTGCTCATGGCGGAAGCCGGCAGCGAGGCGGGACATATAGCCGAATCGGAAGCGGAACTGGTGCAGAACGTGTTCGACTTCAAGGACAAGACGGCGGGGGAAGCATGCACGCACCGCAAGGACGTGGTCGCGGTATTCACCGGCGAAACGGATAAGGAATGGGAAGAGACCATCTACGGCACCCGCCACGGCTACTACCCCGTCTGCGGCGAGGATATGGACGAAGTGGTGGGTATGCTGGATACGCGCGTATACTTCCGTATGCAGGACAAATCGCGCGAAAACGTCATGAAACAGGCGGTACGTCCCGTGTTTTTCGTACACGAAAGCATGCCTGCGAACACGCTGTTTTTCAAAATGCAGAAAGCGCGCGAACACGTGGCGATAGTGCTTGACGAATTCGGCGGCATGGACGGAATTATCACCATACGCGACCTGCTCGAACTGCTGGTCGGAGATATGACGGACAAGGACGAACAGGACGAATATTCGGTAAAACAGATAGAAGGCGGCTGGGAGCTTTCCGGACTCGTGCCCATAGAAGAAGCGGAAGAAAAGACGGGTATAACATTTAACGAAGAATACAAGGAAGGCTGCGAAACGGTCAGCGGATACGTCTGCAACGTGCTTGGATACGTCCCTGCCGACGGGAATACCGCGCAGGCGCAGGACGGCGATATTAAAATAGAAGTTACAAAGGTGGAACAGCACAGAATAGTGGGCGTTATACTGCGTCAGGAAAAATCCGGTGTTGACGAAAAGGAAAATTCGGAATATAATAAAGAAGGTCAGGGCAAAGACGCCGATGACGCGGAGGACAAAAAATGAAAGAATTGAAAGGCAGTAAAACGGAAAAGAACCTGCAAACCGCGTTTGCAGGAGAATCGCAGGCGCGTAACAAATACACATATTACGCGTCCAAGGCGAAAAAGGACGGTTACGAGCAGATAGCCGCCATATTCGAAGAAACGGCGAATAACGAAAAAGAACACGCAAAAATGTGGTTCAAGCTGTTGAACGGCGGAATAAAAGACACGCTTACCAACCTTGCCGACGCCGCCGCAGGCGAAAATTACGAATGGACGGATATGTACGCTACTTTCGCCAAAGAGGCAAAGGAAGAAGGATTCGACAATATCGCCAGAATGTTCGAGGGCGTAGCCGCCATAGAAAAAAGGCACGAAGAGCGTTACCGCAAACTGATAGAAAACATCGAAGGCGGACTCGTCTTCTCCCGCGACGGCGACGCTATCTGGGAATGCCGCAACTGCGGACATATACATATAGGCAAAACCGCCCCTGAAGTGTGCCCTGTTTGTGCGCATCCTCAATCTTACTTCGAACTTCATAAGACTAATATATAGGCGGAAACCGTTAATTCAAAAATATAAAGGCGGCAACTTTTTGCCGTCTTTAATTTTTTCTCACACTTTTTCCGCCCTCCATAAGCGCCGCGCATAAGCACCCTCCTGCGGTGTCAAGTCACTCATTTTGAGAAATCACGTACGCCAAGTACGCTCATTCCCAAAATGAGTGCCTTTCCTAGCATTAGGGCACTTCTTCGCGGTGCGTTTGGTTGCGGTTTTTAACAAGGTAAAAATTAAAGGCATTGCGAAGACAAGGACTCGGACTTCACTAGTTATTGTTTCAGGGTATAATTATGGGTGGAGCGCCACGCGCTCCCGGTGCGTTTGGTTGCGGCTTTTAACAAGGAAAAATTTAAAGGCATTGCGAAGAAAATACTATCAGACTATATCTTGCTACTTCAAGGTATAATCATGGGTGGAGCGCCACGCGCTCCCGCACGGCGCTTCCGTACCGCGCTCCGCAGGACTATTGCGTATCTTCTTTTAATATATCCAGATATGCGGAATATTCAAATACCCTTTTACGGCGGTTGCCCGTTTTTTCGGTTAGAATTCCTTTTTCCGTGAGTAGGGCTATCGCGTGGGCGGCGGTGTTGAAAGCCACCCCCAACCCGTCCTTCAAGCCGTTTATCGACAGAATGGGGTGCGATTTTAAGTATGTGAAAGCCTTTTTCAAAAGAGCGCTCGTGCAGATTTTTTCGTCCCTATCCGTAAGGCTTTTTATTTTTTCTATCGAATTGATAGTGTTTTCACAGCAAACCGCCATACCGTGAAGAAAAAACGTTACCCATTGCTCGTAATTCCCGTTCTTTCTTACCTCGCCCAATCTATCGTAATATTCCGTCCTGTTGAGTTTGAAAAAAAGAGACGGATACAATATAGGGGCTGAAAGAAGATTATCGTTTAAAAGCATAAGCACGATAAGCATGCGCCCTATTCTGCCGTTGCCGTCGAGGAAGGGGTGAATGGTTTCAAATTGATAATGTGCCAAAGCCGTCTTGATAAGAGGATCTTCTTCCCCGTTGTGGATATATTTTTCCAAAAGAGACATGCAATCCGCCATAATTTCCGGCGTGGGAGGAATATAGCGCGCAGTGCGCAAAGTGCTACCTGCGGCGCCTATCCAATTTTGACTATGTCTGAACTCCCCCGGATTTTTCTCGCCGCCGCGGACCCCCTGCATAAGAACGGCGTGGGTTTCACAAAGCAGACGATTGCACAAAGGCAGAGTTTTCATGCGGTTTATGGCGTATTCGATGGCTTTTACATAATTTATAACGTCGCACACATCTGAATCGGCGGTCGTTTCGTCGGAGTAAAGAACGTCTTCCAGCGTAGCCTGCGTACCCTCTATAATGCTGCTTAGCAAAGCTTCTTTGCGAACATACGCTCCCACAAACAGAGCAATGTCCGGCACGTACTTCGCCATTAGCGAAAGCTTTTCCAGCATAGTGCGCACATGGAGCAAGAGCCGCGATAATTCCCCGTCCATAAGAATGTGCGGTTGCGGCGGAAGAGGATTCGGGGAATACGCAAAATACTGCGCTTCCCCGTCTAAAACTTTAACGTATTCTCCCGCTCTGTTCATATGTCACTCCTTTTGAAATAAGCCTGTTAATATTATTACACTAATTTCAATTTTTGTCAATTATTTGAAATAAAGACATCAAAAATAAATGTTTATTTCAATTTTTCACAAAAAACTAAAATAAAAATATCCGAAAAGGAAAATGACGGAAAACGTTCGCATAGAGTATGATTTAAGAGAACAGAAGGAGCTTGGGATGTGGCACGCCGTCCATAATGAAAGCGCAAGTTGATAATGCCAAAGCTTTCAGAAAGATAGGGCGGTAGAGGCGCGCTACACGAAAATAGTATGGTTAAAGTATTCTACCCTATTTTTATGATATTAGACGGCGTAACCCCCTCGTTATATTCGGTGCAGGTGATAATGGTCTGGAAAGAAGAAGTTTCCTGCAACAGCGTCTTTCTTCTGTCCTCGTCGAGTTCGGAAAGCACGTCGTCCAGAAGGAGCACGGGTTCTTCGCCCATATTGTCCTTGAACAGCGAAATCTCCGCAAGTTTGAGAGAAAGTGCCGCCGTGCGCTGCTGTCCCTGCGAACCGAATTTGCGCACGTCCACGCCGTCCAGCGAAATTTTAATATCGTCCTTATGTGGTCCCACCGTAGTGTATTGCAGAGAGCAGTCCTTTTCGTAACTCATGAACAGTTTTTGCGAAAGCACCTCCGCAATCTGCCCTTCCGCGCCGTCGGGTGCGTCGCTTTCGTACTCCACGGACAAATTTTCCTTTCCGCCGCTGAGTATCCCGTGCTTTTGCGCGGCGAATTTTTTCAGCTCGCGCGCGAATTCGTACCTCGCCTTTATGACGCGCGCGCCTTCCTGCGAAAGCTGCATATCCCACACCTGCAGCGAATTTTTCAAATTGTCGCCGGGGAGCATGGTTTTAAGTAGTTTGTTGCGGCGCAAGAGTACCGCGTTGTACCGCGAAAGCGCAAACAGGTATTTTGAAGATTGCTGGGACAGGGATACGTCCATGAAACGCCGCCGCTCCACGGGTGCGTCCTTTACCAGTTTCAACTCGTCCGGAGAGAAAAATACTATTCCAAGGGTGCCTATCAGTTGGGCAAGGCGGGTGATTGGTATGCCGTCTATCGCCACGCGCTTTTTTTCTCTGCCGTCTATATACATATCCACCGTGTGCGCACGGAAACGCGTTTGCAATTCCAGATGGATATAAGCGCCCTTTTCGCCCCATTTTATGACGTCTTTATCGCGTGCAACGCGAGGCGAAGTGCCGAGGCCGCACATATAGACGCTTTCCAGCAAATTCGTCTTGCCTGCGGCGTTCGGGCCGGCAATAACGTTAAGCCCCTGCGAAAAAGCGAAGGTCTTGTCCGTGTAATTGCGGAAATCATTCAGTTTTACCTGCGTTACGTACATATTATTTTATCGGCTTTAAGCGCGGCTTGTTGCCGGGGCGCGGATATTTTGTGGGCGTGGGCGCGGTTTTTCTTATTTTTATAATCGCCCTGTCCTCGCCCGTGGGAAGGGTGTAACGGAATATCTCCTCTACCCTGCCGCCCAGCACGACAAGCGCCTTTTCCGCCTCGGCTACCTCTTCTTCCGCGGCGCTTCCCTTGTAGGCTATCATAACGCCGTCCACCCTAAGAGCGGGCAGACAATATTCGCACAAAGTGTTCAGGCTTGCCACGGCGCGCGCCGTCACCGCGGAAAAACTCCCGCGCGGCTTTATCTCTTCCGCCCTGGCGTGTACTGCGTAACAGTTCTTAATATCCAGCATGGCGCAGGCGGCGTTTATGAAATTCACCTTTTTCTGAGTGGAATCCACCCCGGTAAAAGAGCAGTCGCCGCGCAGTACGGCGAGCGGAATAAGCGGAAATCCCGCTCCGCTGCCTATATCGCACACGTTTGCGCCCTTTTCCAAAAAGCGTTCCCCGACCAGGCTGTCGAAAAAGTGCTTGGAAATTATCTCCTTATCGTCCGTGACTGCGGTAAGATTGTATTTGGCGTTTTCGCTCTTCAAAAAATCGGAAAAAGCCTTTAACTTTTCGTTCTCCGCGGCGAAATTCATAAGTTGAAGCGTGTCGAGCATCATTCACCCCTTCCCGAAAGCCGTACCATGAGCACGGTGATATCCGCCGGCGAAACGCCGGAAATCCTCGCCGCCTGCCCCAGGTTGAGGGGGCGTATCTTGTCCAGCTTCTGCCTGGCTTCCAGCCTGAGCCCGTGCATATTGAGATAATCTATGTCCGGCGGAATAAGCCTGTCTTCCATCTTCTTTTCCCGCTCGATTGCCGCCTTCTGTTTTTCAAGATACCCTTCGTATCTGCACGAGGTGATAAGCTCGCCCAGCACGCGCGTATCGCAGTCCTTCCATTCGGGGAAAAACTCCTTCGCCTTTTCCGCGCCCGCGCCCGTGCGTTTAAAAAGCTGCCCGTAGGAATACGACCCTTCTCCGCCTTCCCCTATACTTTTGAGAAAAGCCGCCGAAAGCTCCCTGGACGGATATTTTTTCAAAAGCGGCGAAAAACGCTCCGCTTCCGCCTTCTTCTTTTCGAATTTTTCGCGGCGTTTGTCGTCGACAAGTCCCGCTTCAATCCCCTTGGGGGTAAGGCGCATATCCGCGTTTTCCTGCCTTAAATGCAGGCGGTGCTCCGCGCGGGCGGTCATCATGCGGTAAGGCTCGTTAGTGCCCTTTGTCACAAGGTCGTCTATCAGCACGCCGATATACGCTTCGTCGCGCCTTAACACGAGCGGAGCTTTTTCCCTCAGCCGTAAAGAGGCGTTTATGCCAGCCATCAGTCCCTGCGCGGCGGCCTCTTCATAGCCGGAACTTCCGTTTATCTGCCCCGCCGTGTAAAGTCCTTCTATCCCCTTTACCTGCAAGGTGGGCAGCAGGCGCGTGCTGTCTATGCAGTCGTACTCTATTGCGTAGGCGTAGCGCACGATACGCGCTTTTTCCAACCCCGTCACGGTGTGGTACATCTGTTCCTGCACGTCGAAAGGCAGGGAAGAAGACATTCCCTGCGCATACACTTCATGCGTAAACGCGCTTTCCGGCTCTATGAAAATCTGGTGCCGTTCCTTGTCTGCAAACCGCACCACCTTGTCTTCTATCGAAGGGCAGTAGCGCGGACCCGTGCTCCTGATTGTGCCGTTATACAGCGGAGAACGGCTTATGTTCGCCATTATGACGTCTTTGGTCGCCTGAGTGGTGTACGTGAGATAGCATTTTGCGGTATTGACCACTTTTTCTTCCGTCATGAACGAAAACGGATACACGTCCTCGCCTTCCTGCGCCTGCATCACCGAATAATCTATCGTTCGCCCGTCCAGCCTGGCGGGAGTGCCCGTCTTGAAGCGGCGCACTTCAAGCCCCAGATCCATAAGGCTTTTTGTAAGATGCGTGGCGTTTGCAAAGCCCGAAGGGCCGCTTTCCTTGCGCCACTCGCCCGTGATTATGTCCGAATTCAGATAAACGCCCGTCGCTACGACCACGGCTTTTGCAAGATAGGTATCGCCCAAAGTAGTTTTGACGCCGCGCACCGCGCCGTTTTCCGTGAGTATTTCCGCCGCTTCCGCCTGCAATATATCCAGATTTTCCTGCTCTTCCAGAGTGCGCTTCATGGTCAGGTGGTATTTTATCTTGTCAGACTGCGCGCGCAGCGAATGTACCGCCTCGCCCTTGCCGCGGTTGAGCATACGCATCTGCAGGTAAGTGGCGTCGGCGTTGACGCCCATCTGTCCGCCCAGAGCGTCTATCTCGCGCACGAGGTGCCCTTTCGCCGTGCCGCCTATCGCCGGATTGCACGCCATATACGCTATCGCGTCGGGCGTCAGCGTCATCATCAGCGTGCGCAGGGATGTGCGCGCCAAAGCAAGCGCCGCTTCAACGCCCGCATGGCCTCCGCCTATGACTATCGCATCGTAACTCTTATTCATAGTAATTATTATAACATTTTAATAAATTAACCCGCAAGCATATGGAATAAACGAACGGGCGGATATGTAAAAAAGAAGTATTATTTGTAAAAATAAGGAAATGTCTATTGAATATGCACGCGCGATTTGTTATCATTAAAGCGCAATAAAAGGAATCCGCAGGTAAAGTAAAACCTTTTATCGTATATATAAACGGGGGTAGTGAAAATGAAAGGTCGCAAAACAGCGGTTGTAATAGCGGTCGCGCTGATATGCGTGCTGCTGGTCGGAGTTCTCGCCGCTTGTGCGGACGGACAGGACGGAGTGGGTATAAAATCCATAGAAAAAACGGGAACGGACGGCAACGTCGACACCTATACCGTCACTTATACGGACGGGAGTACGTTTTCCTTCCGGGTGACAAACGGCACGGACGGAGCGGACGGAACGGACGGTTCGAGCGTAACCGCCCTTGATATATATAACCAGTACATACTTTCATCGGGTGATGACATCACTTACGGGGAATTCATAGATAAATATATGGACGTTACTGTGGGCACGGACAACTCCGCGGCGATAGCCTCCGTTCTGCGCTCCGTGGCATCCGTCAATACCGAATTTTATGAAACCGATACATCTTGGGGTCCCGGAGGTATAACTTCTACCGATTCCACGGCGCTTTATTCCGGGTCGGCGGTCATCTATAAGATAGACGACGATTACACTTACTTTATCACTAACTACCACGTGGTATATTCGGCAGACGCCAATGCCGACAATCTCGCGTATTCCGAAAGCGGCGCCGGCGAACAGAATATCGCGCGTAAGATAGTTATCTACCTTTACGGCAGTGAAGGCTCACCCACCCTCGGCGGACAGGCAAACGGCAGTTACCAGTCGGTAAGCTACGGCGATTACGCCATAGAATGCGAATACGTCGGCGGTTCCGAACAGAATGACATCGCGCTTATACGCGCCGAAACGAGCGCGGTTAAGGCGATAAATTCCGACGTTAAGGAAATCACGTTTGCGGACGGTTACGACGTGGGCGATACCGCCATCGTGATAGGCAACACCGGCGGCGACGGAATAAGCGTAACGGAAGGCGTGGTCAGCGTGCACAGCGAAAACATAACCCTTCAGATCAGTTCGCAGACCACCACCCACCGCTCCATGCGTGTGGACGCGTCCATGTACGGCGGCAATTCCGGCGGAGGCTGTTTTAACGTATACGGAGAACTTATCGGCGTTCCCCACGCCGGCAACGGCGAGGAGGAACAGGGTATAAACTATGCAATACCCGTGGATACGGTCAAGTCCGTCGCCGACAATATTTATTATTACGCCTGCGATTCCGATGATTCCACAAGCGGGCTGAACGCGCTTATTCTGGGCGTGACCGTGACGGAAGACAATTCTAAATACGTCTATGACGAAGCGGCGGAAAGCGGAAAAATAGTCGCCGACACCGTAGTAAACAGCGTCACCGACGGCGGAATAGCGCAATCGCTGGGCTTACAGGCGGGCGACGTGATAACTTCCGTAACTCTGACGGACGCGGACGGAGAAACTGACGATATAACCATAGAGCGCAGTTATATGGTAGCATACGCCACCTATGCCGCCAAGGCGGGCGACAGGATAACCATAACCTATACGCGCGACGGAAGCTCGCACACCACAAGCGGATACACCGTTCAGTCAGGCGATATACAAAACGTATGGTAAAGACCGTCCGTATGCGGAAAAGCCGTGCGTCCCGTGAATGCGGCTGAAAACAAAACGATAGCTATTACGGCAGCGAAGCAACCGGCGCGGAAAAATTTTTCCGCGCCGGTTGCGCGTTTTACGGCAGACTTCCGCGCGTGATTCTGTAAAGAGGCAAACGCGGCGCGTATCGTATCGGCAGGAAACAGTATCGGAATTCTTAAAATTCCGCCCCTGCCCAAGGTTTTTCAAAAATATCCTTGAAAAAATCCGCCCCTGTATCCGATTTTAGTAAAAGAACCTGTGCGGCAAAATTCCATCCCTGCCCCGCTTTTTACAGGCCGTCTTCGGCAATAAACCCCGCCACACGCCTATGTGCTGCCAATAAACAATGTCAGATTTTATTCACGGGCATAAAGCCTCCGTCCGACTTTTATCCGCTACAATTAACGCCTGCTCCAGGTTTATCGTAAACAGCGGAAAACAGCGCTTTTATAGTTCGAAAAAAGCTTGCCTGAAAAAGAAGCGACGCGGTTTCGCAAACAAAAGCCGCGCTCTGGCGGTGAACCCCGGGATCCGATTTCCCGACGTTATGCCAAAGCGCGGCGGAAAGGTCATTATATGCAAATATCAGGCGTTTGTCAACTGTTTTTGACGAATTTTACGGCAGGCGCTTTTCTTTATTGTTCTTCGATTATTCTGCGCATATCTTCCACACAGGCATTGTATTCCCGCCAGATTGAAGTTGCGGAAAATCTCTTCGTAGCGTCGCGCATCTGCGAATAATACCACAGCAGGGAAAACTTATCTTTGTTAAAGCGTGCCCACAGTTTTTCGCCGACAAGTCCGTAGTCCGCAAGTATACTGCGCGCATTGGAAAGTTTGTCTGCAAGTGTACATATCGCCTCTTCGTCCGAACAGTTTTTCAAATGTTCTATCGTCGCGCTTTTGCGTTCGAGCCAGGTCTTTGATTTATCTTCGCTTTCGTGCGCCACCAGGCGCGCAACGCTTTCCCCGAACAGGGTGCTTATTTCTTCAAGCGTAGCGTCGGTATCTTCCACCGTGTCGTGCAAAATGCCCGCAACGATAACGTCTTCCACGCACCCCGCCGCCGTAAGTATCTGCATTACTTCCATGGGGTGGACTATGTAGGGGATATCTGTCCCCTTTCTTACCTGCCCTTCGTGCTTTTTTGCCGCATAGATTATTGCGTTGTGTATTCTATTCATAATATCTCCTTTCCCTCTATTTTTCTTTCGGTATCATTGGTTTTTCGTTCCTCATGACGGTGTTTTACAACTATATAATAGCACGTTTTTTGCGATAGCCGACGTGATAGTCGGGCGGTGGCGTGGAAAAATTTTCGGAGTTTCCCCCTATAATACTCCGCAGTTACAACTTGCCCAATCGGGCGAGAGCTTTCTTTGCTTCTTTATCCCCCTGCTCCGCGGCTGTCGAGTAGCACTTCACAGCTTCGTCCTGATTTTTCTTAACGCCCCTTCCGTACTCGTAACATTCTCCGAGCATAAAAAGCGAATGGTTATCCGCTTCAGCTGATATGGAATAAAATTCCGCCGCTTTTTTATAGTTTATTTTTACTCCCACGCCGTAGTAATAGCAGTTTCCCGGATTATGCGGAGCGGGAATATACCCGTCTTTCGCCGCTAAACGGTAAAGCCTTGCCGCTTTCTTCTCGTCTTGCGCCACGCCTTCACCTGTCCGGTAGCAGTTTCCCAAATTAAACCTTGCCACGGTGTCGCCCTGTGCGGCGGCTTTTTGATACCAGAAAACAGCTTTTTTGCAATCCCGCTTTACGCCGCAACCAGAATCATAACAATAACCCAGGATACATTGAGCCTCAGCGTAGCCCTGCTTTGCGCTCAAAGTGTACAGCCGCACGGCTTTCTTGCAGTCTTTTTCCACGCCGTGCCCGCGTTCGTAGCAAAAGCCTAAATTACGCTGCGCCGCGCGCAAGCCTTGTTTTGCCGCCCTTCTATACCATTTGACGGCTTGAAAGTAGTCCTGCTCCACCCCTTTTCCGTATTCGTAACATTCTCCCAGCTCATTTTGCGCTTCTGGAGAACCTTGTTTGGCGGACTTTTCAAACAAAACAGCGGCATTTTTGAAGCATTGTTGTACGCCTAACCCGCCTTTATAGCATAGACCGGTGAAAAATTGTCCGTCCGCATTATTTTGCACGGCGGCTTTTTCGAACAGGGAAAACGCTTCGTGTTCGTTTTGTGCAACGCCCTTCCCGAGAAAATAGAAAAGTCCCAAAGAAACCATGGCTTCCGGAATATTATAATTATAAGCTATCACGATAAAATATTTATCTGCAAAAGCCGTAATTTACTAAAAATCAAAAGCGCAAAATCAAAAACGGCTGAATATTATTTAAGGTTATAAAAGAAGTATAACGTAATAATTAAAGTAGAATCGGCGGTATACGACTTTTATATCGTAGTTTGTCAAAAGAGCCATTTCGAAAACGAAAAGTCGGTGTAATCTGCTATTTCAAAACCATATTTACCTGCGCTTTATAAAGTATCCGCGTTTATAACGTAATCCGCAATACGATATTATTACCAACAGATATAAAATATAAGTAACGGTTACTTTTTCAAGGATTGCTTGATTGCTTCAAACGTCTGGGGACTGATAATATGTTCTATCTTGCAGGCGTCCGCCTGGGCAATTTTTTCAGGCACACCCAGGGAGATAAAAAAGCCGGTAAGCACCTGATGGCGTTCATATATAGTTTCTGCTATGCGTTTACCGGATTCGGTCAGGGAAAGCAATCCGTCGTCGGAAACAAAGACGTGCCCCTGCTCGCGCAGATGCTTAAGGGCAACGCTTACGCTTGGCTTTGAAAAGTCCAGTTCGTTTGCTATATCTATCGCGCGGACGTTTCCCTTGCGTTCAAGTAATATAAGGATTGTTTCAAGATAATTTTCCGCACTTTCGCCCATCTTGTTCATCTGTTTTTCCTCCCGGGTATCATCGTAATCTGTTTTACAAAATCCACGATAACTATCTATTTTATCCGTGCAAGGCACTTCCTTCCCTTCAGAACCACCTATTTTATCTGCCCAAGACGCCTTTCCCGCTAATACGTTATAGTCGCTGGCGGCGTTACCGGCAAAGCATTGCGGTAAAGTACGGCGGGAGCGCGGCGGCACCGGCATACTGCGAACGTACGGACGGATCATGCGCCGAAAGCGTACCCGACCGTCCGCCTATTATAATAGCACATATTCGGGAAAAATACAAGACGTAACCGGTTTTCGGTTGCGGAGTCCGGTCAGGCAAAGAAAAAACGAAAATGCGTCCTCAAGGCAGAGTCTAAGAGGCTCGGACAAGCGAGCCGTTTCCGCCGTAAATATCGCTTCTTCGGGAAAGACAAAAATTTTTATTGCGGCAGGGAGTAAAACGATCCGGTTGATTGAGACGAAAGAGAGGAGTTATGCCCGACGGCTAGCGCAAATGCTCAATTTATGTATTCTTTTTGCACTAAAAAACAGTGCATTTTCACGTCAACAAATATGAAAAATAGAATAAAAACGGCTGTTAATTTTCAAAAATGATTGTTATATGTTAAAAGTGCACAAAACAGGCAATAAATATTATAATAAAAATAATATATGCGTAGCGCGCGAGAGCGAGCGCACGCGCGCTCGAAACCGAAAGCGAAAAAGTAAGCGAAAGGAAAAGCCGTTTGTCATGAATTATATAATACGCGCGAGCGCGCTATATGTGTGGGCAACAAATGGGCGCAGTTATCATCGGGCGTGGCGGCAACGGGCAATGCGGTCTGTAAAGAAAAAGTTTGTCCCTGCGCGTACAATACGCATAAAAAGCGCGTTTTGCAGGCGGTTTCCACGGGTTTCATGTGCGCCTTTGTTTATAAAGCCTCGGTCGGGCGGAAAATTTTTATTGTGCTGAAAGGAAAACGTGTTTAATAGATTCTGTCGGCTCCGCCGTTTTGCGAAGGCCTTACGCGCGCACGCGTAGAGTTGCGGACGAGCTTTTTTGCGGCCCCTAAAAAAGCGGTAGCTGCTTTTTGTGCGGCGTAACAATCGCCGGGCAGCTTGCTGACTGTAAAAAGAGACGGGCGGCGAGGAATCCCGATGGCGACGTGCCGGAGGTCTCTTTGGAAGCTGGTAAAAGGAAGTTTTTCGGAACTTGTTTGCTGCGGAAGATCGGCGGTGTCGGTGCGAAGCGTTTTACGGCTTGATTATAGCGCCGTAAATTTACAAAAGCGACTTTTTACCGGGGAGAATATGTGAAAGAGCGGGAAACCGCTTTTAGACGTCAAAAATCAAGTCGAAGACGGTTTTTGCCGCAAAAGGAACGTTATTATTTTGCGCGTAAATAAAAAATAATATTTGCGGGTGAGGAAAAGCGGTTTCGGGCGTTGCCGTTGCGGCGGGGGACCGGACGGAAATAAATAAGGGGCGGAAACTCGGTGGCGGCGATATGTTTTCATGGCAGAGGTACCCATACCCAACCTCAGTATAACACTTTAATCGTACTGCTTTCGACATATTTGTGCAATTTGTCGACTTGTTGTAGGTTACTACAACTGCGCGGCGGCGAGCCGCCGCAGGCTGATTACTCTGCGAAGAAAGCAATTCGGCATTATCGTTCGGTTACTTCGCAGATTATCATGGGTGGAGCACCACGCGCTCCCGCAATCTGTCGACTTGTTGTAATTTACTACAACTGCGCGAGTGGAGCGCCACGCGCTCCCGCTGAAAGCAAAGCATTTTACAACCCGACATATACACATATTTTATGTTTCACCGTAAAATGTGTTCTACTGAGGTTGGGTATGGGTACGGGGGTGCTTCGTGTAAATATCCGATTGAAGCAAAGGGGTGTGTCCGTAAAGACGGTGAAAAACGATAAAAACGGTTGAAAAGCTAGTGCAAAAAGGGGAAAGATGTCAAAAATGAGGGGTGCTTCGGGTTTTTTAACGCGGGTAAACTGCTAGAAGAAAAAATACTGAAAAGCGTTTCACAAAACGCGTGAAACAAAAGAAAAAATTTGCGGATTTATCGCCTGCTCCGCCGAGTAACTTAGAAGAATTTTGTCTGCAATGCTGATAATATACTGTTATAAAAAAGAACTATATATACTTAAATCGTGCGAAATAAGACGAATATCTTCTAAAAATGGGTGAAAATTGTTACACGGGAAACATTTTGAAAATGGTTCGGAAACGCGTGTGGCAAGGGCGTGTGGCGGAAGGTTTTTGAAGGTCTGATGCTCGGAATTACTGTCAAGCCGGCGGCGCGTATTGTCGGCGGTGTGTTTTTATTGGCATATCCGAAACGGCGTGCGAACGTACGCTTTTTCGCGTAAAAGTCAGTTGCACGATTATTGGAATATAATGCTTGTCCGGTCTTGCAAAATTTAAAAGTTGCGCGCTTGCACCGTATTTTTACCTGACGGTGCTGTGTTGTGCTCGTTTTTGCGGCGTGTTTGATTTATCGGTGTGCAACACGGCTTGAGTAGGTCTTTACGCTAATGCTTTTTAAGTGTATAGGCGGTTGCTTTGTAGATTATTATGTGCGGAATATTCACGCCTCTGCAATCTGTCGACTTGTTGCGGGTGGCTGCAACCGCGCGGCGGCTCTCTGCTGTCAAGTATTACTTGTCAATGTTATTTTTGACAGCAAATAGAACAGGCTTGTCAGGTACTACTTGACAAAGGAAAACCAACTGTTTTTATGGTAATCAAGAAAAACATTATGGAGAGGTACGCCGTGATGCTTTTTTTGTCACTTCAAGGTATGGCCAGGGGGCGGCAGCTCACCGCTGGCAGATGCCACTTTACAAGATTATCTTTGACACTAAATAAGACAGGCTTGTCAGATACTATTTGACACGCATGTTTTTGTTAAAGTTTCAACAGGCTTGCCAGGTACTACTTGACAACAGAAAAGCAGATGTTTTTTTATAACAATCAAATGAAAAGCTTTACGAAGAGGTGTGTCGCAATGCTTTTTCTGCCACTTTAAGGTATGGCCGGGGGCGAAGGTGTGCCGCTGTCAAGTAGTACTTGACAAGACTATCTTTGATAGTAAGAATGTTGCGTCACAACGGTTAAGGGATGGAACGTCCCACGCTCCCTTCAAGGCATGACGGGGGCGGCGGCTCGCAGCTGTCAAGTAGTATCTGACAAGATTATTTTTTGATAGTAAGTAAAACAGGCTTGTCAAGTACTGGCTGACAAGAATATTTTGTCGCAGAGTTTCAACAGGCTTGTCAGGTGCTACTTGACAAGATTATTTTTTTGATAGTAAGTAAAACAGACTTGTCAGGTACTACTTGACAAAATAAAAGCGGTTGTTTTTATGATACCATACCGGGGTTCGGCGGAACACTTTAATCGTGCTGCTTTCGGGCGGCGAGCTGTCGCAGGCTGATTACTCTGTGAAGAAGGCAATTCTGCCATTATTGCCCGGTTACTTCGCGGATTATCGTGGGTAAAGCGTTGCATGTTCCTGCATAAGGCACGGTGTTTTACAGGTCTGAATATTCGCGCGCTTTTTGTTTTACAGGGATTGACTGTCGGCAGCTTTTTGTCGGATTTCGTCGAATATTCTTCGGAAAAATTTTTACGGAATAATGTAAGTGGCTATTGTGTCGCAACGTTTTGTCGCAAGTCGGAAAATACTTGAAGTGCGAGGGTGTTATGTTGTGTGTAGTAATCGCCGAGGAGTGAGAATTTGCCGATAGGCGATTCGGGAATACCGGCAAAATGATTGTGAAAGTCCGGTCGCGATAGTTTTTTAAGAAGATTTGCCGTTAATTATAATAAAAAAGTCGTATGACGAAAAAGCGGGAGCGGCAGACCGGTAAATTAACAATTTGTAATAACGTGAGAACAAATTACGGCGGTTATCCGGCGTGTTTTTTTGTGAAATCCGGATAACCGCCCGGGGTGAACGGTAAAGGATAGTGGTTTTTGAAGGTCTATGCTCCTTCAAGTATCATTTTATCGGCGAGCAAAGCGATAAATTCGCCGTTCGTAGGTTTGTCGTTGGGCGAGTATATCTTTATTCCGAAAATGCTGTTGATGTTCTCTATTTTTCCGCGGTTCCATGCAACTTCGATTGCGTGACGAATGGCGCGTTCTACCTTGGATGCGGAAGTATTAAAACGTTCGGCTATTCCCGGATAAAGCTTTTTGGTAATCGAGTTTATTATTTCGGGGTTATCAATGGACATTTTTATTGCTTCACGAAGATATTGATACCCCTTTATATGTGCGGGAATGCCTACAGTTATAAATATGTTTGACAGTTTTTCATCCAGACCGCTGCGGCGTGCGGAATAGGCGGACGGACGTGCGTTTTGCGGGCGGTTGTTGGAAAAGTCCAGGATCCGTTCGTGTAAAGTCGCTATATCCACGGGCTTTGCCATAAAATATGCCGCGCCCGCACCCAATGCCTTCGAGATAAAGTTTTCTCCCGAAAGGCGAGAAACGATAATGATTTTGGGCTTTTTGGCTATGGTCAGCTTGCGTATGCGCGCCATCAGTTCGAATCCGTCTATACCGGGAAGAATCAGGTCGGAGATCAGAACGTCCGGCTGATAACGTTGAATCTTTTCGATCGCGTCTACGCCGCTGTCGGTGGCTGCAAGCAGCTCTATCTGCTCGTCGTCGGAGAAAGAATCTCTCAATAAGTTGCAAAATTCCTTGTCGGAATCGGCAACGATAACTTTTAATTTCGTCATATTTTGTACCTCCTTGAAATAACGTCGCCATTATAACTCATAAAGAAAGGGTGGAAAAAGAGAAAAATACGGTAAAAATAACTTTTTTTGGAAAAATAGGTCAAAATTTTGCAAAAAGTGTGCAAAAATCGGGGGTATTTTTGTAAACATAGATTAACTTTTGTAAAAACCGGTAAAATATGACGAAAGGTTCGGCACAGGAAAGTCTCTGTCCGGGATATAAAAACTTAAATATAACAACTTAAACTTGTTTTCGATGGTGCGTGGCGCTCCCATCACGATAATAAGCAAAGAAAAATCGATGATTCGGAAGTGCTTTTCCGGTAGGGAAATTAATCTGCGCGGTTCACCGTCGTTCGGTTGTGTTAAACAATTTAAGTTGCCTGATTGTATGGGTGCGGTGTTCGGTCGTGATAATCTACGCGATAATCGTGTTGCAAGATGGGGCTGCGGTGCTTGTGGATAACCAGGTTGCGGCGGCTTGTAGCCGTTCGGTTGTGTTAAACAATATAAGTTGTCCGATTGTATGGGCGAAGTGTTCGGTCGTGATAATCTACGCGATAATCGTGCTGCAAGATGGGGCTATGGTGCTTGTGGGTAATCAGGTTGCGGCGGCTTCTCGCCGTTCAGTTGTGTTAAACAATATAAGTTACCCGATTGTATGGGCGCGGTGTCCGGTCGTGATAATCTACGCGATAATCGTGCGGCAAGATGGGGTTGCGGCACTTGTGGATAATCGGGTTGCGGCGGCTTGTCAAGTTGCCCGATTGTATAGATTTGAGGTGTTCTGGTCGTGATAATCTGCGGCGAGGCGCTCCCGGCAATTGTATGGCATATAAAAAGATCGCTCCAATAATAAGTAGAGGAAAAATTGAAGGAGCGATCTTCCGTTAACGGCTGTTTCGGCGAATTAAGACTCCGGGTCTTCGGGCGGATTTTTGACCAGAGTGTACCCCTCGATCAGAGCCAACCCGTTTAATAATCTGCGGCGGTCCGGCCCCGGCAGTTTTTGAATGCGTGCGAGATACTGTTCTTTGCGCAAAGTAAAAGCGTCTTCCCTAAGCGCGGAATAATCCGGCGCCGGAAACAGTTCGTCGAACGTCGGAATTTTTACGCCCGGACGTTTGCGCATTTTGCCTTGCTGGTCGTACGGCTTTTTCGGATTGAACTTGCGCAATCCCAGCATATACAGATAAAAATCTTTGATATGTCCCCTGTCCTTTTTCATATTTCAATTATACAAAATTTAGTACAAAAATGCAACTGTTTTTATATATTATTTTTGAATAAAATTCAAAAATAAAAAATATTTTGAATATGGATATTTTCGGTATATCTTCGTATCCGAAAAAATACCGGCGCGGCAGTACGTTTAATATTCCGGTGAAAGCGTGAAAGGGCGCGCGGAATCAGGTTTGTTGTCGGACACGGGGTATTGACTGCGGAGAAATAAGGGTTTTTGAAGCGGATTTCTTTTTGTATGTCGGCAATGCGCCGGTTTTGATAGTTCGGGGCAAACGGCTCGTTTTGCGCCGACGCGCGCGCAATACGCGCGTGCGTAAACGTAAGCTAACTGCGTTTTCTCTATCGGTACGTACTGATATGTAAATGCAGCAGGGCGAGTTTGGCTATGTCGATA
Source organism: Candidatus Alloclostridium intestinigallinarum (assembly GCA_904382605.1). Taxonomy (GTDB): domain Bacteria; phylum Bacillota; class Clostridia; order Christensenellales; family UBA3700; genus Alloclostridium; species Alloclostridium intestinigallinarum. The sequence goes on along the minus strand of CAJFJA010000007.1, from coordinate 50,482 downwards.
GCGGCGGGAGTTTCGCTCAAAGTACAGGAGCGGGCATTGGAACTTTGCAGTCAACGTCGTGTTGCACGATCGGGGGCTGACAGAGGGAATATTCGGTAAGCGAAACGGTGTCTGCGGTTAGCGCGGAATGTGTGCGCAAACGTGCGAAGTTATTTATGTTGACATCTCTCTGAGCGGTCGGGCGTATGGCAAGGGCGTGTTTTTACACTTCTTATTTCTTTGCATAATGCGGCGCAATTGTACGGGCAAAAAAAAGGAAAGCGGTACGCCGGTTGGCGTACTTATGGTTTGAAGCGGGCGGTTTGCGGCGGTCAAAATACTTGCTCTGTTTAATTTTGGAGTGGTTTTGCAATATTCGGACGGTCCAAGTGTCGGACGGATAATGAAGAATTATCGAATATCAAATGCGACAATATAATAACCGATTGTACAGGGTGTGCAAGGCGGTTATCGGGTTTGTTTTTCGATTGCCGGGCGTATTTGGCGATAAATGCGGAGTGCCTGTGTTCCAGATTAAAAAAACGAGTGCCGGGCATGGTGTTTGTGGTGCTTTATTATAATATTTTCGGACGCGTTGCTCGGAAGCGTGGGAAATGTGTTTATGCGGTCGGTAAAACGAGAAGGCCTTTTTGGTTAAAGTAAAGCCGTAGGTGGCACTCGTTTTTTGCCAACGCGCGCGTATCGCGCGCGTGCACGAAGGCGGCGTCTCTTGAAGGCTGCTTGATAAATGACGCGTATAAAACATTGCAGGAAAGAGCGAAATCGTCTGCTTATAAAAGTCGGTGGCTTTCAAAGGCTTTATCAGCGTAACGGGGTGTACGGTTTTGCGCGGCGTGCGGTATTAAATGCGTTGCGAGGCAAGCCTTGCCGCGCCGCAGAGATCTCTTGATGTGTAGCTATCGGCTTTAATGGCAAATTTTCGGGGAAGCGCGGCCGGGGCGGGCGGAGAATAGTTGTCCGGGAAAAGTTCAATGTCGCGCAAAGGCTTGGAGTGCGCCTCGTTTGTTGATTTCGGGCGGTTTTCGGGCTATTTTGTCGGAATGTGTCACGTGAAACAATCTTTTTGGAGCAATTTTGCGCTAACGGCAAGCGTGGCGCGCTGATATTCAACATTTTTTGTTTTAGATTGGAATAGCTGTGACCGGCAGCCGTTGTTCGGCTTATATTGAAATTCCGAAGTGTTCGATAAAGGTTTTGTGGAACGGGGATACGGTAAAAATAACGTTTCGACCCTGCGCTTGTGAAAATGACGGCAGTCTGCTCGTGTTCTGATTCAAATCGCTATCGACAAACGGTTTTTATGGCGCTAATTACCGCGTTAAAAGCTGTGTTTTTGCGCGCTCGTCGCGGTTTGGCGCGGGTTTTTTGCCGCTTTTCATGCGCGCACGCGTTTCTTGCCCGTGCGTCTGCGCTTGTGCGCATGCGAATACGCGCATAAAGCAAACGGAAAGCGCGGCAAAATGTTCAACTGGGCGTGTGTTCGGAGGGTCGGATATTGCGGTTGCAAGTAAGGTGTCGTGTTGCTTTTGTGCGTATTACCGCAGAAATGCGGAACAATATCCGTCGCGCGTTGCTTTATGGGATAAGTTTTTGCGAAGTTCTTAATTCAATCGCGCCACGGTTGCGTTGCGGCGAAAACGGTGTTGCGGAGAGTGATTCTGATGAATAGCTGCCGCCTGTATGTGTGAAATAGGGCAAAAGCGCATAAATTTATCGGCGATATAACTAAAAAGAATTCGGTTGTATATATGGTCGGGAAATTGGTTTGTCAATTCGGCAAATGTCCATAGATTATATTGCATATTTCATAACCAACAAGAATAAGAGGGTTGAAAGTCGCGGTTTTGTCGTCAAAGCCGCCATATCGTTTCGTGTGCGGCCGACTTATCGCTCTATTTGACAGATTGTCGGTCGAACGTAGTTATTTTGAGGAGCTGTCGGATGGGGGCGGTGAGGAGTGTTTGCGGCGCGCACCGTCGAGCGGTGTTTTAATTATAACCAAATAAGTGTGGTTGTGTTGCGTGCGCCGTGTTTACGGCGATAATGTGGTAGTGCGTATTTGTTTGAAGGCAGGATACGTCTGCCATGCCGGGCGGGCGCTATGTTGCGACGGCCTTAAACGTCGTAACTGCGTCGGTGATTCCGTTATGTTATATTGCGTGCCGCATTACTTTTGGTTATTCCGAATTGTTTTACGTGAAACAATTGAAAACATTTGATTATATCTGTCCGAAAAGCGCGTGTAATTCGGGTCGGGTTTTGCTGCGGTTGATTTCGCCAAACAGTCAGTCTATTACTGAAAGAGAAGAAGGATTTGATAGGGTGCGGATTTTTCCGTTTTCGAATAATATCGTATAGCCGTCGCGGGTTATTTCCGTTATTTTGCCTATACCGAAAACGGGGTGGTAGACCGTCGTTCCGGCGCGCAAGCCGTTTTGCGGTGCGGCTGGCGTTATTCCGATTTCCGTGTTTCTGCGTTCTATGTATGATTGGGAGCGTTTCAGGTGGGTTTTGGTAAGTTTTCCCGTTATATTCAGATTGTCGGCTCCGACTTCGAATATAAAGCGCGAGGTGCTGAGCGCGTCGCCCGACTGGGAGTCGTATCCTTCGGCGTCGGAGAGGTAAAGCTCCTGTCGTGCGCGCGTCAAGGCGACGTAGGCTACGCGCCGTTCTTCTTCCATTCCCGCAAGGTCGCGTATTTTGCGCGATGGAAAAGAGCCTTCGTTCATGCAGCAGACGAATACGTGCGGAAATTCGAGGCCTTTGGCTGTGTGGACGGTCATGAGTCTGACGCGGTCTTTTTTGTCTTCCGTATCCGCGTTTGACAGGAGAGAGACGGAGTTGAGGTATTCTTCCGCGCTTACTTTTCCTTCCGCCTGTACGTATTCGCGCACAGACGCTTTCAGCTCGTTCAGGTTGTTAAGCCGTTCCTGGCCGCCGCTGTCGCGTAAAAACGCTTCGTGTCCGCTTATATGCAGAATATAGTCCAGCGCTTCGAACGGATCGGAAGAAAGAGCTTTTTCTTTTGACAAGTTCAGAATTTGCAGAAATTCTTCCGCGCCCGTACCCTTGAACAGGGGCGTGGAGCATAAGGCTTCGAGCGCTTTTGCAAGAGGCAGGTTTTCTTCCGCGGCGTACGTCCGCAGCGCGTTCAGGCGTTTTCTGCCTATGCCGCGCGGCGGAATGTTGATGACGCGTTCAAAAGACAGGTCGTCGCCGAAAACGGCAAGGCGCAGATATGCCAAAGCGTCTTTAACTTCCTTTCGTCCGTAAAATTCCACTCCTCCGTACATCATATAGGGCACTTTTTTGTCCAGTAATGCCGCTTCGATCACCCGCGACATATAATTGCTGCGGAAAAGTACGGCAATATCGGCAAGGGGTACGCCGCCCTTGTTCAGAGAAAGAATTTTATCCGCGATATGTTCCGCTTCCTCCCGCCGTGATGCGGAGTGGAAGTATTCCGGTTTTTCTCCGTGCGGAAGGGTGGCTTTCAGGGTTTTGTCCAATCTGTCCGTGTTTTTGGAGATAAGACTGTCTGCCGCGGCGAGAATTTCGGGAGTGGAGCGGTAGTTGACGTCCAGGATTATCGTCTGCGCGCCGGGAAAATCTTCGGGGAAGTTGTTGAAAAACTTCACGTCCGCGCCGCGCCAGGAATAAATGGTCTGGTCGGGATCGCCCACGATAAACAGATTTCCGTGTTTGCGCGAAAGTATCTTTGCCAGCGCGTATTGCTCGCCCGATACGTCCTGAAATTCGTCGATCTGGATGTATTCGAATTTGTTTTGCCATTTTTTGCGCGTTTTTTCATCCGTTTTGAGCAGATAGAGCACAAATTGAATTAAATCGGCAAAGTCGAGCCAAAAATTTTTGCGCTGTATTTTCATATACTCGCGGATAATAAAATCCACGCTGCGCCGGTTGTCCTGTTCGGTCAGTCCGGGCGCGCGGTCCGGACGGTCGGGGCTTGTGACGTAAGGCACGTAATTTGCCTTGCTTTTGTAAATTTCTATTTCGTCCAGGCATTTGCGGAAGGGGAAATCTTTCATCGAAAGCCCGTTTTCGGTATATATTTTCTGCAATACGCTTTTTTGGTCTTCTTCGTCCAGCACCATAAAATTGGAAGGATAAGCGAGCAGGTGCCCTTCTTCTTTCAGAATTTTGTGGCACGCGCTGTGGAAGGTGAGAATCCAGCCACCTTCTTCGTCGGGGATATATCTGCGTATGCGGTTGCGCATTTCGCGCGCGGCTTTATTGGTGAAAGTGACGGAAAGGATATGCTCGGGCGATATTCCCAGCATTTCGGCGATATATACGTATCGGTCCGTCAGTACGCGCGTTTTGCCGCTTCCTGCGCCCGCCGCCACGCGCACATATCCTTCCGTGGCGGTCACAGCCGCAAGCTGGTTTTCGTTCAGACCGCTTAAAAAATCTTCGGTCAAAGGCGTCTCCTTAAACAAATGTTCGATTATATTATACAGCCGCCGCAGAGAAAAAGCAAGAGGGAAAATCAATTATTGTAAAACACATAGTTATACAAGCGGCAAAAAAGTATTTCGGGCGGAGGGAATGTTTATGCCGAAAGCAAGGCGATTCGGCTGCGTATCCGGGAGATGTGTAGAAGAAAAACCCGATAAAAACAGCCGTGTTTTTTGGCGTAATCAAGGGACGGCGTAAGTTCCTTGGTGGTAGGGGCGGCCATGCCGTCGTACGCCGCTTTTTCTGTTGTACGGGGGGGTGCTTGCAAAAAGTGGGGTTGTATCCGCTGTCAGACATTTCCGTCGCGGCGTGTGAACGGCGTCGGTGTTGTAAAGTGCGGAGAGGGGATTGCCTTCCGGCGTTTTCCGCCGCGGTGTGTGAACGGTGTCGGTGTTGTAAAGTGCGGAGAGGGGATTGCCTTCCGGCGTTTTCCGCCGCGGAGCGTGAACGGTGCCGGTGTTGTAAAGTGCGGAGAGGGGATTGCCTTCCGGCGTTTTCCGCCGCGGAGCGTGAACGGTGCCGGTGTTGTAAAGTGCGGAGAGAGGCTTACCTTCCGGCGTTTTCCGTCGCGGTGTGTGAACGGTGTCGGTGTTGTAAAGTGCGGAGAGGGGCTTACCTTCCGGCGTTTTTTGCCGCGCTGAGTGTCTGCGTCCGTAAAGTGTAAATATGTATCTGCCTTCCGGCGTTTTCCGCCGCGGAGCAGAATAACCGGCAAGTCCCCGACGGGAAGGGGCGCGGCGTGCGGAGTCTATTTTCTTTGACTGCCCCTTTTTGCTTGACAAGGTTTTGACTATTATATTATAATCAATGCGCTATTACTATAAAAGAGAGGAGTTCAGGCTATGAAAAGAACGTATCAGCCCAAGAAGAGGCAGCGCAGCAAAGTGCACGGCTTCCGCAAGAGAATGGCAAGCAAAGGCGGCAGGAACGTGCTGGCAAGGCGCCGTAACAAAGGCAGGAAAAAGCTGTCTGCGTAAGCATGCAGAAGAAGTATCGCCTGGGAGGCAGGCGCACTTTTTCCTTTATCTATGCCAGGGGCGGCCGTGCGTCGGGCAGATATATGACGGTGATCACCTGTCCTTCTGCCCGCCGCGGATTGCGCATAGGCGTGGTTGCCGGCAAAAAAGTCGGCAAGAGCGTGGTCAGGAATAAAGTCAGGCGCAGAATGAAAGAAATTGTGCGCAGATTTATTCCCTACATTGAAAACGGATATAATTACATATTGGTGGCGTCGGCGCAGGCATCCGGGGCAGGTTTTGCCGAACTTATAACGGATATGTCCGCGGCGCTGACCAAGGCGGGAAAACTTTCTGACAAAGAAAATGCCGAAAGGGCGGCGAGAGGGGAATAATGCTCATAAAAATTTACAAAAGGTATTATAATCCGCTCATGGGTAACCGCTGCATATACACTCCTTCCTGCTCCGCGTATATGGGGCAGGCGATAAAAAAGCGCAAAGTCACGGGCTTTTTTATGGGAGTGGGGCGGATATTGCGCTGTGTGCCGTGGAAGGAAGGCGGCTTCGACCCCGTCAAGGACAATTACCGAGGTAAAGCCAAATGGATTTTATGACGTTGTTGGCAGCGGCGCTGCCCGACAATCTGATAGGAAAGTGGCTCGTACAGCTTTCCGACAATCTGCCTACGTTCGGCGTGACGGTCATCGTGTTTACGATAATCGTCAGGCTTATTTTGTCCCCTTTGGATATCTGGCAGAAGATTTCCCAACGCAAACAGAGCAAGGCGATGAGGCGTTTGCAGCCGAAACTTGCGAAATTGCAGAAGCAGTACGCAAACCAGCCCCAGCTGCTCAGGCAAAAGCAGGCGGAGCTGCAAAAGCAGGAGAAACTGCATCCGTTTGCTTCGTGTCTGCCGCTTATAGTCACGATGGTAATCTTCTTCGTGGTGTTTGCGGGATTCAGGGATCTGGTGGCATACCAGAACGAACTGATTATCGAAAACGTCTACGCCGCATATACGGAATACGACGCGGACGCGGATAACCTGTACGCCATGCAGGCGGCGGGAGATTACGTCGTCGAATCCGAGGTGGGCAAGCTCGCCGCTTCGGATACCGAAGGTACGGCGGAGGACGTGCCGCAGGAGCAGAAGGACGCTCTTACGGCGGAAATATTAAAGCAGATTCAGGACGCGGACGGAAATTATCTGGCTCCCGGCGATACGGCGAACACGGACGAGTATTACGTACTGTATTCCAAGGCGTTCAGCCTGTTCGACGGCTGGCATTCGCTCGGTACCGTCGGCGAGAAAAACGGATATGCGGACGCGCTTTCCGCGGAAGACAAGGCGGTTTTCGACGGGGTATCTTCCTGCTTTAACGACAATAAAGACGAAATGCTGGTTGCGGCTTACAAAGAGCATATGGAAGGCTTTTTGTGGATAAAGAACATATTCATGGCCGATACCGGCGCGAACGTGGTGCCCAACGTGAGCGAGTTCGTGGGCGGCAGGATACAGGCGCAGATGCCGGAAGCGGCGGCGGGCGTTTCGTACGACGAACTTACCGGACCCGCGCAGGCGGCGCTGAACAAGACGGGCACGTGGGACGTGAGCAGATGGAACGGTTACTTCGTGCTTCCCGTGATATCCATAGCGCTGTCCTTCCTGTCCACGTGGTTTACGCAGAAGATGTCGCCGACCACCCCGATGGGCGATGCGAAACAGCAAAAATCGCAGCAAAGAACGATGAAGATTCTCACGTATATAATGCCGCTTATCATGGGCTTATTTGCGATAATGTACAGCGCGGCGTTTGCGATCTACTACTTTATGAGTAACCTCGTAAGTACGCTTATCAACGTGATATATATCATCATCGTCAAGATAATAGACAATAAAGCGCAGGCAAAAGAACTTGTGGAGATAGACGAGTAATGGAAAGTGTAGAGATAACGGCGGGCAGCGTGAAAGAAGCTCTCGAAAAGGGCTTGGAGCAGCTGGGAATCGCCGAAGAAGATTGCGTGTATGAGGTAATCAGGGAAAGCGGTCTTATCAAGAAGAAGTATACCGTGAAAGTGACGGAAAAGCCCAAGGGCGAGAAAAAGGCTCTGGAATTTATCCGCGGCGTGATAAAGCGTATGGATCTGGACTGCACGGTCGAGCTGAAATCCACGGACGACGGATTTTTATACGAGATAAGCGGAAACGACGTTGCGCATATAATCGGTTACCGCGGCGACGTGCTGGACAGCCTGCAATACCTGGCGCTTCTGGTGGCGAACACGGTGGAGGGCTTTGACGGCAGGATAATCGTGGACGGGGAGAACTACCGCGAAAAGCGCGTGCAGATACTCTCCAAGCTGGCGCGCAGGCTGGCGTTCAAGGCGGCGAAATCGGGCGAAGAGATAAAGCTGGAACCCATGAATCCCTTTGAGCGCAGGGTGATACATTCGGCGCTTTCGGACGATAAATTCGTATCCACGCACAGCGAAGGGGAAGAGCCTTACCGCTACGTGGTGATAGTGCCGGACAAGCACCCCAGGCGCGAGCGCAGGGGCAGGGACGAGCGGCAGAGGAAAGAGAGGCCGCAGGAGCCGAGGGTGAGCGAAAGCAACATAAAGTACCATACCGATATAGATATGTACGACGCGGAAACAAGCCGCAACTTCAAGAAAAAGGGATTTGGCAAGACCAAGTCTTACGGAGTAAGCAAAAGGCGTTTTTAATTGATGGAAAAAGAGCGGAATATTCATGAAAACCACAGGCAGCGTATGCGCGCCAGAATAGCGAAAGGCGGCATAGAGAAACTGCAGGACCATGAGTTACTCGAATATTTGCTCTATCCGTTCGTACCCAGGAGGGATACCAATCCGCTGGCGCACAGGCTGATTGAAAAATTCGGCTCGCTCGCCGGGGTGCTTTCCGCAGACGTAAACGTATTAAGCGAGGTGTCGGGCATGACGTTCAACGCCTCGCTTTTTCTGACCAATCTTATGGGGATAGACGAGCGGTGCAGGCAAAGCTACGCCTGGAACGCGCGTTTTCCCGATTCCTATTCTGTCGCGCTGTATGCGAAAAAGCTGTTTGAAAACGCGGACAGGGAGCGCGTTTACGTGCTCTGTCTTACGGGAGAGGCAAAGTATGCCTGCCTTCTGGAAGTGGCGCGCGGCAGCGAGGACGAAGCGTACGTGCCCGCGAAAGCGCTTATACAGACGGCGCTGGAACGCGGCACGAAAATCATTTATATCCTGCACAACCATATGGAGGACAAGGCGCGTCCTTCCAAAACGGACGCCGAGTTCACCGTCCGCGCGATAGAGGTGTTCAAGGGTGCGGGAATAGAGGTGAAGGACCACCTTATAATCGCGTGTAAGCAGGTATTCAGTTTCGCATTCAACCACATGGTCGCGGGGATAAGGATATGAGAGGCGAAACCGCGGGAAAGGTGCTGGAAATGTTGAAGCGCGGCGGAGTGGTTTCCGGGCAGGAACTTGCCCGCGTGCTTGGCGTTTCGCGGACGGCGGTGTGGAAGGCGGTAAAAACTCTGCGCGCCTCGGGCTGTGAAATTGCGGGCGGAAGCGCGCGCGGATATATGCTTAAAGAGTGCCGTAAGCCGCGCGCGGGCGCGATAGCGCGCGCCGCGGGGACGGATTCTCCGCTGTTTTTGTTTTCGGAAGTCGGTTCCACAAACGATATTGCCATGGCTTTGCTCAAAGAAGGGTGTCCGCACCTTACGGCGGTTGCGGCGAATGCCCAGCGCGCCGGCAGGGGAAGAGCGGGCAGAAAGTTTTTCTCTCCGGCAGGGACGGGCGTTTACATGAGCGTGGTTATAAGGAACGTGGGGAATTATTCCGATCTTCTGGTGGTGACGCCGGCGGCCGCCGTGGCGGCGGCGCGCGCCGTGGAGGACGTGTTCGGGATAAGCACGCGGATAAAGTGGGTGAACGACCTTTATCTGGAAGGGAAAAAAGTGTGCGGGATTCTCACGCAGTCGCTTACGGACGGGGAAGGAAAAATCGCGGGCGCGGTTACGGGCATAGGAATAAACGTCACCGGGGAAATGCCGGAGAAGTTGAAGGATAAGGCGCGTTCGCTCAAAGAAAGCGTGACAGAAGAGGAAAGGGACAGGCTCATAGGCAGGGTGATCGCCCGCCTCGGCGAGGTTTCGGAGCAGCTTTCTTCAAGGGAGTTTATGGACGAGTACCGCGAAAGGTCGTGCGTTCTGGGCAGAGAGGTGGTCTTTGAAAAGGACAATATAACCATGAGCGGAACGGCGGAGCGGATAGACGACGACGGGGCGCTTTATGTGCGCTGCCGGGGCGGAGGAAGTTCTGTCAGGATCAACAGCGGCGAAATAAGTCTGCAAAGCTGGTAAGAGCGTACTTCGCCGCGCGTGCTCCGGTTGGCGCGAATGCGGAAAAGACGGCGCGGTTGCGCCGCGGCGGGAAACGTACGGAAAAAATTACAAAGTCGTAACCTAAGTTTTACTTTGGCGTGTTACGCTGTCTATATGGAGAACGCGTCGATGAAAGAAAGAATTTGGGTGAGATTCAGCCGGTTGGGCAAAACCGCGCGCATAAAGCGCGGTATCGTGCTGGGCGCGGAAGCGTGCATCTCGGTTATCTGTCTTGTAATGGCGGTCGTCTACGGAGTGAACGGAGATCCGTACAACCGCCTTTTTTCCTGCCTTATGGCGGGGCTGCTGCTATGGGTTCCGATAATAGTGGAGCGGCTTGCGAAACACCGCTTTTCCTTTACCCAGCACGCGGCTTTCATAATTCTTCTGGCAGGAGGAGCGGTTGCGGGCAGCGTGTTTTACCTGTTTTATCTCACGGACTGGTTCGACTGCTTTATGCACGTTCTTGCGGGGTACGTACTCATGATTTTCCTGCTTACGCTGCAATGCAGAAAGCTGAACGAGATAGAAAACGGCGGACTATCCGACAGAAAGAGCGCGCTTTCCTGCACGCTTACGCTTTTGCTCGCGTCGCTGGGTACGGCGTGCCTGTGGGAGTTGGTGGAGTTTATAGGCGATATGTTCTTCGGGCAGACGGCGCAGGGCGCGATTCCCGAAGAGGTGCGGCAGGCGATAGCCGCGCAGGGATACACGGGCGTGCGCGCGAATTGGGAAGCCATAAAATACGTGAGCGTTCAGGATACGGATATGGATATGCTCTGCCACGCGGGCGGCAGTATCTTATTCTGCCTGCACTATCTTATCCACGTTTTTACAAAGAAAAATCTTGGCATGGGCACTTTTATAAAGGATATCGAAGGCACGGAAATGAACGTCTGCGGTTAAGCGGCGGAAACCGGCTATCCGTACAACGCGCCGCCGGCGGACAATGCGTCCTGCCGGCGGCGAAAATTTACTGTTGCAAATATTAAAATTTCTGTTATAATATATGTATATCAACATTTCGTCGGTTTTTTCCGGCCGGCGGGCGGCGCGGGGAATTATGGGAAAAGGTTTTCGCGCGGCAAAAGACGGAGGTATAATGGCAGCTTCCGCCGCGAAAGAAAAAAAAGTAAAAATCATAGCGTCCGCCTGTGGCAGCGGCGTGAATTTTGTTTTGGGAATTACCAAAGTTCTGTGCGGCGTATACACAAACAGCATAGCCATAATCTCCGACGGTGTGAACAACTTCGGCGACGTGTTTTCCTCTGCCGGCGCGGCGGTCGGGTTTTCGCTGGAAGGCAAAAAGCGCAGTAATTTTCCTTCGGGACTGGGAAGGACGGAATATGCGGCAGAGCTGCTCATGGCGGTGATAATCATCGCCGTGGGAGCGGTGTTCGCGTGGCAGGCTTCGGACAGATTTTTTTACCACCCCGTGGTTACGTTTTCGTGGGTGCAGTTCGGCATAATAGCCGCAACCGCCGCGGTGAAAGCGGGCATGGCGGCAGGATATGCGGCGGTGTACAGGAGGTATCCTTCAGGGGTGATAAAGGCGCTTGTGATAGACAGCATACTTGACGCGTGCATAACGCTGTTTACATTGGTGGGGCTGTTTCTGGCGCGCTATATCTCCTTTCCGGCGGACGCGGCGGTGGGGCTTGCCGTCAGCATAATAATGATAGTGCAGGGGATAAAACTGCTGTTTGACGCGATGTACAAACTGTTGGGCGGCAGGGACGAGCGCAGGGAAAAGGGGCTTGAAAGGCTTGCGCTCGACCAAAAAGGCGTGAAGGGCGTGCGCATAAGGCTGTACGACTGCGGGGCAAAGCGCGCGGAAGCCTATATGCGGCTGGATTTTGAAGAATGGGCGGGGCAGGAAGAAATTCTTGCCGCTGAGGAAACTATAAAGGCTGTGGCGGAAAAATACGGGATTTTCGTCACTTATGCCCGTATAGAGGAGGAAATATGAGAGAAGAGGATGAAAAAAAGCTCCGCCCCGGAGAAGAAGAAACGGCTTTTGAAGAGGCGGGAATTTCCGCGCCGGACGGGCGGACTGACGCCGCGCCGCGGGAGGAAGAGCAAAGCGGCGGGGATTATTTTGCCGACGGGGAAAAGAGCGGAAAGAAAAAGAAGAAACGCCGCAGGGATATGACTCCCGAAGAAAAGAAAAAGCGCCGCAAACGCGACCTTATCATCGCCGGCAGCGTGCTTGGACTTATCGCGGTGTTCTGTTCCGTCTGCGCCATAGTAAGTTACGTCGGATACACGGGCAACTTCGACTACATAGCCACGGTGGAAGCCGTCGAGTACGATTCGCCTTTTACCTTTATAGAGGCGGAGGACAGCGACACGGGCTATTACGAGTTCGTGGCTTCGTCGCCGGACGACGAATTCAGGATACTCCACCTTACGGACATACACCTGGGCGCGGGACCTTTTTCCGCGCAAAAGGACAGGTGGGCGCTGGACGCGGTGCGCACGGTCGTACAGCGCGTAAAGCCGGACCTGGTGATAGTCACGGGCGATCTTGGCTTCCCCGTTCCCTACGCTTCGGGCACGTTGAACAATAGGCGTGAAATAGACATGTTCGGCACGCTTATGGAAGAGCTGGGCGTGTATTGGACGGTATGCTTCGGCAATCACGACACGGAAATTTACAGTCTTTACAACCGCGAAGAGATATCCGACTATTTCGAGGAAATGGACGCGAGCGACGAGTGGGACAAGTTCTTATACCGCGAAGGGCCGGAGGATATAGCCGGCTTCGGCAACGATATAATTCTGGTGCGCCACCCCGACAGCGAAGACGTGCAGATTGTAGATACGGCAAGTTATGCGGAAAACGTGGAAAACACGCATCTGACGCAGGCGATGGTCATGTTCGATTCGCACTCCTATACGGACGGCGACTACTTCGGAATAGCGTGGAAGTACGACAATATCCACCAAGACCAGATAGACTGGTACGCGGAAGAGATGGACAGGCTGGCGGAATACAACGACGGCGCCGTGGTCAAAAGTCTGCTTTTCTTCCATATCCCCCTGCGCGAATACGGAAAATATTGGGAAGAGTATAAAAACAACGGACACCAAAATACGGAAAACGTGACGTACGTATTCGGCAAGGCGGGCGAAAGCGGTGAAAAATCTTTCCCCGGCGTGGACGAAGACCTTGTCTTTGAAACAGCGGCGGAAAAGGGAGGCCAGGGCATTTTCTGCGGACACGACCATTACAACACCTATGCCATAGACGTAAAAACGCGAAACAGCGCGGGAGAGGATGTGGTTATCCGCCTGGAATACGGTATGAGTATAGACTATATCGCTTATGCCGGCATCTCCAAGAACATAGAGCAGCGCGGCGGCACGGAAATCAAAATCAGCCCCGACGGGTCGTTCCAAAGCAGGCAGCGGCCTTACCAGGGAGAAGACAACGCAGCCTTTATGTAAGCGGCGAGCCGCCGCAGGCTGATTACTCTTTGAAGGACAGAATGGAATTTCAAGGCTAATATCTTCGCAATGCTTATGTTGTAAATACAAGCGAAGCAAAACCGCGCGAAGAACCTGCGTTATCATAAGGCACTTTCAACCGGCGCCTATCAGGAAAAATGCCCCGCTACTCACTTGCGGGGCATTATAGGTAGTATAGAGGGACTTTTACGTCTTGTCTTCGGAAAATACGGAGAGCCTCGGTCCATCATCGGATGTAAGGAAGGGGGAGAAAACGAGGGTGTACCGCAAATCTCTCCGTGACTATATAATAGCACAAAATTTTGCGTTTGTGGGGAATGTTGCAAAAACTTTACTTAAATTACAAAGTTCTTACCTATCTTAGTAAAAGCTCAATACTAATAAGCGCCGAATGAAAGTGTTTTGCGATAAAGCTATATAATAATCAAACTGTAACTACGCAAAACACTTTGCGCTTACGTCTTTAAGGGGAAAACCCAGCCCGCTCCGCTGTGGTTTTCCCCTCGTTTTGCGGCAAGTTGCAGGATAGCATACAAAACTTTTGCCGCAAAACTTCACCCCAATCCGCCCTTACGGGAAAATCCGCACAGCGAATTTTATAGGTTACGCTTGCAAAAGCGCGGTTTTGCTTCGCTTGATATTTGCACTATAAAACCCGTGCGGAGATAATACTATCTCAAAACACACTTTCGTTACTTCAAGGTGGTTAGGGGATGCAACGTCCCACGTTGTCGCTTCCGCTTTGTTGTTGCGCTCAAACGCACCGTGAAGAAGTGCCCTAATGCTAGGAAAGGCGCATTTTTACAAGGGGAGCGTACTAGGAGTACGTGACCCGCGGAAAAATGTGACTTGACACCGCAGAAGGGTGCTTATGCGCGGTGCCCTCGTGTGCGGAAAAAGTGTATGAAAAAATTACGGACGGCAATTCCTTGCCGCCCGTATATTTTTGAATTAACGGTTTCCGCCTTATTATATACTTCTTATCGCTAGGGCGGCAGCGCCCAGAATCCCCGCGTCGTTATGCAATGCAGCAGGGCGGATTTTCAGCCCGTCGCCCGTTTCCTTATCGAACATACCGTCATATACCATTTTTTCCAGCGGTGCGGTGAGGTATTCCCCCTCTTTGGATATACCTCCGCCGATGAGGAACATCTGCGGACGGAAAATGTTTTGCAGGCTTATAAGTCCTTCCGCCACGTAGCGCTCGTACCGTTCCACCACTTCCAGAGCGGTCTTATCGCCCGCGCGCGCCGCCTTGAACGCGGTCATGCCGTTTACTTCGCCCATATCGCGCGCGACGTCGTTCATACTGCTTTCGGGGTGTTCCGCCATAGCCGCCTTCGTCTGGCGTATGAGTGCGGATACGGAAGCGTACGCCTCCCAGCAGCCGCGTCTGCCGCAGGTGCACGGCTCGCCGCCCATGATAATGCCCATGTGTCCCGCTTCCGCGCCCGCGCCGTATTCGCCGCGGTAGATTTTTCCGTCGATGATTATGCCGCTGCCCACGCCCGTGCCGAGGGTGATGAGAAGCACGTTTTTAAGCCCCTTCGCGGCGCCGAAAACGCATTCGCCCAAAGCCGCCACGTTGGCGTCGTTGTCTATGAAAACGGGGAAGGAGTGCCATTTGCGCATCTCTTCCGCAACGTGCACCTTTTTCATGGGGATATTGTTCCAATAGTTGATTATTCCGCGTTCGGAATCAATGCTTCCCGCCTGACCTATGCCGACGGCGGCGATTTCGCTTTCCGGAATGCCCGCTTCGGAAAGCAGTTTTACGATAAGCAGGTGTATATCGTTGCTTATAGTATATTCTTTGGTATATCCGCCCTTTGTTTCCAGGGTGGTCTTGTGCAGTACGTTGCCTTCCTTGTCGGTAACGCCCGCCTTGATGGACATTCCGCCCACGTCGATTCCGATGTAGTACATAAGTTTATCTCCGTTGTTCAGTGTATTTTATTCAAGCCGCTTTCAGCCGCGCGCCGCGCTCTTTTTTTTCACGCCCGGCCACAGACGGGAGCTGAAAGCGTATTTTATCTTATCCGCCACAAACCGCGCGGACAGGGCGCGCTCTATGTCGTTTTCTTTTATCGCCTTGTTGAAGGTGATGTTCAGGCTGTCCCATACGGAAACCACCACCGCGGTATACGGGGAGTTGGAGTTGGGCCACAGACTGTAATGGATATTCGTCACGTACGGGCGCATACTCTCGGGCAGTTTCACAATTCCCACGTTGGAAAAAGTCGCCGTCTTTTTGCCCTTGCCGAAGAAGAGGTTGGCAAAGCCCAAAAACAGCCTTTTCAGGGCGCGGGGGATAATCTGCATTACGCCCAGCACTTCCGCGCGCACGGTGGTGCAGATTTTCTTTTGCAAAAGCGCCTTGTCCGTATCCCTTTTCAGACTTTCGTGGATAATTTTAATGCACCCTTCCATGGTGGGGGGAGTTTTTGTGTCTATCTTCACGCGTGAGAACAAGGAGAAGTTTTTCAGCGTGGAAGAGGGGAAGAAACGGCGCAGATTGATGGGCATGAACAGCTGGATGGCGCGCGTTTTTTTGCGTTTTCCGCGTATCATTCCGTCGTAGACGGCCATGGCGAAAGCCGCGCCCAGGTACTCCGTCACGGTGCAGCCCAACGAATGGCACAAATCCACCACTTCGTGCGACGGCAGGGTGTACTGTACGCATTCCGTGCCGTGGTCTTCGTAACGCGTTCCCTCTATATGGAAAGCCTTGCTCCCCTGCATGGACTTTACTTCCAGGTCCTTTAAGGGCAGGGGCTTGTAATACTTGTGGAAGGCGTCCTCGCTCTCGCCGGGGTCTATCGGCGTGGACGTGGTGATTATTCTGCCTTCCGGCTCTACGGGGCAGCCCGTTTCTTTCAGATATTCAAAGACGACCGCTTTGAGAAATTCGCCCGTTCCCGCTCCGTCGCCCATGGCGTGGAAAAAGTCGGCGTATATGTCGCACCCCTGCACGTTGAAGCGGAAAGTCCTGCCGCCCTTTTCAAAAAGGGGCAGGGGGGACATTCCCCATTCCTCAGCGTCGCCCACCGTTACGGGCGAGGACGCCCGCTCGAAGCGATACCATATAAAGCCGCCTTTCAGCGTGACGTCGTATTGCTCGAAGCGGGGCAGTACGTTGTTTATCGCCCCCTCCAGCGCCGCTTTGTCCACGGGGGAAGAAAGGGTGACCTGCATACGGAAATTGTTCTGGTTGTGTTTGCCGGACATCAGCGGAAAGATTGTCGCCGCGTTGTCCAGCTTTTGCCAGGGCAGTATTTTTTTCACTTCAGCCTCTCGATAAGTTCAAATATACGCTGCAGATCGCTCTGCGTGTAGTAGTCTATATATATCCTTCCCTTATCGTGCGTTCCCACCGCCTTTACCTTGGTGGCGAAAATGTGCTGCATATCCTTTACCAGCCCTTTCAGTTCGGGGGAAAGGGGAGTTCTGGGTACGGGCTTTTTCTTTTCCGGATTCACGTAGCGCTGTACCATGAATTCCAGCTGTCTTACCGTCAGTCCCTTGTCGCAGGCAGCCATGGCGTAATTCGTCTGCACCACGGGGTCTTTGATTATCACAAGCGCGCGTGCGTGGCCCGCGGTCAGTCTGCCGTTTATCAGCAGTTCCTGCACGGCGGGAGCCAGGTTGAGCAGGCGCAGGGAATTTGCCACGGTGGGTCTGCCTTTGCCCAGGCGCGAAGCAAGCTCTTCCTGCGTGAGCGAAAAACGCTCCATAAGCGTCTTGTAAGCGGTGGCTTCTTCTATCGGATTCAGGTCCTCGCGCTGAAGGTTTTCTATGAGCGAGATTTCGCCGCGCTCCGCTTCCGTCAGGCTGCGCACTATGGCGGGAACCTTCTTCAGTCCGGCAAGTTTTGCCGCGCGCAGTCTGCGTTCGCCCGCCACTACCGAGAATCTTCCGCCTTCGGGGGAGAGAATTATCGGCTGTATTATTCCGTGCTGCTTTATGGAGTTTGCCAGCTCCTCTAAGGCGTCGGCGTCGAAGTTTTTGCGCGGCTGTTCGGGATTGGCGTCGATGAAACTTATATCTATTTCTTCCACGCCCGCCCGCAGATTGCCGCTCTCGTCGTAAGATTTGGTTCCGCTCAGTTCAAAAACGTCCGTTTTCTTTGCCATGGTACTTCTCCTTATGTCTTTTTGCGCCGTTATGCCTTGCCCAGCTTGGCGCGAATGTCCTGTATTTGCCTTTCCACTATCGGGTCGTCGCGGCGCATTTTGTCGATTTTGTCGCGGGCGTAGCCTATCGTGGTGTGGTCCCTGCCGCCTATGTAGGTGCCTATCTCAGCAAGCGGCAGTCCCAGAATGTCGTATATCAGATATATCGCCATCTGTCTGGCGGAAACTATCTGTTTACTGCGGCGCGAACCCGTTATGTCGTCGGATTTTACGCCGAAGTACGCCGCGCACGCGGCTATTATGTCCTCGTAATTAAGCGCTCTTCCGCCTTCTTCTATCTCGTCGCGCAACGCTTCGCGTATCACGTCCACGCTGTCTGCGGCGACCTTGTTCATCTCGCAGAAAAACGCCACCTTGTTCAGCGCGCCTTCCAGCTCCCTCACGTTGGTGTCTATCTTCTCCGCCAGGTAATACACGCAGTCCCGGGAGATATGGAAACGCCTGCCGAACGCCTTGCGCTGTATTATGGCTATCCTCATTTCAAGTCCGGGAGGGGATATGTCCACCGTGATGCCCGAAGCGAAGCGGGAAATAAGCCTGTCCTCCACGTTGTTCAGCAAAGAAGGGTGACGGTCGCTGGAAAAGACTATCTGCTTTTCGTTTTCCACCAGATAATTGAAGGTGTGGAAAAGCGCGTCCTGCGTGCCGCCCTTGCCCGCGATGAACTGTATGTCGTCCAGCATGAGCACGTCCACGTTGCGGTATTTGTCGCGGAACTGTTTGTTAAGTCCCGAATCCTTGTTGGTGCGTATGCTTTCGATATAGTCGTTGGTAAAAGTTTCCGCCGCGGCGTAACGCACTTTCAGTCCGGGGCGCGCGGATAACAGGTAGTTGCCTATGGCGTGCATGATATGCGTCTTGCCCAGACCCACGCCGCCGTATATGAACAGGGGATTGTAGCGTTTGCCCGGATCTTCCGCCACCGTCTTTGCGGCGGCGTACACCAGCTGGTTGCTGTCGCCCACCACGAAGTTGTCGAACGTGAAGGAGGCCTTGAAATGCGTGCTCCCCGAACTTTCCGTATCGGCGGCGGGCGCGGGTTCCGCGGCGGCAGCGGCGGTGAGTTCTTCCGGCAGCTGCTCTTCGTCTTCGAGAACCACGATGAAGTCGTCTATGTAATCGCTGTTCTTGCGGATACACTTCACTATCATGTCCCTGTAAGTGTTGTCAAGCTGTTTTTTGTTCGAGTGCAGCTTTACGCTCAGAACCAGTTTGTTGTTGTAAACTTTCAGCGGTTTTACGCTGGAAAACCACACCTGGAACGATACCGTCGAAATCATCGGCATCAGATCCACCATGACCGATTCCCATAATAAATTCACGTTCTTGTTTTCCATACGCATTTATTATAAAGTATATCGCGGAAAAAAACAAGACTTTTATACGCGCGCGGCGAAAGTGTTTTGTCGTAAAACCCGCCGTAAACGGGGAAAAACGGCGTCTGCCGCCGCGCTTTGACCGGCGTTACGCGTGCGTTGCGGCGGCGGTTGTCGTGCCCGTCGTGCTTTACTGCACGGGCTATATTGATTACGCCGAGCCCGCGCGGGGAGAAGGTTATTACCTCATGGCGTACTTCAGCGGCAATACGCCGGAAGAAGAGCGCATAAGTTTCGCCGTGAGCGACGACGGCTACAATTACACTCCGCTGAACGGCGGAAGGGCGATGGTGGAACAGAGCACGGGCACGGGTTGCGCGCGCGACCCGTATATTCTGAAAGGAGAGGACGGGTACTATTACCTTCTTGCCACCGATATGCAGAGCGGGCTTGGCTAGACGTCCAACCACGCCGTAGAGGGCAGTTTCATCTACAATATCGCCGGGACGGACGAGTGGGCCATGTTTATGGACAGCTACAAATACGGCAGATTCTTCATGCAGCAGACGGACGATATGCTCAATTTCAGGCGCGTAAACAAAAACGATTATTCCGTGGACTTTTCGCCCCGCCACGGCAGCGTCACGGCTATAAGCGGAGAAGAATACGAACGGCTTGCGTCAATATAAAACATAAAAAACCCGCCGTAATGTAAAATATGGGGCAAACGTATTGAAAAATACGGTGCTTTAAGGTATGATATATGTAGCTGAAAATCCGGGGAGGAACAATTATGGCGGAAACACAACAGACCCTGTTCGAAAAGTGCTGTGCCTGTCTTGACGACGGCGGGGTGAAATACAGCGTCGACAGAATAGAAGATTCTGATATAATCAACTTTACCGCGTCGGGCGACGACTTGCAGATGAACTGCACGATAAGGTTTATAGGCGGGGTCGTATCGCTCTACTCCCTTATACCCGCCAGGTTTTCGGGGGAAAAGCTGGTGGATGGCATTATGGCGGTGAACGAGATAAACAGAAAGCTGGTTTTCGGCAGTCTGGACTTCGACAGCAAGGAAGGGATAGTTATTTACAGGGTGACCAACTGTTTCAACGACTGTACCGTGGAAACGGGCGGCATATTTATGGAACTTATCCGCATTCTTTTACGCAGCGTGGACGATTATAACGACAAACTCTTCATGCTCAGCAAGGGAATGTTGAATTTTTCCGAATTTATGGAAGAGATCAATAAGTGACGGCGAAAAAGAGGGCGATTATAATAACCGCGGCGGCGCTTGTTATTCTGGCGGCGGCAGTAGTGCCGCTTTCGCTGTATTTTACGGGAATTATCGACTATGCCGAACCGGCGCGCGGCGATTCGGATACCGCGTATCTGATGGCGTACTTTACCGGCAACGAGCCGGAAGAAGAGAGGATATATTTCGCGCTGAGCCGTGACGGGCACAATTTCACTCCGGTAAGCGATACTCCGGTACTGCAGAGCACGACGGGCACGGGGAGCGTGCGCGATCCGTATATATTCGCCATGAACGACGGGACGTACTGCATTATCGCCACGGATATGCGCAGCGAGCTGGGCTGGTCGTCCAACCACGCCTTTACGGTGTTCAAGTCCGACGACCTGATAAACTGGACGGAATACAACGTAGACATAGAGCCGCTTATTCCCGATACCGTGCGCGCGTGGGCGCCCCAGGCAATATGGGACGGGGAAAAGGGTATGTATATGGTGTACTGGGCGAACTGCACCGACGGAGAGCAGGGGTGGAGTGGAACGGTCCTGTGGTACGCCTATTCCGAGGATATGCAGAGTCTTTGCAGCGAGCCGCGTATTCTCTACGCTCCCGATTCGGGCAAGGACGCGATAGACGGCGATATAGTCAAGGCAGGCAACACCTACTATCTGTATTACAAGGACGAAAACGAGGCGAAAATTTGTCTTGCCGCGTCGCGGTCGCTTACGGGGCCTTACGAATACGAAGGGGTCGTCAGTCTTTACAATACGAACGTGGAGGGCAACTGCATCTACAACGTAGCAGGAACGGGTGAATGGGTGATGATGCTCGACTGTTACAGCTCCGGCAAATTCGTAATGCAGCAGACAGGCGATATGCGCAACTTCAAACGCGTCGCGCCTTACGATTACGAACTTGACTTTTCGCCCCGCCACGGCAGCGTCATGGCGATAAGCGCGGATACGGCGCAAAGGCTCGAAGAGGCGTTTTCTTAAAAAGCGTCCGCGCGGCATAAATTCGTACAAATAATTTCAACGAGGTGATACATATATGGCGGAAACACAAAAAACTCTGACGGACAAATGCTCCTTTTATCTCAATTCCCAGGGGATAAGCCACAGTATAAGCAACATGGGGAAAATCAGGGTCATACATCTTGAAAACCTTGCCGACGACAACGACAACAAGATAGACGGCGTCATAACGGTGGACGACACGACTCTTATTCTGCAGGTATATCTGGGCTGCTCCGTCCCCGTGGAAAAAATGCACGAAACGCTGTTTATGATAAACGCGGTGAACAATATGCTTCTGCGCGGATATCTGACGTACGATCCGCTGGCGGAAAAGGTGGAGTACTGCGCGAAAAGCATGGTCGAAGGCTGTGAGATAGAGGACGAGAACTTCTTCCATATGTTCCTGGGCGTGATACAGGTGGAAATTACCAGACTCAACCTCGCGTTCGGCGCTTTTGCCGAAGGCAGGGCGGATATGGAAGAGTGTATCGCCATGTTCAGGCCGTAATCCGCAAAAGGCGCGGCTGCGCGGCAACGCCCGGAAAGCAAAACGCATACAAAAAAGCGGCATTGAACACCAATGCCGCTTTTTTTGCGCATACCGAATTAAAAAGAGCGTTTTTCCCAGGTCAGAACGTCGTCTGCGTTGAGTTGCGCGAACTGGAATTTTTCGCCCACGTAAGGTTGCAGGGTGACGGGGGTGAACTCCGTCAGACCGCGCGCGGGTGAAAATCCGGGATAATCGCCGTGCGCCGCCGCAACGTAACTGCGCACGTAGCGCGCCTTGATAAGCGGCGAGAAAATGCGCTTGCAGTATATGTCGCCGGGCGTTATCAGGTCCAGCCTGCTCAGCGGCATGAGCGGAACGGTGGATATGGGCAGGGTGCCGCCTTCGTCGCTCAGCCTGACTATCGGCGAAAGCACGGAAGTGGAACCGCAGTCGGAAGAAAACGACTTTTTGGTCTCCACGTTCTGCGAGCCAAGGAAGTTTATGCTGTTGCAGTTGTCCTTTATTATCGCGGCGGGGCCGTTTGCGGTGACGTTGTACACGTTTTCCAGCTGGGCGTAAGATTGCAGTACCAGGTGGAAGTATATCTTGCGCGAGCGCGAAGTGGCTATCTTGTTTTCAAAGGAGTTTATGCGCGGTATGTTGCCGAATTCGTCCAGAAGGAAGTGCGTTTCGCGGTACGGCTTGTTCTTCACCTCGCACTCTTCCGCGTGCTCCACCATATTGCGGTATACCCAGTCCACGAACAGCGCGGCTATGTCGTAATCGCTGGATTCGTAGTCGCGCGTGATGACGAAAATGGCGAACGGGGTGTCGTCCTCGTCGAAAAGTTCCACGTCGTTGCCCGTGGTAAGCGCGTAGACGTGCGGCTTGCACCACGGTCCGAGGCTGTTGCCCAGCACGCTCAGGTAGGACAGCATGGTTATGGGCGAGGCGGCGAAAACCGTGGTAAACATATTCTGCGTCTGGCGGGGCAGCCGTTTTATAAGCGGGTGCGTGAATATATCGGGGCGGTAGCGCGTGTCGCCGCGGCTCATCATGCCGCGCCGCAGCACGCTGAAAAACTGCGTCATCGTGTATATGGTGAACATATCTTCCGTGAAACCGCTGAACGGGTCGAGCAGATAGTCGCACATCGCCTGTAAAAAGCCTTTGACCTGGTCCTGCGCCGCCTTTTCCCAGGTGGGGTCTTTCGTGCTCTCCACCTTGATGAACATATTGCCCAGCTGGTTTATGAGGGAGGAAAGTTCCACGTTCAGGTCGGTTTCCTTCACCGTCTTCATCTGTTTCGCCATGGAAATGGTAGGGAACGCGCTGCCGTCGAACAGGTAGTACCTTCCCGAAGTAAAGGCGGAAGAGGGTGCGGCTTTGGGAATGTCGTCGGGAATCTTGCCCGTGCGCGGTTCGGGCGCGCTCGCACGCATATCCTTTATCTTTTTCAGCACGTCCAGCAGGTCGGAAAGCGGATTCCACTTGTTGGAACGGGTAGTGTTCTTGAAGTTGAGCACGAAAGTGCGGTAGCCCATCTTTTTCAGATGTTCCGCGTTGTGGTTGAAAAGCTCGCCCTTGGGGTCTGTCACGAAGATATTCGGCTTGTTTTTTTGCGAGGAAATCGCCCTCAGCTGAGGCTCTATACAGCCCGTCGTCTTACCGCTTCCCGTAGAACCGAGATATATCTCGTGCAGAGGGGGCAGATAGTAGTAGCGCAGACGGCACTTCTTCCTCTCTTCCGCGCCCAGCTTTTCGTATTCCGTCATGGAGTACGCTGTTCCGTCCGGCGCGACAAAGTCGCTCGCCACGGGATAGCCGCGCACTTCCTTTTCCGGCAGTTCGTCGTAAAAATACTTTTCCAGCCCCATGCTTTCGGGAATCTCCGTGTAGTCTATCTCACGGGAATTTTCCATATGGGCGGAGATGTAACTTTGCATATATTTATCGGATATACTCATATTCTTTACCCCCTGAAACCTATCGGAGCGGAAATCTTCGCGCCGGGATTCGTCTCGTCTTTCCACAGCTCCTGTTTATAGTTATTGATGTGCTCCATGCGCTTTGAGTAACTCTTCGTGTGCAGCAGCGCTTCCACGAAAGAAAGGTCTATGTTCCGCAGACGTCCGCGCATGACCAGATCGTAGTAAATGGTGGATACGCAGTTGTACAGCTCCACCGCCTCTTTCTTTTCTTTTTTCTGCACCGCGTCGGGCAGCACGGTGATTCCCTCTTTCAGATAGACGGAACACAGGTCCGCCAGCTCGGCAGCGGTTTCCGCGCGCTCCCGTTCTCCCTCTCCGGCGTGGAGTTTGGCAAGAAGCCGCATGGAACATATATCGCCCCACATGGCGCACTGTTTAAGCCGGCGTATGGCGTTGCCCGCGTTTTTTTCACAGCCTATTCCCAGCGCCTGCATAATGCCCACCTGCCTGACTATGGCGGGATTCCCCGCCGCCGACGCGGCGGAAAGTTCGGCGTATCTTACGCCCGCGTTGTAGGTGCGCACGAAAGAGTAGTCAAGGCAGTGGTATGCGGAAATGTCGGGGGAATTTTTTATCATGGCGGAAAAATCGCACAGTATGCGGCACTTGTTCTGCGCCAGCAGCTGCACGTCCTCGTCCGCCCCCTCGATACTCATATTCTGCGAAAGAAAGATTCGCCCGTCGATAGACGTCTTTATGTCGCAAAGCTGGTGCAAAAGCGCGTATTCCAGCTCCGCCGACACGTCTTCGCGGTCGTAGGCGAGGCATATCAGCCTGATAACGCCGCGCGCGTCCGCCTCGTAAGCTCCGTTACTGCCGTTGGAAAGCAGTACCGCGGCTTCAAGACAGGCGGTTGCGGGTTCGTAACAATCGGAAATGGCAAAACTATTGACCATAAAAAACCTCCTTATCAAAACTTAACTTATGGTTACACTATACACGCAAAACGCGGCAATGTCAACAGATTTAATGTAAAATAAAAAATTTTTTTGCAAAAAAGTTGCAAGTAATACAAAACGCACATATAAGGCGTAATTTATGAGCAACGGTAAATAAAAAATTGTGCAAAAAAAGCTAAACGCCTATCAGAAGAGATAGCAGCGGAAGGGTGACTACGCAGGATATCGTGCCCAGAAGCACGCATTTTGCCGCCATTTCGCGGCCCTGACCCACAAGTTCCGCGTAATTGAGCACGAGCGAGGCGATGGGGCACGCGCACATTACGTACATACACCACTGCAATTCTTCGTCCGGACCCATAAGGGTGAGCAGGCCGAGCGTTACGAGGGGGAATACTATCTGTTTTATCGCAATGCACAGGTAAGCCAGCGGTTCGGTGAATATTGATTTTACCGGCACGGTGGCAAGGCGCATACCCATTATCAGCATACAAAGCGGAGTGGTCATGCGCGCAAGTACGGTTATCATATTTTCCAGCTGTCCCAAAAACCAGCCGTTCTCCGCGGAAATTTTGAATCCGGTCAGGAAGAAGGGGAGCGCAATCACCAGCGAGATTGTCGCGGGATTGAGCAGGGCTTTTTTTACGCTGATATAACGCCTGTCAAGCGTATATACGGCGGAAACGAGCGTCCAGCCCAGAAGCGACATGGAGAAGAAGAAAACCATGGAATAGGCGGGCGCGTTCGCCCAGTCGGGGAAGAGCGCTTCGAGTACGGGCACTCCCAGAAACGAGCAGTTGGAAAGAACGCTTGCTATGGAAGCCACGCGGTAACGCACGTCGTCGCGCTTTTTGCGGAATATAAGGCACATTATGCCGATGAACGCGAGCTGGAGCGCGGTGACCAGCGCGAAAAATATCAGAAGGTTTACGCCCAGTTCGGGCGTGAACTCCGCACGGTTGAAGGAATACAGCGTCAGAAAGGGCTGGCATACGTACATCAGCAGTTTGGAAAATGCGGAAATGCTGTCCGCCTTTACCGCCTTTACCTTTATGAGTATATATCCGGGCACTGCGTAAGCCAGCATTATGCCCACCGTTGCGAGAGTTATCAGAAATTCGTTCATTTTTTGCCTGTCACCGCAAGAATTATACCGCGCGTGCTCCGTATACGCAAGCAAATGCGTCCCGATGGTAAAAAACAGGTAAATCACTCTTGAAAATAGCGGATAAAGGTAGTAAAATATATAGAGAGAATAAATAAGGAGAGATAAGATATTATGGGTAAAGAAGACGGTTTCAGAGATTTACGCATTGTGGACAACTTTTACCAGACGTCCGCGTTTTTCCCTATGCCCACCGTACTTGCGGGCACGGTGGCGGAAAACGGCATGACCAATCTGGGGTCTTATTCGCTGTGTTTCCCCTACTATATCGCGGGTAAGGATTATTACGCCATGCTGCTGGAATGCCGCAACAGCTCCAACACCGCGCAGAACATACTGCGCAATAAAAAAGTTTCGCTCAACTTCATTCCCGACGACAGAAAGTACTTCCGCGAGGCGGTGCGCCTCGGCTTCCCCGGCGACACGACGGAAGAGAAGATGAAAAACTGCCTGTTCACGCTCAGTCCGAGCAAAATTGACGGCAGCCGCCCTAAGATTGTGCAGGAAGCCTTCCAGGTGTTCGAATGCACGTGGGACGACAGTCTGGAAAACGCGTTCGAGGACAAGGCGGGCAATCTGGAAGGCTACGAGCCGCCCTACCGCAGTTTTAACGGCATAACCAGCAAATGGGGCGCGCACTTTATCCTGAAAATAGATAAAATCTGGATGAAGGGCAAGTATTACGACACGATAATAAACGGCGTGAAGGCGGGCGGTTTCCCGTCCGTGCCCGTGGACTACGGCTACCGCGACAGCATCAATTTCTGGTACTCGCGTTTCCGCCGTCCTATCGCCGAAAAAATCCAGGCGAAGGAAGGGGACGTGAATTCCGTCATCTACGCCGCGGAGCGTATAGACCCCGAAGTGAAGTTCACGCGCGAAGCGTGCGGCAAACTTACCAAAATCCCGCGCGTGTTCTTAAAAGCCGCGCTCACCCAGATGGTGGAAATCGCAAAGCAGGAAGGAATAACCCTTATCGACGAAAAGGCGCTGACTGTTATCAACGACAAACGCCGGGAAGAGAAGAAAAAGAAATAAAGAGCAGGCGGAAATCTGCCGGCGGGAGGGGCGTTGCCTCTCCCGTTTTGCTTACTTCGAAGTATAATCGTGGTGCGGCGGCACGACGCTTTTCGGAAAAGCGGACATTTTTCGCGGAATATTGAGCAACGCGAAAAAAAATAGTATAATATAGACATGGAAGACAAAGACGAAAAGGTATATATATTCGTTTCACATTCGCACAAGGACATAAACAAGGTGCGCTTAGTGCGCAATTACCTTGAAGACAGGGGCGCCGAACCTATCCTGTTTTTTCTGAAATCAGTTACCGACGATAACGAGATTGAGGACTTGATTAAACGCGAGATAGATGCCAGATTGTGGTTTTTATATTGCAGGTCGCGCAACGCCGAAAAATCAAATTGGGTGAAGACAGAATTGGAATATATTAAAAGCACGGGCAAGAAGAACTGTCTTGAAATAGACCTCGACAAGATAAAAGGAGTGCCGCAGGGGGACGTTGCGGTAAAACTCGACACCTGCGTGAAAGATCTCAAAAAACTAAATAGGGTATTTGTAAGCTATTCGTTAGTGGACAGGCAGTTAGCGGAAAAACTTATCCGCGCTTTTGAAAAATACGGAATAAAGGTGCTTCTTTATGGCGCAGAAGACGCTTATGCCGTCAATTTTTATCAAAGTATTGAAACGGCTCTCAATCGCGCGGCGGAAGAGGACGGCTTGTCCGTCTGTCTTATATCGTCCGATTCCCTGCGTTCGAAATATTGCGAAACGGAGGTGAAGGAGATAATCAAAAGACCGGGAAAGAAAATTATCGCCTGGCTGTATAACCGCAAAGAGGGGGATACAAAAGAAATACCGATTGCCGCCTTACCGTTATATATTCGTGATTATAATATCGTTCCTGTGGACTGCTCCGACATTGACGCGGCAATCGTTACTCTTATGAATAAAAGTCTTTCCCTGTTTGGGGATTATTTTCTAGGGTATCCGTAGTGAACCCCAGCAGAACACATTTTACTGAAAAACATAAAATATGTGTATATGTTGGGTTGTAAAATGCTTGCTTTCAGCGTAACTGGTTTTGAGCAGATTTGTGCGAGATGGCGCGCAATTGTAGTAACCTACAATAAGTCGACAGATTGTGCAAATATGCCGAAAGCAGTACGATTAAAGTGTTCTACTGAGGTTCGCTACGGATAACGGCTATTTTTGCGGGATCTGTCCCGTTATCGCGCCTATAAAGTAATCCGCCGTGCGCTTATTGGTGGCTATGGGAATGTCGTACAGCGCCGCAATGCGCAGCAGCGCCTTTACGTCGGGGTCGTGCGGCTGCATCTGCAGGGGATCCCAGAAAAATATCACCATATCTATCTTGCCTTCCGCCACTTTCGCGCCTATCTGCTGGTCGCCTCCCAGCGGACCGGAAAGATAACGCTTTACTTCCAGCCCCGTGGCGTCCGCCACCAGTTTGGCGGTGGTTCCCGTACCGCACAGTCTGAATTTCGAAAGCGGCTCTTTGTTGTTCAGCGCCCACTGTATCATCTCGTGTTTTTTGTTGTCGTGCGCCACAAGCGCAACGGTCATCTGTGTTTTCATAGTTCTGCCTCGCTCGTATCTTATTTATTGTTCGTCCTTGTCCGACTGTCTGCCGGTTTTGTTCCTCTTCCTTTTAACCGCGACAACGCATACCGCCGCTATCGCGCTTGCAACCATAACGGGAATCACTACGGCAAGCGCCAGATACGTTTTCTGTCTGCCGAGGTACTGCGGATATTCGGTATTTATAAATTCGTCGGTAAAGCCGTTTATTTCGTGCATACGCGCTATTTCCTGCTCGTAGACGCGTTCGGTAAATCTTTCAAACGCCTCCTGCTTGCCGACAACGTCCAGGGAAAGTTCGTACATTTTGGCATAATCCACGTTAACGGCTATCTCTTCCACTCTGCGCGTAAGTGTTTCGTCGCCTTCAACCGCCTGAAGGGCGGATTCCATAAGGCTTTGGTATTTCGATATGCTGCCCGTACTCAGATAATCGAAGGCGTGCGCGGAGGGACTGTCGTACAGGTCGAGGTCTTCCGCCGCGGCGACTTTTTCGTGCATAAGGTCGATGTATTCCGCTATATAAGGGGCGGCGTCGCCGTATGTTACGGTTATGTATTTGGAAAGAAGCGCGTTCACGTCCGTATCGACGTCCCACAGCTGTTTCGCCAGAACGTAACTTCTCAGGCACGCCATTTCGTCCCCCTGTTCGCGGCTGCCCTGGTGGAACACCCTGCGCACGTTGTTATCCAGATAAAATTCCAGATTATCCTTTTGCACGGAAAGGTTGGGATAGGGCAGAAGCAGGTGGCTGAAATTAACGGTGTAGTCCCATATGAAGATGTTGTCGCACACCTGCGCCCACTCTTCTATTATCCTCTTTCCTTCGGCGGAGGAATCGTTGGCTCCCCATTTGTAGGAATACAGCTGGGAAGTCTGTATGGGGGCGATGACTATGTTCACGTTGGATTCGCACTTTATGCCCTGCGGCAGTATGCGCATATGCTGGTAAGCCAGCGTGCTTATGTACTTGTCCGGGAAGTCCTTTGCCAGATTGTTGATAAGGAGAAGCAGCAGTCCCGCGTGCGAGCCGTATTTTTCATACGCCGCCGCGCATTCTTCGCATTCGCAGGGGTGCCACCCGTCGTTTATGGAAAAATCCCAGTAAATGACTTCGGGGTGGGCGGCTATATCTTCCGTCAGCTTGTCTTTGATTATGTCGTAGGCGGGTTTCTTATCGCCGTCCGCCGTCACGAACGCGGAAAGACACAGCTGTGGCTGCATATCTCCGTACGCCTCGCACCTGCGTTCGCCGCCTATTACTGCGTAATATTCGGGGTGCTCGTCAAAGTAAATATCCGGATCCACAAAGTGGAAGGAGGAGTGACACCACGTTCCCCAATAGCGGTTGGCGTCGTTGCCCACATCGTCCAGTCTTTCGCCCGTGCCGTTGCTCTTTATCCTTCTCGACCAGTCGTTTTGTCCCACTTCGTACTGGTATATCCTGCGCCATGCGAAATCGGGGTTGGAAGTTACGTCGAGTTCGTCCAGCCACACGGTGGAACTTTCGGGGATATAAGAAAAGTCGTCGCGCACGAACATACAGCCCAGGCAGTCTTCCAGAAAAGAGTAAATGCCGTTCGCCGTACCGTCGTCCGCTATATCCCGGTTAAGGGCGTAATTGCCCGAAATATATATGTTTTCCCCGATGCTTCTGATTATATAGCCGTCGTCTTCCGCCCCCGAAGTATCCGCGGCGGAAAGCGCGTTTTCGCCAAGGCAGATGTATTTATCGCCGCTTCGGACGTTAGACGGGGCGAGCACTTCGAAGGACTCTTCCGCGCCCGTCATCTGCCGCAGGGTATCGCGCAGGAAAACCGCGTCCGACGCAAGGCCTATGTTGTCCGTTTCCAAAACTATTACGTATCCGCTTTCGCCGTCCGCGGCAAGGGCTATGTCCTTGACCTCCCGCAGGCCTGCGATAAACTCCGCTTCGTCGTATTCCGCCGCGGAGGATACGTCTATCGTGTTTGCGGCGTTTTGCGTGCACCCGGCAAGTATTCCCGCCAGCGTACAGACCGCGAGCGCCGCGCAGATAAGTATAACGAATTTTCTCATAAGTTTCTCCTGCATATATTATATCGGATACGCGCGCTCTTTTCAAGAGTAATGCTTAAACGGGGCTTTTTTCGCCGCGTCCGCAAGCGCGGACCGCGCCGCATTTGCGATATTCCGTCCGCCGCGCAAACAGCATAGTTATATTTTACAATAATCGCGCGGCATTTTCAATAAAATATCGGGCGGAATTGCAGTACCGCGCGAAAAAAAGCGTATGTGCGCGGTATAATTTATACGGGAGCGCAAAAAGAGCGCGTTTTACGGAGGAGGAAGAAATTGTGGCGTATAAAATAGAAACCGCGGCGGCGGACGACGCTTTCGGCATATTCAATCTCGCTTACGCCTGTCTGACGGAGGCGGGCTTTTCCCCTCTTTCGGGCGGGGCGGGGAAGGAGATAAATCCGACCGCGATCGAGCGCGCCTGCCGCAGCGGACGCGTGCGGATTATCAGAGAGTGTGGGGAGGCGGTCGCGGCAATCACCCTTACGGAGAAAGGCGCGGAAAATCTGTTCGTTTCGCCCTCTTACAGGGGAAGGGGAATGGGCGGAGCATTGCTCGAAGCGGCGGAAAAGGAACTTGCCGCGGCAGGGTGCGAGGAATTTACCCTGGTTACCCGTCTGCCCGACGGCTTTTACAGGCGGCGCGGCTATGTTCTCGTCCGCAGAAAGAAGGTGTTGCAGGGGGATACCGTCGCCGCCGTGGCGGAAGAGAGAAAGAAAAGCCTTCTTCCCGTTTTTGGCGGATACGACGCGGCGGGCGAGCCGTGCGGAGAGGGGAAATACGGGCTGGAATGCCGCGTGGCGGTAAGGCGCAGGGACGGGGAATATCTGCTTATGAAGCGCGCGGCGGGAAGAAGATATGCCGGCGCGTACGAATGTACCGCGGGCGGCGGCGCAAAGCCGGGAGAAAGGGCGGAAGATTGCGCCGCGCGGATATTGCGCGAAAGCACGGGGCTTACGGGAGAACTTTTTCTGCTGGGCAGGGAAGTTACGGAAGATACGGTGGCGATGCAGTATCTTTTCATTGCGGACTGCGGCAGGGGCGATATACTCCTTCCGCGCGGGAAATACACCGCGTTCAGGTGGACGGCGCGGCAAAACGTACTGCGCAGTAAAACGCCGCTTTTGACGCGCGTGCGCAAATACCTGCTTCTGCGCGGCGGCGTTTATTCCGGAAACAGCGGGCAGGGGCAGAAAAACCTCCGCGGGCTGATACGCTGAAAAAAGAAAACCGCAGGCAGGGGCGGAAAAATTTTTTCCGTGGCATACAAGGAAAAAGCACGCAGGAAGGGATACGCACGGAATCTTTATATAATTTACCGGGCACGTATTGCATAAAGCGGTAAAAACTGCTATAATTCAATCGAATAAAGATTGTTCGGAGAAAATTATGGGTGAACGGGAATACGATTTTTTTTATAAGCTATTCGAACGCCGATATTGAAAAGGTTTCGCCAATCATAGAGGTCATGGAAAAGGACTACGGCGTGAAATGCTGGTTTCAGGAAAAAGACTCCAAAGCCGAATTTGTGGACGCCATAATGGAAGGCATAGAAAATTCAAAGGCGTTTATCATATTTATCAGCGCCCACTCCGCAAATTCGTATTTTGTACTTAACGAAGTCAACCACGCCGTCGAGTGGCGCGGCGAACACGAGGAATACAAGATAGTTCCCGTGATAATCGACGGGGAGCACCCCGAAATATCCGATTCCGTCTATAAGAAAATACGTTTTTATCTGGGCAGACTGAACGTTATATGCGGTACGCGCATGGAATCGGCGGATTCGCTCGTGGCGAAAATTTTCGATCAAGCCGATTTCGAGCCCGCTTCAAAGGCGTTGCACCGCAGTCTTTATCATTCGAGCGAAAGCGAAGAAAAGCGGTTGCGCGCACAAAACGAGATATTGCGCGACTTTTCGCGGGAATTTTTCGAAAAGACCGTAAAACCCGACTTTTACATTCTCGACGTGGGTTGTGCGGCGGGCGACAATATATCTCTCAGGCTGGAAGGTTTGTCCTATGCGGGGCTTTTGGGCGTGGACATTGATGAAGCGCAAATCGAAAAGGCGCGCGTAAATTACGGCGGTGAGCGCAACAGCTTTATCACATGCGATATTACAAGCGACAAATTCGACGACGTTTTGGAAGACTATCTCGACGATAAGGATATTGCGGGCTTTGACCTGATTCATATATCCGCCGTCCTGCTTCATCTTTCCGACCCCGTTTCGCTTTTGCGCGTTTTGCGGCGTTATTTGAAAAAATCGGGCAGTATTTTCATACAGGACGAGGACGACGGCGCAAATCTCGTATATCCGTATTCCAAGTTTTTCGACAGGGCGTTCGCCATTTGGGCGGATTCGGAAGAAAGCGGCGACAGATGTTGCGGAAGAAAAATTCCGTCATACCTTTCCGCCGCGGGATACAAGCACGTATCTTTGGTAAAGTGCGGCGTCAGCGACGCGGGACTTACGCAGGAGAAGCGCACCGCGCTGTGGGATATTTATTTCAACTATCATCTTTGGCTTGCCGCGCAGGAAAATATGTTCCGCAACGCGGTAAAGACGGGGAAGATGCTTGAAGAGTACGAAAAAGAATACGACTATTACAAAAAAGAGTATGACGAAGGGAAAATTTTCATACAGCTCGGATTTCTCTTCTTTATAGCGCAGAAGTAAAAATTCGCCTCGTCACTCCCTCCCGAACGTCACCTGCGCCGTTCCCGCGCCGGCGGCGTGCGCAAGATTTTCCGTACCGGTTATTTTTCCCAGGCGCGTATAACTGTACGAAGTGGCGAAACTTTCGTAAAATATAACTACGCAGTCGTCGCCCCAAAGCATAATGTCGCCTGCTTCTATTCTGCCAACCCGTTCGGCGTTTTGCGGAAGAGACCCGTCCAGATAAAAGTATTTTTCGTTGCCGTTCAGCTCGTTCATGCTTATTTCAAGCGGCAGAAGTCGCGCAAAAGCCTGCGCCGCCGCGCCGCTTTCGAGCGTTGCCGTAAATTGTATGCCGTTAATAGTAATTTTCATTTCGCATATCTCTCCGTTTTCTTCTTCCGCCGGAGTTTCTTCCTGTCCGTTTCCGGACGGAATTTCGCCTTCGGGCACACAGCAGCATAAAAATGCCGCAATTAAAACGCATATGGCCGCAACTGCGGATAGTTTTGCTTTCATACCCGAATTATACACCTTGTCCGGCATACAGGCAAATACCTATTTTTTATAACGTTCCATAGATAAAACGTATAGATAACGCGCATAGACAGCGCGCGGGCGGAAAGAGTTTAAAAAACGACGCTTATGGTAAAAATAGACGCGGAATATTCAAATTAGTGCGGAAAAACTTGCCTGTCCCGCGACAAAATGTTATAATTATACATATAAACGTGCATGGAATCCGCGGTATTGCGGCTTTCGGAATGCGCGTTTTAAAATAACTGCGAAAGGAGAAAAGGTATGGCAAAAGTTTGCGTAATCACAGGCGGCGGCAGCGGCATGGGATTGGAAGCGGCAAAATATTTCAAGGACAGAATAGTAATCATATCCGGCAGGACGGAAGCTAAGCTCGCAAAAGCGGTCGAAGAGCTGAAAGCGTGCGGCGTGGACGCCTATTACAAAACGTGCGACACGTCCAGGCGCGACAGCGTGAAGGAGCTTGTGGAATTTGCGGCGGGCATGGGCGAAATAACCAACGTTATCAACTCCGCGGGCGTATCCCCCGCAATGTCCAGCAGTGACCCGGAAAAGATTCTGCGTATAAACGCGTTGGGAACGGTGTACATCAACGAAGAGTTTTCCAAGGTTATGAAGGCGGGCAGCGTGATTTTGGACGTGGCGTCCAATTCCGCATATGTGCTCCCCGGTTTTCTCATCTCCACCAAAGCGTACGCCCTGGCGGAAACGGACGAGAGCGCGTTTATAAAGAAGATGATGAAAAAAGCCCGCATGGCGAAAGAAGGCTATCCGCGCGCGGGTTTTGCGTATGCGCTTTCCAAGAATTTTGTGGTATGGTATGCCAAAAAGTGCGCTATCGACTACGGCAAGAAGGGTATCCGCGTGGCGTCGCTGAGTCCCGGACTTATCGCCACCGATATGGGTAAAATGGAGGAAAAGGACGGAGGAATGCTTATCCCCTTCGCCTGCGAAAAGCGTATGGGCAAGCCCGAAGAGTTGGGATTCGCCCTTGCAACGGCAGCCGATGAGCGCAACGGCTATCTCGCCGGCGTGGACGTATTAGTGGACGGAGGATCGACCACGCATTTGAAGGAATTCCGCAAGGCTTAAGCGCCGAAAGAGCGCTGCGCTTAAGCGAAAAACAAAAAGGATAGGGCGGATATGGTTTTGACCATATCCGCCCTTTCGTTTTTCGCTTGTCCTGATGGAAAACCCTGCCAGCGGTTAAGACAGCGTGGTCACCACGCCACCCTTTCCGCCCTTACGGGAAAATGCACACGGCGCATTTTATAGGTGCGCTCGCCGAAAAGTGCGATTTTGGGCGGCGGGTTATCCGTATTTACAGCATAAGGCATTGCGGAGATAATACTGTCAAAAAATACTTTTGTTATTTCGAAGCGGTTAAGTGGTGAAGCGCACGGCGCTTCCGTCCCACGTTGCAGTAAGGCGGGCGCGGAAGCCGCGCCCGCCAGGTGATTTTATATTTTTTCTTTGGTTTATACTTCCACCAGGGCGGCGAGCGAAACGACCCCGGAAAGGCTCTCTTCGTCGCCCGTAGTGTCGCTGCCGAGATATACTACGGCAAGCATTTTTTCTCCCGCGCTCACGGGTGCGTCCAACACGACGCTGCCCGAAAGCACTGTGCCGGCGGGCACGTTGCCGCTCACCGCGGGCGAAAGCGCAAAGTCGCTGCCGGGAAGGTAGGTGAACGTCAGCGATCCGGCGGGAGCGGTATACAGCCGCGCGTACAGATGCGCGCTGCGCGTGAACTGTTCCGGCGCGGTGACGACGTAATCGGCGTACACTTCCTTCAATCTGCCCGTGGTGGGCAGGGTGATGGCGTACTTCATATCCGCCGCGGGAAGGGTGATTTGCGCGCCGGGAACCTGGTCGTTCGTGCTTTGGCCGCTAAGCGCGTTGCCCACGTAGCGCAGGTTGCCCGTGGTGTCCTCCGCCGCCAGCGAGGCGGTAAGAGGCGTATCGCCGGACGTGAATGCCGCGGTGCTTATCGTTCTCGCACCCACGCCTTGGGGGCCGGTAGGACCTGTTGGCCCTGTCGGACCGGTAGGGCCCGTTGCGCCCTCTGTGCCCGTTGCACCCTGCGGACCGGCGTCGCCCGTGGGACCCGTAGGCCCTGTAGGTCCGGTTGCGCCTTCCGCGCCCGCCGCGCCGGTATCTCCGGTAGGTCCTGTAGGTCCGGTCGGCCCGGTGGGACCTTCATCGCCCTGAACGCCCTGCGCGCCCGCAGTACCCTGCGGCCCTGCGTCGCCCTGAGGTCCGGTAGGGCCCGTGGGGCCTGTCGGTCCGGTGGGACCCGTCGCGCCTTCCGTACCCGTCGCACCCTGTGGACCGGTATCGCCCGTGGGACCTGTCGGTCCGGTGGGACCCGTTGCGCCTTCCGCGCCCGCCGCACCCTGTGGACCGGTATCGCCCGTAGGACCTGTCGGCCCGGTGGGACCCGTCGCGCCTTCCGTCCCCGTCGCACCCTGTGGACCGGTATCGCCCGTGGGGCCCGTAGGACCGGTAGGTCCGGTTGCGCCTTCCGCGCCCGCCGCTCCGGTATCGCCCGTAGGCCCGGTAGGACCCGTAGGTCCGGTAGGCCCTGTCGCACCTGCCGCTCCGGTCGCGCCTGCGGGGCCGGTAGCGCCGGTAGGACCCGTAGGACCGGTCGCACCCGTACCCGTAGCACCCGTAGGTCCGGTAGGGCCGGTAGGTCCGCCGGCAGGCCCGGTAGGACCGGTGGGACCTGTCACCCCTATGCCGGGAGCGCCTGTGGGACCTGTTGCGCCCTGGGGACCTGCGGGACCGGTAGGCCCGGTAGGTCCGGTCGGACCGACGGGACCTGTAGCGCCTATATCGCCCGTTCTGCCCTGAATGCCGACCGCGCCGGTAGGGCCTGTGGGACCCGTAATTCCTCTGGGGCCGGTAGGCCCTGTTGCTCCTCTCGCGCCCATCGGGCCGGTGGGGCCTGTGGGACCTATGAGCGAAACGCTTGTGCCCTGCGGTCCGGTAGGACCCG
The DNA here is from genome assembly GCA_904382605.1 of Candidatus Alloclostridium intestinigallinarum. GTDB lineage: Bacteria > Bacillota > Clostridia > Christensenellales > UBA3700 > Alloclostridium > Alloclostridium intestinigallinarum. The sequence continues at coordinate 13,972 of CAJFJA010000007.1, read as the reverse complement.
TCGCGCCGCGCGGGCCGGGAGGGCAGTTGCAGCCTCCGCCGCAACAGTTATCGTTAAAAAGCATGAGTTACTCCTTTTTTGCCGCGTCGTATGCGGCCTGAATAAGATTGAGGTTATCCCTCAGCCGCGGGTTGGTTTTGTCCAGTTCGGCAGCTTTGCGCGCGTTTTCCAGCGAGCCGCGCAGATCGCCCAGATAGTAGAGCGAAACTGCAAGACAGTCGTAAGGGGAGTATCCCCAGGCGGCAGGTTCGTTGATATACGACATTGAACGCCGGGTGATCTCCAGGGCGCGCAGGGCGCAGAACGCCGCGCCGTGCCAGCGTTTTTCCCTGACGTAAAGGCAGGCGGCGTCTACCCACGGTTCGCGCAGGTATCCCGCTTCGGCAACCGCCCTAAGAATCCAACTTTCGCTTTCTTTCATATCGCCCTTTATTTGGTAACAGCGCGATATGTAGCGCATGGAAGCGGCGCGTTCGTCCTTCCACACGCTTGAATCAAGGGACAGGTGGCGTTTCAGTTCGGCAATTGCCTCGTCGTATCTGCCGTGGAAGAAGTACTCCCTGCCCAGATAGTGCGAGTTGCGGTCGTTTTCCGGCTGTTCGCGCACGGAAAGTTCCAGCAGGGGCAGATATTGCGCGCGCGACTTGGAAGGGTCTGCAAGGTGTTTGAGAAAAACGCCTTTGGCGTAAGTCTTTTTGCTTTCGTGTCCGTCCAGGGTGTAGAGCACCTCGTGCACGGGGTGACGCCATTCGAAACCGCGGCGGACGTGCGCTTTGCCCGTCCAGAAGACGTGTCCTTCGCTGCCGTCGGGATTATAGTTCCACGTATAGCGGTAATAAATCTGCTCCGCGCCCGTCTTTGCCGCGTCTTCCAGCCCTTTTCTCCAGCCGGGCGCGAACACTTCGTCGATGTCGGTGCACACGCACAAATCCGCGTCTTCGGGCACCATTTTCAAGGATGCGTTGCGCGCCGAATCAAAGCGGAAAGGGCGGAAAACTTCGCTTTCCACGACGGCGCCGCCCTCTTTCAGAAGGCGCACCGTATCGTCGTTCGAGCCGGTATCCAGCACATAAATTCCGTCGGCTTCTTTCATGGAGTCCAACCAGCGGCGGACAAACTTTTCTTCATTCTTTGCAATGGCGTAAACGCATACTTTCATACTGCATAATATGCCTGTATTAGGCGGAAATGTGACAAAAAGCGCGACGGAATTAAAAAGACTTTACGGCCTGAAATATGGTGTATACGTCGGTTCTACTCATTGTAGAGGCGGATAAAGGGCGTATATATTGACCGCGACGTTGCGGTATGATATACTTTGTCCAAAGGTGCAAGGCATGTGTTTATAGCGCCGCCACGGATAAGGAGAACGGGAAATGGACGAAATGACGCTTGCGGAGTCTGTGGGTAAAAAAATAGCCGCTTTGAGAAAAGAGCGCGGTCTTACCCAGCGGCAACTTGCGGACAGGATTTACACGTCGGACAAAAATCTTTCCAAATGGGAAACGGGCAAGGCTTTGCCCGATTTGAGCTTTTTATTGTCTATATGTTCAACCCTTGGAGTGCAGATAACGTACTTTACCGATGAAAATATAAGTTGTGCGGACATATTGCAGGCACAGCGCAACAGGGAGATTAAAGCGCGTATGCGCAAATTTTCCGCGGCAGTTTTCGGCATTTTGCCTGTTCCCCTCTTTATTTTTGCGGCAGCCGGCGCATATTTACCATCTCCGCTTCCCGTACATTTCAACGCGCGGTGGCAGGCGGATAAAATGGGACAGCCGTGGGAACTTTCTTTAGGCTGTATAATTGTTATTGGTTTAATAATAGCCACCCTAGGGGCGCACTATATTTATTATACCAAGTCGCCCTCGGCAAAGGCGTTTCAGTCTAAGGGCGCCCTTATTTGTTTTTATTGCGTGGTTCTGCTGCTGGAAGTTTTCAATATCGCTATGGGGATAACCGCGCTTGCCACCTCAGTTTCCGCCGCAAACGAAATGGGGCTTGTCCCGCCCGACATCGAGCGGTTTCCCGTGGTTTTCGCCGCGCTGATGTGCCTTATTATGTGGCTTGCGGGTGCGTTGTGCGCTTTTGTATCGCGCAACGAATGGGTAGGCTTCCGTATTCCTTCCGCATATGAAAGCGATTATAATTGGCGCGCTTATAACGCAACCGCAGGCGTAGCCTTTATGGCATATGCTCTTGCGCTCGCGCTCGCCATGATTTTCATGCCCCGTCCGTTGAACGAAGCCGAGGCGCTCACGGCGGGTCTGGTTCCGCTTATTCCGCTTGTGATAGTTTCATATTTTATCGGAAAAGCTATTATAAAACGGCACGGTATGAAGCAATAAAAAACGGCGGCAAAAAGCCGCCGTCTTTTATTACGGATAACTGTTTACAGCATCTTTTTTCTCAGTTCCGCGCCGCTTTCGGGGCAGATATAAGCCGGGGGAACGTCGAGCACGGTTATGCAGCCGCTCTTTCCTTCCTTGCTCATTCTGTCCACCGCGCGGGCGAAAGCCACGAGCACGGAAGAGGTGAACGCGGGGTTGGAATCCAGCTTTAAGGAGTATTCCACGACGTTGTTGTATTCGTCGTCCATTCCCGTCTTGCCGCTGCGGATTACAAAGCCGCCGTGGGGTATTCCGGAATGGTGCTTTTTCAGCTCTTCCATGGAAATAAAGTGCACGGTGGTGTCGTAATCGGCAAAATAGTTGGGCATTTCCTTTATCTGCTTTTCTATTTTCGCCTTATCCGCGCCCTCTTTTGCCACGACGTAACATTCGCGCGTGTGTTTTTCGCGGGTGGAAAGGGCGGGGTTGGAGCCGCTGCGCACCGCTTCCAGCGCCGCAGGCACGGGCACGGTGTACTGGCGTGCGTCCGCCACGCCTTCAACGCGCCTTATCGCGTCCGAATGTCCCTGCGAAACGCCTTTGCCCCAGAAGGTGTAGGTGCTTGCGCCGGGGAGAACCGCTTCGCCGTACACGCGGGCGAGAGAAAACATACCGGGGTCCCAGCCGCAGCTGATAAGTCCGAGTTTTCCGCTTGCTTTGCCGGCTTTATCCACGTTTTCGAAGTGGACGGGGATATTCGCGTGGGTGTCGAAGCTGTCCACCACGTTGAAATATTTTACGTATTCGGGGGTCTGAACGGGCAAATCCGTCGCGCTGCCGCCGCAGAGTATGAGCACGTCTATCTCGCCTGCATGCTTAGCCGCGTCCTCGGCCCTGTAAACTTTCACTCCGGGGGTGAGAGGTTGCACGCTTTCGGGGTCGCGCCTGGTGAATATCGCCGTAAGGCTCATGTCGGGATTGTGCCTGACTGCGGCTTCCACGCCTCTGCCGAGATTGCCGTAGCCCATTATACCTAATCTGACCATAGTTTTATCTCCTGAAAATTATTACGCCTTATTATACATGAAAAGAAGCGGAAAAGTATAGCGTTTTCGCACCAAAAAATATCCGAACAGGAGTAATTCGGATATTTGGCGATCATGTTTTGCCCGGGCGCGGGCAGATATTTTGTCCGCCCTTTTATATCAAATAACCGGTTATATTCCCAAATCGGACAGTCTGAACGTCACCGCCATTATATAGGGATTGGTGGCGGACTTGTCGAATTCGCCGTAAGATACCAGCGTGAAAGTTCCGTCTACATTCGCCGTGCCCGAATAGCCGCAGTCTATGTTTGCGGAGGTATCTTTCTCCCTGCCCAGCAGGATAAGCGCGTCGCCGTATCCCGTATCATGGTTTCCCAGCGCCAGATTGAGCAGAGTCTGCGTATCGCCCGTCCACGCCACCCAGCCGGCGCCCATTATGCGGTCGGAAGAAAAGATGGTCTCCTTGCCGGTAAGCACCTGGCGGAAGGATATCAGCCACCTGCCCGTGGTCGGGTCGTATTCGGCTTTGTGTCTGTCGCCCGTAAGGCAGTTGGGCAGTTCCTTGATTTCCGACCATGTCGCGCCCTGGTCGTAGGAAACGCAGGCAAGGGAGCCGGAGTTGCGCGCGTTCGCCCTGCCCAGCAGTATCCATGCGTCGCCCGTGTCGACTATCTCCACTTCGCACATACCCAGCTCCGCGTAGTAATCGCGCTGATCCGGCACGAGCACCTGCGGCTCGCTCCATACGGCGTTGCCCTGTTCGTCAAAGGTAAGATAGGTGTAGTAATTCGTAAAGGAATAGTCGTGGAAAGTGCCCATCCACTTGTCTATATACTGTCCGTCTTCTCCCCTCATGCGGGTGAGAGAGGACATGGCTACGATTACGTCGTAGGGCTTTGTATCGTTTTCCGTTGCCCATTCTTCGCCGTACCAGTTGGTAAATTCCGTCCATTCGTAGCCGTCGCCGTCGCTTACGGAGCAGTTGAAGCCGTTTGCTTTTTCCTCCCCGTTCCAGGAAGGACAGCCGGAGATAAGCACCGTCTTTACGCTTCCGTCGGTAAGGGTAAGGCGGTATATCGTCGGGGTTTCCTGCGAATTTTCCCAGCTGGAAGGGGTGTCGAGAAGAGGTTCGCTCCAGGTGCGCACGTTGTTGCCGGCGCTCACTTCATAGCGTTGCATAAGTATTTTGCCGCGCCCGTGTCCCTGCGGATAGACCACTATCAGATCCCCGCCGTCGGCAAGCGCCAGGTCGGGGTGCCCCAGGTATGCGTCCGTGCGCGCGACGGTGGTCCTGTAACTTACGGGCAGTTCGATTACCGGTATTTCCATAAGATCGAGCGGATCTTGCAGGGTGCCGTAGTAAAGTCCGAGCAATACCGCGCATGCGGCAACGACGGCGCATACGATCACGACAAGAGCAATCCATTTGCCGGAAAGTTTTTTCTTTCCGTTTCCGAGGGTATCTTTTTCCATATGATTATAATAGCAGTTTATCCGCCGTTAGTCAAGGGAGAGCGCGGCGGAGGACGCTTGCGGCGCATGCAAAAAAAATTATTGCTAATATATATATAATATGTTATAATAATAACTGCGCATTGTGCGAATTTATTTCGGACGCAGCTCGTGCGTCCCGGGGATAGGGATAATTTATGGGAAAATACATTTCTGTCGAACAGGCTTTGGATCTGGTTAATAGCGGCGACCATATCGTGGTTGCGCTGGGCGCGTCCGAGCCGTACGAATTTTTATCCAAATTGCATACGATAGCCGGCAGGGTGAAGAACGTCACCGTCACCAACTGCCTTTCTCTGAGGGAATACGATTACAACACGAATCCCGAATACAAGGAGAGTTTTTTCTGCGAAAGCCTGTTTTACTCGTCGCCCACGCGTCAGGCGCACAGCCTGGGCAGGGCTTCTTTTATACCCAACCATCTCAGACTTTCGGGCGTAAACCGCAGATATAACCGCAGCGCGGATATATTCGTGGGCATCTGTTCGCCGCCGGACAAGCACGGCTTCGTATCCATTGCGCTGAGCAACGTGTACGAAAGGCGGATGATGGACGACGCGGACGTGGTCGTTCTTGAAGTAAATCCCAACGTGCCGCGTACTTTCGGCGACGTGAACGTACCCGCGGAGCAGGTGGATTACTTTATAGCGGCGGACTATCCCATGCCCGAAATAAAAGACCCCGTGCTCGGCGAAAGGGACGTGAAGATAGGCAAACTCATCGCCGGCATAGTGGACGACGGCGACTGCATACAGCTGGGAATAGGCAGTATTCCGAACGCCGTTGCGGCGGCGCTTACGGATAAAAAGGATCTGGGCGTGCACACGGAGATGTTCACCACGGGCATTATGAATCTGATGAAAGCGGGCGTGGTTACGGGCAGATACAAGCAGGTGCACAGGGAAAAGGCGGTCTGCTCGTTCATGATAGGATCGCGCGAGATGTACGACTTTGTGGACGACAATCCCGCCGTGCTCGTGCTCGACTGCAACTACGTGAACGCGCCGGGCATTATCGCAAGGAACGACAACCAGGTTTCCATAAATACGTCGCTGGAAGTGGATATAACGGGACAGTGCTGTTCCGAATCTCTCGGCAGCAGGCAGTTTTCCGGAACGGGCGGGCAGACGGACACCGCCGTGGGCGCGCAGATGTCTAGGAACGGCAGGTCGATAATCGCGCTTTACTCCACGGCAATGGTGAAAGATCCCGTCACGGGAGAGAGGAAAGAGGCGAGCAAGATAGTAACGCGGCTGAAAGAGGGCGCGGCGGTATCCCTTTCCAGAAACGACGTGAACTTCGTGGTCACGGAATACGGTATGGTCGACCTGAAGGGCGCGAGCATAGCCGAAAGGGCGAAAAAACTCATCTCGATAGCGCACCCCGCTTTCCGCGAACAGCTTGAGCGCGAAGCGTACGAATGCGGCATAGTGATAAGATAGCGCATTCCGGCGGCAAAGGCGTGATATGCCGCTTTTGTAAGAGTATTGGTTAAGGGAGAAAAGGCGGAATACCTGCCGTAAGATAGGTCGGCAGCGACGGGCGGCTTTCCCTGTTCCGGAGCAATGGCATGATCGTATTGGACAATGTTACGAAAAAATATTTCAACGGAAGACGGGAATTCACCGCCCTTGACGGCGTTTCGCTTGAAATCAAAACGGGGGAATACGTCGCGGTAACGGGACGTTCCGGCAGCGGAAAAACCACTTTGCTCAATTTGATAGGCGCGCTTGACGCCGCCACGGACGGGATTGTCGCCGTTGACGGTATAAGATTGGCGGGCACGCATGACAGGCAGGCGGCGCAGTACCGCAACGCGCACGTAGGCTGTATTTTTCAGCGGTTCAATCTTGAACCGGAATACAGCGTTATACAAAACATCGAACTTCCCGCTTTAATATCGGGCAAAAAGGTTTCTTCCGCGGATATGACCCGGCTGTTGGAAAAACTTGATATAGCGGACAGGAAAAATATAAAGGCAAAATTTTTATCCGGCGGTGAAATGCAAAGGGTTGCCGTTGCGCGGGCGCTGGTCAACGATCCGCCGATAATACTTGCGGACGAACCGTGCGGGAATCTGGATGAGGAGAACAGCGCGCGGGAAATGGATATTCTTGACACAATACACGCGGAAGGGAAAACCGTAATTCTGGTAACGCACGATGCCGGGGACGCCCGCAGGGCGGACAGGATAATTACTCTTTCCGACGGACGGGTAGTAAAAGATGAAAGCAACATGTAAACTGTTTGCAAGGGAGTTTGCACGTCTGCGTCTTCCCGCCGTCATATCGGTTATTGCGCTGACTCTGTTTACGGGCGCGTTGTTTGCGGTTGTCACGGTATATACGAACTTATACGAAAGCGTGTTTTCGGTTGTAGACGGGGACGGCTTCAACGGGCGGTATTCGGCGGGCGTTTCTTTGATAAGCGGACTGCTCGTATCTTCCGGGGTAGCGCTGTTTCTTACCAACGGCGTGATAATTTATTCGCTGTATTCGATAATGCTTGACAACCGCAGGCACTTTATAGGCAGACTGCTGCTTCTCGGATACGGGGAAAAGCACATATTCGGGATATATTTTTCCATTCTGACGGTAATAACGCTTGCGGTGAACGTCGGAGGGGCGCTGTTTTCGGGTTTAATCGGCACGGGCATTATCTCCGCCTGTTCGCGGATATTCGGAATACAGGCGGATTCCGTTCTTCCGTGGTGGGCGCCCGCGGGCAATTTTATTATAACGACGCTCATATCTCTGCCGCTGTACCGGGTAAGCGTCGGACGGATACGGAAGATTTCCCTGCAGGAGGTTGCAGAGTGCGGAAAGTGAGCGGCGCGGTCGGACTGGCGGTAAGGAATCTGGTATGTTATAAAAGCGCAACGGTGAAAATCGCCGCGGCGTTTACCGCGCTGATAATGATAGCTTCGCTTTTTTCCATGTTCATAATATCTGCGGAGCAAGAGCGGGAGGAGATGAAAGAGGGATATTTTTCCGCCAATTACGTTATTTCGGGTAAGGAACTTGCCGACGGCGCGGAGTATGCGGAATTTGCGTTTTCGGCGGACTATATAGATTTTGCGCCCGTAAGCGAAGAACTGCTCGGCACGGAGTTTTCCTTTCTGCCGGCGTACAGGGTCGGTTTGCGGATAGAAGAAAACTTATATACGTGCGGAGATACTTTGCAAGGCATTTTCGTTTACGCCATATCGGATCCGGCGGGGTTTATTACAAAAAACGACCTTGCGGAAAGCGGAGCGCCGGGGATTGACAGCTTTGTGGAAGGCAGACTTCCAAAGAGCGGTGACGAAGTTGCCGTTGCGGAGTATATGCTGGAAGAATACGGAATAACGCGCTCGCCGGTGGGGAAGAAGGTGTCAATGGTTTCGCTTGCCGGCGGCAATACCGTGTGGGAAGAGCTGACCGTGTGCGGGGTTATCGGAAACGCCTATTACGAACTTGCGGGACACCGCGACGGAATGAGCCATTTCGCGCCTTCCGTTCTCATACACGAATCGAACGAAATGCTTGCGGCATACCCGCACGAGAGAAAATACGTCTATACTCTTTCGCGGTGGCCGGATCACGGCGACGCACTGTTGCAGGACGAAGATATACTCTATGCGGGGTGGGGTTATCTTGAAGATATCCGCGTACTCGATAACGTCGGAGAGATGATAAGACAGGTATTTTTATACGTGGGGACGGCGTTGATGACAGGAATAATACTGATAGCTTTACTGCTTGTAAACAGACTGTCGGAAAGAATGCGCGCCAACGGCGAGATACTTTTTGCACTCGGGGCGACAAGGCTGTTTTACCTTTCGCTGAGGCTGACACAGACTGCGCTGCTGGTTTTGCTTTCGCTTGCGGCGGCGCTTGTGCTTTCCGTGGCGGTATTTGCCGCGCTGGGCAAAATAATCGCCGTATGTTTCGGCGTCGGGTTCGAACTGGTTGCGGCGCATTTCGGGGTGATTGCGGCGGCGGGGGCGGCGCTGCTTCTGCTCGCGTCTGCGGGTACGGGAGTAACGTTGTTTTTGCGCGGCAGGGAAAGACGGCGGTAAAGTTTTCGGCGGCAGCGGCGGCGAAACGACGCCGCGCGTACGGAAAACTATTGACAAAGCGGTGAAAATGCGGCATAGTGATAAGGTGAAAACGCTTTATTTTTAAGAAGGCTTGTGTTAAAATAATATGGATAGGCAAAATCGTTTCGACGTGGCGCGCATGATAGAAGAGCTTGCCATGAACGCGGAAAGCGCGGGAGCGAAGCTGATAAAATTCACCCTTTCGCCGGGAAAACTGGTTGCGGAAGACGACGGCGGCGGCATGGGCGCGGAGCAGTTCGCGCTTGCAAAACGCGGGCTTTTCACCACCAAAGGCGAAGGAAGGGGAAAGGGGATAAAGCTCATCGCCGATAACTGCGCGTCCGTGACAATGCTTGGAAGAAACGGAAAAACGGTCATAACCTGCCTGTTTGCGGACCTTGACTGCGGCGATATAGCAGGGGCGGTAAGCCTTGCCGCGGCGGGGGATACGGACGTAATATGGGCGGAAAAGGCGGATAGAGAAAGGGCGGTCTTTTGTGGGGCGGCAAAGGGCGACGCGCTTTTGATCCTCGAAAACAAAAAGAGGATTTACAACGGGAAAATTATATGGTAGCTGGGCTGCCGTCAGGAGGAAATTATGAAGACAATAGCCGATATTCAGGCTATCAGGGAGAGCATGCAACCTGCCATGTTCATCCGTGATAACTCTGACGAACACCTCGAAACGAGGATAGTCGTCGGAATGGGCACGTGCGGAATATCCAAAGGTGCCAAATTCGTGTTTGACGCGTTGGTGGAAGATCTGTCCAAGCGTCGTTTACCCAAGGTGAGGGTATATCGCAGCGACTGCCAGGGTCTTTGCGATTACGAACCTACCGTCGAAGTTTACGTTCCCGGAAAACCCAAGGTCGTTTACGGAAAGATGACCCCCGAAAAAGCTCTCGAAGTGATGGAAAAACACGTCGCGGGCGGTAAACCCGTGGAAAAATATCTTGTAGAGAACATTTAGGAGGGGGAATTATGTACAAAAGTCACGTACTTGTCTGCGGCGGCACCGGCTGCACGTCCAACGGAAGTGCAAAGATAAGGGAAGAGCTCGCCCGCCAGCTTAAAGCCAACCACATGGAAGACGACGTACAGATAGTGGAAACGGGTTGTTTCGGTCTGTGCGCGGTAGGTCCCGTGGTTATAGTTTATCCCGAAGCGGCGTTTTACAGCGGCGTTCACGCCGACGACGTAACGGATATCGTCAACGAACATCTCATAAAGGGCAGGCTCGTCACCCGCCTTCTGCATACCGAGCGCGTGGGCGAACCGCCCGTAAAAGCGCTTACGGATACCGAATTTTACAGACGCCAGACGCGCGTTGCCCTGCGCAACTGCGGCGTTATCGACCCCGAAAACATTGACGAGTATATTGCGCGCGACGGCTATGCCGCGCTTATCAAGTGCCTTACGGAATACGAGCCCCAGCAGGTAATAGACATGGTCAAGGCTTCCGGTCTGCGCGGCAGGGGCGGCGCGGGCTTCCCCACGGGCACCAAGTGGCAGTTCGTCAAAAACGCCGCGGGCGACGTGAAATACGTCTGCTGCAACGCCGACGAAGGCGACCCCGGCGCGTTCATGGACCGCTCCGTGCTGGAAGGCGATCCGCACTCCGTGATAGAGGCTATGACCATAGCCGCGTACGCCGTGGGCGGCACGCAGGGTTACATATACGTGCGTGCGGAATATCCCATAGCGGTGGACAGGTGCCGTATAGCAATCAAACAGGCTAGGGAATACGGGCTTTTGGGCAAGAATATCCTGGGCACGGACTTTTCCTTCGATATAGAGCTTCGTCTGGGCGCGGGCGCGTTCGTGTGCGGCGAGGAAACGGCGCTTATGGTTTCCGTGGAAGGCAACCGCGGCGAGCCGCGTCCCCGTCCTCCGTTCCCCGCTAACAAGGGTCTGTTCGGCAAGCCCACCTTGCTCAACAACGTGGAAACTTACGCCAATATCACCCAGATTATAATGAACGGCCCCGATTGGTTCGCTTCCATGGGTACGGAAAAATCCAAGGGCACCAAGGTGTTCGCCCTCGGCGGCAAGATAGTCAATACCGGTCTTGTGGAAGTGCCCATGGGCACCACTTTGAGGGAGATAGTCTACGACATAGGCGGCGGCATTCCCAAGGGCAAGCAGTTCAAGGCGGCGCAGACGGGCGGACCTTCCGGCGGATGTATTCCTCCCCGGCACCTCGACGTGCCCATCGACTACGACAAACTGATAGAGATAGGCTCGATGATGGGTTCGGGCGGTCTTATCGTCATGGACGAGGATACCTGTATGGTGGATATAGCCAAGTTCTTCCTCGAATTTACCGTGGACGAGTCGTGCGGCAAGTGCACTCCATGCAGGATAGGCACCAAGAGGCTGCTTGAAATGCTCAACAAAGTCACCGACGGCACCGCCACCATGGAAGACCTCGACAAGATGGAAGAGCTGTGCTACTACATAAAGGAAAATTCGCTGTGCGGACTGGGGCAGACTGCCCCCAACCCCGTGCTTTCCACCCTGCGCTATTTCCGCGACGAGTACGAAACGCATATCAAGGAAAAGCGCTGCCCCGCAAAGGTGTGCAAAAAGCTGGTGTCCTACCATATCACCGACGCGTGCAAGGGCTGCACGCTGTGCAAGCGTAACTGCCCCGTGGGCGCAATCGAAGGCGAGGTCAGACAAAAACACGTCATCGACCAGAGCAAGTGCATAAAGTGCGGCGCATGTATGGACGGCTGCCGCTTCAAGGCTATCGTAAAGGAGTAAGGGGAAATGGCGAAGATAAACATTAAAATAAACGGAAGAGATTACAGCGTGGAGAGCGGTACCACCATTCTGGACGCATGCCGTCAGGTGGGCATTAAAATTCCCACTCTGTGCTATCTGGAAAAGATAAACTGCATAGGCGCGTGCCGCGTTTGCATGGTGGAAGTCAAGGGCGCGAGGACGCTTGTTGCCGCCTGCACCTATCCCATCGACAGGGAAGGGACGGAGATATTCACCAACACTCCCAAGGTAATCCGGAGCAGGAAGACCACCGTGGAACTTCTGCTTTCCGACCACGACCAGAAGTGCCTTTCCTGCGCGCGCAACACCAACTGCGAATTGCAGACTCTGGCATACGAACTCGGCTGCGACGCGAACAGATTCCAGGGCGCGAAGAACGTGAGCGAAAAGGACGAATCGTCCGTATGCTTCGTGCGCGACAACAACAAGTGCGTGCTGTGCAGAAGGTGCGTCGCCGTGTGCGAAAAGGTTCAGTCCGTCAGCGTTATCGGCGCGAACAACCGCGGCTTCGACACCTCTATCGGCTGCGCGTTCGAAACGGACATAAAGGAACACACCTGCGTGGGTTGCGGACAATGCGTGGTAAACTGCCCCACGGGCGCGCTTACGGAAAAAGAAGAGATAGATAACGTATTGGCGGCGCTTGCCGACCCCACCAAGCACGTTGTAGTGGGAACGGCTCCTTCCGTGCGCGTTGCGCTGGGCGAAGAATTCGGCTATCCCATCGGCACGGATACGGAAGGCAAGATGGTTGCGGCGCTCCGCAATCTCGGTTTTGACAGAGTGTTCGACGTGGACTTTGCCGCCGACCTCACCATTATGGAAGAGGGCTTCGAGCTTGTGGACAGAATTCAGCACGGCGGTGCCCTGCCCATGATGACTTCCTGTTCGCCCGCATGGATAAAGTTCTGCGAGTATAACTATCCCGAACTGCTGCCCAATCTGTCCACGGCGAAGTCGCCCCAGCAGATGTTCGGCGCGTCTGTCAAGACGTACTACGCGAAAAAATTCGGCATAGACCCCAAGGATATCTACGTCGTGTCCGTCATGCCCTGCATAGCCAAGAAGTTTGAAAAGACCCGTCCTTACCAGGACGCCGCAGGCGTACCCGATATAGACGCGGTGCTTACCACACGCGAACTTGCCAGAATGATAAAGCGCGCGGGTATCCAGTATAATCTGCTTCCCGACGAAAAATTCGACGAGCCTCTGGGCGTATCTACGGGCGCGGGCGTGATATTCGGCGCTACGGGCGGCGTTATGGAAGCGGCGCTCAGAACGGTGGCGGACCTTCTGGAAGGCAAGGAACTTGAAGATTTCGAATACACGGCGGTAAGAGGTCAGCAGGGCATCAAGTCCGCAACCGTCACGCTGGGCGGCAAGGAAATCAAAATCGCCGTTGCAAGCTCGCTTGCGAACGCGCGCGTTCTCATGGACGAGATAAAGGCGGGCAACAGCCCTTACCAGTTTATCGAAATCATGTCCTGCCCGGGCGGTTGCGTAAACGGCGGCGGACAGCCCATTCACGACGCGGCTACCCGTCAGAGGCTGGACATTCCCGGACTGCGCGCCAAGGCAATCTACGCCAACGACAAGGCTTGCACCTACCGCAAGAGCTACAAGAACCCCGCCGTCATGGCGATGTACGACGAATATCTTGAAAAGCCGGGCAGCGAAAGGGCGCACCATATACTGCACACCAAGTATATCGACAGAACGAAGAAGTAAGAAACTTTTTGTATAAAGAATCCCCGGGGCGACCCGGGGATTCTTCAATTTTCAAAACACAATATATATGCGGGTGAAACGTCCAATATCCTGCATAGGTTTGCAAGCGTATCCAGCGCGGGGGAAATTCATAAGGAAGATTCGGTATATCGAACCCGTATAGACAACAAATATTAAATATTCCCGTAAATTAAGTAAAGAAGCGTCCCGACAACGGACGCTTCTGCGCCGCACGGGAAATGTTCTCTTCGTCCGCCACAGCCATGAAATACCGCAGTTTTCGCAGTTCCATTTTGCCTCCGCTCTATGCTTGAATTCTATGATAACTCATTATAACATAATTTTCCGTATAATGCAATATGCGGACAGCGGCGCGGCGGAACGCATGTAGGTTTACAATACATTTGTTACACATAGACAATCAAAGAAAGACAAAAGGAGAAGAATATGGAAACACAATGAGGGGTACTTAATTAAACTATACG
>CAJFJA010000006.1 GCA_904382605.1 Candidatus Alloclostridium intestinigallinarum | reverse complement strand
CTCCACCCATGATTAAGCCTTGAAGTATCAATACGAAACTTCAAGGCTTTTTTCTCCGCAAGGCTTTGGCTTTATTTATTCCCTGCGGATAAAATACAAGCTTTTACCAAAAATCTTGGTATCGGCTTTTTTTTCGCGGCTTCATAAATGAAGTGTCCACTAAAGTGGACAATTCGCCAATATAAAAATATCGGGATGTGTCGATACTAATATTTTTGGTATAGGTCACATATCAACTTTGAATAAATGGCAAAACGATAAAGCAGTTTGTCCACTAAAGTGGACAGAAAGTGCGTGGTGCGCCGCCGCTGCAAGCAGGTGCACCCTTAACCGCCGTGAATGGAGCGCGTCACGCGCCGCCGGATGGCGTTACTTTCCGGAACAAGCGGAAAATTAAATGGCGGATACGGCACAATACCGTATCCGCCTTTTTATTTTTCGCTCGGGCGGAGCGTCTATTCGGCGCTTATCGAAGGTTCAACCGTCGGCACGGCGAAAAGTTTTTTATCCCTTTCCCGCACACGGCGCGAAATCTCGTCTTTCACTTCCTGCGGCGAAAGTTTGCACTCGAAAGGAATCGCCACGTCGAATATCAGGTTGGTGTGCGAAATGCCGTCCACCATGCGGAAGTCGTGCACGCTGAACGACGGGTCTATCTCCTTCACTATCTCTTCCACCAGCACGCGGCAGGCGTTGCACTTGGGATTATCCAGCACTACGGGATCGAGGTGCACCACCAGCACTATATCCGTGTTGCACGCAAAGTCGCGCTCGATGGTATCCGCAAGGTCATGCCCTTCCATCATAGGCATTTTGGAATCCACTTCCACGTGCACGGTCGCGTAATACTTGTGTCCGTAACTGTGCACCATCAGGTCGTGTATGCCGTGCACTCCGCCGTGCATGAAAATTCTGTTGCGTATTTTCTGCACTATCTCCGGGTCGGGCGCTTCTCCGAGCAGTTTTCCGATTGTGTCGCGGAAGATACCCACCCCGGCAAAGGCGATGAAGAGCGCGACGAAAATACCCATATATCCGTCTATGTTCACGCCGGCAAAGCGCGAAACTATCACCGCGATAAGCGCGGCGAGCGTTGCAAGGCAGTCGGTAAGGCTGTCGAGCGCGGTGGCTTTGATGACTTCGGAATTCACGCGCTTTGCCACGCTCCTGTTGAATAAAAACAGCCAGAATTTCACGGCTATGGACACGGAAAGCACGACTACGCTGAGCACGCTCCATACGGAATTTTCGCCGGGAGTTATCAGCTGGGATATGGATTCTATCATAAGTTCCGCGGCAAGCACGAATATTATCATGGCGACGATGAGCGCGGCGAGATATTCCGAGCGCTGGTGCCCGAAGGGGTGCTTTTTGTCGGCGGGCTTTGCCGCCACGCGGAATCCGACGTAAGAAACCGCGCCGCTGCCGCAGTCCGAAAGGTTGTTAAGACCGTCGGCAAGCACGGAAATGGCGCCGGAAAGCGCGCCCGCGGTTATCTTTGCCGCCGCAAGGAGTAGGTTTACCGCCATGCACACCCACGAAGAAAGATTGCCGTATGCCAGACGTACCTTCTCCGACCCGGTGTTTTTATAGTCACGTACAAAAAGTTTGATTAACAGCGCCGTCATATTCTCTCCGATAATTGTAACCGATTATACCACTTTCCGCGCATAAATGCAATACTATCGCGGCAAAATACCGAAACCTTATCTCCCCGCGCGGATACAGGGCGCGGAAAAGCGATAATTTTAACTCTGCGCACGGGCTTTTGTTTACTTCCTCTTGACAACCGCAATATAACATTCTATAATATTTATATGCGCTTGCGCGTACGCGGCGCATGAGAAGGAGAAGATTATGGGAACTGACGAACAGCAGCCTAAAAAGGCGTCGGTCGGCGAGAAGATAAAACAGCTTCCGTCTTTAATCAAGCGTTTCTGGAAAGAACCTCTGCGCAATGACAGATACCTCAATCTGAAAGAAGTGCTGTCTCTCGGCGGCTCCGCCATGGGCGTGAGCACGATTGTGTGCATAGTTTCTTCCCTGCTCACCGCTTCGCAGATTTCCGAAGTTTACGGAATTGACGTTATTCACGGCCCCTACATCTGCCTGGCGGCTTCGCTGCTCGGTCTGATAATCCAGCCGTTTTTCAGCAAGTTACTGCAAAACACCCACACCAGATTCGGCAGATATAAACCGTACATATTCTTAATGGCTCCCATCTTCGCGGGTCTTGCAATCGCCGCCACCTGGCAGCCGCAGAATCTTGACGACAGCGCAAGGGTGATTTACGCTTACTGCATCTGTATTCCCACACTCGTAATGTGGAACCTGTTCAACAACACCTTCCAGATGATGCCCGGCGTGGTCACTCCCAACCAGCAGGAGCGCACGGACGCGTGGGCGCCCATCGGACTTCTGGTAGGCTTCGCCCCCACCATAATGAACGTGATCATCGGTCCCATCCGCTCCCACTTCCTCTCCCTGGGTCAGGAATATATGGCGTACCGCTATATGGGTCTTATCTGCTCGGTGGTGGGTATACTGCTCGTGATGCTGCTGGTCAAGGTCAAGGAAAGGGTCATCATAACCAATTCGAACAACGAAAACGTCGGCGTTATCGAGGGTCTGAAAATGGTGCTCAAAAACAAGCCCCTTATCATTTTCACCCTCGCGCTTATCCTGGGTTGTATGCGCTCCACCATAGAAATCGACGCGCAGATAATGGGCAAGCTCCGCTATGCTACCGACATAGAAACGGGCCTGACAGTGTTCTCCTCGCTGACCCTTATAACGGGATTCGCCGTCACTCCGAACATGATACTCCTGCCCCTTCTTACGCGTAAATTCAACAACCGCACGATAGTCATGTTCTGGGCGTTCCTCAACTTCCTCGGCTACATAATCCTTGCCATCGTCGGCGTGCAGAATATTCCCCAGGGCACCGTTTCCGCGGTGGTTCTCACGCTTTTGAGATATATAGCCCTGTTCAACGGCATTACCTCGCTCCAGCCGCTTATGCTCTCGGAAATATCCGACTATCAGCAGGTTATGACCGGCAAGCGCCTTGAAGGCTTTATCCAGATGTTCGCCTATACGCTGGTGCTCGTGTTCACCAACATCGGCTACGTGGTAATGGCTTACGTCAAGCAGGCAATGGGCTACCAGCCGGCAAACTACTTCAACGTAACCACCGTTTCCGACGAGCTGATGAACACCGCAATCAACTACTACAACGTGGCGTTCTACGTTTCGGCAATCTCCGCCGCGCTTATGTGCCTTATGATGCTCTTCTATAAGCTGGACAAGAAAAAGCACGCGGAAATAGTCGAAGAACTGCGCAGGCGCAGTCTTGCGGAAGGCCACGGCGAACTTGCCATCGAACCTGCCGGCAATGAAGAAGTCCCCGCCGGAGTTGATACCGACGCGGGCGAATACCAGCAGGAAATGATGCTTGCGGCAAACGTTTCCAAGGAAACCCCGTCCGGCGGCGCCGACAATCCTTTTGAAGAAAGCGGCGCGGCGGCTGACGGCAGCACGGACGTCCCCGAACCGGACGGCGGTACCGATGTATCCGAGGACGATCTTACCGAAAATGCAAAAAAAACGGAAGATAACGAATAACGTAATCATAGTAATCATACGATAAAAAAAGAAGCCCGTAAGAGGCTTCTTTCTGTTCGGTACGGATATGCCGTTTGCCGCGTCCAGGCGTTTTATCTGCGCTTGTGGGTTTTTACTTTCAGCCTGTTTATTGCCCTTGCAAGTCTTGCCTGCGCGGCGTAATATTCCCTTGTGCTGCGCTCTTTCGCGGTATCTTCCATCGCCTTTTCAAGGGCGCGGCGGGCGCGGTTTTCGTCTATTTCTTCGGGACGTTCGGCGGTATCCACAAGCACGAGTACGTCCCCGTCCTCCACCTTCACTATTCCGTCAGCCACGGCGGCGGTAAGTACCTGCCCGTCTTTCAGCGTTATCTTCATTTCACCGGGAATAACCGACCCGACAAAATTGCTGTGCCTTGCCTGAATGCCGTAAAGTCCGGAGGGCGTGGGTATCACGAGCGATACGCACTCCCCTTCGTAAAAGGGTTTTACGGCTGTAAGCACATGCAGCTGGAACGGCGTCATTTTTCCTCCATGAGTTTCGCGGCCTTTTCCTTTACTTCGTCCAGATTGCCCACGTTATAGAACGCCGCTTCCGGATATTCGTCCGCTTTGCCGTCCACGATTGCGGCAAAGCCCGCCACGGTATCCTGCAGGGAAACGTACTTGCCGTCGTTGCCCGTGAACTTTTCCGCCACGTGGAAAGGCTGGGAGAGAAAACGCTGGATTTTGCGCGCGCGCGATACGGTAAGTTTGTCCTCTTCGGAAAGTTCTTCCATGCCCAGAATGGCTATTATGTCCTGGATTTCCTTATACTTTTGCAGTATTTCCTGCACTCTGCGCGCAACGCGGTAGTGTTCCTTGCCCACGGTTTCCTCCGCCAGAATACGCGAGGAAGATTCCAGCGGATCTATGGCGGGGTATATGCCCTGTTCGGCTATTTTTCTGCTGAGAACGGTGGTCGCGTCCAGGTGGGTAAATGTGGTTGCGGGAGCGGGGTCGGTAAGGTCGTCGGCAGGCACGTACACCGCCTG
This sequence comes from Candidatus Alloclostridium intestinigallinarum, assembly GCA_904382605.1. Lineage (GTDB taxonomy): Bacteria > Bacillota > Clostridia > Christensenellales > UBA3700 > Alloclostridium > Alloclostridium intestinigallinarum. The sequence goes on along the minus strand of CAJFJA010000006.1, from coordinate 71,267 downwards.
TACGGAAGTTACCGAGCCGTGGCGGGTGGAAGTTATTCTCTCCTGCAATTCGCCCATCTCCTGCGCCAGGGTGGGCTGATAACCCACCGCAGAGGGCATACGACCAAGCAGAGTGGAAACCTCGCTGCCAGCCTGCACGAAACGGAAGATATTGTCTATAAACAGCAATACGTCCTTATGTTGGACGTCGCGGAAATATTCCGCCATGGTAAGTCCCGACAGCGCCACGCGCATACGCACGCCCGGCGATTCGTTCATCTGTCCGAACACGAGCGCCGTCTTTTCCGCAACGCCGCTTTCGTTCATCTCCGTCCACAGTTCGTTGCCTTCGCGCGACCTCTCGCCCACGCCAGTGAACACGGAATATCCGCCGTGCTTTGTCGCCACGTTGTGGATAAGTTCCTGTATGAGCACCGTCTTGCCCACGCCTGCGCCGCCGAAAAGTCCTATCTTGCCGCCCTTGGCGTACGGTTCGAGAAGGTCGATTGCCTTTATGCCCGTTTCCAATATCTCCACGGCGGGGCTTTGCTCGCTGAACGCGGGGGCGGGACGGTATATGCCCATCTTCCCGCACTTGCCCATGTCGCCCTTGCCGTCTATCGGATTTCCCAGCACGTTGAACATTCTGCCCAAAGTGACTTCGCCCACGGGCACTTCGATACACTTGCCCGTAGCGGTAACGCTCATTCCGCGCCTTAAACCTTCGCTTCCCGAAAGCATAATGCAGCGCACGCTTTTTTCGTCCAGGTGCTGGGCAACTTCCATCACCTTTACGCCGCCTTCTTCTTCCACTTCCAGCGCGTCCTTCAGTTTGGGAAGTCCGTCCGTAAACATAACGTCCACAACAGGTCCGGATACGCCGGTTATCACGCCTTTTTTCATTTTCTTATTCCTTTTTTCATCGCCTTTGCGCCCGAGGTAACTTCCGTTATCTCCTGCGTAATCGCCGCCTGCCTGCTCCTGTTGTATTCAAGGGACAGACGGGCGAGAATTTCTTCCGCATTGTCGTTTGCGGCGGACATTGCCACCATGCGCGCATTCTGTTCCGCGCAAAAGCTGTCTACGAATGCGCTGTACACGAATCCCGCCACATAGCTGTGCACCACGTGCGCGAGCACCTGCTCCACACACGGTTCGTACTCGAACCAGTGCGCGGACAGATCCGCTCCCGTTTCAAAATGGCTGCGGTGGAGGGGCAGTATGCGCGATACCTTGACCGTTTCCCCCCTCTTGCCGAAGTCCGTGTACACCACGTCTATGCTTTTGAGTTCGCCTCTGTCGAATTTTTCAAGCAGCAGTTCGCATATCTCGCGCGCCGCGTGCAGACGGGGATTCTGCGCGGTATACCTGAAATCGGGATCTATCGGCATATTGCGGTGGGAAAACGTCTGTCTTCCGTATTCGCCCACGACGAACAGTCTGCCGCCCTCTTCCGCGGTCAGCTCCTCCACCTTTTTGATCACGTTCTGGTTGTACGCGCCGGCAAGTCCCTTGTCCGCGGTTATTATAAGATAGCCGCGTTCGCCCGGACGCTTCTTCTCGCTCCCGTCCTCGTTGTCGAAGTAGGGGGAGTCGATATGCCCGGCTATGTCGAACATTCTGTCTATCTCTTCGAGAAGCGCGGAAAAGTACGGACGCGTTCTTTCCAGAGAGGCTTTTGCCTTTCTCACCTTGTTGGACGCGATAAGGTACATGGCGTTCGTCATCTTTTTAGTGTCGCGAATGCCGTTAATTCTGCGCTTGATCTCGGTAATATTGCTCATTTCTGCTTAGCGGCGCGGAATTTATCCGCCGTTTCCAGTATTCCGTCACGCAATTCCTGCGTAAGTTCCTGCGCCCTTTCCAGTCCGGAATAAAGCGCCGGCGCGTGGGTCGAGAAGTATTCCAGCATCTCTTCCGCGTACACGTTTATATCGTCGACGGGCACGTCCACGAACTTTTTGCCCATCGCGGTGATAAGAAGTATGATCTCCTGCGCCTGCGAGTAGGGTCTGGACTGCGGCTGGCGGAGCAGACGCATAAGTCCCTGTCCGTAATAAAGCTGGCGGCGCGTGAGTTCGTCCAGATCGGAAGCAAACTGCATGAACACTTCCATTTCCCTGTACTGCGCAAGGTCGAGCCTCAGAGAGCCGACCGCCTTTTTGACCGCCTTTGTCTGCGCCGCGCCGCCCACGCGCGACACGGAAAGACCTATGTTCACCGCGGGGCGCTGACCTTCGAAGAACAGCTCCGTTTCCAGGAATATCTGTCCGTCGGTAATGGAAATCACGTTGGTGGGAATGTACGCCGACACGTCGCCCGCCTGCGTTTCCACTATGGGCAGGGCGGTTATACTGCCGCCGCCGAGTTCGTCGGAAAGATGCGCCGCGCGTTCAAGGAGGCGGGAGTGCAGATAAAACACGTCGCCGGGATACGCTTCCCTGCCCGGCGCGCGTTCGAGCAGAAGGCTCAGGGTGCGGTACGCGACCGCGTGTTTGGACAAATCGTCGTAAACGATGAGCACGTCCCTGCCCGCATACATGAAATATTCCGCCATTGCGCAGCCGGCATACGGCGCGATATACTGCATGGGTGCGGACTCGCCCGCGCCCGCATTGATAACTATGGTATATTCCAGCGCGTGGTTTTTGCGCAGCGTTTCCACAAGACGCGCCACACTGCCCGCCTTCTGTCCTATCGCCACGTAAATACAGACGACGTTCTTGCCCTTCTGGTTGAGAATCGTATCCACGGCTATCGCCGTTTTACCCGTCTGTCTGTCGCCTATGATAAGTTCGCGCTGACCCCTGCCTATGGGGAACATGGAATCCACGACCAGAAGACCCGTTTCCATCGGCTTGTTTACGGGTTGGCGGTCGATTATTCCGGGCGCGGGACATTCTATGGGACGGTACGCCGCCGCATCTATCTCCCCTTCGCCGTCTATCGGCTGACCCAGCGCGTCAAGCACCCTGCCCACGAAGTTGGGACCTACGGGAATGCCCGCCGTCTTGCCCGTGCGGTGGATAACGCTGCCCGCGGTTATGTCGTGGCAGTCGCCGAAAACTATTATGCCGCACATATCGGGGCGCAGATCCTGGACCATGCCCTTGACGCCGCAGTCGAACACGACTATCTCGCCGTACTGAACGTGCGCAAGACCTTCCGCGGAAACTATTCCGTCGCCTACGGAAAGCACGGTGCCCGTTTCTTCCGCCAGCGCCTCCGGAGTCCAGTCCTCTATCGCCTGCTTTATAAGAGGTATTATGTCGTCGCGCGTGCCGTTTATCTGTTCCAGGCGGTGGCGCAGCTGGTTAAGCCTGCCTCCCACCGACCAGTCGTACACGTCGTCGCCCACTTCAAGACGGAATCCGCCGGGGAAAAGATTGCTCTCCACCCATTCAAGCTGCGTGCCGGCGCCGTATTTGCCCTTCAGAAATGCGGCAAACCGCTTTTCCTGCTCCTCGCTCGGACGCGATTCGGAATATAAATACGCCTTCAATTCAGTCATTTCTTCTTCCTCGCGCCGCCTTTTTTATCCGTCTTCGACATGGACGTAACCGTCTTTTTCCTGCCGGCGTGCGCGGACTTGGCTCCGCTCTCCGCCGCGCTCAGGAACTGTTCGTAAGCGTCGTTTACCGAAGACGTCATTACCACCTTTTCCGCCGCTTCCCCGACAATCTCCTTTATGTCGTCGGATACGCCGTTTATTATCCTGTCGTGCTCCTTTTGGGCGCGCTCACGCGCGGCTCCGAGCATATCGTCCGCTTCTTTGGCTACCTGTTTCAGCTTTTCCGAGCGCACGTCGTCCAGCTCCTTTGCCGCCTCTTCGCGTTTTCTGGAAACTTCCTCTTCAACGCCCGCCAGCCTGGAATTGTACTCCTCTTCCTTCGCCTTCGCGCTGTCAAGCGCGGCGCGGGTGTTCTCCTCGCGCTCCTTGTAGGCGTCCTCCCTCTTCTTCATAAACTTTTTTACCGGTTTATAAAGTATGAGGTACAGTCCCACTATCAGGATAACCAGGTTGAGCAGATGAAGTAATATCTGCTGCCAATTAATGTTCAAAGGCATAAGCCCTTTCTCCTTTTACTTTCCATAACCGACCGTACGAGAGCCGGACTGTAACGTTCAGCCCGCTCCTTAAGGCGGTTAAAGTAGCGGCAAGCCCGCCTCTACAGAACGAATATAAGCAGTATTGCAACTATCAGGGCGTAGATGATTGCCGTTTCGATGAACACCAGCCCCAGCATCATGCTTGAACGTATATCCGCCTTGGCTTCGGGCTGGCGCGCGATACTCTCGTTGGATTTGGCTATTGCAATACCCATACCTATCGCGCCTGCCGCCGCCGCCACGCCGACGGCTATCGCCGCGCCTATGGCCTTCATACCCACGTCGGTAACGCCGGCATTGTTCGTCTCCTCCGCAGGAGCCGTCACGCCCGTATCCGCAGCCGGATCTTCCGCAAAGGCGGACCCGTTGCCGCCGAACACCAGTCCTATAACCACGCACAGCGCGATGAGCGCCACGAGCGCCATTACTGCCGCGGTTGCATACTTGATTTTGATTGCTCTTTTCATATTCAACCTCATTTGAAAAGTTTTTTCTTATTTACACAAGGCACAGACCTTGCAGATTACTGTTTGACCTTGACGGCTTTCGCCTTTTTCTTTTTTTCCTTGGGGACTTTTACGTGCGATTCGGAAACTTCGCCGTAGAACAGCGAGGTGAGCATTACCAGCACGTAAGTCTGTATAAGCGCGTGCAGCAGCGTGAACAGCACGCCCACGATGACGGGCAATACGAAGCTGAGCGCGATGTAGTAATATACAAGCTCCGTCACCAGCAGTCCGGAAAGCAGCGCGCCGAAAAGACGGAAACTCATGGATATGGGCAGCGAGAAGTCCTTTAACGTCCTGCCCACGCCGCGCATACCGTTGCTCACTATGCCGCCGCTCAGGATGACGAAGTAAGATAAAAAGCCCATGGCTATCGCGCCGTTTATGTCGGAAAGCGGAGCGGGAAGCGCAACCGAATTGCCCGCCGTGGATACCACGGCCGCGCCTATGAGTTCAAACAGCGTTCCTGCAAAAATGTAACAGCCCGCGCCGAAGATATACGCGCCCAGAAAGGAGTTGCGGTGCGGGGAATTCGTCTTTGCGAGTTTGTCGAACCACCCCACTATACTCTCCACCGCCAGCTGGAATTTTCCGGGGACGAGCCTGAACCTCGGGATTGCGAAAATACGGATAAGCGCCGCCGCCGCGAGCAGAATTATCGTGACGACGAAGGCGGAAACCAGTCCGGGATTGACGTTGTAGCCGAAAATGCTCACCTGGTTTTCCTCGTGCAGAACGGCGTCCTGCATGACGTCGGATATATCCTCCGAGGACGTGTACATTCCGTCGGTGAGGATAATGCCGACTACCAGCGCAACCACTATCAGCGCAACTACGCTCCATCCTATTATTTTTTTAGTGCGTGATTTCATATTTTTTCCAAAATAAATATGTCCGTTTTTTATCCTAACGATTATAACGCTTTGCATTGAAGTTTGCAATCGTTTACGGGGCGATAATGCAAAATGCGCTGAAATTCGACTAAAATCGGCTGTTTTATAACCTTAAATTTTCAAATTCGCGCATTGGAAGGTGTGGAAATATTTTTACTGTTTGATGACGTTTTTGAAGTCGCGCACGCCGGGAAGAAGAATATCGCGCTCCCGGGTATGCGCGGAGGAATCTTTGACGGGGACGGGAACGCACCCGGCCACGGCGGCGGCGTCGGATACGGAAACGTCGGAATTGTTATCCGCGCTGAACGTGACGGTAACGCAGGTATCGTCCTCAACTTCCGCAATGCACGCGGAATTATCCGTTTTTTCCTGGGGAGCGCAGGCAAACAGGCACGCCACAAGCGCCGCCGTAATTATAAGCGCAACGAGTATTTTTGCCATAGCCGCCCTGCCTCCTTATGTGTTCCGTTTTTTATTATACCACCATATTATATATTTTTCAAGCAAAAGGAGTGCATGGGAGCGCGTGGCGCTCCACCCATGATTATGCCATGAAACAATAACGGGTGAATTCCGAGCCTTTTTCTTCGCAATACTTTTGTTTTTCACCTTGTTAAAAGCCGCAACCAAACGCACCGCAGAGAAGGCGTGTCAGACGAGGAAAAGTGGTTTTTTGAGATGGGCGCGTACTTGGCGTACGTAACCTGAGAAAAAAACCGCTTTGACAAAGTATCACGCGCCTTATATGCGGCGCCCTCGTGTGCGGAAAAAGTGTATGAAAAAAAATTCCGAGAGGCAAACACCTCTCGGAAAATAATTTTTTGAATTAACGGTTTCCGCCTATCCCACTCTTTTTCTTCCGTTCGTAGCGGACAAACAAATACGCCACCACCGTTCCGACGATAAAGAGCACTATTCCCAGCGAAAGGTCGAGCGCGTCAACTCCGCCTGCCGCCCAGTCGCGGTATACGGCGTAGATGTCGGAATTGAAAAAGAGGGTGAGAAGCGAGCCTAAGGACAGTCCCACTATCATGAAAAAGGCGGTTGCGCGCGCTTTTTTGAATATCAGATCGAGCACCTTGGAGAAGGTCAGAAGTCCTATGACAAAGCCCAGCACCATGCAGAAGTAGACGAGCAGGACCATGGGATTTTCCTTCCAGTAAGAAAGGTGGACGCTGTTCATTATCGAAGAAAAATAGCCGAACGCCATTAAAATGGCGGTTGCGCTCAGTCCGGGCACGACCTGGGTTATTGCTACGACGTAACCTATCAGAATGAATATGATATAGTGGTAGAACTGCAAGCCTTCAAGAGGGCGCGCCCCTTCCGTGCCAAAGGTGGTGCCCAGCGCGATAGCCACGGGAATGGCTATGCCCAAAACAAATAAGAGCGCGCGCAGCGCGGTTATCTTTTCCCCTTTTATTTCGTCCTTTACCGCGGGGAACGCGCCTATCATCATACCGGCGAACAGACCCACCACGGTGAAAGGCACGAGCGCCATAAGCTGCTGAATTGCGAAAAATCCGAGCAAAAAGCCCGCCGCCGCCCCTATCACGACGGGGAGCAGGAACTTCACGCACGCGGCAAAGCGTCTGAAAAGATTGCCCAGCGCGTATATCAGCTTGTCGTAAAGTTTGAAAATGATGGCGACCGTAGAACCGCTGACTCCGGGGACTATGATGGCAAGCCCGATGAAAAGTCCGAGCAGTCCGCCGCGCGCCACGTCCCCGGCGTTCTTATAAGTGATGTCCGGACGGTCGGGATTGTTTTCGGGCATTGCGGGAGTTTCCGCTTCCGCAGGCTCCGCCGCCTTGCCCTCTTCTTCCGTCCCGTCGGGGGAATTACCGCTTAAAGATTTATTATCGTTATCCATACCGTTTTCAGTATAACACGCCTTTAGGGAAAATACAAGCGGGAAAAAGATAATATTTTGGCGGCTTACCCGTACCCGGATCGGGAGCGGATAAGGGTGGCGGCACGCACACAAAAAGCGCCCCGCCTTGCGGAAGGGCGCTTTGCCTTTACTCTTTTTGGCTTACAGTTTCATACCCACTTTGCGCGCCTGCCATATCACCGTACGCAGATTGCCCACGGCGGAAGCGTCGCCCACGGTGAGCGATTTTTTCGCGCCTTCGAGAGGAGCGGACGTATAGCCGACGGAAGTTATCACGCTGTCCGCTTTAATTACGGTTTCTTTGCCGTCCTTTGTCCTCACCGTCACGATGCCGTCTTTTATCTTCGTCACGCAGCTTTCGAGATATACGGGAGTTTTTTTGAATTTGAAGTAATCGCGCAGATAGGACGAATTGGCAAGGCACACGCCGCGCACGGCGATGAGGTCGTTTTTCATCTCCACTATCACGGGGCGCTTGCCCTTCTGAATCAGGTCGTAGGCTATCTCGCAGCCGGTCAGTCCGCCGCCGATGATAACGACGTCGTCGCCCACCTCTTTGCCCAGCAGATAGTCCACCGCCTCTATACTGCGTTCTATGCCGGGTATGCGCAGGGTGCGCGCCTTAGAACCCGTCGCCACCACGACTTTGTCCGCGTCAAGGGCGGATATATCCTTTATCTCCGTGTTCAGCCTGACGGTTATTCCGCTCTTTTCCACCTCGTCGGTATACCAGCGGATAAGCTGCCTGTCCTTTTCCTTGAACGAAGGCGCCGCCGCCGCGATGAACACGCCGCCCAGTCTGTCCGACTTTTCGTAGACGGTTACGTCGTGTCCGCGCTTTTTTGCCGTCAGCGCAACTTCCATACCGCCTATGCCGCCGCCGATAACCGCTATCTTCCGCTTTTTCTTTGCCGGGGTTATTTCGTATTTGCCGCTCTGCATCGTCTCCGGATTGAGCGCGCAGCGCGCCATGTGCGAAGCGTCCTCGAACTTTTCGTCGTTCGCCGCGCCCTTATAGTGCGCCATATCGAAACAGGCGTTGTGGCAGCAGATACACGGTTTTATCTCGTTTTCCCTGCCCTCTATCAGCTTTGTCACCCACTCGCCGTCGGTCAGGAACTGGCGCGCCACGCCCATGGCGTCTATCCTGCCTTCCTTAATCGCCTCCGCGGCGTCGCCGGGGCGCATTCTGCCCGCGCATACGACGGGAATATCCACGAATTTTTTGATGTGCGCCACGTCGTCCAGATTGCAGTTTTCGGGCATATATGCCGGCGGATGCGCCCAATACCACGCGTCGTAAGTGCCGTTGTCCGCGTTGAGCATATCGTAGCCCGCCTCCTGCAGATATTTTGCGGCGCGCTCGCTCTCTTCCATATCCCTGCCGACTTCGACGTATTCCTCGCCCGGCACGGCGCCTTCGCAAAAGCCCTTGGTCTTGCTCACCACCGAATACCTCAGCGACACGGGATAGTCCTTGCCGCACGCCTTTTTGATTGCCTGAACCACCTGCACGGGGAAGCGGTATCTGTTTTCGAAACTGCCGCCGTATTCGTCCGTGCGCTTGTTGGTGTAAGGCAGGGTGAACTGGTCGAGCAGATAACCTTCGTGCACCGCGTGCACCTCAACGCCGTCCACGCCCGCTTCCTTGCAAAGCCGCGCCGTTTCGGCAAAGGCGTAAATAAACTGTTCTATCTCCTTTTTGGTAAGGGCGCGGCACTTGACGTCCTCCGCCCACCTTGAAGGCAGTTCGCTGGGCGAAGCGCAGATATGCTGTATATCAATAAACGGCTTCATCAGAACGGAAAGCGGCTTGTATTTCAAAAAAGGCACGAGCGCGTCGGTTATTGCAAACGACCTGCCGAAGCCCGCCGTAAGCTGTACGAACAGCTTTGCGCCCGTCTTGTGGATTTCGTCCATAAATTCTTTCAGCTTTCTGAACTTGCCCTTGCCCTGGTACAGCCATTTTCCCATGATAATGTCGCGCAAGGGCGCAATGCCGGGGATAATAAGCCCCACGTTGTTGCGCGCTATCTGCCTGAACAGATTTGCCGATTCCTTGTCGAAATGGTTGGGTTCCATCCAGCCGAAAAGCGACGTGCCGCCCATGGGACACATGACTATTCTGTTTTTGATCTCTACGTTCCCTATCTTCCAGGGGGTAAACAATGCGGAATACTTTTCGTCCATAAAATTCCTCCTTATCCCGATTCCGTGCGGAATTCCCGTTACCATAATTTTAATCCTTCCGCCGCTTGCTGTCAATACCCGTCCGGAAATTTAGTCCGCATTTAAGCGCGCCTTGCGCGCGCCGGATTGACAATATAAAATAAATATAGTAACATAATAAGAAAAAGCCGAAAGGCAGGTAGGAAAATTATGAAACGCAACGGCATGTGCCCCATTTGTTACCTTAAAAAACTGTTTTCGCGTCCTTCAGACGTGACCGACGTCTTCTACGACAAAAAATACGAAAACAACGCCGCTCTGACCCCGCCCATGGGCTGGTCGAGCTGGAACACCTTCCGCAACCACATAGACGACAAACTGCTGCTGGAAACGGCGCAGGCAATGAAGGATAACGGACTTATCGAAGCCGGATACAAGTATATCAATCTGGACGACTGCTGGCACTCTTCCATGCGCGACGAAAACGGAGATTTGCAGGGCGATCTGACCCGCTTCCCCGAAGGCATACCCCCGCTTGTGGAAAAACTGAACGCATTCGGACTGAAAGTGGGAATTTATTCCAGCAACGGCACTTTCACCTGCGAAGATTTGCCCGCAAGCCTGTATCACGAAAAAAACGACGCCTATACCTTTGCCAAGTGGGGCATAGAATATTTCAAATACGACTTCTGCCACAACAAAAAAATAAGCCGCTACGCGCCGCTGGTATTTTCCATTTCGATAGCCCCCGTAGGCGGCAGGGATATACTCACCGTGGGCTGTGAGGACGCCATTTTATACGGCACGGCAAAGCTGATGCCCAACAAGCGCCTGCCCGGCGGAATGTACATTTCCGGACTGGACGGAGCAAGCGGCAAAGCGGTCTTCAAAAACGTATTCGTGCCAAAGGCGGGCAGATACGTACTTACGATAAACATTCTGAAAAAAGGTCTGTACGAAAAATTCCTCATAGCTTACGCCAACAACGACAACTACTGCCGTTTTGAAGTGCCCTCCCAAAAGCCGTTCAACCTGTCGGCACGCTATCAGGCATATATAGACTTGAAGGAAGGCGCGAACACAATCAGTCTGTTCAACCCCGTAGCTTCCCGCGCCGACAGCGCGATGGTGCAGTACCAGTATATGGGAAAAATGCTGAAAGAAGCGAGCGAGCGCGTGGCAAAGGAAGAAGGCCGCGAAGTAAAGCCCATAGTGTTTTCCATATGCGAATGGGGAATCAATAAACCGTGGAAATGGGGCGCGACCGCGGGCAACCTGTGGCGCACGACAATGGATATACGCCCGTGGTGGAATTGGATGAAGATGATTTACGAACGCAACGTAAAACTCTACCCCTACTCGCAGAAAGGTAATTGGAACGACCCCGATATGCTGGAAGTGGGCAACGGAAAACTCACTCCCGCGCAAAACCGCAGCCACTTTGCGCTGTGGTGCATGATGTGCTCTCCCCTCATTCTGGGCAACGATTTGCGCGTCATGAAAAAGGAAGTTCTGGACATAATCACCAATAAAGACCTTATCGCCATCGACCAGGACGAGCTGGGCATTGCCGCGAAACGCGTGAAGAAAGGCGGCATAGACGTGCTTGCCCGTCCCCTTTCGGGCGGCAGATGGGCGGTATGCTTCTTCAATAAACGCGGCGAAAGCAACTTTTCCTTCCCGCTCAAAAAACTGACGGGCGACGGATACGTGAAACTGCCTTCCGCCGCTTCCTATACCTACAAGGAAGTATGGACGGGCGAAGAAGGCTCTTTCAGCGGAAAAATCACGGGCAGGGTCGGAAAAAACGACGTAAAAGTGTACATTCTGCAACCCACAAAATAACCGCCGCAACATTTGCATATATGACAAAAGCCTTGCACGGAAATGTGCAAGGCTTTTTTACGCGGATGCGCGCGGCGCTCCACCCATGATAATCTGCAAAGTAACCAAGCAATAATGCCGAATTGCTTTCTTCGCAGAATTATCAGCCTGCGGCGGCTCGCCTCATCAGCGGTTACCCTTCTCGGCGTACTTGAATGTGGGGAACACCTGCGTTATGTCGTAAATATCCGTAGCGGAAGTTTTATCCGTGTGCACGGTAAAGACGGTCGCGCCAATAGGTATGTCGCGCGACCACGCGTTCACGCCAGAAGTCCTGCCGTAAGACAAAAGCACTTCCTCACCCGAGCCGTACTTTGCGGCGGTATCGTACGATATCACGAAAGAATTGTTGTGTTCGTGTCCCACGGAAATGAGAGTTGTGGAAGGATAGCGGGAAACGACTTCCATAAGCCCGTCGTCCCATTTGGGGGCGTACACTCCCTCTCCCTTGATAAATTCAAGGTCCGCATACTTTTGCGGGACAAGTCCTTTCGCCTTCTCCTGATCGTCGTCGAAAGAAGGTACGCCGTATTCGTTCAACTCTCCGGGCGTTTCCGCAAGTTCGCGGTAAGCATAGTTGGGAACGTGCATAAAGATGGCGGATTTTATTCCCTTTTCGCTGTACCCTTTCACCTTGCTTTCGTACCACTCGATCTGTTTTTGCGTAAGTCCCACGTATCCCTGGTCGGAGTAGCCGTCCGCTCCCGAAGCGTTGCCCGCGGGATCAATATAGAATTTGCCGTGCGTATCCATATGGAATACCGCAAAAACCACCTCTCCCGACTTGTCTTCCAGCTCTATCACATAGTTGCCCACGCCCATGGCGTCGGGGTCTTCGAGTTCTTCTTCACTGCGCGCCAGCAGGGAGTATTCGTATCCCGTAAGCAGGTCGTAGACCTCTTCGTTGCCCCTGGTGTTTTCGGAAAAGAACGCCTCTCCGGCGGAAGTGTCCAGCGTTTCCAGGCAGGACGGAGCGTATTCGGAAAGCACGTTCCTCTTGCCCTCCTTGCCTATCCATACGTCTTCGCCGTCCTCGCCCTTTATATGTTCTCCGTCGTGGTTGCCGAAGGTATACGCCCAGTAAATCCGCCTTTCTTCGAATATGTTCGCAAGCGCGAGTATCGCCTTGTCGCGTCCGGGAGGCGAACCGGCGGTGGCGTCGCCCGTGACTTCCACCAGGTCGGGCCGGACGGTGTCGAGAGCTTCTTCCACCCATTTCAGCGTCTGCTTGTCCTTGTTGTAAGTGCCGTTTGTGGTAAGATGCAGGTCGGTAAGCTGCATGATGACGAACGCGCCGTCGTCGCGCACGGTAAGAGAGGCGCGCTTTTCGAGGCTGCCTTCCTTTTTCGTGCTGTCGTAACAGCCCGCGAGAAGCGCGGTAAGGACCACAGTCACCGTAACCGCCAGAACGACTGCGATAAGAATACCTTTTCTCATAATCCTTCCTCCGCCCTTTCCCGTCTGCGTCAAGGGCGCGTGCGTCCGCAGAAGAACGCGCTTTTATTATAACAGATTGAAAAATTATGGCAAGAGTCTTTCGCGTGCATTTTCCGCAACCGGCGGGAAAAATTATTAAATGCCGCTTAATAAAAAGGAGCGGGATAACTCCCGCTCCGTGTGCTTGCGAGTTTTCGCGTTACGCCGTACCGGACGCCGTACCCGCGTCGCCCGTCAGGTAATAGCCGTAGCCCAGCGCCCTTACGCCCACGCTTACGTCGCTGCCGTCCGCAAGGTCGTCAAGGGTGACGGTTATGGTATTTGCCGTGGTGTAGACCGTTTTGCTCGTCACTCCGCCCTGCGCGGAATTATAGGTGAACACCACCTCGAATATGCGTGCGGGGGAATTGTCCGTCTTGGTCCAGCCCACCGCAACTTCGTTCCCGCTGATTACGGGCGCTTCCACCGCGGGGGTGGCAAGTTTTTCGTACTTCACGTAGCCGATGAGCGCGCGCGAACTTGCGTGAATCTGTTCGTTGCCGCTCACCGCCTGCACGTATATGGCGTTGGATCCGGCGTTAAGCAGATCGGAAGATATGGAAACTTCGTTCTTTTCCGAATATACCGGCTCCTGCGAATTATTGATATACACGTTGTATCCGTCCGCAAACGGCACCGCGTCGAAGTGGAGCGTTATGCCGCCGTCCACCGTATCTATATGCAGATTGTCGGGTGTGGACAAGGTGAACGTGTGCTCGTAGCGGATACCGCAGGGATTGCTGTCTATATAGTAGACGTCCTTGGTGAAGGAGTCTATGTCGTACCTGCCGTTTTCACCCGTTTCAAAGTTGCCCTGCGCGGTGATCAGAATGTCGTACACGCCCGCTGTGGTCACGGCTTTGGTTATGTCGAGTTCCGTACCGCCCACGCTTTCAAACACCGTGTCGTTGACGGTTACGCGGTAGGAAAAGTCCGCGTCGGCGGAGTGCTCCACGTCGCTTATGGTGAGCACTATCCTGTCGCCGCGGATATCCACCTGCGCCGCGGCGGGAGCGTCCAGCTTTTCGATGAAGAAGATGTCGTCTATATCTTCAAACCGCTCGCCGCCCGCGCAAGACTGCACGTATACGCCCAGCCTTTCCATTCCCGTGAATACGGAGCAGGAGAAGTTTTTGAGAGCGAGCACGCCCTTGCCGCCCGTTACGGAAGAAGCGCTGCCGGAAAGCACCAGGTAGGACTGTCCGTCCAGGGCAATGTCCGCCGCGCTGTTTTCCACGCTGACATAAGCGCCGTTCTCCGCCGCCATAGCCGTCTGCACCCCGCCGGTGACGTCGGCAACGCCACCCGTGAACACGAGCCGCGCGTTTTCGCCGCCCGTGACGGCGCCTTCGATATACGCGCTTTCCGCGTTGATTGCGAGAACGCCGTTCAGAGTAAGCGCGCAGTCGGTGCGGAATACGCCCGCCGCAATCGTGCCTTCACCGACGATTGTATCCGCATACAGCTGCAGACCGCCGGAAGAGTTCACCTGCAGGGAATTTACGGATACTCCGCCCTTGCCGCTGAACGAATCGCCCGATACCGTGCCTATACTCACGTCGCCCGTTATCTTCAACGTGCCGTTCACGGTCAGGGAGTGTTTGTTGAGATTTATCACCGCCGCCGACGGTATTTCAAGGTCGCCGTCAACGGTTACGTCCTTTTGCAGATATACGTTTTTTCCGCCCAGGTTGTTCCAGTCCACCGCAAGCAGGTCTTCCGCCGACGACACGGTCAGGTTGTTGGTGAAGAATATCGACACGGGCACCACGACCGCGACCAGAACCGCCACCGCCAGCACGCCCGCTATCACGCCGATTATTATCTTCTTCTTGCGGGGCATGGGCTCTTTCACCCTGCCGCGCTTATATTTCTTACCCTCTTCCCCGCCTTCGGTCGTATCTTCTATCACGCGGGTATCTTCGCCGCCGGAATACTCTTCCGTCCCGGCTTCCTCTTCCCGTTCGGAAAGTCCGGGCGTTTCGGCGGGCTCTTCCGCGTCCGGCTGTGCGGCAGGCTCTTCCGCCTGCTCCGCGGGCGGCTGCACCGCGTCGCCGGCGCCTCCGGGTTCTGCCGCCGCTTCTTCCCCCGTCGGAGAAGATACTTCCTCCGCGCTTTCAGGGAAGTTTTCTTCTGCGGAAACGTCTTCCGCGGCGGGAGTTTCCTCCTCCGCGCCGGCAAACAGGTTGGGAAAATCGTCCGCCTTTCTGTTACGTCTTTTCATATCATTCTCCTTGGAGAAAATGCCTTGCCAGCTCCTCTCCGGATTTATAGTACACGCCGCTTACTTTGGCGTTTTCCTCGTCGTAGGGCACGCCGCTGCCGCTGTCGCCCCTGCGGTAGAGCACGTAGGGCACGGGATCGGACACGTGCGTTTTAAGACCCAGCGGCGTGGGGTGGTCGGGCATTATCAGCACGGAATAATCCCAGCCCTTTTCTTCCATCGCCTCTATTATATATTTTACCACTTTTTCGTCGATTTGTTCAATGGAATATATCTTGTGCTTCACGTCGCCCTGGTGTCCGCATTCGTCGGGCGCTTCCATGTGGATATACACATAGTCCGCGCCGTCTGCGAGCGCTTCGACCGCCGCTTTCGCCTTACCCGTGAAATTCGTGTTGTAGTTGGCGGTGGCGCCCTCCACTTCTATCACCTTCATGCCCGCGCCCATGCCTATGCCTTTCACAAGGTCGACGGCGGATATGACCGCGCCGTTCAGACCCCAGCGTTCTTTGAAGTTCTGCAGGGCGGGACGCGTGCCCTCTCCCCACAGCCATATGGAGTTGGCGGGGTGCTTGCCCTCTTTCATTCTCTTTATGTTCACGGGGTGGTCTTTTAATATCGCGTACGATTTTTTCATCATTGCGAGCACTTCTTCCCCGTATCTGCCGCCGGGCAGATGACCTTTCACCGGCTTGTCGGATATGTCGTGGGGAGGAGTGTACACGGTGCCCGTTAGCGAATGGTGCCTGACCATGCAGTGGCGGTAACTCACGCCCGCGATAAATTCGTGCAGTTCGTCGCCGAAGTGCTCCTGCACGCAGGCGATAAGTTCCGCGGCTTCTTCCGTGCTTATCTCTCCGCCCGAATAATCGACCATGGTCTTGTCCTCGTAATTTTCCTCGTCGGACAAAGTTACCAGATTGCACCTTACCGCTATGTCGTCGTCGGCAAGATTAACGCCCATGCTCAGCGCTTCAAGCGGCGACCTGCCCGTGTAGCATTTGAGCGGATC
The DNA here is from genome assembly GCA_904382605.1 of Candidatus Alloclostridium intestinigallinarum. GTDB lineage: Bacteria > Bacillota > Clostridia > Christensenellales > UBA3700 > Alloclostridium > Alloclostridium intestinigallinarum. The sequence continues at coordinate 55,117 of CAJFJA010000006.1, read as the reverse complement.
GTAGCCCATAACCGCCAGATTCGCCACGTCGCTGCCCGGCTTCATGCCGTCGGGCACCGTCTTTACAAGTCCCGTTTCTCCCGCTTTCGCCAAAGCGTCTATGTTAGGTTTTTTTGCAACTTGCAGGGGCGTCTTTCCGCCCAGTTCCGCCACGGGATAATCCGCCATGCCGTCGCCGAGAACAACTACGTATTTCATTTTATCTCTCCGATGAAAAACAGCTTAGCCGCCTTGCCGCGCCTTGTACGGCTCTGCGGCTCTTTTTCAAAACTAATAATAGCTTTTTATATGAAAATTGTCAATCGTGCGCGCGCTTTTATATACATTTTTTACTTCTTCGGCGGATATAAGGCGGGCGGAGAAGTAATTATTCCGCCTTTTCCGCCATAAACTTTTTTATGCGCACCGCCATAGAATATTTAATGCTTTTATCCCTCGGCGCGGGGGCAGCCCTGCTGCTGTGCTTTCTGTCAGGCGCGAAAAAGCGCGTCGCCGCTATCGTCCTTATCAACTCCCTTATCGGCGCGGCGGTCGCTTTTATCCCCATGTTCTTCGGACATTTTCTGCCCGCATGGGCGTTTCCGCTCTGCGGCGCGCTGGGCGCGGCGGGCGCGTTTTTATATTTTTTGTAGCCGGCTTTTTTAATTTTTTCGCACTTATCCGTTGTATACGGGAAATCGTTGCGCTGTAAACGGAAAATTATTGCGCTATAATCGGTATGAAGTCATACTTTATGATAACGACGGCGGACAAAGAGATTAACGAACTTGTGAACGCATATCGCAGGCTGCGCGACCGCCCGTTTAACGCGCCGCCCGTTATCGTAAATTATTTTTACCACAGTCCGATAATGAAAACCGCAAAAAAACCGCCCGCGGATCTATAAAAACGCCCGCAGCCGAACTTTACGGCCGCGGGCGCGGTAACCGCTCACGCGATAATCACTCGAAAGCCTTGTAAATAGCCCTTACCGCCTTTTCGTAGTCCTGGGTAGCCACGCCCACGATTATGTTCATTTCGCTGGAACCCTGGTCTATCATGCGGATATTCACGCCGGCGGTTGCAAGCGCGCCGCAGAGTTTTGCCGCCGTGCCGGGCTTGAAGGACATACCGTGTCCCACCGTGGCGATAAGGCTTATGCCGTCCTTTATCTCAACGTGGTCGGGATTCACCGTCTTTTGTATTTTATCCAGCACAACTTCCTGCCTGCCGGCTATTTCGCTGTCCGCCACGACTATGGAAAGCGTGTCTATTCCCGAAGGCATATGCTCGAAGCCGATATTGTAATATTCGAGTACGGAAAGCACCTTGCGCGCAAAACCTATTTCGCTGTTCATCATCGACTTTTCGATATAGATTATGCTGTACCCTTTCTTGCCCGCGATACCCGTTATCGTATTGCCGCGGCGGCTGTCCGTGATTTCGGGAACAATCATAGTGCCCTTGTTTTCCGGCTCGAACGTGTTGCGGATATTTATGGGTATTCCTCCGGCACGCACGGGGAAAATACTCTCGGGGTGCAAGACGTTCGCGCCCATATAGGCAAGCTCCCTCAATTCGCGGTAGGAAAGCTCCCTTATCCCCGACGGGTGGTCCACTATTCTGGGATCCGCGGTCAGAAAACCGTTTACGTCCGTCCAGTTTTCGTAAAGTTCCGCATTGACCGCTTCGGCTATCAGCGCGCCCGTGATATCCGAACCGCCCCTGCTGAAAGTGTGGATAAGTCCGCTGTCGTCCGCGCCGTAAAAGCCGGGAATTACCGCGTATTTCACGCCCGCAAGTTTCTTTTTCAGCTTGGCGCGCGTGGTTGCGGCGTCGAATTCCCCGCCCGAAGTAAAGGCGATGACCTCTGCCGCGTCCACAAAGGCAAAGCCGAGGAACGCAGCCATTATCCTGCCGCTGAGATATTCGCCGCGCGAAGCGAAGTATTCCGTACTGCCGTACTTGTACATACCGTCCCTGACCTCGTCAAGACAGGCTTCCATATCCATGTCGATACGCAGTTCGTCCGCTATCGCCGTAAATCTTTCGCGTATCTTTTCAAAGGACGAGTCGAAATTGCCGTCCATTTCCAGCTTGTGGAAGCATTCGTAAAGCAGGTCGGTGACCTTTATATCCTGTGAAAAACGCTTGCCGGGCGCGGATACCACAACGTACCTGCGCTCTTTGTCGGCTTTCACGATGTCAGCCGAACGGGTAATCGCCCTGGCGTCCGCCATAGACGTTCCGCCGAATTTCGCAACCTTAATCTTCATTGCCACTCCTTATGACTTTATCGTCAGAAATTTTATACTTGTCGGTAATTATGCGCGCTTCGAAATAATAGCGTTTGTCCCTGCCTTCCCCCATGGAAAAGGACTTGCGCGGCAGCGTGCCGCGGCTTTTCACGCAGGAAAACAGGTTTTCCTTGGTGATGAGCGGCATTATGATAGCCGTGCCGCCCTCGCGCGCCGCAACCTGCTCGGTGTTGTACGCGCCGTGGACGTAATCCACCGTAACTTGCGGATTTTCCTTTATATATCCGTCGATCACGGACTGTATTTCCGCTATTCCGTGCGCCGGGTCGGCGTTTACGGGGATAATCCTGCGCACGCCGCCGCTTATCATTACGCAGCTGCCCGCGCCTTTCAGCCTGTCGGCGGCATAATTCACAAAATCGCCGTGACTGTCGAATACCACGCGGTGTATCGGTTCGAATACCAACGCGGGGTCCTGCACGCTGACTATCTCGCACAGACAGAATCTTGCGGGATGCGCCGCTTTTTCCTCTTCCGTAAGCGTCGCTTTAATCTCCTCCCAGCACGCTTTGGCGGTGGCGAGAGAATGGTTGCCGTCGCCCACGGCAAAGGCGATTCCTCCCTCGCCCGCGCGCTCTTCCAGTCCGCGCATATATTCGTCTATCTTGCCCGTGCAGGTAAGTTCGTAGCCCGTGACGTGTCCGCCGCCCATGTTCAGGTCGGTATCGTACAGCGCCTTTCCGCGCAGCATATACAACTCGCGCATGAAGTTGTCGCGGTTGTCCATAAGCATCATTATGTGCGGAAGTTCCAGGTCGGCTCCGCGCCTGACCTCTATCCTCACGGGCAGACGCTCCACCACCGTCATCTCGCTCGCCCTAACGGGCGTTTCGGACGCGGCGTTATAGTCGTATTTTTCAAGGTCCACTTCCGCCATTATTCCCATACGGTGCTTGCCGTCGGAACAGGTGCGGTCCACGAGTATATATCCTTCGTGCGGAGTAAACAGCCCTTCGTCCAGATATTTACGCATGACCGAGCGTATTTTTTCACCCCTGCCCCCGTTTTTTCCCAGATATACTTCGGGATAAATCAGGTTGAGCGTGCTGGGCGCGCCTTCTACGACGCTCTCTAGTTCCTGCCAGTATTCCGGCTCGGAAGTGAACTGGTCGCAGGCGATAACGCTCCATTTGTAAAGGTCCGTGCCCTTCTTCGGCAGCAGTACGGAGGGCGCTTTTACTATCATAAGAATTTGTGCTCCTTGGGTTTTTCCTTACGCGGACGGGTGGATATGCCGAACGCCTGCTCTATCTGTTCGGAAAGCGTTTCGGGAGTCATGTACCTCTTTATCTTGCCGCCCGTAACGGTGGAGATAATACCCGTTTCCTCGCTCACCACAATGGCGAATATATCGTTGTTTTCTTCCGTTATGCCTATGGCGGCGCGGTGGCGCGTGCCAAGCTCCTTGGAGATATTCACTTCCTGCGAAAGGGGCAGAAAACAGCCCGCTCCCAATATCTTGTTGCCCTTTACCACCACCGCTCCGTCGTGGAGAGGCGCGTGCGTGTTGAATATGCTTTCAAGAAGCAGGCAGGTGACCTTTGCGTCCAAAACGGTGCCCGTATCGAGTATGTGCGGCGGCACGGCGTTGGTGCAGATGATTATCAGCGCGCCCACGTTGTTCTTCGCCATCGTCTGGCAAGCGCGCACTATTTCGTTCGCGCTCGTCTTCATCTCTTCGTAAGTGGTGTCCACCTCGCTTTTACCGCTCTTTTCGCCCAGGTGCGCCAGCTTGGAGAAGATAACCTTCAAATCCGTCTGGTAAACCACGATAAACGCGCCTATCATAAATAATCCCACTACGGAAAGTATGAGTTTTGTGACGTACAGACTGCCGAACAGACCGTTTATCACCCATACTATGCAGTATAAAAGCAGAAAAGCCGAAAAGGCAAGCGCAAGTTTTATGCTGTTTCTGCGTTTGAAGAAAATGAGTACTATCACCGCCACGGCAATGAGCACGAGTATGTCGATAGCCACCGTCCAGTCGAGATTGGAAAGATAAACTCCGGCGGAATCGGTGCAAAGCGCAAACATCATTTTGCCTTACCTCCCGTTTACTTTGTATGTTACATTTTATAACAAAATATCATATATTTGCAAGCAAATAAAGATAAGCGGAAGAGAAAAGTAACGACGCCTGCCCGTTTTTCGTCTTTGCGGCAACGCGGGAGCGCGGCGAGCCGGCAACGCGGGGCGTTGCATCCCTTAACCGCCTTGAAGGAGCAAAGTAGAATTTCAAGGCTTTTTTCTTCGCAATGCTTGTATAATATAAATAAAGCGGAAGCGCCATGCGCTTCACCACTTAACCGCCACGAAATAACAGAAATATGTTTTGATAGTATTATCTCCGCAATGCTTTATATTGTGAAAATAAAGCGAAGCAAAACCGCGTTTTTGCGAGCGTAACCTCTAAAATTCGCTGTGCGAATTTTCCCGCAGGGCGGAAAGGGTTGAATTTTCGCGCAAAAGGAAAGTTTGCCATAATATAAACTTTGCGCGAAAAGAAGGGAGAACCGACCCTCAAGCGTAGTGAATGGGTGGGTTCTCCCTTTGAACGCAGGCGCAAAGTACTGCGCGTAAACTAACAGTATTTTATTTATGAGTTTATCGCGCAGAACTTTCATTCGGCGCCTAAGCGAAGCGCTCGTTCGGCGGCTATTTTTAAAATCCTTCGAAAATATCGTCCCCGCCGCTTCCGCCGCCGGAAGAATTTTTATTGTTGCCGCCCTTCTTATTGTCGTCGAACTCCTCGAAAGGACTGCCCGACGAGCCGCCGCGGTTGAATTCGGTAAACGGATTGGACGCGTCAGGTCCCTGGGGCGGCTTTCTGGAAACCATTTTCGTCACGTTTTTGCCGCGCAGCACTATCGCCGCGACAAGCAGTCCGATGACTATCGCCCAGGTGATGACGGTAGTGGCTACCGACAGACCGTAAAGCGAGTCGGTATTGGAAGAAAGCTCTTCCCTGGCGGTGGACACGGCGCTGTCGAACATGGCGGCGTTTTCACCCGTTATCGAATTTACGATGTTCAGCGCGACGCTGTTGAGCTGCCGGGTTATCGCCTGCGTGCCCGTATCCCCTCCTCCGAAAGCGAGTTTCATATTGTCCAGGGTATCCGAACCGGTGTACGCCACGTTGAGGCTTTCGGGGTTGGAATTTTCGTTGCCGCTCTCCCAGTCAAGGCTCATATAGGTGAGCGTGGGAATACCTTCGTTCATGAAATGGATACTGTCGTTGAGCAGTCCGGGGTGGTACACGCCCGACGGCGAAGGCGCGAGAACGTACGTGCCGAACGCGTCGGAAAACGCGTGCTTGTAATCGGGCACAGCCGAAAAGTCAAGACCGTTCGCCTTGGCGACCGCATAGAAATAATTGTTGTAGGAAGTGGCGGTGTCCGCCGAATACATATACAGATTTTCCCCGCCCAGACGCCACAGATTTATGACGAGCACGGGATTGTAGTCCTTGCCGTATACGGAAGGCAGCGTCTGCAAAAGGGCGTCCGCCCCGTCCCAGCAGTAATATATGTTGTTGTTTGCGGATATTGCGGACGAGCCGAGGAATGCAAACACTATGTCGTATTCCGTTTCCACGCCGCTCAGCTGCTGCGCGGTATAAAGCATGGTTGCCACCGCCGCGCTGTTTTCGTAAGCGCCCTCCGCGGTGATGACCGTCGCGCCGGAAGTGGTGGTCCCGAACAGATTGTCAAAGTGCGATATGATGTAAATCTGTCCGCGGCTGCCGTTGGTGGCGGGCTTTTCGTAGAGCACGTTTACTCCCGACTGCCCCTGCAAAGAGGTGGAATAGGACATAATTCCCGTAATTTCACTGCCGCCGTGGGTGGAGAGATAACCTTCCTGGTTGACGGTGATACTCACCCCTTCCACGGGCTGATACCCCTTTTTCTCCATCTCCGCGGCGAGCGAAACCGCCGCCTTGCCTATTCCGTAATTTATATTGAGTTCGTCGGAATCCACGCTGCCGTAGCGCGAGCGCATATCCTCGCTTCCCAGCCATTCCAGATAATCGTAAGCCGCGGTGGAACTCATAACCTGTTCGCGGTATTCGCCGGAAGCCGCCGCGGGAGAAAACGACCCTGTAACCGCTCCGCAGGCGGACAGGGACGCGGTGAGTACGACCGCCACGGTGAGTATTGAAGCTATCGCAAAAACACGTTTTTTCATACGTTCCACCTCACAGTAAAATGACGGTCACCGCAAACAGCGGGGCGAGCGCGGCAAAGACGAAGGAAAAATTCGCCTTGCCCGCCTTGCGCGCAAGTATCAGAAGCGCCGCCGCCGCGGCGAGCACTTTTACCACAAGCGCTATGAACGCGGAAGCCACGTAAAGTTGCGATGTGTAGAACACGCTGAGCACGGAAAACAGGGTGTTTACCGCGTTTGCGATTACAAAACACGTTCCCACGACCGTATACAGGTAGTTGGGATCGAGCGCCGTTTCGCCCATATACGCGAAGTTGCGGACGAGCGAATTGCTCCCCAGCCTTAAAAGCAGTTCGAAAAGCCCGTACCGTATGACTGTGAGCACTATGCCCGCGATTACGCATACCGCCGTAAGTCCGCCGTTTCCGAGCACGCTCCCGAACATACCGTACTTTGCCGAATCGTGAATCTGCAGAATAGTCCCCACGCTGCTGCCGGCATAAGTGAGTACCAGAAACGCGCGCAGCGCCCATACGGCGGGCGTGCTTTTCACTTTTCTTACCTGGTTATTATAGCCGTTGTTATACATTTATCCTTACTCCCATAATGCGGCAGATTGCCAGATTCAGCGCTTCGTCCACGTTGAGTCTGCCGCTTTTGAAGTGATATTCCAGATCGTTGAGTCCGTCGGCAAGCCGTTTGAGCGTAACCGCCGAATATTTTTTTGCAAGCGGGCGCATCTTTTTCACCGCGAAAGGCTTTACGCCCAGCGCACGCGCCGCCTCGTTGTCGTCTGGCGCGGATATGCGCAGAAACAAAAGTCCCCTGTACGTTGAGGCGAGCGAACGCAGAATCACCGCGCTCTGCACCCCCGCCGCGGAAAGACGGGTCAGATACTCCGCCGCGGCAGCCCTGTTGCCCGAAGAAAGCGCCGAGGTAAGCTCGTACGCCTTGGCGCGCTCGTCGGGCGCAACCAGCATTTTGATTATATCCGCGGTAACTATTCCGCCTTCCGGCGCGTAAGCGGAAATTTTATCCAGTTCCCTGCTCGCCCTGCCCGCGTCCTGGTTGCAGTAGTCGCACAACAGCGACATGGCGGGCGGCTGGACGCGCAGGCCTATACCGGCGGCGTAGCCGTACAGATAGTCCTTGCTCTCCTGCGTGTCGAGGGGAACGCAGTCTATAACCGCGGCGTACTCCTTCACGCAGTTGAAAACGCCCTTTTCATCGCACAGTATAAGCGTATTTTCCCGCACGGGATCTTCGCAGTAACTTATAAGCGACTTTTCCTCGTCTTTCGTAAGTTTGCCCGTTCTGCCCGTGACCACCACGAACTTCCCTTCGCCCGTGAGCGAGGGCATTGCGGCGGAAAAAACAATATCGCGAGCGTCGGGATTGTCAAGGACGTCCACCCTCAGATCCCTGTCTTCCGCCGGAACGGATGAAGTGAGCGCCGTACAGGCGTAGGAAGTCCAGTACCCGTCGCCGCCCGAAAGCAGACACACGGGCGCGGGTCTTATTCCCTTTTTCAACTCGCTCGCCTTCATAGCATTTATTTTACCATATTATGCGCCGCCGGAGCACATCAAATTTCGCGTGCGCGCAATAATTTACCAAGATTTTGCAAACGCAACATTTTACTGCCGCCCTAGCAATATTCAAACAAATACGTATTGCGGCGCACTCGCCGCAATACGCGAAAAAACGGAGCGGAAAAACTCCGCTCCGCAATGAATTTTACTTTATCTTTCCACCGATGAATTTCGCAAGTTCGGTGAAGATGACGCCCAGACCGTAAGCTCCCGCGTCGGGATAGCCGATGGATTTTTCGCCGACCGTGCCCGCTCTGCCCAGCTTTGCCACCACCGTCTTGGTCGCTTCCGCGCCGGCGACCGCCGCCTTTGCGCCCTTGTCAAGGCCGGCTTTCATCTTATCGCCCGCCTTTGCCGCGGCTTCCAGGGCGTCCGCGCAGGGTTTGAGCGCGTCCACCAGCGTCTTGTCGCCCACGACGGCGCCTTTTCCGAAACTGCGCTTGCCCGTTTCGTACACGCCCGTGTTGGCTGCCTGCATTATTTCGGCAAGTCCGGCAAGGTCCACTTCTTCCTTGTTGCCGGCGGCTTTGCCCGCGTACTTGAACGCGCTGCCCCAGATGGGACCGGACGCGCCGCCGCAGTATTCCTTGATGATTTCCGAGCAGCTGACCAGGAATTCGCCTATGTTGCCCTTCTTGCGGCTTGCCCAGTCGGCTTTGAGCTGTTTGAAGCCCTTGGCTATGCTCATGCCGAAGTCGCCGTCGCCCATCTTGTCCGCGTCGCAGAAAGGCACCTCGTTTTCTATTATGACGTCCGCCATTTTATCCACGATTTCCACCATTGCGGCGGTGTTCAGCTTTTCGCCGTAGACGGGTTTTCCCTTCACTTCATAGACGGCGTTTTCCTGCTTTGCCGCGGCTTTGTCCTCCTTCTTCTTTGCGGCGTGGTGTTCGGGGAGATTCGCTACGCCCATCGCCTTTGCCAGGGCGCGCACCGCGTCCACCGCCGCCTGCGCTTCGTCGTCCGCCGCTCCCCACGTGAGCGCGGGGGTATTGACGGGATAATCGAGCAGCGCCTTCAACTCGTCGTCGAGTTTTAAGAACGTGACGGAAGCGCCCGCCATATCCAGCGAAGTCATGTAGTTACCCACGAGCGTCTTGTAGGTGACAAATCCCATCTTGTCCGTAAGTTTGCGCACGGAGTTGTTCAGAATATAGAGTTCGCTGAGAGGGGATGCGCCGAAGCCGTTGACGATAACCGCTATTTCATCGCCCTTTTTCAGGTGTATTACGGCGTTATCCGCCAGCAGATGCACCATTTTTTCCGCGACTTCGTCCGCGGTGACGTAATCGTCCGTGCTCTTGCCCGGCTCGCCGTGTATGCCCACGCCGAATTCCATTTTGTCTTCGGCAAGGTCGAATATGGGCGTGCCTTTGGCGGGCGGAGTGCAGGAAGAGAGCGCGAAACCTATGCTTGCCAGGTTGTCTATCGTCTTTTGCGCCACGCGCTTTACTTCCTTCAGGTCTTTGCCCTGCTGCGCCGCCGCGCCAGCTATCTTATGCACGAATACGGTGCCGGCAACGCCGCGCCTGCCCACGACGTAATCGTCGTTGGTATAGGAACTGCCCTGCACCGCCACGTCGTCGTTGACGAAAACGCGCTCGATGTTCAGCCCTTCGTCCTCCGTGGCGTCCGCGCCCGCGCCGTTGAAGTTCATGCAGTCGCCCGAATAATTCTTGATAATCATCAAAGTGCCCTTATCCGAAGCGGTAAGTTTAAGCGCGTTGTAAATCTGCACCTGCGAAGGTGACGCGAATACGTCGCCGCACACCGCCGCGTCCAGCATACCCGTGCCCACAAAGCCCGCATGCGCCGGCTCGTGTCCGGAGCCGCCGCCGGAGATGAGCGTGACTTTATCCGCGTTTATCTCCTTTTTCTTTACTATCTTGTATTTTTCCACGAATTCGAGTTCCGGATGCGCCAGGGCTATGCCGCGGCACATATCCATAACGTACGATTCGGGAGTGTTCATTATCTTCTTCATATTATTCTCCGTACTTTGCCTCCCTGCCTATCTTGTCCGCCGCGATGATTGCCGCCGCCACCATATCCGTGGTTACGGGGAAAGGCATTGCGTGAATGGATTCTTCCGGTATGCAGGACTTCTCCGCCACCGCCTGCAATTCTTCCTTGGTGATGGACTCAACGCCGATGTCTTTCAGGCACACGGGCAGACCCACGTCAAGGCAGAAGTCGATGACTTCGTAGAGTTCTTCTTCGGGAGCGTTCTCCAGAACCAGCTGGCAGATAGTGCCGAACGCGACCTTTTCGCCGTGATAGTAGTGGTGCGTTCCGGGCAGAACGGTAAGGCCGTCGTGAATGGCGTGCGCCGCCGCAAGACCGCCGCTTTCAAAGCCGAGTCCGGAGAGCAGAATGTTGGTTTCGACAATGTTTTCGAGCGCGGGGGTAACCACCTTGCACTCGCACGCCGCCTTTGCCTTCATGCCGTCGGCGAGCAGAGTCTTATAGCACAGCGTGGCAAGAGCCATTGCCGCCATGGTGCCCTTTGCCGTGGGGCAGGGTCCGGGCTTCAAGCCGTCGGGACGCGCGGAATTGCGCGCGCCGCAGGGCAGACCCGCGTTGACGTTGCTGTAAGAAGCGTTCGTAGCCCTTGCTTCAAAGTAGGTGGACAGAGCGTCGCCCATACCCGATACCAAAAACCTTACGGGCGCGTTGGCTATTACGGTGGTATCTATCATAACCACGCTGGGACTGCGCTTGAAGTAGAAGTAGTCGTCGAACGCGCCGTCCTCGGTGTAAACCACCGCCGAATGCGAAGTGGGCGCGTCGGTCGCCGCTATCGTAGGCACGATGATAAGCGGCGTCACGCCTTCCGCCACGCACTTGGAAGTATCTATCGCCTTGCCGCCGCCCAGACCGATGATACATTTGCACTTGTTTTCCTTGCCTATCTTGCGCAGGCGCTCGATTTCGGCGCGCGAGCACTCGCCCGTGAACGGGCTTTCAATCAGTTCCACGCCGAACTTCTTGCAGGTGGCGTCCAGCTTGTCCTGTACGCGCGCGATGTCATCCTTGTGGGCGATAAGCAGCGCGTTTTTGCCGTAAGACGCTACAAAATAACCCAAGTTGAGCAGTTCGTTTTCGCCCTGAACGTATTTGGTAGGGCAAATAAATGCTTTTCTCATAATCTTCTCCTTTTTTTTCTGAAATCGGAAATTGTCCGTAGCTATATTATAGAACATATCGGCTGTCATTTCAAGACCCAATTTTTTCGTTTTTCGCAATTTTTACCTTTTAACGGGCAAACTTTTTACCCGAGCAACCAAAAAGCGGAGTTCATGCGAATTTTTTACACGAATTTTCACAATTTGAATTTCCGCGCGCAACAAAAAAGAGCCCCTTTCGGCTCTTTTCGATATGAAGAATATCCGCGGTTTAATCCTGCACTTTCATATGTGCTCCGCAATAAGGACACACCGTAGATTCCGCTTTCGGATCCACCACGACGGGCGCTCCGCAGAAAGGACATTTCTGCGTGCTTTTATCCCACGTCTGCTTGCGTGATTTGATAAGTTCCAGCCTGTCGTTTTCCCATTTATAGCCGATGATATACCCTTTTTGCAACGCCTCGTTTATATACCCCAGAACCGCCTTTTCCCTTATGCCGGTCCCCGCTGCTATTTCCTGCGCCGTGTAAAGATTCTGATTATCTATCGCCGATATAACGCGCCCGAGCTTTTTCTTCTCCGTAACCTGCACAAGCAGTACCGGACCCACATAAAAACCCGCCACTATCAGAACTATGCCTATTACAAGAAGCGCGGTAATGCCTTTCGTCGCGCCGAAAACAGTCATTACTATACCGGCAGGCAACCCTATAAGTAACGCTATTCCCACGCCCAGATACGTTCCTATTTTCTTTTTCACTTTATCCATACAAACCTTTCCTTTTTGTCCGATTATATCTGGTTATATTATATATCCGTTTTTATCATCATGCAATACAATATATTGCAAAATATACCGTTTTTTTACCGACGGATTACCGTACGTCCGCGCCTATGACCGACGTTTGATACTGCATGGGAGTCACACCCGTCGCCTGTTTGAATTTCCGAATAAAATATGCGGGATCGTCGTATCCAACAGCCTGCGCTACGGCGCTTACTTTCATTTCCCTGTTCGCCAAAAGTTCTTTTGCCTTTTTTACTCTGAGACTCAGAATATACACCGAGGGCGTATTGCCCACAACGCGCGAAAACAGGCGCGAAAAATATTCGGGAGTGACAAAACACTTTTTCGCCAATTCGCTCACATTCAATTTTTCAGTATAATGCGCCGCTATATATTTAAGCGCCGGTTGCAATTTATTAAGTCCTGCGGCTTTCTTCTCTCCTTCCGAAACCATATTGACAGTCACTTTGAAATTGCCTATAAACGACGCAAGCTGATTAACGAGGTTCACCGTTTCGACAAAAGCGCTTGCTTCCATATACGGCAAACGCGAAAAAACGTCTTGCAGTTGCGGATATTCTTCAAGCGGCATAACCGCCTCGACGTTATCCATTTTTCTCTCTTCCATATCCGTCTTTGCTCCGCCCCCGCAAAAAGCCCCCACATATTCGCCTTTATAAAATATCGGTACGGCAAAACCGGTAAGTCCGAAATGGCATTTGTAGTAAATGCACTTATGAAGTCTGCCGGCTTCAAAACACGAATGCGCGGCAAGGCGCAGACAGCGTGGTTTCAATCGTGCGTCTTCCCGCGCCGTTTTACAAAATATTATATCGTTACACGGATAAATCAACGTTCCGCCCATGGCGTCCAACACGCATAAATTCATACCTGTGGCTTTTGCAAGAGAATCGAGAACAAGTTTGAGCCTGTCCAAAGATACGATATCGTTCAAAGCGTATTTAGCCATAATCATCACCCCTTAATCATCTAAATACTGCCGATTCGACAAATTTGTACAACAAAATAGTACCATAGCGCAACGGATTTGTCAATTGCCGAATTTGTAAAGATTATGTATGATTAAAGTAGAAAACGGCTGCGGCGATGGGGGTCGCGCGCAGCGAGAAGGAGGAATTTTATGAGCAATTTCAAAAACGACGCAAAGTCTTATTGCAAGAACAACGACGCAAAGTCTTATTGCAAGAACAACAAAGTCGCGCTCATCTTCCTGGCAGTCTGCATTCTGGTGATATTCCTTTCCAGCTTTATAGCTTCCGCCATCCAGTCAAACGGCTGGCAGGTGGAAGTTACCGACCTGAGGAACGTTGAAAACGAAGGCACCATAACAGACCTTTCCGGCGAAGAAGCGGAAGTTGCGGGCGAAGTTGTTTCGGGCATTCTGTTCAAGCCCAAGGACGCAAGCGCGGATAATCCCCTGCCCGCGGTTGTGCTCACGCACGGGTATCTGAACAACCGCGAAATGCAGCTGCAAAACGCCATAGAGCTGGCGCGCCGCGGCTTCGTGGTTCTGACCGTGGACAGGGAAGGTCACGGCAACTACGAAAACTCCGGCGACCAGAGCGCGATGATGGCGACGAGCGGCCTTTACGATTCCGCAAAATATCTTTACAACTTAGACTATGTGGATAAAGACAAGATAGGTATATCCGGCCACTCCATGGGCGGCATGACCACGGCGATGACTCTTCTGCAGGACGCAAGCGTGGGCATAGTCTCCGCCGGTCTTATGCAGGCGTGGAGCTCGTTTATGGGCGCCGGCGCGGACGTTGACGTGGGTATGCTGAAAGCCAAGGACGACGAATTCTTCTTCACCACCAATGAAGGCGAGGACGGCACGATTTCGCGCGAATACCTCACCACTCAGGCGGCAAAAAAGTTTATCGGCAACGCCTCTTTGGAAGGCGACGTCGTGTCCGGTGCGATATATGTAAACGGCCAGGCGGCAGAAACCGTCGGCGGACAGGAGACGGAGGGCGCGTTCAGGGTAGTTTACGAGATCCCCGGCGTGCACCCGCAGAACCACTGCTCGGTGGACGGCGCGGAAGCGGTTGTCAACTTCTTCTATAACGCGTTCGGCACCCCGAACGGATACGAATACATATCCGAAGGCAATCAGGTATGGTGGGTGAAGGAAGCGTTCTCCCTTATCGGACTTATCGCGTTCTTCGCGCTCATCTTCCCTCTTGCAAGCCTTCTGCTCACCACTCCGCTGTTCAAAAGCCTGCGCGTGGCAAAACTCGTCACGGTGGAGCGCTCCGTGCCGCTTTTGGATGAAAACGGCGAAGCCGTTCTGGACGAAAACGGAAATCCGCAGATGACAACCGAAACCGAGACCGTCTGGGAAGGCGCGAACAAACCCGTACTGCCCAAGCCTTTAAAGGGCGTGCAGAAAAATATATCCTATTGGCTCGCCGCCATAGGCATTACGATATTCAGCGGCTTCTCCATTCACGCCATATGCACGGAATACGGCAATAAAGTGTTCCCCAACACCCAGCTGTATCCCCAGGATACCACCAACTGGGTGGCAACGTGGGCGGTGGCTACCGCGCTGTTCTCGCTGGCGGTAATACTGTTCTTCTGGCTGGCGAATACCGTCGTAAACCGTGTGCGTTACGGTAACGACTATGCGCAGTATCAGGAAAACCCGTTCGAGGCGGGCAAGATAGCCACGGGGCTGGGCGGATTGCTCAAAACGCTGGTGCTCGCGCTGCTGATATTCGGCATACTGCTTGCCGTTCTCTATACCAACTGGGCTATATGGACGGTTGACTTCCGCATCTGGACGCTCGCGGTGAAAGTATTCGACTTCGGAGTGCTCTTCCCCACCATTGTGAGGTATGCGGTATTCTTCGGAATATTCTTCATCATAAGCGCGCTGTTCGGCGAAACTTACCGCGCTTCCAATATACCCGAATGGGCGAGCACCCTTATCAACGTGTTCTTCAACATATTCGGCGTACTGCTCGTGATAGCTATCCAGTACGGCTGCTTCACCACTACCGGATATATGTGGCAGGACGATATGGCGCTGGGATACATAGTTCTCTTCCCCATGGTGCCCATTCTCGCAATCGCCACCGTGATAGCAAGAAGAATGACCGCGAAAACGGGCAACATCTGGCTGGGCGCACTTATCAATACCCTGCTGTTCACCATGATAACCTGCTCCAATACCGCCGCGTCCTTCTCCTACGTTATGGGCTGACGCAACGCAAACGGCAACCGCGGGGCTTTGGGAAAACGCTCCCCGCCCCGCAAAAACGACAAACGAATGCGCCCTGCGAATTTCGCAGGGCGTAATTTCAGCGGAAAATTTTTGCGTGTTCCGCCCTTTTTTATCAAAAAACGCTACTTTTCGCCGTACAGGTGATATAATAAATTATGCGAGAGGTTTGAAGTATGAGAGGACTTAATTTAATTGCGCTGTTCAATAAAAAGGGCGACCGCGTGCTTATGTGCACGCGCAGAAAAGACCCTTACAAAGGGCTTATCAACTTTCCCGGCGGAAAGATAGAACTCGGCGAGGACGGACTTACCGCCGCCTACCGCGAACTTGAGGAGGAAACCGCCGTCACTTTCGAAGACGTGAACTTGATCCATCTGATGACCTTTACATATCCGCTGGATAATTGCTACGTGGAAGTGTATACGGGCAGACTGAAAGAGGATATAGACGTACACGGCGACGAAAACGACCTGTTCTGGTCGCGCACGGACCACAACTTTTTCGATATGTCCAAATACGCCGGCGAAGGCAATATCGGGCATATAATGGAGCATATCAGGCTGGCAAGACAAAGGCTGAAAGACATAGACGAAAATACCGCAAAATAAAGCGGCCCTTTACGAATAACCCGTCCGGAAGCGCCGTGCGCTTCACCACTGATTACTCTTTGAAGTAATAAAGGTATGGTTTGATAGTACTTTCTCCGCAATAACTTTGATTTCTACCTTGTTAAAAGCCGCAACCAAACGCACCGGAAGCGCCGTGCGCTTCACCGCGGCGAGCCGCCGCACCCCGATTATACTTTGAAGTAACAAAAGTATAGTTGATAGTATTTTCTTCGCAATACTTTCTTATAATTGTTTTTGCGCAGACACAAGCAAGTCAATAAATACCCTAGTCCTTGTCCTCAAAAGCCCTTTACACGCGCTCTTTCCGTCAGTTTTCCGCACGGCTTTCGCTCGACATAGCGCTGCTATGCCTTCGCTCCGCCGCGCATAAACCTGCCTGGAAATACCTGCGTGAAAAACGCTTTTGTGAACTCGTCCTACGGGTATTTTACTTAATGCGATACTTTTTAAGTTGCTGTATTTTATTAAAATTCTACCTTGTTAAAAGCCGCAACCAAACGCACCGCGAAGAAGTGCCCTAATGCTAGGAAAGGTGAATTTTTTAATTTTCCGCTTGGTAGTCGCGCTCAAACGCACCGCATAGAAGGCGTGTCAGACGAGGAAAGGCGCATTTTTGCGACAGGAGCGTACTAAGCGTACGTGACTTAGAAAAAATGCGGCTTGACAAAGTATCACGCGCCTTATATGCGGCGCCTATGGTCAGATATTGCAAGCCCTTATAGAGTGTTCCCAGCCGAGAATAAGCTCACTCCTCGTCTTCTTATCCATGGCGGGCAGAAAAACGCGTTCGGACTGTTTTATTTTGCGGCATTCGTCAAAGCCGCTCCACATGCCGCAGGCGATACCGGCGAGAAAAGCGGCGCCCAGAGAGGTGGATTCGAGTATGCGCGGGCGTTCGACGGTGATACCGGCTATATCCGCCTGGAACTGCATGATGAAATCGTCGCGGCTGAGTCCGCCGTCTGCGTACAGTTTTTTTATTTTTATTCCCGTATCCGCCTGTACGGCGCGGAGCACGTCGAGCACCTGGTATGCGACGCACTCTTCCGCGGCGCGGATAACGTGTTCGCGCGTGGTGGCGCGCGTTATGCCGGTTATCGTGCCCCTTGCGCGGCTGTTCCAATGCGGCGCGCCCAATCCGACGAACGCGGGCACGAGATAAACTCCGCCCGTATTTTTCACCTTACGCGCAATGTCGGCGCAGTCGGATTCGTTTTCTATAAGTCCCATACCCTCTTTAAGCCAGCCGTGCACCGCACCTGCCGAGAACATGGAGCCTTCCAGCGCGTAATCGGGCGATATGTCGAAAGAAGCGGCAAGCGTGGTGACCAGCCCGCGTTTGGAAACTATATTGCGCCTGCCGGTGTTCATGAGCATAAAACAGCCCGTGCCGTAAGTGCATTTGCTGTCGCCGTACTCCGTGCACATAAGTCCGAGCATTGCCGCCTGCTGGTCGCCGGCGACTCCGCACACGGGAACGGGCGCGCCCAACAGGTTTGTAACGCCGAATTCCCCGCCGGAAGGAAGAACTTCGGGCAGAACGGCGCGCGGAATGGCGAAAAGTCTGAGCAACTCTTCACTCCACCGCTTGTTATGGATATCGAAAAGCATGGTGCGCGAAGCGTTGGTTATATCCGTGCAATGCCTTCCCGTAAGCCTCCAGAGCAGAAAGCAGTCCACCGTTCCCGCGAGCAGTCTGCCGCTTTCCGCAAGTTTGCGCGCACGCGGGACGTTATCCAGAATCCAGCGCAGTTTTGTCGCGGAAAAGTAAGGGTCAGCCTTTAATCCCGTGCGGTCGTAAATATATTCTTCCAGCCCTTCTTCCTTAATACTCTCGCACATACCGGAAGTGCGGCGGCATTGCCACACGATGGCGTTATACACGGGTTTTCCCGTATCCTTATCCCACATAACCACCGTTTCACGCTGGTTGGTTATGCCGATTGCGGCTATATCTTCCGCGCCTATGCCCGCCTTTTCCACCGCGCCGCGGGCGCAGTTTACGCAGGCGAGCCAGATGTCCTCGGGATCGTGTTCCACCCAGCCGCCCTGCGGATATATCTGCTTTATCGCCTGCGAACACATCGCGGAAAGATTGCCGCTTTTGTCATAGACGACCGCGCGCGCCGACGTAGTGCCCTGGTCGAGCGCGAGAATATACTTTTTCACCTCTCTACCCCGTTTACCGCCGCGGTGGCGATCAGATTCGCGCCGCTTCCCAGCACGTTTTCCGCAATAATCTGCCCTTCCTTTACGGGCGCGGTCAAAGTCATATGCCGCGCGAAGTCCGCTACGGGCAGAATGTATTTTTTATTCACCGCCCCGTCTACTCTCACCGCCACCGCGCCGCGGTCGCCGCCTTTCACGCGCACCGCCACGGAAAAAGTGCGGACGGGATTGGTCATCTCGGAAACGGCGTACTCCCTTCCGCGCGGACAGGTATTGCCGGTAACGATAAACTGCCCGTCCTTTTCTTCTATGCTCATAACGCAGCCCATGGGACAGCGGATACAGGTAAGTTCCTTCATTTTTTCTCCTTCAACCTCACTTCGGCTACTTCGGCGCCGCGCAGTTTTTCAGCCGCGTTTACGGGAAGAGTAAGATACTCCATTTCGCCCGGCGCGACCACGCGGCGGAATACGGAATATACTTCCTCTCCGTCCGCATATGCGGCGATATACACGTTTTTCGCCACCCCTCCGACGCGGAGTTTGAGGGATAGCGCGCCCGTCATATCCTTAATAAGCAGCTGCGGAACGGTGTAACGCACCCCTCCCGAACAGCTTATTCTCACGCTTGCTCCCGCCCCGCCGCGCTCTTTCAGATACTTTGCGGCAAAACGGGCGCATTCTTCCGCTTCCTTGCAGGCGTAATCCGCCAGATCGTGCACGTGAAGCATATTGCCCACGCAGAAAATGCCGTTTACGGACGTCATCATGCGCTCGTCCACGACCGCGCCGCCCGTCACCGGATCAAGCTCCGCTCCCGCGCCGCGCAACAGCTCCGTTTCGGGAATAAGTCCTACGCTGAGAAGAAGGGTATCGCATTCGAAATCAATCTCCGTACCGGGGACGGGCGAAAGTTTTTCGTCCACCCTGCCCACGGTTATTCCGCACAGTCTGCCGTCTTTTGCCCGTATATCGGTGACGGTGTGCGAAAGCATGAGCGGCACTCCGTAATCGTCAAGACATTGGGCTATATTGCGTTTGAGTCCCGAAGAATACGGCATTATCTCCGCCACGCCGAGCACTTCCCCGCCCTGCAAAATAACGCGGCGCGCCATTATAAGCCCTATATCCCCCGAACCTAGGATAAAGAATCTGCGGCCGGGCATTACGCCGTTTATGTTTATCAGTTTCTGCGCCGTACCCGCGGTATACACTCCCGCGCAGCGCGCCCCGGGAATACCGATTGCTCCGCGCGGCCGTTCGCGGCAGCCGCATGCGAGTATGACGGCGTCGGCATTAACGGTGAAAATTCCCTCTTCGCTGACGCATTCCACACCCAAAGAAGGCGTTATATTCAAAACCGTCGTTCCGGTAAGACAGGCTATGCCCTCCGCCGAACGCTCCAGACGGGAAGCGTACTCGGGACCGGTGAGTTCTTCCCCGAACATATGCAGTCCGAAACCGCTGTGTACGCACTGGTTGAGAATACCGCCCGCGCGCACGTCGCGTTCGACGATAACTATATCGCGCACCCCTTCCGCGCGCGCTTTCGCGGCGGCGGCAAGTCCCGCGGGACCTCCGCCCACGATCACCAGCCTTCCTGTCCCCGACGGAGTAGAAAGTTCTTTGATAAATTCATTCCTCATCAATGTATCCCTCCGTCATGTAAGAGCCGCCTCCGCATTTGGTGACCTCGTTTATGTCGATATTCAGCTCGCGCGCCAGAATATCGGCCACCCTAGGCATGCAGAATCCCGACTGGCACCTTCCCATGCCCGCGCGTGTGCGCCTCTTTATTCCGTCTATATCCCTCGCGCCGAGCGGTCTGCGGATACTGTCCGTTATCTCCGCTTCCGTAACCTGTTCGCAGCGGCAGACTATCCTGCCGTAGAGCGGATTTTCCGCAACCGCCTTTTCGCGTTCGGCGCGGCTCATTGCCGCAAAGGCGCGGATTCCCCTGCGCTCGGCGATATAGTCCGCGCGCAAGGACAGTCCGTAATCGCGGGCTATCTCCTCCGCGACCACCTTCCCCAGCGCGGGGGCGCAGGTAAGCCCCGGCGATTCTATCCCCGCCAGGTTATACCAGCCGTCAAAAGCCTTGCCCACTATAAAATCATCGGTACTAGGGTGTGCGCGGACGCCGGAAAAACGGGTTATCGCCGTTTTGGGACTGATTGACGGCACGCTCTTTTTCGCGCCCGCTAACACCCTTCCTCCGCCCTCCGCGGTGGTGGAAAGATCGTCCTTGTCCTCTATATCGTCGGCGGTAGGTCCCAAAAGCAGATTGCCGTGCACGGTGGGAGTGACCAGAATTCCCTTGCCCATCGCCGTAGGCGTATGGAACAGGGTGGCGCTTACCTTGCCGCCCTCCGTCTTGTCCATGAGTATGTATTCGCCCCTTCTCGGAGTTATGGAAAAGGCGGGCATTTCTTCCTTGCCCTTATAGGCGCGGCAGATTTCGTCAGCGTGTACGCCGGCGCAGTTTACTACCGCCCTAGCAGTATATTTTTTACCGTTTTCCACGATAATAAGAAAGTTTTCGCCCTCTTTTTCAATACTTTTCACGCATGTATCAAAGTAAAAACGCACGCCGTTCCGCGCGGCGTTTTCGCCGTATGCCACCGCCATTTCGTAGGGACTCGTTATACCCGACGAAGTGCACCGGAGAGCGGCGGTCACGTCCGCCGAAACGTTCGGTTCGAGTTCGCGCACCCTGTCGCCGCTGATTATTTCCAATCCCTTCGCCCCGTTTTTCACGCCGCGGCGGTAGAGCGATTGCAAGATATCCTCTTCTTCCTTATTGAAGGCAAGCACCATACTGCCGTTGCGGCGGTAAGGGAAATCAAGACGTCTGGATTCCTCTTCCATCATGGCGCAGCCGAGGACGTTGAACTTTGCTTTCAGACTGCCTTCTTTGGCGTCGAATCCGCCGTGGACGATGCCCGAATTTGCTTTGCTCGCGCCGCAGGAAACGTCGCTTACCTTTTCCAGCACGGCAATATCCGCCGTATAGGCGGAAAGATGACTTGCCAGCGAACAGCCTATTACGCCGCCGCCGATTATTACTACATCAAAAAAATTTTTCATAAGTCTACGCAAGCATTATAGCACACCTATCAAAAATAGACAAGCGTGAGCGTGCGGCGCTTCGCATACTTCAAAGCGGCAAACCAAAGTTGCAAAAGTTTTATCTCCGCAAAGCCCGGCACGGAAGTTGCAGTTCCGCGATTCTTTGACGGCAAATTGCACCTTGCGCGATTAACGCTTATGTGTTAAAATATTTACGGGATTTTCAAAGGATAATTTAATTATGGATACCTGGCTTATTTTACTTATAGTTGTTGCAACCGTCGCAGTGGTGGCGGCGATTGCCGCGGCGGTGAAAAATTCCGCAAAAAAAGAAAGGCGCGGCACGCACGGAAGAACCGCGGGCGAAAGCGGCGAAGCCGCCGTTTCTTCCGTACTGAAAGAATGCGATTCGGGCACGGCGATAGTTATAGACAACTACATGGTTTTGGAAGAAGGACAAAGCAGGCAGATAGACCATATATGTATATGTTCCAACGGCGTTTTCGTCATAGAAACGAAAAATTTCGCGGGGACTATATACGGCAATGAAAACATGCGTATGTGGCAGCAATATATTCGCGGCAAAAAATACGAGTTTTACAGCCCCGTAAAGCAAAATCTCACACACCTTTACTGCATAAAGAAACTGCTCCCGAAAAATGTACCCGTAGCGATCCCCGGTAGAACACATTTTACAGTAAAACATAAAATATGTGTATATGCCGGGCTGTAAAATGCTTTGCTTTCAGCGTAACTGGTTTCGGGCAGATTTGTGCGAGATGGCGCGCAGTTGTAGTAACCTACAACAAGTCGACAGATTGTGCAAATATGCCGAAAGCAGTGCGATTAAAGTGTTTTACCGGGGCTCGCTACGGGTACACGTATATCAGTATGTGGTATTCGCCTACGGCGATATATCGCACGTAAGCGCGGAAAACGTGACAGATATTTTTTCCCTGCGGCAGGCGATAGACGGACAAAAAAGTTTTCGGATTCTTTCCGCGGAAGAAAAACTTTCGCTGAACGAGCAGTTGCTTGCGGCACGCGCGGACGGCATTTCCGACCATATGCATATTATGGAGATTAAAACTTCACAGATTCTGGTGGAAAACAACATATGTCCCCGCTGCAGAATCCCTCTTGAAAGGCGTACGGGAGAGGACGGCGTTTATTACGCCTGCCCCCATTGCAAATTCGTTAAAAAATAAGGAGGTTTACGGCGCGGGTTTTGCGTCAAAAAAACTTGCGCGGATTGCGGCGTGTGTGCTAGAATATTCACAGACGTTTTCAGAGGATAAAAGGATATGAAGAAGGGCTTCGACAGCAATTTATACGCGCAGCTGCAGACGGAAAAAATTCTGCAGAGAATAGAAAAATTCAACAATAAACTGTATCTGGAATTCGGCGGCAAACTTTTTGACGATATGCACGCGGCGCGCGTACTGCCCGGCTTTGCCTACAACGCCAAAATAAACATTCTGCGCGCTCTCAAAGACAAGACGGAGATAATATTCGTGGTGAGCGCGGGCGATATCGAGCGCAATAAAATACGCGCCGACTTCGGCATAACCTACGATATGGACGTGCTTCGCCTTATAGACAAGATACGCAAGCTGGGAATTTCCATAAACTCCGTCACCGTCACCCAATACGAAGGTCAGCCCGCGGCGGACGTGTTCGTGCGCAAGCTGGAGCGGCGCGGCGAAAAAGTGTATATCCACCGCAAGACAAAGGGCTATCCCACCGACGTAAACACGATAGTCAGCGACGAAGGCTACGGCGCAAACCCCTATATAGAGACGACCAAACCGCTGGTAGTCATTACCGCGCCCGGTCCCGGAAGCGGCAAACTCGCCACCTGCCTTTCCCAGCTCTATCACGAATACAAGCGCGGAGTCAAGGCGGGATATGCAAAATTCGAAACCTTCCCCGTATGGAATCTGCCCTTGAAGCACCCCGTGAACGTGGCGTACGAAGCGGCTACGGCGGACCTGGGGGACGTGAATATGATCGACCCCTACCACCTGGAAGCATACGGCATTACCACGGTCAACTACAACCGCGACATAGAATGTTTCCCCATAGTGCGTTCCATACTCACCAAGATTACCGGGGACGAAAACCTCTACCGTTCCCCCACGGATATGGGCGTGAATATGGCGGGCTTTGCCATTACCGACGACGAAGCGGTTCGCTATGCCGCAAACCAGGAGATTATCCGCCGTTACTACAAGGCGGCGTGCGATTACAAGCAGGGGCTTTGCGACGCAAGCGTGCCCCAGCGCATAATGCTTCTGATGAACGAAAGCAAACTTTCCTTAGAGGACAGAAAGGTGGTAAAACCAGCGCTTGAAAAGGCGGCGCAGTCGGGAGAATCCGCCGTGGCAATCCAGCTGGAGGACGGCAGATTCATCACGGGCAGAACCACTTCCCTCATGACGGCGTGTTCCGCGTGCGTGCTCAACTCCGTAAAGGCGCTTGCGGGCATTTCCGACGATATGCTTCTGCTCCTGCCCCTCGTTCTGGAACCCATCAAGAGTCTGAAAAAGGACGTGTTCAGGGCGGACAAGGATAAACTGAATCTGTACGACGTTCTTACCGCGCTCAGCATATGCGCCGCAACCAATACCCTGGCGCAGGCGGCTCTCAATATGCTGCCCAGGCTGCGCGGTCTGGAAGCGCACGGCTCGTGTATGCTCAACGACACGGATATGGGCGTTATGCGCAAGATGGGCGTGAATATCACCTGCGAACCCGAGTTTGCAAGCAAGGATCTGTATATAAAATAAAATTCGGCAAAATAGCGCAAGGGCGGGAGTAGTGCTCCCGCCTTTGTTTTTATTTATTACGTTAATAAACGCAGAACTCAGTTCTTTCCTCTTTTTTCTTTTTCCTCTTTCAAAAGTTCAAGAAACTCATCGAAAACCGCAACGGCGATTTCTTCGTTTTCTTCTATTAACAATACATGAACGCCCTCTTCGTTTTCTTCCACGCGGAATACTATGGCGGCGTCATCGTCTATTCCTTTTATACGGTCTATCGGTTTAAGTATGGGAAAAAGACGTTTTTCCCCGTCCACTTCGCGTACAATCATTGCAACCTGTTCAAAAGATAATTGTCTGCCGTTTTCATCCATCAAAACGATAGGATCATGGTTATCCTTATCTAAAAGCACGTCAAGCAAATCAATCGGGTACAAATTTTCGTCCATTGCCAGCCTCCTTATCCGTTGCCTTTATTATAAACTTAAAAATAATCATTGTCAATAATATAATAAAAATTTTTACATTTATATAAATTATGTCTGCCTGAGTTTTCATTATGCAAAAGACCCTACAGCATATGATATGCACCCCAAAAGTTGGACAGACTTTTGGAGGTGCATATCAAATTTCGGGTGCTTATCGTATTTTAACAGCACTTTATGTCAGTCTTTTCTGAAATAGAAAGTTGCTTTTCCCTTGCCTTCCCTGCCTATTACTCCTTCCTGCAACAAGACTTTCAGCGCGTTTTCCACCGAACTTTTACTTATGGACGGCACACTTTCCATTATATCGTTTTTGGTAAACTTGCCTATTTTATTATAAACGGCTTTCCTGACCATACCGGCGGCGGAAACTTTGCCTTCGGTAATCGTCACTTTTTCTTCAAACTCTCTGTATGCGGCAAGCACGATTTTAAGCAGATACTTTATGAAGGGAGTTATATCGTTTTCCCCGCTGTTCCAATTTACGTCGCTTTTTCCCAATGCGTCGTAATAACTGGCTTTCGTCTTTTCTATCTTGCTCTCCAAACTCACATATTTTCCCACCGCGTAACCGGCACGGTACAGCAAGAGAGTTGTAAGAAGTCTGGACATTCTTCCGTTGCCGTCGTTAAAGGGGTGGATACACAGAAAGTCGAGTATAAACGCGGGAATGAGAATGAGCGGATCGACCTCGCCGTTATCAGCTTCCCGGTTGTAGCTTTCGCAAATAGCTTCTACCGCCATGGGAGTTTCATAGGGGGCAAGAGGCATAAACCTTATTATCTGCGTTCCGTTATCTCCCGTTTCCGCTATATAGTTTTGCGTATTCTTGAATCTGCCGCCTATATCCCTTTGCGAATATCCGTACAGCACCCTATGCAACTGCAAAATATAGGAAGGCTTGATTGGGATATAATCGTAATTTTCGTGAATTAACGAAAGCGCGTCGCGATACCCCGAAATTTCCTCCTCATCCCTGTTCCTCGGAGTTGTTTTCTGACTGCATAACTGCTTTATTCTCGTGGCGGTGGTAACTACGCCTTCTATCTTATTGGACGATTCGGTGCTCTGCACCTTCGCTATCTCCACAAGTTTGTCAAGTGCCGCTGGCTTTTGCCTTAAAAACAATTCCTGCCTACCCTTATATTCGTGAATTGCGCCGATTAAACCCAGACCTTCGCCGTCCCATTTGCAATACTTCAATCTGTTGTAATCAAAGTTTCTCATTCGCCTTACCTCTTGTTTTCGCCTAATTATATCATAATTTTAGGCGATTTACAATATATTGAACGAAAATTCGCATAAATTTATTTGTTTTTAGGCGATTGGCAAGACATTTTAGGCGTTTACTTACATAAAATTCAACTGCGTAAAAAATAAGGCGGCTGTTTTCACAGCCGCCCTAGCAGTAACTTTATATCAAATTACTTCTTTTCCGCGAACACTTTCTTCAATTTTGCAAAGCGGGGAAGTCCGTCCTCGAGGGGAGCTTTGCAGTCGCCCTGGATAAGGGGCATTGCGTAATCGACGTATTCTTTGGAAAGCATGGTGCCGTCGTTGATTATCCAGCTGAGCGGAACTTTCTTTTCCGTGTTGGCGGCTTTTGCGACGTCCATAATGCCCATCTTGCAGGAATACTTGCCGTCCTTCATGACGCGCTTGAAGTAAACCATCTTGTCGGTAGTGCCCTTAACCGCGTACTTGACGGCGGTTGCGCCCGCCCTGAACGCTTCTTCCACGTCGACCTTGGAAGCAAGGTGGGCGCCGCAACGCTGCATGAGCGAAAATTCGATAGCCCTGGTCTTGCAGCCGAACTTATCCTTGCACAGATTGGAGAGCATTGCGCCTACGCCGCCGAGCTGTGCGTGGCCGAAGCTGTCTTTTGCAAGGTTGGTGCCCAGCTTTTCGGCAATCAGAGTGCCTTCCGCGTCCGAGATACCTTCGGAAACGGCTACCATGCACTTACCGCCCGTCTTTGCCATGGTCTTTTCCACGTCGGAAAGGAACTTGTCCGTATCGAAGGGAATTTCAGGCAGATAGATGAGGTCGGGACCCAGACCCTTGTAGGAAGCGAGGGCGGAAGCGGCGGTCAGCCAGCCTGCGTGGCGGCCCATAACTTCCACGACGGTGATCATGGGGATGTCGTAGACGTTGGCGTCGAGTTTGAGTTCCATCATGGTGGTGGCGACGTACTTTGCCGCGCTGCCGTAACCGGGGCAGTGGTCGGTGATGTCAAGGTCGTTGTCTATCGTCTTGGGAACGCCCATAACCCTGCATTCGTAGCCGCTCTTTTGCAGATATTTGCTGACTTTGTTGCAGGTGTCCATGGAGTCGTTGCCGCCGTTATAGAAGAAGTAACGGATATTGTACTTTTTGAATACTTCGAGCAGTCTCTTGTAATCGGTGTCGTCCACGTCGGCGGATTTGAGCTTATAGCGCACGGAACCGAGTGCGGAAGAAGGGGTGTTCTTCAAAAGTTTAAGTTCTTCCACGTCCTCTTTGCGCATATCGTAGAATTCTTCGTCGAGTATGCCCCTGATGCCGTGTGCGGCGCCGTAAATTTCGGTGATGCAGTCATGCTTCATGGCTTCCAGGAACACGCCTGCGGCGGATGAGTTGATTACGGAAGTCGGTCCGCCCGACTGTCCGAACATACAAGCTCCAACCAATTTTTCCATTTGTGTTATTCCTCCGGGATTTATTTCGTATTTTTCTTTTTCGCTCACATACCGAGTATGCTGGCGCAGTTATAAAGTTCGGTGTTGAACACGCGCTCCATTTTCAGCGCTTCCGTGGTGTCCACGTCCACTATCTTGTTATCCTTGATACCCACGACGCGCGAGCCTTTGCCTTCCAGCAGTACGTCCACCGCCCTCACGCCGAATTGCGCGGCAAGCATTCTGTCCTGCATGGTGGGCGCGCCGCCGCGCTGGATATAGCCCAGCTCCGTGGTCTTGATGGACGAGGTTATGCCCTGGTCTTTCAGCTGCTGTTTGAGTTCCACCGCCCTGCACACGCCTTCGGCAAGTACGATGATGTCGCTGGTCTTGCCCTTTCTCTTGTTTACGGCGATGGATTTTGCTATCTGAGCTATGTCGTTGTGCACTTCGGGCACGATGATGACTTCCGCGCCGCCGCCAAGACCCGCGTAAAGGGCGATGTCGCCGCACTTTCTGCCCATAACTTCCACGATGCACACGCGCTCGTGCGAAGTCATGGTATCGCGCAGGTTGTTTATAGCCGAAAGAGCGGTATTGACCGCCGTGTCGAAGCCCAAAGTAAAGTCCGTATAGGCAAGGTCGTTATCTATGGTGCCGGGGATACCCACGGTGACTATGCCGCAATTGTCCGTAAGGTCTTTTGCGCCGCGGAAAGAGCCGTCGCCGCCGATGACCACCAGTCCTTCTATGTCGTATGCTTCCAGATTTTCCGCCGCTATCTTCTGATAGCCCACTTCCCTGAATTCGGGAGAACGCGAGGTCTTGAGAATAGTGCCGCCGCGCTGGATTATATCGGACACGGCGCGTCTGTCCATCTGCTTGATTTCGCTGTTGATAAGGCCCGTATAGCCTCTTTCTATTCCGTAAACTTCCAACCCCTTATATATAGCGTAACGGGTGACCGCCCTGATTGCGGCGTTCATGCCCGGGGCGTCGCCGCCGCTTGTGAGAACTCCTATTTTACGCATATATTTCTCCTTCGAGCGAAATCCGCTCATTAGTGATTATATCAAATTTACTCCCTCTTGGCTATTGTTTGCAAGCACTTTGCCTTATTTTTTGCGTTTTCTCACCAAAGTGCTCTTTTCCCCGAACATATATTCCAGCTCGTAGATAAGACCGGGCTTTATCGTTACGGAGTACTGGGAGCGGAACAGTTTGCCATTTATCTGCATGAAAACGCGGCTGCGCCCCGGCCTTTCGGCAAGCGCGCGGTTGACTTCCGCCATTCTGCCCTCGTCGCGCACGTTGATATAAAGGTCGTCCGCCTCTTCCTCCGCTTCTTCGCCGCCGCTGCCGTCCAGCGCCCACGGCGTCACCTTGCGCACGTTTATGGAAGTATTGCCCACGCCCGCGTTGAGCACGCCTTCGATAAGCACTATCTTATCGTTCTGGAAGTTGTCCCTGTTCGCGGCGAAACTCTTGGGAAACGCCACGACTTCTATGTCGCCGTACATATCTTCCAGCCTGCCCGTCGCCATAAGTTCGTTGGATTTGGTCACCTTGGTGCTTATGTTGTGCAGCATACCGCCTACCACGACGCGCTGGCCGTCGTAGGTGCGTATCATCTCCCTGACTTCGTCGTCAAGTTCCTCGCCGCTCTCTTCCTGCTCTTCCTCGCTGGCTTCCGAGCGCAAAAGCGGCCGGATCATGCTCAGATTGAAGTCCAGCTCCCTGAACTTCTCCGTGTAATCTTCAAGCGGGTGTCCCGACATGTATATGCCCAGCACTTCCTTTTCGTAGATGAGCTTCTGCATTCTGCCGTATTCTTTGGTGCGCGGCATTTCGTCTTCTATATCCGAACCGTCGTCGTACATATCGAACAGGCTCATCTGGTTGGTGCCCTCGTTCTTCTTGATCTGCTGCCACTTTGCCATGACCGTGTCGTACACGCCCCACAGCGCCGAGCGGTTGTAGCCGAAGCAGTCGAACGCGCCCGCCTTTATCAGACTTTCCACAAGTTTTTTGTTCAGCGTTCCCGCGGGCAGACGCTTGAAAATTTCGTTGAACGTCTTATACGGTCCGTTCTTTTCCCTCTCTTCCACAAGCGCCTGCATTGCCGCCATGCCCACGCCCTTTACGCCGCAAAGTCCGAACCTGAGTCCGCCGTTTTCCACCTTGAACTCGGCAAAGCTCTTGTTTATGTTGGGAGGGAATATCTCGTAGTTGTACTTGCGCAGATAGGTGAGGTATTTTTCCACTTCGTCCGCGCTGGTTATCCTGTTGTTTATGACGGCGGCTATAAATTCGATGGGATAATAGCACTTGTAATACGCCGTTTCGTACGCCAGCACCGCGTAAGCCGCCGCGTGCGACTTGTTGAACGCGTAACTTGCGAACTTCTGCATATCCGCGAAAACGTCTTCCGCCACGGGAATGGGCACGCCTCTTTTTTCGCAGCCGTCCACGGCGGGCTGACCCTTTTTGTCAATGCTCCCGTCCTTATTGTAAGTGGGCGGAACCTCCGGGCAACCGTACAGGAACACCGCCTTTTCCGCCTTCATTATATCCACTTTCTTCTTGCCCATCGCGCGGCGCAGAAGGTCCGCCCTGCCCAGCGAAAAGCCCGCGAGCGACTGCACTATCTGCATGACCTGCTCCTGATAGACCATTATGCCGTAGCTGTTGCTCAGAATGGGTTCCAGAAGCGGATGGGCGTATTTTATCTTGTCCGGATTATGCTTGTTCTGCACGTACTCGGGAATTTTGTCCATGGGACCGGGACGGTAGAGCGAGATACCCGCGATTATATCTTCCATGTTCTCCGGGCGCAGCTGGCGCATGAACTTTTTCATGCCCGCGCCTTCAAGCTGGAACACCGCGTCCGTTTCGCCCGTGGAGATAAGCTCGTACACTTTGGGGTCTTCGTATCCGAGTTTGGAAAAATCCACGTCCACGCCGTAATCTTCCATAACGTATTGGTGCGCCTTCCTCACGTCGGTAAGCGTTTTAAGCCCGAGGAAGTCCATTTTCAGCATGCCCAGCTCTTCCACCTCGTCCTTCTGGTACTGGGTGGTGATGTCGTCGCCGTTCTTTTGCAGGGGCACGTAGTCCGAGATGACTTCCTTACATATAACCACGCCCGCCGCGTGCTTGGAGCACTGCCTGGGCATGCCCTCTATCTTCAACGCCATATCTATGACGCGGTGCATTTCGTCGGAAGTGTTGTATATGTCCACTACCTCGGGAGAATAGTGGCTTTTAACCTCTTCCCCGTCCTTGCCCACGTTCTTTTCCGCGTAAAGCACCTTTTCCAGAGTGACGTCGGGGGCGTTGTCTATGGCTTTCGTGGTCCTGTTCACCAGCGCGAGCGGCACTCCGTACACGCGCGCCACGTCCTTTATCGCGCCCTTCGCCTTCATGGTGCCCAGCGCCAGAATCTGGCACACCTTTTCACTGCCGTATTTTCTTATGACATAGTCGATGACCTCGCCGCGGCGCTCGTAACAGAAGTCCACGTCGAAGTCGGGCGCGGACACGCGCTCGGGGTTAAGAAACCTTTCGAAAAGAAGCTGGTATTTGAGCGGATCCACGTTGGTGATGCCTATGGCGTAGGCGATGATACTGCTCACGCCGCTGCCGCGCCCCGCGCCCACGGGAATGCCCTGGCTTTTGGCGTAGTGGATAAAGTCCCACACTATCAGATAGTATTCCGCAAAGCCCGTCTTGATTATAATGCCAAGTTCGTATTCCGCCCTTTCGCGTATTTCGTCGGTAATAACGCCGTAGCGCTTTTCCAGCCCCTCGTACGCCAGCTTGCGCAGATATTCGGGCGGAGTGGAGCCGTCCTCGGGACGGAAAGGCGGCATGAGGTCCTGACGCGTTATCTTCACATTGCACTTGTTGGCTATCTCCGCGGTGGAAGTAATCGCCTCGGGCACCCACGCGAAAAGTTTTTCCATCTCTTCGGGCGTTTTTATATAGAATTGGTCCGTTTCGAACCTCATGCGCGAAGGGTCGTCCAGCGTTTTGCCCGTCTGGATACACAGCAGAACTTCGTGCATTTCCGCGTCCGAACGCTCGATATAGTGCGCGTCGTTGGTCGCCACCACCTTGACGCCTATCTCTTTTGCAAGCTGCACGAGTTTGGGATTTATCCTCTTCTGTTCTTCTATGCCGTGGTCCTGAAGTTCGATATAAAAGTCGCCCTCGTCAAACATATCCCTCAGCGTGATTGCGTACTGCTTTGCCGCCTCGTAATCGTCCGCAAGAAGCAGTTGCGGAATTTTGCCCGCAAGACATGCCGAAAGACAGATAAGCCCTTTCGAGTGCTCCTTCAAAAGTTTTAAGTCTATCCTCGGTTTATAGTGGAAACCCTGCGTGTAAGCTAAGGAATTGAGCTTTACAAGGTTGTAATATCCTTCGTTGTTCTTGGCGATAAGCAACAGGTGGTTGCGGTCCCTGTCGTGCACGGTCATATCCGCGCAGGTGTAAAATTCACAGCCGATAATGGACTTTATGCCGTGGTCTTTCGCCTTTTTCTGAAACGTGTAGGCGGCGAACATATTGCCGTGGTCGGTGATGGCCATGGCGCGCATACCCTTGTTCCACACCGCGTCCAGAAGGGGGGATTTTTTGCCCGAAACAAGGCGCGCCGCCCCGTCAAGTAGCGAATATTCCGTATGCACGTGCAGGTGGACGAAACCTTCCACCTTATCGGGCGGGGGCGGGAATTTGGGCTTTTCTTCCTTTTTCTTTTCTTCCGTCTTGCCCTCTGCGGCTTTTTCCGCCGACGTCTCTTCCGCAGCTGCGGCTTCCTTATTCTTTTTTTCTTCCGTTTCCGCCATGTCACATTCCCTTTTGCGTTGCTTTTTCTATCGCCTTTTCCAGCCTTCTTATCACCTTGGACTTGCTCACGCCCAATAGTTTTGCAAGATACGCCGCCGATTCCGTCTTGTGTTTCAACCGCGCGCGCCAGATAGCTTTCGTTTCGCCGTCCTCTTCTTCGTCTTCGCCCCTGGCAATTAAAAACTCTATCGCTTCCACCTGCCGCGCCGCCTTGACCATTACCTTGTCAATGTTGCTTGTAAGATAGTTCGCCTGTCTGTTCGCGCGCCCCGCTTCGGTACGGCTGACAAGCAGTTCGTATGCTTCCACCGCGCAACCGCCCGCCTGCATAAAGGCGAGCATATTGCATATTTCCTCGCTCTTGCGCGTGTAAAGCAGGCTGTCCGCCCTGCGCTGCGCGCTTTCGAATTTAACGCCGCTCTCTTCGAGTTTTTTGCGTATATCCTCCGTCTCTTCAAAGTCGGGAATGCGCAGTTCCATATAATAGCCGCGCTCTCCTTCCCCCGGCAGAGTGTACGTTCCGCCGCCTGCGAACAACCCCCTGACAAAAGAACAAAGCCCCGCGGCGCTTTGTATAAACGGATTTGTTTCCTCCGCGTACGCGCCCAGTCTGGCGGCGCGCAAAAGTTCGTCCATTCCCTTGCCTTCCAGCCTGAAAAAAAACCTCTGCGCTTCGCCGCTGCCCGTCCTGCCAGTTTCGAACGGAGCGTCCTTTATTATTCCGCGGGCTTTGTTGATAAAATCGAAGATAACCTCGCCGAAAGCGCTGTCCGCCTGCACGCACTCTATTTTGCCGCCCCTTACGGGCAGTTCGCCGCGCACGCGCAGTACCGCGCTGAGATAGGCGTTGACGTCGCCTTCTCCGCTTGCCAATATCTCTTCTATAAGTTCGCGGGTTCTGTCCATACTCCCCCTTAACGCCTGCTTCTCAAAACAAGCGGTTTATCCCCTGCGTTGGCAATTCTGCTCTCGTCCAGCCCCGCTTTCGCCGCCAGATTCACGGCGTAATCCCACTTGCCTACGTCCTGCACGCGGTGCGCGTCCGAATTTATCACGAACAAGACACCGCTTTTCATAAAGCCTTCCAGCCCCGCTTCGTCGGGTACGCGGTGGCGCGAGGATATTTCTATATAAGTGCCGTAATCAGCGCACGCCTTGCCCAGCTCGAACGTGTCCAGCTGCAGCCAGAATCCGGGGTGCGTAATCACGTCCACGGGAAAACGCTTTATGCAGTTTATATATGCCTTGGTATTGCGCGCTATCTGCTCTTTGCCCGATTTCCCCAGCCTGCCTGCCAGCAGATTCGCCTGAAACTTTGCAATATCGGAAATCTTTTCGGGGCGCGCGGAAGCGTGGAAGCCCGCCAGAACTATGTCCAATTCCTCTATGTCTTTTTCCGAAAGGTCTATCTGTCCGCTCATGCCGAAGATATTCGCTTCTATGCCCAGCATTACGCGTATGCCGAACTTTTTTTCCGCCTCTTCCACGTCCCTGCGCATGGCGGGGAATTTCTTCCTGCCCACCCCCACCAAAGGGTGGCGTATGCCGTGGTCGGTAATGGCAATTTGGCTTAAACCGCGGAATTTCGCCGCGCGCACGTTGTCTTCCACACTGCCCTTGCCGTGGGAATAGGTGGTGTGCGTGTGCAAGTCTGCGAATATCCTGTATCCGCCCGTAAGATTATCGCCGCATAACTCTTCCGCCATAGTAAATATTATTATAGTATGCCGCGCGCCTTTTTGTCAACACGCGCAAGCGCGAAGGGCGGATAATTCGCATAAGTTTACGTTGCCCCCTGCTCGGCAAATCTGCCGCATACGACAAAGCGGCGGGGAAAATTCCCGCGCCGCTCCGCCTCAATGAGGGACTATGAAACCGATATATTTATTACGGCAAGTCTTACAGACCGTCTACAAAACCATTGCTTCCCCTAAAGCCATTTGCTCCTTGACTACCCGGATTGCCAGTTCTCGGATTACCCCAAATAGTTTCGACAGGATCTCCTGGAGCACCTCCACTGCCTCCTACTCCGGCGGCACCGCCTGTACCGTTGTTTTTTGTAATGCTTCCTTTTATAGTGGGATTGCCTTGTATGGCGAGTGCTCCGTTTCCGCCATCTCCGCCGTTACCTCCGTTACCGCCGTCTCCTGGATTTTCGGTTGGCACGCCGAACGCCCCGTCTTTTCCTGGACCGCCCTTACCGCCGTCTCCTCCGTCGCCGCCGTTTCCGCCGCTACCGCCGGTTGCTACAACGGTAGATCCTGCGCTTATATTTATAGTTCCCGTCCAGTATATTGCGCAAGCGCCGTTTGTTCCTGCGCCTCCGGGAAGTCCGTCATTGCCTTTCCCGGAATATTGCGAACCTGTGGATGCTGTGGTATTTCCACAGTTTAAGCCGTTGACTCCGTCCCCGCCGTTGACGGTTACGGAGTTCGCGGATATGGTCATTGTGCTTTTGCTGTATTCGGAAATACCTCTTGAAGCAATAGTAACCCTTTCCGTGCCCATAAAGTCCAAAATGTATTCTCCGCCGTAAATGCTGAAATTTTTGCCTTTAAGCGTAAGGTTATTGCATATGATTGCGGCTTTTTCAAAATTACCGGTCAAACTGTTGATCTCACCTGCACTGATGCTAATATCCGTCATTGCGTTAAGAATAAGGCTGGGACAAAACCTTGCGTTTATAACGCCGTCGTTTGCATAACCGGTGATGCCCGATAAGCCGTCAAAATTTATCGTTAGTTCAGTATTTCTGTTTTCCACGAAAATTGCGAAATCACCCCATGAGCGATTGTTATCATGGAATGTAACTTCATTTACGTCGGAAGCTATCCTGAACGTAACCGTTTTTGCAATGGATTTTGTGGTGCAATCGACATGAAGTTTACTGCTGTTACCCGACGCATAAGACAATGTGTGTATACCAACCCCGACGGAAACATATCCGCTCTTCCAAATTGCCTTAACGGTGCGGTCAAAGTGCGGATTGGTATTGCTGAGATACCCCGCAATACCCAGCGAACTTATCGAAAGCGAAGTGATCGTGCCGCCGTTATATTCCCAATGATCGAATTCGTATGTATTTTTGGTCGCAGGTTGAAGTACGTGTGTTTTCCCTAAATCTATACTGACCGGGTTGTTTGCTCCTTCACAGTCCGCATAAGTAATGTTTGCGGTGGCATATTGTTCTTTCAACGAAAGCGTTATGTCGGAATAAACGTCCTCCACCGCATTACCCTCGTAATAGGTTGCGTTATTATCGCTTCTTGTGTAGTAAATATTCTTACCGTTATAGGCGGATGCGGATATTCCGTATTCTGCCAAAGTTTTTATTTTATAACTATCTTCACAGGTTACTTTTATCTGCTGTCCGTTAATGGTAATTGTGTATTCTACAGGAGTAAATTGTGCCACAAGCGTTACCGCAATCGTATCAATTACGCCGATATCGGGCGTGAAATCGGGCACTCTGTCCCCTTCTGCCATATTGTAACAAACGTTCTCTTCGTACCGCCAATTTTCAAACGAATAGCCACGCTTTGTAGGATTAAGCACGCTTTCGGCAAATAACGAATCAGAAATCTCCGTTCCGTAATCTATATCGTTATAGCTTAATATATCGCCGTTTGCAAATACAAATTGAATGTGGTAAGATTCTACTTGCCAGACGGGTGCAAACTCATAAGTGTCCACGTTGCCTTCGGAAGAAATATATGTGGTTGTAAATTGGGTGAAATAGTGTCCCGGTTTATTCCCTTCAGGCAAAGACACATAAGCATTATAAAGATTTACCAAATCGTTAAAAAGCGCCGTTTGGAAGTCTACCGTAACTTTTGTTTCGGAAAATTCACTACCCGTCCACCACAACGCACTGCCTTCCGCCATATTTACCTGAAGTTCCACTTTTCTTACCACCCACTGCGCCGTTAATGTAACTTCATCGAAATATACGGGCTGTAAAGTTGCTCCCAGGCTATCGGTAAGCATTGTACCGTCCGGCAATTGCCAACCTGCAAAATCGTAATGATCCTTTTCCGGAACGGGCAATTCAGCCATTTTACCGTAATAATATACCTGTCCGGAAGGGGCTTCGATTTCCGCTCCGTCTACGATAAACGTAATGTCAACGGGAATAAGTTTTTCTTTTACTTCAAACGAATAATTTCCGCTGTTCTCCACAACAATATAGTAGTTGCCCTCTTCAAGCAGATAACCGTGGTCTTCTTCTATCCTATTAAGCGCGGTATCGTATATGCTATATACAAGGTCTTGTTGCGAATCGGCAAAAATGCGTGTGGCTTCGTTCAGCGTGAATTTATATGCCGTAAAAGCTTCCGCGCTGTTTGCCGTAATCACGGCGTTATACCCGATATTTGTTGCGTCCGGCGTAAAGCTGAACGACTTACTGCCGTCTGTCACAACAAAATCATAGATATTCGTTACTTCCCCGCCTTCAAGCAATACTCGGGTAGCGTTTTCCGCAATAAGTTCCTTATTGCAATAAACGTCGCAGGGCACGCTTAATTGCACGGGCATGGTATAATTGCAAAACAGTCTGAATATGGCGTCAGCATTATTGTCGCTATACGTATACTCCGTATCCGGCGCGCTTATTTCCGCCATAGAAGCGGAATCGTAATATATCGACAATTGCGTTGCGTCATTGGAAAGCAAGTAGTAATCGCCTTGCGGTAACCAATATGTGCCGTTGTTGTCATTTTGTTTTACTCCCTCCGCGGAATAAACGCCTTGACATACGCCGGAAACATTATAATATTGCGTATGATCTAATTCTGCCCTATAATATAAGCCTTCCCCTGTTGCAAAAGTATATTGGCTTTCGCCCAACACAAGTGCGCCCGTATCTTCGATTGTTATATCGGTTTGCGCACCATTGTTTTTGCATATCAAATAATAACCTTCGTTAAGCGGGTAATTGATGTAAATGCCGTCCGTACCCACATTACCTTTCGCCAGAATGTTCATATCCGTATCAGCCAGGTAAACGCTCAACTGCGATATATCGGTGGCGGTTATCTTGAACAAATCGTTATTTGAATAATCGTCGCTATACGCAAATGAAATGCCTGTAGGAATTGTTCCCGTTGCAATACCGTCATCTACAAAAGGCAACGATTGATCCCTTGATATTTGTGCCGACACATACGTTACTTCATTATCTATAAATTCCACTTCACTGAAATATGCTTGTTCGTCGGAATTACTTCCCCAATCCATTTGCGTGCCTTTATAATAAATACCCACGTCATATTCTTTACCGGCGGATAAAATATAATTGCTCTCAGCGTTAGGTACCAGCGTAGTATTTCCTTCCTTAACGGCATATTCATACTCGTCAGGAATTCTCACATAATATTCCCCAGTTTCATCGGGCGTGAAAGAAAAACTCGTGCCCTTTACCGTCGGCGCAAAAAACACGTTATCGTTATTGTATGAAAACGCGTCTTCGCCATCGCTTCTCATCGCCACATAAGTATCCATTTCAGAAGAGACGTTATACGAACCATATATCGTACAATGATCATACTTGACCATTTTGGCGGAACTATTCAAATACACGTCAAAATCAACGCCTGTCAAAACGTAAAACTCTTTATTATTAGGATTATATATCCTCGATACGGCGCTCATGCACCCCGGTTCATCTTCACCATATCCCACAAAGGCCGTTATATCTTGTCTGGGTTCAATCGTAACGCCTTTCACAAGCGAATTTAGACTTGACAGTTGTGCCGCATGATCTTGGGGATAATCATATGTTTCATTTACCGTAATATCGTGTTGCCAAACCTCTTCGAACGCACCGACTATATCATTAATCGTTAGCGCTATATCTATGATATTGCCTACAACTGGAATTTCTTCAAAGGCGCTTTTTATAACATCAACCGCCATTCCTATCATTTGATCATCGCCGAACTCTTCCAAGCTTGAACTATCATAATACTTCACATTACTGTTGCCGGCAGATATTTGATTGAAAATGGCGCCTTCATTTGTCTGGGGATCGTAGGACGACGATAATATATTATTCGGAGAAGCGTCTACTATGACTTGTGTAAACATAGTGTTGCCGAACGTTATTTCTTTTATCGCAGCCAGCGGAAGCGCGCCGAACCACTCAGTATATGTAAACGCTCCCGTATAAACAACCCTTATTTCAGTAGTTAATTTATTCAAATCATTAAATGTTGTATTTACCGTAAATAAGTTGACATAGTTTACACTTGCTTCTTCGTAAATTACAAAACCGTACTCCTTACCGTAATAAACGTAAGGTCCGCCCGAATTGAACAATTCCGCCGGCACGTATTGTTCTATATCGTCTTCATCGATTTTTTCCGGCAGAATGTTGTCCGTATAACTGCTGTAATCTCCCATTTCTTTAAGTTCGTTGGCTTGCGCTGCAGTTTCTTCCGCAACCGCTGTTTGCGGCGCTGCAAATACAATGCCACAAACCAGCATAAGCAAAAGAGCCACTGCCGCAAATGCCGACCAACTTATTCTTCTCGTGTATTTCATAATCTTTCCTCCTTTATTCTTTCGTGTAATCTTTTACAAGCGAAAAGTCTATTTCGCCCTGATCCGCAATTTCTCCGACAATGCCGTCATATGTGTTAAACCGTTCTATCGTGTCGATATTCCCTAAATTATATATGCCCTGCATTTTCGTGTCCTTATCGGCTTCCACGCATACTAGAAACGATCCTTGAGTAAGTACTATATAATCGATAATATCCTCGTTTACCGTTATTTCGCCTGTATTGACGCAGTTGCTAAACGTGCCGCCTTCCGACCTATATGCAAAAGCCGCCACACTTAAAAGCACCTTCGATTTACCGAAAGTAAGGTCAAAGCGACTTTCAATAACACTTTGCTGTATACAATTTTTTATAGTTCCGCCATTATTTTCATAAACGAACAATCCTATTTCAGAATATTTGTGACCAGCCTTTTCTCCATCGTCACGTATACTTCGATACTGCTTTTCCAAGTACATACTTACATTATCGATAGTTCCCTTGTTGTCTTTTACCACATAGCCTGTATTACAATCAGTCTGTTCAAGGCTCCCGTAATACCCATCAAACCGATATGTTACATTCAGGTTCTTTATAATGCCGCTTTCAGTCAATTCGCTAACGAAGCCGGATGGATAGACATTGATATAGGCATATCCGTTTCCATCAAAAACGCCGCTATATTTGTATATCTTCCCTTCTTTCATTTTTTCTTGATTGATATCTTGCGATAGGATATAATTCGTTGTTACATTAATATTTCTATCGCTTTGAATTTCTTCTTCATCGTTTATGACCGTATATTCCACGCCGTCCACCGTTACGGTTTCGGCATTTTCGGGAATATAGACGTGTCCGCCGCGGTTGTCGTAATCTTTTGCGGATAAATCGCCTTCGGGCAGGTTTTCTTCGCTTACGTCAACATTCACCGTGTAATCGTGGCTGGTTTTACCTTTTGTCACGCGGATATAAAGCGACGTATCCCCGTCCGTGTGTATTTTTTCCGTATCAGTTATTTCCTGCGTATAATTACTGTCAGAATAAACCTTGCCTTCCGCCTCGGGACTTACTATCAAATCCGTAATTTCCAGATAATTGGTATATGGCACCGATACGTTCAGCGACGAGTCCCCTTCATACTTGAAGTTGTATGCCGTATCCGTCCATTCCGCCATTCGTCCGTTAATGCGCACCGCCACCAGGTCGGCATACTTGTCCGGTTGGTCGCAAGCCGTAAACGCGGCAGCCGTCCCCAGCAGTACCGCCGCGACGACAAAAGGAACCAGTTTTTTCAGTCTCATAATCTTTCCTCCATGTTTTAATTTCCGATATAAAATCGTAATCTTAGCGGGTACGATTTTATACCCCTCTACTATATAGACGGAAAAAATGACCCGTTTTGTGACATAAAATCCGAGAATTTTGTGTAAAATTTTTGTAAAATATGTTTTTGTCACCGTAATTTCAGACACATTATTGCAAAGCTGTCTAAAATTACGATTTACCCTGCCCGGTTATGAAAAGACCCGTTTACGCCCGTTCCGAATCAGATACGGGTATATCGCCCTCTTTTTGTTGCCGATTTTACGCCCATATAGTGAAAACAGTTTTTCATAATAAACAATCGCTTGCGGAAATTTTTTCTATATAAAAACTTACGGGACGAAAACCGTCGTTACACGAAATCATCGCCGAATGCGGCATCCAGCCGTCGTAAAAATTGCCGCCTCCGCAGGCAAGTTCTTTTACGAATTTTTCCATACTCTCCCAGGCGGAGTCGCACATGCCTTCCGGCTTTTCTCCGCCCGAAGAGTAAAAAGTTTCCCATACCCGTACCCAATCCCGGTAGAGCAGCAATGTGTGACGTTGTATCCATAATTAATCTTTGAAGTTGCTACTTTTATCAGCTAACTGACCTCTTTGAAGATTCATTAAATTTTATCGGCACACTGCCTTGCTTTCAGCGTAACTGGTTTCGGACAGATTTGCGCGAGATGGCGCGCAGTTGTAGTAACCTACAACAAGTCGACAGATTGTGCAAATATGACGGAAGCAGTACGATTAAAGTGTTCTGGCGGGGTCGGGTACGGGTATATACATATCGCATGCGTGCTGTATGGGATTTTCATACCGCGCGGACAAATCGTCGTACCGCGCCATGCGCATGACCGTGATTTTTATCATCACTCGCCTTTAATCGCGCCGTCCACCATTGCCAGAATATCCGCCTTGGGCTTGAAACCTATGCTCTGTGCAATTATCCTGTTGCCCTTCAAAAGCGCAACGTGCGGTATGCTGGACACCCTGAATTCGCTTGCAAGTTGCGGCTCTTCGTCCACGTTTATCTTGCACACCTTTATGTCGCCGCGCTCGCTACTTATCTGTTCGAGCACGGGTCCCAGCATCTTGCACGGTCCGCACCAGTCCGCCCACAAATCCACAAGAACGGGTTTGTCCGAATTGAGCACCTCGCTTTCGAAGTTTTCCGAAGTAACTTTTACAGTTGCCATAATTCCACCTCTCTTTCCTTTTTATCAGTATACCACAAAAACGCGTTTATTTTGCGTAATATCTGACTTTCTTTGATTATACCCAAATTTCGCGCCGCTCAAATGTGATATTTGCAACAATATTGCCGCACCGTGTTTCCGACGCTCCTCTTTCCCCGTCCTTCACGGGCGGAAGCGCAACGCGCGGCGTAATATTTTCGGTACCGCCTTGAAAAGTATTCCGCGGAAAATTTTATTTTTTGCAAAAAAGTTTTTATTCCTGCCACACATATATTGTTATGAAGCATTATTATATATTTGCAAGTGACGAATAATGGTTTTTCGCGAAATGTTTCTTGCGTTCATTTTTTACCTCCTGTCAAAAAGGGCGCCGCGGCGCCCTTTTTGACTGCCGCAAAATTTCCTTCGGAACGAAAAAAAGTTTTTAATCCTGCCATACGTATGTATTTATCGTATGGTATTCTTACATTGCAAATATCGGTTGTGTTGCGAAATTTGCTTTTGTGTTTATCATATACTTCATCTCCTTTAATGCGGAGAGGGCGCTTACGGGCGCCCTCTTTGCCTATACCTGTCCCCAACTGCTGTTCTTGTTATCAAAACGCGGCGGCATTTTTGGATATTTAAGGCAAAACGCATACTTTTTTCTTTAACGGCAATAAATCAGATACTACATCAAACGGAGGTAACCGGCAATGGCGAAGAAACAAAACAAAGCCAAACAATCCCGTAAGCAAGTGGCGGAAAAGAAAATAAACGCTTCCTCCATGCGCTTGCAGGACAAGGAAAACATGAAGATGAGCCTTAAAGACGAAGCGGCAGATTAAACCTTACCCGCAAAAAACCGCTTCCGCGCTTGCGCCGCATTAAATAATGCGCTACAATATAAGCATGAAAGTCGGCGACATTGTTCAGACGGAAATTCTTTCGCAGGGAATGGAAGGCGAAGGCGTTGCCCGCATAGACGGGCAAGTCTGCTTTGTGCCGCTCACTCTTGCGGGAGAGGTTGTGCGCGTACAGATAACGCAGGTAAAAAAGGACTTTTTGCGCGCCAAAGTGATAAAATTACTCACTCCGTCCAAAGACAGAATAACCCCCGACTGCCCCGCGTTTTTCCGTTGCGGCGGCTGCGGACTGAGGCACATGCCCTATGACGCGGAACTTAAATTAAAGAGGGAAAAGGTTGAAACCTGCATGAAAAAAGCGGGAATCGGTGCTCTTGTCGAGCCCGTATTCCCTTCGCCCCCGAACGCGCGCAACAAAGCGCAGGTGCCCTTTGCCGCGGACGAAAAGGGAAAAGTTTTCGCAGGCTACTTCAAGCGCGATTCGCACAAAGCGATTCCCCTGCCCGAAAGCGGTTGCCCACAGCACGACGAAAGGACAAACAGCATTATTAGGGCGGCTGTAAACGTATGCAATACATACAATATTCCCGCCTATAACGAGCAGACGGGGCGCGGCGTTATGCGCCACATATTGGTAAGGCGGATAGGCGCAATATATTCGGTATGTCTGGTGATAAATGCCGACAATCTGCCGCACGCCGATAAATTTATATCATCAATAGCCGCCCTAGGAATACAATTTTCATTATCCGCAAACATAAACAAGCGCAACACGAACGTAATTACCGGCGATACTGTCTTGCCCGTATACGGAGATATTGCAGTCAAAGGCGAAATATGCGGCGTAAAAACCGAAATATCCCCTCTTTCGTTCATGCAGGTGAACGACGGGATATGCGCCGCCATATACGGCGAAGTGAAAACGCTTGCGGAAGCGCTCCGCCCCGATACCGTTCTGGACGGCTACGGCGGCGTGGGTATCATCTCCAACCTGCTCGCCCCCTACTGCAAAACGGCGTATTGCGTCGAGATTGTGCCGTCGGCGGTGGAAAACGGCAAAAAAACCGCCCTGATGAACGGAAATTCGCAAAAAATACAAAACATACTCGGCAACGCCGCAAAAATCATTCCGTCCCTAAACCTCGGGGAAAACTGCCTTGCCGTCCTCGACCCGCCGCGCAAGGGTTGCGATTCGGCAGTATTGCAGGCGCTTCTTTCCGCCAGACCAGGACATATCGCCTACATATCCTGCAATCCCGCCACCCTGGCACGCGATCTGCGCATTCTTACGCAAGGGTACGATATAAAACTTATCCGCCCTTACGATATGTTTCCCCGCACATTCCACGTGGAAACGCTTGCCGTACTTGAACGAAAAAATGAAGAAAACAAAGATAAACGGTATTCCGTTTAAGTTGCCGAAGGATATTTCGCATTTTATAAACGGAGCGGACGTTTACGACAGCTCCTGCTCCCCCGAAGCGCGGGTATATTTTATCGACAAAGAAAACGGATATTTTCTGAAACGCGCAAAAGCCGGCGCTTTGGAAAAAGAAGCGGCGATGACGAAATTTTTTCATTCGAAAAATCTCGGCGCGGAAGTTCTTACCTATCTTTCTTATTCAAACGCCGACCTGCTTCTTACCGCGGCGGTAAAGGGAGAAGACTGCACCCGCGAAGAGTATCTCTCCCGCCCCGAACGCCTGTGCGACGTCCTCGCCTGCGAATTGAGAAAGCTGCACGAAACGGATTTTTCCGCCTGCCCCGTTCCCGACAGAACGGCGGATTACCTTACCTTTGCCGAAGAAAATTACCGCACGGGCAATTACGATAAAACATCTTTTCCCGACAGTTTCGGTTACCGCAACGCCGAAGAAGCCTACGCGGTTTTAA
Organism: Candidatus Alloclostridium intestinigallinarum; assembly: GCA_904382605.1. Classification (GTDB taxonomy): domain Bacteria; phylum Bacillota; class Clostridia; order Christensenellales; family UBA3700; genus Alloclostridium; species Alloclostridium intestinigallinarum. The sequence goes on along the minus strand of CAJFJA010000006.1, from coordinate 11,482 downwards.
CGGAAGGAAAAAGCGCTCTGCAAAGCAAAGTCCTGCTCCACGGCGACTACTGTCTGCCCAACGTGATACTCGACAATTGGAAGCTGTCCGGCTTTATAGACGTAGGAAGCGGCGGCGTAGGCGACAGACATATCGACCTGTTTTGGGGAACGTGGACCTTGTTTTTCAATCTGAAAACGGACAAATACCGCGACCGTTTTCTCGACGCCTACGGAAGAGATAAGGCGGACGAATCCTTACTTAAAATAATCGCCGCAGCCGAAGTTTTCGGATAACAGTCGATTTTCAAAATCGCTCATAATAATTGATATATGTGTGCTTAATTTTAACCTTGACCGAAGCCCGCCGGTAATGCTATAATATTTTTAATAATAAAAATAGTACCCGTAGCCAACCTCAGTAGAACACATTTTACTCTAAAACATAAAATATGTGTATATGTCGGGTTGTAAAATGCTTTGCTTTCAGCGTATTGTGCGAGATGGCGCGCAGTTGTAGTAAACTACAACAAGTCGACAAATTGCGCAAATATGTCGAAAGCAGTACGATTAAAGTGTTCTACTGGGGTTGGCTACGGGTAAATTTGCCATATAACGACATGTTTTTATAGGCATTATAAGAGCAGGAGAATACAATGGATGAAATGATGCAGTCTCTGCAAAAGCAGACAGACTTGAATATAAGAGAAAAAGCCAATCTGATATGGGAAATAGCCACCCACCTTGTGGGACTTTTTAAGCCGCACGAATACGGCAAGGTCATTTTACCAATGACTGTGCTGAAACGCTTCGATGACGCTCTTGCCCCGACGAAAAAAGCCGTATTGGATAAATACGAGGAGTTACAGACAAAACATGTTGTAAACAATGTTTTGGACGCTTCGTTATGCAAGGAATCGGGCATGAGTTTTTACAACCGCAGTAAATTCGATTTTGCCAAACTGGTTGCGGATTCCGACAATATCGAAGCAAATTTCGAGGACTACCTTAGCGGATTTTCCGACAATGTGAAGGACATTATTACCAAATTCAAATTTGCCGACACCGTTAAAACAATGGCGGACGGTAACGTGCTTTTTCTTGTAATACAGGAATTCAACTCGCGCAAGGGAGATATGTCACCCGACAAGATAACTTCCGCCGATATGGGGTATATCTTTGAAGAACTTATACGAAAATTTTCCGAAAGCTATAACGAAACCGCCGGAGCCCACTTCACCAGCCGCGATATAATATATCTGATGACAGAATTGCTTATAGCCCCCGAAAAAGACGAAATAGTTACGGAAGGATGTTTTAAAACGGCATACGACATGACAATGGGGACAAGCCAGATGCTGGGCTGTCTTACCGAGCGAATAAAAGCGATTAACCCAAATGCGGAACTCACCTGTTTCGGTCAGGAGCTGAATGAAGAAACCTACGCAATAGCCAAAGCCGACATGCTGATAAAAGGCGGTAACGTAAGCGGCATGAAACAGGGCGACACACTTTCCGACGACGCATTTGAAGGCTACGAATTCGACTATATCATTTCCAACCCGCCTTTCGGAATAGATTGGAAAAAGGATAAAGCTTGCGTGGAAAATGAGGCAAAACTGGGGTATTCCGGCAGATTCGGCCCCGGACTTCCCGCCGTTTCGGACAGTCAGATGCTTTTCTTGCTCAATGGCGTGAAAAAACTGAAAGAAGGCTGCGGCAGAATGGCGATAATACAAAACGGTTCTTCCCTGTTTACGGGAGACGCGGGCAGCGGCGCTTCGGAAATAAGAAAATACCTTATTACCGGCGACCTGGTTGAGGCCATTATTCAGTTGCCTAACGACCTGTTTTATAATACGGGCATTGCCACATATATCTGGGTGATCAGCAAAAATAAAGCAGTTCACCGCTTGGGTAAAATACAACTCATAGACGCAAGCAAGTGCTTTGTAAAACGAAGAAAAAATATCGGCAACAAGCGCGTGGACCTATCCGACGAATGTATTGCCATAATAATAAACGCTTACAACGCCTTTGAAGACGGCGAACATGTTTCGGGCGGCTTGAAAGTGGAAAGCAAAGTGCGTGAAAACAACTTTTTCGGTTACACGAAAGTAACTGTGGAAACGCCGATAACGGACGAAAATGGTAAGCCCGTATTAAAGCGTGGGAAACCTCAGCCCGACAAGAGCAAATCGGATACCGAAAGTATTCCCCTGCTTGAAGACATAGACGAATATTTCAAGCGCAACGTGCTTCCCTATAACCCCATTGCATATATGGACAGAAGTAAGGATAAGGTGGGCTATGAAATTCCTTTTACCCGTCTGTTTTACAAGTTCACACCGCCGCGCAAAGCAGATGAAGTATTTGCCGAGTTTAAGCAGCTTTCGCGGGAAGAAAGCGACCTTATGAAGGAGATATTGGGAGAATGAAAAAGCATGCGGAAGATAAAATAGGGCGCGACGACATCGTAGCGCAACTTTTGTCCAAAATAGACAATTTGCCCTCAAACGAAAATAAGTGCGTCGGCTTAAACGGTGAATGGGGTAGCGGAAAAAGTTGGATAATGACCGAACTGTATGAAAAAATTAAAGATAAGAATGATTATATCGTAATAACATATGACGCTTGGAAAAACAATTTTTACTCCGACCCGCTCATCGCCATCCTCTACTGCATTCACGATACACTGGAAAAATATGCCCAAAACCAAAATGGTATTTCAAAAGTCACGGCATATAGAATAAAACAAGCAGTTAAAAAAACAGCAACGGATACCTGCAAAAAAGTTCTTTCTTCGCTCTTTGATAAAACCATAAAACCTATGACCAAAACTAACTTTGGCTTACTTATCACCTTTGCTATGGAATTTATAGGCGAGGTTATACGGCAAGCAAAGAGCTCCATATTGGATAATAAAATCTTTGATGAGTTCAAATCGTATCAAAAACTGCTGGACGATACCATATTTGTTCTCAACAAATTGACGGAGCCCGACAAAGATTCGCATACACGCAAACTTGTTATTTTAGTGGACGAATTAGACCGTTGTATGCCAAACGAGCAGTTGCTGGTTCTTGAAAGATTGCACCATTTATTTGAAGTGAATAATTGCATTGTTATTGTTGCTTTTAATGAAAAGCAAATACATGAAACGCTAAATCAACATCATGCTATTAAAAACGGTAGTAAATATCTGGAAAAGTTTTTTAATGATCCTATTATCGATTTGCTCTCCGAAAGCGAAATTTTCTTTTCTACATCTATGCAACAAATACTTGATGATATATTTCTTGAACAAAAGAATACAATTATTCCCGCCTCGTCATTTGCGGTTTATAGAAAGTATATCTTCTTTTTATTTAGTGTAGGTTCTCACAATCATTCCGATAACCGATCGGTTGAACGATATGTATCAAATGTCAACACCGTCCTGCACTCTGTCAACCGTCAACAATTGGATGGTGGATATTTCTTGCTTATTTTATATCTTGTATATGAAAAGCGATATAACACTAATAATTATAATTCTATAATAAACAGCCAGCCCCTTCAAAATATATTTCAGCTATATATAAATAACAACGGCGATGGGTTGATAGACACCGTTTGGCCGGATTATTCGAATTCAATAAGCAGCACTGGTTTTCCACAATTTTATGATAATAACATAAATTTGGCAAACCTATATTTCAACATGTTTTTATGCCGCTACCACAAAAAATATGAGAGCGTAATTAAAATGGGCTTTCAACCATTCGTTTCAGCGCAGAATTGGTCTGAAACCACTATGACCACCATTATCGATAGCATTAATAAATTATGAGGTTAACTATGCAAGCAATGAACGACAGCGGAATAGAATGGATAGGACAGATTCCCCAGGAGTGGAAAGTCGTCTTACTTTCCTCTATTTTTAATGAACATAAGCAAAAAAATACTGATTTGCTTTGCTCTAACTTGCTATCATTAAGTTATGGAAAAATAATTAAAAAAAATATTTCAACTGCAGATGGATTACTCCCAGTTTCTTTTGAAGGATATAACATCGTCAATAAAAATGATATAGTATTGCGTTTAACCGACCTGCAAAACGATCAAAGAAGTTTGCGTACTGGTTTAGTAACGGAAAAAATAGGCATTATTACTTCTGCATATGTCACACTAAGATTATATGCATCAAACATTGCTTCTGCAAAATATATGCACTATTTTCTTTATGCGTTTGATATATCAAAAGGCTTTTACGGTATGGGCGACGGAGTTAGACAGAGCCTTAATTATGACGGCTGTAAAAAAATACAACTCTTATTTCCTCCCCTCCCAGAGCAACAGCGCATTGCGGATTATCTGGATAAACAATGCTCCATAATGGATAAACTAGCGGAAATTTTGCAGCAGCAGATAGAGAAGTTAAAGGAGTATAAGCAGTCCGTTATCACCGAGGCAGTTACAAAAGGTCTTGATCCGAATGTCGCCATGAAAGACAGCGGCGTAGAATGGATAGGACAGATTCCTGAAGAGTGGAAAATAGAAAAAGCAAAGTATACCTTTGCTCAACGTTCGGAGCGTGGGAACAATATTTCACTTCAATTACTCTCCCCGACTCAAAACTTCGGTGTTATTCCTCAAGTAAAATATGATTCGCTGACAGGAATGAAATCCGTTAAATTGCATGAAGGAATCGAGCTTCATGAACTAAAAACCATACATAAGGGCGACTTTTGTATCAGTTTGAGAAGTTTTCAGGGCGGTTTTGAATATTCAATATATGAAGGAGTTGTTTCTCCTGCATATCGGGTTTTTTATGCCACAAAACAAATCGTTGAAAAATATTACAAGTATTTATTTAAATCAGTTGCTTTTATTCAAAAAATATGTTCGTATACGACAAGTTTTAGGGATGGGAAAGCAATTTCTTTTGAATCTTTTGCTAATTTACTTATCCCTCTCCCTCCCCTCCCCGAGCAACAACGAATTGCGGATTATTTGGATAAAAAGTGTGAAGAAATAGACAAGCTAATAAAAATAAAACAAGAAAAAATAGACAAACTGAGCGAATATAAAAAGTCGCTGATATACGAATGCGTAACCGGGAAAAGAGAGGTGGCACATGAATAACTTTGAAAAGCCGAATTCTGCGGCTGCAACATTTAATTTATATTCGGCGCAAGAAACTTTAAAAAAAGCCGAACAGGAAGAAGCGGAACGCCGGTTACAGCCGATAGTAAACGAAATGCGCGCACAGAACGAGAGCCTTGCCCAACAAGTAGAGCTATTGAAAAAAGAGGACGCGCGCAGACAAGAAGAACTGGCAGAATTAAAACGTCGGCAAAACGAACAACAAAAAACCAACCGCAAGCATGCCATAGAATTTGTGCTTTCGCTTGCCGTTTCTTTAATTGCCATTATAACAAGCGTTGTGTTACACTTTATATGATAAGGAGTAAAATATGGAACTTAAGGAAAAATGCTTTGAATCGGATATAGAAAACTATCTTATTACCGAAGGCGGGTATGAACAGTTTTCCTATGCTAATCCCGATGGTCATCGCATACATAAATATGTCTACGACAAAAAGCGGGCTTATTACCCTGAGATATTGCAAACTTTCATTCAGAACACACAGCCTAAGGCATGGGAAAAATATAAAAATCTTTATAAAAACGACGCCGAAGAGCGCCTTTATCAGCGAATACAAAATACGATACAAAGCAAGGGATTGCTTTACACGCTAAAAAACGGCATAGAAGATTTGGGCATAAAGATAAAACTTTGCTACTTCAAGCCGGAATCGGAATTAAACGCCGCACAAAACGAGCTGTACCGGCAAAACATTTTGGGCTGCACAAGGCAATTCGCCTACTCGGCAAACAACAATAATACCATAGACATGGTGCTTTCCGTAAACGGTTTTCCTATTGTAGCTTTGGAGTTAAAAAACCAATACACGGGACAAAACGCGGAGTGCGCAATAGAGCAATATCGCAACGATCGTAGCAGCAAGGAATTCTGCTTTAAGCTGAACAATCGCTTCCTGGTGTATTTTGCGGTCGACTTGTACGAAGCGTATATGACTACATGCCTTAATGACGGACGCACTCATTTCGTACCTTTTAACCAAGGCAGCAACGGCGCCGGTGTTTCGGGTGGCAAAGGTAATCCTCCGGCTGACGGCGACTATGTGACCTCTTATTTATGGAAAAACGTGCTTAACCGCGACAATCTGATTGACATTATAAACAAATTTTTCGCGTATGTATGTGAAAAAACAGAAGTGGAATCGGACGGCGCAATCAAGGTTGTTGAAAAGAAAAAGCTCATATTTCCCCGCTATCATCAATTCGATGTCGTTCGTAAAATTACTTCCGATGTCAAAGAATACGGCACCGGGAAAAATTATCTGATAGAACATTCCGCAGGTAGCGGCAAATCCAATTCCATTGCCTGGATAGCCTACCGTCTGGCATCTTTGCATAACGATTTTAACGAACCCGTATTCGACTCCGTAATCGTGGTAACCAACCGTATAGTATTAGACAGTCAATTGCAGGACACGATAAACAGCTTTGACCACACTCCGGGGCTGGTGGAGCCCATCGACGATAAGAAAAAGTCGCGGGGACTTACGGACGCAATCAACGATAAAAAGAGGATAATCATTTGCACTATCCAAAAGTTTTTGTTCGCTTATAAAGATTTTGTCAACCTTAAAGGCAGAAAATTCGCAATTATCATAGACGAAGCGCATCAAGGGCAAAGCGGTGAAAGTGCCAAAACCTTGCGCAAATCGCTTATCGATCCCGACCTTGCCATTAAAGCCTACGCCGAGGAAGAAGGCATAAACGAGGATGAGTTTGACGACTCGGACGCACTTTTAATAACGCTGATGTCACAGGGACAACATGCAAACCAATCGTTCTTTGCCTTTACCGCCACCCCCAGCAATAAAACGCTGGAACTTTTTGGTACGCCCGACCCCGCAACGGGAAAAATGCGTCCCTTCCACGTCTATTCTATGCGCCAGGCAATAGAAGAAGGCTTTATTCTGGACGTACTTTCGGGATATACCACAATAAAAGAAACATTTAAAATAGTGCGCACTTCGCAGGATAATCCCGAACTGCTGGAAGGTCCCGCGCTGAAGGCAATAGTCCGCTATTACAAAGAGCACGGGCACACCATAGCGCAAAAAACGGACCTTATAATGGCAAACTTTTTGCAGAATGGACGCTTTCAGATAGACGGAAGAGGCAAAGCAATGATAATAGCCGACAGCCGCGCCAATGCTGTAAGATATTTTCTTGCCGTAAAGGACTATATGAAGCAACACCCTTTGGAAAGTAAAGGTTGCGGCGTTATGGTAGCTTTTTCCGGCACGGTGGATTTGAACGGCGTTAAATATGAGGAAAAAGACCTCAACTTCGATAACAACGGCTACAAAATTTCTTCCGATAAAAAATTCAGGCGCGAATTTCGTTCAGAAAGAAACAACATATTGATTGTTGCCAACAAATATCAGACAGGATTTGACGAGCCGCTTTTACATTCCATGTATGTAGACAAAAAACTCAAAGGCATAAATGCCGTGCAAACTCTGTCGCGCCTTAACAGAACCGCTCCCGGAAAAACTTCGACATTCGTACTGGATTTTGCCAACTCAGATGAAACTATAAAGGAAAGTTTTCAACCATTTTATCAAGCCACGTTGCTTGACGGCCGTAGTGATTTCAATCGCGTTTACGATCTTCGCTCAAAAATAAAGGAATATATGCTGTTTAACGCCGACGATGTGAATAACTATTATGCTTTTATGATAAAAAACGAGGGCTCAAAGCAAAGTCCGGCTCTGATGGGTAAATTAAGCAGTATAATCAAACCTGTAGTTGACAGATATAACGACTTGGCAAACGAAGAAGAAAAATTCAACGCGCGTATGGATATACGTAAATTTGTCAAGTCCTACGCATATGTCACTCAATTGATAAGATTGCACGATGAGGAACTTTTCAAAGAATATGTATTCTGCTCACACTTGCTAAAATTGCTACCTGCCGAAAAGAATCCTCCCATCGATTGGCTGGATAAAATCAAATTAGAATATGCAGCCCTGACAACAAGTTTCAAGGGCGAAATCATTCTTGATAAACAAGATGTGGATCTCACCCCTTCGGCAAAGGCTTCTAAACCCAAACTGCCGAAGAAGGACGCCTTACAAAATATAATAGACCGCATAAACGACAGATATGAAGGCGACTTTACTGAAAGCGATCGCGTTATAGTGGGCGCTATTTTGGATTTATTCATGAAAGACAAAGATATAGCTAAATTTCGTCGTTATGCAAAAGATAATAATTCCGAGGTGTTTGCCAAAGGTATTTTTCCCGAGAAATTCAAACAGCTGGTCAGCGACTGTTGCGCGAATAATACCGATGCCTTCACAAAACTGTATACCGACGAAAATTATTATTCGCAAATATTGCATTTTATGGCATCGGAGATATATAAACTGCTCCGCTCACAGTAAAACTTCATCTTTGTCTTTAATTTTAAAAATAAAAAGAGGACAGCAAGTCCTCTTTATATTTTACTTTTCTCTCTTCTTTTACATGCTTGAATATGTCTATATATTAATTGAAATATCGACCGATATTGCCTATTTCCGTATAAGGCAGATTATCGCGTTCTTCCCTGTCGCCCCTGTCCGGGTTCAGCGATTTCATATATCTGCGGTATATGAGATTTACCGCCGCGGAAAGCAAAAATATCAGTTCGGAAGCGTCGTCGCCGACATCGAACAGCGACAGCCTGGTTACGGTGGAGTATTCTTCGCAATCGTCCGCTACGCCCCATTCCATATCCGCAACCAATCTGTCAGTATCTATAATTTCGCCCTCGCGCAGGTACTCGATATAATCCATATCGTAAAAGCCGATATAATCGTCATCGGTCACCATATAATAACCGGAACGGTTGTTCTTCAGCCTGAAATTGAAATCCTCGTCGGCAACGACTTTGCATACGGGCTCGCCTGTTTCCGCGGAATATATCTCCGCTTCCAAAACGGAATTTTGCGAAAGTTTCATATAGTAATCGCCGTCGTCAGTCACCGTATATGCGCCGTCCTTCCTGCGCCCGAACCGTATGGCACGGTCGTAAAACGACGCGGACGAAAGTAGCAGTTCGTCCGGACTCAACGTCATTGCGTTCGAAATAAAATATACTCCGTACGCCTCTTTCGAAGGACAGCGTTTTATGATTTTCAGATGATCGAATTCCATCGCTTTGTACATAATGCTCTGGCGTAGAAAAATAGTCTGCACTTCCTTGCGATACCTCAGCAAAAACCAAAACATTCTGCATACTTCCACGGCATCGTTCAAATTGTGCGTATGATTCAAAAGATCTATGGCATTATAACGAATCAATTCAAAGTCCAGATTATCCGTATCTTCGTATCCGAATTCACCTAAAATGTTATGAACGGCCTGAATAAATCGTTTGCTGACAAACTTGTTAATCATAACTGTCTCCCTACGCAAATTCAAGTTTATCATAGCAGGTTTCAAATTTCAACCAAAATGTATTAATAACATCCCATTATATTGCTTTTTCGATAATTTTTTCGACTCTACGGGAAATTTTTATAACTTTTAAGAATAAATATACCAAGCATACCCCGATACAATACCTGTAACCCGATTTTTGCATATAAAACTACATCGTTCTAAAACGGAGCTATAAGCAGCGAGATTGAGAAAATGATTTTGCTACCATATGAAACTACATCGTTCTAAAACTGAACCATTGTTTTAAATTTTTGCAATAAAATTTTGCTACCATATGAAACTACATCGTTCTAAAACGATTGTAAGGTAAGCATATGCACGGAGCGTATTTTGCTACCATATGAAACTACATCGTTCTAAAACCTATATGCTACTGCCTGTTTTCTATCCCTTATTTTGCTACCATATGAAACTACATCGTGATTGTTAAAATAAATGGTAAACTACACGCTTCGGGGTTTTCGCCGGAGCCCGCCGCAAGGCGGATTTTTTTTTACCTTTTTAGTTTAACGGTATGACATAGCCTGCTGTTGGCGTTATTTGATTTCGCCTTTTTTATCATAACACATTATTACTGACAAGAAAAGACAGCTTCAAAAAATTTTTTGAAAATTTTTATATACCGCAAGACGGGTTGCTTTCAGACGCAACTCTTTAACAAAAAAGCGCCGCTGCCGGCGCTTTTTATGCGGCGCGTACTTACTCAGTCAGCTGCGCCTTTTCTCAGTTTTTTCGCCTGTTCGCGCATATGCAGAATATTTTCGGTGATTCCGCCTATCTGGAGCTGCGCCCTTCCGCTTATACCGGGCGCCGCAACGGTGAGCACGCACGCGGTGAGCAGAAGTAAAAGCCCCGCGCCGGCGAAACCGCCTGCCGCGATATATCCGCCCAAAATGGCGGCGATAATGCCCGTAATGATAAAATACGCCGCCACGATTCCGCTCATGAGCGTGGCAAACGAGAGAAGTTCCGACGGATTCTTCCTTATTCTCTCCACGTCGCGTATGAGTTTTTCGCACTCTTTCTGCAAGGCGTCCAACCGTTTTTTATCGCCGCTTTTTTCACGGCGGAAGTAGAGGGCTGTTTTGCCTCCGCCCAGATTTTCCTGCCTTACGCACTCCCAGCCGAAGTCGGTGAAACTCTGCTCCATTAAAGAACTTTCTTCACTGCGCACTTCGCGCCTGGCGTATTCGTTGCCGTTCAATACCGTATTCCCTTTCATAAAGCAATCTCCCCGGATATATTTTTATTCAGCGGCTTTCCCAATAACCTGTTCGTCACGTCGCCGCTCTTTTTAACGTAATATTTCGTAATGGTCTTCATACCGATAAACACTTCCCTCGTCAGCATGAACGTGGGCGCGACTATCAGCCACAATCCCAGCCCGAACAGGAAAAGTCCCACGGTAAAGCCCGCCTGCCTGCCCAGCAGAAAAGCCATTACCATCATGGTTCCGCCGCCCAGCACTTCCAGCACTATAGCAAGCGCGATTCCCGCCGCCATAACCCAGCCCAGCGCCATGCACGTCCCCGAAAAGAGGTAGTACAGCACGAGCACGGGCGATACGAGCGCCGTCCTGCCCGCTCCCGGACCTTTTCCGCCTTTCGCTTTTATAACCTGTTCCATATGCCCCTCCCGTCCGTCCCGCCGGACGGATTGAATTTTTATCTTTCATACCCGTAGCCAACCTCAGTAGAACACATTTTACAGTAAAACATAAAATATGTGTATATGTCGGGTTGTAAAATGCCTTGCTTTAAGCGTAACTGGTTTCGAGCAGATTTGTGCGAGATGGCGCGCAGTTGTAGTAACCTACAACAAGTCGACAAATTGTGGGAGCGTGTGACGCTCCACCCATGATAATCTGCGAAGTAACCGGGTAATAATGCCGAATTGCTTTCTTCGCAGAGTAATCAGCCTGCGGCGGC
>CAJFJA010000005.1:66528-151482 GCA_904382605.1 Candidatus Alloclostridium intestinigallinarum | reverse complement strand
CTTAAGTTCAAATCCTTAAAACTCTTAAACTGACTTATTCTTGGTTCGTTTCTTTACTTTCCGAAAATCCGTTCGTTTAAGCGTCCTTCTTTCAAATTTCTTTGCCTTTAAAGAATTACGCTTCCTTTCCTTCCTGTTCAGTTGTCAATGTTCAGCGCCGTCCGCTCGGGACAGCTTCATTATGATAGCACACCGAAAAAAGCCTGTCAACAATTTTTCACAAGTTTTTTCATATTTTTTTTGCCATCACTTTTCCCCGAGGGGGAATTATATATTAACACATTCCCGACATAAATGCAATAGGGAAAAAGAATAATTTACATTATTTTAAGTTTATCGGCAAAATATGCAAAATCAGCGCCATATATATATGCGTATATTATAATATGCGTGCAAATATAATATCCATAAATATTAAAAGGGACCGCAGTTTCCCGCAGTCCCTTTTTTCAATTCGGCTGTATCGTCAAATCAGGTTGCCGCTGCCGTCATATACCGTCCAGACGTTGTTGCCGCTGTTATATACATTCCAATCGCTTGCCCACGAAGAAGGCACCGACGTTCTGTTTGCAAGCGTTACGCTGCCCCTGTCGCAACCGTAGAACACATAGCTGCCTACGCTCTTGACGCTGTAAGGAATGGTAACGGATGTAAACGTAGAGCCCGCAAACGCGTAATCTTCCAATGTCGTAACACCAGTATAGCCGCTCGTGCCCGGTCCCATGGAAGGAAGAGTCCTTACAGCGGAATTGCTTCCTGAACTGTAATAATTAAACGCATAGCTTCCCACCGTTCTTATGCGCAGGGTTTCGAATATGCTTTGACTCTGCGAAGTATCCTCGTAGCTTGCAAACAACAGTTTCCTGTTGGTTGAAGAAGAGGTGTACAGACTGCCGTTTTTACTGGTTGAATAATAACCGCCGGCTACACCCGACAAATCACCCGACACGCTGGCGGTAATTACGTCGTCCACACTTCCTGCAACGATAAAATTGCTTACTCGTCCCGTTTGCGCCAATGCTTCGATAATGCCGTCTATGCCGGACAGCGTATAATCTATCGACACCACCGTTCCCGGGGACAGGCTATTGCTTGCCACCGACACGTTCGTCTTTACCGTACCGTTGGCACGCATGACACAGGAGAGGTCGGAACCGCAATTTATAAACACTGCGTTACCGAAATCTATAATATCGGAAGCGTCGATATCACGGGTAAAAACAAATACTCCGTCATCGGCAAGTTTTGCATCATATTCGAAGGCAACCTCGCCCGAAGACGACGTAGCTTCCGCATCATACGCAAAGGAATAAAATGTACGTACATAGCCCGCTTCGTAACTGCCGTCAGAATATTCTATACCTACTTCCGTACCTAAAGTGTCGCTAGCGTAAAAGAACTCCATGGCATATGACCTTGAAAGCACTTTATCCTGCAAGGCGCTACTGCGGTAAGCACAATTGTTATCAAATACAATATAAGTAATTTGATCATAGCTGTCAAAGGTAATTTCGTAATACTTGTACACGAGATTGTTAAGCTGCTGTTCGCGCTCCGCCTCTGCCTGCATTTCGTCTTCCAGTGCGTTTTCGAGATCTTCCCAGTCTTCTATATCGTCAAGGTCGGATCCGGAACTGCCGCTGCTTTCGCCCATTATATCGCGGTAATCCTTGCTGTACCAATAAGCCACCTTGCCGCCGTTTGAAGTATCGCTCACCTTGTAAGGCTCGCCGAGCTGCTCCACAACCCTGCTGTAAGACGTTCCGGGGGTAAGACTGCGCGCCGTATCGGTATCCATACCCCTGTCCGAACCGACCATAAGCGGCATACATACGGACAGGATAAACGTTACGAGCGCGATAACCGCCACCACTACGGCGAATATCTTGCGGGGAGTTGCGTTCGATTTATCCGATTCGGGATTTTCCTTGATTTCCAGCCTCTTTTTCTTTATCGCATACCTGTTCTGGTCGGTGCGAGCACATATGATATAGAGCGGAACTCCGAAAATACAGCCTGCCAATACTACGCTGAGCAGAATCATTGCAATAATCGTAGAGGCAATGTAATCGGAATTGCCGTAGTAAATGCCGTTGAAAACCACGATATACATCATAAACCCTGCCGCGCTTACGGTGAACAGCCATTGGAACATTCCGAATATGGGGTGCTGGGTGTAAGGCTGTCTTATCGCGATAAGCAGATGGACGAACGCAAACAGCGCGCAAAGCGCAAACGGCAGTAACTCCAATACGAAAAATATGCCGTTGCCGACAACGACGCCCGTCGAATAATAATAATCGGAATAATCTCCAAACAGTCCGTCGAAAAAGCTGTATACAAACGAAAATCCCGCATAACTGCCGCCTGTGGAATATTTTATCAGAGGCATTACGCCCGCAATGGCGATAAAGAGTACCGCCACAAGGGAAGCGACTGCGCCCGACCAACGGTAGTTTTCTATTTTTTTGCCTACGGGCAGATCGCCGAACAGCTTGTCTTCCATGGAAGGCTCGCTCTTACCCTGCACATAGACCACCTGGGCGGAAGCTCCCGCCCCTCCTGCGGAAACAGCCGCGGCGCCGGCGGCGGCAGCCGCCTGTGCGGCATTGGCTGCGGCAGCTGCGGCTGCCTGCGCGGCGGCAATTTTATTTTTCCTTTCTTCCGCATACTCGGCAGCCGCGGCTTTACGCGCCTGTACGAGTTCGTCCACACAGCCGAATCTGAAAAGCAGTATTCCCGCCGCGACAAAGAACGCGCCCAGCAAGGTGAACGCGAGTACGCAGTTTCCCGCAGGTCCGGAATATGCTCCGCCCATAACCGTATTCACGCTGCCTACCATTACGCAGGACATCAGGAACAGCAGACCGTAAAGGGCAAGCTGCGTGGGCACTACGAATTTGGGCGTAAAATACGGCTTTTTCACCGCCAGCACTATGCGGAATATACCTATTCCTATGTAAGCAAGGGCGATAAGAAGACACATGACCGCGCCGAAAGCCGCGCCGCCTCCGAAACTGCCGCTCATAACGTCGTAACCGGAACCGAAGGAGAAGCCATCAACCGATACTCCGCTTGCCGCAAGGAAGAGCATAATCAGAACGCCCCATACCACGGGCAGAACAGCGGGAGTCCATAGTCCGATTCCTTTATAGGCTTTTTCGCCCAGTTTTGCCTTTACCTTTTCGCAGACGGCGCGGATTTTACCCTTGATTTCTTCGAACTTCGCGTTTGACGAGCCGCCGTTTCCGCCCGCGGAGCCGGGCGCGTTTTGCGTTTGCTCGGCGTCCGCGGCAGTCTCCGCCGCTCCGCCTGTTTCGGCGACCGGCAAAGGCTCAACTTCCGGCGCGCTTTCCGGAGCGTTTCCGGACACAGCTTCAGGCGCGCTTTCCGAGGCGTTTCCGGACACAGCTTCAGGCGCGCTTTCCGGGGCGTTTTCGGACACGGTTTCGCCTGCAGGTTGCGGGGCATTCTCCTCCGCAACAGGAGCGCCTTGCTCCGCCGTAACGCCCCCTTCCGCCGCAGGCGCTTCCGCAACGCTTTCCTCCGCCGCTTCTTCCGCCGCGGGCTTTTCTTCCGCCGCAGATTCCGCGGAAACTTTTGCCTGTTCTTCAGGCATAGGAACAGCCGCAGGCGCTTCCGCCTTTACGGAATTTGCGGTTACTTCCGGTTTGATCGCCTCTTCCGCAGGCAACAACGCGCCGCATTCGCTGCAAAATTTGCCCGAAGCGAACTCATTGCCGCAATTTTGACATTTCATAAAGAAACCCTCCCGTACATCTTTAATGTATAATTATATTTTATCAAAGTATCTTTTATAAGTCAACAAGTTATTCTTAATATATGCAAAAACCTAAATTTTGCCGAACAGATGAAATTTTGCTTAATTACCGTTGAAAGAGAGGTGTAAAACTGATATAATATAGCTATGATAACGAAAATTTTGAACGATAATTGGCAATTTTGCGAAAAAGGCTCCGAAAAGAGCTATCCTGCCCGCGTACCCGGCAGCCAGTATGAAGATTTGCTCGCGCTCGGGCTGATTCCCGACCCGTACAAAGAGGACAACGAAAGCAAGACGGCGTGGGTGGCGGACAAAGATTTCATATATTCGCGCAGGATTTCCCTGCCCGAAGAGATGAAGGGCAAAGAGAAAGTCTGCCTGTACTGCGAATGTCTGGACACTTTGGCGGACATATATCTGGACGGAGAAAAAATAGCTTCCCACGATAACTATTTCATACCGTTCGAAGCCGACGTTACGGGCAAGGTGGGCGAAAATTCGCTTTTGGAGATATATTTCCGCTCTCCCGCGGAGTTTTTGCGCCAGATGCAGGAAGAAGACCAGATGCCGCGCAACTGCAACGGCATGAACGGAATTCCGCATATCCGCAAGCCCGGCTGTCATTTCGGCTGGGACTGGGGTCCTTGTATTCCCACGGTCGGAATCAGTTCGGATATAATGCTGAAAGCGTGGGACGGCGCGCGCATTACCGACGTCCGCGCAGAGCAGGAGCATATAAAGGACGGAGATAAATCCACCGTCAGACTGCACGTGACGGCGGAGTGCGAATTTACTCCCGCAAAGGGCGCTGCCGCAGAGATTTCGCTGCTTTCTCCCGGCGGAGAACTTATAGCCGCCTGTTCCGTCACTCCTTCCGGCAATATGACCGCGGACTTTACGGTGGAAAATCCCGAATTGTGGTGGTCGCACGACATAAGCGACAAACACCCCCTTTACACCGTAAAGGCAACGCTTACACAAAACGGCGAAACGGACAGTTTTACGCGCAAAATAGGATTGCGCACGATAGAGTTGGACAGAAGCGCGGACGAATACGGCACGAATTTCCGTTTCATTCTGAACGGAGTTCCTCTGTTTATCAAGGGCGCGAACTACATTCCCCCCGACGCTATGCTTACGCGCGTGAATACCGGCACGTACGAAAAACTGTTGGGCGCGGTCAAACGCGCGAATATGAACATGGTGCGCGTATGGGGCGGCGGAAGATACGAAACGGACGAATTTTACGACATATGCGACCGCGAAGGCATACTCGTATGGCAGGACTTTATGTTCGCGTGCAACCCCTACCCCTTTTACAACGAAAAATTCCTCGAAAACGTACTGGGCGAGGTCACGTATAACGTAAAGCGGCTGAGAAACCGCGCGTGCATGGCCCTGTGGTGCGGCAATAACGAGATAGAAACCATGAGCGCCGGCTGGCTGCCCTATACCAGACTGCGTGAATGGACGGAAAAGTTTTTCTGGCACATTCTGCCTGAACATCTGGAAAAGCTGGACGACAGAACGCCTTTTATCCCCGGTTCGCCCGTCGGCAAGGGGTATATGGACGGTGTGGCTTCGGACACTCACGGCGACGTACATATGTGGACGGTATGGCACGGTCTGCAACCGCTTACTTACTACCGCAAGCGGTTTTCGCGCTTTTGTTCGGAGTTCGGACTGGAATCCATGCCCGATATGAACACCATACGTTCTTTCTGTCCGGAAAATCAGCTGGACCTTACCTCGCCCGTCATGCAGGCGCACCAGAAGTGCCCCAGCGGCAACGGCAAAATAGCCTACTACACTTCCACGCGTTTCCGCCTGCCCGCAAAATTCGAAGATACCGTCTATCTTTCGCAGATAGTGCAGTCGGAATGCGTGCGCGACGCCACGGAACATTGGAGGCGCAACCGCGGCAGATGCAACGGCAGTATGTACTGGCAGCTGAACGACTGCTGGCCCGTGCTTTCGTGGGCTTCAATAGACTATTACGGCGGCTATAAGGCGTTGCAATATACGGCGCGCCACTTCAACGCTCCGCTCACCGCAAGCGCTTGCGAAACAAAAAACAGCGTGGAACTGCACGTAATCAACGACAAAGCCGTCCCGTTCAAAGGCCGCATAGAATATACCCTCAGCCGCTTTGACGGCACACGCCTGGCAAGCGGCAAAGCCGCCGCCGACTGCGGCGCCGCAAGCGCGCGCAAGGTATGCGCTCCCGATATAAAGAGGGCTTTGGCAAGCTGCCGCCGCAACTGCGTATTGCAGTACTCGATGGTGGACAATGACGATAACGTAATATGCACGCGTACCGTTCTTTTCAGCCCCGAAAAGAAACTCGCCCTGCCAGACCCGGAACTTTCACTGGATATAACCGTGTCGGACGGAGTTGCGCAAATAAGAGTTAAAGCGAAAAAATACGCCCGGTACGTAAAGCTGTTTGCACGCGGCATATCCAAACCGTTTTCGGACAATTACTTCGACCTTGTCGCAGGCGAAGAAAAACTCGTAACCCTGCCCGTCCCCGGAGATATGACTGCGGATAAAGCGCGCGAAATCATCTCAGTCACTTCGATAGCGGGAATCAAACCCAAACAGAGCAGGTTCGCGGACTTTTTGTTCAGAACAAAGATACGGCTTATACCGATAAACATAGCCAACTGGGTGGCGTATCACTTTATGTAAAAGAATAAGCGCCGAATGAAAGTGCTTTGCGATAAGACTATGCGATAAGCATAAGTTTTATCCGCGCAAAGCACTTTGCAGTTTCGCTTTAAGGGAAAACCCACCCATTCACAAGCTTTGCTTGTTTGAGGGTCGGTTTTCCCTTCTTTTCGCGCAACGGCTACCCATTGCGCGTGCAAGGAAGACAAGTATATACAAGCGGAAGTTACTGCAAGGCGGTTAAGACAGCGTGGTCACCAAGCCACCCTTTCCGCCCTTGCGGGAAAACTTGCACAGCAAGTTTTAGAGGTTACGCTTGGCAAAATGCGGTTTTGCTTCGCTTGTATTTGATAATTTCTCCTATTTGTAATCTCGCTGAAAAGCACCGCGAAGAAGTGCCCTAATGCTAGGAAAGGCACTAATTTTGGGAATGAGCGTACTTGGCGTACGTGATTTCTCAAAATGAGTGACTTGACACCGCAGTAGGGTGCTTATGCGCGGTGCGACCCGGTAGAGTAATTTAATAAATAAAAAATCCACCGACCGAAAGATCGATGGATTTTTGTTTTTTGCGGTTACAGACCGTTACGCGGTAGCGAACGTGCTGTTAACGGTGATGGTACCGAGGCTGATATATGCGCTGCCTTCGGTAATTACGGGAAGTACCTGGTCGATAATTTTCTGTACATCTTCGGATATCTTGTCAATGGAAGCGATTACAGGATTTGCAACGTTTTCAACGATATATTCAACATTTGCCTGGGTCAAAGCGATCCTGGTTCCGTTGAGTGTAGCGTTGAGAGAGGTGAAGATGCCGTCTTCAACGGCGCCGCTCACGGACATGGTGCCTTCAACCTTTCCGAGCAGGTCGGTAAGAAGATTGTCGAGAGTATTCACACCGAGAATGTTCTTCAACAGGTTGGAGATGTTGATGGTCACGTCATCTTCGATAGTGTCAGTACCCTTGTCGTCGACAGTGATTTTATAGTTGCCCAGCAGTGAGCCTACAATCGACTTATCCTGGATCTGGTTCCAGATTTCGGTTATGAAGTTGAGGTTATCGGTAACCTTGACGTTGTTCTGATACTGGCCGTCGGCATAAGCGGCATTTGTCGCGTTAGAGAAGTCGAGCATAGTCTGGTTGAGCAGCAGACCTTCGATAATGCCTATCAGGTCAAGATTGTAGCCTTCACCCAAAATCATATCGATATAATCCTGCGCACCGGAAAGGTCGATGGACGCAAGGTCGAAGGAAACTTCGCTTTTGTCGTACTGACCGCTGTCGGAGTTCAAAAACTTGATTGCATGAGGCTTGTCGGTGATATTGGCGGTAGGATTGCCGCTTACGACTGCGGGAATCGCGCTCGCAAGACCGCTGACGGTCATATCTCTGACGCCGATGGTCTTTTCTTCGCTGCCGTAGTTATAGAAAGCCTGTCCCTTGAATTCAAGTCCGGTCAACTTATCGAAATTAACTGTTTTGGTAAGCAAAGTTTTAATGGCGCTTCCAAGGTCGTCTTTACCGTCGCCGGTTATATCAACGGAAAGTCCGATAGCGGTGGGCTTTGCGGTAACGTCGATGGTGAGCACGCCGTCCGCCCAGGTGCGGTTAAGAGTGACTTCTGCGCTTGCCGTAATGGACACTGCCTTGCTGTCGCCGTTAACGCCCAAAGCTATCTCCGCATTGTTGATTTTAACGGTGGTTGTGGCAGATTTGTTGTCGATTTCCGCCCAGTTGGCTTCGGTTGCTGCCTGAGCGTTTTCAGCTGTAACCTTCTCTTTGCAGCCTGCCAAAGCAGCTACGGAAATGACGCACACGAGCAGAACCACGACTGCAAGTGTAATGCCTATTTTCTTTTTCATAGTCTTCCTCCTGAAGATTTTTTATTTTTATACGGTAATTATACTACACCGCACAAAATGTGTCAACAAATTTTAGTCGGTTATGCCGTTCCTACTTGTCGGTAAGTCCGAGCATATAATCGGTACTGCGGTTAAACAGCTTTGCCAAATCGATAAGGGTCTGGTAGTCGGGCTCTTTTGCGCCCCGCTCCCAATTGCTTACGGACACTTGCGAAACGTTCATGTACTTGGCTATATACACCTGGTTATAGCCGTTTGCGATACGCTCCTGCCGAAGCCGCTCTGCAAATTTCATTTTTTCTCCTCCTGTTCCATATTTCGGTAAAAAACATCCTTACTTTACCCTCATATAAGTCGATTTGATAGTATTATTTCTCCACGTGCTCGTCAAGGTAAGTCGCCGTCATATCCGCCATGTGCAAAAACATTGCGAGCGGAAAACGGTAATAAGCGTCGCTCATGGAATAGTCGCCCGCCTTTACCCTGTTGTCGAAGCCGCCCATATGCCAGTTGATGGCAAGCGCTTCCGCGCGTGAAAGGCGCATAAACCCGTTTATGATGTATACGGATTTTTCGCCGTGTCCGTAAGGCAGATTATCGCTGATGGTATAATAGGGAACGCTGACCCATTCCCCGTTCTTTTTGACGTTGCGCGTCTGTACGGCGTAAAAGTCGACTTTGCACAAATCGTGCAGAAGACCGCACACCGCAACCGATTCTTCCGATATGCTGCCCGGCTGGATATCCCCTGCCGCTTCGTGCATTCTTACCAACTCGTCCAGACGGCGGTAAACGTTAAGACTGTGCGCGCACAATCCGCCCTCGAAGTTGCTGTGGAAACGCGAACTTGCCGGAGCCGTAAAAAAATCAGAGCCGCAGAGATACTTCAAAAGTTCGCTTGCTCCTTCTCTTTTTATCTTCTCGTTATAAAGCTCCAGAAATGCCTTCTTATTACGCTCTATGCCCGTTTCCATACACTTAGATTGTATATCATAGGAAAACTTTTGTCAATACATTATCTCTAAATTTTACTTGTCCGTGGCGTGCGGTTTTAACGGACGTTATGCCGCCGGACCGTCTTTTTTGCGCCGCCGGGCGCATATATCGTTTACAAATACGCGACCGTATGGTAAAATTATCACAGCGGAGGCACGATATGATACCCGATTTTTTACTCTTGAATTTAAGCAAAGACGAACTTTTCCAAAGCGCGGCGGCAGGCGACGCGTCGTGCGCGGGCAGACTGATTGAGTTCGCCGCGAAGTACAATCTGCACGGCGATATTTTCAAAGCCTACACGGCTTACCTGCTCATATGCGAAGAAAATGCGTACTCGCTGCAATGCGAACGCGGCAAAGCGCCCGGAAAGAGCCTGGAAGAAGCGGCTTTATCCGACGCGGAAAAATTGTTCGGCTTATTCAACGGGTTCGATATATCCCGCATTTATCCCGCCCTTGCCTGCTGGAAGGGCGAATCATCCGCCGACGCGTATTTCGCCGAAGCGGGAGAAGTAATAAGCTTGTTTGTGAAAAAACTTTCCGCGGCGAAAAACGCCAAAGAATTTTTGCGCGCGTGCAAAAACCACTATATCTCGCACGGCGCGGGCGCGTGCGCGCTCAACCACGCCTTCCGCCTTGTGGAAAACTCTGACGAAACCGAACCGATAATTCTGGGCAGGATGAAGCGTATGTCCGACCTGGTGGGACTGGAAACGCAGAAAGCGGCGCTCATGGAGAATACGCGCGCTTTCGTGGACGGAAGAGGCGGCGTGAACGTACTGCTTTACGGCGACGGCGGCACGGGCAAGACCACGAGCGTAAAGGCTCTGCTTTCCGAATTTTCCGGAAAGCGTCTTAAAATAATAGAGATATACAAGCACCAGTTCAAATATCTGAACGCGCTGATAAGCCGCATAAAACACCGCGGATACAGATATATCCTGTTTCTGGACGACCTTTCCTTCGAAGACAGCGAGATAGAGTACAAATATCTGAAGACCATAATAGAAGGCGGACTGGAGCCGCGCCCCGAAAACGTGCTTATCTACGCCACGTCCAACCGCCGCCACCTTATAAAGGAAAGCTGGAGCGACAGACAGGACGACGACCTGCATTCGGGCGACACGGTGGAGGAAAAACTTTCTCTTGTCAAGAGGTTCGGTCTTACCCTTTACTATCCTTCCCCCGACCAAAAAGAATACCTCAACATTGTGCGCGCCATAGCCGGGCGCGAAGGCATTAAAGTCGACGCGGCGCTTGAACGGGACGCCCTGATATGGCAAAGGCGCGAGGGAGGAATGTCGGGCCGCACCGCGGAGCAGTTTATAATAAGCGAAGGCGCAAAAAAATAAATTTTTAAGCGCCGAATGAAAATGCCGCGTGATAAATCAAATACAAAAACATACAAAGTATACGCGCGGCATTTTGCGCTTACGTGTCAAGGGAGAACCCACCCATTCACTACGCTTGAGGGTCGGTTCTCCCTTCTTTTCGCGCAAAGTTTATATTATGGCAAACTTGCCTTTTGCGCGAAAATTCACCCTTTCCGCCCTTACGGGAAAATCCGCACAGCGAATTTTAGAGGTTACGCTTGGCAAAATGCGATTTTGCCGCGCTTTATCATAATGTAAAAGCCAAAGAGGTGCGAAGATAATGCTATAAAAACATATTCTTGCTACTTCAAGGCATAATAATGGGTGGAGCGTCACACGCTCCCGGCGGCTCGCCGCCTTTGCCGCGCTTTATCATAATATAAAAGCCAAAGTGTTGCGAAGATGATACTATCAATCATACTTCTGTCACTTCAGTGCGGTTAAGGGATGCAACGTCCCACGTTGCCGCTACGCTTACGGCGCAGCCGTGAGTAGTGATTCTTGTAATTTCAATATCCGGAATTTTTGAAAGGTCGGGCGGATTTTTGGCAAGCGCGAACAGGTTTTCCCCGCTCGCCTTGCAGTAGGCTTCAAGGTCCGTCCATTCGAATACGGAAGAAAAACCGGGCGGCGGAGTGCGCGAAAGAAGTTCCGCGTCCACGCCTATTTTTCCGCCCCGTTTGGATACGGCGAGAAAAGTGAGGTTCGCCGTATCGGAAAGGGACAAGGTAAAGCCTTCCGCCAAAGGAGCGCCGTCTTCCGTGTGGGAGAGTTCCGCGCCCAGACATTCGCGCACTGCCGCGGCGGAGTCTGAATTTTCACGGATATAAAGCGTAAAGTCCTTAAAGTCGATCAACTTCTGTTCCTGCCGTAAAGGCTGTTTATTTCATTGAAAAACGCGCAGTCCACACCTTCGAGATTTTCGTAGGTGGCGCGGTATTTCCAGTTGCCGTCAGCCACGCCGGGAGTGTTCATACGGCAGTCCGCTCCGAATCCGCACATATCCTGGAAAGGCACGATTGCCAGCACGCAGCTGCTTTCGGCAAGTTTTCTGTAAAAAGCCTTCGTGGACTTGCAGCCGTAACCGCCGCTGCTCCAGCCGAAGGAGTTGCAGCGGATATAGCGCAGGACGTAATCGCGCACGTTTTCGGGCAGCTGCTGCAGCCAGCCCAAAGTAGTGTTGTTGTCGTGGGTGGCGGTATAGCCGATGCAGAACCTGTCGAAATTATGCGGCAGGTGGATACTGTCGCCGTCCTCGAATCCGAACTGCATGACCCTCATTCCGGGCAGACCGCTCTTTTGCAAAAGTTCGCGCACCCCGTCGTCGATGATACCCAGATCTTCCGCTATAAAGCGCGCTTCCGGCATGGCGGCGAATACCTTTTTCAAAAATTCCATGCCCAGACCTTTTTCCCACTTTCCTTCCCTGGCGGTTTCGGAACCGGCGGGCACGCTCCAATATCTGCTGAACGCGCGGAAATGGTCGATGCGCAGTACGTCGTACCAGCTCATGGCGCGTTCCAGCCTTTCAAGCCACCACTTGTACCCCGTCTTTTTCAGCCTTTCGATATCGTAGAGGGGATTGCCCCAAAGCTGTCCGTCCGCGCTGAAATAATCGGGCGGAACTCCCGCGACCGCGGCGGGATTCATGTCCTTGTCCAGGCGGAAAATGTCGGGGTGCGCCCACACGTCCGCGCTGTCGTGGCTGACGTACATGGGCATATCGCCTATTATGCTTATTCCGCGCGACGCGAGCTTTTTGCGCACCTGCGCCCACTGGCGGTCGAACAGAAACTGTTCGAATACATAGTATGCGTACTCCTCGCTTCCGCGCACGGCGTCCAGGGCGTGTTTTTCGCGGCGGAGATACTCTTCGTCCCAGCGCCACCAGGGCAGTCCGCCCATCATGTCCTTTACGGACATATACAGCGCGTAATCGTCCAGCCATCCGGCGTTGTCGCGGCGGTATTTTTCTATATCCCCGTGCGCGTAAACGCCCGATTCGAAAGCCTTGCGCACCACGGCGCGCTTACTTGCCCTGCAAAAGGCGTAATCCACGCTGTACGGCTCGCCCGGATATTCCGCCGCGTGCGCGTCGGCACGCGTTATAGCCCCGTCCTCAGCCAGCTTTTCCGGATCTATATAAAGATAGTTGCCGGCAAACGCGCTCGTGCCCGAATAGGGCGAATCGCCCAGCCCCACGGTGTTCAGCGGCAGAATCTGCCAGTAATGAAAACCGCCGCGCAACAAAAAGTCGCACATATCGTCCGTTTCCCTGCCGAATCCGCCTATTCCGTAAGGCGAAGGCAGAGAAGATATATTCAGAAGTACGCCCGCAGATCTTGTAAATTCTTTCATAATCCCCTTATTTCCCCTTTTACCCGTGCCCGGCTTTTAACGCTTTGCCGCATTTCCCCGCCGCGGCGTTTACGCCGCGCAGGGCGCGAACGGGTATTCCGAAGTCATTTTACCATATAAACCGCGTTTTGACAAGACGGAATTTTATCAAAACGCCGTTTTACCGCTTGAAAAAGCCGCCCCTCAGGCGGGGCGGCGCTTTTTTCAATCTGTTACAGCAGGTAAAAACCGGCTATATCGTCGATTTCAAACATACTTTCAAGCCCGCTTTCACCGAATTTATACATAGTAAGACGGGTGGAAAGATTGCCCTGCGTCTGTCCCGACACGTTTATAACCACGGCGTATCCGGGATGGTACAGCACGGCGCCTTTAAGCCCGGCGGAAGCTATGTCTTCCGACGTCTGCAAGTCCGCCATATGGACGCCCCTTACGTCGCCGTAAATCAGATACCTGCCGGCGGATATACCCTGAACTTCCAGAATATCCGCGTTTTCAACCAATACTTCCGTTGAAGAGGAGTGCGCTCCGCTGCCGTCGTCGGTAACGAGCGAATATACGCGTCCCTGCGCAAATCCGTACAGGGCTTCCGTTTCCGAGTCGCGGAACAATTCGATATCGCCGAACGCCGTATCCGCCGGCAGAACTATCTCGGTCGCGGTGACTGCGTCTATGTAGTGCGCAACCGTTTCACCGCTGCCGTCGAGCGTTTCGGCATAGACTATCTTTTCGTCGATTCCGTCCGCGCGGCTGATTGTCTGAACTACGTACGCGGCGCCCGTAACGCCTTCAAGCACGCTGTTGCCGTGTATGTCGCGGATTGTGTAGACCGCTTCCCCTTCCGCGTTCTCGCCCGCGGTAAGCACGAGGTTGTTCCACACCTGTTCCACCCATTCTCCCGTATCTCCGGTGGAAGTAACGGCGTAATCGCTGCCCGCGAAACGGGTGGTGGTCGTTTCAACGCCGCCCTCGTCCACGGACCTGACCGTATATCCGGGCGCTTCACTGCCGCCGTATGCGCCGACTATGTCTATATCCGCAACCTCGGCGGATATACTGCCGTCAGCTGCCGATATTACCTTTACGCTGCTCTTCATCTGTTCCGCTTCGGAGTCGAACAGCAGAATATAATCTTCGCCGGCAACGGCGTCGTCCCCGCTTGCCACGGCGGTTCCGTCGCATTTTACGACCGCGGTAACGCCGCCCATCTCCGTTACGGCGATATTGCCGTATATCGCGGCTTTATCGTATACGGGACTGACGCTCCATTTTGCGGCGTTCATATCCATTATTCCCCACAGCTCCGTTTTTTTATCACGCAAAGCCATGTATCCTTCGGTGTAGGAAGGCTCGTCGCCGTTCGCGTCCAGCATAGCTTCCGGTCCTTCCGCCCTGTTGCCCTCCTTGTCGATAAGGAACAATCCGTAACTGTCGCCGCGGTCGTACGAAGCATAGCTGTACTCGCCGCAGAAAGGCAGTATCATCGAATAGGAGAAGGGGATTACCGTTTCGCCCTTGGAATTGACCGCTCCGATATTGCCGTCGGTATCAATAGCTATCAGCAGACCGCCGCGGAACATATCGTCCGTAACGGTGTCGTTGCACGCCGCAAGCGTTCCGCACAATACCGCCACGAGCGCGAGCGCCGCTATCACAATAAACAATTTCTTCTTCATAACGCCTCCTCGGGACATACCGCGGAGAATACGAAGGGCATCAGTTCTCCCGTACCCGTCTTGTAAACGCTCTCCGCGCCGCCCATCTTCACCGCCCAGAAGCCTCCTTCAAGGGGACGGACGCCCGTGTATACGGTTTCTGCAACGATACTTCCCGAAAGGTCTGCAACGCCGTATCTGCCCGTGCCGTTATTGCGCACGACGAAAAAGCCGTCCGCCGCATCGGTAACCGTCAGATTCATATCTTCGAACATCTGCAAATCCGTCACTCCCGCGGAAGTGAACGCCGCTTTCTGCGTGTAGGTTTCGCCGCTTGCGGAATTTTCCACCCCGTAAGTCACTACGAGCGTCGAACCGC
This sequence comes from Candidatus Alloclostridium intestinigallinarum, assembly GCA_904382605.1. Taxonomy (GTDB): domain Bacteria; phylum Bacillota; class Clostridia; order Christensenellales; family UBA3700; genus Alloclostridium; species Alloclostridium intestinigallinarum. The sequence continues at coordinate 136,402 of CAJFJA010000005.1, read as the reverse complement.
CGATAAACGCGCAGTCCGCCACACTCATTGTAGTGTCCGCCGCAGGCGCGGGCTTGTGCGTGAATTTTCCTTCTTCGGTATAGAACGTATACGTTCCGTCCTGCAGGGAGAAGAACGCTTCGCCGACGCACGTCAGACCGTCGCCTGCAAGTTCGCACAGAACTTCTTCCGCGGAAAACAGCATATACTTGTCGGCGGTCTGTCCGTCGGCATAGGATATGCGCACATAGGTCAGCCCGTCCGTGCCGTCTATTCTCGCAACGTCCGCCACGCCCGGTTCCGCTGCGGCGGAGGAGATGAACGAGTTATTCGTTTCACCCGTCTCCGCGTTTGTCGAAGACAATACTATGTAGTTCAGCTTTTCTGTATCCGGGACGGCAAAATCACGCTCCGCGACCGACGCGTCCGCGTATGCGGTTGTCGTACCTTCCGCGATGTCGAGCAGAGTGAAATCGTAGCGGGAAGAGCCTGTTCTCCTGCCGGTAAGCACTTTTCCGCCCAGCTCGTAAAACACGTCGTTGCCCGTCAAATAGTACGCCGTGCCGTCGCCGGCGACGACGCCGTCCTTAACCGCGCGGTATTCCAAAACTCTGCCGCCGACGTTGTCGTCCGTACTTGTCACGGTGCGTACGAATCCGTTTTCGGCGTCGTATACGTAGCCGTCGAACCCTTCTCCCCGTTCGCCGGTGGAGAAGGTGTAGAAATAATACTCGTGCGTCTTGTAATCTTCAAACACCGCGCTGTCGCCGAATATTCGCACTGACGCAAAAGGTCCCTGTACGCGCTCGCCGGACGTGTTTATGACGTACCACACTCCTGCCGCCGCCTCTACCGCCGCATAGCCGCCGCGGAACGCGGTGGCAGAGCGGTACTCGCAGGGAATCAGCACTTCTCCGTTGCTGTCGGCATATCCCCAGTTGCCGTACACGTCCTGCACGGGAACGGCGCCGGAGGCGAATACTCCCGTGTTCTCCGTCTTATCCGCGCACGCCGCAAGCACGCCCGTAAGCGCGGCGGCAAGCAGCAGGACGACGGCGGGTAAAATCATCTTTCTTTTCATACGGCCTCCTTTTTCCCGCGGTTAAATCGAAGCGGGCATTACCAGGGTTATTTCCGCGTCGTATCCGAACACGGGCGTTCCGTCGGTCTTATATACCGCCCAATATTCTTCTTTGCTGTATGCGAGAATATACTTTCCTTCGGGGTCGACGATTACTTCTTTTGTGCCGAGGGGCAGAACTACTGCGTCCGTACCGTCCTTTACAAACGTGTATACGCCCGCGTTATAAGTGGTGTACGCGGACGCGCTTACAAGCTGTTTCAGCCGCGCACCGGAAGGCAGGTCGAGCGCTATCTCGCCGCCGCCCTCACCGAACTGTTTCAGGGAAGTTCCGTCCGCGTTTGCAAGCCACAGACTGCCGTCAAGCGCGCGCACGAATCCCGTGCCGTCGTACGTCTGTACCGCCGCCGCAAGCGTATCTACCAGCAGATAGGACGTGCCGTTTTCCCCGCCGTCCACAGTAAGGACGAGGGTGTTGGTATTTTCGTTGTAGATATTGCCGGTATACGTCCCTTCGGCTATCGCAGTGCCGTCCGCCTTTTGCAGTTCGAAAGTGCCCGTGGCGGCGCCTTCCGTTCTTTTCTCCACATACAGCACATTGTCGTAGGCGGCGGTCACGTACGAAGTCGAAGAATCGTACGCATTTTCGTTGCCGGGCACGACGCGGATATTATTGCCGTTTTCGTCCATATAGCCGTAATACAGCACGCTTTTCGAACCCTGCAATACGCCCACGGTAACGCCCGTACGCGTAAGTTTTTCCGTTTCCGCGCCCGTGGAGGGATCTGTCAGAACAAGTTCCACGCCGTCTTCCGTACTTTTGTAAAGCGCCACGGCGTTGTCGCCGGAAGCATATTCGTATTCAACGGGATACAGCTGCGTGCCGTCCGCGGCAAGCATACCGTAACAAGCGCCCATTCTTACGATTATCTGTCCGCCCTTTGTGAAATATATTTCATCGTACATGGGTCTGACCACCCATTCTCCGCTGCCGGTGTCCAGCACGCCCATAAGCGCGGTATTCTTTTCACTTACGGCAAGGCGCGTGCCGTCTTCACTGGCGACGATGCCGACGCCGGAAAGCTCCATGAATTCGTTGCCTTCCCCGTCTATAAGCATTACCTTATCGCCGAGCGTCACCACCGCGTAATTGCCGCAGAAGGGCGTTGCCGTGTCATACTGCGCGTCGATAACCATTTCGCCGCTGCCGTCCATATAGCCCCAAAGCCCGTCTTTCTGCACAGCCAGCTTGCCCGCCGAGAACATATTGTCGTTCACGGTATCGTTGCACGCCGCAAGCACGCCCGTGAGCGCAACGACGACGCACAGCACGATTGCAAGGGATATTATGATATTCTTTCTCTTCATGCCTGCTTCTCCTTATCAGTTTGCATATATATGCATTTCGGCAGTTCTTAAAATAAGATTGCCGTCAAACCCGCGCCATTCGTAAACGCTCCTTCCGTTTACGTTTCTCACGCCGATAAAGCCGTCCGCCATAACGTCTACGCTGTCGCTGTCATAGCAGAAGGGGCTGAGCATATCGCCGTTCTTGGCGCATACCGCCATATCTCCCGCCGCGTTTTTCACCGCGAACAACCCCTCTTCCGCCGCCGTAACGTCCACTATCTCGCGCGAAAGGGTAAGCTGTTCGCCCGTAAGCAAATCGGTAAGCGTATTGGTCATGGTATTGTAGGCATAGTCGCGGAAAGTGCCGCTTACTATCTTAATACTTTGCAGCTCCTCGTAAGTAAGCGTGAGTACGACTTCACCGTTACAATAAGTATTGTAAGCCCCATTTTCCTCTAAGATATGGTAAAATCTTCCGGGAACACTTACATTTTCAGCAAGCGAATAGCACTTCGAAACCTCCGCCTCTCCCGTTTCTATATTATAAATAACAGAGCCTCCACCCCCATCTTTATTTAAAATTATCCTGTTTTTATCTAGCATATTGTAATTAGGGATAGGATAAGTACCTTCCGGAAGTTCGGCAATTAATGTGGTAAGATCGTCTTCATAGATACCTGTTGTTTCTACCGGTACACCCGAAGAATTATAGGTTACATAACTTATCATATACTTATCAAACCCCAAATAACATATGGCAGAATCCTGGGTATCTCCCAAATATAACGTTTTGAGAGTATTCCCGTCCGAATCAACATATATTACCTTTCCACTCTCATTATCGCCAAACATAATCAGTCCGCCGCCACTGACAGCAAAATCCTCTCCTATATCGTCCATCGCAATCGCCTCGTCGTACTGCGGCTGAATAAGCACTTCTCCCGAAAGGCTTGCAAGTCCGTACTTTCCGACCTTTTCTATAATATAGGTGGAATAATTCGCCTTAATGCCGTCGTAGGTAACGGGCAGCACTTCGCCGTCCTTGTTATAAACGCCGTATTTGCCGTCCTTGAGCACTATGACGCCGGCGGGGGTTGCGGTGACGGAATCGAAATATCCCGCAATGACGTTCCCGTCTTCGTCTATAAGCGCGTAATTGCCGTCAAGCGCGACCGCCGCAAAGCCGTCGCCGAAAGCGCGCGCGGAAGTATATTTTGCCGGAATAGCCACGTTGCCGCCCGAATCGAGATAGCCGTAAAGCCCTGTTTCCGCGTCCTGATAGCGCACGCGTCCCGATTTTACGATATTGTTGTAATATTCGCCGTAGTCGCCGTAATAGTCCTGCAACGCGGGGCTCATGGTCGAATAAGAGCTGGGCGCGCAGGCGGCAAATCCGACGACAGCAACCGCTATTACCGCAATTATCGCAACGGGTAAAATTATTTTACGTTTTGCCATATTACCTCCCGATTACGCCGCTATGGCGGTGTACACGCAGTCCATTACGACCGCGCCGTCTTCCGCAAGCACTCCGTAAGCCTTGCCGAGCCTTACTATCATGTATCCGCTTTCGGTAACTTCCACGCCGCTGTAAATACATTCGGTAACCGCGTTCATATTCATATCGAACACGCCCACCCTGTCGGCGGCGGTATTCCTAAGCACTACTCTTCCGCCGTATGCGGATTCAACCGTGTATCCTTCGGGAACTTCGCTGAGATTGCCTCCGGATAAAAACATATACTTGTTATGCGTTTCTTCCGTTCCGTCCTGTCCCCGGACTCTGTAAGATACTTCAAAACTCGCCGCGCCCGATTCGTAGAAGGAGAAGTTCGCCGCGTCCGCCCAGGTATGCCCTTCGGGCAGAGGGACGTTCGCGCTGTATGCGACGCCTTCTTTGGCGGCGGTGAAAGACAGCCCCGCGCTTTCGTCGTAATTGCAGACGAGATAGCTGTCGCCGTTCCATACCGGGGCGGTATTTCCCGTGTACAGCTGCGCGCCGTTTTCACCGTAAAGGGTATATACCGTAGACTGCGAGCTGTCGGAAGAGTCGGTCACGGAAACGGACACAAGCAGCGTGTCGGAATCGTTCATGGATCCGATACCCGCGTCGTTGCTCACTTCGATTACGGCGGAGTCGGTAACCACCCACCGCCTTACCGCAGAGCCGTCGGCGGAAACGCTGCGCATCACCGTCCAGCCGTTGTAGGTTATCATTTCCGACCACGTCTGTCCGTATTCTTCACCGGTTGCCATATCAATCGCCTTATAGGTGACGACGTCCGCACCTCCCTCTTCCGCCGCCGCGGAAACGGTTTTCGTGAACAGCCACTTGCCCTGCGTTCCCTCATATGTTACGTCCGCGGAAGACCCGCTGCCGAAAGGTCCGGCTACGGTCGTGCCCGCCGACAAATCCGTCACGGTGTAATACGTTTCGTAACAGGTGAGGAAAAAGCCGTTTTCCAGCTCACTCACGGAATCGTATACGCAGTCGAGCTTCATCGTCTTGTTCGCGGTATCGTATACGCCGTAAAAACCGCTGTCGTTTTTCACGACTATCCATTTGCCGTCCTTGCTGAACGCCGCGGAATCGTACGGTCCGGAAATATGCGCGCCTTCCTTATCAATAATAAAGAACTTGCCTCCCGACGAGTACGCGACCGCCGCCACTCCGTTACGGAAAGGCGTCGCCTGGGCGTATTGGTAGTTTATGGCAACGTCTCCGTTGCTGTCCGCATACCCCCACAGGCCGTCCTCGTTTGCAACGGCTATTACGCCTTCGGAAAAAATTCCGTCCGTCCTGGTATCGCTGCACGCCGCAAACGCGCACACCGTGCTGAGTATCAGAACTACGGAAATTCCCGCTGTCAAAAGCCTTTTCTTCATATATTACCTCCTTGTCGGATATTACGCCTTTATTATAATATTTTTTTAAGGATATGTCAATACCGAATGTAAAAGAATTTTTACATATATATGCCGGTTTCCGCACCATTGTCGGGTAAAACGCCCGCAAATAAAAAAGGCTCCCCGGAGGGAGCCTGTATAAAAACTTTTCCGATTAAAGCTCTTTTGCGAGGTATTCCACCACGTCGCCCACCGTTTTGAACGCAAGGGCTTCGTCCTCGTCCATCTCTATGTCGTACGCCTCTTCAAGCGCCATAAGCATATTTATCTTGTCAAGTGAATCCGCTTTCAGGTCCTCTTTCAGACGGCTGGCTTCCGTTATGCCCGACACGTCTATTTTCATAATAGACGCGATTATCTCTTTGAGTTTTGCAAGTATGTCTTCTTTTTTCATAATTTACTCCTATTTTTTATATATAATACCATATTTATATTGTATAGTTCAAGAAAATTACGCATTTTTACCGGAACACGCATTCCCCGTGACGTTTGAGCGGCCGCCCTCTTGCGAAAGCGGCCGCCCTTTACGGGGAAATATTCTATTTGCGGCTCGGCCGCCAATAGAGAGAAAAGGCTAAATGTGGTTGTTGGCGGGCGTGTTCTGCTGCGCACCGTCCGGCGCGGGTGATTCTTCTTCCGTATCCGCTTCTTCCGCCGCCGCAGCGATTTCTCCGCACTCTTCGTTCACGAATGCCGCAAACGCCTTCGACTCCGCCCTTCTTTGCGAAAGTTCCGCCAGAATACGCGCCCTGTTTTTGCCCGTGAACGTATTGAACGCCATGGGTATTATCGACAGCAGGAAGAACACGGCGGGGATAAGCGTGACCATTGCGAACAGTCCGTTAAGCGTGAATTCCGACTGCGGAAGGGGCACGCCCGAAACTTCCGGCTGTTGAAATCCGAAAACTATTATGCCGACTGAAAGCATTATCGCGCCTATCGCGTTATTGAATTTGGTGACGAAGGAGTTGAGTGAAAAGCACACGCCTTCCATTCTGCTGCCCGTCTTCCATTCCAGATAATCCAGGCTGTCGCCCACCATGGGATAAGGAAGCACGTTGTACGCGCCCAGCGCAAGTCCGCCGATGCACATAAGCGGCAGGGCGACAAAGTAGTTGGTGTATCCGGCAAGGAAGGTCGCCGTCAGGAATACCCCGCCCACTATGCCGAAGAGTATGGACGTGCGCTTGTAACCTATTTTCTTATATATAAGCGGCGTGATAAGAATTCCCGCGAACATTCCGCCGCCCACCACCAGATAGAGCACGAGCAGAACGGTTTCCGAACTCATGCCGGGAATAGCTATGACGTACGTGGCTATATACGCCGCCGCGAGCATTATGAGGTAGCGCGGCGCGGCTATCATGGATGTGAGCAGGGTCAGCAGCATGGGTTTGTTTTTGATTGCCGTTTTGAACATATCCTTTACCTTCACTTTTTCCGAGTGCATGGCAAAGCGTTCTTTGGAATTGCGGTAAAGCAGGCTGTACCCGGTGAATATCACCACGCCCGTTATCGCTGCTATTGCGAAATATACCCAGCGTTCGGGGATAAAACTGCCCAGAACCGCCATAAGTCCTATGGGAAGCACGGTGCCGATACTGCCGATTGTGACGTAGAAAGAAAGAAGCGACGCCCTTTCCTTTCCGTTGGGCGTAGCCACGCTCATCAGTCCCATGGCGGGCACGTCCACAACCGTATAAGCGGTGTCGAACGCCAGATACATCACCGCCGCAAATATCATTTTCGGCCAGGAAGGCGCGGAAGATATGGGCAGGAATATCAGAAGCGACACGCCGAAAATCAAAAACGCGCCCACTTTTATGTAAGGGCGCATCTTGCCCCGCGGAGTGTTGGTCTTGTCTATGACTATTCCCATTATGGGGTCGTTAGCCATATCCCAGAAACGCGCCGCGACCATAAGCACGAGTATGAATACGGGTGATACTATGAGAATATCCGTCAAAAAAATCTGCAGATAGCTGGCGATGACGTTGGCTATCATATAACTGCCGACCGCCGCTATTCCGTATGAAAACTTTTCTTTTTTGCCTATGTATTTCTTATTTTCGTCCATATACAACCTTTTCCCCGCTCCCCGGCCGCTCTTTTCCCCGGGCAGTTGTCTTCTTCGTTTCTTTACTTAAAATTGTAGAACGGACGAAAATTTCCCGCTATCATACAAATACATTTTTTTGTAAGTTTTTCGTAAACGCACACCGCCCCGGCAACGCGGGACGTTCCGGGAGCAGTACGCTGCCGCCCCTTGCGCCTGCGGACGGCGCTACTCTTCGGAGCAAGAGGAAAATAAAAAGGCGGATACGGCACAATACCGTATCCGCCGTTTTGTTTTTCGCTCGGGCGAAGCTCCTATCTGAAATTATTATACTCGTCGAGAAGCTCCTGCGAAATGCTCGGCGGTATCTTTTTGAACGCCCTTTCGAACATATCGCGCGTAAGCGGAATGGGCGTTGTCGAGCCGCTCTCCTGCAATTTTTCAAGGGCGAGACGGCAGGCTTCCTCTATTATGCCGCACAGGTCTGCGGCGGAATAGTAAGCCGTCTGTGCGGCGACCATGCCCAGCGCCGTTTCCTTATAAGTTACGCCCTTGCTCATATCCAGCACTTCCGCCGCCGTTATGCCGTCCAGGGCGATGCCGGAAAGTTTGCTTTCGATAATGGCGCGTTTCGCCTCTTCGTCGGGCGGAGTGACGTGGATGAGATGTGAAAAGCGCTTGTAACGCAGATAAGCCGGGTCGATGACGTCGGGACGGTTGGTGGCGGCAATCATAATACGTTTGCTGCCGTCCACCCCGAAGCCGTTTATGCGTTGCAAAAGCTCCGTGGTGACTGCCGCCTTGTAATCCTTGGTGTCCTGGTTGCGGCGGCTGAAGATGGATTCGCATTCGTCCACGAATAAGATGGCTCCTTCCGGGCAGGCGTCTATTTCCTGGAATATCTGCTTTACCGCCTGTTCCGATTCGCCCACATACGACTTGAAGATGTCCGCCGGGGTGACGATGAACAGCGGCAGATTCATGGCGTTTGCAATGGCTTCCGCAAACATGGTCTTACCCGTGCCGGGCGCGCCGTACATGAGCATACCCAGCCCGCCTTCCAGCTTATAATATTTGAGTATCTCCGGATTCTGCGCCATGAACATAAAGCTTTTTACCAGCTTTTTCACGTTGTCAAGTCCCTTGACGTCGTCGAAAGTGGTCTTGGGCACGCGGCTTTTTATTACCGAACCGTAGCTTGCCGCCCTATCGCTGAGCCGTTTGAAAAAGTCCTCGTATTTTTTGACCTCGTCTTCGTCGGTCACCCTTTGGGAAAGAGTGCGCGCTATCTGCGCCGCGCGCGAATACTCGGCGCGCAGTTTGGTCTTGACTTCTTCGGAGATGCTGTTCTTGTCCTTCTTCCCGGCGAGCAGCTGCCTTATTTTATCGGTGCTTTCGCCGAATTCCCGTTCAAGGCTTTCTATGGAATCTTCCGCCTTGTCTTCCTTTTTTACTTTCCCTATGCCTGCCATTATACGTCTCCGGTTATGTCGTCTATATTGTCTATGCCCTTGCTCTTGAGAGTCTTGGAACCGCCGCCCGGCGTTCCGCCGGCAACTCCGCCCGCCGCGGGAGCCGCACCGCCTTCAAAACCGCCCTCGCCTTTAAGTTCGGCAATGGCTTCGTCGATAAGCGCCTTCGCGGGGCTGGGTCCGAGAGCCACGCCCTCCTTGACCTTCCTCTTTTCCTTGCGCTGCTGCATTTTCTGCCTTCTGCGCTTTGCTCTGGCGGTGGAACGGTGCATCTTGTCCATAACTTCCTGCAAAGCCACGACCATTTCCTGCGACATTTTGGAAAAGCCCATTATCTCTTCAAAGCTCGTGGTTATGGAATTTACGGCGTTGCGCGTGGCCTTTCTCATCTCGCGCCTGCGCTTTAAGCGGGCGAAAAAGCCCATATTCTGGCTGCTGATGTTCTGCATGACCATACTGTTGAAGTTGAGCGAGTTCCTGACGACCCCGATCGCCTTCTGAATGGTGCTTATCGCCACCTGCGCGGTGGTTATCATGTCTATTGCGTTCTGCATTTCCAGCGCCATTTCCAGAAACATCACCATGGTTTCGGTAAGATAGTGGTCCTCGCCGTATTTCAGGGTGCACTCCGCCGCCTTCTTCGCCAGCCTTTTAACCTGTTCGGCATACTCTTCCTTCTGCCTGTTTATGGTAATTTCGCTTGCGATAAGTTCGCCTTCGTCCATTCCCTCTTCTACCGGTTTTTCGCTCGGATCGTGAAAACGTGACATATGCTGTCCTCCTTTATTTGGTTACGTATTTTTTTATCGCCGCGGCAAGGTTATCCCTTTCCGCTTCGGCATTGTTTACCCATTCGTGCGCGTATACCGGATACATCTCCCAGCCGCGCTCTTTCAGAATGTCGAAATACCTCATATTGTAATCAAGGTAATTATAGTCCTTTTTCGTGGGCGTTTCGCACCAGATTCCCAGCTGCGCCTGTTTCAGGTCGGGCGAAAGCACTGCGACGGGGATTTTTACCGACCCTTCCGTCACGCCGTAACCCAGCACTATCCTGTCGCGGCTTATACCGAGAGAAGCTATGTAATCCGCAACGTCCGAAACAAAACCCCTGCCCGGATCGGACGACACGAACTGCGCCAGACCGTCCCTGTCAAACAGTTCCGCTTTTACCAGATAATCGTGGATATACGACACGTTGACGCCCGTTATCTCGTAAGCGTGGACGGAGTGCACGAGAGTTACGCTCGACTGCGCGCGGGTCACCGCCACGTTGAAGATGCACTTGCCCAGCTTGTCGCGGTTGAGCTGTCCGAACGCGTTCGTCGCTTTGCCCTCCGGCGTTCTGCCGTACGTGAGGGAGAGGAACAGATGCGCCGTTTCCTGACCCTGCACGGTTTCTATCGTCTTGAAGAAGATGAGCTTTTCGGGCACGTCGTCGAACTTGTCAAGCGCCCTGTTCATCCTTTCGTAAAGCTCTTTATCCGCCGCTACAAGTCCCTTTATGCGCTCTGTCTGCTTTTCGCCGAACGCGACCACGCCGAAGGACTCCGCCAGCACGCCAGTCTTTTCGTCGTAATACTTGTCGAAGTGTTCCCTTATCAGTCCCACTATCGCCCGCGCTTCCTCCTCGTTCACGCCGTTTTTGCAAAATCCCTCCACAAACACGTCCCTGAATCCGAGCCCTTCGCCCTTGGGTCTGCACGCGGGGAAGGTGCGCATATGCGGATAAAATTCCTGCTGGGAAAACGCTATGAGCGATTCCGTGCGGCTCCTGTAATGGCACAGCAGTTCTTCGGCGTGGAAAGCCTGGTTGCGCAAAGCGAGCGTAAGCGCGGAAAGTTCGGGTTCGAGGACGATTTCTTCTTTGCCGTCGGGACCCGTAACGCGCTTTTCGTACTGCGACACGAAGTGCTTGATGGGCGGCATCTGCCACTCGTCGCCCACTATTACGCACTGCTTCGACCTGAACAGCACGGGCAGCAGATTTACCGGTTCAAGCTGGCTTGCCTCGTCCACTATCACTATGTCGAAGTCCGCGTACTCTTCCGGGCGGAAAATGACGCTTGCGGTGGACGGGGTGAGTATAAAGCACTTTTTCAGCTGCAATATGCCGTCGGGGTGTTTTTTGAACAGCGACCGCAACGTGGCGGAAGGATTGCGCTCCGCCTGCACGAAGGCAAGGCGCGGATCGTCGGGGTCGATACTCTCCATACACCGTCTTTCTATAATCGCGGCGGTCGCCTTTTGTATCTTTTCTTCCGCCTTCATAAGGCTTCTGAGCGAGCTTTCCACCCTTTTGCCCAGACCGTTGCGGTTTGCGCCCATTTCGCGCATTCTTCCTTCCGTGATTATGCCGTAAAAGGAGTGTTCGAATACGTCGGGGATATTGCCCTTTACCTCTTCCGATTCGAATTTTTCAAAGAAGGGCGCGAGCACGGTCCGTCCGCCCGCTATGCAGTCGTAATCTACGGCGGCGGAAAGCAGGTCTCTGTTTTCCGCTTCGCGCACGAATATATCCATATCGCCGACGGTCACCGCGCGCACGCGGCTGTAATGGCTTTCGTAATATCTGCCGCCGAAAGCGCGCAATCCGCCGATAAGTTCTCCCAGCCCCCTCTTTATTCTTTCGTCCGCGCCCTGCAGTTTCACAAGCCGGGCGTACTTTTCCTCCGCCGGAGCGTATGCAAAGGGCGCAAGAGAGAACGTTCTGCGCGCGGCGAGCGCGGTGCGGGCGAATTCTTCCTCCCCTCCGCAGGCCTCTATCTTCAATTTGCGGCGGATTTTATCCGCTTCTTCCGCCAATTCTTCAAAACATATCTCCGCCGTTGCCGCCGCTTTGAGCCCGCCCACCGTAATTTCGCCGGGATCGGTTAGTCCCGCCGCTTCGGCAAGCGCGCGTACGGGCGCGCCCATGCGCACTATCTCTCCGATAAGCGTTTCCGGAGCCATACCGCCCTTCTTAGCCGCCCTTTTCAGCGTAAACAGACATTCAAGGTCGGTTTTCGTAATCTCCTTGCGCATAAGTCGGCAAAGCAGACGCACCTGCTTTTCCGAATCGTCGTCGCACTCTTTCGCCAGGCATATCTGCCTCACCGCCTGCACCGTTTCACGGAAAGTGACGTCCGACAAAAAGCTGAGCGCGCGCATTTCCTCCGCCGCCTTTTTGCCCCTGAAGTCGAACACGGCGGGTTTTTCTCCCCCTTCAAAGTAACGCGAAAGCGCCTCTCCCGCCTGCAATATGCGCGCATAACTTTCCCTGCACGCATCTTCCGTGAACACCGTGCGCGCGGCGTCGATATGCGCGGCGCGGGCGGAGTTGTTTTTGTCTATTGCGTCTATAAGCCCCAGCATACGGGCAAGCATATCTCCCGTGACCGGCTCCGAGCCGTACAGGAATATTCCGATATTTTTGCCCAGCTTGTTTACGTCGGCAACGGCGACGTTGTCGAGGTTGCCGGAAACCGCCGCGACGGCGCTGCGCATTTTTTCCGTATCGCAGCCGTGCAGGTCGCGTTTTGCGGAGGCGAAAAGTTCGTATTTTCCGAGCGCCGCTTCAAGGGCGGAAAAGTCCGCGCCGCCGCCGGTCGTCTTTTCGAACTCTTCCCTGCCCATGTCCGAACGCATGAGTTCGTATATGTCGCAGATACGGAATTTGCCCTTTTCCGCATCGCCGCACTCCAGAAGGGACAGGACGGAAGGCATTATTTTTTCCGCCTTACGGGCAAGGGCGGAGTTTTCCGCAAACGCGCCTTCCGCGTCCGTTTCAACGGTCACGCCGCGCCAGGGACTTTTTGCGACGGAATGGGCTCCGCCGCCGGTGAGCGCGTTGAAGTGCTCCGCCGCACGCACGACGAGTTTGTACATTTCGTTGTAATGCCTGACGTCCACACGGGCGGCTTCCGCGGGGGAAAGGAAGTTTATTACGGGCAGATTGTTTTTAAGGTAGACGTTGAGCGCTTCGTAATAACTGCCGCCTAGCATTTTTTCGCCCGTGAACATATCCTCGTAATATCCGGCGAGGAAGGAAATTGCCGAAGCCTTTTCCGCGTTCGCCGCCGCCAGGTCGCGTTCGTGTTTTTTGTCGAAAGTATAACTCTTGCGCTTTTTCACAAGCTCCCCGAATTCCCTGAGCACGGCGGACGGGTCTATTTTTGCCGCCTGTTTTTCCGTTTCGTAATTCATGAGCATTACGAACTTTCTCAGGGATTCGGGCAGTTTCGCGTTCACTTCGCCCAGCGCGGACAGCTTTTTTGAAGCCAGAAGTACCTTCTTGCCCTGCGACAAAAGCGCCGCTATCATATTGGCTATGGTCAGCGTTTTGCCCGTGCCGGGCGGTCCTTTGATAATAAGCGATTCGCCGTTCACCACGCGGCGTATCATATCTTCCTGCACGCTGTCGTAAGGCAGGACAAAGTCGGGCACGGTTTTAGTCCCCGCCTTTTCCCCGGGCGTGTTTTCCGTAAATACGCGCCTCACCAGCGGACTTGCGTATATCCTGTCGCGGTTGCGCTTTATGTCGTAATACATACATATATCGTCGTGGTTGTATTGCGCAATCGCGATTACGTCCTTATCGAACTCGAATACGGTATCCGCATTTATATCCGCGCGCCTGCAACTTTCCGCATACGCGGACACGGCGGCGAAATATTCCGTACCGTCGCCCAGCTTTTCCAGATCGACAGGGTCGTCGAACAGCGCGTTTCCGTTGGGATGCGGAAACCCTTCCGCCACCTCGGGCACAAGCGTTCGGCGCAGCTTGTGGATAAGACAGGGGTTGAAATAGGCGTCGTCGTCCACGAACTCTATGTACACGGGCGTGGTGGAAGAACTTCTCACCAGCCTGATGGGGAATATGAGCAGAGGGGAAGTGACTTCGCGCACTTCGTCAACCGTCACGTTCACCTTCCACCTGAGCGCGCCCACACTCAGGAAAAGCGGATTGTTCCCCTTTAATTTCAGCTCCTTGTGCATGGCTTTGACAAAGTCGTCCAGCCCCGCGGGGTTTTTGGTGCCGTCGCCGGCTATCCAGTCGAAGTCGTTTATTCTCCTGCCCACTATCTGCTCTCCCGCCGCGCACGAGCCGCGCAGAACGGTATTGCCCGGCTTGCCTATCCTCTCGTTTATGACGCGCAGGGCATATCCCGCCAGGTCGGAATACATATAGTGCGAAAGATAATATGTACTGCCCTTATCCCCGGCGCCCAGGTCGATCAGCTTGTTCCTTGCGCCCTCGTCGATATGAAGCAGTTCTTCTATAAACGGTTCGAGATATTCTTCCATAACTCCTCCTTCCCTTTCATATAATGCGCAGATGCCTTTTGCATTCGGCGGAGAACGCGTTTGCGTCCGTTTCCATAATCTGCACGCGGTATATCCAGTAATCTATAACCGCCATATAGTGTGCGGAATTATATTCCCATGCCCTGACTCTGCCTTCCGTTATGCCCAGTTCTTCCCACATCCACTGCTGCCAGCCGTTCCTTTCCGCAGCGTGTTGCAGGGCGTGCATACATTCATGAGCCGCAGTGCCCGCAACTTGATCGAGCATTTCCACCCAGTTGTTTTTGAACAGTATCTCCTTTCCGCCTTTACAGCACACTCCTGCCGCCGTTTCATAGCCTTTGCCCAAAAAGCTCATGTCGTCGTGGAACTGCACGTCGGGAATTATCCCTGTCCCCAGCGCCTGCATTACAAGCTGCGTCATAAGAGTCACCCTCTTCTTCTTTTCCTCTTCCGGCAGCTTCTCCCACTGCGCCTGCGAGTTGTCGCAGTCCGCGGCGTAGGAGATGAGCATGGCGCACTTTTTATCAAGCGAGGCTTTCGATTCCATAATTGTCTGTATGGTTTCAGCTCTCTCTTCCCCGAAAAACGCGTAATCGAAAGGCGTTTTCCCGCCGAATTTACTGTCGAGTTCCTCGGTAAAATCGCCCCAGTCCTCCGGAAGAAAAGGCTGCTGTCCGCCCGCGCCGCGCATAAAGACGAACGCCGTCCTCTTTCTGCCGCCGTCGCACAGCCAGTCTAGCGGCTTTTGCCAGCTTTTTCCCGCCTCGTGCCCGCGCACGGCGAGATTTACGCCCAGATACCCCATTAACATATATCTGTCCGGCAGCTCTTCCCCTTCGGATAAAAGTCCTTCTTCCCTGAAAACGCGTACGGCGTACTCTCTGCACGGGAGCGGAATTTTTTCATACGCCGCGCCGCACGCCGACAGCACCCCTTTACCGCTCTCGTCCGTCAGAAATACCCTTCCGCCGCTTGCGCCGTATGTTGCCGCGGCGCTTATTATATCCCTCTTGTTGGCGTTTTCATAGCTGTCCAGATCAGTTATGAGCACCGCCGCGTTTTTTGCGGCGAAACGAGCGAATATCCCGCCCAGATCCGTGCCGTCCATACCGGCGAATCTGTCTGCGCCGACTTCGAATACCGCGCCCGCATTGTTGCATACGGCGGCAATTTCCGCCTCCTCGATGAACGGGGTATTCAGCACGACCGCGCCCGTATGCTCGGGCAGGGACGGATAATAGGCGTATCCGCCGAAATCGGTGGAAGCGCGCAACTCGCGCACGCCGCGCATGAACAGCTCCTCTTCCTTCTTTCTTATATCCCCGGCGCACTTTTTCGCAAACGCGCTCACCTTTTTCAGCTCCGCCGTGACAACGCCTTTTATATCGGCGAACTCCACGCCCTTGTTGAAAAGAGGGTCGGGAATGAGCAGTCCGTTTATTTTTTCCGCCTTTTCGTCGAATATCGCCGCCACCTGCGCGCACTCCGCCTTCGACGAAGTCATGGGCTTCCAGTCGTCCGACCTTACGCGCGCCGCCTGTACGGGCGCGTCGCTGATTATTTCCGATATGTCCCGCACCAACGCGGATACATTCGATATTATCCTTTCGGTATTGCCGTACCCTTTTTCGCGCGCCGCGGGCACGGTCTTTTCCGCAAAGGCGGCTATCTCTTCCGCCGTCTGCACGCTGCAATTTCCTTCAAGATATTCCGAAAGAAGGCGCTTTGCCGTGACGCGCCATAAAAGGCCTTCCAGACTCCTTTTGTTTTTTTCGTTTACAAAAGCGTCCTTCATCGCGGCGGCAAGCCGCGCCTCCTGCGCCCTCAGTTCCGCGGCGGACGCGGAGCGGTAATATACGGAATTCGCACTGTCCAGAATGTCGGTTACGCTTTCCATATCCCCCTCCTAAGTCAAATCCACCGTGTGCCATACGTCCGCTATGGCGCGTACGCAGTCGTATGCAAACGCGTCCGCGTCCGCTTCGAGAATCTG
The DNA here is from genome assembly GCA_904382605.1 of Candidatus Alloclostridium intestinigallinarum. Classification (GTDB taxonomy): domain Bacteria; phylum Bacillota; class Clostridia; order Christensenellales; family UBA3700; genus Alloclostridium; species Alloclostridium intestinigallinarum. Next base: position 120,275 of record CAJFJA010000005.1, on the reverse strand, counting down.
GTTGCGGTAAGCCTCGTAAGGCTTGTCTATCAGATGGTCGTAGTTGAGCGACCACTCCTCAACGCGCGAGGAAGTCACCCCGAGATCGCTGAACATCCACCCGCTCCAGCCGGCGTTCTTTGCCTGGAATTGCAGGGCGTGCATACATTCGTGGGCGACGGTGTGCACGGTTTCTTCAAACTTTTTTCTGAGCAAACCGGTTCTGTATTTTATCACCTGTCCGCCGTTGCAGCACACGCCGTTCGCGTCCGACGCGCCGGGAATTCTATCGTGAAATTCCACTCTCCCATTCACGGTAACGCCCATGGCGCGCAGAAGAAGGCGCGTGGCGAGCGCCACCCTGTTCTGCTTTTCCGCCATATCGGTGGACTCCCACGCGGACAGATCCGAACCCGCGCCGCAGCAGTAAGTCGCCAGCAGTCCGCACCTTTGGTAAAAAGTTACGGGCGCGTTCATTATCTTTCGGATATTTTCCCTGTCCACATGCGCCACGTCGTCGTAACTGAACTCCGCCTTTGCGCCCGGCGCGCCTTTCACCATTTCCGAATAGTCGCCCCAGCCGCTGTCCAGAAGCTGGCTTTGCGTGGGCAGTTTTTCTATGTATCTCCGCGCCTTTTCCGCCCTGCCGCGCACGACGGCAAGCGCTTCTTTTTTCCAATTTTTGTCGCGCGTGCGCGCCTGTACGGCCCTGTTCAGCCCGACGTAGCCCATAAACGCCAGATTTTCGCGCACGAATTTCATATCCTCCGCGGTATCGGATATCATACCCCTCTCCCGCAAAAATTCCTTCACGTCGGAAAAGCCCGGCATGGTGAGATATATAAAGCATATATCCTCCGCGCCCGTGACGTCCGCCGCCTGCGAATACAGCTCGTGGTCGCCGCTTTCGTCGGCTATAAACGCCCTGCAACCGCTCCTGCCGTACTTTGCCAGCTCACGGAATATGTCGTTTTTATTGTCGCCGCCGTAACCGTTCAGTCCCGTCACCAGCAGGGCCGCGCCCTCCCGCGCGAACAGTTCAAACGACTTTTCAAGTCCCGCCGCGCTCTTTCCGGCAAGCGTTTCCCGCTCCAGAAGATACACCGGACCAGAAGAATTCTGCACCGCGAAAAGTTCCGCTTCGTCCGTGAACGGAGTGCACAGAAACACGGTTTTGGGCAACCGCACGGACTTGTCCGTCGTCGCGGTATATTCACAGTATTTCCAGTCCGTACTTTCGCGCAGATCGCGCACCCCCGTTATTATGTCCTTGTTCTTTCTGCACTCCAGCTCGAATGCGCGCTTTGCGGCAAAGTCGGACACTTTTTTGAGTTCGCGCAGTATCTCGCTTTTCACGTCGGGAAACTTTACCCCTTTGTTGAAAAGCGGATCGGGAAAGGATATTTTTTCTATCTCTTCCGCCTTGCTTTTGAAAAGTTTTTCCGCCTGTCTGCACTCGCCTTCCGATTCGGAAACGCCCGTCCACGAACGCGTGCGTATTTTGCTTGCCTGCTCGTCGGCGTCGCGCATGACCTTATCCACCCGCTCCGCGAGCATGGCAAGGTCAGAAAGTATGCGCGCGGTGTTTTCGTACCCCTTTTCCAGGGCGGCTTTTTGTTTTTGCAAGGCAAAGTCTTTGACCGCGTCGGCGTCGGCGCCGTCGTATCCCTCTTCAAAGTAGATAAGGGCAAGCCGCTTTGCGGTAATGCGCCACAGCAGCGACTGCACCTTATCCCTGTTTTCCGCAGAAAGCCAACTTTGTTTCAGCAGCGCCGCAAGTTCGTCCGCCGCCGCGCCCAGTTCCGGAATTTTTACAAAGTAGTAATATGCGGAATTCGCCCTTTCCAGGATGTCCTTTGCCGTTTTCATCCGCCGTTAAATGTCGCCGTCCGAATAAGGCTTGCCCTTATTGCGCAGCTTTTCTTCTTCCTCTTCCTCCGTTTCGACTTCTCCCGCGCCTTCGTTGCCGAATACATCTCCGTAAAGTTCGGCATAGTCGCTGTCCTGTTTCTGCCTGAGTTTTTCGTTATCCGCCTTGGACATAGGCGCGTCTTTTTGCCTGTGTTTGTCCACCATGTCGATTATTTTTTCTATTTCGTTTACCGTCTGCCTTTCTGTATTCACTTTGGCAACCTTTCTTGCCCTTATATTCACAATTCCGTTGAGGAATGCTTCCATCTCTTTGGGTTTCAGATTGCCGTTGATGAATTTATGGAAGTTGCCCACGCCCAGTTTTTCCATGGACTTGGCAAGTTCCGCCGGATTGGAAGCAAGCGCGCTCAGCTCGTAATAGATGTCCTTCATTGTGCCTTCTATTTGTCTTGCAACCGGCTCGTCCGCCAGTCTGTCTTCCATCCTCTTTTGCAGCCTTGCGATTTCGCTCTCCAGCCTGTCGATTACCGCCTTTATCCCGGGTGCTTTTTCCTTTACCTGCCTTTCGGATATTTCGCCGTTTCTCTGTCTTATCACCAGGGCTTTGAATTCCGCCTTTTTCTCGTCTATCTTCTCCCTTTTGCCGTCTATATCCTGCTGTATCTCGCTCACGTCAAACCTTTCGTCGTTCTGCCTGCTTACCCTGTCTATCATCGCCTTTGCCGATTCCAGACTTTCCGTAAAGTAGGCGGCGCCCTTTATGGTCATTCGTATCTGGATTATCCTGTCCGCGCCGTCGTTGAAGGACACCCTTTCCCTTATCTCTTTTTCGCTCGCCTTGTTGCCGAAAAGTCCCGTAGTCACCGCCTGGTTGAGAGAGTTCCACTCCCTCGCCCTTTCCACGGCTTTTTCAAGGGCGCGCACATGCCGCGTTTCGCACGCCTGCGTCTGTCCGCACTCCATCCATTCGTAAATCTGGTCTATCACATCTTCCGCTTTTTGCAAAGCGGTTTTGGTACCGTTGTCGAATACCCCGGAAACAAGCTCCCTCAACTCTCCGAGAAGTTGGAGCGAGCGCTCAAGATTTGCGCTTATATTATCGTTGATTTCCTGCATACCGAGCGCGCCCGCCGCCTCTTCGGCAACCTCGATATATTTGAGAACTTCGCCTTTTATATCCATATTTTCCTCCTTTACCTTGCGGTCTTTCACGTCCGATAAAATTTCGTCGCGCTGTTTTTTGTATTTGTCAAGTTTTGCCGCCGCCTTGCGCTTGCCCAGCTTTACGGCGATGGAAACAAGCTCCTTTATCGCGTCCCTTTCCCTGGAAAAGTTGTCGTTGATTCCCCTGGCGGTAAGTTTGTATATGTCGTCGACCAGAACGTCGGACAAGTCCTGGCAGCCGTCGCTGTCGTAGCCGCGCGTAAGCAGTTCGCGGAAATCGCCGTCATAGGGGACATTGTTCGCGTCCAATACGGAAATTATCCTGTTCAACTTGCTCTTTTTATCCATCAAAAACCTCCGTTTTGCACGCAATCCGCCAGTTTGACAACCGCGTCTTTGACCGTGCCCATTTTCGATTTACACATATAGACGTCGTCGTCGAGGAAGGTGAGATCTTCTCCGACCCTGTCTATAAACGTCTTTACGAGAGTATAGCGCGAAGACGTAAGCGCCTTGTGTATTCTTCCCAGCGCGAATTTGCCGAAAAAGCGGTGTCCGCCTTTATCGTTGAAGAAGAACAGCCAGCAGTATCCGCCGTCGGATACTTCCCCGTTTACGAAGTCTTTGAACGCCCTTTCGTTTTTAAGGGCGATAAACGTGTCGTCTATGTCCACCTTGCCGTTTTCGTTGGCGATAGCCGCGGCAAGGAAAAGTCCGCGCCTTATCGCCCTTATCACGCTTTCGCCGCCGATATTCATCTTTGCAAGCCGCTTAAGCTCCTCTCCCTTCAGTTTCATAACTCCGAACAGGGGCGCCTTCTGGCGGAAACAGGAAAGCAGTTTGACAAACGCCGTCTCCTCCGCGCCCGTCCTTACTCCCGCGACGTTCTGCGGACGGGGAAAATCCACGCCCAGCACCGCTTTTACGCGCTCGTGGTTGTCATCGTACGCAAACAGCTTGTTCACGGTCAGCTCTTCCGGCGCCGCGGCAAGCATTTTCAGCATATACCTTGCCGCCTTTACACGCATGGCGTGGAGGTCGTAAGTTCCCTTTACCCCCTCTTTCGCCACTTTTAGTTCGGAAGAGGCATAACATACCGCGCTGTAATAAGCGTACGCCGCGCGGCAGCGCGTAGCCTCGCTCCTGTTGACTTCGGTATAGTCCTTGTCGTAATAATATCCCAGCCGTATGACCGCTTCCGGATTGCCCATGGCGGCGGCTTCGCGCGTAAGCTCTATCGCCTTTTCCAGGTTTTCACGCGCGCCTTCGGCGTTCCCGTGCGACGCTTCGTCCAGCCAGGTATAATAACTGCATTCCGCAAGATTGAACAGCTGCTCGTTATCCGCGTTGATTTCAAAGTCGGACATCACGCTACCCAGTTTCGCCTTGCAATTGGGGCACGCCCACTCGCCGTTGTACAGTTCGAGGGGCTGATCTATCGCCGTTTTACATTTTTCGCAATTCATACGTCTCTCCTTATATGCCGGAAGCTGCTATCGTGAAGTTTATGCGGATTTGTTCCGAAGAATAATTTCCGCCCGCCTGCGCCAGCGCGTAATAGCTGCCGGCGGCGGAAGGTCTGCCGCCGAGAAGCGTGCCGTCCTGCCTGTAATAGGTATACGTTATCGACGAATCCGCCCCGCTGTCGTCCGCGGACGCCTCGGGCGCGTGCACTTCACCGTCCGCGGTAAATTCCACGCCGTCTTCCGCGTTCCAGGTAAGCGTGACCTGTTTTGCGGTTATGGAGTACGCGCACGTCGCGCCCGAAGTCACGGTATAGTTGGTGTTGCCCACGTTCGCCGTTACCGTATGGCTGCCCACGTCGACGCCGGCGCCCGAATAGGTAATATCCAGCTCGTCCACGCCGTCGCCGCCCGCCGTGCCGCCGGCGCCCGTAACTTCAGGATGGACAGCGCTTCCCGTGTAGGTGAACGTTCTGTCATCCTCCCAGGTGAGGGATATGCCCTTTCTCGCAATAGTGTAGCCGTGCGTTCTGTCCGAAAGCGTGTAATTGCCGTTCGTCGTGGAGGCTGTTACTGTATGCAGTCCGGCGTTGATTCCGCCCGTCGTCACCCTGTAAGTCAGACTTTCGACCAGATTGTCGCCCTCTACGGCGCCCTCGGCGCGCAGGACGGCGGGATACTGCACCGCGCCCGTATAAGTCAGTTCCGCGTCGCTCCATACCAGAGTAACTTCAAGCTGCGCTATGGAATAGGTATAGGGCACGGAAGAAAGCGTGTAATTGTCCATATCCAGCGAAGGAGTGACGCGGTAACCGCTGCCGGCATTAGTCTGGCCTCCGCTGTAAACGATATTGCCTATTATCTCTTCTTCGTCGCCGTCCAGTTCATTGGAAATGCCCGTCACTACCGGGTGCTGGGAAGCGCCGTTGTATGTCAGCGTGCTGCCGCTCCAGCCGGACACGGTAACCGTGCGTTTCGCTATGGAATACCCGTGCGTCTGGGCGGAAGAGAAGCTGTAATTGCTGCCGGCGGGCAATGCGGCATGCACGGTATAAGAGCCGGCGTCCACGCCGCCTTCCACCGAATACACCAGCCCGGAAAGCACGTCTTCTTCTTCACCGGAAACTTCGTTGTTCAGCGCCGTCGCAAGCGGATACTGCCGCTTTCCGTTATAGATGAACGGGGAGTTCTCCCAACTGCCCACGGTTATTTCGCGCGGCGTTATCGTCACCTTCGCCGTGTGATTGGTTATGATATAATTGCCGTTGCCGGAAGAAGCGGTAACGGTATGCGTGCCCACGTCTTTCGCGGTTCCGCTCACGACCGCGGCAAAATCGCCGTCGCTTCCCACGCCGTTCACCGTTGCCGCGGGATACTGGTCGCTTCCGTTATAGGTGAAACTCACATCGGAACCCCAGGTAACGCTCACCTGCGCGGGCGCAACCGTGAAATTCCTGCTTTCGGAATCCTCCGCAATGGTGTAATTTTCCGCCGAAGAAGTATAAAGAACGGCTCTGACGTAGTAATCTCCCGCATTCCTTACGGACTGGCTGCCCGTCACGGACATATTTATTACGTCATCGCCCACTGCCGACCCTTCCGCGGGCGAACAGGACACATACTGCGTGGCGCCCGTATAAGTGTCGGGCAGCGTCCATTCCAGCGTAATCTCCTTCCTGGCTACGTCAAGGCGCACGCTTACGGTCGTTTCGCTCTGCAAAGAAGTTATCTCCGGCGCGGTTGCCGTGACCGTCACGTAATATCTGCCGCTTTCAGAAGGAGTGGGCACGCCGAGGTCAAGCGTTTCGCCCTCTTCCCCCTCTATCGTGCCGTTGCCGTCGCGCCACGAGTACGCGAGCGAAAAACCTTCCGCCGGAGCCGTGGCGTCCGCCTGCAGGGTTATTTCATCTCCGTATGTAAAGGAAGTGCCGCCCTGCACGGAATCGAGGACTATCTCCGCGTCGTTCACTCTCCACTGCGGATATATTATCACCGAATCCCTGCCGGGATTGTCTTCGAGCAGCCTGCCGAGCGATGTCGCCATTCCGTCCACAATGCCCTCTTCCGTCCACGAATAATTCCAGGCGCTATTGGTAAAACCGTCTCTTTCCGGAAGTTCGTCGATAAGATTCTGCGCGGTGCTAGGCACTGCGTAGCGGTAGTCCAGGGACTTTCCGTCCACCCGGGTCTGCTTATAGGAAAGCGCGGTTTCGTACACCTCGTCGTTGTCGTCGCCTATATATACCTTATATATCTTTTCAAAGGAGACCTGCGCCGTTACCCCTTCCCTTACCGTCTGCCCCGACAGGTCGTTGCCCGCCTCGTCCGAGGGCGAGGTGAAGATTATTCCGCCGAAGTTCAGGTAGTTCCAGTGCAAATCCACGTCGGAAGTTTTATCCGAGTGCATGACGTAGGGGAAGTCGTCCTCGTAAACGCTTATGTCGAATCTTTCGCCCGCTCTTCCGAACCAGGTGGGGAAAATATCCCCTTCCACCTGCGAGTAAGACTGCAAATCGTATTTGAATATGACGTACACTTCGCCGCTGCCCAGATTGCACGGAAGAATATTCGCCGCCGCGGAGAAGAACTCCTCGCTGTTTTCTTCATACGCCGCCGCATACACCGCGGTGCGGAATTCGTCCACTTCGTCTTTGTCGATGTAGATTGAAGGATATCCGCCCGTATATCCCGTCAGCACGAACGTGTTCTTGAAGACGGTATCCGCGCCAGACTGTATATATATACTGCTTATCCCCTCGGTGGTGAGAAGGGACGCGTTTACCGAACTTACCTCCTTGCCGTTGAAGGTTTCGGGTATGACGGCGGTTTCGCCCTTTCCTTCAAGCGCGCCGGTCACCTCGTAGGAGTCCGTTTCGCTTACGTAGCGGTATGTCAGGGTGCGCTGTACGTCCCCGAACTGCTGGCCGAAAAAGCCGCGGTCGAATAAGAACGCCGAATACAGCGCCGCAACCAGTACTACCGCCGCCATAGCCGCCGCAACGGTAAACGAAAAACCTTTGATTTTTGCCGCATAAAGCGAAGTGAGCACAATGACAGCCACCGTAACAATATGCATAAGCAGCCACAGCACCGTTGCCGCGGTTGTCAGCGGCGAGCCGGAGCCGGTACCTTTGCCTATGACAATGCCGAGCGCGCCAAACAGCACGGCGGCAACGCCGTAACCGGTAAACACCGCCGCCGAGTAGCGGAAACGGAAGTTGGTGACGGCGGACAGCGCGATTAAAACAATATCCAGCGCAAGCAGAAGGCACGGCATTACGAAGTAGCGCGCACCGAAACCTCCGACGCCCAGCGCGGTTATCACGAATATGTCCGCAACCGCCGCGACTGCCGCCGCCGCGATAACAGGCCACTTACGGCTTTTCAGCCTTTTTTCCGTCAAAGTCGCACCTTTCATTTACGTCCCTCCTTTCCCGCATTCTGCGCCTTCTGTTTACGGCGCAGCGGGGTTACCGGCGCGGGAAGGTACCCGTCCTTTTCCAAATCCTTTTTATCGAAAATATATCTGTCGCCGCCCATCAGGAACACGAGCATATCCTCGTCTTCAAGGCATCTTTTCACTTTGCCGATATACCTGACGCGCAAGGCGGGGGAAAGCAGTCCCGAATACCTGGCGTATCCCTTCTTGCCCTCCTCGCTGTCAAGGGAACCTGCCCTGCACGTCGGGCACATATTTGTGCCCTTCATCACCGCCGCGGTGAACTTTCTGCCGCAGCAGACGCATTCGGAGACCTCTTCTTCCGTCATGGTCATCTTATCGCGCGCAAAGTGCATGGACGGGGTATAATGCAGTTCCCCTTCCGCGTCCTCGAACACTATTTCCGGATAAGGGCAGTCCCTGCACTTCCACACGGGTTCGTCCGCCGTGCCCAGATTCTGCAGCTGGGCGGAACATACGCAGCGGGTGCAGCCGTCCTCCGCGCGCGGATTTTCGCCGCACGTTATGCTCTGCAAATGCCTGGATATTTCGCTGTATTCCAGCACTTTATCTATCTGTTCTTCCGTAAGTCCCAGGTTTTCCTCGTTCGGCTTTATGCGTATGTTTTCCCTTACTTCCCTGCCGCCGGCGTCCTTATACCTGCACACTATGTTGTCGTTGTCTATCAGCGCGCCGCCCGACGTGCAGTTTTCGCACATGAGCGTGACGCTGCCGTTGAGCCCCACCATGGCGCGCAGTACGGGCTTTTCCCCGCGGTAAACATAGAATGCGGAGTTGCTCCACCGCACGTGCGAAATTCCCAGCACCGTTATGTTGCGGCATTCAAGACACGCGCCGTCGTGCGAAAGTTTTTCCGTAAGCTCGCCGATGACTTCTTCGTCTTTTTCCCCGAAGTTCACGCATTCGCCGAAAGAATGGCTCATCTTTCCGCCCAGCAGACGGCTCATGGCGAGAATAACCGAGTCTATAAGACGTGTGGAGCCTGTTTTGTCCGCGCCGTCCGCCCTGCCGCTTTCGGGTATTGCCGCGTAAAGACTTGCGGCTATTTCCGCCGCCTCTTCCGCGACTACCGGATTGAGCTTTCCTTCCGCAGAGTTTCCGCGCCTGCGGAAGTACACGCTGCCCAGCACGGGCACGGACGCGCCCGTTCCGCCCGACATCTCCGTTTTCAGCGAAACGCCGTATATGTCGTCCGGCTCGCTCTTCCCGTCCGCGCGCGCTATCTGCACGCCTTTGAGCGAAGGGAAAAACAGTTCGAGCACCTTTTCCAGAACGGCGCGGCATCTGCGCATATCCTCTTCGCTCACGGCGTTGTCGGGCTGTTTGAATTCAAGCAGGGAATATTCCCTGTGGTACGCCTTTGCCACGCTTTCTATAAAGCCGAGCCATTGCGCCGTGCCGTCGCCCGCGTCGTTTTTGCCGCTGCGCAGCCCCTCGAACCAGCTTGCGCCCGACGGCGTAAAGCACATTGCCCTGGCGGGATTTTCCGACGACGAAGCGTTTTCGGAATATCTGAACACGCAGGTGTTTGTGACTATGCGCTTTGCCCGCTCGTCCACTTCCTTCACGTGCACGTCGCCGTAACTCACGCTGCGTTTGAGCAGTTTGAGTACGCTGTCGAACGCGCTCTTATATTCTTTACCTATCAATATTTCGTTCATAAGCGTCAATCCGTCCTGTCGTTAGCCAAAATTTCCTTGATGTCCGCCACCTTATCCGCCTCTGCCAGCAGATTGTTGCAGAACGCCGCGCCGCCGTCGTGCTCGTATTTCCACGCCGCGCGTATATAAGTTGCGAACGTGCGCGCCACTATCGGACGGAGCGTTCCCTTTCCGCATACGGGACAGTCCGCCTCCCACTTTTCGTTGAACGAAAGCACGTGGGGTTTGGGGTGGCATTCGGCATACTCGCAGCTGCCGCACGCCTTTATCGCTCTTTTGCCCTTGACAAGTCCGCCGCCGTCCTTCACCCACAGCTTGCACTCGTCGGGACATTCGTAGCGGTTGGGACAGTTGTAACACAAAAAGTCCAGGTCGGCGTCCCCTATTTCCGGCGTTTCCCTGTACGCTTTCAGCGCGGGGCACCAGTCGTCGCCGTTTTCCTTACACTGCTTTTTGAAGAAAGAACAGTGCGACATTGCACATATCTTACTGCAGTAAACGCTCCTGTCACCCGCCTCTCCGCTGTTGCGCATTACGCCGCCGCTGCCGTTGTTGGCGGCAAGGCACATATAGCCTTCTTCCGTGACCGAACGGGCGAACACCTTGCCGCAGTCGCCGCACTTGAAGTCGTACACGCTTATCTCTTCCATCAGCGTGCCTTTCGGATCGTACTGCCTGCAAAGAGGCGTTTCCTTACAGTAAAGTTCGCCCTTCTTCTTTTTCGCCTCGTAATCTTCCAGCGAATACAGTCTTACGCTCTTGCACGCGGGACAGCGCACCGTCACCATGCGTTCGCTGTTACTGCCCGCGATTATCGTGGCGTCGCCGCTGTTGCTGAACATAAGCCCTATGCGCAAAAAGTACATGAGCACATATCCTTCCAGCCTGTTCATGTCCGCAAGCGAATAGATATGCACCTGTTTTTCCGTCTGTCCCAGACGGAATATTCTGCCTATGCGCTGGTCCATGGAAAGCGGGTCGGGGGTCACTTCGAAGTTGATTATCGTGCTCGAAGCCTGCAGATTCACGCCCTCGGTAAAGGACGGGTCCTCCACCACGAGCACGGCGTTTTCCGTCTTGTTGAACTTTTCCACCGTTCTGCTCTTGTTCAGCGCGCCGCCGACGAGCAGCCTTTTTGCGAATCTTCCGTCCGCTTTCAGCTCTTCTTCAAAGCGCTTTGCAACCGCGGACGGGTCTTTCACGTCGTAGTCGAAAAACACCAGCACGCGCTTGCCTTCGTGCTTTGCCAGAATCTCCTTAGCCACCGCCATTTTATGGGCGAAACCGTCCGCTTCGTACTTGTACGGCACCAACCTGTAACGCGCCTCGTCGGGGTTTATCTGTCCCATCTGGCTGCCGTAGTAAGTGCCCGAATTTTTCTTGGCAAATATGCTTTCGGGCGTACCCACCTTGTTTATAACGTGCGCGCTGAGCATCTCCGCGTACACCTGGGTGAATTCCCTGTTGCCGCGGTTGTCTTCCAGATACTTTCTCAAAGACATCTTCTCCCCGTCCTGCGTGCGCACGGCGGTATCCGAGTAGAGATCGGCAAGGTCCACTTCCACCTTGTCGCCCAGAATGCCTTCCGTCCGGATAACGCCCGGCTCTTCCGCCATGGGGAAGAACAGGTAGTTGTCCAGCACCTTGCTCTTTGCTATGGTATTGGGCTGGCGTATCATTATCGAACGCAGTACGCCGTTGTGGTATGCGCTTGCCACGCGGTCGAGCACGTTTTTCCTTATCTCCGCGTTGTCTTTCAGAAAGCCCTGCACGTACAGGAATCTTTCGCCCTCGGTCAGTTTTTCGAAATTCTCCGGTCTGACCTTTTCCCGCGCAAGATACTTTTCAAACTCCGCGGAATACTCCTCTGCCACCACTTTCATCTTCACTTTCTTGATGAACTCCATAACGGTGGTCGCGCCGTAACATATATGGTTTTTATAGTATTCTTTTTCCTTGCGGTACTGCTCGCTGCGCTTCATATCGTCCTTCTCGTCAAAGTCGGAAGGATTGCCGCCGCTGCAACGGATAAAATACCACAGGCGGAACATATGCTCCAGATTGCCCGTATGGGGCGTGGCGGAAAGTAACAGACAGTAGGTGGAATCCGCCTTCTTTTTGGTTTGTATCATGAGCGAAAGCAGTTTCATCGCCTTGGCGTATCTGCCCTCTTCCGCGCACAGGTGGTGCGCCTCGTCCACGACTATCACGTCGAACAGCAGCCGCTGCGCGTCCTCGTGCCAGGTGACGAAATCTTCCGTTTTGACTATCATTGGACGCCTGGGGCGCAGAATCCCGTCGCCCACATGGTCGCACTCTATGCTTCCCGCGTCGAGATTTCTGCCCGCCTCGTACAGTACGCCCTTGCCCAGACCGAACTGCACTTCCAGCACCTCTTTCCACGTGTTGTACACCTGGTCGGGAATTATGAGCAGTATGGAGTGCAGTTTATCCCTTGCGGCAAGTTCGCTCAGAACCACGCACGCTTCGTACGTCTTTCCGCTGCCGACCACGTCGGCAAGCAGGCCGAAACCGCGCAGATCGCGCAGGAAGGAAAGCGCCGCCACCCTCTGGTGTCCCAGAATTACGTCGTCGTTGAAGCCGCGCCTTACGGGGATTCCGTATTCCCCGCCGTCGCTCGCGTATGCGGAAGGGTCAATCTTGAAAAAGCCGAAGTCGTCGTATCTGTCCAGCTCTTCCACCGCCTTGTTGTTTTCGTACACGTCCCTGTCGAACGCCTTTTTGCTCGTGGAAATGCCGCTTCTCTGCATATCCCCATCAAAGGCGGCGCCGTCGACTTTTATGTTGAAATTTCTTTCTGCCATAGTCCTTCTATTCCCCCGCTATATCGAATTCTTCCATGCCCTCGAACCTGAGCTCTATCTCTTTTGCGGGCACGACTTTTACGCCCGACCACTTGCCGTTTATCAGATAGTTGACCGCCGCGGCGATTCCCTCGTTTTCCGGTTTGTCGTTCATGATGATGGGCAGCGCCCTGCCGTCCTTGTCCACCTTTACGCCTTCGCGGTAGATTATCTCGCTGTTCACAAGTCTGACGCGTATGCCGTTGTGGTAGTAGAGGATGCGCGAATCCCTGCCGCCGGAAACCACTTTCAGACCCAGATATTTTTCCAGATTCGCCCTCCATTTACGCTCCGCCGCGGTGACGTAATCGCCCGATTTTTCTATAAAAAGGTTGTTATTGTAGTGCTGGCCGGCAAGCTCCCTGCGGCTTCTTATTATGCCGTCTATCCGGCTTTTCTCCACGGTGAGCGAGTATATCTCGTCCCCTTCCGTAGCCTCCACCGTGCCGTTGCTCAGCCCCAGCGAGCAGCCCATTGTGAACACCGTTTCCCCTTCCACCACCGAACCTTTGTCGGCGATGATTTTGAGCGTCTTGTGCCTGTAACGCTCGTTTTCCCACGACTCCCTGTAACGGGGATACACCCACGAGGCGTACGACAGGGAAAGGCGCGTCTTGACGTCGATGTTTTTGAGCGCAACTATCGCCGCGCCCACCGCGGCGGCATAGGTGGAATCTTCGTACGAACCCACCGAAAAGCCGTCCGAACCTGTCGTTTCGTCGTCGAAAGTGATTATCCGCACGTCGGGATGATTGCGCCCGACCGCCTTTTTGATGTAGTCCAGAAGTCCGTACGTCTCCGCAAGACCGCCGGAGATTATCACCTTCTTCACGCCCACGTTTATCTCAAGCGCGAGTTCGTTCAATATATATGCGGCTATCTCCCCTGCAACGCCAGCTTTCTTTCCGCCTATGCCTATGCAGGCGGTGAAGCTGCCGCGCGTCAGATTGCGCGGGATGCACAGATCCCTGACCAGATTGACGGGCACGCCTTCGGGGAAAATATCCGTGCTTTCGGGCATACTCAAAAATATCTTCGCCTTCTTGATATCCTTCATAAGAAGGTACTGTTTTTCCCTCAGCCCGCTTTCGACTATATGTCCTTCCTGTCCGAAAGAGGGCGTGCCCACGGTTTCTCTGCCGTGAACGCCGCTTTCGATGTACTCGGACACCGCCCTGTCCACGTCGTTGCCGCCTATTTCACAGGGCGCGCTGTGACCGTCCGCCCCGTCGATGATGAGTTCTCCGTTATTGTCGGCGTATGCGCGCGCCACGGATATATCCGTTTCGCCCATATCGAATACCAGCGCGGAATCTCCGCTCGATATCTTGCCGCGGTAGCGGGCGTATATGCTCAGCGCCTTGGTGGAACTCAGCGTCTTGTCCGGCGCGACGCCGAACGCCTTTTCCGCAAGCCGCGCAATTTCCGCCTGCACCTGCTTGCCCGCGCCGGAAGGATATACCACCGCCAGCTTTATGCCGCGAGCAAACTTGAAGTCCCCGCCATTTCCGCCCTTCCTTTCTATCTCCGCGCGCATTTTGTCCCTGAGTGCGGAAACGCGCTCTTCCACCAGCTCCGCCGCATACTTGAAAAACTCCTCGCATATCCGTTTCGGAGTGGCCGGCGCGGCGTCGAAAGTCATATCCATCGAGACCATCTCGTTGAAGTCGCTGAGTATCCTCCTGCTTACCGGGAAATAAAACTTGGGAAAATTCGTGCCCTTGTTGTAAAACATTCCGTTGCGATTGCGTATAGCCGCCGCCTGTTTCCTTCCGCCGCTTCCCGAGGGCACGGGCGCAAGCAGATTGATAAGCGATTTGATTTTGACCACTGTGGTATAAGACGCGCTTCTTCTGCCGGATATGTTGTAACCGTAGCTCCACGCCTTGGACTGGGTGTCGTAGTATGCGACAGCGGGAATCGCGACTTCCGTAGGCAGACCTTTTTTGGAAATTTTACCGTAATATACCGCGCCTTCGTATTCGAAAGCGTAGGCGACTTTCATGGTGTCGCTGCCCAAATCAATACTGACGTTTAATGTGACAGGCACTTTTGTTCCCCCGATATTTTTATGCAATACATATTCTACCACTATTCGACAAGAAAGGCAACAATTTTGCGTAAAATAAATTGAAGTTTAAAAAATACCGCTTTCTGAGGTTAAGCAAAACGGACGCGGAGCGGACAACGCCCGTCTTTGCGCCCGTTGAAAGACTGCTGAAAACCAAAGAGCGGATACGGCTTTGCGCCGTATCCGCCCCGCGGATTCAGTCTTTTCTTTAATGCGGATTCCGCTTTTTGCTTAAATTTCCACGGTGCCGTCGAAAACTTTGACCGCGTTGCCCGTCATATACACGGCGTCGTCGGTATAGTTGACGGTGAGGTCGCCGCCGAGCAGGCGCACGGTGATGTCCTCTCCCTTCCTGCAGTAACCGTTGAGGCATGCCGCGACCGCCGTGGCGCACGCGCCCGTACCGCAGGCGAAGGTTTCGCCGCTGCCGCGCTCCCATACGCGCATTTTCAAAGTGTGGTCGTCCAACACCTTTACGAACTCGACGTTCACGCCCTCGGGGAACAGCTCGCTTTCTTCGAACGCGGGTCCGATTCCGGATATGTCGAGGTTGTCTACGGCGGGCAGGAATACCACGCAGTGGGGGTTGCCCATGGACAGGCAGGTCACGTTATATTCTTTGCCGCCCACGTTTACGGCGCGGTTGACTACGTTTTCGCCGTCCAGCGCGACGGGTACCGCCGCGGGAGCGAATTCCGCCTTGCCCATATCCACGCGCACCTGTATGACTTCTCCCGCGCGGGTTATCACCTTGACGTTCTTAATGCCCGAAAGCGTTTCTACGGTGAATTCCTTTTTATTCACCACATGCGTATCGTAAAGGTACTTCGCCACGCAGCGTATGCCGTTGCCGCACATTCTGCCCTCCGAGCCGTCCAGGTTGAACATACGCATCTTCGCGTCCGCAACCTTGGAATCGCAGATGAGAATGACTCCGTCGCCGCCTATTCCGAAATGCCTGTCGGAAAGCCTTACCGCCAGACCTTCGGGGTTGTCGAGGTCGTTGCCGTTCATGCAGTCGAAGTAAATGTAGTCGTTGCCGCAGCCTTCCATCTTGACGAATTCCCTCTTCACCTTGCCCGTGCGCAGTTTGTTGATGTCCACAAGTTCGGTATTGTATTCCGAATAGCGGCTCATCAGGCTGTTCACAACCGCTTCGGCGGTGTCTATGGACGTAAGGCAGGGAATTGCGCGTTCGATTGCCTTGCGGCGTATTTTCACGCTGTCGCGCGTGGGCAGTTTGCCCTTTGCGGAAGTGGAGATAATGTAATTCACCTTGCCGCTTTCGATAAGCGTTAAGTTGTTGTCGAACTGGTTCTGGTGTATTTTCGCCACCACGTGCACGTCTATTCCCGCCTTTTTAAGCACGTTGGCGGTGCCTTCCGTGGCGTAAATGGTGTAGCCGAGGTCGTCGAACTTCTGCGCTATCTCGCCTATTTCGCCCTTGTCCTGGTCGCGGACGGTGATGAACACGCCGCCCTTCTTGCGCATCTTGTAGCCTGCGGCGACAAGTCCTTTGAACAGCGCTTCTTCAAGGGTGGAGGCTATGCCCAGCACTTCGCCGGTGGACTTCATTTCGGGTCCCAGCTGGGTGTCCACGTTGCTCAGTTTTTCAAAGCTGAATACGGGCACTTTGACCGCCACGTAAGGCGA
This sequence comes from Candidatus Alloclostridium intestinigallinarum, assembly GCA_904382605.1. Lineage (GTDB taxonomy): Bacteria > Bacillota > Clostridia > Christensenellales > UBA3700 > Alloclostridium > Alloclostridium intestinigallinarum. The sequence continues at coordinate 104,088 of CAJFJA010000005.1, read as the reverse complement.
GTTGCGGTACAGCCCCGTGCCGAAGCCCATATCCTTCAGCTTTTCGCCGAGGATAGCTCTTGTAGCCAGGTCGACCATGGGTATGCCCGTCACCTTGCTTATATAAGGTACGGTACGCGAGGAGCGGGGATTTACCTCTATAACGTAAAGTTCGCCGTGATAGATAAGGTACTGTATATTCACAAGTCCGATTGTGTGCAGCGAAAGCGCCAGCCTGCGCGAGCAGTCCACAATCCTTTCTATCATCTCGTCGCTTATGTTCCACGAAGGATAAACGGCAATGGAGTCGCCCGAGTGGATACCCGTTCTTTCAATGTGCTCCATAACGCCGGGAATGAGAATATCCTCTCCGTCGCAGATGGCGTCCACTTCTATCTCCGTGCCCATCAGGTACTTATCCACAAGCACGGGATTTTCTATCTTCTGCGCAAGTATTACGTCCATGTACTGCGACACGTCCGCTTCGGAATAGCATATCTCCATGTTCTGGCCGCCCAGCACGTAGGAAGGACGGAGCAGCGCGGGATAGCCTATCTCGCCCGCCACCTTGATTGCCTCTTCCTTGGTCATGACGGTGTAGCCGCGGGGACGCTTGATTTCCAGCTCTTCCAGCAGTTCGTCAAAGCGTTCCCTGTCCTCCGCCATGTCGATGTATTCCGCCTGCGTGCCGAGTATGGGAATATTCTTCTTGCGCAGCATTTTGGTCAGCTTTATAGCCGTCTGTCCGCCGAAAGCCACGACCACGCCGTCCGGCTTTTCCGTGTTGATTATGGAAAGCACGTCCTCGTTGGAAAGCGGCTCGAAATAAAGCCTGTCGGCGGTGTCGAAGTCGGTGGACACGGTTTCGGGGTTGTTGTTGACGATGACCACTTCGTACCCCTTGTTTTTCAGCGCCCACACGCAGTGCACGGAAGCATAGTCGAATTCTATGCCCTGGCCTATTCTTATGGGACCGGAGCCGAAGACTATCACCTTCTTCTTGTCGCTCCCCAGGTTGTCGATAAATTCGCGCGCCTCGTTCTCGTCGTCGTACGTGGAGTAGAAGTAAGGCGTCTGGGCGGCAAACTCCGCCGCGCAAGTGTCGACCATTTTATAGGAAGCGTATCTGGGATTTTCCACCTTCTGTCCGCTTATGTTTTCTATCGTGGAGTCGAGGTAACCCATCTTCTTGGCGCGCAGATACAGCTCGTCGGTGAGCTTGCCCGAAGCAAGTTCCGCGTCCATATCCACCAGCTTTTTCAGCTTTGCGATAAACCAGGGGTCTATCTTGGTTATCATGTTGATTGCGGATATCTCCACGCCCCTCTTCAGCGCTTCGTATATGACGAAAATTCTCTCGTCGTCGCAGTCGTGAAGTTTGTCCCACACCTGCGAATCCGTCCAGCCCGCATACTTTTTGTCCGTAAGGCTGTCCTTGGATATTTCCGCGCCGCGCACGGCTTTCATGATAGCCTGTTCGAACGTGGTGCCTATCGCCATAACCTCGCCGGTGGCTTTCATCTGCGTGCCCAGCTTGCGGTTTGCGTAATAGAATTTGTCGAACGGCCACTTGGGGAATTTTACCACCACATAGTCGATTGCGGGTTCGAAGCAGGCGTACGTCTTGCCCGTGACCTTATTCAGAATTTCGTCCAGCGTGTAGCCTATAGCTATTTTGGTAGCCACCTTAGCAATGGGATATCCCGTAGCCTTACTTGCCAGGGCGGAAGAACGGCTGACGCGCGGATTGACTTCTATAACCGCATATTCAAAAGAGTCGGGCTTCAAGGCGAACTGCACGTTGCAGCCGCCGTTCACCTTCAGTTTATCCACTATCCTGAGCGCGGAAGAACGCAGCATCTGGTATTCCTTATCCGCCAGCGTGACCGCGGGGGCGATGACTATGCTGTCGCCGGTGTGCACGCCCACGGGGTCGAAGTTTTCCATGGAGCAGATGGTGATTACGTTGCCCTTGGAGTCGCGCATCACCTCGAACTCTATCTCCTTCCAGCCGCTTATGCACTTTTCCACCAGAATCTGGTGAATGGGCGAAACGCGCAGACCGCCCGAAGCTATCTCTATAAACTGCGCTTCGTCCTCCGCAATGCCGCCGCCGCTGCCGCCGAGCGTGAATGCGGGGCGCACTATCACGGGGTAGCCTATCCTTCTTGCCACGTCGATAGCCGTATCTATGTCCTCTGCTATGTCGGAAGGAATGACGGGTTCGTTTATCTCCGCAAGCGTTTCCTTGAAGCGTTCCCTGTCCTCAGCCCTGTCTATGGTTTCGGGATCGGCGCCCAGCAGGGTGACGTTCATCTTTTCCAGAAAACCTTCCTTTGCCAGCTGCATGGAAAGGGTAAGACCCGTCTGCCCGCCCAGCGTGGACAAAAGGCTGTCGGGACGTTCTTTTTCTATTATCCTCTTGACGGTGGTTAAAGTGAGCGGCTCGATATAAATTCTGTCCGCCACCGCGTTATCCGTCATGATCGTCGCGGGGTTGGAGTTTACAAGCACCACTTCCAGCCCGTCTTCCTTCAGGGCGCGGCATGCCTGCGTTCCCGCATAGTCGAATTCCGCTGCCTGACCTATCACGATAGGACCGGAGCCTATCACCATTACTTTGTGCAAATTCTTATTGAGCGGCATTTACTTCACCTCCATTCTGCTGATAAATCTGTCGAATAAAAACCGGGTATCGAGCGGACCCGCGCACGCTTCCGGGTGGAACTGTACGGAAAAGGCGTTCGCCTTGGTGTAATTCACGCCCTCGCAGGTGCCATCGTTTACGTTGATAAAGCTGGCGTATCCCTTGCCCGCGGGTATGGTGGAACCGTCCACCGCATAGCCGTGGTTCTGCGAAGTTACGTAAATTCTGCCCGTATCCACTTCCATCGCCGGCTGGTTGCCGCCGCGGTGGCCGTACTTTAACTTGCTCGTCTTCGCGCCCTGCGAAAGCGCCATGAGCTGATGGCCCAGGCATATGCCGAAAACGGGAAGTTTACTATCCATTATTTTGCGCACCTGCTCTATTTCAAACACGTTGTCCGCCGGGTCGCCGGGGCCGTTGGAAAGCATTACGCCGTCAAATTTCCCTGCGATTATCTCTTCCGCGGGAGTGGAGCAGGGGAACACCGTGACTTCGCACCCGCGCTTTACGAGTTCGCGCTCGATATTGGACTTGCTGCCGTAGTCGATGAGCGCGACGGAACGCTTCTTTTCGCCGCTTGCGGCAACCACATACTTTTCCTTGCAGGAAGTTTCCTGCACCGCGCCCTTGATGGTGTATTCCTTCAACATCTTCTTCTGCGCGGCGGTGAGCTTGGGCGAAGAAGTGATTATGCCGTTCATAACGCCCCTTTCGCGCACTATCTTCGTGAGGTGGCGGGTATCTATTCCCTGAATTCCTATTATACCCTGTTCCTTCAGAAAATCGCCCAACTTACCTTTGCAACGGAAGTTGGAGGGATATTCGCACAGATCGCGCACGATATACCCTTTCAGCCTTATGCCGCTGCTCTCGAAGTCCTCGGGGATAACGCCCACGTTGCCGATGAGCGGAAATGTCTGCACCACTATCTGCCCGTAATAGCTGGGGTCGGTGATGGTTTCCAGATAGCCGGTCATGGCGGTGGTGAACACCACCTCGCCCACGGCTTCTCCCTGCGCGCCGATAGAGGTACCCTCGAAAACGTCGCCGCTTGCCAAAATCAGATAAACCTTGTCCATAAGCCCGTCCTTATTCGTTTATTCTTCTTACTCAGAAGTTGTTTCCTTATTTTTTCTCTACCCTGCGAAAACCGCTTTTCCGCATTCTCCCTTCGGGGCGCGGCAGCCGCGCTTACCTTCACGGGTGGAGCGCCGCGCAATATTTTCCTGCGAAGAAGCTATTCCCATATACTCCCTTCGGGGCGCAGCAGCCGCGCTTACCTTCATGGGTGGAGCGCCACGCAATATTTTTTGCGGAGAACGCTATTCCCATGTACTCCCTTCGGGGCGCGGCAGCCGCGCTTACCTTCAGGGATGCAACGTCCCACGTTGCAAAAAACCTTGGCGGAAAAGCCAAGGTTTTTGTCAAATACAAACAGTTATTTCGGGAAAAACGCCGCACAGCTCCGAATATATTTCGGAACGGATGAAAACTTTGCCGGGCGTAACGTGCTGCAAAACTTTCCTTCTCACGGCTTTCTCCTCAAGGTATTTTATATAGTATAGCACACCGGAAACATTTCTTCAATTATTTTTGCCTTTCCAATCCCAAAAATTTTTCGCGTGAAGAATTTTATCCGCATAAGCGCAAATTTCTTTACTTTTTTCCGCAAAAATTTTATACTGATTCTGTATTTATTTTTATTGCGCGCACAAAGGAGAGGTATTTATGGACATGAACGAAATTTTCGGGACTCTTGTTTTCAACGACGCGGTCATGCAGGAGCGCCTGCCCAACGCCACCTACAAGGAATTGAACAGGTGCATCAAGGAGGACCGCTCGCTTTCGCTGGAAGTTGCCAACGTGGTGGCGAACGCCATGAAGGACTGGGCGATTGAAAAGGGCTGCACCCACTTCACGCACTGGTTCCAGCCTATGACGGGCGTTACCGCAGAAAAGCACGATTCGTTCATATCGCGTGCAAAAAACGGCAAAGTCATAATGGAATTTTCCGGTGCGGAACTTATCAAAGGCGAGCCGGACGCTTCCTCCTTCCCCTCCGGCGGTCTGCGCGCCACCTTCGAAGCGCGCGGCTATACGGCGTGGGACCCCACCTCTTACGCGTTCATAAAGGACGGCACTTTGTGCATTCCCACCGCGTTCTGCTCCTACGGCGGTCAGGCTTTGGACAAGAAAACGCCCCTTTTGCGCTCCATGGCGGCAATCAACCGCCAGGCGTTGCGCATACTCCGCTTTTTCGGCAAGGACGCGGAACACGTCGATACCACCGTGGGACCCGAACAGGAATATTTCCTCATAGACAGAAAGGTATACGAAAAGCGCAAGGACCTCGTCTACACGGGCAGGACTATCATGGGTGCGCCCGCGCCCAAGGGTCAGGAGCTTGAGGACCACTACTTCGGTGCGATCAAAACGCGCGTAAGCGAGTTCATGAAAGACCTTGACCGCGAGCTGTGGAAGCTGGGTATACTCTCCAAGACCAAGCACAACGAAGTTGCTCCCGCCCAGCACGAACTTGCGCCCATATTCACCTCCACCAACATAGCCACCGACCACAACCAGCTGACTATGGAAACCATGAAGAAAGTGGCGGCGCGCCACGGCATGGCATGCCTTCTGCACGAAAAGCCGTTTGCCGGCGTGAACGGAAGCGGCAAGCACAACAACTGGTCCATGTGCACGGACAAGGGCGAAAATCTGCTCGATCCCGGAAGCACTCCCGAAGACAACGCGCAGTTCCTGCTCTTCCTCTCGGCGGTCATAAAGGCTGTGGACGATTATCAGGATCTGCTCCGCCTTTGCGTGGCAAGCGCGGGCAACGACCACCGTCTGGGCGCGAACGAGGCTCCGCCCGCAATCGTGTCCATGTATCTGGGCGAAGAGCTGGACGGCATTTTAAGCGCGATAGCGGAAGACAGACCCTACTCCAAGCGCGCGAAGTGCGAAGTCGAAGTGGGCGTAAAGGTACTGCCGCACTTCCCCAAGGACTCCACCGACCGCAACCGCACTTCGCCTTTCGCGTTTACGGGCAATAAGTTCGAGTTCCGCATGCTCGGTTCCACCTTCTCCATCTCCGGACCGAATATCGTGCTCAATACGATAGTCGCCGATTCGCTGGATAAGTTCGCCGACAGACTGGACGCCGCCACGGGCGACATAATGGACGAAGTCACGGCAATCATAAAAGATACTTTCTTAAAACACCGCCGCATAATATTCAACGGCAACAACTATTCCGACGAATGGGTGAAAGAAGCGGAACGCCGCGGTCTGCTCAATCTGCGCACCACGCCCGAAGCTATGCCTCTGTTCAAGTCGAAGAAGAATATCGACCTGTTCGTGCGCCACGGCGTGTTCACCGAAGAAGAGGTGGTCACCAGAACGGAGATAATGCTGGATAACTACTGCAAAGTTCTGCATATAGAATCCCTGACCATGCAGGAAATGATTATCCGCGACGTGATCCCCGCCGTGAATAAGTATATAGGCGACCTTTCGCGCAGTATTACCGACGCAATAAAGGCTTGCCCCGCCGCGAACATGACTGCGCAGTCGGATATGGTGAACAAGCTCTCCTCGCTCGTCGCCGAGGCTTATAAGCAGACGGGCAATCTGAAAGCCGCTACCGATAAGACGGAAAAAGTCGAGGGCGTTGAGAAAAAGTCCATGACTTATAAGGATAAGGTCATTCCGATAATGGAAAAAGTCCGCGCCTGCGCCGACAGTATGGAACAACTCACCGCCGCCGAATATTGGCCTATGCCCACTTACGGCGAAATACTCTTCTCCGTCAACGAATAGCGGCGAGCCGCCGCCCCCTTAACCGCCTTGAAGTGGCTAGGTGGGAATGTATGACTTGCCGTCTTCGCACGGCTGTATCCGTTATAAAGAAAGCGCGGCTGTTGCGCCCCGATAAGGGTCAACGGGAATAAGTTCTTCGCAAAATAACATTTCGCCGCGGGCCGATTAAGCCTTGAAATGACTGAAAAGTGCTTCAAGGCTTTTTCTTCGCAATGCTTTATATTGTAAATAAAGCGCGGCAAGCGGCGAGCCGCCGCCCCCTTAACCGCCTTGAAGTAACTAAAAAGTGCTGCAAGGCTTTTTCTCCGCAATGCTTTATATTGTAAATAAAGCGCGGCAAAACCGCGCTTTTGCGAACGTCACCTCGAAATTCGCCGTGCGGATTTTACCGCAAGGGCGGAAAGACGTTCTCTCTGCATTCAACAAAATACTTAAGAAGTAATATCTTTAATATAGCGTCCACAGACGGGTGCGGCGAGTCACCCGTCTATGGGTGCAACACAATCTCCCCCGAATTTATGTCCTGATACATGACCCAATAGCCGGCGCCCTCTTCTTCAACGGGCAGCCAGCCGCGGCATTCGGGTCGGACGGTGGGCGGAGCGGTATTGTCCTTATCGGGAATACCGTAGCATAAATAGCGCGCCTGGCCGTCCTCGTCGGCGATTATTCCCACCACGTAGCCGCCGCTTTCCGCGGGCACGCTTACCCATACGGAGTTGGGCACGATTCCGGCGAGTTTTTCCTGCTTGGGATAAGTTGCGAAAAGCTCGTCGAGATTTTCCTTTATCCCGTCCAAAAAGTCGCTTTTTCCGCCCCTGCCCCTGCTTTTCCCCTTTCTGCCTGCCGGCCTTGTCTGCGCGGCGGAAACGGGCTGTTCCTTTTTGTCTTCTTCTGCCGCCTCTTCCGCCGCCTGCACCGCCGCCGCAATATCTTCCTGCTCCTCAGGCTGTACTTCTTCCGAAAAAGCCTGCTCTTCGGGCACTTGTTCTGCATTTTCGGCAGGTTGCGCCATATCCGAGGGTTCTTCTTCCTGTCCGTCCGGCTCTTGATTGGATTTGAACACCTCTTCTTCCCCGAATACGGGAGCGGGGGACGACAGCGCGATGACCGCTCCGCCCTTTACTATGCGCGCCGCCACCTTGCTTTCGCGCGTGAGCGGATAAGGCAGGTTGAATTTGCTTGCCGCGGGGGCGGAAAAATACCTGCCGTCCACCATGAGTTCGGCAATTGCGCCCTCGGGACAATGCGTCTTTACCTCTCCCGTGGTTCTGCCGCCGAAATATTCCAGTTTGATAAGCCCGGGCGCGCCGCCGTCGGTGCGCGCGAGCACGATATTTTTCTTGACAACGAACATGAAAAGACCTCCGAATATGTGCTGTTTAAGCATATGCTCCGAAGGTTTCTTTTATTACGGATCGAACGTTGAATTTCAGATTTTACAGTACTTTATCAAAACAACTTCGATAATCTGATAAAGTCGTCTATACCGAGTTTTTCTCCGCGTATGCGCACGTCGTAGCCGCACGACAAGAGCATTTCTTCCGCCTGCGCCCGCGTCAAGGGGAATGAAGAGCATAAATTGTTGACCAGCGTCTTGCGGCGCATGGCGAACGCCGCCTTGATAAGTTTTTTCACAAGCGGCTTATTCACGTCCGCGTACTTGTCGTGCATATCTATGCGCACGACGCAGCTGTCCACGTTGGGGCGCGGAGTGAACATGGTACGCGGCACGACGCGCGTTATCTTGGCAGTACCTTCCAGCGCGACGGCGGCGGTTATCGCGCCGTAGTCTGCGGTGCCGGGCGCGGCGGTAAGCCGTTCGCCCACCTCTTTCTGCACCATTACGGATATGCTTGAAGGTCGGGTCTTTCTTTCCAGAAAGCGCATTATCACGGGGGTGGTGATATAATAAGGCAAGTTCGCCGCGAGCTTATACTCCCCGCCCAAAATTTTATCAAGGTCTTCGTCGCTTTCCTTCATAATGTCGCGGAAGACGACTTCCACCTTGTCATCGAGTCCCGCAAGCGTTTGCGAAAGGACGGGCATAAGATTTTTGTCTATCTCGTAACTTACCACCCTGTCCGCCTTAGCGGCGAGAGCGGCGGTAAGCGTACCCGCGCCCGCGCCTATTTCCAGCACGGTGCCGCCCGAAATTCCCGCCTCGTCCACGATTGCGGCAAGCAGGTTTTTATCCGTGATAAAATTCTGTCCGAACTTTTTTTCAAATGAAAAATTCGCCCCGGCAAGAATTTCGGCTATGCTCATATAAGTTTCCTCACCCTGAGTTTCGCGCCTATTCCGCGCGCTATCTCCGCCGCCCTCCGAAGCTGTTCGGGCGGCACGCAGTCCACTATACTGAGTACCACGTTTCCGCCGCACCTGACGCACTCCTTGGCAAAGTCAAGCATTATATCGAACGCTTTCAGCCCGAAACGGCTGTGGCAAAGTTTGTCGTACGACTCGGGGTCGGTGGCGTTTAACGATACGTTTATCGTATCTATGCACTTCGCCATGCGCGGAGCTATGTCCTTACCCAAAATGGCGCTGCCCTGTCCGTTGGTGTTGATGCGCGTCTTTATACCCCTGTCGTGGGCATATCCCGCCAGCATCTCCACCAGGTCGAAACGCGCGCTCGGTTCGCCGTAGCCGCAGAATACCATCTCCTTGTAGCGGCTGAAATCCATTTTATCCAAAATTTCCGTAACGTCCGTATAAGAAGGTTCCCTGTCCAGCCAAAGGTCGTAGTCGCCCTCGCCCTTATGACTGCCGAACTCCCTGCCGTCCATGACGGATTCGTGGTTGCGCAGGCAAAATTCGCAGGCGTTGGAACAGTAATTGGTCAGATTTATATAGATATTTCCGTAAATGGTGTATACGTATGTGTTCATCTCCGCCTCCGCTTAAAAACCGTAATACCGCCGCGCGTTCTCCGCGGTCAGCCTTTCCGCCTCATCGAAAGTAACGCCCAGAATCTGCGCCATCTTTTCCACGACATACCTCACGTAAGCGGGGCGGTTGACCTGCCCTCTGAACGGAACGGGGGTCATGTAGGGACAGTCAGTTTCCGCAAGCAGTCTGTCTTTCGGCACGGCGCGGACTATATCGTCCTTTTTCGCGTTTTTGAAAGTAATCACTCCGCCGAATGCAAAATATGCGTCGAATTCGGAAAACCGCTCCGCCATCTCGCGGCTGCCGCCGTAACAATGCAGAAGAACTCCGTTTTCAAGCAGTTCCCTGCACTCGCTTAAAATGGCAAACGCGTCGCCGTAGGCGTCGCGTATATGCAGGTTGACGGGCTTTTTCGCCCTGTGTGCCATCTCAAGCTGTGTTATAAATACCTGCCGCTGTACGCTTCTGGGCGCAATTTCGTAACAGTAGTCAAGCCCTATTTCGCCCACCGCGACCGTTTTGGGCAGGGCGGCAAGCGCAAGATATTCGTCGACGTGCCCCTTTTCAAAGCCCGCCGCCTCCTCCGGGTGACAGCCCACGGCGCAGTACACGCCCGCATGCCCCTCCGCAAGGGCGGAAGCGCGGCGGGACGACGACAGGTCGAATCCGTTTTCAACCACGGCGAACAAGCCGTCCTCAGGCATGCGCGCAATCTCTTCTTCCGCGTCCAGCCTTTCGTCGAGCAGGTGGCAGTGACTGTCGATAAGCATACTAAGAAATGTCGCTGCCGGCGGGCATGTCCCCGTCCGGTTTAAGCAGGTTGAGCCTGCCTTCTTGATCGGAAGCGCAAAGCAGCATGCCCTGCGAAAGTATGCCGCGCAGTTTGACGGGCTTTAAGTTGGAAACTACCACCACTCTTCTGCCCACCATATCTTCGGGAGCATAATACTTTGCAATGCCGCTTACTATCGTGCGCGGCTTTTCCTCGCCCAGGTCAACGGTGGAGCACAGCAGTTTATCCGCCTTTTCCACCTTTTTGCAATCGAGGATAACGCCCACTTTGAGCTGTACTTTATCAAAGTCCTCTATGCCTATTTCAGCCTTTTCCTCGGGTTTTTCGGCGGTTTTTTCCGCCCCTGCCGCGGATTTTTTCTCCTTTTCGGTAGCAAGGTCTTCCGCTATTTTTTCCAACTCTTTCAGCTCCTTTTCTATGTCCAGCCTGTTGAACAGGTGTGCGCCCTTGTCCACCCTGCCGCCGTAGCTCATGGGCTTTTCGAGGGAAGCGAACGTGCGCTCGCCCTCGGGAACGCCGAGTTTGTTCAGTATCTTTTCCGCCGTTTCGGGCAGGAACGCCTGCAATACCACCGCGCAGGTGCGAATGGCGTTTGCCAGATTGAACAGTACGCTCGAAAGGCGCACCTTGCCTTCTTCGCTTGCGCCCAAAGTCCAGGGCGCGGTTTCGTCGATATACTTATTCGCGCGGTGAAGCACTTCCCATATAGCGTCCATAGCCGTGGTGACGTCGGGCTTTTTCAGCTCCTGCCTCACCTTTTCAAGCAGGTTTGCCGTAAGCGCTTTGAGCTCGCCGTCCTTCTGCCCGTTATCTCCCTCGGGCGCGGGAACGCTTCCGAAGTATTTGTCTATCATGGCGGTGGTACGCGATACCAGGTTGCCCAGCGTGTTTGCAAGGTCGGAATTGTAAGAGCGCACGAGCATTTCGTTGCTGTATTCGCCGTCCTCGCCGAAGGGCACTATGTGCAGAATATAGTAGCGCAGGGTGTCCACCCCGTATCTGTCGCTCAAAATGAAGGGATCCACCACGTTGCCCTTCGACTTGCTCATCTTGCCGCCGTCGAACATTATCCAGCCGTGTCCGAACACCTTTTTGGGAAGAGGCAGGTCGAGCGCGGTCAAAAACGCGGGCCATATGACGGAATGGAACCTGACTATCTCCTTTGCCATCATATGCACGTCGGCGGGCCAGTATTTTCTGAACAGTTCGTCGTCGCCGCCCGCGTATCCGAGCGCGGTGATATAGTTGAAGAGCGCGTCCAGCCACACGTATATGACGTGCTTGCCGTCGAAAGGCACTTTTACGCCCCAATCGAAAGAAGTACGCGATACGCACAGATCCTGCAATCCCGGCTTGACGAAGTTGTTGAGCATCTCCTTGCGGCGGGACGCGGGCATGAGAAAATCGCCTTCCGAAAGCAGTTTTTCTATCACGTCCTGATACTTGCTCAGGCGGAAGAAGTAGCTTTCTTCGCGCGCCGTCTGCACTTCCCTGCCGCAGTCGGGGCATTTACCGTCAACAAGCTGGCTTTTCGTCCAGAAGGATTCGCAGGGCACGCAGTACATTCCCTCGTATTCGCTTTTGTATATGTCGCCCTTTTCATAGAGCTTTTCGAATATCTTCTGCACCGCCTTTTCGTGGTACTCGTCAGTGGTGCGGATAAACTTGTCGTAGGTGATATCAAGCCTCTTCCACAGCCTTTTCAGGTCGTTCACCAGCTTGTCCACGTACTGCTTGGGCGTAATCCCCGCCGCCTCAGCCGCGCGCTGTATCTTCTGCCCGTGCTCGTCCGTACCCGTCAGGAAGAACACGTCCTTGCCGTCCAGACGGTTGAAGCGCGCCAAGGCGTCGCAGACCACGGTGGTGTAGCACGTTCCTATGTGCCACTTGCCGCTGGGGTAATATATGGGTGTGGTGATATAATATTTTTCCTTTTCCATTTTATTTCGCCGTATACGCGCTGATATAAGTGCTCAGTCCCGCCGATTCCATAAACTTGGGCAGAGGCTTGGTTATGGTCACGGTCGCACTGCTGTCCTCGGGATTGGTAACGGTGTAGGTGCCGTCTTCTTCGTTATACGCATATTTGGAATCGGTGCAGCCCTCTTCGCCGACCGTCCAGTATCCGGAAGCCACGACGCCCGCCAGCATCCATTCGCCTCCCTCCTGCGCGTAGTTGAGGGAGCTGAGAGCCGCCACGGAAGTGTAGTCGCCGGTTATGCCGTTCATATAGAAGAAGAAGGTGACTTCGCTGCCGTCAATTGTGCGCGTTATCACGGACGCGGAAATGTAGTCCACGTATACGGTATCTGTGGTGCTGTCGATTACCATGCCCAGCGCGTATTCGCCGTCCAGATTGAATTTGTAAAGCGCGTTGGATACGGTGTAGTACATATACTTGCCCGCCACGTTGTTGTTGGTGGCGTTTGCGGCTTCGTCCCTCACCGCCACGATGGTGGGAGCGCCTTCGAGCGCCTGCTGGGTGCCGTCTTCGTCCGTACCTATCTTCACGGTGACGGGAGTGCCGTTATCGTTGTAGTAACGGTTGATATTGGAGCTGCTCACCGAAAGCGCGCCGTATTCATAGCTTACCGCTTCGATGGACGAAAGCGCGGAATTGGCTATTACCTTTTCGTTCGTCATATCGAGCGCCGCGCCGTCGCCTGCGCCTATCATATCGGGAGTAACCAGATATTCCGCGGTGGCAGTCCTTGCGTTGGACGTCGAGGACGAACCGGGAGTGCGCGAATAGAAGATCGCCACGCCCGTATCTTCTATGCTGTAATCGAGAAGAGCCACGGTGTACTGGTACTGCGCCGCCACGCTCGCGCCCTCGGGCACGAACGAGGTGTTGTCAATAAGAAGCGTGCTCACGCCCGCATAGTTGCAGACGTATACCCTGTTGCCGTAGAGCACGGAAGAATTTTCGCTGTCCGCGGCTTTGGTGTAGAAGAACATATCGCTCACCCTGTCGCTGCCGTAAGAATATTCGCCGTCCTTTACGAAAAGCACGTCGGTTACTTCTTCCGCGACGACTTCCTTCGCGCCGATTTCCTCATCGGTATAGGAAATCCTGACTATCTGCGAATTTGCCGTATCGTAGTAGAACAGCGCTTCGTCCGTCCAGATATATTCGTACGTATTCGCCGCCAGCGTGGTTACGAGCTGGGTCCGGGTTCCGTCGGTGCGGGTGCGGTAGAAGTCCTGCTGGGAGGTAAGCACGGTGCCGTCCGACTGGGTATCGGTGGAAGGGGAAGTATAGTATATCCAGTTGCCGAACACGTAAAGTCCGCCTTCCGCCTGACCGTTGTAGAACATCTTGGGAACAACCACCGCAACGTCCCTGACGCTGCCGTCGGCGGCAAGAGTGCCCTTCATGATGCTGCCCTTGTAGCCGGCCTGTCCGAACCAGTTGTTTTCGGGTTCGGTGATGGAAGAGGTGTCGCCTTTGCCGTTGACGAAGTATACCGTGTTGCCCTGCGCCACCGCAACGCTGCCGTTACCGGATACGGCCGCTTCGGGATCGGTAGTGCCCACGGGTCCCCACGTATAATCCTGGCACGCCGCAAGCACGGCGGTCGCGGCAACAGCCACTACCAGGACGATAAGAGCGAGTTTTGCGATTTTTTTCATATCTGACTCCTATATAGGTCGTTTTGCTTTAACGCACATAATATTATAATATAAATATTAGTATATTGCAAACACTTTTTACTCCGCAAAAGCGGATACGGCAAATATATACCTTTCTTTTACATGGCTCGTTTCTGTTCCGTCGGCGGAAATCGACGTCCCGTGCCCAGCCGTTTACCCGACGACAGCCGCCCTAATAATACACATATGCCCTTTAGCCGCGGCGTACCGCAAAATTGCGCCGTCTTTTGCCCGCTTCCGCCGCGACCGGCTCCCTGCGCCGGAAGGACGTAAAAAAAGCGCGTCCCGACGCGCCGTTTTACTTTTTTTCTTCCGTCCGCCCCGTATCCCGGCGCCACCCGGACTTATCCGAGCGCCGCAAGTTTGGACGGAACGTGGAACGTATCGCATAAAGTGGGGAATACCGCGTACAGAAGATAAGGGGAATCCGCGCCGTTGCGCTCTATCCTGAACGCGTTGAACTTCGACTTCCCTGCCGCGTATTCCACGGGAATAAACGCCTCCACGAAGTAATTGTTTCCCTCGCGGCGCACCTCATGCGGCACGCAGGGATCGAGCATTTCCGTCAGGCGGCGTCCGTTTACGTGGCGGATCTTGCCCGCCCACACAAGCCCTCCGGGGGAAAATTCGTATTCGAAATACTCGTTTTCGTTGCCGTCCGGGGAAAAGAATATCTCCACGACGCAACCGTCGTAAATAGGCTCGTTATCTTTTTTGAACGGAGAATAAAAGCTGCTGTCGTACGCGGAGTAATAAAGGCGCAGACCGCCCTCTTCCTCTTTAATTTCAAGCGTGGTCAGCCTGTCCGCTTTTTCACCGCTGTTGGCACGCAAAGTATATTTCATCACTCTTCCGCCTTCTTTTTCGCCTTTTTACCGGCGGATTTTTCCGCTTTCTTCACTTCTTTTTTATCCGCTTTACCCGCCTTTTTCTCCGCCCTCTTGCTCTTATCGGCCTTTCTGCCGCCCGCGGGCTGTTCCGCCGCCACGGGCTTGCTTCCTATCACGCCCTGCGCCGCGCCTTCGCCCGAAGCCACTATCTTGCCCGTGCCGCTTATGGCGCGCAGATATGACTTGTCGTGGTTGAACGTGGGAACGAGCACTTTAAGCTGTTCCACGACCGCTTCTTTATCGTTGGTGGCGCATATGTCGTGCATCTTTTGCAGCTGTTCCATAAGCCAGGGCTTGTCTATCGTCACCTGTTTGCCTATGAATATCTTTTCGTTGGGCGTTTTCTGCAACCCTTCTTCCTTCATAAGCAGTTCTTCAAACAGCTTCTCGCCGGGGCGCAGTCCCGTGAATTTTATCTCTATATCCTTATACGGCGTGTAACCCATCATGGTGATAAGGTTTTCCGCGAGCGTAAGTATCTTGACAGGCTCGCCCATGTTCAGAATGAATATCTCGCCGCCCTTTGCAAACGTGCCCGCCTGCAATACCAGGCTGACAGCTTCAGGTATGGTCATGAAATAGCGTATTATATCGGGGTGCGTCACGGTGACCGGTCCGCCGTTTTTGATCTGTTCCCTGAACAGCGGAATTACCGAGCCGTTGGAACCGAGCACGTTGCCGAAGCGCACCGCGGCAAACTCCGTCTTGCTGCCCGACTGCGCCATCATCTGCACTATCTCCTCGCAGCAGCGCTTTGTCGCGCCCATGACGTTAGTGGGATTTACCGCCTTATCCGTGGATATCATGACGAACTTTTCCACTCCGTGCTTGTCCGCCATCTGCGCCACGTTCAGCGTGCCGAATATATTGTTCTTGCACGCTTCCTCCGGATTGGTTTCCATGAGCGGAACGTGTTTGTGCGCCGCCGCGTGGAAAACAATCTTCGGGCGGTGCTCCATAAACAGCTCGTCCATCTTATCCCTGTCCGTGACGGAAGCTATCTCTATCCTTATGGGATAGTCGGCGCCGTACGTACGCAGTATCTCCTGCTGTATTTCATACGCCGAGTTTTCGTAAACGTCCACTATCACGACCTTCGCGGGCTTATACTTGACTATCTGCCTGACAAGTTCCGAGCCTATCGAACCGCCGCCGCCCGTGATCATACACACCTTGCCCTCTATATACGCCGCAACGCCCTTATCCGTAAAGGCTATCTGCGGCCTTCCCAGCAAGTCGCCGATATTTATGTCTCGTATCTGGCTGACCATATCGGTGGTGCCCACAAGTTCGCTGATATAGGGCAGTACCTTTACCTGGCACCCCGTGGACATACACGTCGCCAGCATACTCTTGCGCGCCTGCGCGCTTATCGAAGGTATTGCGAATATTATAGTGGATATGGAATATTTCGTTGCCAGGCGCGGTATTTCCTGCGTGGAACCGACTATCGGCACGTTGTCTATCGTTCTGCCCTGCTTTTCCAGGTCGTCGTCCACAAGACAGACGGGAATGTAAATACTGTTCTTGCGGCTGAGTTCCTCTACCACCGTACTGCCCGTACTGCCCGCGCCCACTATCATGGTACGCTTGCGCTCCGCAGGTTTTATCTTGGGAGTCCAGTACGAATACAGCATTTCGTATATCAGGTGCATAACCGCAACCGACATGGACGTGGAAAACGCCATGACGATATACACGGGAAATCCGCGGTATACGTCGCCCACGATAAATTCGTGCGACGACACGAAGTGGGCGAACTGGTCCACGCCCGTGAACAGCAGCGTGCCGCATATGCAGGCGAGCACTATGCGCATATACTCCTTTATGCGCGCAAAGCGCCACACCACCTTGAATATTTTGAACAGTACGAAAAACAAAAAGAAGCAGACAACCACGACGGGCGTGCTTATCAGAACGGAAATCACGTATTCGCTGCCGTACTCGTCCACGACGTAGGACTGGGTAAGCAGTGCGGTGGCGAAAAACACCGCCGCAACCATAAACATATCAGCCGCCGCGAGTATCCACTCGCGCAGCGTGCGCATGGAATAAGACTTTAAGTCTATCTTCTTTTTGCCCATTTTTCCTTACTTACTCTTTTTGCGGGCGTTTTTCTTGCGCAGGACAACTCCCTCTACCTTGCGCCCTTCCGTTTCGTATTTTTCTTCCAGAGCTATCAGCTTTTTGATGGAGTACCCCTCGTCCACCACCAGCGCCGTGTCGCCGGCAAACGCCGAAAGCAATTCGCTCCTCACGTCCGCGCCGGAATATCCGCTCACTATTACTCTGGAATATTTCTCCCTCAGTATGCCGAAAAGTGCGGCTATCTGTTCGCGCTTTCCGTATATGTCAAGACCCGCTCCGGCACCGAGTTTTCCGTCTTTTACGACGTTTTCGGCATCTTCGCCTTCTAAAATGCGGGCTATTCCCTCTCCGCTTTCATCGTCGAAATCCACGTAAAGCGCGTCACGGGACTGCTTTTCGCGCTCCGCCCACGCGCCGGCAATATCCGCCGCGCTCTTCGTCACGCCCATCACATAGGTGACTCCGTCGTTGCCGCCCCTGACCATGGCGCTCTTTATAACGGCTTCGCCCATATTGTTCTCACCCTCGTAAACCGTGGCGAGTACCGGGTATTTCGTCTGCATGGTTATGTCGCTTTCATACGTCACGCGCATGAATACCGCGCTCCAGATGAGCAGAACCACCACCGCAACCACAAAGCCGATGACCAATCCTTCCACCACGGAGATGATAACGGACAGCGCCCCGCCGTTATCGACGGCATACATTGCGTTCAGGTCTTCTTCCGCGTTCTTGTAAGTCAGCTGTACGGAAAATCCCTCCGTTTCTCCGCTGCCTATCGCCGCCATAACCTGCTGTTCGATGTTGTCGAGCATAAATACGGCGTCCCTTGCGCTTTCGGCGCTCACGGTCACGGTAAGCGTGGTGTTGCTGTTTCCGAGTTCGAGTTTGATGCCGGACTTCAGTCCGTCCATCTTATACGTCCCGTCCGTATTTTCAAGCGCGTTGTATACGTTGATGTATACGGTATTGTTCAGCGTATCCACCGCCCTTGCGACAGCCCGCTGCTGTTCCTCCAGCTTTAATTTGAGAATTCCCTCAATATCACCATCTGAAACTACATCATCGGGATTATAATTTAACGCAGGATATATAATGGAAAAGCCTTCCTTGGCTTCATAAGAATGAGTTGCATTTCCGGTTATAGAAATAACACAAAATATTACGGCCACAACAAGTGTAATAATAATGATGATTTTCCATTTTCTTATCACTTCAAGTGTCAGCTTTTTTGCGTCATACCTCACGCCCTTTTCTTCTTCCATACCTCTCTCCTTTCTGCAAACAATTGCTTTACTGTCGCTCCGACCGGTATATCCCCGGCGTTATGCGCCGTTTCCAACTCGAACAGCGCCAACAGCATATATATCACGGTCATGCACGGCAGACCGGTGAATGTGCTCGTATTTATGAGCGAATATCCTTCAAAGCCTATCATGGCTATAAAGAAGAATATCTTTACGCGTGTGGCACGGGCAAATACCGTATAATAGCGCATGACGTACACATACGCCATCGCAAGCACCCCGACAAGTCCCATACTGCCCAGCGTCTGGAACAGGGTGGAGTGCAGTTGGTAAAACCCCGATTCCGTATGCAGGCGCGTAACGTACCCAACATAGCCGAAGCCCGCTCCGAACATGGGATTTTCAAAAAATCTGTCCAGCGCCTCTATATAAAGGTAATCCCTGCCCGAAGACTGCAACTTGTCCTCAAACGTATTGCCGAGTATGAGCGTGAGTCTTTCCCAATAGAAGGTCAGCACCAGCGCCAACGCCGCCAGAGCGACCGCCAGCACCGCCCAGTACAGCGGATTTTTCCTGTTATATACTGTAACCGCTATAAGTCCGGCGGCGATTACGACTATTGTGAATATCAGCGCTCCTCGGGAGTGCGCGTACATCACGCACGCGAACTGTATGCCGGTAAGAAACGCGTACGGCACTACCAACTTCCACGATTTGCCCATAAAATAGAAGTTGAACGCCATGCACATCATCAGCACGGTGGGGTACACGTTGCTGTTGCCCCAGCCGAGCCTGGGCACATATCCGTTGGAGGCAATATCTATGCCGTCGGCATACGCTCCGCCTATCACCGTAACCGCCTGCGCTGCGGTGAGTATGCCCCATATCGCCATTACCGCGGCGGCATAATCGCCCAGCCTGCATTTGGCCTCTCCGTACAGCTTCACGAAAAGATATACTCCGAAAGGCGCCACGCCGACGTAAAGCACATTGATAAAAGCTGTCATGCCGTCCTGTGCCGCGGGCGAGAACAGTCCGCCCAACGCCATCGCGACCACAAGCAACGCCATGGCAAGCAGATTTGACTTCGGCGACGCGACCTTATTGCGCCTGTAACACGCAATATGTATCGCAAGCCCCGCAACGACGGGCAGTACCGCCAGGGCATACTGCCAAAGCTCTCCCGGCATTTTATCCACGTGCACGACGCAGGGCGCCATGGTCACGAAGGGAACCATAGGCACCATATCGCGCACCAGGGCGAGCACCAGGCCGCCTGTCACGCCCAATACGGCGATGGCTGCAAGCAGATTTTCGCTATACCACAGCACGTACGCCACTACGGCGATAAACGCTATATACAGTTTGGAGTGCACGAAGTCGTCAAAGCCTTCCCTTGCCCTCCTTGCCGCACGGGCGAGCGTCATTTTTACTCTCCGTATCCGTTCGGATTCATGCTCTGCCAGCGCCAGCTGTCCTCGCACATATCCTCAAGCCCGTACTTGCATTTGAATCCCATCTCTTTTTCCGCCAAAGACGCATCGGCATAGCATTCCGCTATGTCGCCCGCCCTTCTGGGCGCGATTACGTAGGGGATCTTCCTGCCGCTTGCCTTTTCAAACGCCTTGACTATGTCCAGCACGCTGTATCCGTGTCCCGTACCCAGATTGTAGGTGACGAGTCCGGGCTTTTCTTCCAGCTTCTTAACGGCAAGCGAGTGCGCGTGCGCCAGGTCGAGAACGTGGATATAATCCCTTACGCCCGTCCCGTCGTGGGTGGGATAGTCGTCGCCGAACACGTTGAGCTGTTTCAGTTTGCCTATTGCCACCTGCGTGATATAGGGCATGAGGTTGTTGGGAATGCCGTGCGGATCTTCGCCTATCATGCCGCTCTTATGCGCGCCGATAGGGTTGAAATAACGCAAAAGCGCGATATTCAGACTGCTGTCCGCCTTAAAAATGTAGCGGAGCATATCCTCTATCATCAGTTTGGTGTGACCGTAAGGATTGGTGACCGACAGAGGAAAGTCTTCTTTTATCGGCACGCTCTTGGGCTGTCCGTATACGGTGGCGGAGGAAGAGAACACGAAGTTCCTGCAGCCGAACTCTCTCATCACTTTGAGCAGATTCAAAGTGTTGGTGAGGTTGTTGATATAATATTCCAGCGGCTTGGCGCACGATTCGCCCACCGCTTTAAGCCCCGCGAAATGTATGACGCAGTCTATCTTTTCCTTTTTGAAGATGTCGCGCACCTTGTCTATGTCGCACAGGTCGTATTCGTAGAACTTCACGTCCTTGCCGCACAGCTTGCGCACGCGCTTTACCGCCTCGATTTTACTGTTGCACAGATTGTCCGCTATGATGGGATCGTAACCGTTTTCCACCAGGTCGATTACGGTATGACTGCCGATGTATCCGGCTCCGCCTGTAACCAAAACGCTCATTTTGCCGCCTCCTTCTTTTATATATTATCTCTTTTGATGCAGCCCGGCATACACCTTCTGCACCGTTTCATGCATGAACGGAAGATTTTCTTCCAACTCCTCCACCAGCCTGAACTGCGCGCGGCACCTGACCAGATTGTGCTCGGGATACGCGATTTTGAAATACACGTCCCCTTCCAGATAATCGGTGAGGAACCGCATTCCGCATTCAAACGTCATAAGTATCGCCCCTACGGGGAGCAGTTCGCGTTCTTTATCCGTTATACTGTCGCCCAGCCCGCGCATGAATCCGCGGGTAAACGCGACGAAATTTTCCTTGTCGAAATGTACCTTGTCCAAATCCGGCTCGTCTTCTTTTGCCGTGGAACAGCCCACCCTTATCGCGTCGCCGAAGTCGTAAAGCAGACTTCCGGGCATGACCGTATCCAGGTCTATCACGCAGACGGCTTTTTTGGTCGCCACGTCGATGAGCACGTTGTTGAGTTTGGTATCGTTATGGGTGACGCGCAGCGGAATTTCACCCTTTGCAAGGGCGCCGGTAATTATACCCGTCTTGTCCCTACGCGCACGCGCAAAGTCTATAAGGTCGGAAACGCCCGCCGCTCTGCCCGCTTTATCTTCGGCAACGGCTTTTTCCAGGTTTTCGTACCTCTTGACCGTGTTGTGAAAATCGGGAATCACTTCGATAAGCGTGGAAGCGTCAAACCCTTCCAGTCGCTTGATGAAAAGGCCGAACGCCCTGCCCGCGTCTTCGAACATATCCCTGTTCTCCGCTATAAGATAGGCGTCCGTATTTTCGATAAGCTGGGTCATTCTCCACACTTCGCCCTGCTTATCCACATAATAATCCGCTCCGTTTAGCGTGGGAATAAGGCGTAAACATTCCGTATCGGCGTCCCCTCCGTCTTTTTTCACGATTGAACGCAAATAAGCGCTTACCGCCGCGAAATTGTTCATCAGCGCGGTGGGATGGGGAAATACGCGGGAATTCAGCCTCTGCAAAATATACCTGCGCACGCCGCCCTCGCTTGCGCAAGTGACGGCGTATGTATCGTTGATGTGTCCGTTTCCGAACGGTTTCACATCAAGGCAATTCCCCAAAGTGGAGAATTGCCCTGCAATGTCAAATAAATTCATTTACTACCTTTTTCGGAAGAATACTCTTCCTTGCCTTGAATTTGTGTCTTAATTCTTGTTTTCTTCGTCAGCGCCGTCGCCTTCGGAAACGCCGGCGTCTTCAGCGGGACCTTCAGCCGCAGCTTTCTTGTTCTTCTTCTTGCCGATAACGCCCTTCTTGGCGAGCACTACCAGGGTAACGATAAGAACGATAAGCACCGCAGCGCCTACGCCTACGCCCACGCCTATTCTTTCGAACAAACCGAGTCCGCCGGCTGCAAACGCATACATTGCATTACTTCCGGAAATGTCAACTACGGAACCGGCATAAGCATACTCCTGTATCTGGCTGTTGGTTGCGGATCCGTACGCCTTGGAACTTCCGTTAAGCACGTCTATCTGCATAGACTTGTCACCAGCGGCCCCTTCAACACTTTCAACGGAATATTGCTTGATGACGCGGCGGATAACGCCGGTATCCCAGATTTCGTACGTCAGGGTAAGATCTTTACTGAACAGAGAGTCAACTGCGGAAAAACCTACGAAGTCGACAATGCCGCCCTGCAAAGACCCGAATTCGCCGGAAGTGATAAGATCCCAGCTGTAATTATCCGTTTCCTGCAGCTTGACGTCAAGCACATAGAGCGTATGTCCGTCCACGGTCTGGGTGGTAACGGTGCTGTTTGTCTTATCAAAAGTTTCTTCGTTTACCAGGTAGTTGGAGATGCCGTCGCCACGGCTGGGCAGAGCGGTATACCACCTGTCACGATCAAATCCGACATAACGGCCTTCGATGTTACCTTCCTGGTCATCCCATACCAGCCACGTATCATAGCCCCATTTTCCGTCGGAACCCATGAACTGGACCTTGATAACTCTGTTACCGACTTCGTCCCAGTTGGATGCGTTCTTTCCGTTCGAGTTGGGCGTAGCATATTCGCCGAGTTCGCTGGCGCTCCCGGCATATACTCTGTAAGTATCGGCGGCTACATTCTCGGTTACACGTTTATTGTAATCAAAGTCGGACGTATCGTAGGTGACGCCGCCTTCACTGACCTTAACCTCTCCTATCCAGCTTGCGGAAACGCCCGCAGGTGCGGTTTCGTCAAATTTACGGGAAGCCTTATCGCCCTCCTGCCAATAGCTGACGTCGTCGATAGTCGCGCTCTTTTCCCATACACCGAACATAGAAGCGATGGAATTAAGTCCGGGCAAAAGCCTGTCCATCTGACTGACGGTCTGGGAATACGAATTGCCATTTCCGTCCTGAGCAGTCATCCAGCTTGCATATTGAGTTATCGGATCGCCCACGGTAGACGTTCCCGCGCCGATAACTATAAGCGCTTCCGTAAGGGTGATTTCAATTTGAGATACGGTATTGGTAACCTGTGCGTAACCGCTTACCTTGCCCTGGTTTTTACGCATGGTCTGATAGAGCAGCCAGGGATCGGAAGCTATTTCCGCGCTAATAGCAGTAAGGGTTTCCCCTTCCTCCAGAATCATATCGGAAGCAGCGGTATAGCCGCTGAAGCCGGGCGATGTAACGCTTGCTTTGGGATAAGGATACTCCATATCGTCCCAAACAGATCCTTCCGCAACGGCGGTAAAGCCACAAGCGGAGAATGCGATGACGCTGACAAGCGCAACGGCTATGATAAGCGTCAACGTAAACTTTTTGTTCATAATCCACCTCTTAATTTTCTTTTACGTCCTGTCGGCCGCATACTAATTTTACTATATTCCGCGCGTATTGTAAAGCATTAATTATTAAAATCTGCCTCATCCGGCTTTTTTATTGCAGACATTATATACTATAGGTTATAAAAACGACGCAAAATCGTCTTTATTTGTCAAAAACTTGTAAAGTGGGAAAGGAAAATTCCCCTCCTCCGCGGCGCTAAACGGCCGCGCGGAGAGCGTAAAGCCTTGCAATTATATTCGTTTGGATATATAATAATGACAGATACTATCGTTTAATAAGGAAGATAAATAGGAAAGATATGTTGAACGTAATACCTTATCCGAATAAAGTACGTCTGCACGAAGGCAGTCTGGAGATGAAAGGCACGGTAACCGTGCGCTGTCCGGAAAAATACTCCTCCATTGCGGAAAAGTTTACGGCGGATCTGCATAAAAGTCTGCCCTCGCTGCATGTTGAGGACGAAGGCGATATCATCATAGACTTCAATCCGGTCACGGATTACGGACAGGAAGAGTACTCGATTGAGATAAGCGGCAAGGGAATAGACATCCGCGCTTCCAAAGCCTCCGGATTCATTTATGCATGCCAAACGCTTTACCAGATGCTGGAGTTGCACAAATTCCATGCGGCGGAGGCCGGACTGCCCTACTGCTATATTGCGGACAAGCCGCGTTTCCGCTGGCGCGGACTTATGCTGGACGAATCGCGCCACTTTTTCGGCAAAGACGAAGTGCTGAGGCTTCTGGAGATAATGGCAATGCACAAGCTGAACGCGCTGTGCTGGCATCTTGCGGACGACCAGGGCTGGAGGATAGAGAGCAAGCGCTATCCCCTGCTCCACGAGATAGGTTCGCGCAGGTCGGACACGCAGGTGGGCGGAATACGTTCGGAAAAATTCTGCGGACAGGGCTACGAAGGCTTTTATACGCAGGAAGACATAAAAGAAATAGTATCCAAAGCGCACGCCATGGGAATCCTTGTCATGCCGGAAATTTCCCTTCCCACGCACGTTGGCGCCATGGCGGCGGCATATCCGCAGATAACCTGCACGGACCGGAGTATGCCCGTCGCCACGTCTTTCGGCGACCGCGGCACTCTGCTTTGCGCAAGCGGCAGCGAAACGCGCGAATTCATAACGGGCGTTCTCGATGAAATATGCGAGCTGTTCCCCTCCCCGTACATATCGGTGCGGGCGGCGGATCTGCACGCGGAAAAGTGGCTGAAATGCGACAGCTGCCGCAAGTATATGCAGGAACACTTCATGCACGATCCCAAACAGCTTCAGGCGGCGTTTCTGAACGACGTATCGGAGCATCTGAAGAAAAGGGGCAGGCGTATGCTGTGCGAAAACGGCGCAATGGCGGACGGCATGAGCCGCGACATAATAGGCATTTATTCTTCAGCCGGGCGCGACAAAACGATTCCCGACCAGCTGCGCTGGGGAAGGAGCTATATCGTGTCCCGTCCGGAATATCTGAACTTCGACCTGCCGTACTGCTCCCTGCCCCTGCTCAGGACGTACGAATTCGACCCGGACAAGGAGCTGAAAGGCTGCCGCTACCTGCACGGCAAGGTTATGGGCATCCAGGCAAACCTGTGGACGGAATGGATATACGACAGGGAAAAATTCGATATGTGCCTGTTTCCGCGCATGGCGGCGCTTGCAGAAGCGGCGTGGACGGAACCGGGGGAAAAGAACAGGCAGCGCTTTACCAGGCGGCTTGCCGCATACCGCGAACTTCTGGAAGGAAGCGGTATAAATTACGCAAAGGATAAGATATGTATGCCGCGCAATTTCATTTCGCGGTTGAGAAAACAATACTACTACAATCTGACCGATCAGTACATCGAAGTCCGGGAGAACAGAAAATGAAAAAGACGATAGTAAACGTACGCCCCTTTTCCGAGGGCAAAATCAAATCCAAATGCAGCATAGTCGTGGAGGACGGCAGAATAGTTTCCGTCGGCAATATGATTATGGGCGACGTCATAGACGGAGGCGGAATGATAGCCTGCGCGGGATACATCGACATCCACACCCACGGCGGCTGGGGCAAGGACTGCATGGAACCCACGTACGAGGCCATAGATACCGTGGCAAAATACCATCTGTCCACGGGCATTACCTCGTTCTGCCCCACGACCATGACCGCGGACATTGCGGACGTAGAAGCCGCGCTTGCCAATATGCGCTCGTACAAGACAAACGGCGCGCGCCTTGCCGGAGCGCATCTGGAAGGTCCCTTCCTTTCTCCGAAAGCCGCGGGAGCGCACCCTTTGGACAAACTGCTTAATCCGGATAAAAACAACACCGCGTTCATAACGCGCAACCGCGATATGGTCCGCCGAATAACCGTGGCACCCGACCTTGCCGGAGCGCCCTTTGTAACCGCGCTGTGCTCAAGCCTGGGCATTCAGGTTTCCATAGGTCACGACGGCAGTATCGACGACGAGATATACGCCTGCATAGAAGCGGGCGCAAGCAGCGTCACCCATATGGGGAACTGCACTTCCCACGCTTCACGCCGCTACCCTTCGCCCAAAAAACACCTGGGGCTTTTCGAAACGGCGCTTGCGGACGACAGGCTGGTATGCGAAGTCATCGCAGACGACCGCCACGTCCCCGATCCCCTGTTCAAAATCTTCTACCGCCTCAAAGGCAAGGACGGAATATGCTTTGTTTCCGACTCTCTTTCCGTAGCCGGAATGAAGGACGGCGACTACTTCCTGGGAAGCGGCGAGAGCGCACAGGCGATACGCATAGAAGACGGCGTTGCCGTGCTCCCCGACAAACACACCTACGCCGGCTCGGTCACTCCCGTATCCAGAATGGTTTCGCGCCTGTACGAACAGGGCTATCCCGCGGAAGACCTTCTGACGATGGCTACCCTTACCCCCGCAAAACTTACGGGACTTACGGATAGAGGAGATATAAGACCCGGACTTCTGGCGGATATAAATCTTCTCGACGAGCGTCTGAACGTGGTAAAAACGCTGATGCTGTAATTAGGCGCCGAATGAAAGTGCCGTGCGATAAAGCATTAATCAAAGCGAAAAAAACATTCGCACGGCACTTTGCGCCTACGCTTTAAGGGGAAACCCGTTCATTCGCAAGCTATGCTTGCTTGAGAACAGGTTTCCCCTTCTTTTCGCGCAAAGTATATATTTAAGCAAACTTGCCTTTTGCGCGAAAATTCACCCTTTCCGCCCTTACGGGAAAATCCGCACGGCGAATTTTATAGGTAACGCTCGCAAAAGCGCGGTTTTGCTTCGCTTATATATTATAATTGTTCCACCTTGTTAAACGCCGCAACCAAACGCACCGGAAGCGGTGTGCGCTTCACCACTGATTACTCTTTGAAGTGACAAAACGGAATTTCTAAGCAAATATCTTCGCAATGCCCTTAACTTTCACCTAGTTAAAGCCGCAACCAAACGCACCGCGAAGAAGTGCCCTAATGCTAGGAAAGGCAATCTTTTTGCGAGCGAGCGTACTAGGCGTACGTGACTGAGGAAAAAGTTGGCTTGACACCGCAGTAGGGTGCTTATGCGCGGTGCCCTCGAAAAAAGAGAGAAGGCAACCGCCTCCTCTCTTTTTTTACAATATACGTTAATCTAAGGGTTAGTCTGCTACATAAGGCAGCAACGCCATAACCCTTGCTCTCTTGATTGCTTCGGCAACCATGCGCTGGTGTCTGGCGCAGGTACCGGTCATGCGGCGGGGCATAATCTTGCCGCTTTCGGTGATGTATCTGCGCAGCTTGGCGACGTCCTTGTAGTCGATTTCGTCAACCTTGTCCACACAGAAATTGCAAACCTTCTTATGGGGTACCCTTTTGGCAGGGCGTGCCGGTTTTACAACCTTTTCTTTTTCTTCAGCCATTTTATTTTACTCCTTATTAGAACGGAAGGTCGTCGTCGTCCACGGGCGTGAGGTCCTGGACGGGACGGGGCGCTTCCCTGCGAGCGGGCGCTTCGTGATAGTTATTGTTTTCGCCGCCGCTCCTGTCGCCGCCGGAAGGCAAAAATTCCACTTCGTCCGCCACCACGTCGACAGCCTGTCTGCGCGAGCCGTCCTGGGCTTCGTAATTGCGGAGTTGTATGGAACCGCTTACCGCGACTTTTCTGCCCTTGCTGAGGACCTTGCCGCAGGATTCGGCAACGCCTCTCCAGGTTACTACGTTAAAAAAGTCGGTGTTATTGTTGTTGTCGTCCCTGGAAAAACGACGGTTGACCGCGATAGCGAACCTGCACATGGGAATACCGCTGGCAGTAGTGCTCACTTCCGGATCTCTCGTCAGATTTCCAATCAAAAATACTTTGTTCATTTTTCCCTCTTACTTTCTTACCGTCATGATTCGGACGGTTTCGTCCATTATGCGTACAAGTCTGTCCAATTCCGCGGGAACGGAAGCGGGCGCGTTGAAGTTCATAAGAACGTAGTAGCCTTCGTTTTTGAAGTTGATGGGATAAGCGTATTTGCGCATGCCCCACTTGTCCACGTTCAGCACTTCGCCGCCGCTTGCCGTAACGGCTTCGCTGAGCTTGTCGATGACAGCCTGCTTGCCTTCGTCGGTAACGTCTTTGTCGATAATGTAAAGCGCTTCGTACTTGTTCATAGTCTACCTCCTTTTGGTCTTACGTCCCCCGCACCTGACGCGGGAGCAAGGAATCGCCTCATGCGATGTGTAATAAATATACCACACGAATTGCGCAAAGTAAAGCAAAATGAGCAAATTTTCCCCTCTTTTTTGCCGTAAATTGCGCGTAATATATGCCGTACGCCGTAAAAAACATTTGATATTGCCGCCGATTTATTGTATAATGTGAAAAAACAGGAGGATCATTACAATGAGCATATATATTTTTACCGAAATTACCGCCGATTACCCGAAGGACTGTCCCGGAAAAGATCTGACCGTTCTGCCCATGACGGTAAGCATAGGCGACGATTCTTACGACAATATCACCACGTTCATCTCGCCCAAGGAATTTTACGAGCGTATGCAGGCGGGCGCGCTTACGAATACCGCGATGGTACAGCCTTATATTGCGAAAGAGGCTTTTGAAGAAAAGCTCAAGGAAGGTTACGACGTGCTTTACGTCGGGTTTTCTTCCGCGCTTTCGGGCACTTATGCCGGCTGTGCGCGCGTAATAGCGGAACTTGCCGGGGAATATCCCGACCGCAAGATAGCCGCCGTGGATTCGCTCAACGCGAGCGCGGGCGAAGGTCTGCTTTTGTGGTATACCATTCAAAAGCGCGACGAAGGCGCTTCTTTCGAAGAACTCGTCGAATACGTAAAGAATCTTGTTCCCAAAACCGTGGCGCTGTTCACGGTTGACGATCTGCGCCACCTCGCGCGCCTGGGCAGATGTTCCAAGGCTTCGGCAATGATAGGCACGGCGATGCAGATAAAACCCGTACTGCACGTGGACGACGAAGGCAGACTCATGCCCTACACCAAAGTAATATCCCGCAAAAAGGCGCTGAAAGCTCTGGTTGACGGCATGGAAGAACGTATGCTGCCCAAAGAAGAACAGAAAAAAGTGTTTATAGGCCACGGCGCGTGCTATGAAGACGCCCTTTTGGTCAAAAAACTCATAGAAGACAGACTGGACGTGCGCACCGTGGAGATATGCGATATAGGTCCCGTCATAGGCGCGCATACCAATGCGGGAGTTGTTGCCTTATTCTTCCTGGGAAAAAATAAATAATATATAGGCGAAAACCGTTAATTCAAAAATATACGGGCGGCAAACAATTTTGCCGTCCGTAATTTTTTCATACACTTTTTCCGCCCACGAGGGCACCGCGCATAAGCACCCTCCTGCGGTGTCAAGGCACATTTTTCCGCGGGTCACGTACGCCTAGTACGCTCCCCTTGTAAAAATGCACCTTTCCTAGCATTAGGGCACTTCTTCGCGGTGCGTTTCAGCACGGCTACAAAGCGGTATAAATCAAAAGCATTGCGAAGATAATGCTATAAAAACATATTCTTGCTACTTCAAGGCATAATCATGGGTGGAGCGCCACGCCCTCCCGGCTCGCCGCTTTTGCCGCGCTTTATTTATACTATATAAGCATTGCGAAGATAATACTATAAAAACATATTCTTGCTACTTCAAGGTATAATCAGGGGTGGAGCGTCCCACGCTCCCGGCTATACGAGGGCGCTTTTCATACTTGCGACAAAGTCCCGTATATATGCGGGCGCGTCCTTACCGTACTTTTCAAGTAATTTGATAATGGCGGAACCGACGATTATGCCGTCGGCGGAAGCGGACATTTTTTTCGCCTGCACGGGTGTGGAGATACCGAACCCCACGGCGCAGGGGATATCCGTGCTTTTTCTCACTTCCGCGACAATGGCGGAAAGGTCTGTGTCTATATTTTCTCTCGCGCCCGTCACGCCCAGGCTGGAGACGATATACAAAAATCCTTCCGCCTCTTTCGCTATCATGGCGATACGGTCAAGCGAAGTGGGCGCAATCATGGAGATGAGGTCCACGCCGTACTTGCGGCATACGGGCAGAAATTCGTCCTTTTCCTCGTAAGGAACGTCGGGCAGAATAAGTCCGTCTATACCTATATCCGCGCAGGCGGAGATAAACTTTTCCGCGCCGTAGGAAAATACGACGTTGGCGTACGTCATAAACACCAGCGGAACAGTCACGTCGCGGCGAAGCCTGCTTACGAAGGCGAAAATTTTGTCCGTCGTGACGCCGCCGCGTAGTGCGCGCACGTTTGCGCCCTGAATGACAGGTCCTTCGGCTGTCGGATCGGAAAAGGGAATGCCCAGCTCTATTAAATCGGCGCCGCCGTCTACCGCCGCGCGGACGGCTTTTTCCGTAGTTTCCAGATCGGGGTCGCCGCAGGTGATGAACGCGATAAACGCCTTGCCTTTTTCAAACGCCTTCTTTATATTACTCATATATGTCTTCTCCTCTGTAACGGGCAATCGCCGCGCAGTCTTTGTCTCCTCTTCCCGAAACGGTTATGACGATTATCTTGTCCTTTTCCATACCGGGAGCAATCTTCATGGCGTGCGCCACCGCGTGTGCCGACTCTATCGCGGGAATAATGCCCTCCGTCTTTGCCAGATATTCGAACGCATTAACCGCCTCTTCGTCCGTGACGGGCACGTATTCCGCCCTGCCCGTATCGTGCAGATGCGCGTGCTCGGGTCCCACCCCGGGATAGTCAAGTCCGGCGGAAATGGAGTACACGGGTGCTATCTGTCCGTATTTATCCTGGCAGAAATACGACTTCATACCGTGGAATATTCCCACTTTACCGGTATTTAGGGTGGCTGCCGTTTCAAAAGTGTCTATTCCCCTGCCGGCGGCTTCGCATCCGATGAGTCTGACGGTCTTATCCGGTATGAAGTGGTAGAAACTGCCTATAGCGTTGGAGCCGCCGCCCACGCACGCGATAACCGCGTCGGGAAGCCTTCCTTCCTTTTGCAGAATCTGCTCCTTTATCTCGCGCGATATGACCGCCTGAAAATCGCGCACGATAGTGGGAAAAGGATGGGGACCCATGACCGAACCCAGGCAGTAGTGCGTGTCGGAAATGCGGGAAGTCCATTCGCGCATTGCCTCTGAAACGGCGTCCTTCAGCGTTGCCGTACCCGTCTTTACGGGGACGACTTCCGCGCCCAGCAGGCGCATACGGTATACGTTGAGCGCCTGGCGGACGGTGTCTTCCGCGCCCATGAAAACCACGCACTCCATACCCATGAGCGCGGCGGCGGTGGCTGTGGCTACGCCGTGCTGTCCCGCGCCCGTTTCCGCGATAAGGCGCGTTTTGCCCATCTTTTTGGCAAGAAGCGCCTGCCCCAGCACGTTGTTTATCTTATGCGCGCCCGTGTGGTTCAGATCCTCGCGCTTCAGGTATATCTTCGCGCCGCCGAGATCCGCCGTCATCTTCTTGGCGAAATACAGTCTGGACGGCCTGCCCGCGTATTCGTTTAGAAGTTCGGTGAGTTCGTCGTTGAACGCCTTGTCGTTTTTGTAGCGGTTGTACGCTTTTTCCAATTCGATAACGGCGTTCATCAACGTTTCGGGGATATACTGTCCGCCGTAAATACCGAATCTCCCTTCAGGATTTGTCATATTATTCCGTCTGCCTCCCTTACTGCGGCGACGAACGCCGCTATTTTGTTTTTGTCTTTATATCCGTCCGTTTCCACGCCCGAACTCACGTCGACCGCAAACGGGTGCAGGATTCGTACCGCATTTTCCGCATTGCCGCAGGACAGTCCGCCCGCCAGAAAATACTGCCGGTTTATTCCGCGGAGCAGCCGCCAGTCGAACGCTTTGCCGCTGCCCGCGCCGGAATCTAGCAGGATATAGTCTGCGCGGCTTTTCTCCGCTTCTTCCGCGTCCTTTTCCGTTTTAACGCGGAACGCCCTTATGATTTTTTTGTCCGTCAGCCCTTTCAGCCGCTCTATATACCCGTCGTCTTCGCTCCCGTGGAGCTGTGCCATATCTATAACGCCGCCGTTAAGCAGCCGAGCCACTTTTCCGCAGTCCTCGTCGACGAATACCCCTACCGCCGTAATGCCGGGCGACAGCGCCGCCTTGAGTTCCGCCGCCCTTTCACAGGATATAAAGCGGCGGCTTGAGGGCGCGAATACGAATCCGGCATAGTCGGGCATACACGCGTTTACCGCGGAAATATCGCTTAAACGGGAAAGCCCGCATATCTTTATCTTTGTCAAAGCAAGCTCCTCAATTCGTCAAGTTTCGCCCTCTTGTCGGGCGCGCGCATGAGCGTTTCGCCTATCAATACCGCGTCCGCGCCAATGTCCCTTATCTTTGCCACGTCCTCCGCGCTTTTAACGCCGCTTTCCGACACGAACAGTATGCCGGGCGGAATCAGATCGCGCAGTCTGCAACTGTTCCGCGTATCCACGGAAAAGTCTTTCAGATTCCTGTTGTTCACGCCGATGACGCGCGCGCCCGCCTCTACCGCCGCTTCGGCTTCGCCTTCGTCGTGCGCTTCGACAAGGGCGGTAAGTCCGAGAAGGTCGCACACGCCGATATATTCTTTCAATTGCTCTTTTCCCAGTATCGCGCAGATGAGCAGCACCGCCTGCGCTCCCAGCAGTTTCGCCCCGTAAATCATGTACTCGTCCACCACGAAGTCCTTGCGCAGGCAGGGGACGGATACGGCGGCGGCAATCTCTTTCAGATATTCTCCGCTTCCCAGAAAACGGCCGGGTTCGGTGAGTACGGATATGCAGTCCGCCCCTGCCGCTTCGTACTCCTTTGCGATAAGCAGATAGGGGAAATCGGGAGAAATAAGCCCTTTGGACGGGGACGCTTTCTTACATTCGCATATGAAGGAAAGCCCCGGCTTTTTCAGCGCGTTTTCAAAGGCGTACTCTCCCCTTTCAAGCGCTTCCGCACGCCGCCTTATCTCCTGCGCGGACACGGCAGCTTTCGCCGCCTTCACGCGTTCGCGCGCGCTTTCGGCAAGTTCTTCCAGAATGGTCATTGCACTTCCTCCGCGGCGTTGCTTATCCGTACGACGTCGTCAAGCGTTTTGCGCGCCTTGCCCGAATCTATCAGCTCGCCCGCAAGCGCGATCCCCTCTTTCATGCTCTCCGCCTTTCCGCCGATATACAGCGCCGCGCCCGCATTCAGAAGCACCGCGTTTCTCTTTGCGCCCCTTTCCCCGTCTAAAAGCGAAAGGGTTATACGCGCGTTCTCCTGCGGCGTGCCGCCCCTCAGGTCTTCCCTGCGGCAACGCTCCATTCCGAAGTCTTCCGGCTTTATCGTATAATTTTTTATCCAGCCGTCCTTTATTTCGCACACCGAAGTGGGCGCGCCCAGCGATATTTCGTCCAGCTTGTCCCTGCCGTAAACCACCATGCCGCGCCTTACTCCGAGTTCGGTGAGCACCTGCGCCAGCGGCTCGATAAGATATTCGTCGTACACGCCCAGAAGCTGCAGGGCGGGACGCGCGGGATTGGTCAAAGGTCCGAGAATATTGAACACGGTTCTGAATCCCAGCTCCTTGCGGATTGCGCCCACGTATTTCATGGACGTGTGGTATTCCTGCGCAAAGAAAAAGCACATACCGGCCT
Organism: Candidatus Alloclostridium intestinigallinarum; assembly: GCA_904382605.1. Lineage (GTDB taxonomy): Bacteria > Bacillota > Clostridia > Christensenellales > UBA3700 > Alloclostridium > Alloclostridium intestinigallinarum. The sequence goes on along the minus strand of CAJFJA010000005.1, from coordinate 70,721 downwards.
TTTCCAGCAGTTCCACACATTTTTTCGGACTTTGGCGTATGTTCACGCCCAGCGCTTCCAGACAGTCTGCCGTTCCGCATTGGGAAGAAGCCGCGCGGTTGCCGTGTTTGGCAATCTTCACTCCGCCCGCCGCCGCCACGAGCGCGGACGTGGTGGAGATGTTGAAACTTCCGGCGTTATCGCCGCCCGTGCCGACTATCTCCATGACCTCCATGCCCGTTTCCACCTTTTTGGCGTGCTCCCTCATCGCGGCGGCGCAACCGGCTATTTCGTCCTTCGTTTCCGCCCTTGCGCTCTTTGTGGACAGCGCCGCCAGAAACGCGGCGTTCTGCGTGGCGGAAGTTTCGCCGCCCATGATTTCGTTCATCACCGCGTACGCTTCGCCGTACGAAAGGTCTTCTTTGTTTACTATCTTTACTATGGCTTCCTTTATCATTACAGCATCTCCTTTATAAAGTTTTCGAGCATACGCTTTCCGTTCGGGGTGAGTATGGATTCGGGGTGGAACTGCACGCCGAAAACGGGATATTTTTTATGTTGCACAGCCATAACCTCGCCGTCGTACGTAACCGCGGTGACTTTAAGACATTCGGGAATGGTGTCCGCGTCCGCCGCAAGCGAGTGGTATCGCGCCACAAGTTCGACTTCGCCGCACCCGTAAAACAGCGGACACTCCCGGTCGATTTTCACGGCGGACTGCTTGCCGTGCATGAGTTTTTTCGCGTAAGTCACGGTTGCGCCGTACGCCGCGCATACCGCCTGGTGACCCAGACACACTCCCAGCACGGGAATTTCCTTCCCCAGCGTCTTTACGACGTTTATTATTACGCCGGCGTTTTCCGGTCTGCCCGGTCCGGGGGATATGATAATGCGTTCCGGGTGCAGATTTCTTATCTGCTCCACGGTGAGTTCGTCGTTGCGGATCACCGTTATATCGGGGTTTATTTCCCCGGTCAGCTGGTACAGATTGTAGGAAAAACTGTCGTAATTGTCGATGAGCAGTATCATAATTCATCCTCCTGCGCAAGTTCCAGCGCTTTAAGCGACGCCTTCGCCTTGTTCAGGCATTCCAGATACTCCTTTTCGGGATCGGAATCCGCAACTATTCCCGCGCCGCTACGCACGAATACCTTGCCGTTTTTTTTGTAAACTATGCGTATGGCAATGCAGGTATCCATATTTCCCGTAAAGTCTATGTACCCGATGGCTCCGCCGTATATGCCGCGCTTGTTGTTTTCAAGCTCCGCAATCAGCCCGCACGCGCGTATCTTGGGCGCTCCCGAAAGCGTCCCCGCCGGCAGTACCGCCTCTACCGCGTCGAGCGCGTCCTTGCCCTCCCTTATCTCTCCGCGAATGGTCGAGCCGATGTGCATGACGTGCGAAAACTTCTCCACCGCGTGCAGTTTTTCCACTTTGACCGAGCCGAACTTGCTTATTTTTCCCAGGTCGTTCCTGCCCAAATCCACCAGCATATCGTGCTCGGAAAGTTCCTTTTCGTCCGCAAGCAGTTCCCTTTCAAGCTCCTTGTCCTCCTCTTCCGTCACGCCGCGCCGGCGCGTCCCGGCAAGGGGAAAAGTGTGCAGGATTCCGTCTTCCAGCCTGACGAGCGTTTCGGGCGAAGCCCCCGCCACTTCCACGTCCGTTCCCGAAAAATAGAACATATAGGGGGAAGGATTTATCGTGCGCAAAACGCGGTAGGTATTCAATAAACTGCCCTCGAACGGCGCGCTCAGGCGGTTGGAAAGCACTATCTGGAATATATCCCCTTCGCGGATATATCTTTTCGCCCGCTCCACCATGCCGCAGTACTGCTCTTTGCCGAAAAGCGGAACGACTTTGCCTTTCAGTCTGCCGCCCGGCTCTTCTTCCCTGTTTCCGCGGCGCAGAAGGCGGATAAGCCCTTTTATTTCCTCAACCGCTTTGCCATACTCCCTCTCCACGTCCGTAAGCGGCATATTGACGATTAGTATTATCTTCTGCCGCAGGTTGTCGAAGGCGATGACCTTGTCGAAAAGCATCAGGTCTACGTCCTTGAAGTTTTCCGTATCCTCCGCGTCGCATCTCACCGCGGGTTCGCTGTACCCCAGATAGTCGTAGGAAAAATATCCCACCAGACCGCCCGTGAAGGGCGGCAGATAGTCAAAGCGCGGAGCTTTATACTCTTTGAGTATTTTGCGGATATATCCGGACGGGTCGTCCGTTCTTATCTCTCCGCCGCCCGCCTGCAAGACTCCGTTTACGCAGGTTATCTCCGTTTTCGGCTCAAAGCCCAGAAATGTGTATCTCCCCCACTTTTCGTCCGCCTGGGCGGATTCCAGCATATAGCAGTGCGCGGACGAGTTTTTCAGTATCCTCAGCGCCTCGATGGGCGTGATGAAGTCGGACAGAATTTCACAGCTGACGGGCAGAACGCGGTATTTCCCGTCCGCGGCTATCCTTCCGATTTCACTCAAAGCGGGCAAGATTTCCATATCTTTATTCCTCCGGATAAAAAAATGCTTCTTCGGCTTACTGCCAAAGAAGCAAAAAGTCCCTGACAGAAAGTACTCTTGTCAAGGACGAATAACAAATTATCCGCGGTGCCACCTTGAATTCACGGAACGACCCGTGCACTTAGCAGGATACCAACATATCCCCGGCAAATTACGTCTGCCTGCAACGTCGCAGAATACTTTGCGGTTTTCCGCATTTGACCTGCGCCCTCCGCGGTCCATTTGACAACTTGTTTCCCACCCGACTCTCACCGACGCAGGCTCTCTGTAAGGGCATGATTGCCGTTATCTCCGCATCAACGGTTTATTGAATTGTGCTCAGTATAGCACTCTTTATCCGCATTGTCAACAGTATTTTCGGATTTTTTACATTGCGCCGCCAAAATGCCGTCCGGCGACAGCGGGTCTTGAAAAACCGTTTGCAAAGTGGTATTATTTATATATGAAGGACAAGAAAAAAAGGCTCCCGTCCCCTTCGGGGAAAAGTACGAAAGTCTGCGCGAACGCCAGCGGCTCTTCCACGCCGCCCTGAAGGAAAACCGCGAACGCCGGCGCGAACTTATGAAGGAGAACACCGCGCAGGCTAAGGCCAAGGCGAAAAAGCTGGCGCGCAGGATTTCTTTCGGAATAAAGTATACGTACGCGATGGGCGGCAGACTGCGCAACGAGATAGTGGGTATGCTCACCGTATACAACTTCGGGCGCGCGGTATTTCTGCACGTAAAACGGCATATACGCTTCGACCCTTCCGACGAAAAACTTTACCTGAATACCTACTATCCGCTCGGCAAACACAAGGGCAGATACAAAGTTTTTCTGTATATCCACGGCGGCGGCTGGATGGGCGGCTGGCCCGAATCGCGCGAGGCGTTCACCACGCGCATAGCCACGGCGGGATACTTCGTGGCGAGCGTTTATTACGGCGAAGCGCCCAGATACGCCCACCCCAGAATGATAGAAAACATATACAAGGCGATAGGCTGGCTGCGCGACCACGCGGACGAACTGGATATAGATATGGAAAGCATTGTCGTAAGCGGCGAATCCGCGGGCGCGCACCTTGCCGCCATGGCGGCGTGCATATCGACCAACCCCGAATATGCCGCAAAATTCAATCTGGACAAGCGCGCAAAGGAGCAGAAGTTTTCCGCGACCGTGCTCAACTGCGGCGTTTACGACCTGGAAAAAGTGGTGGAATCGGGCTTTAAGCGCGGCGGCATATACACGCAGGCTTACTGCGGCGGCACGCCCGTAAAGGAGACCGATGAGGAGTTCCGCAAAGAAATTTCGCCCATATACTGGGTAAACGAACGCTTTCCGCCCACATTTGCCATATCCGCGGAAAACGACAAACTCGCCCTGCTCACCTTCGATCTGATAGACAAGTTCATGCGGCTGGGAGTGCCCTACGTCCACTACCACGGCGAAGGACGGTTCGCCGTGCACGCTTTCGCCATAACCATGGCGCTGAAAATAAGCAGGGACGCCATGAAGCAAATCCGCCGTTTTTTAAGCTCCCTGCAAAAAAGTTAAGGCTTATACGGTTAAAACGCATAAGCCTTTTTGTTTTCTCTTCCTGCGGATATATCTACCCGTAGTGGGCCTCAGTAGAACACATTTTACTCTAAAACATAAAATATGTGTATATGTCGGGTTGTAAAATGCTTTGCTTTCAGCGGGAGCGCGTGGCGCTCCACCCAT
>CAJFJA010000005.1:0-66473 GCA_904382605.1 Candidatus Alloclostridium intestinigallinarum | reverse complement strand
GTGGCGCTCCACCCATGATAATCTGCGAAGTAACCGGGCAATAATGCCGAATTGCTTTCTTCGTAGAATTATCAGCCTGCGGCGGCTCGCCGCCCGAAAACAGTACGATTAAAGTGTTCTACTGAGGTTGGGTATGGGTACCCGTTCATACCGTAACTTACGTTGCATTCGGCAAGAAATTCCGTTACGAGGTCGGAAGGCACGGCGCACCCCAGCCCGTAAATGTCTTCCGTCTGTCCGGAAGAAGCCGAGTTGTTTTCCAGGCGGGCGTAAATCACGCCGACGACGTACCCGTTCTTGTTGAGAAGCGGACCGCCGGAATTGCCGTGGTTGATGTTCGCGTCGAGAATAATCGAGTCTATCCCGCCCGCGGGATTGTTTTCTTCCTTCACATAACAATCGAGCGCAGAAATGGTGGCGGAAGAAACGCCCAGCCCCAGATTGGACGGGTTGCCGATGACATACGCCGTATCGCCGGGATAAACGTTGTTCACGTCGCTGCTGGAAGCGAAAGTCACGTAGCTTTGCTCGGCATAGACCGCCACTTTGATTACGGCAATGTCTATTTCCGCGTTGATATAGCTCACCGAGGCGCGCAGCCGGGTGCCGTTGTAGTCCTCCACGGTCAGATTGGCGTCCGTATCGTAATTGACGGCGTGCGCGTTTGTTACGGCATAGCCGTCGGAAGAGATATAAAAGCCGCTTGAGGTCAAAGTGGAACCGGACAGCGAGCAGTAGACCCTGAGCGCCGCGGGAAGATTGTTCGCCGCCACGAGCGTGCCCGTGGAAGTATCGTCTGTAAACTGCGGGGTGAGAATACCCGCTTGCCTTTCCCCCGAAAGGGAACAGCCCGCCAGGGATACGGCTACGACCGCCAGACAGAGAAGCGTTATCACAAACACGAATTTTTTATTGCGCATCATTCCCTCCCGCCGCCTGTTCAAGCAGCTCTGCCACGTGAGTTATATCCGCCATACACGCCTTGCCGTAAATGTCGTTCTCCTGATCCGCGCCCGAATCGCTGTATATGCGCGAGAATATTATGCCTACCGCCTGCCCGTCCTTATTCACCGCGACGCCGCCTATATCTCCGCTGTGGAAACAGCCGTCAAGCAGATATTCCGCGCGCGAACGCGTCGTGACGTAGTCGAAACTGTGGCTGCCGGAATACATTCGCACGTCGGAGCCTGCCAGAAGCACGGCGGAGATAAGTCCGCTGCCCGAAGGCTCCTGCAAATCGCCCATTACGGAAAACAGCCACAGCTTTTCGCCCAGGGAAGCTATTCCCGTATTGCCCGTAACGGGTATGTATTTGTCCGTCCGCCCTTCCACCGGCACCTTTATTATCGCCACGCCGTATTCTTCGTCAACGTATATATTGCCGTCTATGGGCGCGTTGTCGCCGTAAGGAGTGCCGTAAAAATAGAATTGCTCGTAGCGCGTTACCGTCTCCCCGTCCTCTTCTGCCGCATAGTAAATCCTGACGGAATATCTGTCCACTTCCGAGAAAAACGATGTGGGAACAAACGCCGCCGCGGGCAGCGCCAGCCAGCCGTCCTCCGTGACGTATACGCCCGCGGAGTTGAATGAGTACTGCCGGTATACGGTCGTGCGGTCCTCTTCATAGCGCGTGACTTTCGCATACACCGCCGCTCCGCCATACCTGTCGTACAGTTCGCGCCCGTCCTCCTGCGTCAAATCCACTTCATAGGAATAGTAGTAGTCGGGGACGGTGCCCACGAAATCGCACGCCGCGAAAATACTTGCCGCGGCGAATAAAGCCGCGGCGACAAGCATTATCGCAAGCACGCGTTTTTTCATTCCAGCGTCCACACTTCCGTATGGGTGTGCTCTTCGCCCGGTTTGAGCGTGAACAGCGACGAAAGCGTTTCTATCTCCGTAAAGAGATTATACGTATAGCTTTCCACGTTGCAGGAAAAGTCGGGATAACTGCCCTCGGGTGCGGGCATTTTTATCGTGAACTTGCCTCCCTTGGTGTAGGAATACACATAGCCCAGAGTGTTCATAGTGCCAACTTTAAGCGCGTGGGGCATGGTTTTGTCGAACTTTATGGTAATGTCGTCGTCCTTGATTACAAGACGCGGGTCGTTCACTTCGTTGTAGCACCAGTGCACTATGTTGCGGTTGGGCAGAAACGCCGTGTCCGAGGTATCGAGCGGCAGATGCGCTTCCGCTCCGCCGTCCATAACGGTGAGCGCCCACATTGCAATAGGCGTGGTCTCCTTGCCGCCCCTGTTGACGAATTTGTGCTCTATGGTCACTTCTCCGCTTTCGTCCATAGTTATCTTCATGCTCTTTTCAAGACGCGTGGTAAGCTCAGCGGGGGAAGTGAACACCGCGCCGTTTTCCAGCTTTTCCACCTTGACCGGCGCGTTGTCGGGATAGTAAGTGTCCATATATTCGGGCGATTTCCACAGTCTGTGTCCGCCGTATATATGCCAGCCGCCGCTGCCTTTGAGTACGGGATCCATAAGTTCTTCGGGCTTGTTGACTTCGTCGTTGATGTCCTCGAACAGAATGTTTTCTCCGCCCTCTTTGCCGAAGTAAATTATGCGGGGTCCCAGTTCCGTGGTCACGCTCAGCTTGATTCCGCCCGCCGCCATGGAGAGCACTTTGCCGTATTTGCCGTAAGTTTCTTCAAAAATTTTCATAGCGTCCACCTTTTATATTATACTGCTTATGCCGCAATTTAACTGTCAAAAATCGGTAAATTGCGGCACGCGTCTTTTTTATTCTTCCTTTTTCCCCGTCTCCGCGCCGCCTTCGTTTTCCGCCGTAACTTTAAGGCGGCGCGGCGGCGCTTATTGCGTATCCGAACCGCCGTCCTTATCTCCGCCGCAAGACTTGCCGTACGCGGTTTCCTCAGACAGTTCTTCTTCCCTGCTTTCGGCTTCCGCTATGTCGCCTATGGCGGAAATCGCGCCTTCGCCGAGGAATTCTTCCTCCGCCGCGTTTTTCCTGTTGCGGTAGACGACGTTGTTAAGGTCGTATTCTTCGTTATACCTGAACGCAAGCCGGCTTATAAGCTGTCTGCGCTCTTCCTTTTCCTCTTCCGTAAGGGTATCGTATAGGTCGGCTTCCACTTTTTCGTTGAAATACTTGATACGCGCCAGCTTCTTATTTGTCACCTTATAGCGGAAGGACGCGAAGAAGGCGAACGCGATAAGCACCGCCACGGCTATACCCATAACCAGTTTTATGGCGAGAATTGCCGAATCGGGCTGCTCGATGTAGACGGACGCGTCGCCGGTAGTGTTTTCCAGATAGCCCGCGCCGTTGATTATCCAGCCCACAAGTCCCACGCCGAACGCGCCGGACACTTTTCTTGCCAGCGTCATCATACCGCTGTAAGTACCCGTGGGGCGCTTGCCCGTGGCAAGCTCCGCAACGTCTATTGTATCGGGGAATATCATCCACGGAATCATCTGCGCGCCGCCGAAGCCCAGTCCCATCATGAGCGCCATGATAGGCACGAGTATGGGCGGAGTCCACGACGGATCCATGACGGCGAACATTATGCCGCCGATTATGTAGAAAGGCAGACCCATTCTGAACACGAACTGTTTGCTCTTTTTATCCATTAAAATTCTGCACACGGGGAACATACACACCGCCGCCACCATAAGGGGCGCGATTATGAACAGCGAGGACATATCCAGACCGAACAGCGTGTAGCCGTGCCATACGTCGGTCGCGTAGTACACCGCCAGCGCGGAAAGCATATCCATGCAGGTGAACGCGGCGCAGTACATACCGATATGCCAGCGGTAGGAACGGTTCTTATACGGTTCGGCATAGTTTTTGACGAACTGCTTCGCGTTGAATTTTTCCTTGGGAGTTTTTACGGTGACCCTTTCCTTGACCACGACCGCGCACAGTATGAGTCCGCCGCCGAACAGAATACCGAAAATGATCGCTATACACAGCCAGAAGGTCGTGGAAGAGATGTTCGGCATAAACAGATAGCCGTCCTTGCTTATGAGCGCTTCGATGAGCAGCAGGGGCAGCGCGTAGGCAAGACCGGAAGCTATCGAAGTGAAGATGAGTTTTACCGTGTTGGCGTTGTTCCTCTCCTTGAACGAAGGGGAAATATCGCTGGACATGGAGCAGTACGGCACCTGCGAAATGGTGGACACGGTGTTCCACACGAGATACATTATGAGTATGAACGCGGTAAAGCCGCCTATCGACATACCCCACTCGCGCGCGGGCATGAACATGATGAGCAGGGTGAGAATCACTCCCACGCCGCCTATGAACATATAAGGCTTTCTCCTGCCCCACCTGGAACGCGTGTTGTCGCTTATAAAGCCCATAAGGGGGTCGGTTACCGCGTCCCACAGCTTTGCAACCGTCATAATGGTGGAAGCCACCGCCATAGCCACGCCCATCGTGGTCATATATTTGAGCATTATGCACGACATCAGCGAAACGCCGCCGCCGTCCATAAAACCGCCTATTCCGTACGCCACTTTTTCGCGTGAAGGAATACGCTCGTTGATAACTACTTCTTTTTTCATTTTATCCTCGCTCTCGTGCAGTCGGGCAGATTACCCGTAAAGTATTTTCAGTTTTTGTCTTCGCCGTCTTCCGCGGGCGCCGCGGCGAGCAGCCTTCCTCTGTACTCGCTAATGCTTGCGGTAAGCGCGTTGAGCGTTGCGCGTTTTATGCGGTATTTATCCGACGAGCACAATCCGCCGGTAACGCTTACGTTCGAGTGGTAGCTCTTCAGAAGTTCCGCGTAATCGTCCAGAAGTTCCTTCATTCCCGAAAACGCGCCGTCGTCTTTCAGAAACTGTATGCTGCGGCGGCAGGAAGTGATAAGGTCGGATATCCTGCCCGCCTCTTTATTCAGCTTGTATTTGACGGTGGATCCCCTGTGGGCGGCTTCCAGCGCCTTCAACGCGAGAATGAGTTTGTCTGTATCCTTGATAAGATCGGAAAAATATTCGTTCATAATTAAACCCTCCGTATAATATAATATATATTATTTACATTGTATATGTCAAGACATATGGCGGAACGGAAGGGCATTTTACCGCTCATAATTGCCGCAATATGCCGCAAACTATGGTTATGAAGAAATTTGCCGCCGTACTCGTCCTGTCTTTGCTCGCGATATGCTGCGGTTTTGCAGTACCCTGCGCCGCGGAGGAAGAACAGGATTTCCGCATAGTCACCGCGCTTATGTACCACGGAGTACTCAAATCCAGGCAGGGAGAGTATATCGTGTCGCCCGCGCGCCTTGAAGAAGACATAGTAAACTTCAAAAATGCCGGATACAACTTCGTTCTGCCCTGCCAGGTCGCGGCGTATGCGCGCGGCGCGGGGAGTCTGCCGCGCAAACCGCTTATTCTCACCTTTGACGACGGACATTACAACAACGCCTTCTACGCCCTGCCCCTTTTGCAAAAACACGGCGCGTGCGCCGTGATAAACGTGATAGGCGCGTTCTCCGCCTTTTCCGCAAGTTCGGGCGACAGCGACAATCCCAACTATTCCCACCTTACCTGGGACAACCTCAACCATCTCTTGTCAAGCGGCATAATAGAGCTGGGCAACCACACCTACAATATGCACAAATACTTTCCGCGCTTCGGAGTGGGCAGACTGGGCGGGGAAAGCGACGGCGAATATTATTCCGCGCTTTTCAAGGACTTTTCCCGCCTGCACGAAACGATAAGGGAAAAGTGCGGATACGATATGACGACATTTGCGTTTCCCTTCGGAAAATATACCGAAATTGCGGAGCAGGTATTGAAAAAACTCGGTTACACCCTGACTTTCACCTGCAATGAGGGCGTGACGAAAGTCACCTCCGGCTCCCCTTCTTCATGCTTTTATGTACGGCGCATAAATATGGACGGCAGGGCGGATTCTTCTGTCCTTCTGCAAAAGGCGGAGGGTTATTACCGCTCCGCCTTACGTCAGTCTTCGTCATCGTCGTCCCCGTAAGCGACGTCCTCGTCGCTGCGCCTGAACTTTTCGCGCGCGATTTTCGCGGCTTTTCTTTTTTCCGCCCTTGCCGCCTTTTCCGCCTCTTTCTTCTCCTCCCGCGCCGCCGGCCTTTCCGCGTCTTTTCCGGTATCGCCGGATACCGCCGCGCGCCCGGGGAGAATCCAGCCGCGCCGCGCGCACTCGCGCGCAAGATAGCCCGGCACGGGCGGAATTTCCGCCGCTTCGTATTCGACAAGTTTCAGGTACTTTATCGCGCCGAATTCGCTCCTGAACGAAGGCGGCGGAGCGTACGTTATGCCCGCGGGCAGACCGTCTTTCACCTTAAGGCGCGCCGTGCCTCCGTCGTTGGAAAGCGCGGCAATCGTCTCTTCGGCGTTGGGGACGTATTTTACGTCCGCCTTGAATTTATTGAATAAAAGATGCGTGCCCACATACTGGTAGGCGTACTCACTTCTTTCCTCCACGGCGCCCTTGTGCGCGCGCAGTATTCTGTTATGGGAAAAATACACCGTAACGTCCTTGTTCCAATGGGAAAAGAGTATGTTTACCACGCCGTCCCCCACCCTGCACACATACAGGTCGTAGTAATAGAATACCACGCCGCGTATCACGAACACCGCGCCCAGCGCCATGCCTGCGAGAAATACCAGCCCGAAAATGATTATCCATACGTTTTTATAGGACACGGACGTGTAAACGTACACTACGGCGAGCACCAGCCAGATAAAGGCGTACACCGCGAAAAACGTCCACGATTTAAGACCCGGACGGGCGGGGACGTATCTGAAACGGGCGCACGAAAGATTGGCGTAGAAGTTTTCCTCCACGTCCTTTACGCGCTGCGCCGCGGGAACTATTGCTTCCCGCGCCTCTTCCTTTATATACTCTTCCTCGTCGTCGTCACCGTACATATCACGCTCTGGACTGCACCGCTTCCGCTATCACTTCCATAAGGCGGTAGCCTTCTTTCGTGGAATCGGTGCCTATATGCCATATCATTACTCCGCCCAGACCGCAGTCCGCGGCGTAACAGGTCTTGTCGTATATCATTCCCCTGCCGTTGAACCAGGTGTTGCCCGAGGCGGTAACCCCTTCCAGGGTGGTGTATTCGTTATAATAGAAGGCGTTGTCCCATTTGCCCAGCTCCTCCGCCACGTCGAAATAGTTGCCCCAGAACGTGTCGCCGTTTTCCGGACGAGAATAAAAAGGCAGTCCCAGATTTATCTTTCCGAGATCGAATCCCTTTTCTTCAAGCTGTCCGATGAGCAGATAGCAGGCGGAATAGAAAGAGGAGTGGTTGCCGTGGTCGTCGAACAAATCGTACGCCATGACCTCTATCCTGTCGAGTATGTCCAGATTTTCCGGCGTGAAACTCGCCGTGCCCAACTGCCATTCGGATATGGCGGCGGTGAGCAGTTTTTCACCCGCGCCGAACTTTCCGTCCATTGCCGTATGCAGTTTTTCCAGATAACCGGTAAAGTTTTCAAAAGACGAAGCCGCGCTCGGATATTCGTAGTCGAAGGAAACGCCGTCAAAGCCGAATTCTCCGACAAACGCGAGAATATTTTCCGTCAGGACGTCCGACGCCGCGCCCGTCATCGCGGCGTTGTGCCGCTCTTCCGTGCCCATCTCCTCGCCCGTGCCGTTGTTTATGTTGCCCAGGAAAGTGACTACTATCTTCGCGTCGGTATACGCGCGCAGATTCTCCAAGCCCTTGGAAAACGCTTCCCTCGCGGAAACGCCTTCCGCGGTCGTGTCGTTAATTCCGTAAACCTTGTCGCTTCCGTCCGCCGCGCGGAAGTACAGCCCGCCCTTTGAATCGAAGTATACTCCCGATATGTAATTCAGGTGGGTCGCCGCCTGCAGATTGGGCGTCCATTCTTCTTCCAGCTCTCCGCCGCCGTACGCCCACTGCGCGGTGACGTAGCCCATTATCTCGAAGTCTTCTGCCGCCGTATCCGATATATCGTACGCTTCAAGTCCTTTCAGCTTCCAGTTGCCGTCCGATTCTATCTCTATGCGAAGACTGCTTGCCGTAACTGCGGAAAACGAACCGTAATGATAGCCCTCCACATAGTCGCTGCCGTAAAAAGGCTCTTCCCCGTCGTCGGCATATACGCGGAATTTTCTTATATTGTCGCCGCTTTCTTTAAGCACGAGCGTATTGAAGGTGACCTCCCGCCCGAACTCGAAAACCGCGCTTTCGCCGCTTTTGCCGCTCTTCGTCCCGAATTCGCCGCCCTCTGCCAGATTGGCAAACCTGTCTACTATCGAACCGGGCGTGGAATTGCGCGTGCACCCGGCAAGACACAACATTCCCACCGCGGCACATACCAGAACCGCCGCTATGACCAGAACAAGCGTGTGCTTCATATCTTTCTCCCAAAAATTTTATCGGTATTTTCATTATACTATAAAAATATAGACAAAGCAAGAGGGAGCGCGGGACGCTCCGCCGCGGCGGGCCGCGGCGAGCCGATTACGCCTTGAAACAATAACGAGTGAATTTCAAGCTTTTTTCTTCGCAACACTTTTGCTACGTGTTATTTTGCCTTCAACACTATCTTTTACCGAAAATATTGGTATCGGATACTTTTTTTCATATCATAAATAAAGCGGTGCGAACCTTATCCATTCTAAGCCACAGGGGCGCCATTAGCCCGGCAGAAGACCGCGACAAGCGATTTCGGCAAATAGATTTCGGAGCAGATTTGAAGCGCGTGGCGCTCCACCCATAATCATGCCGTGAAATAACCGTGTTAAATCTTGCAGCATTACGTCTGCGGAATGCTTTCGTCAGGTTGTTTTATATGGTTGACTGTATAAAATAAAGCGGCGCGAAGTTACGTCGAGTGAGGGGTTGCGGAAAGGTGCCCGAAAGATACTGCCCAAATCACTTGTTGCGGTCGTCCGTGGGGCTAAAAACAACCTGAACGGTGGTGCCCTCGCCCACCTTGCTTCGGATATTCAGTTTTGCGCCGTAAAGGTTGCACACATGCTTGACTATGGCAAGCCCCAGACCCGTGCCGCCCGTCTTTTTGGAACGGCTTTTATCCACGCGGTAAAAGCGTTCGCATACCTTGGGAAGGTGTTCTTCCGGAATACCTATGCCCGTATCGGAAACCGTGAGTATTACCTGTCCGCCGTCGGTGCGGATATCCATATCCACCTTTCCTCCGGGCACGTTGTAGTGCACGGCATTGCTGCAAAGATTGCCCACTATCTCGTATATGTTGCGGTAGTCCGCGCGCACGTGTCCGTTGCCCGAAACGTTTATCGTAACGTCCCTTTCTTCCGCCTGGTGCGAGTATTCCTGCCTGACTTCCGCCGCCACCGCGCCCAAATCTATGTCCTCTTCGCGGCGTTCCGCCCTGCCGCTTTCCAGGTCGCTTATGTAAAGCATATCCTGCACGAGAAAACTCAGGCGCTTGCTCTCTTTATATATGCGTTCAAGCTGCTTTTTCTGCCCTTCGTCGCCCGCTTTGGCAAGCAGAATTTCCGTCAGCCCCTGCATGGTCGTGAGCGGCGTTTTCAGCTCGTGCGAAGCGTTTGCGAAAAATTCGCTCTTCTGCCTTATGGCGGCCTTTTCCTTGGTAAGGTCCGCCACCAGCACGATGTGCTCTATCTCCCCGCTCTCGTCGTCCGTCTTGAAGCTGTACACCTTGAAATTCAGATCCTTTCCGCGCAGACGGTAGGAAAATTCGCCGTCCTCGCCGCGCATAAGCGCGTTGTGCATAAGCGTTTTCAACTCTTCGTCCTTGGTGAGATAGGAAAAATGCCTGCCCATTATGTCGTCCTTCACCTTGAAAATCTTACAGACAGGCTTGTTGTAAAGCACTATTTCGTTGTGCGATGAAAACGCCATCATGCCCTGGGATATGTTGTTTATGACGAAATCCAGCTTGGACTGTTCGCGCCTTAAATCGGCAAGCGAGCCTCCCAGCCCCGCCACGAGCGCGTCTATCTCCTCCGCTATCTCCGCAAATTCGTCCCCGCCCGCCGCGGACGTGCCGGGCGTTGCGAGCGTAAGCGCGTGCAGACGGTTGTTTATCTCACCCAGGCGCGCGGATATGCTGCCCGACATTCTGCGCGCAAATACCGCCGACACCGCTATACCCACCGCAGCGGCGAGAACGAGCGCGCCCACCGCCGCGCCGATATACGGACCTATGTCGCTCCTTCTTTCGCAAAGGCGCAGAACGTAGGTATTTCCGCCCGCGGTAAATTTTTCCGCATAATAATAAGCGTGCGCCCCCATGGTCTGCGAATAGCGGCCGACCACCTCTGGCTCGCCGTTCATGGCGGCGATTATCTCTTCCCTGTCGCCGTGGTTGTCCGTCGCCCCGTAGCTGTCGTACACCACATTGCCGTCCGCGTCCACCAGCGTCACCCGCGTATCGTCTATCGCCGCAAGCACGGAAGACGGGTCTTCCGCCGACTGCAAAGCGGCTGTGAGCAGATGCGTTTTATCCTTTATACCGTCAGACTCCGTCTCGTCGTAAAGCCAGAAAACGACTCCTAAGGCGGCTGCAAACACTATTACCGCCGTTATCAGCGAGATAAGCACGCACCTTAAGGTAAGTTTTCTTCTCATCAGTCCACCCTGTACCCGACGCCGCGCACGGTGACTATTACGTTATCTCCGCCGGCAGCCTTTATCTTGTCGCGTATTTGCGCGATATGCATATCCAGCGCGCGCGTTTCGCCCATAAAGTCCTCTCCCCACACGGTTTTGAATATCTCGTCGCGCGTGAGCGTTTCCCCGGCGCGCTCTATGAGCAGTTTCAGAAGTTTGAATTCCTTTACCGTAAGCCCCAGCTTCTGTCCGCGGTAGCTTATGTCGTAAAGTTTTTCGTTTACGGAAAAATCGTTGTGGCGGCGTACGTACAGATTGGCGCGCCTGAGTCCCGCCTTTACCCTGGCGAGCAGTTCCATAATGGAAAAGGGCTTGGAAACGTAATCGTCCGCGCCCTTGTTCAGACCCTTTACAAAACTTATCTCGTCGCTTTTCGCCGAAACTATTATCACGGGCAGCCGCTCGTCCTTCTCCCTCAGCCGGGTCAGAATCGTATACCCGTCTATATCGGGAAGCATGATGTCGATTATCGCAAGCGAAGGGCGCTTTTCCTCGAACGCCCTGAAAAAGGAAGCTCCGTCGCCGAAGATGCGCACGTCGTATACGCCTTCGAACGCGCCCTCGTACACTTCCTGTATGCCTTCGTCGTCTTCTACAATGTAAATCAGTGCCTTATCCATATTCCACCCGATAGAATTATACCACTTTGACGCGGCGCATGGCAAGCGTCAGCCGAACCTGCCTTCTATATATCTTCTGGTTTCTTCTTTCTGCGGCCGCCCGAATATGTCCGCGGTATCGCCGTATTCCACCAGCTCGCCCAGCAGGAAAAAGCCCGTCTTGTCGGAAATGCGCGCCGCCTGCTGCATATTATGCGTGACGATTACCACGGTGGTGTACTCCTTCATACTCCCGATAAGTTCTTCTATCTTAGCCGTGGAAATGGGGTCGAGAGCCGAAGTCGGCTCGTCCATGAGTATGATTCCCGGAGACGTGGCAAGGGCGCGGGCTATGCACAGCCTCTGCTGCTGTCCGCCCGAAAGTCCCAGCGCGGATTTGCCCAGTCTGTCTTTAAGTTCGTCCCACATCGCCGCCTGCCTGAGCGAACGCTCGACTATTCCGTCCAGTTCCGACCGCTTTTTGACGCCGAAGGTGCGCGGTCCGTACGCCACATTGTCATATACGCTCATGGGAAAGGGGTTTGGCTTCTGGAACACCATGCCCACGCGCTTTCTCAGTCCCGTTACGTCCCTGCTCTTGTAAATATCCTCTCCGCCGACGAGAAATTCGCCCTCTATCCGGCACGAAGGAACCAGGTCGTTCATGCGGTTGAAGCACTTCAGAAGCGTGGTCTTGCCGCAGCCGGAAGGACCGATGAACGCCGTTACGCGCTCGGGCGGTATCTCTATGTCTATCCCCTTCAAGGCGTGGAACTCGCCGTAGTATAAATTGGCGTTCTTAACCTTTATATCTTTGGAAAAAAGCCTCTCTTCACCCGTTTTCTTTTGCCTGTTCAAGGACTTTTTTTCTGTTTCTTTTACTCTTTTTGTCAGCATTTTTCTCTCCTTGGAATTTTCTTTGCAAAGCTCTCCCCGCAACTTCCGCCGCAATATTGAGCAGCAGAACTATCAGCATGAGCACGCACGCGCAGGCGTACGCCTCGTCGGTATATAAATTTTCTCCGGAAAGGTAGTACAGCAGTACCGCAAGCGTCGTTCCGCCGCTCATAGCACCTTCCGGCATGGGCTGGATGCTTGAACCCATGGTGAACATAAAAGGCGCGGATTCGCTCATCACCCTGCCTACGGAAAGTATGGCGGCGGCTATTATGCCCGGCATTGCGGAAGGCAGTACCACGGTGAATACCGTGCGCAGTTTGCCCGCGCCCAGCGCAAGCGCGCCTTCCCTCAGGCTCATCGGTACGGCACGGAGACTTTCTTCCGTAGCCCTTATCACCGTGGGCAGAAGCATTACCGATATGGTAAGACTGCCCGCGGCAATGGAATAGTTTCCGCCCAGCAGGGTCACAAACGTGACCGCCCCGAACAGTCCGTAAACTATCGAAGGCACGCCGGAAAGCACGTCTATCGCGCCGCGGATAATCCTTACGAGCGGATTCCTGCTGCCGGCGTACTCGCTCAAAAATATCGCCGCGCATATGCCCAGCGGCAGGGCTATCACCAGCGATATACCCACCGTCATAAGCGTTGCCGCGACCGAGGGCAGAATGCTTATTTCGCCGCCGTACTCATACGCGCCGAAAAGCAGCTGCCCCGAAAGATGCGGCAGACCCATCACAAGCAGATAGATGATAAGCGCCGCCAGAAAAGCCAGCGCGAACGCCGCGCTTACAAAGCTGAACGCCTTGCCCGCAAAGCAGATTTTCCTGCCGTTAAACAGGGAAAAACCAAACTTTTTTCCGCCCCTGCCCTTACTTTTCTTATCAGAAGTGACGAGCGAAAGCAAGATAACCGTTATCGCGACGAACACGAGCAGCACTCCGCCGGTAGCAAACAGCGCGCCCATCTGCATCTCGCCCGCGTATCCCATTTCCAGCACTATATTGGCGGTCATCGTGCGGAAGGAAGAAAACAGCCCTTCGGGGAACTGCGGCGAATTGCCCGCCACCATGACCACCGCCATGGTTTCGCCGAGCGCCCTGCCCACGCCCAATATCATGGCCGCCGTAATGCCCGACCTTGCCGCGGGGACGACCGTGCGGAACACCGCCTGGTCGCGCGTACCGCCCAGCGCGAGCGCGCCTTCGTAGTACGCCTGCGGCACCGCTTCGAGCGCGGTTTTGGAAAGCGACGCCACCGTGGGGAAAATCATCATGCCCAAAATAACGGAAGTAAGTAAAAGTCCGCTCGAATTGCCGTTGGGCGAAAGCATATTGAAAAGTGGCATTACCACCTTTATTCCGAAAAATCCGAATATTACCGAGGGTACGCCCGCAAGCAGGTTTATGACGGACGTAAACACCGCCTTCACCTTGCCCTTGCAGTAGTAGGAGAGGAATACCGCCGTAAAAAAGCCCAGCGTGCCGCCCACCAAAAGCGCGCATACCGTGGCAACAAGCGTTCCCACCAGCATGGGCAATATGCCGTAGCTTCCCGCAAGCGGCTGACCGTACACGTCGTTTGCGTCGGGCGCCCATTCCGTTCCGAATAAGAAGTTAGCCAAACCCGTTTCCGCAAGCGCGGGAATAGATTTCATTATTATAAAAACGAAGATTGCCGCGGCTGCGGCTATGCACAGCGCGGCTGTGGCGGCAAATACTACTTTGCCGCACGCTTCTTTTATTGAACTTTTTCCCATAAATTTTTCTTTTATGCCGCCGAAAGAGCGCTGAATTTGACTGTCTTGCCCGTGTAAATATCGAACAGCTGCGCAATGGTTATGTCTTCGAGGGCGTTTTCGGGATTGACTATCACCGCAATCGCGTCGAGAGCTATTTCAAAGTGCGCTATCTCCGCTTCGTCCGCTTCCTTTACCGCGGAAGAGCCAAGACCTATCACGTTGCCCGTCTTGTCCGCCTTTACCGCCGATATGCCGTGAGAAGTGCCCTGGCAGTTCTTGCTTATCTCCACGCCCGCGACACTCGCGCCGCCTATCTCCTTATACTTGCCGATAAGTTTGTCCATGAGCGGATCTACAGAGGTGGAGCCGCTTATGCTCACCGTGCCGCTTACCGCGGACGCGG
Source organism: Candidatus Alloclostridium intestinigallinarum (assembly GCA_904382605.1). GTDB lineage: Bacteria > Bacillota > Clostridia > Christensenellales > UBA3700 > Alloclostridium > Alloclostridium intestinigallinarum. The sequence continues at coordinate 52,215 of CAJFJA010000005.1, read as the reverse complement.
GGGCGGTATACTCCGTCGCTCCTTCGTCCTGTCTGACGTAGCCTTCTTCTTTAACTACGTCCTGCGCCTGGGTGGAGCGGAGAAACGCGAGGAAGTCCTTGGTCGCCGCCGTAAGGTTTTCACCCATCGCCTTGCTTGTCATAATGACAAACGGACGCTGCATTTTGTAATCTCCGCTGAGCACGTTTTCCGCCGTGGCCTCAACGCCTTCCACTTTAAGGACCTTGACCGAATCGTCAACCGAGCCGAGGGACACGTAGCCTATACCCGTTTCGGTGGAAGAAACCAGCGAAATAACCGTGGACGTCTTGTCCTGTTCGAGCGCGCCTTTCATAAGTCCCGCGTCCTTGAGCGCCGTGCCGTCTTCCGACTTCACGATGGATTCGAACGCGTCGCGCGTTCCGCTACCCGAAGTACGGGCGATGACGGCTATATCCTTTTCGCCGCCACACGCCGCCAGAACGGCGGTAAGCGCTATCACAAGCGCAATCATGACAAAAATAACTTTTTTCGATGTTTTCATAATGACCTCCTGTTTACTGTCAAGTCCATTCTAACCCCGGCAAAACAAACCTTGCTATCACAGAAGGTAACCTATTTGTAAGTTTTCTGTCAGCGGCGAGCCGCCGCGGGCTGATTATGCCCTGATGAAATTTGTCTGAAAGGCGAGCCGACTTCTTCGCAATGCTTGGCTTGATATGATAGATAAAAGGCGAGCCGAGAGCGTGGGACGCTCCACCCCTGTTATACCTTGAAGATAGTTTTGCTGAAAAGCGAGCCTACTTCTTCGCAATACTCTGCTTTATATGGTAAATTAAAGGCGTGCCGGGAGCGTGGGACGCTCCGCCCCCTGTTATACCTTGAAAATAATTTGACTGATATGCGAGATAACTTCTTCGCAATACCCTACAATATAGAAGTGGATAAATAAATTAAATGATATAAAGAACAAACACACTCTCTCCCGGCTTACCATACATAATGAATAAATAATGATAAGGAAAAACTGCCTCTTCCACGCCTTGGGAAACGAAATAAGCGGCAAAGCGCTCTCTCATATTATATACGGTGGACAATATTATGCGGCGGTAATTTTATCCGTTTTCAAGACAAACTTTCCGTCCGCCGTTACTATAATAACTTTATCTAAAATTTTTTGCCTGAAAATTTGCGATGCCGCGTTGCAAAAAAAACTTTTATTCCGGCAGTAAAATCCTGGGGAATTTTCCCCGCGGATTTTACTTTTTTTCGGGACAAAATTACCCCCCCCCCATAACTTTTTATTTAATTTAACTAAAATTTTTGAATCTTGTACTTAAAATCGCTTGACTTAATGATTCCCTTGTTGTAACATAATGGCGAATTTCGGGGATAATGTGGCAAAAATATAGGAGTCGTTCATCGGTTCGTATATTTTTTGCCCTTATATGCGGATAAATAGCAGAAAAAAGGCTATTTTCGCAGCGCGGATATTTCGGGGACTTCCTGACTTCGAAGTTGTTCCGCCCGAAAAATAAGCTCCGTCCGCGGACGGATATAAAGCACGAAAACGCATTCGACTTTACTTTTTCGCACGGCTATGCTTTAAGCCGACAGAAAATTGTAAAGCGGTACGTCCGTCTTTTTTCAAAACGGTGTCGGATTACTTTCCGCGAAGAAAAAGACTGACTGTTAAAATATAACTTATATATAGCGTTGATAATACGCGCGCACGGAAAATCCGCCGCGTGCCATCGGACGGGTCGGCGCAACAGATAAGGACTATGAGTAAAAAGCAAATCGCAATATTGATAATCGCAGTAGCGGTCGCGGTGGCGGCGGCTTCCGTAGGCACGGCTTACGTGGTCGTAACGGGCAATTCGGAACTGGCTTTGGACGGAGCGGGCGACGAATTCACCGCCTCCGCCCGCATAGACGGCTTACTGCCCGGACAGTCTTCAACGTCGGAATATAAGGCGCACGCTCCCGCGGACGCCGTGTTCACGATACTGCTTTCGGGCGGAGCGAGCGACGATCTGGGAAGATACCTGGACGTGACGGTAAGCGTAAACGGAAACGCGCTTTACAGCGGCAATTATCTTTCGTGCCGCGGCGTCATATTCACGGCGGACGTAAGCGGCGACTTTACTTTTTCAATAACCTATTCCCTGCCGCAAAGCGTGGGAAACAGCGCCCAGGGCAAGGAATGTTCCGTAACGGCGCGCTGCACTCTGCACGAAAAAACGAGCGGCTGAGATAAAAAACGGCAATGGATAAGACTAAAACAAAAAAAGTGTGGAACGTGGTTTCCTCAATAATAGTGGGCGTAGTGCTTGTTGCGGCGGTATGCGCGCTGGGCGTGGCGATAGGCTACCGCGCCCAGGGACAGACGCTTACCGTCGGCGGCAGCCAGCTGCGCCTTGTGCTCACGGGGTCGATGGAAGGCTCCGAAGAAGATTCCATACGCACGAATTCGGTTATTACGGTAAAGACCGTACCCGAAGACGCGGAGCAGGCGCGCGAATTTATGGATTCGCTGGAAGTCGGCGACGTAATCACCTTTTACGATACGTCCCTCGGCGCAAGCGCTCTCGTGGTAACTCACCGAATAGTCGGCATAACCGATAACGGAAACGGAGGAGTGAGCTTTACCACAAAAGGCGACGCGAACGATTCTCCCGATCCGTCCCCCGTCGACGAAAGCGACGTTATAGGGGTGGTGACCGGTTCCAATTATCCGTTGGGGGCGTTCCTGACTTTTCTCACGTCCGCCACGGGAATAGTGGTGTGCCTGATTATCCCTGCCGCAATTATCATGATATACGAAATTTTCCGCATCGCCTTTTTGGTACGCAAAGACAAAAAAGACAAGCGGAAGTCCGAATTGGACGAAAAGGAACAGGAAATAGAACGCCTGCGCCGCGAATTGGAAGAAATGAAGAAAAGAGGTGAAGACAATGACTGAGTCCTTGTTTATCGCATGTATGGCGATCGTCGTATGTATAGCCGTACTGCTCATCATATGGCTGATATTCGCCGCCGTACGCAAAGCAACGCACGGCGGGAAAACGATTACCGTGGACGGCGCGGAATATATGCTCGTCCCGGTAGGCGAAAATCCCGAAAAATACAGACGTCGGGAACAGCGCCGCAACGCCGCGGCGGAAACCGGGCATACTTCGCAGATAACGGAATCGCCCGTATATCCCGCAAACGCCCGCGGAGAGGCTCTGCCCGCCGCGGAAAACGCCCGTTCGGAAGTTGCGGCAACCGTTGAAGAAAGCACGCGGCAGGAAGAGACGGCAGCTCCCGCGGAAAGCGCGGCTTCTCCGCTGACGCGTGAAGGAGAGATCACTCTCCGCCGCAGCGCCGCCGTACCGTACGAAGAAGCGTACGCCGCCCTTTCTCCCGAAGAAAAGGGGTACGTGGACGATATCCTGTCCCACGCAATGACCAAGGAAGGCGCGAAGCAAGTCGTCAACGAACACGCCGCCTGCGTTTACTTCGGTAAAAAACAGCTCGTGCGCATACTCCTGCGCCGCGGCAGGATCACGGCGCGTATGCAGGTGCAGAACAACGCGCTTGCAAGTTACGCCGACGACAACAACTTCAACCTGCGCGAAAAGCCCGTGGACGTACGCGTGGAAAGCGCCGAAACAGCCGGCTACGTCAAAGGCGTCATAGACATCAACTATTCCGCATTCAAAGAAGAACGCGGGAAGAAAGAGGCGCGCCAAAAGGAAGAACGGCGCATAAAGCGTATGCAAAAACGCGGACAGACGCCGCAGGACAACGGTTAATTTTTAATGCCGCGGGCAGGCGTCCGCGGCAAAGGAGATAAAAAATGAAGAGCAAAGCAATTATGATTTCCGCCGCAGTCGTCCTGCTGTGCGCCGCCGTCGTGATAGGCGCGTCTTTCGCCCTGTTTTCACAACAGACAGCGGTGGAGACTTACCTTTCCGCAGGTCGGCTGAGCGCAAATCTGGTACGCACCGATCTCAAGGGGCAGTTTGTGGACGGAAACGGAATACTCGGGGCGGAAACGACCGTGGACGAGGACGTGGACCTTTCCGATACGGACAACACCACGAACGCCGCCTTTGCATTCGGAAGCAATTCTTCCGTCATTTACAACGTCCCCGGCGTTTGGGAAGAAGCATTTTTCCGGCTGACCAACAGCGGCAACGTGGCTTTTGACAGCACGCTGGCGTTTTCGTTCGTGGATAATGCCCCTTCGGCAGACACCCCCGAATCGCGCCTGGCGGACAAACTTGTCGTAACCGTTTCCGACAACCTCGGCAGCGTGCTTAAGACAGGTTCTCTTACCGAAGTGGTAAACGGCGGAGCAATCACCCTGAACACGCGCCAGCTTGCGGGCGGCAGTTTCGTATTCAGAATAAAAATAGAACTGCCCTACGAAAGCGGCAGCGCGGACGACGGCACGGGCGAAACCATTATGAACGCCAATCTCAGGTTCACCTTCACCGTAACGGCGACGCAGACCGTTGAAGAAGGCGCAATATCCGATTAACAAAGGGAGGAGTAAAAAATGAGCAAAAAAACGGCAGTCATATCCGCAGGACTTATAGCCCTGCTCTGCGCGGCGCTGATAATAGGTTCCACTTTCGCTCTTTTCGCGGTAAACCGTTCTTCCGAGATAGCGGTTACCACTGGCAGCGTGGACATCTCCGCAGAATTGAGCAATCTTTCCACGGCGAGCCTCAGCCCCGGCGCCGACAACATGCCCAACGACCCTGCCGGCACTTTCGCGACCGGCGGTACCGCCGCCCTGGACGGTGAAACAGGCAAGATAACCCTGACCAACGTAATCCCCGGCGACAGCGCCACCTTTACGCTTACCGTAACCAATACCGGCAATAACGCCGCAAAAGTGCGCGTTGACGTCGCAAAAACGGTAGACGAAGGTGCGGAAAACGCCGCGGACGAACTGCTTGTGACGGTGAAAAACGGCGACGCTGACTTTGCAACGGGCGTTTGGACGTGCGGCGCGGACAACGGCGCGCTTGTGCTGAATCCGGAAGAAACCCTCGTCCTTACCGTAACCGTCGCTCTGGATAAGGACGCTACCCAGCCCGTAAACGATATAACCGGGGCGGTTGAACAGCTTATCTCATCCGCAACCGTGAAGATAACCGTCTACGCGGGACAGGCGAACGCTTCCGACGGCGATTTGGACGGAGCGCTCGGCTTAAGAGCATAACGGGAGGACGAATACGATGACACGCACCAAAAAAACGGCTTTACTTATTTCCGCGCTGGCAATCGTCCTGTGCGCGGCGGTGATAACGGGCGCGACTTTCGCCCTGTTCACAGACGGCGAACAATACGCAATCGGCGTGAATACCGGCAAAATAGACGTGGAAGGCACTCTCACCCTGGACAGCGCGTGGTCGGAAGCCCAGACAACCGGCGAAAGAGAGGAAGCTGTCGTTTCCGGTAATTCCGCCACCGTGGCGCAGGGCGGCACCGTCACGCTTACGGAAGGCAACACGGTTACGTTCAACCTTATGTCTTTGGGCGACGGCGCAAAGATGAGTCTTTCGTTTGCAAACAACAGCACCGTAAATATGCAGTACCGCATAACCGTGTCCGTTACCGGGGAAGCTACAAGCGAATTTTTAAGGGATAACCTCACCATAAAGGTAGGCGACGGCGACGCGGTCAATATGTTCAATGCGGAAGATACCGTGTACACGATCACCGACTGGACGGCGGTTGCCGCAAACTCGGCAATAGATACGGTATCTTTTGAAATCGCCCTGCCCTGGAGCGCGCTTTCCGCAAGCGAAGGTCTGGCGGAAAACCAATCCGTAAGCATTACGGTAAGCATGGAGGCAATACAGGGCAACGCGGACGCTTCCGCACAGGCTAACGCATAATTTTCCCGCCGGAACCGTTCGGTAAACAGCGGAGTTTCTCCGCCCCAACATAAACCGCACGCACCTTTGGCGGAAACGTAGAAAACAATTTTTTGCTAAGGCAAAGAGAGGTATTAAGTATGACAAAATCAAGCAAAAGAACAGCTATCGTAATGGCTTTGATAACCGTTGCGCTTTGCGCTGCGGTGATTGCGGGCGCTACTTTCGCATTGTTCTCTTCCTCCGTAACCAACGACATCAACGTAAACACGGGTGATATCGCCATTTCTTCCACGGTGGAATTGACTAATGCGTGGAGCACATCGCAGGGCGGCGAACAAGTCACCGCAGAAAACAGCGGAAGCGAAACTTCCCTTATTTTTCCCGCAACCGGCGGCAGTGTAAGCGTCGGTGAAGACGGACGTATATCCATTTCCGGCATGGGTCTGGGCGACGGCGCAACTTTCAGCATTACCCTCGACATGAAATACTCCATCAATATGAAGTACTCTCTGGTACTCAAGACAAATACCGCAGACGATTTCCTGCGCAATAATCTCCAGGTAACCGTAGCGGATAATCCTGCAGTATCTTTGGCGGACGGAAGCGTATATATCATACCGTGGACTAACGCAGATTCGGTAACAGACTCAACCCCGGCAAGCGCACGCGTGACGGCTTCTTTCAGCCTTTCGCTTCCCTGGAGCGCAATTGACTCCGCTCCCGTCGGCGGTTCTTCCATCTCCCTTGCTCTCGTAACAAGCGGCGTTCAGGTGAACGCTTTGGCAGTATCCGGCAGTCCTTCCGGCAGCAACGAATATTACGTCACCAACCAGGACGAATTGGATAAGGCGCTTACGGCTATGGAGAGCGGCGATTCCGTATACCTTGCCGGAGATGAAAGCAATTGGACAACCGCAAATATATCCTTCAACGAAAATAAGAGCATTTCCGTATACGGCAGCCGCGTAGGTACGCTTACGGTGAACGCTCTCAACGCTTCCATCGACTACTACATAGAGTACACCGAACTGATAAATTCCGCAGTTGTCGCGGCTAACTCCCTGCACATTTACGGACAAGTCGGCTCGGCACAGGTAAACGGCGGACGAATAGTCTTCGAATCGGAGTCAATCGTGGCAAAGCTTGCCGCCGTTCCCGCCGAAAATACGCACGTTGAAGTGGAGTTTGCGCAGAACACCGCCGTGACCAAATCCGTAACTGTAAACACTTCCGCAAGCGGTTCTTCCACCAATCTTAGCATAGCGGAAAACGTTACCGTTCCTTCGCTCTCGGTTGAAGGAAGCGGCAAAGTTGCCATTGACAACAACGGCGTTATCGAAGATTCTACCGTTGACGAAGGCTCTTCCGTTACCGCCAACAGCAAGGTGACGGACGAAGCTTCCCTGCGCGGCGCGCTCGCCCTTGGCGGCGAAGTAACGCTGGAAAGCGATATTGCACTTAATGTTCCTTACTATGATACGACTTCTTTGGTGCCGATTTTAACAATAGTAAAGAACACTAATCTAAATCTTAATGGCAAAAAGATTTATCTAAGCCTTGCTCCCAATACTCAATTACTGCATACACCTGCCATCTTATGTGTTGATGGTGCAACTGTGGAAATTAACGGCGATGGTATTATCGACGCCGAAGCAGGCGATAATAATTCTTATGGCATCAACATTATAAACAACGGTTCACTTACCGTAAATAGCGGTACAATATATGGCGCAATAACCGCAATTCAAGTACAAAAAGGTACCCTCGTAATAAAAGACGGCTTTTTTGACTTCGCAGAAACGGCAAATGCTTCTGCTCCCGCAGAATATAAAAAATATATTATAAACGCAATTGACGCCAATTGGAAAAATGGCTCTGCCAACATAACGATATATGGCGGAACTTTTGGGCACAATTACAGCGTCTCTCCGGAAGCAGACGGCAAGCTTTATTTACCCGACGGCTACGGCGTTGTGCAGGAAGGCGATTACTACACCGTCAAGGAAATAGCGACCAATCCCGGCAAAGAATACCTTGCCGGTTCTGCCGCGGCTTTGAACAACCTGATTAGCAACAGCGCTAAAAACATCGTCATAAGCGATGACTTCAATATCGGCACGGCAGGAGCTGTAACAACCGGCATTAACATTTCAAACGGAACTTTCTCCATCGACCTGAATGGTCACACGCTTACCAATGTCGGTACCGGCTTTGCTTTTGCCGTCAGCGGCTCCGATACGCAACTTACCCTGAAAGATTCTTCCAAAGAACAGTCGGGCACGATTTACGGCGGTAAGGGCGGCAACAACCAGGTACTCAACGTTTCGGGCGGAGCAACCGTGGACATTTACGGTGGAAATTATACCGTAGGTCCCGACAATAACGGTCAGGGCAACTCCTGCATCGAAGTTGCGGGTCTCGGCGGCACTATGAATATTTACGGCGGCACTTTTTCCAGCGAGGCGGCTTACAACGGTTTTTACTACGTGCTGAACACCACCCAGACGCAGGGCACGACGGGCGCGATATTTGTTTACGGCGGTAAATTCCTGCATTTCGACCCTTCCAAGGGCGATGACAGCTCCACCTCCAACGGCGGCAGTAATTCTTCCGTTCAAAGCAGCTATCTTGCGGAAGGTTACGTTTCCGCAGCAAGCGGCGAATACTTCATCGTGCAGGAAGCCTGACGCGAACCGGGTTTTTCTACACAAAAGCGGCGCGCATTTATGCACGCCGCTTTTTATATCCGCCCCACAATAATTTTCCGTCGCAAAACTCCGCAAGTCCCACGAAAACGGTTTTTCCGTAATAGGCGTTTTTTATTTTTCTATCTTGTTCAATTCGTCGTTCAGCCTTGCTATCATATCGTCGGGGACGGAATCGCCAAGCATCGAAATAATGCGCTTTATCTTCATTCCGCTTGCCATACGCATCATCGCGGGGCTTATCTTCGGCAGGTTTCTGCCCCTTTCTTCCATATACCTTGCCGTCTCTTCCAGCACGGTCTGCACCAGCTTTTCTCCCTGCGGCTTTGCCATAACCTCGCCTAATTTGTCGTGTATGGAAAATCTGCCCTCGGGGGCGGTATATTTCGCGTATTTCAAATCTTCTTCTCCTTTGCCTTTTTCCGCTTTTTTGCGCACGCGGAAAATTTTCGCCTCTGCGCGGCAGCCTTCCGCAACGGCTGCCACTTTAACAACTCTTTTCAGCGGCACTTCAAAAGTAAATACCTTGTCGCCCTTTTTGGTTTCAAAGGCGTTTTTGCCCACGTAAAGCGTAACCTCGGGAAGGTTGGAATAAACTTTTATAACGCACTTCTCCCCTGCGCGCGCCTGCTTTTCCCCGCCCGCGATATGCACAAAGGGCGAATTGCTCCAATACGCCTTGTACAGGTAGAACGGGTCCTTTTTCACCTTTCTGTCATAGGAAACAAGCCCCTTGTTGTTCATTCCCTTCACGCCGCCCTCGTCGCGCGCGGCGGAAGCAAAGTCGAACATATTCCATATATGCGTTGCCCACAGCCACGGGCGCTCCGAGATGATTTTTGCCATCTTCTCGTGGTATTCCGCCTGATATTCCAAAGAATAATCGCCGCGGCGCGGGAAAAGCGCGTGTCTGCCGACTATACCTTCGCAACCGTATTCGGAAAGTCCCAAAGCGCGGCGGGGAAAATGTTCGCGGAAATCGTCCAGCCAGACGGCGTTGTCCTCCGTTTCACCGGCATACCAGCCGAAATAGTGGTTGTAGGAAACTACGTCGGCGGCTTTTGATACCTCGCTTTCGGGATCTTCGGGACTGAAGCACGCCTGAACGGTAAAGCGCGTGGAATCCAGCGCGTGCGCTTCCTTATCCAGCTTTTCAAGAAGCGGAAGCGGGTCGCCCTTTTCCATGGTAACTTCGTTGCCTATCCCCCAGCACACAATACTAGGGTGGTGGTAATTTTGTATTATCAGTTCTTTCAGTTGCGCAAGGGCGTTTTCGTCGCCGCCGTCGTATCCGCTTATAAACGGAATCTCCGTCCACACGCACAGACCCTCTTCGTCCGCAAAGTCGTATACCGCCCGTCCGTGCTGGTAGTGGGCAAGCCGCAGGGTGTTCGCGCCTATCTCTTTAATAAGCTCGAAGTCCTGCCTACGCTTTTCGTTATGCACCGCCCAGCCGTCGCCCGCGCGGTCCTGGTGCATAGCCACGCCGCGGAGCGGCACTCTTTCCCCGTTCAGGGTAAAGCCGTTTTCGTCGGCAGCCGCCCTACGAATACCGAATTTAATAATTCTCTCGTCCCACTTGCGTATACCGTCGGTTATTGCAAGGCGCGCTTCGTACATCAGCGGAGCCTTTTTGCCCTGCCATAGCCGCGGGTTTTCCAGCCTGAACGACACGCGCGCGTTTTCGCAGGGCACATCCGCTTCTGCGACCTTTTCGCCCAGAAAAGTCAGGGCGACGTCCACTTTCAGGTCGCTCCTGGGGTTGGTGACGTAGGCGGTGACGTCCACTTCCGCCGTTCCGTCATCTTTCAACGCGGGGGTTATCTTGACTCCGTCCGAGCCGAAATAATCTAAGTCAAAGCGCGTACGCGACGCGGTTATCAGATATACGTCGCGGTAAAGTCCGCCGAAAAACGTAAAGTCCGCCGTATGCGGATATATCCCCTCTTTGTCGCGGCTGTCCACGCGCACGACTATCTCGTTTTCGCCGCTTTTAAGCAGTTTGGTAACGTCGAAACGGAAGAGGGAAAAGCCGCCCTCGTGCCTGCCCGCGAGCGCCTTGTTCACGTAAACTTCGGCAACGGAAAAAGCCGCCCCGAATTCCAGATAATACGACGCGCCTATGCACTTGTAGACGGTGAGCGTCCTTGTGTAAACGCCCGTGCCGCGCCTGTAATTCGCGTTTGTGCCGTCCCTGTCGTTCCAGGTATGCGGCAGAGACACCGTCTGCAGGTGCGACATTATCGCCGTGCCGGCGTCGCCTTCGAGATAAAATTTCCAGCCGATATTGAGATTTTCCCTTTTCATAAGTACAGTATAGCACAAAACTCCGCGGCGGGCAACAGTGATTATTTAACGGCTTATTTACGGTTGCCTTTTTACCGCCGTATGTGCTACCATAGTAACGGTGAGCAGCAGCTCTGCCGTATAAAACGGGAAATACGGGAAAAGGAAGCGTTGTTATATGGCATTGCCGCCGGAAGGCGGAAGGCTTTCGCCGTGCGAAAGAATGAAAGTATCTTGATTTGCCCGTATGGAATTCGAATTCGAAAACAAAGTATTGACCGGTATAAAGCCCGGATTTAAGGTCGGAGTGATAACGGACTCCCAGCTTTCTCCCTTCTTCTGGAAGAAGATGAATACCTTCGAGCGCAATCTGCGCCTTGCCTGCGTGAGAATGGCGGCGCTTAAACCCGACGTTCTGATATTTGCCGGCGACATATGCAATATCGCCTCGAACTGCGCCTATAAGCGGTTTATGCGCGCTCTTGAAGACGCGTTTTCGGAAAACAAGCCGCAGTTTATGGTGATAATGGGAAACCACGATTATTTCCCCGCGCCCGAAATAGGCTGTCTGCGCAGGAAAAAATTCGTTAAAAACACGCACTTTCCGCCCTTCTGGCACTACGTGGCGGGCGGTTACAGATTCGTAGGCGCGTCCCCCGACTGCCACAGCCTTTACCGCGGTTACGACAAGGTGGCGGACGCGCTGCGCCGCGAACTTGACAAAGCGGTGGCGGCAAGCGGAAAACGACCCGTCACCCTGGTTACGCACAACGCGGTGAAAAATACCGTTTACGGCTCCGACCGCTGGGGCGACGAAAGCCTTGCCTTTTTGAAGGATTATCCCACCGTGGTGCACATTTCGGGACATCTGCACTACTCCATGCTAGATGAAAGGAGTTTGCACATAGGCGACTTTATCTCGCTGGGGGCGCAGTCCACCGCATACGTCGAGATGGACGGGGGTATGGCGAACGGCTCCGTCCCGCCGCTGGCGCACGACTCGGCAATGGGCTATCTGCTGGAATACTCGCTTTCGGGGATAACGGTGAAGCGCGTGAATATGGTTACCGGCGACGAGGAGAAGAAGAATATGCGCCTTGTAATACCTTCTTCCCTGGACAGGGACGTTCTTGAAGAGCTTAAACTCTCCCGTCCCGCCGCAGGCACTCCCGAAATGGTGGCGGAAACGGGGCTTTGCGAGATAAAGGACGGACGCACCTACCTGGTGTTCGACAGGGGCAGGGACGACGACTTCGTGCACTCTTACAAGGTAGTGTACGACACGGGCGAAGTGCAGTATTATTATTCCGATTTTTACCGCGGACTTACGCGCGTTTCCCCCACCGTGCGGCTGCAGGTCTACCGCATGCCCAAAGGAACTTATTCCGCGGACGTGTATGCGGTCAACTCGGCGGGGAAAGTGAGCAAATCCGCCGTACATATAGACGATATAAAAGTTTTGAAAAAGCGCAGATATCCGCTTGAATTTGCGCCTGACGCGAGGTATTTATGAACTTATACTCATTCGAAGGTTACATATTCGACCTGGACGGCACTCTTCTGGATTCCATGGAGGCGTGGCAGAAGATATATGCCCGTCCCTTCCAGGACGTAGGCATGAGCATGCCCAAAAATCTGCTGGAACAGATAAACCATTTAAGCCTTATGGATTCCGCGCGCTTTACCGTGGACAATACGGGACTGCCCTACACTCCGCAGGAACTTGCCGACAAATGGGTAAAGACGGCGCGCTGGGTGTACGGGCACGACATAGAACTTAAAGAAGGAACGTACGAACTTCTGGAAAAACTGCACTCCGCGGGGAAAAGGCTGGGCATAGCCACCGCGACTCCGCGCGGAATATTCGAGCCTTGCCTGGAACGGCACGGCATAGCGGACTTTTTCATGTCCGCCACCAGCGTGGACGAAGTGCCGCGCGGCAAGGGTTTTCCCGACATCTACCGCGAAGAAGCGCGCAGGCTGGGGCTTACCGCCGGCGAATGCCTCGTTTTCGAGGACAGCCACATGGGCGCGCAGGGCGCGAAGGACGGCGGATTCAAGGTCGTGGGCGTTTACGACAAACAGTCCGCTAAATTCGCAAAACTGATGCAAAAAGTATGCGACAAATACGTTTATTCGCTTACGGAACTCTTTGATTGAAAACCGGTTCAACCGTTAATAGCCGAAAAGGACGGTATTAAACGCCGTCCTTTACTTTTATTCTGACGTCATTGCCCGTGCGTTACGAAGAATTATCGCCCGGTTACTTTGCGGATTATCACGAAAAGAGCGTCACACGCTCCCGTTTTGCAGCAGGGCGATTGCCGCTTCCGCCATTTTGGCGGCTGCCGCCGCGGGGACGTACGACAGGCTTCCCGGAGCGTGGCGCCCGTCCTGTTCCACAACGCCGCCCTTCGGCATTTCTTTCGAATATACCGCGGTAAGCGAGGTTATGCCCTCCTGTCTGAGCAGGCGGCGCATGGCGCGCGCCAGCGGACATACGGAAGTTTCGTATATATCCGCAATTTCAAAAGACGCCGCCTTTTTGTTGCCCGTACCCATGCAGGAGATGACGGGAACGACGCCGTTGCAAGCCTTGACTAGCGCGACTTTTGACGTAACGGTGTCTATACAGTCAAGAACGAGGTCGTACTCGGAAAAGTCGAAAGCCGTTTGCGCGGTGAAGAAAAAGTCGAACTCCCCGACTTTTATCCGCGGATTTATATCCCTGAGCCGCCGCGCGCATACGGCAACCTTTTTTTCGCCCAGAGTGGAATTAAGCGCGATTATCTGCCTGTTTAAGTTGCTCTGTTCCACTATATCGCTGTCGATGAGCGCGATATGCCCCGCGCCGGCGCGGGCGAGAAACTCCGCAACGTAGCCGCCCACTCCGCCCACGCCGAATACGGCGACGGAAGATTCGGCGAGCCTGTCCGCCCCTGCGCCCAGAATGAGCCGGGTGCGGTTCAACTGAACACTCCGGAAGACAGGTATCTGTCCCCCGTATCGGGCAGAATAACCACTATTTTTTTACCCCTGCCCTGCGTTTTCGCGTATTCGCCCGCGGCAAAAAGCGCCGCGCCCGAGGAAATTCCCGCAAGCAGTCCTTCCGATTTGGCAAGCAGGTCGGCGGTGGCGAACGCGTCTTCGTTGCTGACGGTTATCACCTTGTCGTAAGCGTTGGTATCCAGCACTTCGGGTACGAATCCCGCGCCGATACCCTGGATTTTATGCGGTCCCGCCTTCCCGCCGGAAAGTACGGGGGAAGCGGACGGCTCTACCGCGATTACCGCTATGTCCTTGTTGTATTCGCGCAGATATCTGGAAAGTCCCGTAACCGTGCCGCCCGTACCCACGCTGCACACGACGGCGTCGACCTGCCCGTCCGTGTCGCGCCATATTTCGTCGGCGGTGGACTTGTGCGCCCTCGGATTGGCGGGGTTTACAAACTGCCCGGCAATGATTGAACCGGGTGTGGCGCGGTGCAATTCCTCCGCCCTGCGCGTTGCGCCCGACATTCCCTCCGCGCCCGGAGTGAGCACCAGCTCCGCTCCCAGCGCTTTAAGCAGTTTTCTGCGCTCTTCGCTCATGGTTTCCGGCATGGTGAGGATAAGTTTGTATCCCCTCACCGCGCACAGCGCGGCAAGTCCTATGCCCGTATTGCCCGAAGTAGGCTCTATAACGGTGCCGCCCGCGCGCAACAGTCCGCGCGCTTCCGCGTCGTTCAGCATGGAAAGCGCCGTCCTGTCCTTTATGCTTCCGGCGGGATTCATACCCTCCGCCTTGCCTATAAGCGCGCAGGGCAACCCCATTTTTTTTGAAAGACGGGAAAGCTCCACAAGCGGAGTCCCCCCGATTATCTGCGATATGTCCTTTGCTATCTTCATATCATTCTCCCTGCGGTCTGTCCGCGTCTTCGGCGGATTCTCCTGCAGTCTGCTCTTCCGCCGCTTCCACGGCGTCGTCTGCCTGTACCTCTTCTTCCGGCGCGTCTGCGGACTGCTCCGCCCGTTCTTCTTCCGCGGTTTCCGCTTCCGCCGCCTGTTCAGACTGCGGCGCGGGCGAGAAAGCCTTTACCGCTTCCAGCACGGCGGCAAGCAGAATGAACGCGGAGGCAACCGCCGCTTCAGGCGCGATATGCGTGCCGCTTTCGGTCACCATTTCCGCATACTCGTCCGTAAAGGGGAGCAGATAACATTGGTATGTGCACGCAACCATGATTCCGCACGCAAGCAATATAACCGCGGGCGCAAGGTATACCTTTGAATTTTTATCGGGTATAAAGGTGAACAGCACCGCGAACATGGGCAGTATAAAGCCGATAAACAGCGGCGCGTTGAAGTAGAACGAGCGCGCCATTGAATAAAAAGTTATGCGGAAGGAGGCTATTCCGTCGCCGCCCGCGTCCGTCACGCCCTTGGCGAAAAACAAGCCGAACGCCACAACCGCAAGCGCTTCCGCCATGGCGGTGAGCAATAACTGCCGCCTTGGTTGGTTTGCTATCTTTTTTAAAAACGTCTTCATATTCTACCCCTTTGTTTATCTGCCCGACCTGCGCATTATCCGAAAACATTTACGCCGAAGCGGTTATGCCACGCCGCAGGACGGGAAATTATTTTTTTGTGTTTTTTACCCGGCTTTACCCGCCGCGTATCGAACGGGCGGTTTCCCTGCCCGTTATATCCTATCATATTGTGTTGATGGGCATACCGCACATATACGCCGTCAGATTTTTCGCCGCCAGACTGACGAGCCTGTTCCTCGTTTCGGCGGGCGCCCACGCCACGTGCGGAGTTATTACGCAGTTGTCAAGTCCGATAAGGCGGTTTGCCCGCGGCGGCTCCTGCCCGAGCACGTCCAGAGCCGCCGCCTTTATCCTGCCGCTTGTAAGCGCGTCGTACAGCGCGTCCTCGTCCACAAGTCCGCCGCGCGCGGTGTTGATGAGTATCGCCCCGCTTTTCATGAGCGCGAGCGTATCCTTGTTTATAAGTTTTTCCGTCTGCTCCGTAAGCGGACAATGCAGGGTCAGCACGTCCGAACGGCTGAACAACTCCTTTTTGCCCACAAGTTCGTAAGGGCAGTTTCCGGGAAGAGTGCGCGTGTGCACCAGCACTTTCATATCAAGCGCCGCGGCGGCTTTTGCCACCCTTTTTCCTATATCCCCGAAGCCGAATATGCCCAGCGTTTTGCCGCATACTTCGTGCATGGGATAGGGAAAGTAGCTGAAACAATCCTGCGCCTCCCACTCGCCCGCGCGCACCGCCCTGTCATAGACGTCCGCCTTCGAGTAAAAGTGCAGAATAAGCGCCATTACGTGCTGCGCCACCGCCGCGCCCGAATAACCGGGCACGTTGGTCACGGTTACGCCGAGTTCGCGCGCCGCCCTTAAGTCCACGTTGTTGTAGCCCGTGGCGAAAACGCCCACGTACTTCACTTCGGGCAGGCTTTCCAGCACTCTGCGCGTTATGAGTATTTTGTTGCACAGTACAGCCGTGCAGCCGCGCGCGCCGCGGATAATATCATCTTCGCTTCTGATGCGCAGCCAGCGGACGTTCCCCAGCTTTTCTATGGGCGAAAAGTCCACGTCGCCTTCGCAGGTAAGAGTCTGCTTGTCTAAAACGGCTATATCCATCAAAGCGTTACTGTCACCTTGTTCAGGTTGCGGGGAGTATCCACTTTCAGCCCCTTGGCAAGTCCCACGTTGAGCGCGAGCAGGGATACCGCCACGCCGTAGGTTACGGGCGCGGTCACGTCGCCTGCCGCAGGCATGACCACCTTGTTGTCGGCAACTTCCAGCACTTCGGGAATGTCGCTGAATACGGTGAGTTTGCCTCCAAGGCTCTTAATGCGCTTTGCAAGGCCTTTGTACTCTTCTTCAAACACGCCGGAAGGCGCAAGCAGAATTACGTTCGCGGTTTCGTCGATGAGCGAGAAGGGACCGTGCATAAAGTTCGCCGTAGAGAACGCGCGGTTGAACATATAGCAGCATTCGGTAAGTTTCAGCGCGCATTCGTCGCCCGTGCCCAGCATGGTGCCGCGGGTTAAAATAATGTTGCTTCTTTCCTTGTAAATGCCCTTTGCGGCAACGGCTATTTCATCGAATTTTTCCAGAATACCGGCAATTTTCCCGGGATATTCGTCTATCTCGGCGCCGATATTTCCGCCCAGCGCGTCCGCAAGCAGGGCGAGCGCGGTAAGTTCGCCTATGTAAGTTTTGGTAGCCGCGACCGACTTTTCCTCTTCAACGTCCATGAACAGGTGGAAGTCGGCCTGCTGCGCCACGGGGCTTTCGTTATTGTTGGTGACCGCCACGGTCATGGCGCCCGCCGCCTTTGCCTTGTTGAACACGTCTATCGTGTCCTTTGACATACCCGACTGCGACACGATTATCATGCAGGTATCCTTCATATCCACCTTGGTGTTGTACACGGTATAAAGAGAGGGGTGGAATTTGCCAACCTGTATTCCCGTCACGAGCGGACACAGGAAGGAAAATACGGTGGCGGCGTTATCGGAAGTGCCGCGCGCCAGCGTAACGAATTTTACGACGCCCCTTTCCTTTACCGCTTTGGCGATCTCTGCCGCAACGGGACGGCAGGAAGCTATCGTGCGCTTTATCATCTGAGGTTCGGAGAATATCTCCTGCTGCATTAATGTGGTCATATAAACTCTCCTTTTCCGCCCGTACGGGCGCGGAATATAAATTTATAATATTATAATACCACAAGCGATTATTTTATGCAACCCGAACGTTATCCATCTTTTACGGCAATTTTTCCGAAAGCAAAAGGGCGAAGCCGCGGCTTCGCCCTGCAATCGTTGAAATTCCTTCCTTATTTCTACATTTTTTCGGGAGATTGGATTCCCAGAAGGGAAAGTCCGTCCGCGAGCACGCCCCTGACCGCCTTGACGAGCATGAGCCTTGCCTTGCGGACGGCGTCGGGCGATTTGGCGATGTTGCAGGCAAGGTAGAATTTGCCGAACGCCTGCGACAGGTCCACCAAAAAGCGGCTGAGGTAGCAAGGCTCGTACTTTTCCACGGCGGAAAGAATTACGTCGGGGTAGGAATCGAGAAGTTTGAGCACTTCGCCCGCCTCTTCACCCGCAACGCCGGAGTAGTCGGGGTCGCAGTCGGGATAAGAGCACTTTTCCAAAAGCGAGCGGCAGCGCGCCTGGGTGTACTGCACGTAAGGTCCCGTTTCGCCGTCGAAATTGAGCGCGCGCGAATAGCTGAAAGTCATGTCCTTTATGCGGTTGTTGTAGAGCACGCCGAAGATGACCGCGCCCACGCCTATCTGCTCCGCCACCTCGTCGGGATTGGGCAGATCTTCCGATTTTTCCTTTATGATCTCCCTGCTCTTGCTCACCGCCATGTTGAGAACGTCGTCGAGGTAGACCACGTTGCCGCTGCGCGTGGAAAGCGAGCCTTCTTCCAGCGAAACCATGCCGTGTGCGACGTGGTACAAGTCTTTATACCACTCCTCGCCCGCGAGTTCGAGCACCTTGAACCATTGCCTGAAATGCAGATTCTGCTGGCTTGCCACCACGTACAGGCACTTGTCGAAATTATACGTCTTTTTGCGGTAGAACGCCGCCGCGAGGTCGCGCGTGGCGTACAGCGTGGCCCCGTCCGAGCGCACGAGCAGGCAGGGCGGCATGTCGTCGCCCAGGCGCACTATTTTTGCGCCGTTGTCGTCCACGAGCAAGCCCTTTTGCGTGAGAAGGTCGAGGACGGGCTGCATTTTGTCGTTATAGAAACTTTCGCCCGCATAGGAATCGAACGTCACGTTAAGGCGCTTGTAGATTTTCTCTACCTCTTCCAAAGTGGACTTTTTGAAGCGGTTGAAGATGGAAAGCGCTTCTTCGTCGCCGTCTTCTATCTTCTTGAACCAGGCGCGCGCCTCGTCGTCCAGCACGGGGTTTTTCTCCGCTTCCTTGTGGAATTTCACGTATATATCCACAAGCGAACGCACTCCGCGCTTTTCTATGTCCTTGTCGTCGCCCCACAGCTTGTAAGCCACTATAAGTTTGCCGAACTGCGTGCCCCAGTCGCCCAGATGGTTTATACCCACCGTATTATACCCCGCCTTTTTGTGCAGACGGTAGAGCGCCGCGCCCAAAACCGTGTTCAGCAGATGACCTATATGGAAAGGCTTTGCGATATTAACGGACGAGTAGTCTATGCACACCGTCTTGCCCCTGCCTATATCGCTGTTTCCGTAATATTCACCCGCGGACAACACCTTTTCCAGCACGTCTTTGGCATAGGACTGCTTGTTGAGGGTAAAGTTGACGAACGGGCCCGCGGCCTCCGCCTTTTCCAGAAAGTTGTAACAGCCTATCCTGCCCACAACTTCCTTTGCAAGCTCCGCGGGATTCTTCCCCGCCGCCTTTGCCAGACGGAAACAGGGCAGCGAATAATCGCCGTGCGCCTTATCCCTGGAAGGAACTATCTGCGACATTATCTCTTCGCTGTCTATCCCCTCGATTATAACAGTATCCGCCAAAAGTTTTTTGTAATCCATTTTTATCCCCGCCCTCCCGGGTCTTTTATTTCTGTTGAGCCGCCCTACACGTTAAAGCGGAACAAGATGACGTCGCCGTCTTTTACCACGTAATCCTTGCCTTCGCTGCGTACCTTGCCCTTTTCCTTTGCGGCGGTATAGGAGCCGCATTCGAGCAAAGTGCGCCAATCCACAACTTCCGCGCGGATAAATCCCTTTTCAAAGTCGCTGTGTATCTTGCCCGCCGCCTGGGGCGCCTTGGTGCCTTCTTTTATCGTCCAGGCTCTCGTTTCCTTTTCTCCCGCGGTGAGGTAGCTGATAAGTCCCAGCAGTTTGTAGCACGCCTTTACGAGCACGTCGAGGCCGCTTTCCTTCAAGCCCAGCTCTTCACGGAACATTGCCTTGTCCTCGTCGCCCATGCCCGCAAGGTCTTCTTCTATTTTGGCGCAGAGAACTATCGCGTCCGAGCGGTGTTCTTCCGCATACTTTTTCACCGCTTTCACATAGTCGTTATCCGGCTGGCCTATTTCGCTTTCGGCGATATTCGCGGCATAGATGACGGGCTTTTCCGTGAGCAGGAAACAGTTATCCACAACTTCGCGCTCTTCTTCGGTAAAATCCATCATGCGCGCGGGAATGCCCTGCTCCAATTTGGCGTAAACGCCGTCCAGAACGTCCGCTTCCCAGGCGTACTTTTTGTCGCCGCCCTTTGCGGAAGTGCGCGCCTTCGCGCTACGCTTCTGCACCGTTTCCATATCGGCGAAGATAAGTTCGTACTCTATCGTTTCAATGTCGCGCAGAGGATTTACGCTGCCGTCGACGTGCGTGATATTCTCGTCGTCGAAACAGCGCACCACGTGCACGATTGCGTCCGTTTCGCGTATGTGCGAGAGGAATTTGTTGCCCAGACCTTCGCCGTGGGAAGCACCCTTTACAAGTCCGGCTATATCCACGAATTCCAGCACCGTGGGCGTTACTTTTTTACTGTTATAAAGCGCAGCCAGCTTGTCAAGCCGCTCGTCCGGCACGGCAACCACGCCCACGTTGGGTTCTATGGTGCAGAACGGATAGTTGGCGCACTCCGCGCCCGCCTGGGTTATCGCGTTGAAAAGCGTACTCTTGCCCACGTTGGGCAGACCTACAACACCGAGTTTCATAATATCTCCTTTTTTCTTACAGCAGAGTTATGCCCTTTTCAAGACAGCTCTTTCTTTCCCATTCGGGCCAGATGCTCGCCTGTACCTCGCCGATATGCGCGCGGTTGAGAATGTACATGCACAGCCTTGACTGACCTATGCCGCCGCCTATGGTAAGAGGCAGACGCCCCGCAAGAAGTTCCGTATGATAAGGCAGTTTCGCCCTGCCTTCCGCGCCCGCCGCTTTAAGCTGTTCGGACAGCGACTTCGCGTCCACCCTAATGCCCATGCTGGATACTTCGAAAGCCCTGTCAAGCACGGGATAGTAAAGCACTATATCGCCGTTAAGCGCCCAGTCGTCGTAGTCGGGCGCCCTGCCGTCGTGCGGTTTGCCCGATTTGAGCGGCGCGCCTATGCCGCAGATAAACGCCGCGCCCCGCTCGCGCACGAACGCGGTTTCGCGCTCGGACGGCATAAGGTCGGGATACATATCTTCAAGCTCCTGAGTGGTGACGAAAGTTATCTCCTCGCTTAAAAAGTTTTGCAGTACGCCGTATTTTTCGCAAGCCTGCGCCGCCGTTTCGCGGATAGCCCCGTAAATGCGCATGACCGTATCACGCAGATATTCCACCGTTCTGTCTTCCGCGGTGATGACCTTTTCCCAGTCCCACTGATCCACATATATGGAATGCAGTGCGTCGCACACTTCGTCGCGGCGGATTGCGTTCATATCCGTATAAAGCCCTTTATGCACGGGAAAACCGTATTGGCGCAACGCGTACCTCTTCCACTTTGCAAGCGAATGCACCACTTCCGCGGTCTTGCCCGTCTGCAATATGTCGAAAGATACGGCGCGTTCGTAGCCGTTGAGATTGTCGTTAAGACCGCTGTCGCGCAACACAAACAGCGGTGCGGATACGCGGGTGAGCTCCAGCGCGTGCGCAAGATTGCGCTCGAACGTGTCTTTGGTGAATTTAATCGCCTTTTGGGTCGTGATGAGATCCATCGGCGCGGTGTATTTGCCCTGCATAAAGCCTCCGAAAGGTAATAATATACAATAATATTAGTACATTGCGGGATAAAAGTCAAATATAAAACGCCGCGGAATACGCTTGCCGCGGTTGAAAACAGAGCGCGCAACGCCCGGACGCGGATTTACCCTTCCGGAAAACGGCTTTATTGCGGCGCGGAGAATTTTCAAGACATTCCGCTTGTTTGCCCCGCCGCTTTTCACAATATCCGCAGAAGGCGCGGTTTTATCCGGACGCGGATAATGTTGCGGAAGAAAAAATTTTACGAAAAATATATTGACACCGTGTCAAAACAGCGGTACAATAATTGCGTTGACAGAGTGTCAACCGCGCCTTCCGGGCGCGGAACGCAAACTATATCTTACGGAGGTATATATGTTAGGCAACTTTACTTACTGCAATCCCACAAGGCTTTATTTCGGCAAAGATTCTCTGGGCTGCTTAAAGGGCGAGCTGGACAAATACGGCAAAAACGTGGTGCTCATATACGGCGGCGGCTCTATTAAGAAAAACGGGATATACGACAAGGTGACGGCTATTTTGAAAGACTGCGGCAAAAACGTGGCGGAGATTTCCGGCGTTATGCCCAACCCCACCTATAAAAAACTGCTTGAAGGCGTGGATATTGCGCGCAAACACAAGGCGGACTTTCTGCTTGCGGTAGGCGGCGGAAGCGTATGCGACTACGCCAAAGCGGTGTCCGTTTCCGTAAACTGCGAAGGCGACATATGGGACAAATATTATGTGAAATTCGAAGAGCCGGACTGCAAAATAATTCCCGTAGGCTGTGTGCTTACCATGGTGGGCACGGGCAGCGAGATGAACGGCGGCAGCGTTATCACCAACACCGATACCAAGATGAAAGTGGGGCACGTCTTCGGCACGGAAGTTATGCCCAAATTTTCTGTTCTCAATCCCGAATTTACGCTCACTCTTCCCCACTATCAGATGGTGGCGGGCATATACGACATATTCAACCACATATGCGAGCAGTATTTTTCGGGCGAAGACGACAACACTTCCGACTACATCTCGGAAGGACTTATGCGCAGTCTGCTCGCCTCTTCGCGCATAGCGAATAAGGATATGCAAAATTACGAGGCGCGCAGTAACATTATGTGGACGGCTACCTGGGCGCTCAACACTCTGGTCTCCTGCGGCAAGAGCACGGACTGGATGGTGCACATGCTGGGTCAGGCGGTCGGCGCTTATACAAACGCCACGCACGGCATGACGCTGTCGGCGGTTTCCCTTCCCTACTACCGCCACATTCTCCCCTACGGCGTACAGAAATTCAGGCGCTTTGCAATCAACGTATGGGGCATAAATCCCGAAGGCAAGAGCGATATTCAGGTGGCAAAGGAAGGACTTGAAGAAATGGAAAAGTGGATGAAGGAACTCTCCCTTGCCATGAACATCACCGAGCTGGGCGCAAACGAAGGCATGATAGAAGGCTTAACGAAGAGCACGCTCATCATGGACGGCGGGTATAAAAAACTTACGCCCGAAGAGATAGCGCAGATATTCAGAGAAAGTCTTTAATAAAAAATTCCGCCCCTGCCCCGCTTTTTCGGCGGCAGGGACGGTAAAAATCCCACCCCTGCCTTTGAAATTTAAGGGCAGGGGCGGAAAAATCAAACAGAAGGTGAATTATGGATAACAAAATTTTGGTAACTTACTTTTCGGCAAGCGGCGTTACGGCACGCGCCGCGAAAGAAATCGCTTCGAGCGTAGGCGCGGATATAGCGGAAATCAAACCCGCCGTGCCCTACACTTCCGCAGACCTCAACTGGATGGACAAAAAAAGCCGCACCACCCTGGAGAGCAAGGACATGAACTGCCGTCCCGAAATGGCGGCGGATATCGACGTTGCGCCCTACGATACGGTGTTTGTCGGCTTCCCCGTGTGGTGGTACAGGGAACCCGCCATAATAGACACTTTCCTTGAAAGCGGCAATTTTTCCGGCAAGAAGATAATTCCCTTCGCCACCTCGGGCGGAAGCGGCATAGAAGGCTCGGAAAGGCATATGAAAGAGGTATGTCCTACCGCTGTCTGGGTAAAAGGCAAGCTCGTAAACCGCGGTGCGGGAGCCTGGGCAAAGGAAATAATTAAGTGATATGGCTATAATTTCCGAAGAACTCACAAAAGCGCGCCGCGAAGAGATAGTGTCCGCATGCGCGGAGCTGTATGACGTGATGCCCTATAAGGAGATAACGCTGGGCAAAATCAGCGCGCGCACCTCTTTTACGCGCACGTCAATTTACAACTACTTCGACACGCGCGAGGAGATATTCCTCGCCCTGCTCGAACGCGAATACCGTTGCTGGACGGAAGATCAAAAGCGCATCTCAGAAAACAAGTCGATGACCGTGGACGAATTTGCCGAAGCATTTTCTTCCGCCCTTTCGCGGCGCGGACGTATGCTAAAACTCGTGTCGATGAACTTATACGACCTGGAAGCGGGCAGCCGCGAAGAAAACCTTACTTCGTTCAAGCGCGCATACGGCGAAGCCCTGCAAGCCACGCGCGACTGCCTCGCCCGATTCTTCCCTTCCCTTACCGCGGACGAACATACCCGTTTTTTATATGCTGTGTACCCTTTTATGTTCGGAGTGTATCCGTACACCGCCGTCACGGAAAAACAAAAACGCGCCATGGAAAGCGCGGGCGTGAAATACGAAACCTACTCCGTCCGCGAAATAACGCGTTCGCTGGTAAGCGCGCTGTTAAACGGTTTTTTGAATAAGTAAATTTAACGAAAGGACGCGGGTTTATCCCGCTTCTTTTTATCAGGGATTACTTTAATGTTTTTCTGCAAAGTTTTATCAGAACTGCGCCATATTGCCGAAGCCCGAAATAAAGAAATTTTGCCGAAACCGAAAGTATTCCCTACACGGGAACGACGACAAAACAGGCGATAACCACGATTATAAGGCACAAAAGCGCGCATACCTTTTTGATAGTTGACGGCGCAACGGAGAAGGTGGAAGCGCATGCAAGAAGCGGATAGTAATAAACGCACAAAAGCGGTGAAAAAGTGGCGTTGAGCGCGACGGAAGAAACCTCTGCCGCCGCCTGCACGAAACGAATGGCATAGTAAGTAGGCACTGCGGCAACCGTGAGCAACGTGCCGAGTTGCGGAATTACCGTGGTAAGCACGGTGGCGGCGAGCAGAAAGGGATAGAAAAGCGAAGTGAGCGGACAAACTATCAGATTTACGGGAATGGTGGCGAGCGGCACCGTTCCGAAGTAGAGGAACATAAACGGCAGTAAGCCTATATTGGAAGAAATCGTTATGGCGATTCCGTCCGCCAAGGGGCGCCACAGCACTTTGCGCAGTACGTTTGAAACGGGCTTCATCGTTCCGATAATGCCGAACACAGCGCCGTAACTCATCAAAAAGCCCGCGTCGAATAAAAAGTACGGAGCGCAAAGCAGGAGCAGACTTGCGGAAATACCGCCTGCGGTAAGTGCGTCGTACCTCTCGAAACCCATTTTGCAAAGCACGCTTACCAGAATCATCACCGCGCTTCTTAAAACCGAAGGCGAAAAAGAACAAAGCGCGCTGTACCCTATAAGAATAAAGCAGTCTATTCCGAACGCTATAACTTTGGGCATGCGAATTTTATTCAGAAGCGCACTGCACGCGTAAAACAAGAGCGCCACGTGCAGACCCGAAACGGCGAAAAGGTGCGCCGTGCCCGTATTGCGGAAGGAATCCGCCACGGAATAAGAAAGATAGGAAGTGTCGCCGAAAATCATGGCGAACAAAAAGTTGGCGGTCACGCCGTTGCAGTTGTCCAAAAGCGCGTTCCTCACCGCAAAGCGCACCTGTTCCACCGCCGTCACCTTGCCGGGAGTGAGCGAAAACGCGTAATCGGAAACCGCCGCCGTGTAATATACTCCGTATTTCGCGCCCATAAGGCTGTCGTATTCGCCTGCGGAAAACTCCGCGCCCGTCAGACTGCCCGTAAAACGTACGTACTCGCCCACGTCCATATCCCCGCGCACGTAAAACGGAAGATACAAACTCGCCTTACCCCGCACGCTTTCGCCGTTCACCGTAAGGCTGTCCAGCTCCAGAAGGTATCCGCCGTCCACAAGCGTGCACTCTCCGTAAGAGTTGCAGTTAGACGCGTCAGTTATCCTGCCTGCAATATCGCCTTCATAGCTGCCCGACGGGAAAAGCGCCGCATACAAAGTGGCTGCCATTGCGCCGAGAAACAGTCCCGCGGAAAACAGCACAAACTCCTTTTTCACCCTTCCCGTTACAAACATAATAAGGGAAACAATGCAAAACAGCACTGTTAGGGCGGCTGTAGCCAGCACAGGCAAGAAAAATGCCGAGGAGATACCCACGGCAATGCCTGCCGCTACCCACAGCGGAGGGCGATAAATCGACAATCTGGTCATTTTAATCTTTCACGTATCGGGCTTTATATTCCGCCATAGCTTTTGCTATGACTTTATCGGTATCGTTTCTGCCGTATATTTCCAGCACGGTCATTATCTTGCCTTCCAGCTGTTTATACACGCCGAAGAAGTGTTTTATTTCGTTGAGTATATGCGGCGGAAGCTGGGATATATCCTCGTAGCAGTTCATATTCGGCTCTTTGAAAGGCACGGCGATTACTTTAATGTCCTCGGCGCCGTCGTCAATCATGGTGATATGCCCTATCGGGTAGCACTGCACCAGAGAAAGAGGCACGAGCGGTTCGCTGCACAGCACGAGCACGTCGAGCGGGTCGCCGTCGTCGGCATACGTACGCGGAATAAAGCCGTAATTGGCGGGATAGTGCGTGGACGTGTACAAAATACGGTCGAGCCTGAGCATACCCGTATCCTTATCCACTTCGTATTTGTTCTTACTGCCCTTGGAAATTTCTATGCAGGCAATGAAATTTTCGGGAGCAATCCTGCTCTCATCGAGGTCGTGCCAAATGTTCATATCTTTTTGTGCGGATTACCATTTGTTGTAAACTTTTTCCGCAAACCCCCTTTGTCCGTTAAGTGTTATAATACTGCCGTCGTCCAGCTTTGCCGTGCCGTAAAATCCGCCGAACACCTGGTGCTGACGGGTGCACAGCACGCCCAGACTTATGCCGTCGTGTCTGTCTACGTCGGGACGGAAAGTAAGGTCGAGCCTGCCTTCGTCGTCCGTCATCTTCCATTCCCCTTCAAAGTCGCTTTCGCCGCCGGGCAACGAGGGAATGTCGAATTCCACCCTGCCCAGCTTGTGCATTTTGCCCTTATAAAACAGCATATTTTCCGATGCCGCCGACGTGTCACCGAATCCGTAGCCGAGGTTAAAGCCGAACTTCTCTCCGTCCACGTATGCGGAAAGACTGCTCCAATACCATGTATTTTCGTACGTCCACACGCCCCTGCCCCAATCGAGCACCGCCAGCGATTTTGCGGGGTCGAAGTCGCGGCGCGCTCCGCCCAGCTCGAAGTAGCCGGAAGCCGTCATGCAGTTGAGTTTGGCGTTGTAATAAAAAGCCTTGTCATTTTCCTTGAACGGGGTGGCTATGACCATGTTTTCCGCCTGCGGCTGGGAAAGCGTTATATCCGCAACCAGCGTTTTGCCGTCGCGGAATTTGGGATATTCGCAATAAAGTCTGCGGTAGATGCCGTCGTTGACAAAGGACAGCTTTTTCCCGCCTATACGCAGGGAAACGTCGCCCCTTTCGTAGGTGGAAGGAAAGCCCGTCTTGCCCAGCGGCAGTAAGCCTATTGCCGACTGCGTTTTGAACGCCCTCGAATGGGTGTCCACAAGCGAAACGCTCGCCATGGAAATATATCCTATATCCGCAATGGTCAGGCAGAGAAAGACTTCTCCGTCCGTAACCGCGTAGTAATCCCACTCCTTGATTCTGAATTTCGACGCGTTTATCCTGCTCCTGTCGTATTTTTTCGCAAGATAGGTGGAATAACCCGCCTGAATAAGTTTGCCGTTATTATCGAGCAGATCGCCTTCCGTGAGTAATGTCTGCATAATTCCCTCCGCAGTCAAAGGGCTTTGCCCCTTCACTTCTTTTATTATTATAACACGCCTTTTTACAAAAGTAAATACCGAATAATAGCCGTACTTTCCGCGTTTTGCAAAAGCGCGGGGGCAAGCCGCCCGAAAGCGGTGCGATAAAAGCGTTCCGCCAAGGTCCGCTACGGGTGTGCGGATTTTAATGCGGGCATGAAAATTCGCTTTCTCCGCTTCCGGCGCTGTCCGGCAGTTTTTTCCTTTCGTTACGGTTTTCACGCATACGCATCCGCCGTTTTATGACGCCGGCGGCATTGTCCGTCTGCGCTTTTTCGGACAAAGAGCCTGTTTCCGCCGCTTTTTTACCCTCTTTTTACACCCGGTTAAATATATCTTTTACGAAATCTCAATTACTTAAAACATTATGTTTTGTATTGTTAAAATTATGTCAATTTCGCAAAAAACCTTGTAAACAACGCGATTGTGTGCTATAATTGTCATTGTAGGGTGATACATATGATAATACAAGCTTTAGAAAAACCTTTCAGCATCTGCTCTTTCAGGCAGGATGCGCCAGTTGATTTGAACAAATTCGGCGTCGCCTTTTTCGCACACACCGACGAAGGCTGTTCCGTAATCTGTCCCAGCGACGAAGTTCCGCAGGAAGCCGTCTCCCGCAACGACGGATGGCGCGCCGTACGCATAGCCCCTCCCGTGAACAGGGAAATGCTGGGCGTACTGCTCGACCTTGCCAAAATTTTTGCGTCCGCGGAAGTCAGCGTCGTACCGGCAAGCACATTTGAAACCATGTACTTCTTCCTGCGCTCGGACGGCTATCTGCGCGCTTTGCAGAGCCTGCAGGAAAACGGCTACAAGGTCGAAATGACGTATCTGCAGGGCAAATAATTCGCCTCGATATTTATTGTAAAACGGGAAAAAGACCGCGGAAAACACGCGTTTCCGCTTCTTTTCCTGTTTTTTTTTGCGAAATTTTTCGTTAGAAAATAGTTTAACTTTGTTGTAAACATTATGCGCTCATAATGCAGTATTACTATCATCGTCGAAATTCAGAACTTCCTTGCTGAATGTCCTTTTTTGGTAGAATCGCAATCCGCAAAAACGCACAACGTGCCATATCAAATAACCACATATGCCTTTTAATATAGAATAATAATCTTAGCCTTCTGTAATATTCTTGATAATTACACAAGAAAATGTTATCATACTAATAATGCATCGTAAATATATTGGTAAGGTGTTGTAAATATGCGAGAATTTTTGATAAAAACATTTAAAGAATCAGATTATCAATATGCTCAAGCATTATTAAAAAATGGCGAACTGTTTTTTCAACATGTCAATAACTATCGCGAAATGGAGGAAGATATTCAAAGAAGTGATTTTGACGAAGGAACTGCTGTTGATAGCTTTTCTGCTCATATCACCCCAAATGTAGATTTTTTTTATATTAAAGACCTTGACGGCAAAAAATTCTATCTAGACTGGGCCGCAGCAAAAAAAGCCTATCCGTTTTTGCAAAAAGGCCATATGCATCTTCAGCTTAGTTATGTTGTTGATTGGCTAATATATAGTATGACCTATATAAATTCATCTACTTTTGATCGCCAAAAAATATTTGAAACGATCGCCAAACTTGGAAAGTATTCTGTGGTTATCTTAGATTGCAACTCATTTATAAAGAGCGTAGAACAAAAAGTTAAAATAGTTAAAAAAGGATTAATCAGTTACGTCGAGGATAAAATCATAGATCCTTTTACAAAACGAAAGGCTGCTTATTTCGGACAAAATGAGTATCGTTTTGCTATATCAGCTAACGGCGCTACAACAAAAACAATACAAGTTGGCCCCGTTTCCGGTTTTATCTGCGAATCGAAAAATATCCCTGACATTG
The DNA here is from genome assembly GCA_904382605.1 of Candidatus Alloclostridium intestinigallinarum. Classification (GTDB taxonomy): domain Bacteria; phylum Bacillota; class Clostridia; order Christensenellales; family UBA3700; genus Alloclostridium; species Alloclostridium intestinigallinarum. The sequence goes on along the minus strand of CAJFJA010000005.1, from coordinate 22,802 downwards.
AACGATACCTATAATTAAAATTTTGATACATAATCACAACGGCGCACATTTACAGCAGGTCATAAACGAATGCCGCACTCGAAAGCCACGGATAAATATTTGTTACCCGCATTCCGCCCATAAAGAATCAAGTCGCGCATATCGTACTCTTCGCAATCCAAATTATCCGCTCCGAACAGAAACTGCAAAAACGACACGTTCCTGAAACGGGCGACCGCAATAGACGCGGCACACTCCATTTCCACACCCAAGCACCCCTGCCCTTTTCTTTTTGCAATCAGTTTCGGCGTTTCTCTGTAAATGGCGTCGCTTGTCCAGACTTTTCCGCAGACAAAAGGAATTTTGCTTTCCGACAAAAAGTTTTCTGCTATTTCCAGACTTTTCTTATCCATATTGATTTCCTCACTGTAAGGGAAATAATATTGGCTCGTCCCTTCGTCCCTGACTGCGGATACAGGCAAAATAATTTTTCCTTTCGTCGCAGCTTCGTTCAATACGCCGCAACAGCCGAACAATACGATTTTCCGTGCTCCCATTGCTATGACCTCTTCCAGCCCCGCAACACAGGCAGGCGCACCTACCCGCGACACGAAAAGGGCAATCCTGTTGCCTTTATATTCCGCCTGATAGACAGGCAGGGACCCGTTCGCCGTATAAAAACGTGCGATTTCCGACGGATTGCACGCTTTAACATAGTCGTCTATAATATCTCCCGAAAAAGTCGATACGGCAATCTCCGGAAAGCCGGCTTGCTGTCGAACTATCTCGTCGGGATTAACAAAAGCCCTTTTTTCACTATCAAAATCACTAAAAAACAGCGGCATTAATTACACCTCCTCATTAGGTAATAAAATTGTTTTTATTAAAGAAATAATACGGTCTGGCGTCCGCCCGTCAATAGTCATAAGTTCGCTGTACATTCTGACGCCCTGATAAGAAAATACGATTAAATCGAATATAGCGTCAATATCAACGGCATTGAATTCTTTACGGCTGATTCCGTACTCCAACAGTCGTTTCCACATCAAGTACGATTTTTGATATTGCCGGCACAACGCATTGTCTTGTTTTGCCGCGTCGGCGCTGAAAAATTCATATATTGCAACGCTCAACGACCCTTTCGCGTCCATCATCTCGTCCTTATACCGTTTCAATACTTGCAGTAAAATCTCTTTTGCCGACAGCCCCCGTTCAATTTTTTCCGAGAATTCATCGCCCTGCGCGTTCATTAAATCATCTATAATTTCAGAAAAAATTTGCCCGGTGCTTTTGTAATGCAAATACAATCCGCCGCGGCTCAATTCCGTTGCTTCGCATATATCTTGCATCGTAACGTTTTTAAAACCTTTTCGGGCAAATAGCTTCATCGCCCTTTCCTTGATATACCGCTTTGTAAAATCACCTTTTTTACCCATAACCGATACCCTGATATAAATTGCGACACAAGTGTCGTTTTTATTATACTGTATGAACGTTGTAAAATCAACCTTTTTATAATTTTTTAAAAAGTATTTACGTTAAACCGGTAACACCACCTTGGTTTTACTGCCCACAAACAAAAAGACCCGCAAAATGCGAATCTTTTCAGATGGTGGAGCTGAAGGAGTTGCCTTACAGCGATTGCCGTCAGGGAATACCGAAAGGTACAATCGCGTGCAGCCTGTCGCAGGCACAAGCCTGCACAGGGCTGCACTCCCCTCTGTTTTACCAAAAAAACAGGACGTTCCTTGCAGGACGTCCTTTTTTTGGTGGAGCTGAGGGGAGTTGAACCCCTGTCCGAAAAACTTGAAGCGGCGACTTCTACATACTTAGCCGATTGTTGTTATTCCCTTTAAGCCGGCCAAACGGCAAGCCTGCCTATCGGAGAGCCGCTGGTCTTGCAATCCGCAGCGCGGCGATGCGGTTGCCCTGTTCCGCTGGATGATGCCGGAACGGGTTCGCGGACCTACCCGCCCGACACTTCGCTATAAGTTAAGCAGCGAAGGCGAGAGTTTGAGCGCTCTCGGTTTTGTTGTTGTTTGCGTTTAATTTTAATTTCCGTTTTTACGAAGACGAGCCTTCGGTATGCTTACTCCGCCCGCCATTCCCCGTCGAATGCCGGAACAGCCCCTTGGATATTACATTATATATTATATGCGGAAATCTGTCAACAGCGAAATTTGTAATTTTTACAACTTCGCGCACGGCGGCGGAATTAAACGGTCTTCGCCCTGCTCCGCGCGGAAAATATTATTGAAACGGGTACGGTCATATGCTATAATATAATAAAGCTGTTTGCATAAGGAGGCTTTTTTATGGTAAGAGTTTCTTTGCCCACCATATGCGTGGTGCCGAATGTAGAAAAGAGGTATAATTCCATGCGCGTTCTTCGCGCCGTCGGAGCCGCGATTGCCATACTCGCTTTTGCGGGGGTGATTGCGATAATGGCTGTTTCGTTTTCGGACGCTTCCGACGGTATGATACTGCCCTTTATACCCATACCCATGCTGTGCATAATGGCGGGCATGCTGATTTTCGCGTTCGGAAATTACAAAGCAATGCAATACGCCAGGGTGAAAGCGGCGGTAAACACCATTAAGTCGCGCGACAAAATTTTACTTTTGGACGTGTTTTCCATGGAGAGCAATTCCATAGAACTTGCGCAGGCGATGCTGGATACCGGCAATCTGCCCGGGTACGAACTTGTGGGAAGCGTAATGCTGGCAAAAACCGAACTGCACGTGAGTGAAGAAGAGGCCGTTGCCGAACATAACGCGCGGTTGCAGTCCATGCCCGCGATGATGGGCGCCATGATAAACGCCGCGCCCAATCTGGACAACACGTCGCCTTTCCCCGGAGTAATGCCCCAAGCACCGATAACTCCCGCAAAAGACGAAAAGGACGGAAAGCCGCGCTTTTGCACGCAATGCGGAACGGCGCTTGCGGAAACGGATAAATTCTGCCCTTCCTGCGGCGCACCCGTTTCCCGCCGTGACGGCGCGCCCCGCTCCTGATTTCACACCGCGGCGCTTTCTTGCCATATCCGCCGCAAGGTGATATAATAACCGTATGGACACGATAGCGGCAATAGCCACTCCGCTCGGCACGGGCGCGGTGGGAATCATAAGGATAAGCGGTGAAAAAGCGCGCGATATAGTCGCACGCATATTTAAGCCGTACAAAATAGAAAGTTTTTCAAAAGCGACCCCCTATATGATGTATCTGGGCAAACTGGATTGCGGCGGCGTGCGCGACAAAGCGCTTGCCGTACTTTTTGCCGCGCCCAACTCTTACACGGGCGAGGACGTGGCGGAACTGCACTGCCACGGCGGAGCCGCCCTGCTCAGGCATGTGCTGGAAGGCGTTTGCGCCGCGGGCGCGAGGATAGCCGACAGGGGCGAATTCACCCGCCGCGCGTTTTTGAACGGCAAGATGGATTTGAGCGACGCCGAAGGCGTGATAGATATGATAAACGGCGATTCCGCCGCCGCAGTCAACGCCGGATACAGGCTTGCGACGGGCGGGGTATCCGCGGCGGTGCACGGTCTTACTTCTCCCCTTCTGGACGTAATTGCGCACATGGAAGCGGCGCTGGATTATCCCGAAGAGATGGAAGAAGAGGCGCGCCTTGCCGCCGTGCCCGTTCTGGACGCGCTTATAGAGAAAACGGAAAAACTGCTGTCCACCTGCCGCGCCGGGTCGGTGGTAAAAAACGGCATAACCGTGGCGATAGTAGGCGAAACCAACGTGGGAAAATCTTCCCTGCTCAACGCGCTTACCGGCCGCGACAGGGCGATTGTGACCGACATAGCCGGCACCACGCGCGACAGCATAGAAGAAGCTCTCGAATGGAAGGGAATTACCCTGCGCTTTGTGGACACCGCGGGACTGAGGGAAAGCAGCGACGTCGTAGAGAGCATGGGCATAAGCCGAAGTAGGGATATTGCCAAATCAAGCGATATAGTGCTTTTTGTTACGGACGGAAGCCGCCCTAACAACGCGAAAAAGTCCGAGCTGTTGAAGGACGTAGGCGAAAACACTCCCGTAATAGACGTGGTGAACAAGAGTGACCTCAAGAATTTCTCCTGCGCAAAAGGACTTAAGATAAGCGCCAGAACGGGTGAAAATCTGGACAAACTTAAAGACGTGATAGTCGAAACGGTACTGGGCAAAAATATAGATTCGGGCGGCGAACTCATCACTTCCATACGCCACAAAGAGGCTTTGGAACGCGCCCTAGGAAGCCTCAAATCCGCGCAGGAAGGCTTTGACGAAGTCCCTGCGGAGTGTACTCTGCTCGATTTGAGAGCGGCTTATTCCGCTTACGGCGAGATAACGGGCGATACGGCGGACGAAAAGATTATTGATACCATTTTTTCCAAATTCTGTCTGGGCAAGTAATTTCGGTCGGTGGAGTAGTATTGCTCCGCCGACATTTATATTAAACCTTTTTCCGAACGCTTCCCGGAGGAGTGGAATTTGACGTTTACCCGTACCCAACCCCAGTAAAACATATTTTACCGTAAAGAATAAAATATGTGTATATATTTGGGTGTAAAATACATGCTTTTAGCGTAACTGGTTTCGAGCAGATTTGTGCGAGATGGCGCGCAGTTGTAGTAACCTACAGCAAGTCGACAGATTGTGCAAATATGCCGAAAGCAGTACGATTAAAGTGTTCTACTGAGGTCGGGTACGGGTATTTGCCATATTATTTATAATTTCTATTTCGTATTCGAGCGGAAGCGGTACTCCCGCCCTCACCTTTTCCGCAAGTTCGTAATAGTCGCGCGCGCTGCCCGTGCCCGTATTCACTATAAAACCCGCGTGTTTTTCGCTCACCTGCGCGCCGCCGACGACCGCGCCTTTGAATCCCGCCTGTTCTATGTAATACGCGCTTGAAATATCTCCGCACTTTTTGAAAGTGCAGCCCAGGGACGGCCGTCCCGGCTGGGTAGACGCGCGCAACGCCTGCCATACGCGCATATCCTCTTCTATTTTATTTCCGTCGGACGGCGTAAGGCGGAGCATTACCCCCAGAATAAGCCCCGCTCCCTTTAACGAACTGCGGCGGTAGGAAAAGTCGATGTCCCCAGCGTACAGCCGTTCTATCCTGCCGCCGGCGGCAACGTCCGCATACACCAGAACGTCGCTTATCTCCCTGCCGTAACAGCCGCTGTTTCCCGCCGCGGCTCCGCCAACCGTGCCGGGAATTCCGCACAGCTGTTCCATACCCGAAAGCCCGCGCATTCGCGCCCATCTGCAGACGGAAGACAGACTTTCGCCCGCCATGACGTATAAATCGCGCTCGCCGTCTATTATCCCCTTCATTCCGCGCATACATACGGCAATATCAATATCGCCGAGAACGAGCGTGTTGGTGATTCCGCCCAGATACACCGCTCCCCGGCACGCCTTTGCCGCTTTTGCCGCGGCGGTGAAGTCGGACGGAAATACGGCGGTTTTAACGGTAAATTCGTCGCCGAAAGAACTTTTCAGGCGGCAGTCGCGCTTTATCACGCAGCCGCATTTTTTCAGATTCTCTTCAAAAGCCATAATTCATTGTATGTGCTTTAAGGGCAAAAAGCACACCGAATAAAAATTTTTATTATGCCCACACTTTACAGGACGGCACCCGTGCGGCGCTTGCGGAATTGTCCCGAAAGGACATATTTGATTGTTCCGCCCGGTTCCGTAATAAAATTTACAGGAGTTAGTATGCAACTTAAAGACAGTAAGACTTTTCAGAATCTGACAAACGCCTTTGCGGGCGAATGTATGGCAATGGTAAGATACCGCTTCGTATCTTACGGCGCAACCCAGCAGGGCTACAAGGCTCTGGCGGCGCTTGTGGACGATGTTATCTACAACGAATTCCAGCACGCGCGTATGCTCTACACCTTTATAGAATCGGCGGACAAGGGCACGATAAACAATCTGCCCGTAAATTCCGGCTATCCTTTCAAGGAAAAGTGGAATCTGCTCGACAACCTGAAATTTGCCGCCGACGACGAGGAAGCGGAAGTGGAAATTTACTCCGCGTTTGCCAAGACGGCGCGCGAAGAAGGCTTCAAGGACGTGGCGGGACTTTTTGAAAACCTCACGCAGGTGGAAACCTGCCATAACAAGCTGTTCACGCAGCTTTATACGCAGATGAAGGACGGAAGTATGTATAAAAAGCCTCAGGCGATAAAGTGGAAGTGCGGCGACTGCGGCTACGAAGCCACTTCCAAAGAGGCATGGACAGAATGCCCCATGTGCCAGGCAAAGCAGGGCGCCGTCCTTATACAGATAGAAGATTGAATGCGCCGCAGATAAAGACGATACGGCAACTCGGGCGACAGGCGGCGCGTAACACCGCCTATGCCATAGATAAAAAGAAACGCCGCTTTCCGGCAGCGTTTCTTTTTTTTGGGTGATACCTGCGGACAGGTAGAGTGTCTTATTATTCGTTTTTCGCAGAGGGCTTTTCCTGCATATTTTCAGGTGCGGCTGTATGTACCTTTGCGGCGAAACTTGCCTCGCCTTTCGCCATGGCAATCTGCGCACGGACGGCGGCTTCATTCAGCTTTGCCTTTTCTTCCATAACCTGCAAAAGTTGGTTGTAAAGTTCCTTTATCTTGCCCTTTTGTCCGCGCTTGAATGTAATACTTTCAAATCTGCCCCCGATGCCTATGGAAAGTCTTACCCTTGCGGACAAAATTGCTAACACCGCAATTACAATGCCGAACACTATGATTACAACCCCGACAATGATATTTAGCATAGCAGCGGAGACTATACCCGTGATAAGAAACATCGCGCCAAGTATAAGTCCGAGGGGATTCATTGTACGAGCGTATGCAAGCGATTCTATCTTATCAATATAAAGCCTATTCTCCAAAAAATTGCTTCGTTTTTTCATGGTAAGAATAATTTCGTTTTTCGTAACTTCAACGCTGTCATACTGTATTGCTATATTTCTTGCCATATATTCCCTCCCTTGCCTTAACGGCAAATAAACTTACACTGAAAGTGTAACATATTACCCCTCCCCGTCAACTGTTTAGCTCATTTTTATAAATAATTTACGTTTGTTGAATTTATTTTAAGTGTTGCGATATGGATATGCTCGCGGACGCTCCGCACTCCGACGCCATTTTTTTACAACAGCCGTGAATATTTTTATGGTTGCGCACTCCGCCGATTTATAGTATAATATCCGTATAGCGAATTTACTTCCGCTCGAAGGACTGTCACATGAGTAAAAAGTCAAAATATCTTTCTGAAACATTGGAAATAGAAAGCCAACTGCTCCCGGACGCGGGATACGGCACTTATTATTGCCGTCTGCCTTTGTTCACCCTGCTCAGGCTGAACAATAAGGGGGAAACTTCAACGGACGCGCTTACCGTGAAGATTTCAAGCGCGGAAGAAGGCGGACAGCCCGGACTTATCGTTGCCAAAGAGATAGAAATTGACGATATACAGCCCGATTCGGGCGTGGAGATTAACGCCGGAAGCGTGCTCAACCCCAAATTCCTGGCGGAGTTGAACGAGATAACTTCACGCACGGTTACCGTGACGGTTTTTTCCGGCAAAGAAGAAGTGCTGAGCGTGCAGAACGAAGTCCGCTGCCTGCCCATAGACTGCTGGCCGGGGCTGGGCGCAAGCGTGGAAATGCTCTCCACCCTCGTCCGTCCCAAGCTGGCGGACTGCCGCAAAATTTTGTCGGAAGCCGCTCTCCAGATGCAGAAATGGGGCTATCCGTCCGAATGGAGCGGCTATTCGGGCAACGACAAAAACGCGGTGCGCTCCGCCGCCGCGGCGATATATTCGGCGATAAGGGCGCAGGATTTGACCGCCCTGCCCGAAAATTCGCTGACCCTGCCCCAGCAGACGGGCGATTTGACGGAAGTGCTGTCCAAAAAAGAGGCTACGCCTTTGCAGGCTGCCCTGCTTTACGCTTCGTGCATAGAAAGCGCGGGACTTAATCCCGTTATCGTGCTCGGGGAAGAGGGCGTCGCCGCAGGCGTATGGCTCAGGGAGAACTGTTTCACCTCGACCTGCATAGACGACATGTCCGTAATAGAAAAATACGTGCAGGACGGCGTGAACAACCTGGCGGTATTCGACGTAAACGATATATTCTCGCACAAAAACGCCAGCTTTACCACGAGCGGAACGCACTTTGCGGCGGCTTTGAAGCGCGGCGATTACGAAGTTGCGCTCGACGTGAAGAGGTGCCGCATAGGCGGACTTTTCCCCCTGCCCATCAAGGTGAAACAAAACGGGAAATACGAGCTTCTGGACGAAAAGAGTTTTTCCTACGACAACAAGCCGGAAGAGCTGCCCGTGTTCAGCGCAAAAGAACGTGGCGCAAGCAAGGAGCGCACCTGGCAGAGGCGCCTGCTGGATTTGTCTTTGAAAAACAATCTGCTCGCCTTCAAGACGGGCGGCGACTGCGTAAGAATACTTTCCTGCGACCTTACTTCTTTCATTCAGGGGCTGGATAGTGCGGACAAGTTCAATCTGCTCCCCTCCGCGCAGGAGGTGAACCAGCCGTCCGGATTCGGCGAAAGCCTGGAAGTGCGCGCACTCCGCGAACTCATACAGATGCAACTTTCTTCGGGCACGATGCGTTCGTATTTACAGGCGGACGCGCTGAACGAAAGCTGCTCGTCGCTGATAAGAAAAGCCAAAACGGCGCAGGAAGAAGCGGGCGCGAATACCCTGTGCCTCGCCCTGGGCTTTCTGAAGTGGAAAAAGGACGGGGAATACAAATACGCGCCGCTTATCCTGCTGCCCGTAACCCTGCAGAAAAACCGCCGCCAGGGAATAACTCTCATACGCGACGAAGATTACACGGTAAACACCACTCTTCTGGAATTTCTGAAGAGGGAATTCGACATAGATTTGCGCGGCATAGAGGACGAAAACTTCTCCGCGGCGCAGACGCTGGCTCTCTTCCGCGCCAAAACCGCCGAGATGGACGGCTGGGAAGTGACGGAGGACGTATACATATCGCAGTTCACTTTTGCGCGCTACGCCATGTGGAGCGACGTAAAGAACAATATATCCGTCTTCAAGAAAAATCCGCTCATAGCTTCCCTGCTTGCGGGGGCGAACAAACTGCCCTCTTCCGGACTTTCCGGCAAGAGCGAGGACGACTCCGACCCGTGCGGAATACTGACTCCGCTGCCCTGCGACAGTTCGCAGTTCGAAGCGGTGGCGGAATGCGCCGCGGGCACCACTTTCGTATTGCACGGCCCTCCCGGCACGGGCAAGAGCCAGACAATTACCAATATGATAGCCAACGCCGTGAACGAAGGCAAACGCGTGCTGTTCGTGGCGGAAAAACAGGCGGCCCTTTCCGTGGTCAAAAAGAGGCTGACGGATATAGGCATAGGCGACTTCTGCCTTGAATTCACCACGGGCAAACCCGCGGACAAGAGCGCGCTCATAACGTCCCTGCAATCCACGCTCGACTTGAAAAACGCCGAGTACACGGATACTTTTGCCGAAGACGGCAGGAAGATAGAAGAAGTAAGAGGAGCCCTTTCGCGCCCTTACTCCGCCCTGCATAAAAAACGCACGATAGGCGCTTCTGTATACGACGGAATACTTTATTACTTCCGCAACCGCAAATCAAGCGACCTGATGAACATAGAAAGCACCTTCTACGACAGCCTTACCGCGGAAAAACTGGAAAAATGCGAAAGTATGCTCACCCTCGCGCAGGTTGCCGCCAAGGAATGCGGCGGCGTGTACCGCTCGCCTTTCGACAACGTGAATATTTCCGAATATTCCGAGGACGTAAAGGCGGCGACGCTGTGCGCCGCGGAAGTTCTGCTTGCCGAACTGAAACACTTCCGCAATTACGTGGGGCTGTTTTTAGAGCTTTTCAGCCAGAAAATAAGCTCTTTCACCCCGAAAAAAGCGGACAGCTTCGTCCGTATCCTGACCGTACTGAAAAGCGGCGCTCTGCAGGAGTTTTTCGGTATGGACGAGCGGGAAATGCACGCATTTTTCAACGCGTCCCTCACCTACGACAGGGCGCTCAGGCTGTGGTTCAGGCGGTTCGACGACATTCCCGACGTGGAAAAACTCATGCCCGGACTGAAAGAGGAGCTTGACAACTGGGACGAAAACTACCGTTCTTCGCGCAGGATAACGGCGGTGATCAAAAAGCTGAACAAGTGCACGCAAAACAAGCTGGGCGAAAAAGAAGAAGCCGAATGGGTGAAGCGCGCTTACGATATGTTTACCGCCCGCGCAAAGATAAGGGATATTGCGATAAGCAGGAATTTCCTCACCTTCACCGGCTCTTTCAACGAAAAAAAGCGCGAACAATATATGCAACCCGTATACGAGCTTCACGAGCTGTGTTCGCAGGTGTTTATGGATTACAACGCGGACGCGTTCAACAGCGTGTGCCACCGCCTGATAACGGGCGGAGCCGCCAAGCCTCTGCTTTCGGGCATTTTAAGCGCGTCAAAGGCGTTCATGTCCGCCTGCGGCAGCTTTATGAAGGCGACAAAGGGCAACGAAAGCGCGTATTCGGACGAGGACATTTTCGACTGCTACACGGCAAAGTGCACCTCTTTGATAGACAATATAGACATGCTCCCCGGCTGGTGCGCCTATAAAAAGACCGCGAAGGAGCTGAACGCGATGGGGCTTTCCTTCGTGACGAGCGCCATGGAGAGCGGCGCCATATCCGGCGACAAAATTCTTTCGTCCTTCCGCAAGAACGTGTACCGCAATTTCGTACAGACGAATATCCCCGCGGACGAGGATCTGGCGACTTTCTCAGCCGGAATGATGGACGAAAACGCGGCAAAATTCGCCGCCCTTGCAGAGGCTTTTTCCCTCGATACCAAGGCGGAGATACGCAAAAATCTTATTTCCCGCCTGCCTTCCGAAGGCACGGAAGGTCCGCTCGCACTCGAACTCATGGCGTTCAAACGGCGCACAAGCGGCAACGTGAAGAGGATAAACGTGCGCGAGCTGTTCGCGGAAATTCCCGGACTTCTGCGCGTGGCGGCGCCGTGCATGATGATGAGCCCTTCCGCCGTTTCGCAGTATCTTGAAGCCCGGCCCGACCTGTTCGATTTGCTTATTTTCGACGAGGCGTCGCAAATTCCCACCTGCGAGGCGGTTCCCGCGCTTGCGCGCGCCAAAAGCGCGGTAATAGTGGGCGACCCCAACCAGCTTCCCCCTACCACCTTCTTCATGGCTTTGGGGCAGGACGAAGAGGAAACGGAAGCGGAAGATCTGGACAGCGTGCTGGACGACTGCCTTGCGCTGGGCATACCCCAGAAACATCTGCGCTGGCACTACCGCAGCAACCACGAAAGCCTGATAGCTTTTTCCAATATAATGTACTACTCCGGCAAGCTGTGCACCTTTCCTTCTCCCGACGCCATGGACAGCCGCGTAAAACTGAAATACGTGGAAAACGGCGTGTACGACAGGGGCTTTACCAAGTGCAACAGGGAAGAAGCGGAAGCGGTGGTCGCGGAAGTGGTGCGCCGCCTGAAAGACGAAAAACTGCGGCGTAAGAGCATAGGCATAGTGACCTTCTCCACCCCGCAGCAAAATTACATAGAACGTCTGCTTGCCAAGGCGCTTTCGCAAAAGGGGCTGGAAGAGGCGGCTTACGAGCGCGAAGAACCGCTTTTCGTCAAGAATCTGGAAAACGTGCAGGGCGACGAACGCGACGTGATAATCTTTTCCGTATGCTACGGCCCCGACAGGCTGGGCAGAATATCCCTCAACTTCGGTCCGCTCAACCAATACGGCGGCTGGCGCAGGCTTAACGTCGCCGTTTCGCGCGCACGCACGGATATGCTTATCTACTCGTCGATGCGCTATTCCATGATAGACCTTTCGCGCACCAACTCGCGCGGCGTAGCGGGTCTGAAGGCGTTTTTGGAGTTTGCGGAAAAGGGACGCACGGGCATAGCGGTAAAAAGCGACGAAATGATTCTGAACAAGTCGGGAATAGGCAAATACGTGGCGGAAGAGCTGTCCTCTTACGGCTACGACTGCCGTTGCGACGTGGGCGTTTCCGACTTCAAAATAGACGTGGCGGTGGTCGACCCCAAGAACAGGCACAACTTTATTCTCGCCATACTCTGCGACGGCAAGAGCGATTTTTCCGTAAAGGACCGCACCGTCATGCAGGTGCAGACGTTAAAGCGCAGCAACTGGAACGTCACCCGCCTTTACTCCATAAACTTCTTCAACAATCCCAAGCGCGAAATCAAGAGGATAAAGGAGCTTCTGGACAGAATATGTTCGGGCGGCAAGACTACCGCGCCCGGCTTTAAGCGCGCCTACCGCGCCGCCAAAGTGGAAGAGTGCACCGTGGATACCCAATACGTGCTTTCGGGCGAACACGACGCTGATATTATGAAGATTATCCGCGCCGTTGTCGCCGCCGAAGAGCCTATCTCCGCCCGTTTCCTCACCAAGCGCACCCTCGCCACGCTGGGCATTTTCAAGTTCGGGGTGAAACTGGAAGGCAAAATTTCCTCGCTTATAGAAAAGTGCGCTTTCAAACATGAAGATATTCTGGGCGCAACTTATTACTTCCGCACGGATAAATTCGGCTCGTTCGACCGCTACCGCGTGGAAGAAAACACCGCCCTGCGCACGAGCGACGCGGACTACGCCGCCTACGACGTTATTTCCGCCATAAAGAGCGTGCTTTTAAGCAAAGTGAGCATGTACGCCGACGAACTTGCCGTTGCCGTCCAGCGCGAATTCAAAGTACCACGCCTTTCGGATAAATTCGCGGCGTTTATCAATTCGTGCATAGATTACGGCGTAAGCAAGGGCATTTTTGTCCGCAGTATTTCTGATAAAATTTCAATGGTATAGTCAGCGCATAACCGCTGACTATACCTCATAAGGCACCGCGCATAAGCACCCTCCTGCGGTGTCAAGGCACTCATTTTGAGAAATCACGTACGCCAAGTACGCTCATTCCCAAAATGAGTGCCTTTCCTAGCATCAGGGCACTTCTTCGCGGTGCGTTTATGCGACACTTCTAACAATGTGAAAATTATTGCACATATATATAGCAGTATTTAGTGCAAAATTTGCACTTTATTTTATTATATTAAGTGCAATATTTGCACTTTTTATTGACTTGTCTAGTACAGAATGATATAACTCCGCAGGTAAAAGCGTAAAAAATACGGACGGCAAAATTTTGCCGTCCGCATATTTTTGAATTAGCGTTTTGCGCCTCTTACTTGCCGTAGTAAGCTCTGAGGTACATATCCTTGATTTCGGAGATAAGAGGATAGCGGGGGTTGGCGCCCGTGCACTGGTCGTCGAATGCGTCCTCGCTCATCTGGTCGAGTCTGTCCAGGAAGTCCTTCTCGTCTACGCCGTAATCCTTGATGGTGGGCTTGATTTCCACTTCCGCTTTAAGCTGGTCGATGGCTTTGATGAGGTTTTCCACCTTTTCCGCATCCGTCTTGCCGCCGAGTTTGAGCATATCGGCAATGTTTGCGTACCTCTTCAGGCACTCGGGATACTTGTACTGGGGGAAGGTACCCATCTTGACGGGATTTTCCGCAGAGTTGAAGCGGATAACTTCGTCTATCATCAGCGCGTTTGCAATGCCGTGAGGCAGGTGGTGATAGCTGCCCAGCTTGTGCGCCATGGAGTGGCACACGCCCAGGAAGGCGTTTGCAAATGCCATACCTGCCATGCAGGAAGCGTTTGCCATTCTCTCTCTCGCTTCGGCGTCATGGGCGCCCAGTTTGTAAGCGCGGGGCAGATATTCGAATATCAGCTTGATAGCTTCCGCGGCAATGCCGTTGGTGAAGTCGGTAGCCATCATGGAAGCGGTAGCTTCGAGAGCATGGGTGAGCGCGTCTATACCGGAAGCGGCGGTCAGTCCCTTAGGAATGGACATCATAAGATCCGCGTCGATAATAGCCATATCGGGGAGCAGTTCGTAGTCCGCGAGAGGATACTTGGTGCCCGTCTTTTCGTCGGTGATAACCGCGAAAGGCGTAACTTCCGAACCGGTACCTGCGGTGGTGGGGATTGCGATGAAGTAAGCCTTGTCGCCCATATGGGGGAAGGTGTATACCCTCTTGCGGATATCCATAAATCTCATAGCCAGATCCTGGAAGTCTACTTCGGGATGTTCATACAGCACCCACATGATCTTGCCGGCGTCCATAGCCGAGCCGCCGCCGATTGCCAGAATGACGTCGGGCTGGAAAGCAGCCATAGCCTTGGCGCCTTCCTTGGCGCAAGCCAGGGTGGGATCGGGAGCAACTTCAAAGAAGGTGGTGTGGGCGATGCCCATTTCGTCCAGCCTGTCGGTGATGAGCTTGGTAAAGCCGCTCTTGAAGAGGAAGCTGTCGGTTACCACGAACGCCCTCTTCTTGTTCATAACGTATTTAAGCTCCTTCAGCGCCACGCCGAGGCAGCCCTTCTTGAAATATACCTTTTCGGGTGCTCTGAACCACAACATATTCTCTCTCCTTTCAGCAACGGTCTTGATGTTTATCAAATGCTTTACGCCTACGTTTTCGCTTACGCTGTTACCGCCCCAGCTGCCGCAGCCCAGAGTGAGGGAAGGAGCAAGCTTGAAGTTGTAAAGGTCGCCTATACCGCCCTGGGAGGAAGGCGTGTTCACGAGAATACGGCAGGTGTGCATGGTCGCGGCAAACTTGTCAATCTTTTCCCTGCCCGTTTCGGGGTTGGTGTAGATTACGGAAGTGTGGCCCAGACCGCCGTCATCTATAAGCTTGTATGCCTTGGCAACGGCGTCCTCGAAGTCCTTCGCCTTGTACATTGCAAGCACGGGAGAAAGTTTTTCGTGGGCGAACGGCTCTTCCAGTTCCACGCTTTCCACTTCGCCTACAAGGACTTTCGCCCAAGCGGGAGCGGTTACGCCCGCCATTTCCGCAATTTTAACCGCGGGCTGGCCGACTATCTTCGCGTTGAGCGCGCCGTTGATAAGGATTATCGAACGCACTTTATCAGTCTCTTCTGCGTTGAGGAAGTAAGCGCCGCGCGCCTGCATTTCCTTCTTGAATTCGTTGTAAACGCCTTTGAGCACCACTACCGACTGTTCGGAAGCGCATATCATGCCGTTGTCGAAGCTCTTGGAGTGAACGATGGAAGCAGCCGCAGTCTTGATATCCGCAAGGTCGTCGACGATTGCGGGAGTGTTGCCTGCGCCCACGCCCACGGCGGGCTTGCCGGAGCTGTAAGCCGCCCTGACCATGCCGGGACCGCCCGTTGCCAGGATAAGGTCGGCTTCCTTCATGATAAGTCCGGAAAGCGGAACGCTGGGTTCGTCTATCCAGCCGATGATGTTTTCGGGTGCGCCCGCGGCAACCGCTGCGTCAAGCACCACTTTCGCCGCCGCTATCGTGCTCTTCTTGGCGCGGGGATGGGGCGAGAATATAAGTCCGTTACGGGTTTTGAGCGCCAGCAGGGACTTGAATATAGCCGTAGAGGTAGGATTGGTGGTAGGCACTATCGCCGCCAGCACGCCCACGGGCTCGGCTATCTTGGTAATGCCGAAACTTTCGTCGCGTTCGATAACGCCGCAAGTCTTGGTATCCTTATAAGCGTTGTAGATGTACTCGGAAGCATAGTGGTTCTTGATAACCTTGTCTTCCACCACGCCCATGCCGGTCTCTTCAACCGCCATTTTAGCGAGCGGGATTCTCATCTTGTTGGCAGCCATAGCTGCGGCAAAGAAGATTTTGTCAACTTGTTCTTGCGTGTAAGTTGCGTACTTTGCCTGCGCTGCCCTGACTTCCGCAAGGCGGGCGTTCAGGCTCTGTTCGTCGTTTACTACCTGTACTGTTGCCATAATGACTCCTTTATATATAAAATTTATTTGCTCTTTTGTGTCGCCGTGTGCCCTCGGCAAGGGGATTGTTAAATTTCTAACAATCGTTTGTAGTACCATTATATGATATACGGATAGCTATGTCAAGCGAATTTGTGAAAAAAATAACAATATTTTTCGCTTCGCTTAGCCGCCGAGTGAAAGTGTTTTACGATAAGGCTATGCGGCAAGCATAGTTTTATCTACGCAAAACACTTTGCGCGAAAATTCAACCCTTTCCGATTAAAAACTTGCACGGCAAGTTTTAGAGGTTGCGCTTGGCAAAAGTGCGATTTTGCCGCGCTTTATTTACAAGATAAAGCTTTGCGAAGAAAAAAGCCTTGAAATTCTACTTTGCTCCTTCAAGGCGGTTAAGGGATGCAACGCCCCGCGTTGCCTTGATTTTTTTATTTATATTGTGTATACTTAAATCAACTATATTATTATAAGGACGTATTGTTATGGCAAAAGAAAATACGGTAAACATTGTAATCGACACCAACATGGGCGAGATAAAGGCGGAGCTTTACCCCGACGTCGCGCCCGTTACGGTAAAAAATTTTATCGACCTGATAAAGAAGGGCTTTTATAACGGGCTGACCTTCCACCGCGTGATAGAGGGCTTTATGATTCAGGGCGGCTGTCCCAAAGGCAACGGAACGAGCGGCCCCGGATACTGCATCAAGGGCGAATTCAGGGCAAACGGCGTGAAAAACGACTTAAAGCACGAGCGCGGAGTGCTGTCCATGGCAAGGGCGATGGATCCCGACAGCGCGGGCAGCCAATTTTTCATTATGCACGAAACTTCCCCTCACCTGGACGGACAGTACGCGGCTTTCGGCAAAGTTACGGACGGTATGAATGTGGTGGACAGGATAGCTACGGTTCGCACCGATTTTAACGACAGACCTCTTGAAAAAGTGGTGATAAACGAAATGCGCGTGTCGGAGTGAACGGTTTGCGCATACAATGGGAGCATGGGAGAAAGGGAGATTATGAGAAAGATTGTGGCGGTGATAGGCGACGCGAAGATAGACAGACCTTCGCACAAATTCGACGTGGCGTTTGAAACGGGCAAGCTGCTTGTAGACAACGGATTCCGCGTGCAATCGGGCGGTCACGGCGGAGTGATGGCGGCGGCTTTCGAGGGCGCGCACTCTTCCGCAAAATACCGCGAGGGCGATACAATCGCCATACTGCCGGGCTTTAAGGCGGATAACGGCAACGAATGGGGCGACATATGTATACCCACGGGGCTGGATTTGTACCGCAACGCGATTGTGGCGGGCGCAAGCGCGGTAATAGCCGTGGGCGGCGGCGCGGGCACTCTTTCGGAAATTTCTTTCGCGTGGACTTTCCGCCGTCTTATCATAGCTTACGACTGCGTGGACGGCTGGTCGTCCAAAGTTGCGGGCACCAAACTTGACAACAAGTTCCGCTACCCTTTCGAGGATAAAATTTTTGCCGCGTCCACACCCGACGAGGCGATAAAAATACTTTTGGAGAAAATGCCCCTTTATGTGAGCGACTATACGGGCATAAGATTCGGCGAATGAAAATATTGTTTGTGTGTTCTTCAAACATCTGCCGCAGTCCCTACTGCGAATTCGTTTTCAGGCGTATGTGCGAAAACGACCCCGACCTTGCCGCACGCGTGGAATGGGTGAAGAGCGGAGCCGTTTTCCACCAATGCAGGAAACTGCACCCCAAGGCGAAAGCCGCGCTTGAGGCGGAAGGCTTTGCCCCCGAAATTCTGGACAAGCACTCCCCAGCCTACTGGCGCAAGTTCCCCGAACGCTTCGAACAGGCGGATATCATCATAGGCATGACGCGCTGGCATAAGTATTTTATCCCCAAAAAATGGCGCGGCAAGTACGTCGATCTTGCGGAACTCGCCACGGGTACGTACACTCCCGTACCCGACCCCTTCCTTGCCAAAACGCAGGAAAAATATAACGAGGTCATGAGGGTGCTGGATAAATATCTTGTCATGGTGGCGGATAAGCTGAAACAGGATAATCTGAATTAAACGCGCCGTACAATAAGACGGATGATAAGCATAGCAGATAAAAAGCGGACGCCGCAACTGAAGTGAACCCCAAAGTTTGGACAAAAAATTAATCAAATTGTTTGGGAATGAGTTCGGTATTGAACCGGGCTCATTCCTTTTAGCTTGCGGGAGATCCGCTTGTTATTCCAGTAGAAGATATAGTTGTGTAGTTTTTGTATGAAGTCCTCAACGCTTTCAAACTTCTCTCCATAATACATCTCCACTTTCAATCTCCCAAAGAAACACTCCATTGCGCCATTGTCCATGCAATTGCCTTTGCGGGACATGCTCTGTGTAATATGGTGTTCTTCCAAATATCTTTGAAACATTGCATGTTGGTATTGCCACCCTTGGTCGGAGTGTAGTACCGGTTCTGCTTCTTGCGGCAATCGTTTGCTTAATTCCTCAAGCATTTCCCTTGTCTGCGCAAGATCAGGGTGTAAAGATATTGAGTACGCCACGATCTCATTGTTGTATAAATCCATTATCGGCGAAAGATATATCTTCTTATCTTTAACCTTGAATTGCGTAACGTCTGTGGCAAGTTTTTCGAACGGCTCAGTTGCATTAAAATCTCGTTGTAAGAGATTGTCCGCCACTTTTCCCACTTCGCCCTTATATGAATGATATTTCTCGTTCTTTCGCATTTTTCCGTGTATATTTAGGCATTTCATAAGTTTCAACACCGTTTTATGGTTTAATTTTATCCCTTTTGTGCGCAACTCGTCCGTAATACGGCGGTATCCGTATCGTCCGTCATGTTCCGAAAACACTTCCTCTATCGCTTGCTTTGCTTCGCTATACTTATCTGTTTTATCTGTGTTCAGATGATAATAAAACGTACTGCGGGCAAGCGAGGATATTTTGAGCAACATATTCAATTTGTATGTCTGCCTTAGTTCTATTACTATACGGGCTTTTTCCCGTTCCGTTGCTCTCTCTCCCGAACTAAGGCATCCAATTTTTTTATGTATGCCAGCTCCGCCTCTAAATACTCGTTGCGCTCTCGCAGTCTTTGGTTTTCGGCAATTAAATCTTTTTCCACTGCCGTATCCAATAAGTTCTTCTTAGGTCTGCCTGTACTTTTCCTTCCGCGCCGTTCTACCATGAGCCCCGCCGCTCCTTCTTCTATGTATATGCGTTCCCATCGTTTCAGAAAAGAATAATTCCTTACTGTGAGATGCGGAAAATATTTCCGCATAATTTCTCCATAACCCAAATGGTTTTCTCGCATATCCATTATAACAGATATCTTGAATTCCGCCGAGTACTTTGTGTTAAAATTTTTCTTCCTTCCCATAAAATATGCACCTCCTAAAGTTTGTCCAACTTTTGGGGTGCATATCAACGGCGTCCGCTTTTTATTTCGGGTGGATCTATCTCCAATATGAGTCTATGCCGTATGTTGCAAGCAACTCGTCGTATTTTTCCAATACCGCGTCGTTGCGGCCGGCGAGTTCGTCTCTTGCATAATTTCTGTCGTACAGATAGAGCACGCGTTCTGCGAGATTGCTGTTGTACATAGTGCTGATTTTGCTTATACTGCCGCTGAAACTGCTGCTTCTTATCACCGTATTGTCGACCGTCAGCTCCCACTCGACGATAAATCTCCAACTCGAAGAAGCGCTGCTCAGGTAGGAAGTGTCTATGCTTATATCGTCATACGTGGCTTCCTCCACTCCCTTCGTCCAGCTTCCGTCGCTGTACGACAGATTATATTCGAGCGTAAGCATATCGTCGCCGCTTTCGGTTGCGTTGTTCGTGTATGTTCCGTAAGAATCAATTGACGCGCCGACTTTCGATCCGCCGTCGAGGAACTCTATCAGGCTGACTTCGTTGTTGTTGTCGAAAGTCACTCTCAGGGTATCGTCGCCCGAATAATACGTCCACGTATTACCCCACAAACCGCTTGAGGAAGAGTCATACGAACCGACATAGCTGCGCACCTGACCCTGCGTCATACCTATTTCCAGCTGCTGCGCGTCGTAGTAATCGAAACCGCTGTTGTCGTTGTAACCGTTATAAGGATCGGAGTTGTTGAGAAGTCCGCCGAATATAACGCCGTAAACAACGCCCATCGTTATGTACCCTATCAATTGCAGCGCCAGAATGACGCGGGCGGCTATCGCCGCGTTTTTGCCGTTCGGCTCGCCTTCCTTTTTCGCCTTTGAAGCAAATACGTTCGCCAGAATCGGCCACAGAAGCGGTATGGGAATTACAAAAGTGAGCACTATGAAAATCAGCGCCTTGTTCGTGTTCTCCGTGGACGCCGTATAGGGCAAACCGTTTGCACCTGCCGCGCCGACCGCTCTGACCGCCGCCGCGTTCTTCGCGATGCTTTCGGGACGGGGGAACACGGAGGGGTTGGCGAATTTGTCGTGGCTTGCAAGGAACTTCATCTGGCTGTTCCTCCTGACAAATATGGTATGTATAAATACGGTGACAATCATCAGGATATTCCAGACCAGCCGCTTGACCCAAAACTGTCCGACTTTTGCGTCGTTGTGTATTCTTACTCCGTCGATAATCTTCTTTTCGTTGAACCAACGCAGTTTAACCAGCTTGCCCCACGTGCTTGCAAAACCGAAAGTCACGAAGCCCAGCACCATCATAATGCCGTTCAGGATTCTTACTCCCCACAGTCCGAATATGCTGCCGGTAAACTTGGATTCGCCCTTCTTGCCGTCTACCGTGTAACCTTTGACGTGCGTGTGTTTTGTCTTCCAGCGCTGCATATTGAGCGGCAGACGGAATATTGCGTACAGTCCGAAAGTGATGAGCGAAAGCAGCAGCCATACGATGAATTTACCTATAAGCTGCGCGCCGTTGCCGTCGAATTCCAGCTGCCTGCCGTTTACGAAAGTATGGCTTTTCAGCCATTTTTCCTTGGAGCACATCAGGAACGGATACGCAATGCCCAGCGTTATCGCCGAAAGCAGCACCACACCGATATTTATAAACAGCCGCGTCAGCGCTCCGCCCGTATACTTGGATTCGTAAGTATTTTCCGTTTCGGGCGGAAGATTCTGCTCTTCCGGCACGGCGGGCGCCGGTGCGCCGCCCGCAAAAGCCCCCGCTTCCTGCAACTTCGCGCCGCAGGAGTTGCAGAACTTGGCGTTCGCCAGATTCTGCGTGCCGCAGGCATGGCAAATTTTTACGCCGGCAAGCGCCGCTCCGCATATGTTGCAGAATTTCGCCCCCGGGACGTTCACCGCTCCGCATATGCGGCAAACGGGACCGTTCTGCGCGGTTCCGGGCGCACTTTGCTGCTCTTCGGCCCCGGATTGGAACGACGTATCCTGCATGGCTTCGGATTCCTTGGTTTCAGGCCGTCCGTCCCCGGGAAAAGCGCCGTTGATGTTCATTCCCTCGTCCATATATCTCTCCCCTTTTTTGTTTTTCAACACGCCGCACAATATGCTCTTTCCGCCGCAAAAAATACAACTTCTTTTCACATATATTAACGACTTGTTAATTTACGCTAAAATTATAACATATTATTATTTTATGGTCAACTGTTTGTTATAATTTTCTTAAAAATTTTAAAGCTTTTATGCGGCGCGCCGCAGCCTTGTCATTCTTCAAAAAAACAATCCGCATTATTGCTTCGCAGATTATCACGGGTGAAGCGCCGCACGCAAAAAACGGGCCGCCCTTTTGCAAGAGCGACCCGGTTTTTGAATAAGTATAGGGGAACGATTTTGCCGGTTGCCGGTTAAACGACCTGGTATACCCTGACGTAATCTATGATAAAGTCGTATGCCTTCGTCTTGTCGTTGTCGTCGGGATTTCCGCACCAATAGGGAACTTCCACCCCGTCTTCAAGCGTTACTCCGGGGTGCATGGCGCCGTCTTCGGACTGGTAGCCGCCCACTTCCACGGTAAGCAGAAGATATTGATCTACCTGCGATACTCCCAGCGTTTCGCCGTCGGGAGAATAGGAAGTGCGCCACGTTTCGCGCCCGTCTATATAGAACACGTATTCCTCTTCCGTCCACAGTACGCCGTAAGTGTGGTACTGCGTATACATACCGGGCACTTCGTAGGTATCGGAGCGGTCGGAGCGGGTGTCGGTATAACCTTCACCGTGAACGACGTGCACGTTATACGAACCGTCCACGTACATATAGGGCGATTCCATAATATCCACTTCAAGGCCGTCTTCTCCCGTGCCCTTTACGTCGTCCGCGGACATTCCCGCCGCGTCGCCGTCGGGCATCATCCAGAACGCCGACCATATTCCGTACGAAGGGGGCGTGATGCAGCGTATCTCGTAATAGCCGTATTTACCCGAAAACCCTGATAATCTTCGCTGTGGACGATTCCGTTGCCCGCGGTATCGGCGGTAGCGCTGTCCACCCACGACGTATACCAGCCGGGACCGTATACCCCGTCTTCCATATACAGGGTGCGGATAGTAAGCGCGCCGTCCTTGACAAATACGATATCGGACGTGTCCACATAATAACCCGCCCTGCGCACACCGCCGTTGTAGCCGACGCGCCACTTTGTGTAATCTATTTCGTCGCCGTCGAATTCGTCGCCCCACACAAGTTCGTATCCGCCTTTTTCAAGCACTTCGGGCAGAGTAATTTCATCCGGCAGAGGCTTTGCCTGTGAACACCCGGCGAGCAGACACGCCGCGCTTACGCATATGAGAAGCACGGCAGTTATCAGTAACAATGCGAATTTTTTCATACATTTTTCCCGTTGCAATTTATTATTTACATATAAATAATAGCCGTATAAATTATAATTGTCAAGACGTTTCCTTAAATTGAGATAAACGCCTGCGTTCCGCCGCGCGGCTGTCCGTGTAGGTTTGTCAAACATTTATTACACATTGTCGTTAAAAAAATTGGCGAGGTATTCATTAGGCGATTTCCAGCCGAGGGGGCGCATAGGAGTGTTGTT
>CAJFJA010000004.1 GCA_904382605.1 Candidatus Alloclostridium intestinigallinarum | reverse complement strand
GTCCCAAGGGTTCGGCTGTTCGCCGATTAAAGTGGCACGCGAGCTGGGTTCAGAACGTCGTGAGACAGTTCGGTCCCTATCCATCGTGGGCGTAGGATATTTGAGAGGATTTGTCCTTAGTACGAGAGGACCGGGATGAACGAACCAATTGTGCACCAGTTGTCGCGCCAGCGGCACAGCTGGGTAGCGAAGTTCGGAAGGGATAAACGCTGAAGGCATCTAAGCGTGAAACCCACCTCAAGATAAGATATCCCATATCGTAAGGTAGTAAGACCCCTTGAAGACTACAAGGTAGATAGGTCGGGTGTGTAAGTACAGTAATGTATTGAGCTTACCGATACTAATAGGTCGAGGGCTTGATCACAAACGGTGAAATAAAGACCTGGAAAGGAAAAAGAAAAGTCTACGGACTGTGCTGTGTAGTTGTGAGTGTGCAGGAAACACACTCAACCATACCGGTGCACCTGTTCCCATTCCGAACACAGAAGTTAAGCCTCTTAGCGCCGAATGTACTTGGCTGGAAACGGCCCGGGAGAATAGGACGTTGCCGGTTTTTTCAAACAAAAAAGCGAGCGAGCGTAACAAACGAGTTGTAAAACTCGATTGTCGCTCGCTTTTTTGTTTGCCTTGTTAAGGGAAAACCCAGCCCGCTCCGCTGCGGTTTTCCCCTCTTTCCGCGGTGGGTAATATAAGCGAGAGTGATTTTTCCGCGGAAATTCACCTCTTTCTGCCCTTACGGGAAAATCCGCACAGCGAATTTTATAGGTGACGCTTGGCAAAATGCGATTTTGCCGCGCTTTATTTACAATATAAAGCCATTGCGAAAATAATGCTATCAATTTGTTAAAAGTTTTAATTGGCTTGTCAGGTACTACTTGACAAGATTATTTTTGATAGTAAAAATGTTTCTTCGCAGCGGTTAAGGGGTGGAGCGTCCCACGCTCCCTTCAAGGCATAATCATGGGTGGAGCGCCACGCGCTCCCGGCGGCTCGCCGCTTTTGCCGCGCTTTGGTGATAAGCGCCGGATGAAAGTGGCTTGCGCGGGCAAATTACGTTTGCTACATGGCATTATCGTAATATATGTTCATTGCGGGCTGCCATTATTTTACTCAGGACGGAAGGTCTGCCGCGCTTTTGGCTTGGGCGTTTTTCCAGAATGTCGGCGATAACTTTGTCTGCCGGTTCGTGGAAACAGATATATCTGCCGTTTTTGCCGTCGTGTTCTTCGTATTTATTTATGCTGATTACGCGGATGTTATCGCTGTTTGCAAGCGCGTGTATTATGACGGGCGCGTTGAATCCGAAATGGTCGTGACTGCCGCATTCGAGTTCAATGACGAGCAGGCGCTTTTCCCTGTATTTTGCCAC
Organism: Candidatus Alloclostridium intestinigallinarum; assembly: GCA_904382605.1. GTDB lineage: Bacteria > Bacillota > Clostridia > Christensenellales > UBA3700 > Alloclostridium > Alloclostridium intestinigallinarum. The sequence goes on along the minus strand of CAJFJA010000004.1, from coordinate 140,251 downwards.
GAAATTGCTGTATGCGGCAAGCTCGTCAATGTAGCTCTTCGGGCAGATGAAGTTGTCGTCGCCGAATATATCAAGGAACGGGCGCATCTTTCCGCCGCATACGGGGCAGGCGGGAAAGGGTTCGCTTTCGCGCGGCATGGGAAGAAGGTCGTTGTTGCATGCGTCCGCGCATTGCAGATAGTGCGGATAACCTGCCAGATGAATGACGTTTTTCCTGTTCGCACCCGATTTTTCGTATACGTAGTCGGGATTGGTCTGCGCGATGAAATACGGCTTGCGGCGGATGAGTTCCATTAAGCGTTTGTGTGATTCGCAAGCGCGGCAGTCGTGAAATACGCGCGCATATAAGGCGAAAAACGCCCGGCGGTCTTCTCCTGCGGTAAGCACGAAGCCTTCGTTGACGTCTGTCAGCATATACTTGTTTGCGAAATATCCGAATTCTCCGCGCAACAGACTTTCGTAAGTGTGAAGACCCGCGCTGTATGCCATGCCTGCGCCCGAAAACACAAGTATAGCGTCCGCGTCGTCGAAAAGCTGTACTGCTCTTTTCAATTTGTCCCGATAGTTACACATTTTCCGCTTTTCCGGGGCAAAAGGGCGTGAAAAACCAAGCGCTTATTTGCACTTTTTCAACATATCAGCCTGATTTTGCCCGAAATACCCCTGAAAGTATTCTCCTTATCGAATTTACGCATAAATTATATCACCGTGTTATAGAAAGTTCAAGTATTTTTGTACAAAAATTTTCAAAAATTTTCAAAATTTTTCAAAATTAGTTTTTTTGCGTTCCATACGAAGTTTTTACGTCTGTATCTGCGGTAAAAACAGATACTGCGGATAATGCGCCGGACACAGCCGCCGATACCGTGGTTTTCGTAAAGGATAGCATTACGTCCGCGGAAATAAACAAGACAAGGCATTGTAAAGAAAAAACCTGAATTTTTGTTTATAACTTCCGGGCGGTTAAGGGATATAACGTTCCGCATTGGCGGAGACTTTTCGCGGTGATGTGCATGACACTTCTGTCGCTTTAGTGAAAACATTATTATGACATTGCAAAAATATTTTGATACTGAAAAGCTCGCTACTGCTTTTCCCTAGCAGAATTAACTATTGCCATGGTAATCAGTCATTTATTATAATTATACTTTTATTTATATTCAATTAAACTTATTGACATGCAATATAAAATATTCTATAATATAAATAGCAATATTATATTAAAATCAGGAAGGATGGATTATGAAAAAAACTAAATTTATCGCAATATTATTGCTTATTATAATTGCATGTAGTATATGTCTTGCGGCATGCAATGATGATATTACATTATCGGGAAAAACATTTGTATTTTCAAAGCTTTTGTCGGCAACCGGCGAATTTGCGGATATGAAGGATGCGATTATAGAGGAATACAGTGCAGTAGAGATATATTTTTCCGATATGGTAATGTATATAAACGGAACTGCTTTTGGTAATTATGAGTTGCACGGCAAAGAGTTTTCGGTAAGTGATGATGAGATAACAATAGATGTTACTGTAATCTCTGATAATATAATGTTGAGTATAGGCGAGGGCAAATCATATTACGCTATGCTTTTTGTTTTGAAGCAAACGGATAACGATTCTGATAAAGATTCGGACAACGGGTCTGATAGCGGTTCTATCATGACGGCGCAGAATTTACCGGCAATTACCAGTAATAATTGGGGCAAAATTACAAATAAGACTGCTTCTACGACTATAACAATTACTGATGCAGAGATTGCTCTTGGCGTGAAGGATAATGATACGTCTGCTTATCTGAGAGTAAGTGCACAAATTGATTTGGAACGTACTTGGAGGAACGGCGTACTCACCATAGATGTAGCAGCGGAATTAACAAAAGTTGAGTTGTTTATGAAAGCCGGGCATGGCAGCGATGCTACAAATATAACATCTGCCGTAAAAAGTCTGCTTTCATCTATAGGAATAAATATCGACGACTTTGACGGACTTAAACTTAGTGCACAAATTTTTTATTATTATGGCAGAAGAGATAAAACCATTGGCATAAGAGATATGGCTATCAGTGGACTTGCAAGCGCTTTACCTGTTGTTGTACAGGGAAATCCCGGAACAGAAATCACAGATGAACCTTTTTTGATTTTATTTACGGATAACAACACTGGTGAGATGACCGACGAAATCTCATATAATCTTATGAATATTCAAGATATTATTAATACGGACGGTACTATAATGCAACTCATCAGTATTCTGTTCGGAGAAGATTATGAATTGGATTTTATAGGTATGGTTGAAGACCTGATTATGGGGCAGACTATGCTTGATTTTTCCAATGTCGACAATGCCTTGTACAGAGGTAATTCATATACAAATACTGTAAAGGCAACTGACAATTTGCATTTTATAAGTGAAGTTTGGAATGATATTTTAGACAAGGAACAAGTCGCTGGTCTTGTCGAAGGGCTGGTATTTTATTGCGATATTAATAATACACAAACTAATCCGGACGATGACGTGGCAATTGATGCCAGTGCGCTTATAAAGAACATCCTCGGAGTTGCAAATTTGAATAATTTGATACCCGACTTGTTTAATAAAATCGAAGGTGAAATGACAGTATCTGGAGTTGTTGAAGGCGGCATATTTACATCGTTGAACGCTACGATTGAAAATGCAAGACTCAGTTTAACCCAGGATAATGTTGACTATATTCTGCAAAACATATATATTCCCCTTATAGACGGCTTTAAAGCTATGGCTAATGATGCTCAGCTAGTCTTAAAGAAAGTGGCGGAGGCAATCACTGATGGTGATGCTTATATAAGCCTTGGTACAATCACAGTGTCAAGCACATTTACCACTATATAACGGAGTATACAAGACACATGCTTAAAAGGAAAAGCTCGGTTTTATAGCCGTTTTGTGGATATGTGGGAATAAAAGAGTAATTATAATTGGGAATTTATCAGGTCGTCAAGGCTGACTTCGAGCAGGGCGGAAAGTTTTCGCAACATCTCAATGTTGGGTTCCGTTCTGCCTTGCTCCCAATTTGCATAACAGCTTTCCACCACGTTGAGGTGCAAAGCCACCTGCTTTTGCGTCATATTCTTTTCAAGACGGGCTGCCCGCAGATTTTTGCAAAATGTCTTATCCATAATTATATTATCTGCATAACTAGATAAAATGTCTTGACACTAGATAAAATATCTAGTAAAATAAGAGTGTAAGCAAATAGTCCCTAAGCACGGAGTGAATTTCACTCCAAAATATCAGCTCCGCAGGCGCAGAAATGCGAATGCGGAGTTTTCCTTGCAATATACATATTCTTCGGAATAAGCCGGGCGTTTGCCGTTTGGCGCAAATAATAGGCAAAGCCTTTATTTTTGCGTTTTTTTGTGTTATCATAGTAACATATGGAGAAAAAACCGACAAAGGGCGACAAGGTCGCCGATATAATTTTCAACATTGCGGGGCTTATAGTGGCGTTCGCGGGGTTTATCGCGGTGCTGTTTGTGGGCGTGTTTCTGGCGGCATGTTCGGTGTACGGCGTATATCTGAGTTTTTCGCTGGAAGGAGCGGGAAGAGTGGTATGCGGCATATTGCTTTCCCTGCTCATGCTTGTTGTAAGCGGTTTTTTGGCGTATAGCGACATTCTGATAGTAAGGGCGGTGTTTAAGCGTATGCGCGAGCGCGCCGACGGAGATAAGGGCGGCGACAAGATGGTCAGGTCGGGAGAGCTAAGCAAGGAAGAGGGCGAGGCGGAAATTACCGAATAGCACTTTAGGGCGGAATATATGAAAGAGGATTTGAAAAAGCATAACGAACACGTGTTGCGCACGTGCGAACAGGAGCAGGCGCGTTTTGCCACGCGCGAAAGGCAGGTGCGTTCCAATCAGCGCATGAGAGCGGCGATGATAATAATCGTGGTGCTGGTGATTCTGATAATCGCGTGGGTGATAGCCGGCATTATGCGCGAAATGTCCATGTTTATCGTGGCGGGCGTGGCTTCGGGGCTTGCATTGCTTTCTCTCATACAGTTGGTACCGTTCAGATTGGGCTATACGCGCGTAAAGCAAGGTTATGTGGTGACCTCTTGTTTTCAGGTTTTGCGCAGGTGCAACTATATTCCCGACGAACACAAAGGCAAGCCGGTTATAGGCATTGCCGCAGGCGTGTTCAGGGATAGGAAAAAAATGTATTATATATCCCTGCCCGGAGGAATGACCCATTTGGGCAAGGAATGTTTTATGAACTGCCGCGATTTGCGCGGGGTCACTTTCCGCGGCGAAAGCAAACTGCAATATGTAGAGGACAGGGCATTTTCCGGTTGCTACAACCTGTACGCTTTTTGCAGCGGCGGGGAAGTGGTAAGAATAGGCGAGGGAGCGTTTGAAAACTGCCGCTCTCTGCGCTGTGCGTACTTCGGCGGAAACGTGGAAAAAATAGGGCGCAACGCCTTTGCTTCCTGCGGAAATCTGGCTCTGGTAAGCGCGTCCGACAGGGTGACGGAATTGAAAAGGGCGACCTTCAACGGCTGCCGCAGTCTGGTAAGCCTGCCTCTTTCCCCGCTGCTTGAAAAGATAGACGACGACTGTTTCGGATATTGCGCCGCGCTGGAAAATGTGGATATTCCCGAAAAGGTGGCGTATATCGGCAAGGGCGCCTACACCGATTGCCGCGCGCTCAAAGAAGCGGTTATCCGCTCAAAACCCGAATTTATAGGCAATAACGCTTTCCGTAACTGTGATAAAGCCGTTATAATTTTTACCGCCGTGAAAAAGCAGAGCAAGGATTGGAACGGTCAGTGGGCGGATAAGCGTTGCACTATAAATTACGCAAAATAATTCTTATGAATGTACAGAGTAAGGGAAACTAATAAATACCATATTATAGTGATATGATCTGTTTTCTTTTATAACGGGCATATGCTAATGTTTTCGCAGCCCCGCCCCAGCCGTGGTTGACATATACTATTATTATATCGCTATTATCTACCATCCATTTATTGCGATGTATTATCGCATATTTAGGAGGAATATGTTCTAATTCAGGATAAATAATGGCATCAAATATTTTATAGTTCGCAATATTTCTTATATATTTTTCGTCTAAATATGGTGAAACGAAGATATTTTTGATATTTTTGCATTTAATTTTTGCTATATTAACGCATTCGGCTGCAAAGTGGTCAAAATTGCCGTATCCACCACAGTAGCATAGTAATTCGTTGTTGTTTTGTGCAAAATCTGTAAGTTTATCAATTAGTATTGTTTTCAAATTACTGTTTTCTTGAAAATCAGAATGACCGCAGAAAGAAATAACCATATATATATTTTATATGCACAAATATGTGCAAGTCAAATAATTTTCACAAATATGTGCAATCATATTTGTATGAACATGCAGTCAAAGGGGAAATATGGCGAGTACTTTCGATACCAGCGCGAGCAAGCGGGGCTGAGTAGGCTGCAACTTGCGCAAAGAATCGGTACTTCCCATCAGAATATCAGCCGTTGGGAAAGCGGCGAGGTATTGCCGAATATAGATTACTGCGTAAAGCTAGCAGACTTTTACGGTATAACCTTAGACGAACTCGTGGGACGGGATATTAAATAAAGGATAAAATACATAAAGCAGGGAGCGGACGGAGATCCGCTCCCTGCCTTATCTGCCGTTTTTTGTCATTGCTTTATTGTGCGGACAGTACGCACGCGTAGGCGCGGCAACTGATTCCTTCTTCCCTGCCTACAAGTCCTATGCCTTCCGTGGTGGTGGCGGAGACGGACACTTTGTCCCCGTCAATACCGAGAACCGCCGCGATATTGGCGCACATCTGCGGAATATAGTCCTTCAATCTGGGCTTTTGCGCAAGTATGACGGCGGCGACGTTGAGCACGCGCGCGCCCTTTTCGTCGAGCAGTTTTTTCACTTCTGCAAGAAGTTTCATACTGGATATGCCCGCGTATTTTTCGTCCGTGTCGGGGAATAGCACGCCTATATCGCGCGCATGGACGGAAGACAGCAGGGCGTCCATGACCGCATGGACGAGAACGTCCGCGTCCGAATGTCCCAAAAGTCCCTTATCGTGGGGAATTTCCACGCCGCCCAAAATGAGGTTGCGCCCCTGTACGAGGCGGTGCGTATCGAAGCCGCAGCCGACGGCAATGCCGCGCGGCGAAAAATCGGCGGGGGTGGTGAGTTTTATGTTGGCGGGATCGCCCGCGCATAACGCGACTTTGCCCGCGTAGCGTTCGTACACCTGCGCGTCGTCGGAAAAGGTAAAGCCGTCTTTGACCGCGCTTTCATAGGCGGCGCGCAACCTGACGGCGTCGAATACCTGCGGAGTCTGCACCGCGTAATAGCAGCTGCGGTCCACGGCGCGGGAAAATTCTCCGTGCACTTCGCGCAGACTGTCCGTAACGGGAAGTACGGGTACGGCGGAACCGCTGTTTGCGCAGGTATCTATCGTGCGGCGGAGCAGGGCTTCCGAAAGGTAGGGGCGCGCGCCGTCGTGTACCGCTATCATGTCGCAGTCGCTTTCGCAGGCGAGTATGCCCGAATATGCGGAAAGAGTGCGCGTATCTCCGCCGGCGGCGAATTGCACTTTATCCGAAAGGGGAGAAAGCGCTTTTGCAAACGCCTCTTCTTCGCCTTTGCCGACGACCGCGACTATGCGCGTCACTTCGGGAAGCGCGGCAAAGACGGAAGCGGTTACGAGCGCCACGGGCTTTTCGCCGAGCAGGGCGAGAGTTTTGTTGTACCCCAGCCCGGCGCGTTCGCCCTTGCCGGCGCAGGGGAGAACGACGTTAATTTTCATCCAGAACCTCGTACATGGAAGAAGCCTCTTCCTTGCGCGCGTTTTCGTTCAGCGAAAGCACGCGGAAAGAAAACAGCTTGTCGCCGAAGCGCAAAGTCACTTCGTCGCCTGTTTTCAGACGGACGGAAGGTTTGGCGGGACGGCCGTTTACTTCCGCCCTGCCGTCGTCGCACGCCTGTGCGGCAACCGTGCGGCGCTTTATTATTCTGCTGACTTTCAAAAATTTATCCAATCTCATGCGATTATTATACCACAAGGCGGTAAAACGCGCAATAGGGTAAGGAGTGCGCATATATATAAAAAATTTTTTTATAATTATTTGTTAAAAACGCTTGACGAGGTTGCCCCTCGGGGGTATAATGTAGAATTGTATCGTTATGTATGTTGCTCAGTATCGCCGTGCCGCGAGAGGGGAAGGGGAATACTGCGCAAAATCACATTGCATATAATTTTTCAAGGAGTGTGAAACATGCCTCAACACATACACAAGGTCAAGTACGGCAACACGGAAAGGATGTGTTTTTCCAAGATCAAGGATGTATTACCCATACCCTATCTGATCGAGCTCCAGAAGGATTCCTTCAAGAGGTTTATCACCGAAGGCATTCAGGAGGTTTTGGATGACTATACCCCCGTCTGTGACTTTACCGGCAAAATAGAGCTGCATTACGTGGGCTTCCATTTTGACGACAAGGTAACCTACTCCGTAAAAGAGTGCAAGGACAGGGACGCCACATATGCCCGCCCGCTCAAGGTGAAGGTAAGGCTCGTCCGCAACGACACGGGCGAGGTCACGGAAGAAGACGTATTCATGGGCGATTTCCCCATGATGACGGAAAACGGCTCGTTTATCATAAACGGCGCGGAAAGGGTTATCGTCAGCCAGCTCGTGCGCAGCCCCAGCGTTTACTGCAACGTAAACATGGACAAGTCTGGCACTCCCCGCTTCGATACCACCGTCATGCCTTCGCGCGGCGCGTGGCTGGAGTTCAAGCAGGATCAGAACGACGTGCTTTGGGTAAACGTGGACCGCAACCGCAAAGTTGCCGCCACCACGCTTCTGCGCGCTTTGGGTCTCGGCTCCGACGAACAGATTCTTACGCAATTCGGCGAAGAAAAGATATTGCTGGAAACCATCAAAAAGGACGTATCGCACAACGAAGAAGAAGCGAAAGTCGAACTTTACAAGAAGATGCGCCCCGGTGAAGTTCCCAACAACGAATCCATCACGCAGCTTATATACAACACCTTCTACGATTCGCGCAAGTACGACCTGGCAAGGGTGGGCAGATACAAGTTCAATAAAAAGCTCTCCCTGGGTCTGAGAATAGCCGGCCTTGAAATTGCGGAGGACGTCATTTCCGAAGACGGCGAAGTGCTGGCAAGCAAGGGCGAAAGGCTGGACGAAAAGGCAGCCCTCGATTTGCAGAACAAGGGCGTGAACGAAGTGTACGTGATAGGCAGGGACGGCGCCAAAGTCAAGGTAATAGGCAACGGCACCGTTGATCTGGAAGCCTTTGTGGACTGCGACCCCAAGGCGCTGGGCATAAACGAGAAGGTTTACTATCCCACCCTTATGGATATGATGGCAAACTTCTCCGGCGACGACCTTCTGAACGAAATCAAGAAGGCGAGGGATACGCTTATCATAAAGCACCTCACCATGGACGACGTCATCGCCGCGGTTTCCTATAACCTGGGTCTTGTGCACGGTCTGGGCGAATGCGACAATATCGACCACCTGGCAAACCGCCGCGTGCGTTCGGTGGGCGAGCTGCTTCAGAACCAGCTGCGCATCGGCTTCGGCAGGCTTGACAGGGTCATCAAGGAGCGCATGAGCATAGTTTCCGAGGACGCGGACTATAAGGCGCAGAACTTTATCAATATCAAACCCGTGACTTCGGCAATCAAGGAGTTCTTCTGCTCCTCGCAGCTGTCGCAGTTCATGGACCACCATAACCCCATAGCCGAACTTACCCACAAGAGAAAGCTCTCCGCGTTGGGTCCCGGCGGTCTGAACAGGGACAGGGCTTCCGTGGAAGTGCGCGACATCAACCACTCGCACTACGGCAGAATGTGCCCCATTGAAACTCCCGAAGGTCAGAACATTGGTCTTATTTCCTCGCTCTCCACTTTCGCAAGGGTGAACGAGTACGGCTTTATAGAAGCGCCCTACCGCAAGGTGGATAAGGCAAACGGAATCGTCACCGACCACGTGGACTACCTGCAGGCGGACGAAGAAGACAAGTACGTGGTGGCGCAGGCGAACACTCCTCTTACCGAGGACGGACATTTCGCTTCCGGCCGCGTAACCTGCCGTATCAGGGAAGACATAAGGGAAGTGGACAGCTCCACCGTCGACTACATGGACGTATCGCCCAAGCAGCTCATATCGGTGGCGGCGTCGCTCGTTCCCTTCCTGGAAAACGACGACACGTCCCGCGCGCTGATGGGTTCGAACATGCAGCGCCAGGCAGTGCCGCTTATCCGTCCCCAGGCGCCTATCATCGCCACGGGCATCGAACATAAGATAGCTTACGACAGCGGCGTTATGGTGATTGCCAAAAACGACGGCGTGGTCAAGAGCGTAAGCGCGGACAAGATAGAAGTCGAGCTGGGCGACACGAGCACGGATACTTATATCCTGCAAAAGTTCGAGCGCAGCAACAACGGTACCTGCATCAACCAGCGCCCCATAGTCACCAAGGGGCAGAGGGTAACGAAGGGTATGGTTCTGGCGGACGGCCCCGCTACCGATAACGGCGAACTTTCGCTGGGCAGGAACATACTTATCGGCTTCATGTCGTGGTGCGGCTACAACTACGAAGACGCAATACTTATCAGCGAAGACCTTGTCAAGGACGACGTATTCACTTCCATTCATATAGAAGAATACGAGACCGAGGCGAGGGACACCAAGCTGGGCGAAGAGCAGATTACGCGCGACATTCCCAATCTGGGCGAGGACGCGCTCAAATATCTGGACGAAAACGGCATTATCATGGTGGGCGCGGAAGTACATTCCGGCGACATTCTGGTAGGCAGGGTCACGCCTAAGGGCGAAGCCGAGCTTACACCCGAAGAGCGCCTGCTTCGCGCCATCTTCGGCGAAAAGGCGCGCGAGGTGAGGGATACTTCCCTGCGTCTGCCGCACGGTCAGAGCGGTATAGTCGTGGACGTGAAGATATTCACCCGCGAGAACAAGGACGAAATGTCCCCCGGCGTGAACAAGCTGGTCAGAGTTTACGTCGCGCAAAAGCGCAAGCTGGGCGTGGGCGACAAGATGGCTGGCCGCCACGGTAACAAGGGCGTTGTTTCGCGCGTTCTTCCCCGTGAGGATATGCCTTTCCTGCCCGACGGCACTCCTTTGCAGATAGTGCTCAACCCGTTGGGCGTGCCTTCCCGTATGAATATAGGACAGGTGCTCGAAGTGCACTTGGGTTATGTGGCGAAGGCGCTGGGCTGGAAGGTTTCCACCCCCGTGTTCGACGGCGCAACCGAGTACGACATCAAGGAGCTGTTCAAGGAAAACAACATGCCTCTGAACGGCAAGTTCGAGCTGTATGACGGCCGTACGGGCGATAAGTTCGAAAACCCCGTAACGGTAGGTTACATGTATATGCTCAAGCTGATCCACCTTGTAGACGACAAGATCCACGCAAGAAGCATAGGCCCTTACAGCCTGGTTACCCAGCAGCCTCTGGGCGGCAAGGCGCAGTTCGGCGGACAGCGCTTCGGCGAAATGGAAGTGTGGGCGCTGGAAGCGTACGGCGCGGCGCATATACTGCAGGAAATCCTCACCGTCAAGTCGGACGACGTGGTGGGCAGGGTGAAGACTTACGAAAATATCGTAAAGGGCAACCCCATCTCCGAACCCGGCACTCCCGAGTCCTTCAAGGTGCTCATAAAGGAATTCCAGGGACTTGCGCTCGACGTGAAGGTGCTCAACGAAAACAAGGAAGAAATAGGTCTGCGTGAAAGCGTGGACGACGAGATAGAAGCGATGCCCGAAAAGGATCAGGAACCCGTTGCGGAAACCGACGAATTCGATTTGGGCGACCTGAGCGAGATGGACGGCAGTCTGTTCGGCTCGGACGATTCTCTCCCCGGCGAGTTGGGCGGGCTGGACGATGACGGCGTAAGCGGCATCGACAATCTGTTCACCAGCGGCGACGACGAGGAGTAAGGAGGTAGGTTATGTCCGAAGTAAACAATTTTGACAGCATACAAATCGGCGTGGCGTCCCCCGATCAGATAAGGTCGTGGTCGCACGGCGAGGTTACAAAACCCGAAACCATAAACTACCGCACGCAGAAGCCGGAAAAGGACGGCCTGTTCTGCGAGCGCATTTTCGGACCCACCAAGGACTGGGAATGCCACTGCGGCAAATACAAGAGAATCAGATACAAGGGCATTATCTGCGACAAGTGCGGCGTGGAAGTCACGCGCGCCAAGGTCCGCCGCGAAAGAATGGGCCACATAGAGCTGGCTTCCCCCGTGTCCCATATATGGTACTTCAAGGGCATTCCTTCGCGCATTTCTCTGTGCCTGGATATGTCCCCCAAGGACGTGGAATTCGTGCTTTACTTTATCAAGTTCGTGGTGCTCGACCCGGGCAAGACCAATCTGCACAAAAAGCAGATTATCGACGATAAGGAACTGCGCGAAGTGCAGGACGAATTCGGTTACGGTTCTTTCCGCGCGGCAATGGGCGCGGAGGCAATCAAGGAACTGCTTTCCGAAATCGACCTGGACAAGGAGTGCGAAGAGCTGAAAAAGGAATTGCAGGATATGCAGTCCGCGGGCGGCAACAACCAGAAGCGCGCAAAGATAGTCAAGCGTCTTGAGGTGCTCGAATCCTTCCGCGTGAGCGGCAACCGCCCCGAATGGATGATTCTGGACGTCGTGCCCGTAATTCCCCCCGAACTGCGCCCCATGGTTCCCCTTGACGGCGGCAGATTCGCAACTTCCGACCTCAACGACCTTTACAGGCGCGTTATCAACCGCAACAACAGGTTGAAAAAGCTCATGGAGCTGGGCGCGCCCGACATAATCATAAGAAACGAAAAGCGTATGCTGCAGGAGGCGGTCGACGCGCTTATCGACAACGGCAGGCGCGGCAAGGCGGTCACGGGCGCGGGCAACCGCGAACTGAAATCGCTGTCCGGACTGCTCAAAGGTAAGCAGGGCAGATTCCGCCAGAACCTGCTGGGCAAGCGCGTGGACTACTCCGGCCGTTCGGTTATCGTGGTAGGTCCCGAACTCAAAATGTACCAGTGCGGTATCCCCAAGGAGATGGCCCTGGAGCTGTTCAAGCCCTTCGTCATCAAACGCCTTGTGGACGACGGCATCTGCCTCAACATAAAGACCGCCAAGAGAATTATCGAAAAGGCGCAGGAGAACAAGATTTGGGATATTCTCGAAGAAGTCATCAAGGATCACCCCGTACTGCTCAACCGCGCTCCCACGCTGCACCGTCTGGGCATCCAGGCGTTCGAGCCCGTGCTGGTTGAAGGCAGGGCAATCAAACTGCATCCTCTGGCGTGCGGCGCGTTCAACGCGGACTTCGACGGCGACCAGATGGCGGTGCACGTACCTCTTTCGATAGAGGCGAGGGCGGAGGCGAGGTTCCTCATGCTCTCCACCAACAATATACTCAAACTCTCCGACGGCAAGCCTGTCGTTACCCCTACCCAGGACATGGTTATGGGCAGCTACTACCTGACGATAGTCAAGGAAGGCGCGCGCGGCGAAGGCAGATTCTTCCGCGACACCGACGAGGCGAAAAAGGCGTACCAGCTGGGTCAGATAGACTTGCAGGCGATGGTGCACGTCCGTATGAGCGGCGTGGACGGGGAAGGTAACCGCGTGAGCAGGATAATCCGGACCACCACGGGCAGAATCATCTTCAACGAAGCCATTCCCCAGGATCTGCAGTTCGTTCCCAGGAACACTCCCGAACAGAAGCTGTATCTGGAAATAGACTGGAACGAGCAGGGCGCGAACAGGGAAGCCGACGAAAAGGGTCTGACCGGAGAAGAGAGGGAAAAGTTCCTCCGCTCCAAGTGGAACGGCGGCAACGTGCCCGTAGGCAAGGGCGTGCTCTCGCGCATAGTGGACGCGTGCTTCAAGTACAAGGGCGCAACGGAAACTTCCATAGTGCTCGACAAGATAAAGGACCAGGGCTACCAGTACTCCACCGTGGGCGCAATCACGGCGAGCGTATTCGATATGCACGTTCCTAAGGAAAAGCACGAGATACTCGAAAAAGCCGATAAAGATATTCTGGAGATAGAAAAGCTGTATAAGCGCGGCCGCATGAGCGACGAGGACCGTTACAACCAGACGGTCAAAGTATGGCAGAAGGCGAAGGAAGAAGTGGACAAGGCGCTTATCTCCCACAAGGAGCTGTTCAACCCCATCTGGATGATGGCGGATTCGGGCGCCCGCGGTAACATGTCGCAGATTTCACAGCTGTGCGGTATGAGAGGTCTGGTGCGCGACCCTTCCGGTAAAGTCGTCGAGCTGCCTATCAAATCTTCCTACCGTGAAGGTCTTACCGTTCTGGAATACTTCATTTCCGCGCACGGCGGACGTAAAGGTCTTGCGGATACGGCTCTTAAAACGGCTGACTCCGGTTACCTCACCCGTCGTCTGGTGGACGTTTCGCAGGACGTCATCATCAATGAAAAGGACTGCGGCGACACCAAGGGCAGCGTCGTTACGGCAATCGTGGACGTTTCCGGCGCGGTCATCGAACCTCTGCGCGACAGGATAGCGGGCAGATACTGCATGGACGATATATTCAACCCCGAAACGGGCGAACTCATCGTGCCCAAGGATACGCTGCTTTCGGGCGATCAGGCAGCAGCCATCGACAAGGCGGGCGTGAAGAGCGTGCGTATCCGCTCCATTCTCACCTGTAAGACCAAGCACGGCGTATGCGCCAAGTGCTACGGCAAGAACATGGCTTCCGGCAACGAAGTCAAGGTGGGCGAAGCGGTCGGCGTAATCGCGGCGCAGTCGATAGGCGAACCCGGTACCCAGCTGACGATGAGAACCTTCCATACCGGCGGCGTCGCGGTGTCCGAGGACATCACCCAGGGTCTGCCCCGCGTGGAAGAATTGTTCGAAGCGCGCAAGCCCAAGGGTCAGGCAATCGTCGCGGACAAGTCGGGCGCGGTGCACATAAAGGAAGAGGGCAGGAACACCGTCGTGACCATAGCTCCCGCAGAGGGCGAACCCGTGGAATACAAGCTGGTGTTCGGTCAGAAGCTGCGCGTTAAAGAGGGCGACCAGATTGCCGCGGGCGATCCCATCACCCAGGGTAACGTGTATCCCCAGGATATCCTCAGAACCAAGGGCGTCACGGGCGCGCAGGAATACCTTATCAAGGAAGTGCAGTCGGCATACCGCACCTCGGGCGTTGAAATCAACGACAAGCATACGGAAGTCATCATCAGACAGATGCTCCGCAAGGTAAGGATAGAAGAACAGGGCGATACCGATATGCTCCCCGGCGACTTCGTGGATATCTTCACCTACGAAGAGGAAAACGAAAAGACGATTGAAGCAGGCGGCAGACCCGCAACGGCAAAGCGCATACTGCTGGGTATCACCAAGGCGGCTCTCGCCACCGAATCCTTCCTCTCCGCAGCTTCCTTCCAGGAAACCGCGCGCGTGCTTACCGAAGCCGCCGTCAAGAACAAGGTGGATAACCTTGTCGGTCTGAAAGAGAACGTCATTCTCGGTAAGCTCATTCCCGCGGGTACTGGTATGCGCCGCTACCGCAACGTGGTGGCAGTGCCCAGAAGCTACGTGGAAGGCGGCATACGCGAAGACGACATAGCCGGCAAGTTCGCAATAGAAAACGACATCACGGACGAAGATACGTCCGGCGGCGAAGAATAACGCGGAAAAACGTCAACGGGCCGCCCGCACAGCCGGGCGGCTCTTTTACGCCCCAATATATGGGGTGGTAAACGCGCGGCGCACACAAGCGGAAGAAAAAGAAAAATATTTTACAAAGATTTTACATTTATTCTTCACGTTGTGTTTGACTAAAAAAGTGCGCCCCTATATAATAAATAGGCATCGTCCGAAAGGGCACGGTGCGGGAAGTTACCGCGTTGCGGAGAATTTCCGTCCCGGCAAAGAAAGTGCGGCGCAGGCCGCATATTAAATGACGACGGTGTGACACACGAGGGCGCGTAAGCCCTAAATAAAAAGGAGAAAACAAAAATGGCAGGCAAAATCAGAATCAAGCTCAGAGCTTACGATCACAACCTTATCGACGCCGCTGCGGATAAGATAATCAGCACGGTAAAGCGTTTCGACGTAAAAGTGTCCGGTCCCGTACCGCTCCCTACCGATAAAGAAGTGGTCACCATACTTCGCGCTCCGCACAAGTATAAGGACAGCCGCGAACAGTTCGAGCTGCGCACGCACAAGAGATTGATAGACATCTACAATCCCACCGCTAAATCGGTAGACGCTCTTATGAAAGTGGATCTGCCCGCGGGCGTGGACATCAGCATAAAGCTGTAATATCAATAAGGAAAGCAACCGCCCGTTTCCCGCAAACGGAAAACGAGCGAAAATTTTTGGAGGTGAACTTTATCAATGAATAAAGCAATCATGGGTACTAAGTTGGGTATGAGCCAGGTGTTTTCGCAGGACGGCACCGTAATACCCGTAACGGTAGTGCTGGCAGGACCTTGCCCCGTAGTTCAGGTAAAGAATACGGAAAAGGACGGCTATAACGCCATTCAGATAGGTTACGGCGCTATCAAGGAAAAGAACGTCGTAAAGCCCGTCAAGGGCCATTTCGGCAAGGCAAACGTAAAGCCTATGCGCAAGCTCAGGGAGCTCCGCCTGGCGGACTGCTCGGCGTACAGCGTAGGCGACGAGATCAAGTGCGGCATATTCGCCGCGGGCGAAAAGGTGGACGTCACCGGTACTTCCAAGGGTAAGGGATTTGCCGGCGCGGTCAAGAGATGGAACCACCACATCGGTCCCAAGGCCCACGGTTCGGGCTATCACAGGGGCGTAGGTTCCATGGGCGCGTGCTCCACTCCTTCCCGCGTATTCAAGAACAAGAAGATGTCCGGCCACCTGGGCAACGAAAGGGTAACCGTGCAGAATCTCACCGTGGTAAAAGTCGATACCGAACGTAATCTCATCCTTCTCAAGGGCGCAGTCCCCGGACCTAAGGGCGGCTTCGTCGTGATCAAGGACAGCGTAAAGGCGTAAAGGAGTCATCATGAAAATAGATAAGTTTAACATGAGCGCCGAAAAGCTCGGTCAGATAGAAGTAAACGACGGCGTTTTCGGAGTGGAATTCAACGGCCCTCTGGTACACCAGGTCGTGGTGGCTCAGATGGCAAATAAAAGACAGGGCACCAAAAGCACCCTCACGCGCAGCGAAGTGCGCGGCGGCGGCAAAAAGCCCTGGAGGCAGAAGGGCACCGGCAGGGCAAGACAAGGCTCTATCCGCGCTCCCCAGTGGACGGGCGGCGGCGTAGTGTTCGCACCCAAGCCCCGCGACTTCTCCCAGAAGATAAACAAGAGAATGAAAAAGCAGGCGACGCTCTGCGCCCTGTCGGCAAAGGTCAGCGGCGGCAATTTCATCGTGGTTGACGAAATCAAGCTCGAAGAAATCAGGACCAAGGCCATAGCCGGTATGCTGGACAAGTTCGGCGTAACCTGCAAGACGCTCATCGTAACGGCGGAACACGACGAAAAGGTATATCTCTCCGCCCGTAACATTCCCGGCGTGGTAATAACGGAGGCAAACGGCGTAAACGTCTACGACCTCATGGCAAACACCAAGTGCGTTATCACCGAAGCCGCGGTAAGAAAGATAGAGCAGATGGTAGAGGAGGCTGAGTAATATGAATAACTACGATATCATCATCGAGCCTATCCTGTCGGAAAAATCCACCGACGGTATCGCCGAGAAGAAGTACACATTCAAAGTAGCAAAGTCCGCCACCAAAACGGACGTGAAGAGGGCTGTGGAAGCAGTTTTCGGCGTCAAGGTGGCTAAGGTAAACACCATTAACGTGAACGGCAAGAAGAAGAGAATGGGCCGCAGCGAGGGTATGACCTCCGCCTACAAGAAGGCAATCGTCATGCTCACCCCCGACAGCAAGGCAATCTCCTTCTTCGAAAGCCTGGCATAACAAGGAGGTTTAGTATGGCAAACGACGGAATAAAGAGATATAAACCTACATCGCCCGGTCGCCGTTTCATGACCGTTTCCAGCTTTAACGAGCTGACAGGCGAAAAACCCGAAAAAAGTTTGCTCCGCAAAGTCAACCGCACGGGCGGCAGAAACGCTTACGGCAGAATCACCGTCAGGCACATCGGCGGAGGCAACAGGGTAAAGTACAGAATAATAGACTTCAAGCGCAATAAAGACGGTATCCCCGCAAAGGTCGCTTCTATCCAGTACGACCCCAACCGCAGCGCCAACATCGCGCTTCTGAACTACGCCGACGGCGAAAAGAGATACATTCTCTGCCCCCTCGGACTCAACAAGGGCGACACGGTCGTCAGCGGTGAAAACGCGGATATCAAAGTGGGCAACAACCTGCCTCTTGAAAAGATCCCCGTGGGTACGGAAGTGCACAACGTGGAACTTCACCCCGGCAAGGGCGGCCAGATGGCGCGCAGCGCCGGCGTGAGCGCGCAGCTCATGGCTAAGGAAGGCAGATATGCCACTTTGAGACTGCCCAGCGGCGAAATGAGATACGTGCTCGTAAAGTGCAGGGCGACGATCGGCACGGTGGGCAACACCGAACACGAACTCGTCAACCTGGGCAAGGCGGGACGCAAGCGTCATATGAACGTAAGACCTACCGTCCGCGGCGTGGTTATGAACCCGAACGACCACCCTCACGGCGGCGGCGAGGGCAAATCGCCTGTCGGTATGCCTTCACCTGTTACTCCTTGGGGTATTCCTACCCTGGGTTACAAGACCCGCAACAAGAAGAACAGAAGCAACAAGTTCATAATCAAGCGTATTAACTGAGAGAGGAGATAAAAGATGAGCAGATCCGTTAAAAAAGGTCCTTACGTTGAAGAACGCCTTATCAGAAGGATAGAGGCGATGAACGAAGGCGGAGAAAAGAAAGTCGTAAAAACTTGGTCCAGATCGTCCACTATCTTCCCCGACATGATAGGACACACCATCGCCGTCCACGACGGCAGGAAGCACGTGCCCGTATACGTAACCGAAGATATGGTCGGACACAAACTCGGCGAATTCGCCCCCACCCGTACTTTCAAGGGCCACGCGGGCGAAAAGACGACCGGCAGGAGGTAATAAGATGGCAACCAGAATAAGAGAAAAAGCCAAACAGCGTCAGGAAGCGCGCGACAGACGTCCTTCCGCCACCGCCAGGTTTGTGAGAATATCCCCCGATAAGGTGCGTATCGTACTCGACATCATCAGGGGAGCGGGATACGAAGAGGCCGTGGCAATACTCAAAGCCACTTCCAAGGCGGCGTGCGAACCCGTTATCAAGGTGCTCGAATCCGCAGCCGCAAACGCGGAAAACAATCTGGGTATGAGCAAGAACACCCTTTACGTAGCCGAATGCTACGCCAACGCCGGCCCCATTCTCAAAAGAGTGATGCCGCGTGCAAAGGGCAGCGCGGCGCGTATCAACAAGCGCACCAGCCACATCACCGTGGTGCTTGATACTAAGGCGGAGTAAGGAGGTAGAACATGGGTCAGAAAGTAAATCCCCACGGACTGAGAGTGGGCGTTATCAAGGAATGGGATACCCAGTGGTATGCCGACAAAAAGCACTTTGCCGACAACCTGGTGGAAGACAACAAGATAAGGACTTTCATCAAGAAAAAGTACTATAAGTGCAGCATCAGCCGCATCACCATCACCAGGCTGCTTACTGACAGCAACGCCATAGTGAACGTGAAGATATACAGCGGCAGCCCCGCCAAGCTGATAGGTAACAAGGGCGAAAACGCCAACCAGATCAAGGCGGAAATCGAAAAGATAGCAAAGGGCAAGAACGTAAGCGTAAACATCATAGAGGTGAAAAAGCCCGATCTCGATGCCCAGCTTATCGCGGAAAACATCGCAACGCAGCTGGAAAACCGCGTAGCCCACAGAAGGGCGATGAAGCAGGCGATCACCCGCGCCATGAAGGCGGGCGCAATGGGCGTTAAAACGCTCGTGTCCGGCAGACTGGACGGCAGGGAAATCGCAGGCAGCGAAAAGTATCACGAAGGATCCATTCCGCTGCAGACGCTGCGCGCGGATATAGACTACGGCTTTGCCGAGGCGCATACCACTTTCGGTATCATCGGCGTAAAGGTGTGGGTGTACAACGGAGAGGTGCTCGGAAAGGCTGTTTCCGAAGAACCCAAGAAGCAAGAGGGAGGTAACGCAAATGTTAATGCCTAAAAGAGTTAAAAGGCGTCGCGTTCACCGCGGAAGAATGACCGGTAAGGCGACCCGCGGCAATCAGGTGGCGTACGGCGAGTACGGACTGATGAGCCTGGAACCGGGCTGGATCACTTCCAACCAGATAGAAGCGGCGCGTATCGCAATGACGCGTTACACCAAGCGCGGCGGCCAGGTGTGGATAGACATCTTCCCCCACAAGCCTATAACCAAGAAGCCCGCCGAAACCCGCATGGGTAGCGGTAAGGGCAGCGTCGAGTACTGGGTGGCCGTGGTAAAGCCGGGCAGAGTTATGTTCGAGCTGGGCGGCGTGTCCGAAGAAACGGCTAAAGAAGCGCTCAGGCTTGCAATGCACAAGCTCCCCGTAAAGTGCAAGATAGTCAAGAAGGAAAGCACGGAAGTAGAAAAGGAGGCAGATAGCGATGAAAGCAAGTAAATATTTCGAAATGCCCACCGCGGAACTGCAGGCGGAGTACAATTCGCTTAAAGAAAAGCTGTTCAACCTCCGCTTCCAGCACAAGGCGGGACAGCTCGAAAGCGGAAAAGAGCTGACCAAATGCAAAAAAGACATAGCCCGCGTCCTCACCGTTCTCCGTCAGAGGGAACTGGGAATCTCCGCCGAACCGGTCAAGGCGACCAGAAAGGCGAAGAAGGCTTAAGGAGGTATAGGTCATGGAAGAAAAGAGAAATTTGAGAAAGACCCGTACGGGCGTTGTGGTAAGCGATAAGATGGACAAGACTGTCGTCGTAGCAATCAGGGAGCGCGTAAAGCATCCCCTGTACGGCAAGATAGTCAACCGTACCAAGAAGTTCAAGGTACACGACGAAAACAATCAGTGCGGCGTAGGCGACAAGGTCCGCGTTATGGAAACCAGACCTTTGAGCAAGGACAAGCATTGGAGAGTTATCGAAATAGTCGAAAAGGCTAAGTAAGGAGGCAGTCATGATACAACCGGAAACCAGATTGAAGGTGGCGGACAACTCCGGCGCCAAAGAGATAAAGTGCATCAGGGTACTTGGCGGCTCCTTCCGCAGGTCGGGTAACATCGGCGATGTGATTGTGGCTGCGGTGCAGAGCGCAATCCCCGGCGGTCAGGTCAAGAAGGGCGAGGTGGTTAAAGCCGTAATCGTCAGAACCGTCAAGGGCGTGCAGCGCAGCGACGGATCTTACATCAGATTCGACGAAAACGCGGCGGTAATCATCAACAACAACGGCGAACCCAGAGGCACCCGTATTTTCGGACCCATAGCCAGAGAACTGAGGGATAAAGGGCAGACTTACATGAAGATAATCTCCCTTGCTCCCGAGGTAATTTGAGGAGGCAGACAAATATGAGTATTTCAATTAAAAAGGAAGACGCAGTCCAGATAATAGCGGGCGCGGACAAGGGCAAGACGGGTGAAGTCATCGCCGTAATCAAGGGCGAGAAGGGCGATAAGGTAGTGGTAAAAGGTTCCAACCTTTCCACCGACAAGCACTTCGTAAAGCCCCGCAACGCCCAGCAGCGCGGCGGCATTATCGAAAAGGAAAGGGCGATAGACATTTCCAATGTTATGATAATCTGCCCTTCGTGCGGCAAGGCTACCCGCATAGCAGTGCAGGTTGGCGAGGACGAAAACGGCAAGAAGGTGAAAACGCGCGTCTGCAAGAAGTGCGGCGAATCCCTCGACAAGCGCAAGAGCGTGCGCGCCACCAAGAAGAAGGCGAGCAAGACTGCTGCGAAAAAGACCGCTACCAAGAAGACTTCTTCCAAGCAGAGCGACGAAACCAGCAAGAATTAACGGAGGAAACATAAGTGGCACAAGTAAAACAAAATCAGGTTGAGCAGGCTGGCGCAACCGATAGAGTGTACAGGATAGCGGAACTTTACAAGACTTCCGTAGCGCCCGCACTCATGGCCAAATTCGGCTATAAGAACGTGAACGAAGTACCCAGACTGGTAAAAATCGTTCTCAACATGGGTCTGGGCGACGTAAAGGACAACACCAAGAGCTTTGAACTTGCCGTTGCCGAACTGCGCGACATAGCAGGTCAGGCTCCCGCAATCACGAAGGCCAAAAAGTCCATTGCGAACTTCAAACTCCGCGAGGGTATGAAGATAGGCGCGAAGGTGACTTTGAGGGGCAAGAGGATGTACGACTTTTTCGATAAGCTCGTATCCGTGGCGCTCCCCCGCGTAAGGGACTTCAAGGGCGTACCCGCGGACTCTTTCGACGGCAGGGGCAACTACGCAATGGGTATCAAGGAACAGCTCGTGTTCCCGGAAATATCCTATGACAAGATTGAAAAGGTACGCGGCTTTGACGTGTGCATAGTCACCACGGCAAAGACGGACGAAGAGGCCAAGGAGCTGCTCACGCTGCTCGGTATGCCTTTCGTCAGGTAATGGAGGATTAGGATATGGCTAAGAAAGCAATGATAAACAAGCAGCAGAAAACGCCCAAGTATTCCACCCGTGCTTACACCAGGTGCAGAATATGCGGCAGACCCCACTCCGTGCTCAAAAAGTACGGCATTTGCAGGATCTGCTTCAGGGAACTTGCCTACAAGGGCGAAATCCCCGGCGTTAAGAAGGCGAGCTGGTAACAGGAGGTAAAGGAATATGATGACAACAGATCCCATCGCGGATATGCTCACCCGCATCAGGAACGGCCTGATGGTGGGACACGAGAGTGTGGAAGTTCCCGCTTCTAAAATGAAGGACGCCATCGCCAAAATTTTATTGGACGAAGGATATATCAAGGGTTACGAAATGAAGAAGGACGCCCCTTATCCCACTATGGTTATCGCCCTCAAGTACGGCGCTAACAAGCAAAGGGCAATAACGGGCATCAAGCGCGTTTCCAAACCCGGACTGCGCGTTTACGTGGACGTCGATCACCTCCCCAAAGTGCTGGGCGGTCTTGGTGTGGCAATTATCTCCACTTCCAAGGGTGTGATGACGGACAAGCAGGCAAGGGCTGCCCGCACGGGCGGCGAAGTGCTCGCTTACGTGTGGTAAAAGGAGGTAATGAAATGTCGAGAATAGGCAGACTTCCCATAACCGTTCCCGCAGGCGTTACCGTGACCGTCTCCCCCGAAAACGTGGTGGCAGTCAAGGGACCCAAGGGCGAACTCAGACAGGAAGTAAACAAGAAGATAACCGTTAAGGTTGACGCGGGCGTGGTGCACTGCACGCGCAGCGACGACGAAAAGCAGACCAAGGCAATGCACGGTCTTTACCGCAAGCTGATTGCCAACATGGTGGAAGGCGTCACCAACGGATACAGCAAGGGCCTTGTCATTAACGGCGTAGGTTACAAGGTGGCAAAGCAGGGCAATAAAGTGGTTCTCAACGTCGGCTATTCCCATCCCGTAGAGGTGGAAGAGCCCGCCGGCATCACTTTCGAGTGCCCCTCCGCAACCGAAATCACCGTCAGGGGTATCGACAGGTGCCAGGTAGGTCAGGTGGCGGCAAACATCAGGGCTATCCGCGTACCCGATCCCTATCACGCATACGGCATTCGTTACAGCGACGAAGTGATCGCGCGTAAGGAAGGCAAGAAGGCCGGTAAGAAATAAGGAGCGGTAGGAAAATGATAAATAAAATCGACAAAAACAGCATCAGATTGAAAAGGCACGAAAGGATGAGAAACAAGATCTCCGGCACGGCGGAAAGACCCCGCTTCAACGTGTACAGGAGCACCCGTAACATCATAGTGCAGGTCATCGACGATACCGTGGGTCACACGCTTGTGTACTGCTCCACGCTGGACAAGGATATCGCTCCGCTGGTAGAAGGCAAGACCAAGGTCGAAGCCGCGAAGATAGTGGGCGAAGCCGCCGGCAGGAAGGCGCTTGAAAAGGGCGTCACCGAAGTCGTGTTCGACAGGGGCGGATACCTCTACACCGGCCGCGTACAGGCGGTTGCGGACGGCGCGAGAGAAGCCGGACTCAAATTCTGACGGAGGAGAAGAAAATGGCTAGAAGAGAGAATAAACCCCAGGTTAAGGAAAACGAGCTGCCCAATAAGCTCATCGCTCTCAACCGCGTAACCAAGGTCGTCAAGGGCGGCAGAACCATGCGTTTTTCCGCGTTGATGGTCGTGGGTGACGGCGAAGGCGGCGTAGGCGTAGGCATGGGCAAGGCGGCGGAAGTGCCGGAGGCAATCCGTAAAGCTACTGCCGACGCAAAGCGCAACATGGTCAAAATACCCCTCCTCGGCACCAGCGTGCCCCACGAGGCGATAGGTAAATTCGGAAGCGGCAAGGTTCTCATACAGCCCGCCGGCGAAGGTACCGGTATCATAGCGGGCGGCCCCGTCCGTGCGATCATGGAAGTTGCGGGCGTGAAGGACGTCCGTGCGAAGTCGCTGGGCAGCAACAACAAGATCAACTGCGTAAAGGCGGCGTTCGACGGACTCAAGCAGATGAGGTCCGCGGAAGAAATAGCTGCTCTGCGCGGCAAGACCGTTGAAGAGATTCTGGGCTAAGGAGGCGTACGGCAATGGAAAAGAAAATCAAAGTAACGCTCGTAAAGAGCCTTATCGGAAGATTGGAAAACCAGAAGGCAACCGCCGCCGCCCTGGGACTTAAAAAGATAGGCGACAGCAACATACTGCCCGACACCGACTGCACCCGCGGCATGATTAAGAAAATCAGCCACATGGTGAAAGTGGAAGAGGCTTAAGGAGGTCAGCAATGAAAATGCACGAACTTAGACCCGCCGAAGGAGCAAGGACTTCTGCAAAAAGACTGGGCAGAGGCATAGGTTCCGGGCTGGGCAAGACTTCCGGCAAAGGACACAAGGGTCAGAACGCGCGCAGCGGCGGCGGAGTAAGGCCCGGCTTCGAAGGCGGCCAGATGCCCCTCGTGAGGCGTATCCCCAAGCGCGGATTCAATAACAGATTCAGGAAAGTATATTCCATCGTCAACATTTCGGCGCTGGAAGCTAAATTCGAAAACGGCGCGGTCGTCGACGCTGAGGCGCTTATCGTAAGCGGCATACTCAGCAAGATAGAAGACGCCGGCGTTAAGGTGCTGGGAGGCGGCGAACTGACCAAAGCCCTCACCGTTAAGGCCGACAAATTCAGCGCCTCGGCGAAAGAAGCAATAGAAAAGGCAGGCGGCAGCGTAGAGGTGTTGTAATATGTGGCAGACAATCGTCAACGCGTTCAGGGACAAAGAAATCAGGAAGAAGATCTTCATTACGTTCGGTCTTCTGCTTGTATTCCGCATCGGATGCTATATTCCGTTGCCGGGACTGGACGTTGCGGCTTTGCAAAGCGCCGCAACCGACTCTAACGACCTTATCGGGGTCATGAACCTGATCTCCGGCGGATCGTTGCAAAACGGCACGTTGTTTGCTCTCGGCGTACTGCCGTATATCAACAGCTTCATTATAATGCAACTGCTCACCCTCATAATTCCCCCGCTTGACAGACTGTCCAAGTCGGGCGAAGAGGGCAGAAAGAAGATAACCCAGATCACCCGTTACGTCGCCATCGTTCTCGGCGTCGTACAGTCGATAGGTATCTGCGTTACTTACAGGGAATACGTCGAACAGATATGGGGTACCCCCTGGGTGTCCTACATCGTGATAGTGGTGCTTCTTACCGCAGGTTCCACCTTCGTTATGTGGCTTTCGGAAAGAATTACCGAATACGGTATAGGCAACGGCTCTTCCCTGATAATCTTCACCGGTATCATCGCCACCTTCGGCAGCTCGCTCATCTCGGCGTTCGGCACGGTAGGCGATAACGTAAACAATATCTGGTATATCCTCGGATACCTCGCGGTGGTCATTCTGCTGTTCGCGTTCATCGTGTTCATCGACGGCGCCGAACGCAGGGTAAGGGTCAACTACGCCAAGCAGGTGAAGGGTAACAAGATGTACGGCGGCCAGTCCACCGTAATACCGATAAAGGTGAACGGAAGCGGAGTTATGCCCATCATATTCGCGTCTTCATTCCTCATGTTCCCCTCGATAATCGTATCCTTCTTCGAAGGTACGTCGTTCGCGAATTTCTGGAACCGGTACATCGGTATGGGCACTCCCGTCTACTACGTGTTCATGTTCCTGTTCATCATCTTCTTCGCGTACTTCTATGCGCAGATACAGTTCAACCCCATGGACGTGGCGCGCAACCTGCAGCAGTACGGCGGAACGATACAGGGCGTGAGACCGGGTAAACCCACGGGCGAATATCTGGCGAAAATAAACAACAGGCTGACCTTCTTCGGAGCGCTCTTCCTCGCGTTTATCGCCATAATCCCCACGTTTGCGTTCAACGCGCTCGGTCAGTCGATAGGTATGTCCTCGGCGTTCAGCGCAACCGGTATGCTGATAGTGGTCAGCGTGGCTCTGGAACTCGACAAGCAGCTCGAATCCCAGATCATGATGAAGCACTACAAAGGATTCCTCAAATAATATGGCAAATATAGTATTGCTGGGAGCGCCCGGCGCGGGTAAAGGCACGCAGGCGGCGCTCATAAAAGAAAAATACAATCTGCCACACATCTCCACGGGCGACATCTTCCGTAAGAACATACGCGAAGGCACGCCCCTCGGAGTTCAGGTGAAGGCGATAATCGACCGCGGCGAGCTTGTCCCCGACGAGCTTACCGTTGCGCTTGTAAAAGACAGGCTGGCGCAGCCCGACTGCAAGGACGGATATATCCTTGACGGATTCCCCCGCACCATTGCCCAGGCGGAAGCGCTGGAAGGCTTTTCCAAAGTGGACATGGCCATCAATATAGCCGTGGAAAACGAGGCGGTGATCGGCAGGATCGCCGGCAGGCGTATGTGCAAATGCGGCGAAACGTACCATGTAAGCACCTACGACAGGGAAGAGTGCGCAAAGTGCGGCTCCAGGCTGTACCAGCGCGACGACGACAGGGAAGAAGTGGTGCGCGAAAGACTGCGCGTGTATGACGAACAGACCAAGCCGCTCATCGACTTTTACGCAAACCGCAATCTGCTTCGCACCGTGGACGGAAGCGGCGGCGTGGACGCCACGTTCGAACTTGTCTGCAAGGTGATAGATGGTAACCGTTAAATCCGCGCACGAAATCGAGCTTATGCGCAAGGCAAACCAAATCGTGCGCGATACGCTCGATTTGGTGGGCAGGGAGATAAAGGCGGGCATGACCACCGCGCAGGTGGATAAACTCGTGTACGACTACATAACTTCCTGCGGCGCAAAGCCCTCCTTTCTGGGTTACGAGGGGTATCCCGCTTCTGCCTGCGTTTCCATAAACGAAGAGGTGGTGCACGGAATACCTTCGCCCAGGCGCTTTATCGAGGAAGGCGACATAGTCAGCGTGGACGTGGGCAGCATATACAAGGGCTACAACGGCGACGCGGCTAGGACCTTTATGATAGGGCAGGTGAGCGAAGAGAAGAAAAAGCTGGTGGAAGTCACCAGACAGTCTTTCTTCGAAGGCGTCAAAGTCTTAAAAGACGGATGCAGGCTGGGCGATCTGGGCTGGGCTATCCAGTCTTACGTGGAAAGCAACGGCTTTTCCGTCGTAAGGGCGCTCGTGGGGCACGGCATAGGAACGGATATGCACGAAGATCCTTCCGTACCCAACTACGGCACTCCCGGAAGAGGCATGAGGCTTAAAGCCGGCATGACGATAGCAATAGAACCCATGGTCAACGCGGGCACTTTCGACGTGAAGGTGCTTTCGGACGATTGGACGGTGGTCACGCGCGACGGCAGACCTTCCGCCCATTACGAAAATACGGTGGTAATCACGCAGGACGGCTGCGAGATACTGTCGCTGTGAGGCGGATATGGAGTATATACCCGAAGCGGGCGACATAGTAATATCCAAAGCGGGGCACGATACGGGCAGGGCGCATATCGTGCTGGCGAACATGGGGAGCATGGCGCTTATTGCCGACGGCAAAAGGCGGCTTGTATCCGCGCCCAAAAGTAAGAACGTGAAGCACCTGAGGAAGGTGGGAAACGCGCTCGCTCAGAGCATAAAAGACGGCACCGTGACGGACAAGGAGATACGCGCGGCGCTGAAACAAATAAACGGAGGGTGCTAATGTCCAAGGACGACGTTATCGAGGCGGAAGGCAAGGTGATCGAGGTTTTACCCGGCACCAAATTCAAGGTCGAGCTGACCAACTCGCACGTGATCACGGCGTATCTGTCGGGAAAGTTGAGAAAGAACTATATCAAAATTCTCGAAGGCGACACCGTAAAAGTAGAACTCAGCCTGTATGATCTTACCAAGGGAAGGATCACATGGCGTAACAAGAACTAGGAGGATAAAAACATGAAAGTAAGACCGTCTGTAAAGCCTATGTGCGACAAATGCAGAGTAATCAAGCGTGACGGAAAGGTAATGGTCATCTGCTCCAAGTACAAGAAACACAAGCAGAGGCAGGGCTGAGTGGTGAATTTTGCCCAAAAGGGGTAAAATTTCTTGCCAAGCGGCGAAAAAGGTGGTATAATACCATAGCATTATTCGCAAAGAGGATGCGGCTGAATAGGGTACATTCCGCAAATACTCCCCTATCAATCCTTGAAGGCGACTAAAATTATTGCAAGATAAATTTTGGAGGTAATTTCATGGCACGTATTGCCGGCGTGGACTTGCCACGCGAGAAGAGAGTTGAGATCGGGCTTACCTATATCTTCGGAATAGGCAGAGCTACGTCCGACAAGATACTCGCAGATACGGGTATCAACCCCGACACCCGCGTCAAGGATCTGACCGAGGACGAGGTTAGCAAAATAAGGGAATACATCGACCACAACAACATTCTTGTTGAGGGCGATTTACATCGTGAAATCAAGCTGAACATCAAGAGATTGACGGAAATAGGTTGCTACAGGGGCGTAAGGCACCGCAAGGGTCTGCCCGTACGCGGCCAGTCCACCAAGCAAAACGCACGTACCCGCAAAGGTCCCAAGAAGACCGTAAGCCGTAAGAAGAAGTAAGGAGGTTAAAAATGGCAGCAGCAAAAAAGACCGCTTCGGCGGCAAAAAAGCGTAGCACCGTAAAGCGCCGTGTTGAGAAAGGCTGTGCGCATATTCACGCTTCCTTTAATAACACGATAGTAACCATAACCGACACCCAGGGCAACGCGATTTCCTGGTCCAGCTCGGGCAAGATGTCGCTGCGCGGTTCCAAGAGGAGCACGCCTTTTGCGGCCCAGATAGTTGCCGAGGACGCGGCGAAAGTCGCCGTCGACTGCGGCATGAAGAGTGTTGAAGTTTACGTGAACGGTCCCGGATCGGGCCGCGAATCCGCGATTAGAGCATTGGCAAACGCCGGGCTTGAGGTAACCCTTATCAAGGACGTTTCCCCCATTCCCCACAACGGTTGCCGTCCCCCTAAGCGCAGAAGACTGTAAGAGGAGGTAATTTCAAATGGCTAAATATACCGGTCCCGCTTGCCGTCAATGCAGGCGCGAAGGAGAAAAATTGTTCCTGAAGGGCAGCAGATGCCTTTCCCAGAAGTGCGCTTTGGAGCGCCGTCCCAATCCTCCGGGCGTTCACAAGAATACCCGTAAGAAGGCTTCCGAATATTCCACCCAGCTGAGGGAAAAGCAGAAGACCAAGAGGTTCTACGGGCTTTGCGAAAAGCAGTTCAAGGGCTATTTCGACAAGGCAAGCAAGATGCGCGGCATGGCGGGTGAAAATATGCTCGTTCTGCTCGAACGCCGTCTGGACAACGTAGTGTTCAGAATGGGTCTGGCTTCTTCCAGGGCACAGGCAAGACAGATAGTAAACCACGGTCTTATCACCGTGAACGGTCAGCGCGTGGACATTCCTTCCTTCCTCGTCAAGAAGGGCGATGTCGTCGCGGTAAAGGAGAACAAGACGGACAAGAAGGTGTTCGCCGAAATAAAGGACGGCACCGCAAAATACGCTACCGCGGCATGGCTCAACTTCGACGCGGAAAAGCTCACCGCTACGGTGGTGGAACTGCCTACAAGGGCGGATGTCGGCGAACATATCGAAGAGCACCTCATCGTCGAGTTGTACTCCAAGTAAGATAGGGAGGATATAAGCAATGATAGAGATAGTAAAGCCCCGGGTAGACGTGGAAGATATCGTCGAAGGAAAGGAAAGCAAGTTTACCGCAGAGCCTCTGGAACGCGGCTTCGGTCAGACGCTGGGCAATTCTTTAAGGCGTATCCTGCTGGGCGCACTGCCCGGCGCGGCACCCGTCGGCATAAGGATAACGGGCGTCAACCACGAATTTTCCACTATCGAAGGCGTGAAGGAAGACGTTACGGAGATTATCCTGAATATCAAGGGTCTTGCAGTTAAGGCGCATACCGACCAAAGGGATTTCAAGCAGATTGCGACCATCCGCAAGTACGACGCCGGCGTGGTAACGGCTGCGGATATACAGCATTCTTCCGATATAGAAATCCTCAACCCCGATATGTACATCTGCACGCTGGACGAGGGCGCTAAGCTGGAAATGGACATCACCATCGGCGTGGGTCGCGGCTATGTGAGCGCCCAGGACAACAAGGATGAAACCCAGCCTATCGGCTACATCCCCGTGGACAGCATTTTCTCTCCCGTGGAAGCTGCCAGCTACACCGTGGAAAACGCACGCGTGGGTCAGAACATCAATCTTGACAAACTCACCGTGTACGTAAAGACGAACGGCACCGCCAGCCCCAAGGAAGTCATATCCCTTTCCGCCAAGATTATGTCCGATTACGTGGACGTGTTCGTAAGCCTGGTGGAAAAGATGAAGTCGCAGGAAATTCTCGTCAGCCAGGACGATGAAAAGCAGACGAAGAAGCTGGAAATGAGCATAGAAGATCTCGACCTTTCCGTCAGGTCTTACAACTGCCTGAAGAGAGCGGGCATCCACACCGTCCAGGATCTGGTCAAGAAGTCGGAAGACGATATGCTGAAGGTGCGCAACCTTGGCAAGAAGTCGCTCGACGAAGTTATGAACAAGTTGCAGGAACTCGGTTTTAACCTGCGCAACAAGGAAGAGTAGGAGGCTATTTAAGCGATATGAGAAAGTTAGGAAGAACCGCTGAGGCGAGAATGGCTATGATCCGCACGCAGGCGTCCGAGCTGCTGTGGTACGGCAAGTTGGAAACTACCGTGGACAGGGCAAAGGAAGTGCGTAAGCTCGCGGAAGCGATGATAACCCTTGCCATGGATACGTACACCGACACCGTAAAGGTGACCAAGACCGTAACCAACAAGGAAACCAAGGTAAAAGAGCAGAAGGAATTTGTCAACGACGGCGTTAAAAAGCTGAACGCGCGCCGCGTTATGATGGCAAATCTCCGCGACCTGAGGGAAGAAAAGCCCGAGGGCGAAAAGATGAGCGTGTTCAAGGAAAGGACGAAGGACGTCAACCATCCCCTTATCGAGAAGATGTTCAACGTGCACGCGCCTTTCTATGCAAAGCGCGCTGAAGCGTTCGGACGCAAGGGCGGCTACACCCGTATCCTTAAAACGGGCAACCGCCGCGGCGACAACGCGGAAACCGTTATCATCGAGCTGGTCAAGAATATGCCCGCCGAAAAGAAGTAATAACTTCTTGCAAGCAAATACCGGCCGCCTTCGGGGCGGCCTTTTTTTTGCATTTTCTATGATTCGTTCTGCTAGCGGCAGGGGAATAAAACCCGATTGCTTTCTTCGCAGAGCAATCAGCGCGCGGTGGCTTGCCGCTTAAGTGTGCGGCGCTTATTTGCGATAATCTGCGAAGCGGCAAAGCAATAAAACGATAGCTTTCTTCGCAGAGTAATCAGCCTGCGGTGGCTCACCGCTCAAATATGCTACGCTTACTTGCGATAATCTGCGAAGCAACTAAGCGATAATGCTAAATTGCTTTCTTCGCAGAGTAATCAGCCCGCGGTGGCTCACCGCTTGAAATGAAAATATAATTATGATATAATGCAGATACGGACGAGTGTATGCCGTAAACGAGGTGATATTATGTATTGTCATAATTGTGGAAAACAGGTGGGCGACAATTCCAGATTCTGCCGCTATTGCGGCGCAGATCTGCGCGAAGGAGCGAGCAAGCACGAGCAAGGCGGAACCGACGCGGCGGACGGACAGGGCGCGCAGGAGAAAAAGAGCGACGACCTTTTCGGTTTTAACGCGCAGAATGGCGGACAGCAAGGCAACGGCGGCTATAACGCGCAAAACGGCGGACAGCAGGGGAACGGCTATAACGCGCCGCCTCCGCAGTACACGCGCTATACCGACCCGGACGACAGGCGTTCGGTCGGATTCGGAGTGCTGGGCTTTTTTATTCCGCTGGTAGGTTTTATTTTGTGGCTGGTGTGGCGCGACAGTATGCCTCAAAGGGCGCGTTCATGCGCAATAGGCGCGCTGGTCGGCGTGATAGTGTACGTGATATTCGCCATTATCAGCGTGGCGCTTAGTCTGACTTTCGCCGCCGACATATTCGAGGAATATTACTATTATTATTCTTACTGAAAAGGCGCGCCGCCTATTGAAAAATCGTAATTCGGAAACAGGGAGGAAATATTATGTATTGCGACAATTGCGGAAAGCAGATAGAAGAGGACTCCGTGTATTGCAGGCATTGCGGGCGCAAGGTCGGCGGAGGGGCGGAGAATCCGAACACGCCGCCCACGGGGCTTTATTATGCGGAGGACAAGAGCAGCGCAGGCGGAGCGGCGCTCGGGTTTTTCTTCCCGGTAGCCGGCTTTATACTGTGGCTGGTGTGGCAGGATAAGTACAGAAAGCGCGCCACGTCCTGCGGAAAAGGCGCTCTGGCGGGCGTAATAGTTTCCGCGGTGATAGTGTTCATTACGTTCATCATTATGCTTGCCATGATGTAAAAGGAGTATATGGCGGAAGATAAGAAGGCGGCGGAAGAAGAGCTTTCCGCCGCAGATTCAGGCGATATTGCGGAAGAGGGCGCTTCGGCGGAAGAAAAGGCCGAAGCGTGCGGCAATTTGTCCGCGGATGAAGGCGGCGGTTCCGTTCGCGCGGAGTTCGGGGTGAGTTCCGACGGCACGGCGGACGTGCGCCCGCGTTTCGGAGAGGACAAGTATTCGTTTTTGTGGGGACTGCTTTCCTTCTTTGCGCCCGTAGTGGCGTTCGCCCTGCGCAACCTCTGGCGCAGGAGTTATCCCATGCGCGCAAAGTCCATGCTCATAGGCAGCATATTGGGGATAGTTTTCTATATCGCCCTGTTCGTTACGGCAATTGCGCTTATTGTCACACGAGTGATTCTTTCAAAGCGGTTTATGTAAAAATATGCACAAAAACTTGAACCGATAAGTTGACAGATTTGTCAAAGACCCGTGAAAAGTATGTTTTTCGCGGGTATTTTTATGCAAAATAAAGTTGCAAGACAAGCAATTTTATGGACAAAAACGCACAACGTTTCCAAACGGGCGGCATTTAACCGCGCGTGATAACAGTATGATTTGCGTGCTTCCTTTTTTTGCCATAAAATATGCACCTCCAAAAGTCTGTCCAACTTTTGGGGTGCATATCATTTGCCCGAGGCTAGGTATAACAGATTACCGTATAAAAAGTTCAGTTTTTAAGCGAGTGGGTGGGGGCGGGAATTCTTCCTCCGCGGCTGATAAATACCGCCGGAGACTTGCGGTTTACTTCCATTATGGGCGCTTCGCCCAAAAGTCCGCCGAACACGGCGCGCTCGCCCGCCTTCTTGCCGTAAACGGGGATAACGCGCACGGCGGTGGTCTTGGTGTTTATCACGCCTATGGCTATTTCGTCCGCTATCATGGCGGAGATTATCTCTTCGCTTACGTCGCCCGGTATGGCTATCATATCCAGTCCAACGCTACAAACGGCGGTCATCGCCTCCAATTTTTCAAGGGTAAGGCAGCCTTCTTCCGCCGCGCGTATCATGCCCGCGTCCTCGGAAACGGGTATAAACGCGCCCGAAAGTCCTCCGACGTGGCTGCTTGCCATAATGCCGCCCTTCTTGACTGCGTCGTTGAGCATTGCAAGGGTGGCTGTCGTACCGTATGCGCCCACGCTTTCCAGACCCATTATTTCCAGAATCTGCGCCACGGAATCGCCCACGGCGGGGGTAGGGGCGAGGGAAAGGTCGACTATTCCGAATTCCGCGTCAAGGCGTTTGCTGGCTTCTTTCGCCACAAGCTGACCCACGCGGGTAATCTTGAACGCGGTTTCCTTTATCACCTCCGCGACCTGGGTAAGGTTGAACCCGTCGCACTGTTTGAGCGCGTGCGCCACCACTCCGGGGCCGGAAACGCCCACGTTTATCACGCAGTCCGCTTCTCCCGCGCCGAGGAACGCGCCCGCCATAAACGGATTGTCCTCAACCGCGTTGGAAAATATCACCAGCTTGGAACAGGCGCTGCTGTCCGTGTCGCGCGTGAGGTAAGCCGCCTGTTTTATCAGTTTGCCGCAAAGAGCGACCGCGTCCATATTTATGCCCGCTTTCGTGGAAGCCACGTTCACGCTGGAACATATCTTGGAAGTGGAGGAGAGCGCTTCGGGTATGGAGAGCAAAAATTCCCGTTCGTACGGGGTCATGCCCTTGTGTACCAGCGCGGAATATCCGCCCAGAAAGTCTATGCCCGTTTCGCTTGCCGCCCTGTCCAGGGCTTTGAGCGCCTGCATATGTCCCTTGCCGGCGGCGGTCACAAGGCTTAAAGGGGTGATGGATATGCGCTTGTTTACGATGGGCACGCCTATTTCCGAAGATATGGAATTGCCAACGGCGACCAGATTGCCTGCCTTGCGCATTATCTTGTCGTAAATTTTGTCCGCGGTGCGGTTTGCGCTGTCCGTAATGCAGTCGAACAGGCTTATGCCCATGGTTATGGTGCGCACGTCCAGGTGCTGGTGCGACACCATGTTGATAGTTTCTATTATCTCGCTTCCCGTGTACATAGCTACCTCAGATGTTGTCGCTTGCAAGGCTTATTTTGTGCATGGCGTCGAAAATCTGCTGCGACTGTATGCGTATTTCCACGCCCGTCTTTTTGCCGAGCAGCGAAAGGCGCTCCGCCGCTTCTTCGAAAGAAAGGGAGCAGTCCTTCATATCCACCGCCATTATCATGGTGAAGTAGTCCTGCAGAATCGTCTGCGAGATGTCCTCGATATTTATATCCATACCGAAAAGTTCGCCCGAAACACGCGCGATAATGCCTTTTTTGTCCTTACCAATAACAGATACTATGGCTTTCATATTTCTCCTCAGTATACGTTTACCACTTTGCCTATGACCCAATCCGACAAAATCGCGCCGTAGTTGTGGGAATCGTATGAATTGTTTCTGTTGTCGCCCAGCACGAAAAGCTCGCCTTCGCCCAGGGTGAATCCGTTTGTTATCGTTTCGTATATCTCCGTACTGTCGCAGGTGAAAGGGGAGACGTAATCGCTTTCGTACACGGTCTGAAGAACGTAATCTTCTTCAAGCGCTTCCCCGTTGACCACCCACGTTTCGCCGTTGAATCTGACGGTGTCGCCCGCCACGGCTATAACGCGCTTCACGGGCGGATATTCCGCATTGGGGCGGTCGAATAAGATTATGTCGCCGCGCTCTATGGTAAAGCCTACTTTCCGCACCATTATGTGGTTGCCGTCCTGCAGGGTGGGCATCATGCTCTCGCCCGAAACAACGTAGGGCGTGACCACGAAAAACAGCACGATAAGCGTGATTACCAGCGCAACCAGAATAACGGCGATTGCCGTCGTTACGCCGATATTTATTCTTCTTGATTTAGCGGAAGGCTGACGCTCTTCAGGTCCGCTTCCGGAATTATCCGTCATCTCTCACCACTTTTTTCAGCGACTTTCCGAATGTGAGCAAATCCAGCATCACCACTCTGCCGCATTTCAGGCATTTAATCTTTACGTCCGCGCCCGTGCGCACCACTTCCCAAAGGTTTCCGCCGCAGGGGTGCGGCTTTTTCATCACGACGATATCGCCCACTTCCGCGCGCTTTACGTCCATAATATATTGTTCAGCATTACGCCGTTTACGTCGCACACGGTCAGGCGCTTTACCGTATTCCACGTCTTCAGGGCGCGCAACTTGTCGTCCTTGAAGTCGGCGCACGCGCGGGTCACCGTCGTCCATTCTCCCGGGGTCGTATATACGGCGGTGCGGTATACGGCGGGACCTCCGTCCTTCATGGCGGTAAGTTCCATCACCACTTCGCGCCCGGTTTTGCAGTATACGTCGAAGCGCAGCATAGTGCCGTCTTCCTTGGAAATATTGAAGTCGCCCACGGCGAAAGTCGTCAGATCGCCGCCGCCGGCGGTAAGACCCAGAATGTCAAGTCCGCCCGCTTCCAGCTTGGGTTCGAATTCGTTTACAAGTCCGTGCACGCCCGTCACCGTCCAGTCGGAAAGGGGATGGCGCTTGTCGT
Organism: Candidatus Alloclostridium intestinigallinarum; assembly: GCA_904382605.1. Taxonomy (GTDB): domain Bacteria; phylum Bacillota; class Clostridia; order Christensenellales; family UBA3700; genus Alloclostridium; species Alloclostridium intestinigallinarum. The sequence continues at coordinate 104,644 of CAJFJA010000004.1, read as the reverse complement.
AGAGTATGCGCGTACTGCGGCATTTTATCCGTTCGCCGCCCTCCGGTTTCACCGCCTGCACGGGTGAACAGAATATCTCGCCCGCGTCGTACTTCGCGCGCAGATAGGCGAATACCATCTGCGTATCGGGGTAAAGCGGCACTTCCGCCGTGCCTTTTCCTGCGGGGGTGACGTCCATGGCGCGCCAGTGGCGCAAATCGGAGTACAGCTCGTCGTATGCGTACACCAGCTGCAATTCTATCGTCTTGCGAGGGTTGGAAAGTTTGAATTCGAATTTTCCGCCTTCTCCCGAATAGGCGAGTTCGGGCGGCTTGGAACAGGGCTTTTCACCCAGAATCTGCCATTGCGCCCAACGCTTTACCGCGGAAACCGCGTCCGTGGAAAAAGTGGTCGTCCTGCCCGCGTCGTAAAAACGGTACACGGGGCTTTCTATCACTTTCAGCGTGGATTCCACCCTGTCGAGAGGTGAAAAACGCGAATTCGTGGTGCCCAGATAGAGTACGGGGCAGCTGACGTACTTCGCGTAAGTCTGCGGAGCGTAGCCGATGACCCACGCTTCGCTTTCTTCGCTCAGCACGAAGTCGCCGTCCTCTCCGGCATATTTGGGCAGATTCTTCAGCTCGTGCCAGCCGGCGCTCTGTATGGGCGCGACGGCGGTAATGCGCTTGTCGAAAGCCGCGGTAAGCCAGGCGATGTCGGCGCCCGTCCCGTAGCCGATGAGGCAGAGTTTTTTGCACGGGCAAAGACTGCGCGCAAAGGTGATGACCCTGTGGCACATACGCACCCAATGGTACATACAGGTATCGTACGAGGTGGGAAACGCCTTGTATCTCCGCTCTTCTTCCGTGCGGAAGTTGGCGTAAGATATGCTTTCGGGATAGTGCGAATATACGCTTTTTTCCGAGGTGTTTCCGTTGTAATCGAAGGTGAGGGCGGTTATACCCAGTTCCGCCATATCGCGCAGATATTCGTCCTTGACGGAATTGTATCTGCCGTCGTCGGCAAGTACGGCGCATGAACAGGAGCCTTCGGGTATAAAGCCCTTTACGAAAGTCCTTGCCTTTCCGTCGGGTGCGCTGAAAGCGGTTATGTACGCTTCCATATAAGTCAGTCCGCCCTGTTTTTCGTAGCGCAGGAAGGAAGGTTCCAGAGCAAGCGCTTCCGGATCGTAGTCCTGCCAGAGGCGAACGGGTGTCAAAACGGTTGTTTCCATACACTCTATTATACCACAAATAAGAAAAATTGCAATAATAATCGCGCGCGGTCATAAACAATTAATACGGGCAGTATAATATTTCGGAGGCTGACATGGAAAACTTTGACGACATTCCCGACGAAAATACGATGGATATGATGAACCGCGCATACGCCCGGGCACGCGTGAGGAGCGGCGCGGCGGAGAATACCGCCGCAAACGTATTGCCCGCGCATTGCAAAGAAAGCGCGCGCGAGTGCGTAAGGCGGTTTACGCGCGTAAACGCCTGTGTGCGGGCGTTTTTCGAACGCTCCGCAAGGGGGCGCGGCCTGCTGCGCGAACTTCTGCCCATGTCGGAAAACCTGCTGGCGCGCGCGTGCGATCTTGCCGGCTGCGGCAAAGAAGAGGAGAATATTCCGCTCGCAAACGCCGCCGTGTGCCGCAGAACGCTGACGGAAAGTCTGAACGCGGCGATAATCCTTCTGTGCAGGCTGTCCGCATATTCCGCCGCGGCGCGCGACCTTACCGTGGACGCGCTCGCCTTAGCCTATCTCGTGTCGGAGATATAAAACATTTTCGGCAAAATTCCGCAAAATATCCCTTATTCCGACTTGCTTTTACGCAATTTTACCCGCCGGATATGATACCATCATTCCGATATGGAAAATAAGGAGAGCAAGGGGACTTTACGCGCCGTAATAGCGGACGACTTTACGCAGACGGTAGCCGCCTGCGTGGAGGAAATTCTGCCTTCGGGGCATATCGGAATAGCCTTCGAAGCCGCCGACGCTCCCGTCGCGGACGATATAGAAAGCGCCCTAGGAACGCAAAAATTCAAAATCAGCCGTTTTTCCTACGCGGACGACACTCCTCCTTCGCAAGAGGCGGCGGAAGATATCGTAAACGCCGCGGAAAGTATACGGCTGCTCGTATGCGCCGGGAACAATATTGCGGACGTGGTCAAATTCGCCGCCGGGGAAAAGGGAGTGCCGTGGATACTGTGTCCCTCGGGTCCCGACATTCTGCCCGCCGCCGAACCGTTTGCCGTGCTCGGCTGGGGAGCGCTCGCAGGCTACCGCCGCGCAGACGCGCCCGCGGCGATTGCGGCGGACAGGGCGCGCATGGAGCGCGCTTCGGGTCGTGAAAAGGCGGCGGCGTACGCTTCCTTATATGCCGAACGCCTGCATTGCGCGGAATACGAGTGCGAAAATCTGCTGTTCGGAAGGGGGAATAAAAGCACGACCGCGCTTGCCGACGTGTGCGCCTCCGCGCTGAAAGAAGGGGAAAATCTGGCGGAATACTCGCTTAAAGCCGCCATCGAAAGACAGAAAAGCAACCTGAAAGGGGAAGGTTCGGCGCGCAGATTCGCACGGATAATCTCCGCGGTGAGCGACGACGGAAGGAGCGTAAGCGAAAACTGCTTTGTCTGCGCGCGCGTACTTACCGAAATATACTGTATGTCGCTGGCTTACACGGGTACGGACGTGTTCATTCCGCCCGACAGACCCGCCTGCGCGGCGGCTTTGGGCAGAATGGGCGGCGGCGACAAGCTCACGCTCATTTCGGGACTGGAAAAGGGAGGAAACTTCGAACGCACCGCCTACGTCATGGAAGAATACCGCACGGATATGCTCGCCCTTTTGGAAAGTCTGAAGGAAAACGCCGCGGAATTTTCACGCACTTTCCGCCGTATGTACGACGACGCCGGATTCTGGCTGGGCAAGTACGTGCGCCCGTCCGACCTCATGTATCTGGCTTCGCTCGCGCTTCCGCTTATGGACAGAAATTCGCTCGCCGGAGCCGTTGCGGACAAGGCTCTTACCTGCTTTCTCGCTTAATCCGCCCTGCTTGCGCCCAGCGCAGCTATCGCTCCGTCGGAACACGCTGTCACAATCTGTCTTACTTCCTTGCTCACGTTGTCGCCCGCGGCGAACACGCGGGGCAGGGAAGTGCGCATTCCGCCGTCGGTTTTGACGTAGCCGGAGCCGTCTTTTTCCACCCCTGCTATAAGTTTTTGGTCGGGTTTTCCGCCTATCGCCACAAATATGCCGTTTACGGGAAGAAGCGTTTTTACGCCGTTTTCGTCAATGATAATGCCGTTAACCTTATCTTCGCCCGTAATTTCGGCGGGAGTGCAGTTCAGGTGCTCGACTATATTCGGCGTGGCGCGCAGCTTTTCCACTAAGGAAGCCTCCGCGCGGTAGGAACCGCGGCGGTGGATTACGTGCACGCTTTTGCACATGGCGGCAAGATATACCGCTTCCGAAAGCGCGCTGTTGCCGCCGCCTACTATCGCCACGTCTTTGCCGCGGTACAGCGCGCCGTCGCAGGTGGCGCACCACGAAACGCCTCTGCCGTCCAGCCTGTCCTCTCCGGGCACGTTCAGGCGCGAACGTACGGTGCCCGTGGCTATAACCGCCGCTTTGGCAGAGTAAACGCCCGCCGCCGTGGTAAGTTCCACCGCGTCTCCGCTCTTTATTTCCGTCACTTCCTCGTTGATGAATTCCGCGCCGGCGGCAGTCGTCTGTTCAAACATTTTCTGCGCCAGATCGAAGCCGCCTATCTCGCTTTCGGCGGGATAGTTGTCTATCAGGTGGGCGTTCACCATCTGTCCTCCGGGGAAGTTCTTTTCGAAAAGCGCGACGCTCTTTCCCGCCCTGCACGCGTATATAGCCGCCGTCATGCCCGCAGGACCCGCTCCGATTACCGCCACGTCGTAAACTTTCATCTGCCTTTTCTCCTTGCGCAAAAGTACTCTTTCTTAAAGTATATCACAGTAAAAGCAAATAATTTGCGGCATTTGCAACAAATTTTTTATGCCCGCTTGCCTTTTTATGTGTAAAAAATACTTTGCATTGCGCGCGAATTATGCTATAATATCACTAATTTCTGTATGGAGGAAATTTTATGAGAAAGAAATTACTTATTGCGGCAGTAGCCGTTGTCGCGGTTGCGGCAATCGTCGCCGGAGTGCTCGGTTTTTCCGCATGCTCCACGGCGGATTTTACGATAGGAATCGCGCTGCCCATGCAGCATGACGCTCTCGGCATGGCTGCCGATACCTTCCAAACCGAACTCACCCGTTTGCTCGAAGCGGACGGACTTACCGTGGAATTCGACGAACAGAACGCCAATTCGGACGCTTCGCTTTATCCTTCCATAGTCAACAACTTCGTGAACAGGGGCTATGACATGATTTATACCCTCGGCACGGATATCTCCGTTGCGGCGGCAACCGCAACCCAGACCATTCCCGTGCTGTTCAACGCGGTCACCGATCCCGTGGAGGCGAAGCTCGTGGCAAGCAACGAAGCTCCCGGCGCAAACGTGACGGGCGTTTCCGACCTCAACCCCATCGACGAACAGGTCGGGCTTATGCAGATGCTTATGGGCAACGGCAGCGCCGACTTTACGGATTTCAAAGTGGGCGTGCTCTACACCCTCAGCGAAGTAAACTCGCAGGTGCAGGCGGACAGCGTACAGGCGGCGTGCGAGGCTAAGGGCATCGAATGCGAACAGTACGGAATCGTCGATATCAACGCGCTCAACGCGCAGATTCCCGCAATGAAGAGCGACGGCGTGGATATTATCTATATTCCCACCGACAACCTGCTTGCTTCCAATGCGGCGACAGTCAATGCCCAGAACAAGAGCACGGGCACCAATCTTCCCATCGTCTGCGGCGAAACGAGTATGAACGCGCTTTGCGGCGTGGCTACCATAAGCGTGGATTACGGCACTTTGGGTGAATTTGCCGCGCAGATGGCTTACGACATATTGGTCAACGGAGCAAAACCCGCGGAAACTGCGGTTAAATTCTCCGCACAGGAAGATTTGGCTTACTCTATAGAAGAAGACATTGCGGCGGGCATCGGCTTCACCATTCCCGACGCTGTAAAGGAACTTGTAGCATAATGGTTTTTGTCAACACGTTAGTCAGCGGCGTCGACCAGGGACTGCTTTACGCAGTCCTTGCGCTCGGCGTTTACATCACTTACAGACTGCTCGATTTCGCGGACCTTACCTGCGAGGGCAGTTTCAGCATGGGCGCAATGCTTTCGGCGGTGCTTATCGCAAATAACGGCGCGCACCCCATAGTTGCGGCGTTTACGGTCATCTTTGCCGGAGCCGCGGCGGGACTTGTGACGGGAATTTTGAATACGAAATTCAAAATTCCGCCTATACTTTCCGGTATTCTGACGCTCACAATGCTCACCACCATCAATATCCTGATAGGTGCCGGCAGGGCTTCCGTACCGGTAGTGGACGGCAACTTCGCGTCCTGGCTGCAGCTTTCCACCATGTACGCCGTGCTTATTTCAGGCATATTGATAGGCGCGATTTTGATCGGCGTGCTCTATTGGTTTTTCGGTACGGAGCTGGGCGCTTCCATACGCGCCACGGGCGCAAACGAAAAAATGGCGCGTGCGCAGGGCATAAACACCTCCGCCAAAAAGATAATCGCGCTTATGATTTCCAACGCGCTCATCGCGCTCTCCGGCGCGCTCGTTTCGCAATATATGGGTACCGCCACCGTTACGCTGGGCACCGGTTCCATCGTCATCGGTCTTGCTGCGGTTATAATAGGCGAAACGCTCATTCCTTCCAAGCGCAGTTTTGCCATATCCCTGCTTTCTGTGATAATCGGCAGCATTATATATTACATAATATACCAATTCGTCATTCTTGCGGGACTGCCTTCCGACTACATCAAGCTTATCACGGCTATCATAATAGTGTTTGCGCTCTGCCTGCCCATGATAAAGACTTTCTTTATAAAGGTCGGCAAAAAGGCGGATACGTATTTCAGGGGAAAATATCCCAAGTATAATGCATATGCGATAAAGCGCGACGAAAAGGCGGCGGCACGCAAGGAAGAGAAAAAGCAAAAGGCGATAGCGGACATAAAGGCTCTTCAATTTGCCGTCCACGGCGAAGACGGACAGACGCTCACTCCGTTCAAGCGCGCCATGCTGGAAAGAAAACTTGCGCGCAGGAAAGAGAAGTTCGAGCTTAAAGAGGGCGTGAAGGCGCTTGCCGTATTCGACGTCATCGACCGCGAAACGGAAGCGGCGGAGACCTCCAAACAGGGCGAAGGAGGGCAGGACAATGCTTAAGCTGGAAAATATAGTCAAAATCTTCAATATGGGCACCATCAACGAGAAAAAGGCGTTGCAGGGCGTGAGTATCACCATAGAAGACGGCGATTTCATAACCGTAATCGGCGGCAACGGCGCGGGTAAGTCCACCATGCTCAACCTGATTGCGGGCGTGTTCCCTCCCGAAGAAGGCAAAATTTATCTGGACGACAAGGACGTAACCGCGCTTTCGGAATACAAGCGCGCCAAATTCTTGGGCAGAGTGTTCCAGGACCCCATGACGGGCACCGCCGCTAATATGCAGATACAGGAAAATCTGGCTTTGGCATACCGCCGCGGCAAAATACGCGGACTTCAAGGCGCGGTGAGTAAAAAGGAAAAGGCGATGTTCAAAGAACAGCTCGCGCTGCTCGGGTTGGGGCTTGAGGACAGAATGACCACGAAAGTGGGACTTCTGTCGGGCGGACAGAGGCAGGCGCTCACTCTGCTTATGGCGACCTTCAACCGTCCCGAACTGCTTCTTTTGGACGAACATACGGCCGCTCTCGACCCTAAAACTGCGGAAAAGGTGCTCAAAGTCACCGAAGAGCTTACTGCGCGCGACAACCTTACCACCCTTATGGTAACGCACAATATGAAGGACGCAATCCGCCTGGGAAACAGGCTCATCATGATGCACGCGGGCAGAATAATCTACGACGTGCGCGGCGAGGAAAAGTCCAAACTCACGGTGGCGGACCTTCTTGCCAAATTCGACGAAGTGTCCGACGGCGATTTTGCCAACGACAGAATGTTGCTTGCGAAATAACGAAAAAGCACAGGTATGCGCCGCGGAAGCGGCGCTTTTTTAAAATGATTGAATACGAAGAGATAACCACTATAAAGCAGTGCAAGGACCTTAAGGAACTTGCCACGCGGATAAGTCTGGAACACTTCGCGCCCATCACGGGCACGGGGCAGGTATACTATATGATGGACAAATTCCTGTCCCCCGAAGTGGTCATGCGCGAAATAGCCGAAAACTACGAATTCGCCTTCGTCTTATATGACGGAAAGCGCGCGGGCTATTATTCCATCGCGTTCGAAGGCGACGCGCTCTTTTTAAGCAAGCTGTATACGGATAAGGCTTTCCGCGGACTGGGGCTGGGGCACGCCATGTTTGAAAGAATAAAGGAAAAGGCGAAAAAAGCCGGGTGCAAGTATATCTATCTGACCGTAAACAAGCACAACGATTCCTCGGTTGCAATCTATAAAAAGTGGAATTTCTACATAAGCGACTGCGCGGAAACGGATATAGGCGGCGGCTATATCATGGACGACTATATTATGAGGTGCGATTTGTAGCCTTTTGCAGATTTCCTCCGACATAAAAGGCGCAATCTTCTGGGAGCAATCTTACGGATATTGCTTAGCTTTCTCAAGGCGGTTAATGGTGTGGCGGCTCGTTGCCGCCAAGAGCTTTTTAACAAGAACGGAACAATCTTCGGAGAAGCAATCATACGCATTATCAGTATGTAACGGCGAAGAGTAATCATGGGTGGAGCGCCACGCGCTCCCGCCACGCGCTCCCGTCACGCTGTCACGGTATTGACTTTTATACAGTTTGTGGTATAATTTATATAATCAAACTGAATATCCGTATCCGGTCCCGGTAAGAACTTTGCACGGACAGGTTGCGGCAAAGGGCGGAAATTATGAAAAAAAAGTCGGAAACTCAAGGCTCGCTTTACAAGTTTTCTTCGTTCGTGGTCAAGGCAAGGTGGGTGTTTATCGCATTGTTTTTGGCGGCGGTCATCGTCTGCGCAGTATTCATACCCGGCATAGACGTAAAATACGATTTATCCTCGTACATGCCCGAAGACAGCAATACGAATATAGCCCTTGAATTGCTCAAAGAACAGTTCGACGACAAAGGCATGGCTTACGTCATGGTCAAGGGTATAGACGGGCAAAAGGCGCAGGAACTTTCCGCCGAGATTGCCAATATCGACGGCGTCAACATAGTCAACTATATTCCCGAATCCAATTACAACGCGGAAAACAAGGCGGCGCTTTACACGGTTATCCTGGACGATTACGACTCCACGGAAGGCGCTTTTGCCGCGATAGAAAGCATAATAACCGCGCTGGATAACGGCGGCTATGAGAACTATCTCACGGGGCAGTCGGCATATTCCTATTTCACACGCATGGAAACGGAAAACAGCATGCTGACGATAGGCATAGTCATCGTGGTGGCAATTCTGCTTATATTGCTATTCACGTCGCGCACCTACTTCGAACTTGTGCCCATGCTGCTCGTTTTCGGAGTATCCGTTCTGCTCAATATGGGTACTAACGCCATATTCCCCGGCATATCCTACATCTCCAACCTTATTACCATAGTATTACAGCTGGCGCTTTCGCTCGACTATTCCATAATTTTACTGCACAGGTTTATGGAAGAGCGCCAGCGGTACGCCGACGTAAAGCAGGCGCTTTCCGTTGCGCTTTCAAAGGGCATCGTGGAAATTCTCTCCTCGTCGCTCACCACCATCGCGGGACTTTTGTCGCTTGCGCTCATGTCCCTGCCCATCGGTGTGGAGATAGGGCTTGCGCTGGCAAAGGGCATTGTGGCAAGCCTTATATCGGTAATATTCCTAATGCCGGCGCTTCTGTCTTTCTCCGACAAACCGCTTAAAAAGACGGAGCACAAATCCTTCGTGCCCAAAGTCACCAGACCCGCAAAAGCCATACTCAAAGCGCGCAAGGTGATTGTACCGGTATTTCTGGCGATAGTCATTCTTTCGGGCGTGGGGCAGGGCTTCAACACCTACTCGTTCAACTATAACGGCGGCTCAATGATAGTATCCGGGCAGACCGCCATTAAGGACGCGGGATTCGGCACGCTCAACACCTTGGTGCTCGTAGTGCCGCGCGGCGACATAGACAAGGAAAAACAGCTCATCGCGGACATAACGCTGGACGGCGGCGAATTTGACAAGGACGGCATAGTCAACGATACCAATATCAACGCCATAGCCTACACGCAGATGTACGGCGTAGGTTTTGCCGACGAGCTTAGCAAAGACGAAATTTTAAGCTCGCTCACGCCGCTTCTGGGCAGTATGGATCTGAGCGGAATGGGCATAACCACGGACAATATAAGCGATATGATAGGCATATTGTTCGACGACTGTTACCGCGCGCAGAACGGGCTTGAAGAAGGCGCGGCGGTGCCGGAAGGCGCGAAACTCATGGTTGCCGACCTTCTCGATTATATGACGGACGACATAGGTACCGACATAACCGCGCTTCTGGACGGCAAACTTTTCAAGGCTTTGCAGGAGGCGGGCGTGGAAATAAATGTCGGCGATTTTCTGCAAGGCGGCAATCTTGCCACGGCGCAGACGTTTTATTCCGTGCTTTCGCAGATACGCTTCGGTATAGACAATCTGCGGAGCGATGACTATTCGCGCATCACATTCACGCTGGACGCGGGCGTTGAAGACGAGGAAGTGTTCGCGCTTCTGGACAGACTTTACGCGGGACTTGGCGATTATTACGAAGAATTCTACCTCACGGGCGAGAGCGTCGCTTGCTACGATATGGCAAGCTATTTCACCACGGATAATATGGTCGTCTGCCTGTGTTCGCTCGGCTTTATCCTCGTAATTCTGCTCTTCACTTTCCGCAACTTCTCGCTGCCGGTAATTCTGGCGCTTGCCATCCAGGGCGGAATCTGGATAAACTTCGTAATTCCCTTCCTGGCGGGCAACTCGGTCAGCTTTATAGGTTACCTCATAATCACCGCTATCCAGATGGGCGCAACAATTGACTACGCAATCGTGCTGACTAACCGTTACCGCACCACAAAGCACCTCTATCCCGACCGCTTTACCGCCATGGCAGAGGCGGAAAACGCCGTGTTCTCCACCATAATCACATCGGGCAGTATACTTACCATAACGGGCTTTGCGCTCGGAATAGCCGCCTCCGGCGTGGTGTCGCAGCTCGGCATCCTGCTTGGCATAGGCACGCTTGCTTCCATTCTGATAGTGCTTTTCATACTGCCTTCGCTGCTGCTGGTTACGGAAAAGATAGTGGATAAGACGAACTTCCCCAAACTGCGTAAAAAAGCCGCACAGACGGCAGAAGAAGGCGCGGACGACCTTGAGGAAGACACCGAAACCGATACAGTCGCAAACAATCCGGATACCGCCGTTTTCGATATCGACAATCCGGCAGAGGCAACGCCCGATATCGCGCAGACTACCGAAGGCGGCTTAGCCGATGACGAGTCAAATGACGGTTCTGATTCGGGTGATTCCGAAAAAAATCGACCCGAATAGGGCGGCAGCGGCGCGGCAAGTTTTGCGTAAATATCAATAAAAAAGCGGGGCAGGTATGGAATTTTTTCTATCTGCCCGTTTTTTGTGCGCCTTTCCCCGGCTGTTTCCCGGATAAGGCAGCGGCGGTTTTTCTTTCCTTCCCAAACGGTAAAATTATACAATTAAATCGGAAGAGCAACATATTTATGAAATTAGTATAATATAAGCAATTGGAATAAAATCCGGCGGATTATTGCATACGGGAGGGATAAAGGTATGAAAAAAGCAATAGTTGCGGTTATCCTTATAGCAGTCGCGGCAACTGTCTTCGTAATGGCGGCGGGGTGTGAAGACCGCAATCCGTCCGATACGGAGTATTGGTTTTCCGAAGATGCGTACGAGTTTGTTCCGTATTCCGAAGAAGATTCAAATATCGACGATGCCGGAAGCCATTGGTATTTTACTTCCGCCAAGACGGTAAATATGACCATGAGCGTACGTCTTAATGTGAACAACTATTCTTCAGCTGCGTACCTCTACGTCAACGGAGAACAGGCGAAGAGTGAAGCGGAAACGGGCGTTTACACTTATGTGTACAAGCTGTCCCTCAACCGCGGCGATAAGATAGAACTTCACGCGTTCTGGGTCAATCCTTTATATGCGGATGACGAAGGATTCGCAATATCCATCCTCACAATGACGGACGAGAGCGGAAAAACGTATTCTCTCGAGGAGTACAGCACCGCTTTGGAGTAACGATACGGAAAAAGAATTTCCGCAGATACGATATGCAGGGCACTCGTAATTTTCTCGCTGCCTTGCATTGTCTTCAGCGCCGATAATAAATTTAATTTTGAATGCCGTATCGTACCGAACCCGGTTCGTACGATACGGCTCAATTTACCGATATTCCGGGACGGCAGATAAACACCGCCTATGCCGCACCGCAAACGCCGGCATCGCGGCATGAAATATATAACCTAAAAATTCAACGCAAATCACCGTTTTCTTTCTACCGCTTAAAACAGTTTCACAATCCGAAAGTTCTACGGTCATCCGGATTGTTCCTAGTTGTAAACAAAACCTTTAATTATAAATATTCCATTCGCATTTCGATTATACAGCGTTGTAGTAAAACCAGTTTTCGTAACAATTAAATTGTGAGAATTGTTATAAATGTACATAAATTATAGTAATCGATGTACGAATCTATAAGTTAAATATTGTAAGCCTTACAATATTGTGTTAAATATTTTAAAATATGTTGACAGTTTTAATTTAAGATGCTATTATATTAGTATAAATTGGTGATATAGAATACAATAGAATATTAATCGAATAACATCAATTACTATAATTGATGAATAAAGGAGAATACATGAGATTTATAGATAAAATTGCTGAAAGTCGTGCCTTAAAAGAGGCAGATGCATTGGTTCAAGCAAGAGTTGCATGTGATAGTCAACGCACTAGGCTCAATATATCTATTGCGGGTTTTGAAGGGGAAAAGGCAAGATTCACAAACGATTTTTATGCTGCGCACGATATAGGAAATACTGCGGAAGAGCAATTATGCTTGGATAATATTAGGTCAATAGAATTTTCTATAAGAACTTTGGAACATGATCGAGAAGCTTGGGGTAGGCTAATAAGTATTTTGCGCAAAATTGAAACGTGCATTGATATTTTGCGTTGGCATAAGAAATATTGGACGATTGTTAGGGCCATTCCGTATAGAAAGTTGAAGGCTGAAAATTATGATATAAGCACTATAGAGCCATTGACAGATGATTTCCAAAAGGCATATGAGCAGTTACGTGAAGATATGGATCGAATACGCCGAGTGGATGCGGATTTAGATAGAGATCTTAGTCAAAGCGAACAAACGCATGAGAATATAAGGGCGATAGATGAGCAACTCAATCCTGTTCAAATCGATGCGAATACGAATCTTATGCGCGAGTTGCTTGAAAAACGCAATGCAAATAAGGCAAGCAATATTAATCCGTTAGATAGAACTGACGATGATGATAACGATAATACAGCTCCCGCATGATATTTTGTGGGGTATATATTTAGGTGAATTGCAAAAAGTATTGCACTTAATTTGACAATTCACAAAACTATCGAAAAAACATTGACAAGCGGAGGCAAATTATGAATACAAAAAAAGACAAAGCAGAAAAGCAAAAAATGAAAGTCGCTGAAACTATGACGACCTTACAAGGTGCGATTAGTCGACTTGACAGATATGCGGCTTCTCTTGACGAGTCAATAGACGCTGCGGCACTTAATAATGAAGACGCGTACTCAGACTCGCTTATAGAACAGAAAATTTCAGTTCTTGCATTAAAAAGCGATTTTGAATTTATACTATTGCAACTTAAAGATATGGTAGCTGCGGCTGCAGCATTTAACAGCTTGAAAGGGTTGCCCGAAGTGCTTGATGCATGCAATCAGATCGCAGGTAAAATCCCAAACCTTTCGAAGTTGACCAAAAGTATGTCTTCTTTCCGCCAGCTGACAAGGGAGTATGCTTCTGACTTAAAAAATCTTCGAGAGCAGTTATCGCAAAACAGGAAGATTCAATCGCAAAATGCCTGGGATGAGCTTTTTGCTCCTGCTAAGTCCGATGCTTATCAAAAAAGGATCAATGCAGAAAAGCAAGCAAGAGCGGCAAGACTTGCGATTAAAGCCGCCGGGCAGACTTCCCCTGCAGAAGTGCCTAAATCAAATGCTACCGATGATATTGACGCCATTATGCGTGGTATTGAGGAGGAAAAGGGTAAGAAGTAGTATATATGAGCACCGTGAATTATACATTCGACCAATTGTGTTCGGCATACAACTCGGCCTTTAAACGGGCCGAGTTCGATGCCGTCCGCACTCTTGGACAGCGTATTCTCGAAATAGCAAGAGCGCAAGTGGCAGATCCGCATACTGCGCCCGAGATGAAGGAGAAGTTTCAACGGTGGATAAACTCTGTCGAAAAAACATTGTCCGATTTGCAGTCGGGCAAACTGCAGACAAGTAGACAAACATCTTCCGAAAAGAAGATTGGAGTGGATGCAAAAGCCATAAACTGGTTCAGCGCCGAAATACCCAAAAATACTTTGGACGATGTGGCGGGACTTGCCGATGTTAAAACGGAATTTATAATTAATATATTGGCGCCGCTTAGTAGCCGTTACAGAAGCATATACGACAAATATCGTAGCGATATGGGGCTGCAGATACTTCTATACGGACCTCCGGGGACCGGAAAAACGCATATCGTAAAATGTCTTGCCGGTCAACTGGGCGCAAAGATAGCCGTAGTACAAATCAAAGATATTATGGCGAATCTTGTGGGCGATGGGGCAAAGATAATCGCAGAAATTTTCGAGCAGGCGAAAAGATACGATAAATGCATTATTTTCTTTGACGAAATAGACGCGATTGCAGCCAGCCGTGACGACGATGAATCCCGCCATACAAAAGAGCAATTAACTACCTTGCTTACGTATATGGACGGATTTATGTCGGGTACAAGGAAAAATCAGATTCGCATAATTATTGCCGCGACTAATCGTCCTTGGATATTGGATAGCGCGGTTAAAAGAGGCGGAAGATTCGAAACCCAGATATATGTACCCTTGCCCGATTACGACGCACGTAAAAAACTGGTGGAAATCAATTTAAGTAAGCCGCCCGTACCTCGTGCGGAAGATGTCACGATAGAATGGCTGGCAGAGCGGTTTGAAGGTTATGCCGGAGCGGACATAAAAGCGATATGTAAACAAATAGCCGGAAGACCGCTTAGAAGAGAAATCGAGTCAATGCGTGCGGGAAGGGCTGTCGCCGACAGGATTACAAGAGCGGATTGCGAAGTTGTTATGAGCAAATATATCAACTCGATTACCGACGAAATGCTTATACAATTTGACGCATATCGCCAGAACAGGACATTTGACGAATATGTCCGTATTTTAGAGACGAAAAAAGAAGAGGAATTAGAACCCTACGTAAGAAGATGGCTTGACTTGCAGAAGGCAAGGCGGTTGCAATCTTCGCCGATGGAACGTATCGCAACTGCGCTTGAAACGCTTGCCGTATTACAGATGGGCAAAATCAATGCGGCGGGAGAAGACAAAAAATGACGCATTCGGAAAATGCTGTCAGGTTGTTTTATGAGGCGAGGAATAATGCGTTAACAGGCAATGTTTCTAAAACAAGAGAGTGCCTGATAGCCGCTGCTGAAGAAGCTGCACAATCGGTGAAAACCGGTGAAACGACCGGCGCTGCAGGAAATAAAATAGGTGAATTTGTAAAATTCATACTGTCTGCATGCAGAGAAATCCGTAACAACGGTTTAAGCGGTGAAGCAATGAGTATGCTGGGTATAGCCGGAGCGGAGAAAAATACGGATCAAGGAGAGTGGTTTGCCGATATGTTTGACAGGAAAAAAAGCGCTGTCGGCAGAATACACACTCGAAGCGGTTCGGGTACAGGCTTTGTTATATCGGATAAAGGATATATGCTTACCAACTGCCACGTGGTTGACGATTCTTTAAATTCGGATATATCCATAGATATGGGGACGTCAGGTAAAAAGCTCAGGGTGCTGAAAACGGATCCGGTTGCAGACTTGGCTTTGTGCAAACTGACGTCGCCGTACAAAGGGGAAGTAATATCTCTTGCAATAGAATCGCCTAAGCCGGGGCAATCCGTTATGGTTATAGGCAATGCCTTTAATTTAGGGCTTATGCCTTCAACGGGAGTTATAAGGCTGGAAGATAAGCTGAGCGGCAAGCTTATTTTCAGCGCAGAAACTAATCCGGGAGATTCAGGTGGGCCTGTTCTGAATAAACATGGTCAATGCGTAGGAGTGAATGCTTCGCGCACCGTTGCGCTTAACGGAAGCGAGGCCCGCGGCTTCGTGAATGCCGTCTCGATATATAAAGTAAAGAGTTTGCTTGAAAGATGGGGAGTAGCCCTATAGGAGAAGTACAATGGAAGAATGGAGAACATTTTTTTGTAAGGCACGCGAACAGGCAAAATACGGCGCATACGGCGACGCAAACATTGCCATTCAGAACCTTAAATCTCTTAGGGACCATGTCGAGAATCTGAAAAATTCGGGTTACGGAGCATGGGATCAGGCAAAGTGTGCCGCGTTGACGGCAAGAATAAACTATATAATATCCGAAATTGTTGTAAACGGGCTGCAAGCGCTTTCGGTAAAAAGCTTTTTCGGTATAACTACAGAAAGCACCCCTCAGCCTTCCGATACAACGGCGGAGGCGGATTTTGAGTTGCCGGAAACGCCCGAGGACTCTTCAATTGAAAAAAAGCCTGCGCAAAATCGTCCCGATCCGAATTTTGCAGGTCCTGTACCTGTTAAGCCCGAGCCTGTGACAGGCATTGCAAAAAAGCCTGCAAGAGGTAATTTTCTGCAACCGCAATCGCTGGATGAGTTCATAGGACAAGCCATGACCGTTGCGCGGTTGAAAGAAGCGATAAACGCCGCAAAACTTCGTGGCGAGAACTATATAGGCAACATACTTCTGCTCGGAAACCGCGGCTTGGGTAAAAGCACGCTTATGAAGTTAATAGCAAAAGAGCTGGGGGTGGAGTGCCATATTATAGATGCTTCGGCAGTTACGCCCGAGTTGTTCAGGTCCTTTTTGCTGAATATAGCGCAAAAAGGACAACCTGTAGTCATAGGTGTGGATGAAATCCATGCCCTTAAAGACAGTTCACAGACAATGTTGCTCACATTGCTTAACGACAGAATTTTAAGGTATATCGACAAAAAGGGCGAATCTCATGAAATACCTGTTTGCTTTACATTTATAGGAGCAACTACCGATCCGGATAAAGTATTGCAGACCGTGAAGGACAGGTGTTCCAATCTGACTTTCTATCTCACGGACTACTCGCACGATGAACTCAAAACCATCTTCCAAAGCAAGTTCACGGCTTATGGTTTGCAAACTGATGACGACGTAATAGAGGGGTGCATTGCCCGTTGCCGCAGCTCCATTCGTGAGGTTGAGGCAATAGTAAAGGGATTAAGCGATAAAGCGGTAATAGCGGGACTTACAGTCGTTCCCCGTGCAATGGCGGAAGAGTATTTTTCCCAACGCGGGTTAGATGAAATGGGACTCGGAGAAAAGGACAGAGAGATATTATCCGTGCTTAACACAGAGGAAAACGGCGGCTTTATCTCTGCCGATACCCTTGCGGCAAGGGTTCACCTCAGCGCAGGGGTGCTTACATCCGAATACGAGCCTTACCTGCTTAAAATAGGGTATATGGGCATTACTTCACGTGGCAGATATCTTTCGGAAGAGGGAAGGAAATATATTGAGAATAAATAATTTTTAGTAGCAATTTATTATGCTTCATGTTATAGTGGCGAATGAAAATTTAATGCACAAAAGCAGAGGCGAAATATGGGGGCGATAAAGAAAGAAACAAATATTACAAGACATATATTGCTTTATTCTATTAGGGCAATATTAATAATTTTATCGGGTGCATTATTTGAGATTGGCACATCTTATATTGTTGAAAGGATGGATTTGTCTAATTCTGTTGCTGATGAAGTTCTTTCAAAGATAATTACGCTGATACTTTTTATAATATTTATTTTTTGCGGACAATGTCTTATTGCACGTAAAGTTCGTCCAATAAAGCATCTAGATAATGATTTAGGCCCAATATCGACAGGGATAGCCGTTCTTTTCGGATCGTTTGCAGATAATCTTTTAGGGTCATTTTTTTTCGCTAATTCGATTGTAACCGCATTAGTACTTATATTTTCAGGTGCACTTTGTGTAATTATAAATACGGCGATTGTTGATAAGGGCTATGAACGTATTGGGCTAGATAAATATATTTGGGACGTCTCCGATGAAAATGCTCCAGAAGAAAAGGATAGTGGTGATAAATATATAGAATATGCTAAACGCGATATTTATAAAACCATGGTATTAAGTGCTATTATGCCTATAATTGTAAGTGTAATTTGCGTTATTGTATTGCTATTAATATTTTTAGGGGGGAACAAATAATGACTTATAATGAACTTCGAGACTTTTCTGATATCTCGGAAAAAATAGAAAGGAAAGTTAATTCTTTTGGCATTATTGAGTATGCCCCTCGCATGGGGAATAGTGGTGCAGGAATTAAAGAGCTTGCAGATTTATTAACTGCTGTAGAGGGTGAACTCAGCAAAATAAATTACAGAAAATTGAGCTTGGTTAAAAAGCTAAAGCTTAGGGGAGCACTTAAGGTATTTAAATATGAGATGAAAAGCATTTGCGAGAAAGTTGTAAATGATAGTGGCAGAATAAAGATAATAAAGGCAAAAGATATAAATGAAGGTTCTTATTCCGCGGATGCCATAGTTTGCAAATTATTTCAAGTATATGAAAAAATTGAGAAAGGAGAAAAGTGCTATGGGTATTGTTACGAGGAAATAGTAAAAATTTTTAATAAATATGTTGAAGTAAAACCCATTAATAAGTCGGCAGAAGAATATAGAATTAGTTTAAATGAATGTATTAAAGTTTTAAAGAGAGAAATACCTAAAATCAAAAAAGATGGGGATAGTAATGACGATGGAAGAACGCTTAATGAAGCTTTAGCTATATTGCAAGACTGCAAAAATGATGAATACTATAGAAATGAGTATCAATTTGAAAACGAGGAAAGGCTTAATGGCCAGGAACTTGCAAAGGCCATTGCAAATGATGTTATTAAAAAAGACAGAATATCTTATGTGCGATGGAATAATCTTGCAAAACTTGTTAAAGAATTAGAGGATAATCCTGAGTTAAGAGAATTAATAGAAGAATACGAATTGCCAATAACCCAAGACGAAATAAATGCGTGCAAAAAAGCATGCGAAAAAGCAAGCGCTAAAGTGTTGAGCATGGAAGACTTGGCAGCAATTGCCGAGGGAAAGTACGAAGGAATAGAAAATTATGAGGATATTAACCTGAGCGCCATTAGCTGGCTGGTTGAAAAATTGGATGTTTTTTTTGCAGCATATAAGCATAAAAAGCGTTTCAGTAAAAAGGGGAACGAGGGCGGAAGTGACTTTACAAATATTAAGGACAAATACCTTAGAAATCAAGACATTGAAAAGGTTAATAAATATTGTAAATCTTCGACTCACGAACTGAGCCATTCGAAAAAATCAATAGTTAAGCTAGCAAACAATGGCATAAGAGCAAGGAAGCACAAAATCAGAGCGACTTTTTTAGCAATAACTGTTTGTATTTCTATAATGGCTATTGGTCTAGGTATTGGTAACCGCAATATTAAATACAACAGTTTTCGTACTATATTTACATATGTAACGGAAGGCGGAGAATTTGAATTCCAAAAATATGACGATACAGGTGTGGTGATAACGTCAGCTGAGTCTTTTAGTGAAGACGGAGTTGTCGAGTTTCCATCATATGTGACGTTAAATGATTCTGGTTTGTTTAAAAAAAATGTGGTTGCAATAGGAGAAAATGTTTTTAATGAAAACGCGACAAAAGTAACAAACATAATTATACCTAAGTGCGTCAAGTATATAGGTAAAGATGCGTTTAGTGGTTGCTCTTCATTGACAGAGGTGACGTTTGAGAAAAACAGTCAGCTTGAAATTATAGCAAGCCACGCCTTTGCTTTATGTAGTTCGCTGGCAAATATAAACATACCCGCTGCTGTTACAATTTTTGGTGAAGGCGCCTTTTCTGATTGTAGAGAATTGTCTGATATAATGTTCGCAGAAAATAGTAAGCTCACAAACATCGAGAACAATGCTTTTGCTTATTGTAGTAATCTTAAGAATATTGTTATTCCAAAAAATGTAATAAATATAGGAAAGAATGCTTTTTTAAACTGTAGTTCGCTTTCAATTATAACTATACCGAAAGGTGTTGCTAATATAGGAAGCAATGTTTTTTCCGGATGTAATGTGACTATTCATTGTGAGGTCGAGAGCAGGCCTGGCGGATGGGCAGAGGATTGGAATGGGGGTAATACTGTAATATGGAGCAATAGTGAAACTGTTGAACTAAAAGGACTTGAATTTACTCTTACAGATTCCGAGGCTATTGTAACGGGTTTCGCTACTGAGGCAGATATAGATGATATGAAAAACATAAGCATCCCTTCTACAATATCGGTAAACAGTAAAGATTATGATGTTACGAAAATAAATGAGGAGGCGTTTAAGGGGAACGAATTGCTTATGAGCGTTACATTTGCGGAAAACAGTAAACTTACAAGCATAGCAAGTAATGCTTTTGCTTTTTGCAGTTCGCTTAATAGTATAAGTATTCCCGAGAGCGTAACTAACATTGAAAAAGGTGCGTTTGAAAATTGTACGAATCTAGACTCCATAACAGTACCGTTTATCGGAGAGAAGTTAAACGGAAATAATAACACGCATTTCGGGTGGATATTTGGAGCAACTGGACCAGGAGCAAATTCGGAAAAAGTGCCTGATTCCTTAGTGTCGGTTACCGTTCTTAGTGGTAATATTTCAGCAAATGCCTTTTATAAGTGCGCAGATATTAGTGATATTACTTTTGGAGATGGAGTTGCGTTTATTGGATCAGCGGCTCTGCATCAGTGTAATAGCCTTGTAAAACTTACTTTGCCGTTTGTTGGGACAAGTTCTTCCGACAGCACAAATGCATTTTTAGGCTACATATTCGGGGACACTTCATATCAGCAACAAAAAAATGATACCAATGTTCCTGCATCACTAACAGAAGTAACCATAACAGGAGAGAATGCCGTAGCTGATTGTGCGTTTGCCGGACTTAAAAATCTTGAGACGGTGACACTTAATGCAAAATATATCGGCAACTATGTATTTGCAGGTTGCAAAGGATTAAAACATGTATATGTTTCAGATAAAATAATGGAGATAGGGAATAGTGTCTTTTTTGATTGTGAAAACCTTGATTATAAAGAATACAATAAGGCAAAATATATAGGTAACCAAGGTAATCAATATCTTATACTTGTTGATGGAAAAAATGTTCAAGGACAATTTGAGCCGAACTCTTCTACGCGTATTATAGCAGATAAAGCTTTTTTTAAGAGTTCTTCTATAACTGCTGTCAAATCTACAAAAAATGTTATTATGATAGGAGATAATGCATTTGAAGGATGCGCCAGCATCACATACATATCTATTTCCGAAAGTGTAGCTAATATAGGTATGGATTCATTCAAAAACTGTAGCGGAATTGAAAACCTTACTGTAGCAAAACAGAATAATAAATATAGTAGTGTAGATAATTGCCTTATAGATGGAGAAAGTAAAACATTAATATTGGGATGTAAAAACAGTATTATTCCTACTGATAAGGATATTGTTACATGTATCGGTAGTGGTGCGTTTTCTAGGTGTGTAGGACTTGAAAGCATAAATATTCCTAATAATATAACAGATATCGGAAATGGAGCATTCATAAACTGTCTAAATTTGAATGAGATAACAATTCCGTTTGTGGGGGCGGGCAACGATGAAATTGAATACACTCACTTCGGATACATTTTCGGCGCGGAAAGTTATGAAAAAAATTCTGATTATATTCCTTATTCGTTAAAGAATGTGGTTATATCAGGTGGTGACGATATAGACAGCGGAGCATTTTACAAGTGTGATGGTATCGCCAAAGTGTCAATCTCTGCGAGTATTAAGACAATAGGAAAGATGGCTTTTGAAGGTTGTAACTCGCTTCAAGAGGTTGTCTTTGGAGATAATTGTTCATTGTTTTGCATAAACGACAATGCATTTTTAGGGTGCAAATCTTTGGAGTCTATTTCAATACCAGAAAGTGTGACGGAAATAGGGGAAAAAGCATTTTATGCATGTGAAAGCCTTGGCGAGATTGAAATTATAGGTAGCATAAAACAAATCAGCGAGGAGATGTTTTCCGGTTGTCTGAATCTTATTAGTGTGACTATTCCTGATAGTGTTGTAGAAATAAGCAGTATGGCATTTTATAACTGCTCTGGTCTTAAGCAAGTTCTTATCGGGAAAAAGGTGGAGCAAATTGGCGATAGTGCGTTTTTTGGTTGTGCTGCATTGTCTAGCATAAGAATACCTGAAAATGTTAAGTACATCGGGACGAACGTGTTTCGTAATTGCGAGATTTTAAAAATATATTGCGAGGTAGTAAGCAAGCCGAGCGGTTGGAGTAGTAACTGGAATAGCGGATGCCCTAATATATGGGATTTTAATTATGAGTATGTAGTACGCGATAATTATGTGTATTTAACTGAGTATAATGGAAAATCAACAGATATTATTATTCCTTCAGAAATAGACGGCTATTCTGTAGTTGATTTTGGAACGACATTTAGAGGGAAAGATATCACATCGATAATTGTACCTGACAGCGTATTGAGTATAGCATCGGGAGCATTTTTCGGTTGCGCAAATTTGGAAAGCATAGCCATTCCGTTTGTAGGCAATGAAATTAAAACTGAAAATGATACATACCAGCATCCGCTTGGTTATATTTTCGGAACTACATCTTATAGCGGGGCAACGGCTGTGGAGCAGTATTATTATGGATCGAGCACAAGTATTACCACACATAATACATATTATATTCCGTCCGTGTTGAAAAATGTTACGGTTACTGGCGGTAATATATTGTATGGCGCGTTCTATAATTGCACTAATTTGATTGATGTACTTCTTCCAGAAAACTTATCTGAAATAGGTGACTATGCATTCTATAACTGTGGCAAAGTGTCAACAATTAATCTTCCAGATAGTATTGATGCTATCGGTAGCTATGCATTTTACGGATGTAGTGCCAGAATAGTATGGGGCGAAGGGACACAAATTACCGAGCTTGGTGAAAGAAGTTTTAGTGGATATAATGGCGTAGAAATAGCAATACCGAACAGTGTAACCGATATTGGATATTATGCATTTCATGAAAGTACCGCTGATATAGTATGGGGAGACATGCCTCAAATAACGCAAATTGGAGCGTATGCGTTCAGCGGATATAAAGGAGAAATTTTTACGATTCCCGACAGTGTTGAGGAGATCGGTGATAATGCGTTCTCTGAGTGTAGTAATATTACGGGCATAACTATGTCAAAACGACTGACTATCATAGGTGAAAATGCGTTTAGCATGTGCAGTAGTCTTCTGGGTATTACGATTCCGGAAGGGGTTGAAACGATAGGAGCGCACGCATTCGAGAATTGTCGTAATATGCTCAACGCGTATATACCGATCAGTGTTGAAAATATGGGAGAGAAGGCCTTTATGAATTGCAATAGCTTGCAAGAAATAGGTTGCGAGACGATTCAGAGACCATTAAAGTGGGATGTTAATTGGTCGGGAGGTAACGATAATATAGTTGAGTGGGGATACTGGCTAGTTAAAGCGGGCTATAAGTATGATGTGATCGACAATGAGATTTATCTTAAGGAATATACAGGCAATGAGGTGAGAATAGAGATACCTGCTGAAATAGGGGATTTGTCGGTGGTTGACTTTGGCGATATTTTTAGTAATTCCCAAATTAAATCTGTAGTTATACCTGACAGTATAAGAAATATTGCAAAAGGAGCTTTTGCTGGATGTGCTGAACTTAATGAAGTAATCATAGAAGATGGCGTTATGGTGATTGGTGAGGGCGCATTTGCTTATTGCTCCAATCTTGTTAACATAACTATTCCAGCTAGTGTCAAAGGCATTGGGGATTACGCCTTCTGTGATTGTACCAATCTTGCGGAAATAATGATAGGAAAAGGGGTATCAGAGATAGGCAGTGGGGTATTTGATGGATGTAATGCGTTGGAAATGATAGAAATAGATAGGGGAAATATTGTATATTACAGTGCAGGCAATAACTGTATTATCGAATCGGCAACTAATACACTAATCAGGGGTTGTAAAGGGAGCGGCATTCCTGATGGCGTTATTCATATTGGGGACAGTGCATTTTACAACTGTATGTATATGACAGAAATTATAATACCTAACAGTGTAATAAGTATCGGCCGCGCGGCATTTGCTTTATGTAGTGGGCTTACGGGGATAACGATACCGGACAGTGTTATGACAATAGGTGAAAATGCGTTTATTTATTGCCGAGGGCTAAGAAATGTAACTATAGGAAATAAGGTAAAAAGCATTGGAAGTAAGGCATTTGGTGAATGCGAACTGTTGGTTAATGTGGACATACCTGGTAATGATACTAAAGTTGGAGACGATGTATTTTATGGGTGTAAAGGCATGGCGAGCGCAACTATAGCAGCCGGAGTATCCAAGATGGGCGTAGGCGTTTTTAGGTTCTGTAATAATCTGGCAAAGATTTATTGCGAAGATGAAGTCAAGCCGGAGGGATGGGACAATTTGTGGATAGACGGAGATAGTAATACAATTAATAATACAAAAAACGTAGTTTGGGCATATAAAGGTGATAAGGCGCAAGACATCAGGTTTATTTCTAAAGAAGAAGTAACAGACGAAGAGGGGAATGTTGGTATAAAGTATAATTGCATAACCGATAATGGTTTTGATACAGAGAAGCCGGAGATGAATGATGATAGGGGGAGATATGGTGTAAATTCTGATGTATGTCAACTGGTATTTAGTGGAGTAGGCATACAAGGAGAGAAATACAAGATTGTAAATGGTAATGAAAACCTGAAACTAGGGTTACAGATGTTACAATCATATAATCGTATAGAATTAACGGATGTTATTGATCATAGCTATATAGATGCTAGAATATCGAATGATACTTATCGTTGGGCAAATACGGATAATGAAGCAATTGGACGCGGCGCAGTATACATTTTAATTGTGTATGCTGACGGCAGTACAACATCGGCATACGCCAAAAACATTATGGATGGTAAATTTGTCGGAGAATACATTGACATTCTAGATGATACTGGAATAAATATCGATCCTGATAAAATAATATCCCAAATAGATATTCATGTAGTATATGAAATAGAAGGAGATTGGAAGGATTTCTTGGGTTGGGTAACTTACCATACATGGACAAATTGGCATTGTATTGCAACGTTGGAATTTGTGTAGCGAAACTATATAATATGTAAGCTTTTGTCGAGAAGCAGATTAACAAAAGGGATAAAATATACTTATGACAATTACCGAATCTAGAAGATATAGAAAAGCATTGCGCTGTATCTTATATATAGTTAGAGCGCTACTTTGGATATGTACAGGCTTTATTCTTGAAGTAGCAACTAGTATTTTTATAAAGACGGTTTTTGATAACGTAACCGATGATATAGCGCTGATTATGCTTGTAATTTTATCGTGTGTAATAATTGGTGTTAATATTTACAAGGCAAGCAAGGCCCAGCCTATGTATAGCCGAGATAACGATTTAAGTATATCGTTGTCTGTAATTTGCGCTATAATAGGTGCATTATCAGACAATCTATTCGGTGGAATAATATGTGATTTGATAATTTGTAATTTCCCGCAGAATTCGTGGTACTTTATTTTAATCGGTTTTGCTATTGCAGGTATTATAATGACATTAGATATCAAATGTCTCGATAAATTATATGAAAAATTAGACGAAATACAAACCAATGGAGTTAAGTTTCAATGTTATGTAAAAGAAGGGGATCCAGTTAGTTATAAGAAGAGACTTCGTAGATATATGTGGAATACTATGATTTTGTGGATAATTATATTGTTTGCGGTTTTAGTCATATGTATTTTTGTCATACTAAATGGCCTAATTTTTGACATTAACGATTTTCTTGGTTTATAGGGAGTAATTGTAATATGTGCTTGAAAAAACCACTGATAACTGAATATAAAAAACTGTATGCTTTTGAAAATCTTACTGATGTAAAAAGCATCCATATAAAATATGATGCTGAAAAAGGGCAGTATACTATTGAAGATGAGAGTGCTGATAAAAATAAGTTAAAAATAGTAGCAGAGATGTTTAATTTAGTTCGGCTCTATTGTGAAATGATTTCTATTGAGAAAAGAAAATATAATGAAATAAAGGAACTAAATGAAAACCTAGGCGTTTTTAGGGATAAAAGCAAAAAAATATTATTGAGTGAAGACGTAGAGATTAATGATGATATGTCCCTGCAGCAAGAAGAAAATAAAAGTAATAAGGAGAGTGCAAGTAAGATTATAGAGCCGATTATAAAGGCTGTAGCAATAACGGAAAAAATTTATAACTTAATAACTATTTTGTTGAAAGAGAAGCAAAGAGGTGAAGAAGTTGCTGCAATTGATATATTAAAGGAAACTAGTTGGCAAGTCAATAAGACTCAAGACGATAATTTAAAAAAGGAGATTGGAACTGAACTTGATAAGTTGTTTAAAAAATATAATGACAAAGGTTGTAAAGGTTTAGCTGAAATTGTTTTGACATCATATCTTCCATTTGTAAAGATATATAGGGTGTGTCAAAAGATCACAAATCTTTCAGATTATCAAGAAGATTTACGACAGAAAAATTTTTGTTTCGAAGAAGAAGAAGTAACCGAACTTGAAAAATACTGTAAAAATAACAAAAAAGATTCAATAAGAAATGGAGATTTGTTGAATAATGATTCTTCTAGGCTTAGAAAATTGGGACAAAAGATAGATGTAATTTTTAAAGCGGAAAAGCTTGCGTATAAAAATGAGAATGATGCGGAGTTTATTAAAACAATTAGTAATTATACTCAAGCATCAGATGAACTCAAAGATAATAGAGAGGCTATAGCTAACATTGCCAACACTTCATTAAGTAAGAGAAGAAGAAAATATAAATCTATAATATCTGCAATAATTATAATTTTAATTATAGGAACTGCGTGCGTCAACATATGTAAGCCATTAATTAAATATCAGCATATGGCTATGTCATTAAGTTATTCAACCGAAAGCGGGAAATTTGAGTTCAGAAAGTACGACAATTCCGGCGCGGAGATAATTTCGGCTGTGCCGTTTGTATCGAAAGAAGACGGAAAATTTGAATTTCCTTCGCAGGTAGCATTAAACAGCGAGGGGTGGTTTGACAAAGATGTTGTGGCAATAGGTGCCAATGTGTTCGGTGAAGAATCTGAAAAGAATTTTACCGCTGTTTTTATACCTGAAAGCATTACTCATATAGATAGCAATGCATTTGACGGATGTGAAAATATAACTATTTTATGCGAGATTGCTGAAAGACCCGATGGATATGAAACTGGTTGGAGCGGAAAAAATACTGTAATATGGAGTTGGCAAAGTGGAGTTGAATTTAGTACTGTCGTAATAGATGGTATAAACTTTATACTTCAAAAAGATACAGCAATCTTAAAAGGATTGGAAGGTGAATGGAATGGAAGCCTTGAAATTCCGTCCGAAATAACAGTAGGCGGTAAAGATTATAAAGTTACTCAAATAGCAGGAAATGCGCTGTCGGCAGAAAATGATTTCGAAAAGTTCGCACAAATAAGCAGTATCACTGTTCCCGATAGCGTAACAAGTATAGGTCTGGCAGCTTTTGGCGGCTGTAGTAACTTGACAAGTATAACCTTGCCTTTTGTCGGGGCAGAATTAAACGGAGCAAACAATACTCATTTCGGATATATATTTGGGGCGAAAGATTATGGAAATAATCCGAAGTGTGTGCCTGGTTCTTTAGAAACAGTAATTATCGAAAATAACCGCGCTGATGCTAATATAAGCATTGGTGCCAATTCATTTTACGGATGCGGTAAGTTAAAGAATATCACTTTCGGTGACGCGGTAACGATGTTTGCTTCAAGTGCATTGGTTTGGTGTAGCAATATTGAAAATCTTACGTTACCATTTTTAGGAAAAACTTCGGAAGAAGGCTCTAATTTAGGCTACTTATTCGCAAATGGCTCAAATACGAAAGTTCCGGGATCATTGCAGAGCGTAACTATAACGGGTGAATATCCTATTGTTGCAGATGCTTTTAAGGAATGTGATAATCTTGTAGAAATATCACTTAATGGAGCAACATTCATTGGAGATGAGGCGTTTGCCGGGTGCGATAAATTGACGACGGTAAACGTGTCTAACTACATAAAAGGTATAGGAAATAATGTATTTTTAAATTGCTGCAATCTTGATTATAATAATGAGCCTAATGGGGCAAATTATATCGGAAATGAAGGTCATCCATATCTTATTCTTGTTAACAGTAAGAATGTTGGGCAACTTACTATTAACGAAGACACACGAATCATAGCAAATAATGCGTTTGAAGGCTGTACCGAATTATCGGGAATTACAATTCCGCAAAATGTTGTTATGATAAGCGACAATGCCTTTGCAGGCTGTACCGGCATTACCGAAATGGTAATTCCAGATAATGTGCAGAGCATAGGTCTTGGAGCCTTTGCTGGGTGCAACGGACTGGCAAAAATAACCATACCTTTTATAGGAGCAAGTGCCGCAGATACCGAAAATACGTATCTCGGCTACTTGTTCGGAGCAACAAATTATACCGAAAATGCAACTATTGTACCTTCAACATTAACGGATGTTACTATAACGGGAGAAACAGCAATAGGAGAAAGCGCATTCAACGATTGTATTAACATGAAAAATATAACGCTATCCGATAAAATAAAAAGTATAGGTAGCAATGCTTTTGCAGGTTGTGTCGGGTTAACGGAAATGGTTATTCCAAATAGCGTAACAAGCATAGGTTATAATGCATTTGGCGATTGTAGCGGCTTAACAAGTATAACCGTACCTTTTGTGGGATCGGGCGATAGTTACAATACCCATTTCGGATATATATTCGGTGCGTCAAGCTATTATTCAAATGATAGCAGAGTTCCTTCTACGCTTAAGGAAGTGGTTATAACAGGTGGAACAAGCATAGGAAGAAATGCATTCGATAATTGCAGCGGCTTGACAAGCATAACCATACCCGATAGCGTAACAACCATAGGACAGTCTGCATTCTACGGCTGCATAAATCTTTCAGGTGTATATATAACCGATTTGTCGGCATGGTGCGAAATAGATTTTGGATATCAGTCAAACCCGTTAAGTGAGGCTCATAATCTATATTTAGACGGTGAACTTATAACTCAACTTGAAATACCGGAAGGAGTAACAAGTATAGGAAATTATGCGTTCTCCTATTGCAGCAGTTTAATAAGTATAACTATACCCAACAGCGTAACAAGCATAGGAAGTTATGCGTTTTCCGGAGTTGCAGCGGAGATAGAATGGAGAGATAATCCGCAAATAACGGAAATAGGATGGTATGCATTTAATGGATATGCAGGAATAAGCATAACTATCCCAAATAGCGTAATAAGCATAGGAGAAGGTGCGTTCTATAATTGCAATAAATTGACAAGTATAACCATACCCGACAGCGTGACAAGAATAGGAGAGCGGGCATTCTACAATTGTAGCGGCTTGACAAGCGTAACCATACCCGACAGCGCGACAAGCATAGGAAGCAGTGCATTCTACGGTTGTAGCAGTTTGGAGAGTTTAACCATACCATTTGTGGGTGGAAGTGTGAAAACGGAAAACGATACATATCAATTTCCATTGGGCTATATATTCGGCGGCGGTTCATATACGGGCGGTGTAAGTACAAAGCAATATTATTATGGCAACTACGGCACTACATATAGTTACTATTATATACCGAGTGCGTTAAAGAGTGTAACTGTAACGGGTGGTAACATATTGTATGGAGCATTTTATAATTGTAGCAGTTTAACAAGTATAAGTATACCTGATGGTGTAACGAACATTAGGAGTAGTGCATTTTACAATTGTAGTGGTTTAAGAAGCTTATGTATACCTGACAGCGTAACGAACATAGGTAGCAGCGCATTTGGAGGTTGTAGTGGCTTGACAAGTATAACCATACCCGATAGTGTCAAAAGCATAGGAAACGGCGCATTTGGCGATTGTAGCGGCTTAACAAGTATAACCGTGCCTTTTGTGGGATCGGGCGATAGTCACAATACCCATTTCGGATATATATTCGGTGCGTCAAGCTATTCAAATAATAGTAGTTATGTTCCTTCTACGCTTAAGGAAGTGATCATAACAGGTGGAACAAGCATAGGAAGTTATGCATTCAACTATTGCAGCGGATTGACAAGTATAACCATACCCGACAGCGTCACAAGCATAGGAAGCGGTGCATTCCGTGGTTGTAGCGGTTTGACAAGCATAACAATACCCGAAAGCGTAACAAGCATAGGAAGTTATGCGTTTTCCGGAGTTACAGCGAAGATAGAATGGAGAGATAGTCCGCAAATAACGGAAATAGGAACGTATGCATTTAATGGATATGCAGGTATAAGCATAACTATACCCGATAGCGTAACAAGCATAGGAGAGTATGCATTCCGCAATTGCAGCGGCTTGACAAGCATAACTATACCCGACAGCGTGACAAGCATAGGAAGTTATGCGTTCTATGGTTGTAGTAGCTTAGTAAGTATATTTATACCTACCAGCGTAATAAGTATAGGGGGTTATATATTCGGAAATTGTAAGTTGTTAACTATATATTGTGAAATGGCAAGTAAACCTAGTGGTTGGAGTTCAGATTGGAATAACGATTTACGTTTTAAGTGTCCAATAGTATGGGACTGTAAAAATAATGAAACAGATGATGATGGAAATATCTATTATATAGATGATAGCGGAATAAAGTATGCTATAAGAAATGGCATAGCAATGGTGACGGGACTAAGCGTATTATTTAGTGGGAAGATAAACATTCCAAAGCAGATAATTTACAGAGGAATAATATGTTCCGTAACGAGCATAGGACGTTATGCGTTCTCCGATTGTAGCAGCTTGACAAACATAACCATACCCGATAGTGTAACAAGCATAGGATATAGTGCATTCTCCGGTTGTAGTGGTTTGGCGAGTATAACCATACCAGCCAGCGTAACAAATATAGAAAGTAGTGCATTCTCCGGTTGTAGCGGTTTGACAAGTATAACCGTAAAACAAGGGAATGCAGTGTATCACAGCGCGTGCAACTGCATAATAGAAACGGCAAGCAAGACACTTATAGTAGGGTGTAAAAATAGTGTAATTCCTGATGACGGTAGTGTAACAGGCATAGGAAGCTATGCATTCTCCGGTTGCAGTGGCTTGACAAGCATAACTATACCCGATAGCGTAACAGGCATAGGAAGCCATGCATTCTCCGGTTGCAGTGGCTTGACAAGCATAACTATACCCGATAGCGTAACAGGCATAGGAAGCTATGCATTCTCCTATTGCAGTGGCTTGACAAGCATAACTATACCCGATAGCGTAACAAGTATAGGGTATATGGCATTCTTCGGTTACAGCAGATTAACAATATATTGCGAAGCGACAAGTAAACCGAGTGGTTGGAGTAGTAGTTGGAATTCCAGCAATTGTCACGTAGTTTGGGGATATAAAGGTAATTGATAACGCGCGGAAATCCGTATATATTAACTTTGGAAAAAACAATATCACTTTATAAAACACAAACCTCGACGATTGTCGGGGTTTGTCTGTTGGTGCCGGTGGCCGGACTCGAACCGGCACGGTATCGCTACCAACGGATTTTGAGTCCGTCGCGTCTGCCAATTTCACCACACCGGCACACATTTACTTGAATATATTAGCACAAAATTTTGCTTTTGGCAACAATTAAAGAACGGTTTATAAAAAAGAGGGGAAGATTGCTGCCGCGCGCAAAAGGTTAGGAGTCGCCTGCCGTCACGGTTGTCAGAAAAACAGATTGTATTTCGGCGGCGTGGCTACAAGGCTTTTGCGGGATATTTCGGACTGCTAATCGGCGGAAAATTTTCGTAATTATTGTCGTACGGAGTATAGTGTTTCGCGGCAAAAGGCGGCTGTTTCCGCCCATGCGGCTTTGCTCTCTTTCAAAAAGGGGGTGATATATTGAAAATCGTGCCACATACCCCGGAAAACGTGCAGGCGGCAGGGAATGGTTGCTTTTTCGGCGGCGGAGGCGATAAAATACGCGTCGGAAGCGGAAGTTTCCGCGCCGCCTGTCTGTATAAGGAGGGGCGGAAAGCCGGTGTAGTCGCCGAAGCACGGGGAGAGGTAGGGCGTTTTAAGCGGAGTATCGCCGCAATAGGCGGATATGCGGCGCAGTTTATCCGCGTGCTTTTTGCTTTGGAATACCGTAAGTCCGTAGACGGGGTCGCGGCGGCAGTTTTCAAGGTAGGAATCGCCGGAAGCAGACATATCCGCAAAGGGGGATATGCAGACGCAGGCGGCGGGCAGCGGCAGGGCGTTGTCGCGTGCGCGCAACATGCAGGAAAGGGCGAGGTTTGCGCCGTAACTGTCGCCCAAAAGAATTGTCTGCTCCATGGGAAACTGCTTTGCAAAGGCCGAATATGCGGAAAAACAGTAGTCGTGCATGGCAGGATATACGTATTGTCCCGTGGGGTAGTCCACGCTTATCACCGCGGCGCGGGTAAGGCGGGCAAGCCGCAAAGCTATTTTGCGGTAAAAGTTGTTGAGCGGCGCCGTTCTGCCTCCGCCGTGAAAGTGCAGAATATAGCCGTGAAAATTATCGGGATAAAAGGCTTCCGCAAATACGCCGTCCGCAGATAGCGGAAACCGTTTGAAAGCCATGTCTTTCGGCGGCGTATATTTTTGCGGCTTTGCCTTTATCTTTGCCGAAAGCGAGCCGCACCTTATCCGCGTGGGGAAGGTGACAAGGCGGACAAGTCCGCTTGTTAAAAACGCGCCGAAAGATCTCATAATTTTTCGAGTTGCTCATGCATATTTTTCACGAGCGGATTCATGATAAAGGGAATGAGCGTGCCCGCTTTGAAATAGCAGTATATCTCGTTGAAAAGTCCGTAAAAGGCGAGCTTTACGCGCACGTTTTTACTCGCTCCGTACTTTTTGATATAGGTATCGGAGAGGAAAAAGCGTTTGCCCGTGAGGTTGTCAAATTGGAAAAGGTCGTATTCGGGGTCGGCAAACATACTGTTCAGCGGGTCGATAAAGCCGGAAACACGTCCGCTTTGCACCATTATATTGGCAGTGTTCAGGTCGCCGTGGATAAGGCAGGCGCGGGAAGGTTCTTCGCAGAATATATCGTCGAATTTCTCCCATGCCGCCTGCGCCGCGCGTAGAATTTCGGCGGATAGTTCGCCGTTTTCCACCGCTTTATCCGTCTTTTTCAATATATCAAGAGCAAACGGCTTGTAGAGTTCTGTCCATCTTGAAGAATCCGGCGCCATAGTGTCGCCGAATTTGCCGTTTGTGCAGGTGTGGATTGCGTGCAGTGCGGAAGTTACTTCGTCCGCAAAACTCATTCTGCCTGCCTTGCCGGACAGATACAGACAAGGGGATAAAAGGGCGCTTTTTCCGGGAATGAGCGACATGGCGTAGCCGTCTACGGGAATGTCGGGGGAAGAGGCGTGCTTATACAGCACTTTCGGCATGGGAACGGGGCAGTTTTCCGCCAGAAGGCGCAGGTCGAACGTTTCCTTTTCCATCATGCCGGGAGCGAGCAGCAGTTTTACCACGAAACTTTCGCTGTCCGTAGTTATTTTGACCGCGCGCCCGAACGAGCCGCCGCCCAAAAACTTGCTTTTGCGCACTTTGCAGCCCATTTCGCGCGCTATTTGTCCGGCATAGTTTATAGCCTGAGCCTCATTGATTTTTACAGGAGTGATTTTTTCCGCGTCCATTTTCCGCCCCTCGTGCAAATATGTTTATTAATTATATTATATCAGAAACAGCGGCGGAATAATTATATTTATATGCTGTAAAATTATATTTTTATCGCTTTACGGAACGGGCGTATCCGGCAGGGGTAATACCTTTGACGCGGAGAAAACAACGGTGGAAGCCGGCGGGAGTGGCAAAGCCCGTTTCCTCGCCCGCGTAAAGCGCGGTATGTCCGTCGGAAAGCAGGGCGCAGGCGCGGTCTATGCGCGCTTCGTCGAGCAGTCGGGAAAAAGTCCTGCCCGTG
Source organism: Candidatus Alloclostridium intestinigallinarum (assembly GCA_904382605.1). GTDB lineage: Bacteria > Bacillota > Clostridia > Christensenellales > UBA3700 > Alloclostridium > Alloclostridium intestinigallinarum. The sequence continues at coordinate 71,061 of CAJFJA010000004.1, read as the reverse complement.
CGCGCTTTGACAAGGCGCGACGTATATCCCGGGGTATAGCCGAGGGAGTGTGCGAAATCTTCCAGCGACGCCGTTTTCAGGTTCGCTCCCAGATAATGCTCCAGCTGAATAAAAGAGCCGTCGCGCCGCAGCATATCTATCAATATAAGCCGCAAAAGAGCCTCTTCCGCCTGTTCTTTATAGAGATTGTCCGAGCAGCTTTCGCAGAACAGTCTTATCACGGGTGGAGCGGAAAAGCGTGAAAATATTTTCACTTCGTCTATCTGTTCCGGGCAGACGCGCCTGAAAAATTCCGGAGGGACAACCGCTTTCAGAATTATATCGCCGGCTGAACATTTTTCTATTTTATGTATCGTGCCGGGCGGTATAAGACAGGCTTCGCCTTCGCGCAGGAGAGGAAAAGTTTCCGGATTCTGGCGGCAGATTCCGCCGATTACAAAAATCAACTCGTAAAAATCGTGCGTGTGGAGATAGGGGCGTTGCGAAAGAGTGTGCTTTTTCATATAGAATCTGCCGCACGTGCGCGTGGGAATGAAAGGCGCGCGCAAGTTGCCTTCCGAGGCAAAAAAAGAAGAAGCGCGCCCGGAGCCGAGCAACGCTTCCGCTTCCTTGAATTCTTCCGTCACGTATTCGGCTGCAAGTTTTTCGTCTGACGCGGCAAGCGCGTCCTCGCGCTCTTGTTGTTGCAGAAGTTCGTGAAAGCGCGCGTTCATATTACCTTGCAGTCGAGGACGATGTTTCTTATCGGTCCGCCGTTTATCATTGCAAGCAGCGTTTCCGCCGCCACCATGCCGAGCTCGCGTATTGGCTGTACCACCATGTGCATGCCGGGACATAGCACGGGCAGCATTTGTACGCTGTCAAAGCCCGTAAAAGCAAAGTCGTCGCCGATGGTCTTGCCCGTTTCTTTAAGGGCGATTGCCGCGCCTATGGACATTTCGTAGTTGGTGGCGAATATTCCCTGTAAACCTGGCTCGCCGGACAGCAGTTTTTTCGCCGCTTCGTATCCGCCCTGCACGCTGTTGCCGCCCGGCACGGCTATGCCCGTACCTTCGCCCGCCCGTTCCATGGCGTCGCGGTAGCCGGCAAGCCTTTCGCGCGCGGTAAACAGGTTTTCGTCGCCGTGGATTACCGCTATTTTCTTCTTGCCTTCCGAAAGCATTTTCTGCACCGCTTCTCTTCCGGCTTTGCGGTTGCTTACGATGACGTGGGAAATATCCCTGCTTTCGGTGTATCTGTCCAGCGCCACTACCGGCAGTTTCTTTTGAATCGCGGAGGAAAGGGAGGACGCGCTGTCCGTGGCGGGTATCACGATGATTCCGTCCACCGTTTTGGACTGGAGGAATCTGACCGCTTCGCGTTCGCGCGACGGGTTGGAGCGGCAGTCGCATATGATGATTCCGTAACGCTTCAGGCGCAGCGCCTCTTCTATTTCCGTGACGAGCTGTGTGGCGAACATACTGGCGAACTCGGGGATAAGCACGCCTACCGTCATGGAGCGGTGTGTGCGCAGTGCGCGCGCGTAGTCGTTGCGTATATAGCCCAGCTTGTCTATCGCGCGTTCTATTTTTTCCTTGTTGTAGGGGCGCACGCTGGCGCCGTTGAAGTATGCGCTTATCGTGGCTGCGGTCAGCCCCGTTTCGCGCGCAAGATCTTTGATTGTAGCGGACATGCGAGTATCTCCCGGAAAGTTAAAACGATAAAAGATTATTTTCCGTTTTTTATTAATTTTACAGCAAAAAACGGCGGGTGTCAAGAGTATCCGGCAAAACGCTCCTATCAGCCGCCGGGGAGAGGGAAAAGGGGCACAAAATCGTATATAAAACGGGCCGCAAACATCGCAAAATACGCCGCGACAGGCGCGGTTTTTCAAATTCAGGTAAAAAATATTTACAAAAAGCGGTGTATATGTCGGTTAGGAAATTTACGGGTTGACAGACTTTTTTATTTATGGTAAAATAACCAAGATACAGGCAAATCCCGGGGGTTCGGTGACCGGAAAATAACTGCGCTGTTTTATGCGCGTGAACTTGGTAAACGGTTTATTTTTGCAAAGTTCGGAAAATTTAAGAAGGTGAAAAATGGATTATAAGGAATATCAGGAATCTTTGGAGAAAAAGCACAGCGCGGAGATAACGCGGCTTTCGAAACTGAGCGCGCGTGAAAGCGCTATAAATTCCAGACTCTACGAAAAATACGACGTAAAGCGCGGTCTGCGCGACCTGAACGGCAACGGCGTGGTTTGCGGACTTACGGAAATTTCCGAGATAAACGCTTTCAAAGTGGACAAGGACGGGAACAAGACGCCCTGCAAAGGCGAGCTTTTCTACCGCGGCGTGAACATCTACGACCTGGTGGAAGGGCTGGGCAGACGAGGGAGATTCGGCTTTGAGGAAACGGCGTATCTGCTGCTTTTCGGAACGCTTCCCACCATGGACGAGTTGGCTAGCTTTAATGAAATGCTCTGCGATTACCGCCCTCTGCCGCCCAATTTCGTGCGCGATATAATAATGAAAAACCCCTCGGCGGATATGATGAATATGCTTGCGCGGTGTGTGCTCAGCCTCTATTCCTACGACAGGCGTCCCGACAGGACGACGCCCGGGAATACGCTCAGGCAATGCGTGCAGCTTATAGCGCGTTTTCCTCTTCTGGCGGTATACAGCCAGAACGCGTACAACTATTACCACACGGACAGTTCTCTGTTTATACATAAGCCGGACAGCAGCCTGTCGGCGGCGGAAAATCTGCTTTATATGCTCAGAGAGGATAAAAAATTCACGCCGCTGGAAGCGCGCGTGCTGGATACCTGCCTAGTGCTGCACGCGGAACACGGCGGCGGAAACAATTCCACTTTCACCACGCACGTCGTGACTTCTTCGGGTACGGATACGTATTCGTCCGTCGCCGCTTCGCTCGGCTCGCTGAAAGGACCCAAGCACGGCGGTGCGAACGTCAAGGTGGTGGAGATGTTCGACTATCTGCACGGCGCGTTGAAGGACTATTCGGACGGAAGCATACGCGACTGCCTGAACGCCATGCTGAATAAGGAAGCGTTCGACAAATCGGGACTTATCTACGGTATGGGACACGCGGTCTATTCGCTCTCCGATCCCAGGTGCGACATTCTGAAAGTGTGCGCGGAAAATCTTGCCGCGGAAAAGGGGCTTTCAGAGGAATTCGAGCTGCACAGCCGCGTTGCGGAAATAGCGGGCGAACTGATTGCGGAAAAGCGCAGGATATACAAGGGCGTAAGCCCCAACGTGGACTTTTATTCGGGACTTATTTACAGTATGCTGGGACTGGACAGAAAGCTGTTCACGCCGCTTTTCGCCGTGGCGCGCATTGCGGGCTGGTCGGCGCACAGGATAGAAGAACTCGTGGGCGGCGGCAAGATAATAAGGCCCGCGTACAAGGCGGTGTGCGAACACAGAAAATACGTGCCGATAGAGGACAGAAAGTAATTTGCGGAGGGTGTAAATTTTCTAGACAACTGTCGAAAAATCATTGACTTTTGTAATAAGCGATAGTAGAATGATAATACAGGCTTATGCTTGATAATATGATTCAGGAGATGGAAAAATGAAGAAAAAACTCATTGTATCCGCAATAGCAATCGTGCTCGCGCTCAGCTGCGTATTTGCATTTGCAGCGTGCACCCCTTCGCTCGACAGTCTGAAGAGCACTTATGACGATGCGGGCTATCTGTGCGTGGATATAGACGTCGACGCCGTTGCGGATTACGTTAAGGACGCCGGTGCCGATATCGAAGGCAAACCCGCAATCAAATACGCGTTTACCGCGACCAAACTTATCGACACCGTGGTTATCGTGGCTTATTCCGATTCTTCCGTTGCAAAGGACGTGTACGAATCGCTCGGCGGCAGCGAAAGCGACTTTGTCAAGAAAAAGGGCAATGCCGTGGCTTTCGCCATTTCTCTCGGTGAAAGCGAAGGTCTGAACCTGTTCTGAGATTAACCCGAAAACACAAGACGCGCCGGTTGCGGCGCGTTTTTGTTTCCGAGGTACCCGTAGCGGGCCCCAGTAGAACACTTTAATCGTACTGCTTTCGACATATTTGCACAATCTGTCGACTTGTTGTAGGTTACTACAACTGCGCGCCATCTCGCACAAATCTGCCAGAAACCAGTTACGCTGAAAGCAAAGCATTTTACAACCCGACATATACACATATTTTATGTTTTACCGTAAAATGTGTTCTACTGAGGCCCACTACGGGTACGGATACAGAGCATATTTTCTATTTACGGATAAAAGGGGATATATGGAAGAGGTAACGCAGGAAAAGGCGGCGGAGAAGCCGCGCGGCAGGGTATCGCGGATATTTTTCACGCTTTCGGTAATATACGGCATACTTTCGTTTTTATTTTACATCGGACTGGACGCGTACAAAATCTATCGCGACGGCTGGACGGCGGCGAATATCGTGGTTACGGTATTTCTGGCGCTGCAAATCATACTTTACGCCGTGTTTCTGGCGGTAGGCGCGGACAAAAAACACAAGAAGACGTACAAGGCGGGCAAAAAGTCGCTGAAAATAGCCAAGAAGATAGTCAATAAAACGCTTTCGCTCGCCACTTCCGCGGCGGTAATCGTCGGCGCCGGTTCGGCGGCGGGATTATTGGATATTCTTACGCTTGCGGTGGCGGTTCTTGCCCTTGCCATAGCCGTGACTGAAGTTATATGGCGGATAGTGCTGTTCGTGCTTGCGCGCAAAGTGAAAAAGGCGGTGCGCGAAAAGCTGGGCGCGCAGGAGGGCGAATCGCTTGTTGCGGCGGCAAAGAACAAGGCGAAAGGATATATATCGCCGAAAAGAAACTCCGCGGAAAGCGAAGTTGCCGCGACGCAGGAGGTTGCGGACGGCGCGGAGGAAAAGCGGGAGGACGGACGGCAAAAGAGCGCGTCCGCACGCGCAAAGTTGCAGGCTAAGGCGGAGGAAGTGAAGGAAAAGGCGAAAACGAAGGCGGAAAAACTTCTTTCGCAAGGCAAGAGCGGGGAAAAGAAAGAGGGAGAAAAGTAAGACCGTATATAAATTTTTGCCGCGGCAATAATCAATGCCGAGGAGAAAATATGAAAGACGATACGGAAAAACTTTTGCAGAAATGCACTCTCGGCGCCCAGATGGGCGTAAACGGCATAAACGCCGCACAGCGTTACGCCACCGACCCCGGACTGCTCGCGCTGCTGTCCGAGTTCAAGGACAGGCACCGCGCCGTGGAAGAGGAGATACAGTTATTGCTCGCCGCGCGCGGCAAAAAGAGCAGGCGCGTCAATACCGTGGTAAAAAAGATGGCGCGCGCCGTTACGGGTATGCGCATAGCTTCCCGTCCCGACAACGGGCGCATAGCGCAGATGATGATAGGTTCGTGCGACGCCGCGCTCGAAAGGCTGGCGGGACTTTTGTCCAGATACCCGTCCGCCGACGATTCCGCCAAGGAATGTGTGAAAAAACTCGTCCTTACCGAACAGGAGTACCGGATGCAGCTTCAAAGTTGCGCATAAATAAGTATTGCGTGCGGGCTTTTTCTATGCTATAATTTATATTGATAAAAGCAAGGGGAAAAGTTATGTACGATATTTTCATAAGCTACAGGCGCGACGGCGGTTTTGAAATGGCGCGGCTGCTTTACGACCGACTGCAGGACATGGGACTAAACGTCTTTTTCGATCTGGAAGAGCTGCGGTCGGGCAAATTCAACGTAAAGCTGTTCAGCGCGATAGACGAAAGTTCCAATTTTCTGCTTGTACTTCCGCAAGGTTCGCTTGACAGGTGCAAAAACGACGACGACTGGCTGCGCATTGAAATAGAGTACGCCGTTTCCAAGCGCAAGAATATCGTGCCGCTTATGATGAAGGGCTTTGAATGGCCGGAAAATCTGCCCGAGACGCTTAAAAGTCTGCACTTGTACAATGCCGTGCAGATGAGCAGGGAATATTTCCAGGCTTCGATCGACCGTATACTGACCATGTGCAAGAATATCTCGCTCAAGGGCGGCAAAAAGGTGCATACGGAAAAAGAAGTAAGAGAAGACAATAAATATTATTTTTTCGACGACAAGAAAGAAAGGCGCAGACTGAAAATACAGCAGAATCTCATGCGCAGTTTCGACGCTCCCGCTTACGATAAGGTAAAGAACAGGTACGAAAGGCTGTCGGTGCTCGATCTGGGCGCGAATACGGGCGAATTTATAATGGACAGGCTGGGCGCAAGCGAAAAGCTCGAAAAACTTATCGGAATCGAATTTGACGAAAAATCGGTGGAATATGCCAACGCCGCATACGGGCTGGAGGGAAAAATATCTTTCCACAGACTGGATCTGGAAAGCGAGAGTTTTTACGACGATTTGCGCGATATAATGGATAAATGCGGCGTCGGGTCGTTCAACGTGATAAATCTGAGTATGACTCTTCTTCATCTCAAATCACCGTACAGACTGCTTAAAAAACTGCGCAGCGTACTGGACGGCGACGGCACGGTGATAGTAAAGGACATAGACGACGGTCTGAATCTGGCTTATCCCGACGACGAGGGCGACTTTGCCAAGGCGGTGGACATATGCAGCCGCGAGGAGTTGGCGGGTTACCGCAAAAGCGGAAGGCAGATATATACTCTGCTTTACCGGTCGGGCTTCAAGCATGTAACGCAGGAAAGACTGGGGCTTTCCACCGTGGGAATGGACAGCGACGAACGCAGCGCGCTCTTTGATACGTATTTTTCGTTTATAAGGGAAGATTTGCGCCTGTTGCAGGAAAAGCACCCCGACGACAAGCGGATAAAGGCCGACCTTGATTGGTACGTCGATATATACGACGACCTGGAAGAGAGGTTTCAGGACGACGCCTTCTACTTCGTTCTCGGCTTTGTCCTGTTCACAGCGCAAAAGTAATACATACCCGTTAAAAAGAATAACCGGAAAGCCTTAGTGCGGTTGCTCGCGCGCGGCGTAAAAGTGTTGAAAATGCGGGGCGGCATAATTGCCGCCCCGCATTTGCGTCGTTTTCGGTTTACAGAACTTTTGATAAAAATTCTTTCAGACGCGAATCCCTGGGATTTCCGAAAAGCTCCTTGGGAGGTGCGTCTTCTTTTATCACGCCTTCGTCTATGAACAGCACGCGCGTCGCCACTTCACGGGCAAAACCTATCTCGTGGGTGACTATAACCATAGTCATGCCTTCTTCCGCAAGTTCGCGGATAACTTCCAGCACTTCGCCCACCATTTCGGGGTCGAGGGCGGAAGTAGGCTCGTCAAAGAGCATTATGCGCGGATTCATCGCCAGGGCGCGCACTATCGCAATGCGCTGTTTCTGTCCGCCCGAAAGGGTGGAAGGGTATACGTCGGCTTTGTCTTCGAGTCCTACGCGTTTAAGCAGCCGCTTTGCGCGCGTCTTCGCGTTTTCTTCTATCTCCAGTCTTGAAGGGAGCGCCGCCAGCTCTTCGCTTACGTCCTCGCCGCGGAGCTTGCGCTTCAGAAGTTCGCCGCGCTTTTTGTTCATATCTTTTACGCCCAGCGCAACGGGGGCGAGCATAATGTTCTCCATAACCGTGAGGTTGTTGAACAGGTTGAAGTGCTGGAACACCATACCCATGTTGCGCCTGTGTTCGTCGATGGCGGCGTTGGTGCGCTTCATGGCGGCGGCGTGCCCGCGCTTTGCCTTGTGGAACTCTTGCGCCGCCTCGCGCTTTGCCAGGGTAAGACGCGCTATCTCCTCCCTGTCCGCGGCTCCGCGCGCTTCGGCTTTTTTCTGTTTTATTTTGGCGTTTATGCCCGCGAGTTTCTGCGAGAGGGAAGCTATGTCGGCTTTCTTTGCCGTATAAGCGGCGCGTGCCGCTTCAAGGCGTGAAGAAATGCTTCCGTCCGTATCTTTTGATTCGGAAGTTCCGCTTTCCCCGGGTTTTTTCGCCGCCGTTCCGCGGCTGCGCTTTTCCTTCAACGCGAGCAGCTTAATGCTTGTTTTAATGTCGCCGAGTTCTTCTTTGGCGCGCCTGATATCTTCCTTTACGCCCTCCGCTTCTTCGCGGTGCGTACGCACTTCTTCGGAATATTCGCCGGAGATCAGGTCGTGCAGCTGCTTTTTTATTGCGGCAAGCGAGTCGCCTTTTTCCACCATATCGCTTCCGAAAAGCAATTCGCCGTTTACCGTGACCGTGCCGCCGGAGGGCACTTCCAGCAGATTCAGACAGCGCAGAAAAGTGGATTTGCCGCTGCCGGAAGGTCCGATAATCGCAACTTTTTCGCCCATCTTTATATCGCAGTCTATGCCGCGCAGAACTTCCTTGCTCCCGAAGCGTTTGGTAAGGCTGCGCGTGGATATAAGTACGTTTTCTTCACTCATCTTGCGTCGCTCCTCCTCAAACGTTTTTCCAGCTTATTCAGCGCGAAGGTCATTATAAGCACGGTCACAAAGTACACGATTGCCGCAAATATGTAGGGCGTGAGCACGTCGTAGGTCGCCGCGACTATCGAACGGATAGCGGTGAAGAATTCGCTTACGCCTATAACGAGCGCAACGGAAGTGTCCTTGACCAGGGTTATCGCCTCGTTGCCCAAAGGGGGAATAATGCTCTTCGCCGCCTGCGGAATTATCACCGAACGCATGGTCTTGCCGTAGCTCAGCCCCAGCGCTCTGCCGGCTTCCATCTGTCCCTTGTCCACGCTTAAAATGCCCGCCCTTATGGTTTCGGAAACGTAGGCGGCGGAGTTAAGTCCGAAGCCCACCACCGCGATGAGGTAGGGGTGGATGTTCGAATTTATGATGGTTACGCCGGCGAATATGATAAAGTAGAAGATAAAAAGCTGCACGGTAAGGGGTGTGCCGCGGAATATCGCCACGTAGACGGAAACAATCTTATCCAAAGCCCTTGTGATAAAATTGTTGTGGGGGATAACCTTACAAATGGCTATCAGAGTGCCCAGAATGATGCCTATGACAAGCGCGCCGACGGTGATGAATATCGTCCAGCCGTAGGCTTTGCCCAAAGTGGCGGCGGCATCGGTAATGTGTGAAAAGTCGAATCTCATACGCGCCCTTTTTTGCAGAACAAGTCGAGGGAATCCCCTCGGCTTGTCGGTTTTTAGTTTTATTCGAGGAAAGTCCTCGTCTTGTCCCGGGTGTTACTCTTCGGTACCGCCGAAGTACTTATCCATGTTTTTCTGCCAGAAGCCGCTTTCCTTCATCTCGGCAATGGCGGAGTTTATCCAGTCGGCAAGAGCCTTGTTGCCTTCCGCTACGGCGAAAGCGTAAGCGTCGTCGAATACGGAAGTTTCAAGTATCTTCACTCTGCCGGAGTAGTTTTCGGCAATCGCCTGCGCGGGATATTTATCCAGAATAACCGCGTCCAGCTGTCCGTTGACAAGGGCTTCCACGGCAAGCGCGCCGGAGAGATAGCCGTTAGCCGAGGAAGGCTTGCCGAGTATGGGCTTATCCAATATGGGGTTGCCGTCTTCGTCGAGTTCATATGCCCAGTCTTCGCTCATTTGCGCAAGTTGCAGACCGACGGTGCCGTTCTGTCCGCCGACCCTCTTGCCTTCAAGGTCGAAAGCGTCCTGGATATCCGTGTTGTCGGCGCGCACGATGATCATCTGCGAGCTGTCGAACACGTCGTCGGAAAAGTCAACGGTCTTGTCGCGCTCGGCGTTGCGGGAGATACCCGCCATGGCGATATGCGCGGAACCGGAGGCGACGGCGGAAAGCACGCTGTCGAATTCCATATGGTTGATCTTCACATGGTCTTCGTCAAGCCCCAACATTCTGCCGAGTTCGCGGGCGATGTCCATATCCCAGCCGATAATGTTGCCTTCGCCGTCAAAGTACTCGAAAGGCTCGAATTCGGCGTTGGTCGCAATGACCAGAGTGCCGTAATCTTTGATCTCGTCGGGACCCATGGTGGTCATGTCGACGCAGGCGGCGAAACTTGCCGCAAGGCAGACAACCGCGAGTACGACTGCGAGAGTTACGATAATTTTCTTTTTCATCTCTATACTCCTTATTCGGAAAATATCTTTCCTTTACAAGGGAAAATTATATCACAATGCGCGCGCTTACGCAATTAAATGTAATAAGAATATGTGTTTTTGGTAAAATCGGCGGCAATTATATAACATTTTGATTGTATTACAAAAAGAAAAACTAACAATTTGTTATTTTTTGTACCCGAGACAGGCGTAAAGCGCGGCGCGGATAACAGGCTGTTTTGCGTGGGGGATTATAATATCCCAGAGTCGGACTGTTCGCGTTTTTTCAGAATTTTGTTTATTACGAGGGCGAACGTGGTTGTGGAGAGAATCGCGCTTGCAATATCCGCCGCAGGTTCGGCGTAGAAAACCGCGCTCACGCCGAATATCGCCGGAAGGGCGAAGGTGAGCGAAAGCAGCAGCACCAGCTTGCGCGTTATGGAAAGAGTGAAGGCGAACCGCGGCTGTCCGAGAGCGGTAAGTCCGTCCACGAACGCGTATTGCAGGGCAAGCGGGATTATGCCTATCATATATTTGCGTATGCCGCTCACGCTGTTCTGCGCTATCACGGGGTCGTCGGTGAAGAGGGATACGAAGGGCTTTTCTATCGCCCACGAAAGCGCAAACATCACCGTCGTAAACGTAAGGCACATCAGTACTATTATTTTTTCCGCCTTTTTGATGAGTGCGGAATTGCGCGCGCCGTAGTTGTAGCTGAGTACGGGCTGCGTGCCCGTGGTTATGCCCAGCATAGGCATGGTTATGAGCGTGAGAAAGGCCTGCACTATCGTGGCGACGGTTACCCACATATCTCCGTCGGCTCCGCCGTATTTTTGCACTACGGCGTTCAGGACTATTATGATAACGCTGTCGGTCGCGGTGATAAAGAAGGGCGAAAGTCCCATTTTTACTATGCGCAGCATGGTTTTTCCGCTGTAACCGCCCACCGAAAGGCGCACCTTGGTTTTGGGCATAAGCAGGAAAGTGATTACGAAAAGGGAAGACAGTCCCTGTGAAAGCACGGTTGCGGCGGCGGCTCCCGTCACGCCCATGTCGAGCGTGAAAATAAAAAGCGGGTCAAGTCCCACGTTCGCTATCGCGCCTATGCAGGTCGTCGCCATTGCTATTCCCGAATAGCCCTGCGCGGTGATGAACTGGTTGAGTCCTGCCGAAAGCACGGCGAAAATACAGCCGCTTGCGTATACGAGCATATATTCCCTTGCGAACGGGTAGGTGTTTTCGCTTGCGCCGAAGGTCATCAGAAGGGGTTTGAGCAGGGGTAGAATCACCGCTGTCAGGCAGGCGGCGATTATCACCAGCATAAGCAGCGCGTTGGAAAGTATTTTGCGCGCGTTGTCCGGTCTGCCTTCCCCCATGCTCATGGCAAATATGGGCGCGCCGCCTATTCCCACAAGCGAGGCAAAGGAAGTTATAAGCGTGGTCACCGGCGCGCAGACGCCTACGCCCGCAAGCGCGAGGTCGCCTATTTCCGCCATATTTCCCACGAATATTCTGTCCACTATGGAGTACAATACGTTGATAAACTGCGCCACCATGGCGGGCACAGCCAGCCTGAGCGACGTGCGCAGAATATTCGGGCTTCCCAGATCCAGCGTTTTCATAGCGTGTAAAATGATAATATCGCAGAGAGGAAAAGTCAACTCAAACGGGCGGATAATTGAAATTTTCGGGCGCAACACAAGGTTTTGCCCGTTTTCCGGTAAAAACTGAGGGCGGAGCGCCGCCGCGGAAAATGCGGTATTGCCAAAAGAGGAAATGTGTGGTACGATAGAAAAAAGCGCCGCTACCCATAGCCAACCTCAGTAGAACACATTTTAGCGTAAACCATAAAATATGTGTATATGTAGGTTGTAAAATGCATTGCTTTAAGCGTAGCCGATTTCGAGCAGATTTGCACGAGATGGCGCGCGGTTGTAGTAACCTACAACAAGTCGACAGATTGTACAAATATGCCGAAAGCAGTACGATTAAAGTGTTCTACTGAGGTCGGCTATGGGTAGTGCGCACGAGGGAAATATTATGAAAAAGGCAATCAAAATTACCGCGGTAACGCTGCTTACGCTCATTATCGCGCTTATCGTGGCGGCGGTGTGCTACGTCGTGTACGTGGCGGTACAGTATTACCGTATAGAAGACAATCTGACGTTGGAAATAGACGCCGGGCAGACCGTGGAAAGCGCCATGACGGGGCAGAATTACAGCATAGTTACCTATAACATAGGTTTCGGCGCGTATTCTTCCGAATACTCGTTCTTTATGGACAGCGGAGTTATGGAAGACGGGACGGAAGTCACCGGCAAATATTCCAAAGGGCTTTCCAAAGAGGACGTGCAAAAGAATACGGACGGGGCTGTTTCCGTTCTTAAAGACCAGGACGCCGATTTCGTGTTCGTGCAGGAAGTCGACGAGGACGGCGACAGAAGCTATCACGTAAACCAGGTCGAAGCGCTGCGGGCGGCCCTGCAGGGCGATATGACGTATGCGGAAAACTTCCATACGGCGTATCTTTTATATCCGTTCAACGACCCGCACGGCAAGAACAACGCGGGTATAGTCACGTTTTCCAAGGTGGCGCTGAACTCTTCCGTGCGCCGCAGTTATCCCGTGGATACCGGCTTTGCAAAATTCTTCGATCTGGACAGATGTTTTTCCGTAAACAGGGTGTCGGTGACGGGCGGCAAGGAACTCGTGCTCGTCAACAGCCACATGTCCGCATACGACGCGGGCGGAATTATACGCGCCGAGCAGCTTGAAATGCTCTGCGCCTTTATGTCGGAAGAGTACGCAAAGGGCAATTACGTGATAGTCGGTGGCGACTTCAACCATGAACTTGCCGACAGTTTCGGCACTTTCCCCACAAAGCAGAAACAGCCCTCGTGGGCATATCCGCTTACCGATGGCGATCTGCCCGAAAACTTCTCCATAGCCGCAAGCAGGGAAGACACCGGCACCTGCCGTTCCGCGGAAATTCCCTATACTCCCGGAGTGAATTACGTCAACGTGCTCGACGGCTTTATCGTGTCCGACAACGTGCGCGTGAACTCCGTGCGGAATATAGATACCGGGTTTGCGTATTCCGACCATAACCCCGTGAGAATGGAATTCGTTCTGATATAAACCGCGGGCGGAGATATGAAATAATCATGGACAATTCGGTTGAAAATATGGAAATACGGCTGCTGGAAAGGGAAAAATGGCGCGGATTCGTGCTGGATATGGACTACGTCGCCTGCGAGAGGTACGAAACGCGGGTAAGCGACGGTAAGGACGGCTCGTCGATAACTTTGACAAGGCGGAAACTTTCCGCGCCGGAGAGCCATACTTCAAAGCAGTACGATTATCCCGATAAGTTGTACCAGGACCATTTTCCGGGTGCGCGGGCGTACGGCTTCGTCGAAAACGGACGGCTTGCCGGCGTTATAGAGCTGTATGCCGAAGAGTGGGCGAACAGACTGCGCGTGACCGAACTGTGGGTGCGCGCAGACGTCCGCCGCCGCGGTCTGGGCGGCAGGCTGATGGATTTTGCCAAGGCGGAGGCGCGCCGGCAGGGGCGGCGCATGATAATACTCGAAACACAGACGTGCAACGTCAATGCGATAGACTTTTACCGCCGTAACGGATTCGTACTTGCGGGAGTACTGCTTGCCGATTACTCCAATAACGACCCGGGGCGCGGCGAAGTAAGGCTGGAAATGGGGTACTATCCGACCTGAATACTTTATTGAGCGTCGTCCGGCTGAAATTACGCGGCTCGGCAGCGGCTTTCGACCCGAAACCATGCCAAGCCGAAAATCAGATTGAAATCCGGTGCAAGCCGGATATTTTTTATCAATACAATTAAAACAAACTAATTATAACGGTTAAGGTAAGTTATGAAAACTCTTGACTTAAATAAAGCGTTATGCTATTATTTTATTGCTGAAAGTAAGATATTTTTCAATTATTTCGGCGGACAGGGTTGGAAAAATGAAGAAAAAATTGTTTGTAATTTTATTGGTTGCCGCGCTTGCTGCCGGCATATGCGCGCTTGGTCTTACCGCGTGCGACGACGTTATGGGTCTGAACTATACGCGTCTGGACGACGGGACTTATGCCGTAACGGGCAGGGGCGGTGTGACCGGTTCAAAAATTGTTATTCCCTCGCAGTATAACGGCGCCGCTGTAACAAGTATAGCTCCCGGTGCGTTTTCCGGCGATAACGGCATTACCGAAGTAGAGATTCCGGAAAGTGTAACGGATATCGGCTACGGCGCGTTCAGCCGTTGCGGCGGACTGACCGCGATAAACATATCCGCCGCCGTGGAGAATATCGGACAACTTGCGTTTACCGGATGCACCGGGCTGACCGCGATAACGGTGGCGGAGGGAAATACCGCTTATAACAGCATCGGCAATTGTCTTATCGAGCGTGAAAGCGGCGTATTGCTTGTCGGGTGCAATAACAGCGAAATTCCCGCCGCGGCAGGAGTGACCGGCATCGGTGAAAGCGCGTTCTACGGCTGCGGCGGACTTAAGAGCGCTTCCATACCGGACGGCGTTTCCGAAATAGGTTCATATGCGTTTTACAACTGCAGCGGACTTGCAAGCGTTACCTTGCCCGCGGGGATTACCGGCATAGGCGCGTATGCTTTCAGCGGCTGTGCGGATTTGGCGGAACTTGTTCTGCCCGAAAGCACGGTAAGCGTGGGCGAAAATGCGTTTTCAGGTTGTGAAAAACTGATTGAAAAAGAGGGCGGCGTAAGTTATGTCGGCAAATGGGCGATTGATTGCGATGAATCGGCTGTCACCGTTCAGCTGCGCGCAGATACCGTGGGGATAGCGGATAACGCGTTTTACGGTTGCAGGGAAATGACAAGTATAACCATACCCGAAGGAGTTGCCGGCATAGGCGCAGAGGCGTTTTATAATTGCGCTGCGCTCACAACCGTGGCAATACCAGGCGGAGTGGAGAACATTGGTTACGGCGCGTTTTACGGCTGTGCCGAACTTACGGATATTACTTTGCCGGCGGGTGTCGAGAGCATAGGCAGGGACGCATTTAACGGTTGTACAAAGCTGGCGGACGTAGCTTTGCCCGCGAATCTTACGGAAATAGGCGATTATGCCTTTTATAACTGCGACGGACTGACTTCCGTAACCATTCCCGGCGGAGTTGCCGCAATAGGAGTAAGCGCGTTCGAGGATTGCGACGGGTTGACTTCCGTGACGATTTCCGAAGGAGTTGAAAGTATAGGGTACGGCGCGTTCCATAAATGCGACGGTATAACCTCGGTCACTCTGCCTGCAAGCGTGACGGCTATCGGCAGATACGCCTTTTCTTCCTGCAACAGTCTTGAAAGCGTGACTTTCGCCGGTACCGAGGAGCAATGGAACGACGTAAGCAAGGACGGCTACTATTGGGCGTATAACAGCAACGTAACCGTAACCTGCACGGAAAACGCGTGACATCGGTGCTCCGGGAGCGCCGTGCGCTCCACCGCGGTGAGCCGCCGCTTTTTAATCGGAGAGGTTGAATTTTTGCGCAGAAAATTGCTTGCCGAAATATAAACTTTGCGCAAAAAGAAAGGAGAACAGACCCTCAAGCAAGCCAAGCCTGTGAATGGGCGGGTTCTCCCTTAAAGCGAAACCGCAAAGTGCTTTGCGCAAATAAAACTATGCCCAGCACATAGTCTTAGCGCAAAGCACTTTCAATCGGCGGTTAAGCGAAACGCTTATTTTGCCCCCGTTATTTTGTGTGGAATATAGAGTTCGTCTATATAAGCCACGTCTTCATTTGTCAGTTTGACGTTAAACGCGCCCGCCGCGTCGTCCAGGTACTTCGTCTTGGTTGCGCCTATTACGGGTGAGGCCACGCCTTTTGCGTAATGCCAAGCCAGCGTTACCTGCGTCATGGTGGCGGAGTACTTGTCCGCAAGTTCTTTTATGCGCGCCGCTATCGTCTTATCCTGTTCTTCCGTGGAGTCGTATTTGCCGTGCGCCACTACGTCCGTTTTGGAGCGCATGGTGTCCGCTTCCCAGTTCGGGCGGGCGCATCTGCCTGCGGCAAGTGGGCTGTACGGGGTCAAAGCCACGTTCATCTGCCGGCATACGGGTATGAGTTCGCGTTCGTCCTCGCGGTAAAGCGGATTGTAGTGGTTTTGCATGGAGGAAAACGCCGTCCAGCCGTTGTCGCGTGCGGCGAGCTGCATATTGTAGAACTGGTATCCGTACATCGCGGAAGCGCCCAGCGCGCGCACTTTGCCCGCTTTGACCAGCTTGTGCAGGGCTTCCATCGTTTCTTCGACGGGGGTGCCGTAGTCGAAACGGTGGATAATGTAAAGGTCGAGATAATCCGTGCCCAGACGCCTGAGAGTGCCTTCTATTTCGCGTTCTATCGCCTTTGCGGAAAGCGCGCCTTCATTGAAGTACACTTTCGACGCCAGAACCACTTTGTCGCGCGCGACGTTGCGCTTTATCGCTCTGCCCAGATATTCTTCGCTTGTGCCGGCGGAATAGCAGTTCGCCGTATCGAAAAAGTTTATTCCCAAATCGAGCGCGTGTCTGATAATCGCTTCGCTTTGGTCGGGGTCGAGAGTCCATGCGTGCATCTTGCTTGCGGGGTCGCCGAAGCTCATGCACCCCAGACACAGGCGCGATATTTCAATGCCGCTGTTTCCGAGTTTCGTATATTCCATAGCTTTATTCTCCCTGACAATGATATTTTACAGATTGCCGTAATGCTCGTCGTCGACTTCTTCAAGCCATTCGTTGGAGGTGTTTTCGCCGGGGACTTCCACGGCTATGTGCGAAAACCGGCTGTCTTTTTTAGCTCCGTGCCAATGTTTTACTTCGGGCGGAATGACGACTACGTCGCCGGGTGCGAGCGCGCGTGCGGGCTTTCCCCATTCCCGGTACCAGCCTTCGCCTGCGACGCAAAGAAGTATCTGACCTCCGCCTTTTGCCGCGTGGTGTATGTGCCAGTTGTTGCGGCACGAAGGCTCGAAAGTCACGTTTGCCATAAAAACGCCGTCCGTAGGTTCGGTAAGCGGATTCAGGTAAGACGTGCCGGTGAAAAACTTTGCGAAGGCGGAATTTTCCCGCCCCTGTCCGAAAATATTTGCTTTATCGAATTGACTGTCCATAGCTTCTTCTCCTTTGTCTGTATTATACCATACGGACGGCGGCGTTGCAAATGCCGATATTAAATAGTGGGTTATGCCTTTGACGTATTATTGGGCAAATGTGTGAAAATACGCTTAAAAGCCATTGGGTATTGAAAGAAAAGCCGATTAGTGGTAAAATTAAATCGGAGGTGAGTTATGAGTAAAAAATACAACGCATACGACAATTTTCTTACGGTGCTGGACAAAGCCGCAAAAGCTGTGGGTATGCCTGAGGAAGAGTATTTGGTCATCAGATATCCCGAACGGGAACTGAAAGTTTCCGTACCCGTGAGAATGGATGACGGGAGCGTGCGGGTATTCGAAGGTTACCGGGTGCAACACAGTACGTCGCGCGGTCCGTGCAAGGGCGGTATACGCTACCACGAAGACGTGAACATAGACGAAGTAAAGGCGCTTGCGGCGTGGATGAGCTTCAAGTGCGCTGTCGCGGGCATCCCGTACGGCGGCGCAAAGGGCGGCATAAAAGTGGATCCGTCCACTCTTTCAAAAGGCGAACTTGAACGGCTTACGCGCAGATATACCGCCATGATTTTGCCGATAATAGGCCCCGAAAAGGATATCCCCGCCCCCGACGTGGGCACCAATGCGCAGGTGATGGACTGGATAATGGATACCTACTCCATGATGAACGGGTACACCATTCCGGGAGTGGTCACGGGTAAGGACCTGGAAGTCGGCGGTTCGCTGGGCCGCCCGGACGCGACGGGCAGAGGCGTGATGATTATCACCATGGAAGTGCTCGACAAATTCAAGCTGGCGCCCGAGGACGTATCCGTCGCCGTACAGGGCTTTGGTAACGTTGGTAGCGTGGCGGCAAGGCTGTTGCATGAAAAAGGTTGCCGCATAGTGGCTGTTTCGGACGTTTCGGGCGGAATCAGAAAAGAAAGCGGTCTGGATATTCCCGCCGTTCTGGCGCATACAAAGAACGGCAGGCTGATAAAGGATTACGACGAAGATGGCGCCGAACATATAGACAATAAACAGCTTTTGACCACAAAGTGCGATATCCTGATTCCTGCGGCGCTTGAAAACCAGATTACGGAAGAGGTTGCTGAAAATCTCAACTGCCGTTTGGTGATAGAGGCGGCAAACGGACCCACGACCGCGCAGGCGGACGCGGTTCTGGAAAGGCGCGGCATATATCTTTTGCCCGATATTCTCACTAACGCCGGCGGCGTGGTGGTGTCTTATTGCGAATGGGTACAGAATCTGCAATCGCTCACCTGGGATGAAAACGAGGTAAACGCGTTACTCTTCAAGGTGATGACGCGCGCTTTGGAAGACGTCTACCATAAGGCGCGCGATTATAAAATTTCGTACAGGCTGGCGGCATACGCCGTAGCTGTGGAGCGCATCTGCAAGGCAAAGGCAAAGCGCGGAATATTCCCGTGAGACGGAAAGCCGCGGGAGTTGCTCCGGATTGCGGCGGGTGAAAGAAAAACTTTTCCGAAAACTGCCTGATTTGTCATATTTATCTGCTATAATATAGGCATGAGAGAAAGATTGAGCAAGGGCAAAATGCTGGACGGTATTCCTGACGATTACACCGTGGTCGATATAGAAACTACGGGGCTTTCCCCCTCCGGGAGCGAAATAATAGAAATCTCCGCGATAAAGTACCGTGCAAGGACGGCGGTAAGCGAATTTTCCACTCTGGTCAGGCCCAAGGGCCGGATATCGCGGTTTATCACCAATCTTACGGGAATCACGCAGCAGATGGCGGACGGCGGCGCCGATATAGAACGCGCCCTGCTTTCTTTCGGGGATTTTCTGGGCGGCGACGTGATTGTGGGCTACAACGTGAACTTCGATATAAATTTTTTATACGACAATCTTATGTCGCACTTCGGAAGACCGCTTTCAAACGACTACGTGGACGTACTGTGCTATGCGCGCAAATATCTGCCAGGATTGCCCAATCATAAGCAGGCGACCGTTGCCGAACACTTCGGAATTTCCATAGACGGCGCGCACCGCGCCGCCAGGGACTGCCTTATCTGCAACAACTGCCTTGAAAAACTGCGCCTAATAATCGAGTGCCTTTAATGTGCCCCGGTAGAACGCTTTAATCGTGCGGCTTTCATGCGGCGAACCGCCGCGACTAATCATTCTACGAAGAAAGTAATTCGGCTTTATTGCTTAGTTACTTCGCGGATAATCACGGGCGGACGCTGTTCCCCGGTTATTCGCGCAAATCGCGCTCCAACTGAATATTTACGCGCTTATACTGCATATCGTCGACGGGGACTTCTTTGAAACCGAATTTTCTGTAGAGGTTTATTGCGCCTTCAAGTACGGTGTTGGAAAGTATGACCAGTTTTTTCGCTTTTCAATGACGGCTCGCTAAAGTGCGGACCGGATATTTACCGTCATTCGGACGGTCTGCATGTCCGGAGTCGAAGCTGCGCCGTACGCAGTTATGTGTGTTTTGTGCACTTTCAGCATATAACTTGATAAATTGCGAAGAATTTTTTAGCCGGACGGGCGTTTATAATAGAGTTTGTGTAATGTATGCTATATGCACTTATACTATATTTCACGTCTGAAAAACGCAAAAGTGAGGCGCAGAACCTGTTTTTTAAGATAAAAACGCCGCATTTTGATTGATAATACACGAATCGGGCGGGTACGACGGATATTCCGCCGCTGAAAGCGCAATTATATGTATATTTTGTGCACTTTTACCGCGCTGTGCGAATTTTCTTGCAATCCGGCTTCCGTGCGGTTACAATTATAGACGCGAGAGGATATAAGACGATTATGAATTTCGAAGTTATAAACGGCTATCTCAAAGAATGCGGATACGAAGACAGGGTGATGCAGTTTGAAGTATCCAGCGCGACGGTCGAACTTGCCGCGGCGGCGGTTGGGTGCGAGCCTGCGCGGATTGCAAAAACCATTTCCTTCCTCACCAAAGAAGGCGCGGTGCTCATTGTCGCGGCGGGCGACGTAAAGGTGGACAACGGCAAATTCAAGGCGCAGTTTGCCCAAAAGGCAAAAATGATTCCCTATGAACAGGTGGAAGAACTCACGGGATTCAAGCCCGGCGGCGTCTGTCCGTTCTGCGCAAAGGACGGGGTTCGGGTATATCTCGACGAATCGTTGAAGAGGTTCGATATTATTTATCCCGCCGCGGGGAGCAGCAACAGCGCTGTGCGCCTTACCGTGGACGAACTGCTTACGCTTTCAAACGCCTTGGGTTGGGTGGACGTGACCAAAAGCGCGCTGTAAATTTACTGCCCGCAATAGCGTTACCGGTACCCGTAGCCAACCTCAGTAGAACACATTTTACGGTAAAACATAAAATATGTGTATATGTCGGGTAGATTTGTGCGAGATGGCGCGCAGTTGTAGTAAACTACAACAAGTCGACAAATTGCGCAAATATGTCGAAAGCAGTACGATTAAAGTGTTCTACTGGGGCTGGCTACGGGTACGGTCAGAATTTGTTTTCCAGCTTATTGACCCATTTTTCCACGGCGTAAGCGTCGTATTTTTCGGGTATTTTTGCGGCGAGTTTCGCCGCTTTTTGCGCCCGCAGCATTAAAATCGCCATGGGGATAAGGGAAAACACGCGTATTCCGGCCGCTCCCGCCATTCTCAGCAGGTCTTTGAAGGAGGGGCGGAGCAGTCTGCCCTTGGCAAGGTCGCATATCTGCTTATTGTCGAGCACCTTTGAAGTAAGTATCATGCTAAGAGTTTTGTCTTTAAGCCCCAGCACTCCGCGCTTTATCACGTCCACGCCGCAATGGTCGGCGTAGGCGCGGAAAAACGCTTTCTCATAATTCCAAAGATTTTCTGTCGAAGAGGCGCGCCTGTCGTTTACGCCCGCCCTAACAGCGTTCAGAATACAGTCGGCGAGCATACCAGCCGCCCTGAGCGAACTTGCGATTCCGCTTCCGAGCATAGGTATGGTCATATAGGCGCTGTCGCCGATAAGCGCGTATCCGTCCGCCACCATGCGCGGCGCCGGATAGCGCACGGGAATGGTATATCTTCCGCCGCCCGCGACTATTTCGTCGCCTATCGAGGGATTTTCCTCTTTCAGGCGTTTAAGGGCGTTCCGGAGCGCGGCTTCGGACATTTCGCCCACTCTGCCTATCAGCACGTCGACCTCTTCGCCGTCTTGGATAGCCCATGAAATTCCCGGTTCGCCCAGGTGTTTCATATACACTTTGTTCGAGTATTCCGCAGGCGGAGCGGAGGGGTTTTTCTTATAAAACGCGCGATATACGTCGAAAACTTCGTCCGCGTTGTGGTTTGTCACCCTCACGCTTGCGGGCAGGGAATCTTTTACGGGCGAATTTACGCCAAGGCTGTCTATGACCAAATCGGCATAAAACGCCCTTCCGCCGGCGATGACGCCCGTAACTCTGCCGCTTTCCGTCATGGCGCAGGAAACTTTTATGCCGAACAGTACTTTCGCGCCCGCCTGTTCCGCTTCGTCGACCATCAGTCTGTTCAGTTTGTCGCGCATTACGGACATATCGGGGTCGGATTCGTGCATACCGCGCGCCTTTCCGTCGGGGGCGATAAACGTCCAGTCCTTTTTGGGAAAGCTGCCTTCGGGCAGGGGAAGTCCGCATTCTTCAAAGACTTCCGGCGATACGTCGTCGTGCCAGTTGTAGCGCATATCCTCCGTACTTGCCGCCTTTTCCAGCACGGTCACTTCCGCGCCGCCTTCCGCAAGCAGTTTAGCCGCACGCAGACCGCCTACTCCCGCGCCTGCAACCACAATTTTCATCAAAAGCCCCCTTTTGCCCGTATCGCCTTTGTCCGCCGCCCTTACAAACCGCCCTGCGGCGGAAAACGGACGGAAAAGCGCGTCCGGGCGTGTATTTTCATATATATTTTACCACCGTTTTACGCGCATTTCAATATGCGGCAAAAAAAAATCGCGGAAAAATACTTCCGTCGTTTGCCTGCCGGGCGCATATGTTGTATTATATTCGTATGAAGTACTACATAGTGGGCGCAAGCGAATTTGCGGAAGAAAAATTTGACCCCGAGGACGACGCCGTGGTGATCGCCGCCGACGCGGGAATGAAGTATGTCGGGAAAAGGGCGGATCTCGCCATAGGCGACTGGGATTCCCTGCACCGTTATCCCGACAACGTGCAGGCGGTGACTCTGCCCGTAGTCAAAGATTATACGGACACGGGCGAGGCGGTGGACCACGCCCTCAACCACGACGCGACGGAAATAGTCATGTTCGGAACGAGCGGCGGAAGAGTGGACCATTATCTTGCCAATCTGCAATACCTGGTCATGATTGCCGACCGCGGCGTAAAGGCGAGCATGGTCTGTCCCGACTGTACGATATACGCCATGGCGGAAGGAGAACGCGAATTTTACGGCAAGGGCAGCATAATATCGGTCATTCCCATGCGCGAGAGGGTGGTCGTAAGCATAAGCGGCGTACAGTATCCGCTGAAAAAGCACCTTATGCCCGAGGACAATCCGGGACTGGGCGTGAGCAACGTGATAGAGGCGGAATGCGCCCGCATAACCGTGCACGAGGGGATAGTTCTGGTGATAGTCAATGATTAAGTGCGCGGTTTTCGATCTGGACGGAACAATCCTCAATACTTTGGGCGATCTGCATGCCGCGGTCAATTACGCAATGCGCACTCTCGGCAAGCCCGAACATACGCGGGAGCAGGTGTGCCGTATGATAGGCGACGGGGTGGCGAAACTCATAGAACGCGCTCTGCCGGAAGATTGCGTAAATTTATCCGCACAAGCCCTAGGAATATTCAAAAGCTATTACGAAAGCCATATCTGCGTACATACGCGCCCCTACGGCGGAATTAAGGAGATGTTGGAAAGTCTGAGGTCGAAAGGCGTTAGATGTGCCGTTCTGACGAACAAACACGAACAGGCGGCGCGTATGCTGGCGGAAAAATTTTTCCCCGGACTTTTCGACGCCGTGCACGGCGGCAGGGCGGGCGTACAATTAAAGCCTTCTCCGGAAGGGCTTGTCCTGCTGTGCAAGGAACTGGGCTTTACGCCGGAAAACTGCGCCATGGCGGGCGATTCGGCAAACGATATTCTTACCGCGAAGGCGGCGGGCGCGCACGCCGCCGGCGTAAGCTGGGGATTCAGGGAAAAGGATGAACTTTCCGCCTCGGGAGCGGATTTTATAGCGGACAGCGCAAAGGAGCTTACTTCCTATCTTCTTTCGATATAAAGCGTTTAATAAAAAAAGTAAATTTTTCCGCCGGTTATTGACCGTAAGGCGGAGTAATGATATAATATTCATATAGCATAAACCGCATAATACCCGTGAAGTGTGTGAAATCGGGGTATTTACGCAGAACGTGCAAAATCTTTATAAGGGGGTAAAACGTCATGACGTGGTTTAACAGGCAAAGCCGTCTGGTGCAGGTGCTGTTACTGCTCATTCCCGTGGTAAACTGGATTACGGAGATAGTCGTCAGGTGGTCCACCTTTTTCAAAAAGGGCGGAATAATCAGACTTATCGTATGTATAGTGGTAACGTTCCTGGGCATCATCGTCGGCTGGATAGACCTTATCTGGGTTCTGATTACCAAGCATCTGTTTTTCCAATAAAACCGACGAAAAAAGGACAGATCCCCTCGCGGGGTCTGTTTTTTCTTTTATCTCCGTATAAATAAAGCGTCTTGAAAAATAAAAAGTTATGTGATAAAATATAATTCGGATACGGCCCGGCACGGGCGCGCGGATACGGAAGCCGCCCCGCGGGAGGACGGCGGGCAGCATCGGAGGGAAGATTATGAAGATGGTATGGGCAATATTGCGTAAAGAAGACGAGGAGACGACCACCCACGCGCTCAACGACAGCGGCTACGTGGTTACGAAACTTGCCACCACGGGCGCGTTTTTGAGAAAAAAGAATGTCACGCTGCTTATCGGCACGGAGGACGAGAAGGTGGAAAAGGTGATAGATATTCTCCGGTCGCATGCGGGAAAGAGGAACAAGGTAGTGTACGCGCCTCCCACCACCATGCCCGGACTTACCTACACGGGCAATATGGCGCCCATAAACGAAACGATAGGCGGCGCCACGGTATTTGTAATGGACGTGGACAGATATTGCAAAATTTGAAAACAAATTTCAATAAATTCATGCTCGAACGGCTGGGCGGCGCGCCGTCCGCGCCGAAACTTTTACTGCACAGCTGCTGCGCGCCGTGCTCTTCGCACTGCCTGAGCGTGCTTGCGCCGCTTGCCGACGTCACGGTTTTTTATTTCAATCCGAATATATATCCGCAAAAGGAGTACGAAAAGCGCAAAAGCGAGCAGATACGCCTTATAAACCAGGCGTTTCCGGGTGTGCTCTTTCTCGACTGCGATTACGACCATTCGCTATTCCTTGCCGCCGCAAAGGGACTGGAAGGGGAAAGAGAGGGCGGCGCCAGGTGCGCGGAGTGTTTTAAGCTGCGCCTTACCGCAACGGCAAAGGCGGCAAAGGCGGGCGGATTCGATATGTTCGCCACCACGCTTACGGTGAGTCCGCATAAGAACGCGCCCTTAATCAATGCGATAGGGAGTGAAGCGGGCGCGCTCGAAGGGGTGGAATTTCTGCCGTCGGACTTTAAGAAAAAGAACGGCTATCTGCACTCCATCGCGCTCAGCAGGGAGTTCTCGCTATACCGCCAGAATTACTGCGGCTGCGAGTTTTCGCTCGGAAATGATAACAATAAGTAATATAATATGGACAAAACGGTTATAATGTCGTAAAATGACGCCCGACAGTGCAGTTTTGTTGACACGCCCGCCCGCCGCATTATATAATTTAGCGGGAAAAGGAAAATAGAAAATGTAACGCGTTCAGGGGCGCGTTAAGGGGTGACATGGGACTTTTTTCTGAGCTCAGATTGCGGCGTGCTCGCAACAAAAAGAAGAACGGCAGCCGCAGTCATAAGAATGCGGAAAGGTTTACTCCCGATATTAGCAAGGGGCTTGACGGCGCCGTTGTTGCGCAACGGCGGGAGGACAATCTTGTAAATATCAAGCCCATCAACAGGGCTAAATCTTATCCGAGAATTATTTTCGAAAACATATTCAGTTTCTGCAATATCGTTACGCTGTTTTTAATGCTTTTGCTCGTGTGCATAGGCGCGGCGGACTACGCGCTTTCCTCTTCCATAATTATCATAAGTATGGTTATAGGAATAGTGCAGGAGATAAAGGCGAAACAATCGGTTGAAAAACTTTCGCTTACCGTAGAATCCACCTGCACGGTCATCCGCGACGGGGAAAAGAAGGAAATATCCACGAAAGAACTCGTGCTCGACGACGTCTATATAGCGGAAGCGGGCGCGCAGGTGCCCGTGGACAGCGTTATAGCGGACGGTTACGTGGAGGTGGACGAATCCATTCTTACGGGCGAATCCATACCCGTAAAGCGCACGGCGGGAGAGAATATTTACGCCGGCAGTATAGTTATGGAAGGGCAGGCTGTGGCGCGTGCGGACAGAGTGGGCAAGGACTGTTATATAGAAAGCATAGCCCGCGCCGCGCGCAAGGTCGAACGTCCCAAATCGCGCATATTCAATTCCATAAACAACTTCATAAAGGTTGCGACCGTAATTCTCGCCGTGCTGGCGGTGATACTTATCATATCGGAAAGGCTGGCGGCGCAGATGGACGACTGGAACAGCTGGAAGGATACCATAATAACGGTTTCGTCCAGCATAATCGGCATGATTCCCGTGGGTATGTTCGTGATGATGTCCACGGCGCTTGCCGTTTCCGTGCTCAGGCTTTCCAGGCACTCCGCGCTTCCGCAGGATTTGTACAGCGTGGAGATGCTTGCGCGCGTGGACACGCTTCTGCTTGACAAGACGGGCACGATAACCAGCGGCGACCTTGAAGTCGTGGATGTTAAAACTCTTACCGAACCCACGGTGGACCTGCGCGATCTGATGTGTACTTTCACGGAGGCAACCAAGGATAAAAAATCCACGGCGCGCGCTTTGGACAGGAAGTTTGAGGGCGGCAATGTTCTGAAATTTACCGACGCGCTTTCGTTTTCGTCTGCGAGAAAATACAGCGCGGTGACGCTGGAAGGGGGCAAGTCATATCTTCTGGGCGCGCCCGAATACGTGACCGTGCTTTCAGAAGAAGCGAAAGAATATCTTTCAGGGCAGTCGAAGCTGGGCAGGAGGAGCGTGCTTCTGGCGCAGTTCGACGGCCCCATATCCGAAGCCGTGCCCGAAAAAACCGTGCCGCTGGACATATTCATTCTGGAAGACAGCCTGAGAACGGACGTGCGCAGCACGCTCGAATGGTTCTACAAAAACGACGTGGACGTGAAGATAATTTCCGGCGACAATCCCGAAACGGTATCCAACATAGCCGCCAAAACGGGCGTGTTCAATGCGGATAAGTGGGTGAACTGCCGCGGACTTTCCAAAGAAGAGCTGGAAGAAAAGGCGGAAGAAGGCGTGGTTTTCGGCAGGGTATCTCCCGACCAGAAACGCGATATAGTGCGCTGTCTGCAAAGAAAGGGCAGAACGGTGGGAATGATAGGCGACGGCGTGAACGACGTAAAGGCGCTGCGCGAGAGCGACTGCTCCATCTCCTTCGGTTCGGCGAACGAAGTGGCGCGCAATATATCGCGCATAATACTTACGGATAACAATTTCAGCACTCTGCCCACCATAGTCAACGAGGGCAGGTCGGTTATAGGCAATATCGAAAAGGTGTCCGCGCTGTACATTATGAAGAACATCGCAATCATGGTGCTCACGCTCGCCTTTGCCATCGCAGGATTCGTCAACCCAGCCATCAGCTATCCGATAAGCACGAAACAACTGCTTCTGCTGGAATTTTTCGTAATAGGCGTGCCTTCGCTCGCGTTCGCCATGCAAAAGGGCAACGCGCGGCGCGTTACGGGCAATTTTATGCGCAACGTGCTCAAATCCGCGCTGCCCGCGTCGCTCGCGCTTATTCTTTCCGTGGCGATAATCTATCCGCTCGGCATGAACGGCGTTTTCGCCGCGGCAAGCGAAACTTACGTGGTGTCCGTGACGGGCATGGCGCTTACCGTGACGGGTTTTATGTGCCTGCTCATCATATCGCTTCCGCCCGACAAATTCCGCCTTATCGTGGCGGCGGTCATGTTCGCGGTATCCATTGCGGCAATATATGCCGACTATTATCTGATAGGTTCGTGGCTTGGTCCCGACGAAACTTTCCTGGGTATGGTTCCCCTTGAAAGCGGTGCGGACGCGGGCTGGCTGGCGCTGGCGGCGGCAGCGGGCACGATAGTGAACATCGCCGCATTGCTTGCCGGAAGATATATAGAGCGGAAGTACGGCGACAGGCTGGACGAAAGACTTTTGCGGCTGGAAAACAGACTGCACGCTTCCCGTGAGAGAAGAAGGGAGAGAATGAAGGAAAAGGACGAAGCGCGCAAGGCGGAAAAACAGCGCAGGGAAGACGCTAAGAACGAAAGTAAGACCGAATAGTCCGCTTTGTAACAATACGTATAACAGGAAGTAACGGCGGCGCCGCGGAACGGCGCCGCTTTTTTAACGCGGAATTTTATACCGATATATCAAATTCGGCATTTTCCGGCAAAACGTGCCGTAATACGTCTTCCGCCATGCGTTATAATGGCGGCATGAAAGTACGGTCGTTAAGACGTTGCGCGGGCGAATTTCTGCTCGCCTTCGTCCTGTTTTACATACTCGGACGCGCCGCCGCGGCGGCGGATATGACTCCGCCCGCAATAGGACTTTACTGCGCGCTTTTATACTGCAACAAAAATTATTTCGCGCTGTCGGCGGCTTTTCTGGGCGGTTACTGCCTTGCGGGGTGGGATTTGCTTTCGCTCATAGACGGGGCGAGCGCGGTCGGAGTTTTCGCCGCGGTGAAACTCGTCTGCTTCAAATGCGGATTCAGGCTGAAAATTCCCGCCGCCGTCGCGGCGGCGTTTGTAAGTATGCTTCCGCGCTTTTTCGCGGCGCTCTTTACCCGCGGCGTGGTGGTGCAGGGCGCCGTTTCGCTCGTGCTGAACACCGCCTTCTGCGCCACTTGCTGCATAGGCTGTTTCGCACTTTTCGTGCGCAAAAGCGCGCGTTTTTCCTACGACGAACTGCTTTCCCTCGCCCTGCTTGCCGCCGCCGTCGGAATGGGCGTTTACTCGTTTGATTTGTGGGGCTACAAGCCGTACTACACCGTGATAAGCGCGCTGTGTCTGCTCGCGTCACGCTTTCCCGCCCTTCCGGGCGCGGGTATCTGCGCGGCGTTTTCCCTTGGCGCGGGAATATATATGCGCGACATGGCGGCTACGGGCGCGGCGCTCGCGGTATGGGCGGCGGCAAAATGTTTCCGCGCCCACGGCAAACTGCCGGCGGCGGTGGCAGGGGAAGGGGTATATCTTATCTGCGGTTTCGTGACCGGCTCGTTCGAGCCTTTTGACACTTTGAACATATGCCTTGCGGCGGCGGGAATGGTTGCGGTCACCCTTATACCGGAAAGGGTGCAGGAAAACCTGGCGGCGGCGCTGTTTCCGCAAAGGACGGACGCGTTCGGATACGCCGTGGAAAGGGAGCGTGAAGAACTTTTCGAAAAGCTGGCGGAAAGCTCGCGGCTGATGATGGGCATGGCGGCGGAGTTCGAAGGCGGCGGCAGTAAACTCGACGCGGAAGAGGCGGCTTGCAGGGACGTTGCGGCGGCGGTGTGCGCAGAATGTCCCGAGCGCGACAAGTGTCCCGAAATCGCAGGTACGGAACTGTTCAAAAAGGCGATAGAAAAGGGAATGAACGGCGGAGAAATAACCGCGGACGACTTTCCCATGTTCGTGATAAGCAAGTGCGGCAGGCTGGATAAAGTGATAAGAGAGTGCGCGCTGTCGGCGGATAAGGTGAAAGAAACGCTTTCCAGGCGTGAATTCGCGCTCAAGAGCGGAGCCGCCGCGGCGGAGCAGATGAAGTCTACGGGAATGGTGCTGGGCAGACTTGCCGCCAAAGTGGGAAAAACGGGCGGCGCGGACGGAGAAGCCGCCGTGAGGATAACGGACGAACTGGGGTACGACAACGTGACCTGCATAGCCGCGGCTGTGCTGGGCGAAGGGGAAGAGCGGCGCGTGACGTTGCGTCTGCGCAAAGGCGACGAGGGAAAACGCGCGGTGGAAAAGGCTGTGTCCAAACTGCTGGGACGGAAGGTAAAAAGGACGGAGTGCGTTTTTTCGCCGGGAGCCGTTACCGTGACCTACGCGCCGCGTGAAAAATTTTCCGCGGCGTTCGGGGCGGCAGGCTCGGTCAAGGAGGGGAGCGACAGACCGGGGGACATATATACCGTTACTTCCGTGGACGGCGGCAGAGTGCTTGCCGGCATATGCGACGGCATGGGCAGCGGCAGCGCCGCCGCGCGCGAAAGCGCGGCATGCCTGACGATGTTGGAAAACTTCTGCAAGTGCGGTTTTGAAAAGGGCGCCGTGCCCGCGCTTATCAACAGATTTCTGACCCTGCGCGGAGGCGAAAAATTTTGCGCGATGGACGCGTGCGTGCTCGATCTGAATACGGGCGCGGCTGAGTTTATAAAGCTGGGCGGAGTGGAAAGTTTTATTTTGAGCGGCGGAGCGGTAAAGACGGTTGAAGGCGGAGCTTTGCCGGCAGGGATTCTGGACGAGATAACCCCCGTATACGAACGCGCCGTACTCAAAGACGGCGATATGCTGGTCATGGTCAGCGACGGCGTAACGGACGCGCTTACCGTGCACGGCACGGAGTACGCGCTCACAAAAATAGAAACGGGCAACCCCCAGCGCGTGGCGGATATGTTGCTTGCCATGGCGGAGGACAACGGAATGAAGGACGACGGCACGGTGGTGGCGGTGAAAATCTTTTCCGAAGAGTAGTTTTGCGTCTGCGGTATCCGCGCCGCCGCGCGGCGTTCAAAGTATGGAATAATACTCAATAAATTGCTTTTTTATAAGCGCGGGGAAAACCACCGGAAAGCCGCATAATTTGAATTTATTCAGAATAATGTATAAAAGAAAGAAGGCGAAAGTTTTCCACACAAATATATGTTTATGGGGATAACTATGGGGATAACTCGCCTTTTTCGGAAAATTAAGGGTAAAAAAACGGATATATGCGTAAAATTGCTGTAATCTCGTTAAAGTGGATAAAGCCCCTTGCGTTCGCGCTCGTTCTGGTTGTTATCGCCCTGGCGGCGGCGGGCGGAGCCGCGGCGCAGGCTTCCGCCACTATCCCCGAAGTGACCGTGGTGCTGGACGCGGGTCACGGAGGCTTTGACGGCGGCGTGGTTTCAAAGGACGGCGACAGGGAGTCCGACCTCAATCTTGCCATTACCAAACGCGTAAAAAAGCGGCTTGAAGGGGGCGGAGTACGCGTTATTCTTACAAGGAAAGACGAGGGCGCGCTGGGCGTTACCAAGAAGGAAGATATGCGGAAAAGGGCGGAGATAATAAACGCTTCGGGCGCGGACGCGGTGATAAGCATTCACGTTAATAAATATACACAATCCTACCGCCGCGGAATACAGGTGTTTTACGGCGACAGCGGATACGGCGGACCGTTCGCGGTAAAACTGCAGGGCGTATTCAATACCTACGTAAATTCCAAATACAGCGGCAGAAATTATTCCGCGCTTGCGGGAGATTACTTCATCGCAAAATGTTCGTCCATTCCCTCCGTCATCGTGGAGTGCGGCTTTATCTCCAACGCCGAGGACCTCAAACTTCTGAAAACGCGGAGCTACGCCGATGAAATAGCCGAATGTATTTACAAGGCGTTGTAATAAGGTATATAATATTATAAATACAGCTGTTTTTTACAAAGTACGGCGAAATTTATGTGCAAAACGCTTGAAAAGCTCTCTTCGTTGTGGTAATATAGTATGGCAATCAATATCGGAGGATAGCTAATGTCTAGTGATACTTTCGCACAAGTAATGGATTACCTGCAGCCCATTTTTATGATTTTAATGGCGCTTTCGGGTATCGCTACCATCGTGCTCGTTCTGCTGCAGAAGGGCAGCAGCGATAATATATCCGCTATCGGAGGCGGCTCTACCGAAACGTACGTGGGCAAAAAGCCCCGCAGCAAGGACAGGAATCTTAAAATCGGCACCGTCATATGCGGCGTGCTGATGTTGCTCTTCTCTGTCGGATATTTCGTTTTGTATTTGATATGGGACAGCCTTGCGGGCGTCTGAGAAGGGATAAGGCAAACGACAATCCTCCGTATCAAAGCGGAGGATTTTTTGATATATGGACGTAAAGATCATAGATAACAACAAAAAGGCGTTTCACGATTACTTTATCGAAGAAACGTACGAAGCGGGCGTCGTGCTCACGGGCGCGGAGGTCAAGTCGGTGCGCGGCGGGCATTTCAGCCTGCGCGACAGTTTTGTCATATTCAGGGGCGGGCAGGCGCTTTTGGTAAACGCGCATATAAAACCCTATGAAAAGGGCAGTTACTTCAATACGGACGCCAAGCGCACACGCGTGCTTTTGCTGAGCAAGGCGGAAATAAACAAACTGCGCGGAAAGACGGAGGCAAAGGGCTACACCGTGGTTCCCACAAGGGCTTACTTCAAAAAGGGACTTGTAAAGGTGGAAGTGGGGCTTGCCAAGGGTAAGGAAGGGCACGACAAGCGCCGCGCCATTGCCGACCGCGACGCAAAGCGCGACATAGAGCGCACGCTTAAACAATATAACACCAGATAAAATTTGCGGCTACGCCGCCAAGGAGGACAATATGAAAGAAGGCACTAAATGCGTTCAGGAAGGCTACAAGCCTTCAAACGGAGGTCCCAGGGTACTGCCTTTGTACCAAAGCACCACCTTTGCCTACGACACGCCCGAACAGCTGGCGCAGGTATTCGATCTGAAGGACCCCGGCTTTATGTATTCGCGCCTGGGTAACCCCACCTGCGACGCGCTCGAAAAAAAAGTTGCCGCGCTTGAAGGCGGCGCCGCGGCTATCACCGCGTCCTCGGGTATGTCCGCGATTTTAATGGCGGTAACCAACGTGTGCAGCGCGGGCGACAACATAATATCATACGCCAAAATTTACGGCGGCACGTTCAATCTGTTCAACGTGACTTTGCGCAGGCTGGGCATAGAATGCCGCTTTATCGACGCGGAAACCTCCGCCGAGGATATAGAAAAGCTCATCGACGACAGGACGCGCCTTATTTACGGCGAATCCATAGCCAATCCCGGCATGGATATCTTCGACTATGAAAAGGTCGTGCCCGTATGCCGCAAACACGGCGTACTGCTCATGATAGACAACACGCTTACCACTCCCGTGCTTCACCGCCCGTTCGAGTGGGGCGCGGACGTAGTCGTCCACTCCACCACAAAGTACATGGACGGACACGCAAGCAGTTTGGGCGGCATCGTGGTATGCTCGGACAAGCTGGATTTCACGGGCAACGCGCGTTATCCCATGTTCACCACTCCCGACGCAAGCTACCACGGCATGGTATATCAGACCGCGTGCGGAAGCGCCGCTTTCGTGGTGAAGATAAGGGCGCAGATGCTGCGCGATATGGGTTGTTGTATGTCCCCGTTCAACGCCTATCTCACCAATATGGGCATGGAAACCATGCACCTGAGAATGAAGGCGCACAGCGAAAACGCGCTCGCCCTTGCCAAGGCTTTGAAGGAACAGGACAACGTGGAATGGGTGCGCTATCCCGGTCTGGAAGGCGACCCCATGCACGCGCTTGCGGAAAAGTATTTCGACGGGGGCTGTTCGGGTATGATCACCTTCGGAATAAAAGGGGGCAGGGCTGCCGCCAACAAGTTCATGAAGGCGCTTAAACTCGCCAGGATAGTCACGCACATCGCCGACGTGCGCACCTGCGTGCTTCACCCCGCAACCACCACCCACCGCCAGCTTAGCGACGAAGAACTTGTCAAAGCCGGCGTACCGGACAACCTTATCCGCGTATCCGTGGGCATAGAGGACAAGGAAGATATAATACAGGATATGCTTGCAGCGCTTGCCGCCGCCAGGTAAGAGGAGAAAAAATGCCGATAGTAATACCCAAATCGCTGCCTGCGCACGATATACTCGCGCGGGAGAATATATTCGTAATGTCGCACGCGCGCGCCACGCGCCAGGATATCCGTCCCATTGAAATAGCCATCGTCAACCTGATGCCTACCAAAGTGGATACGGAAACCCAGCTCATGCGCCTTTTGGGTAATTCTCCGCTGCAAGTGAATATCACGCTGGTAAAAACGGGCAGTTACACGGGTACGCACACCCCTTTGGAGCATCTGGACAAGTTCTACAAGACTTTCGACCAGATATCTTCCCGCCATTTCGACGGCATGATAATCACGGGCGCGCCCGTGGAAACCCTGCCGTTCGAGCAGGTGGCTTATTGGGAGGAGCTCACCCGCATAATGGACTACGCGGATAAATACATCACGTCCACCGTGTTCATCTGCTGGGGCGCGCAGGCGGCGCTTTACCACTATTACGGCATAGGCAAAGTCTTACTGCCCGAAAAGCTGTTCGGAGTGTACCGCGTGCGTTCGCTCGACGAAAACGAACCGCTTTTGCGCGGCATGAACGACATTATGCACATTCCCATGTCCAGGCATACCGCCGTGGACGAAGTCGCCGTCGCACAGTGTAAGGACATCAAGGTGCTTGCCGTGGGCGACCAATGCGGTCTTTCCATAGCCAAGAGCAAGGACAATAAAAAGTTCTTCTTTACCGGACACAGCGAATACGACCGCTTTACCCTGCGTTCGGAATATCTCCGCGACCTGGACAAAGGTCTGCCCATAAAGCCGCCCGTCCATTACTTTATCGACGGCGACACAAACCGCGTGAATATGAAGTGGCGTTCAACCGCGACGCTTTTGTTCAACAACTGGCTGAACTATGTGTATCAGGTTACGCCTTATATCATCAATTAAACAGGGTGGAAACTAAACAGAGCGAAAAAAGTTAATTCAAAAATACGCGAGAGGCTGCAAGCCTCTCGTTATTTTTTCTTACGCGTTTTTCGCCCGCGAGGGCGCCGCGCATAAGCACCCTCCTGCGGTGTCAAGCCAACTTTTTCCTCAGTCACGTACGCTTAGTACGCTCCTGTCGTAAAAAGATTGCCTTTCCTAGCATTAGGGCACTTCTTCGCGGTGCGTTTAAGTGCGACTTTTAACAAGGTGAAAATTAAGGGTATTGCGAAGATAATTGCTTAGAAATTCCGTTTTGTCATTTCAAAGAGTAATCAGTGGTGAAGCGCACGGCGCTTCCGGTGCGTTTGAGCGCGGCTTTTAACAAGGAAAAGAATTAAAGGCATTGCGAAGATATTAGCTTTGAAATTCCGCTTTGATCTTTCAAAGAGCAATCAGCCTGTGGCGGCACGCCGTAGTGAAGAGCACGGCGTTTACGCTCCGTAAGGGTGCTTATATACGGCACTTTTGTAAAGTTTATGTAAAATAATTATTTTTATGTCACATTTTGCCCTAAAAATTCCGTCATATAAATGGAGGGGTATTTTTTACACGGATATTTGCGTGTAAAAAGGGAACGGGTACAGCAACCGTATATACGGAAAGATAAAAGGAGAAAAATTATGAAACAGGCAAAACTTATGCGCTTGTGCTGGCTGGTAATGCTTATAGTCTACACTATAGCGTTTTTGGCGGAGTTTATTATTTCCGTGGTAGCCGCCGTGTCTTATCCGACTGATCCGGGCGGCATGCTGCTTACCCTTATATGGCCGGCGCAGCTTGTCGGCGCAAGTATAATATTCCTCTTCGCCTGCCTTTTGCGCAAGTCCGTGCTTGACGTGAAGGAGTTGGAAAGAAAGGAAAGGGAAGAAAAGAAAGAGTAAAAGACACGTCAAAAAAGAAGAACGGCGCAAGTCAGACCGGCCGTTCCTTCAACTTTTGGGGAGCGACCTTGTCTTTAAGCAAAAAACCGACATGATAAACCTTATCACCCTATTACAAGTTTTCACGATCAACGGCGGGCTTAAAGCAAGGTTTCTCCTCTTTTTTTATTTGAGCGCGGGAATCAGTACCCGTACCAAACCCCGGTAGAACACTTTAATCGTACTGCTTTCGGATTCTACGAAGAAAGCAATTCGGCATTATTGCCCGGTTACTTCGCAGATTATCATGGGTGGAGCGCCACGCGCTCCCGCAATTTGTCGACTTGTTGTAGGTTACTACAACTGCGCGGCGGTTCGCCGCTGTCGGGTACTACTTGACAAGGTTATCTTTGATACTAAGTAAGACAGACTTGTCAAGTACTGTTTGACAAGGTTATTTTTGATAGTAAGTAAAACAGGCTTGTCAGGTACTACTTGACAAGGTTAACTTTGACACTAAGTAAGACAGACTTGTCAGGTACTACTTGACAAGAGTATTTTTGATGCTAAGTAAAACAGGCTTGTCAAGTACTGCTTGACAAGGTTATCTTTGATACTAAGTAAAACAGGCTTGTCAGGTACTACTTGACAAGATTAACTTTGACAATAAGTAAGACAGACTTGTCAGGTACTACTTGACAAGGTTATTTTTGATAGCAAGTAAATCAGACTTGTCAGGTACTACTTGACAAGGTTATTTTTGATAGCAAGTAAATCAGACTTGTCAGGTACTACTTGACATGGTTATTTTTGATAGTAAGTAAAACAGGCTTGTCAAGTACTGCTTGACACGATGATTTTTGATAGTAAAAATGTTTCTTCGCAGCGGTTAAGGGGTGGAGCGTCCCACGCTCCCTTCAAGGTATGATAGGGAACGCCACGCGCCCCCTGTCCACTTTAGTGGACACTCCTTTTATAAAGATATGAAAAAAATCCAATAACAAAATTTTTGGTAAACGATTGTATTTTATCCATAGAGAATAAAAAGCCAAAGTATTGCAGAGATAAAAGCCGTTATGAGCCTTTTCGGTCACTTCACGGTTTAATCATGGGTGGAGCGCCACGCGCTCCCGGCTTGCTGCTGTCAGGTACTGCTTGACAAGGTTATTTTTGATAATAAGTAAAATGTTAATCAAATAATAAGTATTACGAAGAAGTACGAGTAAAAATTAAATAATGTTAACAGTTTTGCTTGCCTAACCGTTAAAAATGATATATAATCAAATACGGTTAGCGGTGACTAATAGTTAGCGTCGCTTTATTCGGCGTCCGCGGCCTGGCGGACGGTGCCGACGGAGCGCGTACGCCGTATTTAACAGGGAGGTAGTTATATGCCTATATTGTTTGCCCCGCAGGGGGAGAAAGTGAAGATTGTGGCAATATCCGCCGACGACGACGTGAAAAAACGTCTGACGGATATGGGCCTTGGCATAGGCAGCACAGTTACTCTGCTGTCATCGGCGGGAGGCAATATCGTGGTGGACGTGCTGGGCGTGAGAGTGGCTATCAACCGCGACATTGCCATGAAAATACGCGTTGCGGTGGCGTAAAGCGCGGCGCGGAAGAACGCCCTGAAATTTTTTTCGGAAAATTATATAAAAAGCGTTGACAAAGTTAATTCTACTTAATATAATATGTATGTAGTTAAGCAGGGTTAACCTTGTTCGGAAAGGAGTTGAACATGGAAAAGGTACTAAAAGATTTCAAGCCCGGCGAGCAGGGCATAGTAAAGCGCGTGGGCGGCGACGGAGCCGTCAGGCGCAGACTGTTCGACATGGGAGTAACGCCCGGAGCGCCGGTAAAGATGCGCAAAGTTGCGCCGCTGGGCGATCCGATAGAAGTCACCTTGCGCGGCTACGAGCTGACGCTGAGAAAGGCGGAAGCGGAGAACGTAATAGCGGAAATATCCGAGTAATCGGAACGCGGGAGGTAACATATGCTGAAACTTGCACTTGCGGGAAATCCCAACTGCGGCAAGACAACGCTGTTCAACGCGCTTACGGGCAGTACCGCGTACGTGGGCAACTGGCCGGGCGTGACGGTGGAAAAGCGTGAAGGGAAGTACAAAAAGCTGGGGGAGGCGATAGACATCGTTGACTTGCCCGGCATATACTCGCTTTCGCCCTATTCGCCGGAAGAGGTGGTATCCAGGAACTTTTTGCTGGACGAAAAGCCCGACGTGATAATAAACATTATCGACGCCACCAACCTGGAGCGCAACTTATATCTTACGACGCAGATATTGGAAACGGACGTACCCGTCGTAATCGCGCTCAACATGATGGACGAAGTGGAGCGCATGGGCGACAAGGTGGATTCCGTCGCGCTTTCGCAAAAGCTGGGAGTCCCGGTGGTGGAGATAAGCGCGCTCAAAGGCAAGAATATCCACGAACTTATGAAAACGGCAAAGTCCGCCGCGGAAAAGCCGCGCGCGGCGTTCAGCGTGCTTGAACAAAGCGAGCTTGCCCCGCTTGTGAAAAAGGCCAGGGATATGCTTGCGGCAAGAGAGGTGGACAATCCGCTGTTCCACGCCGTTAAACTTATCGAGGGCGACGAAATAGAGTTAAAGGCGCACGAAGAGGACGCGAAGGTTCTGGCGGAGCTGAAAGAGGGCTACAGGAGCGAAATGTTCGGGGACGACTTCGAAGCGTGCACGGCGGACGCGCGTTACCGCTACATAACGGAAAAACTTTCTTCGGTCATAGTTAAAGCCGAGCGCAAGGAAAAACTTACCCGCTCCGATAAAATAGACAAGGTATTGACGAGCAGGATATGGGGCATACCCATATTCATAGCGATGATGTTCCTGATATTCCACGTCACGTTTGCAGAGGACTTTTTGTACCTGAACACCCTTTACGGAGTGCAGGTCCAGGGCTGGGAATGCTGGTGGGAGCCGGGCACTTATGTGATAGACGGCGGAATTCCTTCTCCCGGTGTGCTGCTGCAATCGTGTCTGGTGTGGTGTACGGACAGTTTGTCCGCACTTGCGGCAAACGGACTGGCTGGTGCGCCTGCGTGGGTATCGTCGCTGATATGCGACGGCGTGCTGGCGGGCGTTTTCAGCGTGCTTTCATTCCTGCCCCAGATAGCGCTTTTGTTCCTCTTCCTCTCCATTCTGGAAGACAGCGGATATATGGCGCGCGTGGCGTTCATAATGGACAGAATTTTCAGAAAGTTCGGTCTTTCGGGTAAATCCTTCCTGCCGCTTCTGATGGGCTTCGGGTGCAGCGTGCCCGCGATTATGGCGTCGAGAACGCTGGAACACGACAAGGAAAGGCAGATGACCATATATATGACCCCGTGGTTTTCGTGCACGGCTAAAATGCCTATCTATACGGCAATAGCCGCCGCGGTATTCGTGGGCAACGACGACCTTGTGGTGTTCGGAATGTATCTGCTGGGCATAGTGTGCGCGATAGCCGGCGCACTGCTTCTGAGGAATACCGTATTCCGCGGTGAAACCGCCCCGTTTATAATGGAGCTTCCCGCATACCATCTGCCGCAGGCGAAATCGCTGTTCGTGCACCTGTGGGACAAGGTGAAAAAGTACGTTATCAGGGCGGCAACGATAATCGCCGCTTCCACCATAGTGATATGGTTCGTATCCAACTTCAATTGGAGTTACCATATGGTGGACAGCATAGAAGACAGCATAGTGCACGACATAGGCAGTCTTGTTTCGTGGATATTCTATCCGCTGGGATTCGCGCTTGGCGAGTACGGCTGGGTGTTCGTGGTCGCGGCGGTGACGGGACTTATCGCTAAAGAAGAAGTGGTTTCCACAATGACCGTGCTTGGTATAGCCATAGGCGCGCTGGGCGCGGAAGCGGGCGAAACCACTGCGATAGAAGCCCTGTTCGCCGTATCCGGAATCACCACCCCCGCCATCATATCCTTTATGGCGTTCAACCTGCTGGCAATCCCCTGCTTTGCGGCAGTGGGCGCGGCAAGGGCGGAACTCGGAAAGGGTAGAGGCTTCAAGGGCGCGCTGCTGTGGTGGATGGCATCCGCATACATAGTGTCCATGATGATATACCTTATCGGCAGCTGGTGGTGGACGGTGTTCATCTTCGCGGTGATAATCGCCGCCGCAGTCACCTGCATAGTGCTCTGGAACAAGGGTAAGCTGAAGTTCCCGGGCAAAAAACAGAAAAAAGCGTAAAAATAAGAAAACGCCCGGAATCGCAACGAATGCTTTAATCAGGCGGACAAAAAAATGCCTGTAAACGCATACGGCGGAAGCATTTCAGTCAATGCAACCCGTACGGTTGCGGCAGGCGGAAAGATAAAAATTGCACCCGGAAACGCCGAGGCGAAGTAGGTCGAAGACCCTTATCCGGGCAGACAAGAAAAAATGCCTGTACACGCATACGGCGGAAGCATTTCAGTCAATGCAATCCGTACGGTTGCGGCAGATGGAAAGATAAACATTGCACCCGGAAACGCCGAGGCGAAGTAGGTCGGAGACCCGTGCTTTTAACGTAGAGATTTTCTTGCAGATTTGCGTAGCGCCGAGCGAAGTCGTAGCAGCGCTACGTCGAGCGAGGGGATACGCAAAGGTGCAGAAAAGATCACGATAAAAGTGCTTCGGCGAGGCGGGTACGGGTGCGCAACAAAATGCCTCCTGATGCGGCGCGAAGCCACCCCGATCAAAACAAATCGCGGCGCATGAGAATAACCGATGAAAATCGGCATTACCCGGCTGTCCGCGCCTTCGGGCGCGGATGGTCGAGGGGGAGGGATAGGAGAGAATATGCAACCTGTAGAGATAGTTGTTATAGTAATAGCGGTATTGTTCGTGGCGCTCGTTGCGGGCGTTTCGATATGGCGTAAAGCCCGCGGCAAAGGCGGCTGTTCCGCCTGCGGAGGGTGCAGCGCCTGCCATGCGGTAAAAAAGGACGAAAGCGCGGAAAACCATACCTGCGGCGGCGGTTGCGGACAATGTCCCGGCGGCTGTAAGGGGGAAAATAATAATACCCGTAATTAAGATCATAATCCATACAAGTTACTCCATATATAAAAGGAGGGCGTCCGTCTGCGGCGCCCTTCTTTTCATTCCGCGTATTCGAGCGTAGCTTTATCCCAAAACACACCCCTGTGACAATACGACTTACGCAAGTTGCTCTTCTTTTGCGCCGTATGCGGATAATATGCTGGCTTGCAGTTCATATACGTCTTGTTCCGCATTATCTCTCGGGATATAGTGCTTACGTTGCGTCCGAGCAGCTTTGCTATTTTTCTTAAACTATTGCCTTCATTATAGTATCTTCGTGGACAACAGCGCTCTTCTATGCTAAGATGTGTATAGTTCATACATTAACTTCTGTCTTTTTATTTTTTTGCTAACTTCATTATACAGCTGTTTTTGGATAAACTTTTTTGTTAAAGTGTTGCACTTGAAAGTATAATTTACCGCGGCAGTAAAAAAGCGCCGGGATCCGGCGCTTTATCGTTTTTAATAGGGCGGGGACGGGTTATGCCTTTGTCACCTTGTAGCCGTCCTTTGTGTCCACAACCGTATAGCCCATTGCGGCTATATCCGCGCGCAGTTTATCCGCCTTCGCCCAGTCTTTTGCGGCTTTTGCCGCCTTACGCTCTTCGCACAGGGCGATAACTTCCTGCGGCGCTTCCGTCTTCTGTTCCTCTTCCTTGGGCGCTTCCGCCTTGTCAAGGTCAAGCCCCAGCACCTTGTCGAATTCCAGGGCGGCGGTATACAATTCTTTTGCGGGCGTTTCCTTCATCATCGTCCACAAAATGCCCAGGGCGAGAGGGACGTTCAGGTCGTCGTCTATCGCCTGTCTGAATTGTTCGAGATACTTTTCCGCAAGGGCGGTATCGCCGCTTGCTTTCGCCGTCTTGTGCTTGTACACCTGCGCAAGCAGACGCGCATACGCCGCCTTTGCCGCGTCCAGTCCTTCAAACGTGAAGTTCAGCTTTTTGCGGTAGTGCGTGTTAAGGCAGAAGTAGCGGAAGTCAAGCGCCTTGTAGCCGCGCTCTTCCAAATCGGAAATGCGGTAGGTGTTGCCCAAAGACTTGCTCATCTTGCCGTTGTTCACCAGCATAAATTCGCCGTGCACCCAATAATTAACGCTCTTTTTGCCGGTAAGGGCTTCGTTCTGCGCAATCTCGTTTTCGTGGTGGACGGGAATGTGGTCCACGCCGCCCGTGTGAATGTCGAAGGGCATGCCCAGATATTTAAGGCTCATCGCGCTGCACTCTATGTGCCAGCCGGGATAGCCCATTCCCCAGGGGCTGGGCCATTGCATAATGTGCTCCGGCTCCGCCTTTTTCCACAGCGCAAAGTCCGCCGGGTGGCGCTTTTGGCTGTTCACTTCCACGCGCGCGCCTGCCTGCTGTTCTTCCAGGTTCAGACGGGACAGTTTGCCGTAACCGGGGAATTTGCCTATGTCAAAGTAAATGCCGTCGTCTATCTCGTAGCCGTAGCCTTTTTCCACCAGCTTCTGAACGTAGTCTATCATCTCCTGTATGTGGTCGGTGGCTTTGGCGATTATCTCGGGTTTTCCTATATTCAGCTTTTTAAGGTCGGTGAAAAACACGTCCGTGTAGTAGGCGGCTATCTCCCAGGGCGATTTTTTCTGCTCGCGGGAAGCCTTCTGCATCTTGTCTTCGCCCGTGTCGCCGTCGGACAAAAGGTGTCCTACGTCCGTTATGTTCATCACGCCTTTCAGCTTGTAACCGTCGTATCTGAGCGTTCTGCGGAACAAATCCATAAATATATATGTGCGCAGATTGCCTATGTGCGCATAGTTATATACGGTCGGTCCGCAGCTGTACATATAAGCCTTGCCCTCGTGTATGGGCGCAAAATCTTCCTTCTGCCTTGTCAGGGTGTTGTATATTCTAAGCATATGCTCCTCCTTTATTCCTCGTCCGCCTGCCGCTTTGCCGCGCTTGC
This sequence comes from Candidatus Alloclostridium intestinigallinarum, assembly GCA_904382605.1. Classification (GTDB taxonomy): domain Bacteria; phylum Bacillota; class Clostridia; order Christensenellales; family UBA3700; genus Alloclostridium; species Alloclostridium intestinigallinarum. Next base: position 29,116 of record CAJFJA010000004.1, on the reverse strand, counting down.
AGCCCTGCCTTCCAGCCTGTCAAGCCGTTCGCGCAGACGTTTTATCTCTTCCTGCACGGGGTCGGGCAGTTGCTGTATGGTCTGTTCGTCCACGCGCTTATCCTTTTGTTTGACTATCCGTCCCGGTACGCCCACCACGGTGCAGTGCGGCGGTACGTCCTTCAAAACCACGCTTCCCGCACCCACCTTGCTGTGCGCGCCCACCGTTATGGGCCCCAGCACCTTCGCGCCGGCGGAGAGCATAACGCCTTCTTCAATCGTAGGGTGGCGCTTGCCCGTGTCCTTGCCCGTGCCGCCCAGCGTCACGCCCTGGTATATCAGTACGTCGCGCCCCACGACCGCCGTTTCGCCTATCACCACGCCCACGCCGTGGTCGATAAACACGCCGCCTTCTATCTCCGCGGCGGGGTGTATGTCCACACCCGTAAGTTTGCGCGTGCGTGCGGAGATTATCTGCGCCAGCCGCTTGAAGCCGTGTTTGTAAAACCAATGCGCGCGCCTGTGCCTGAACAGCGCGCGGAATCCGCCGTAAGTGAAGAACACTTCCAGCTTGCTGCGCGCCGCCGGATCCTTTGCCATGGCGGCATTCAAATCGTCCTTTATCTTGCCCATGTCCACCTCATAAAAAAACGGACCGTCCTTGTATTCAAAGACGCGTCCGCGCGGTTCCACTTTGATTGGGCTTTCGCCCCACCTTGCCTTTGCTGTAACGGGCAATCCCGTGCGGCATTTCCTCCGCAAGGCAACGCGCCCGCACTTCACGCCTTTTACCCGGGACGGCTTCCAGCCGCCGACCGCCCCTCTCTGCGGGATAGTTTGCGCTACTCTTGGCACGTTTTTGCCATATTCATATATATGTATTATATCAGACGATATATGAAAAGTCAAGCGCAAAACCGCGCGCGGAATATTTGCGCTCCGCCGCGGCGATTGCGGCTTTTATTTGACATTACGTCCGCCATAGACTATAATGTATCTGTTATGCGATACCTTTTTTACGATGTGGAATGTTCCAACTGTTTTAACGGAGAGGGAAAAATTTGTTCGTTCGGATACGTCATCACCGACGAAGAATTCAACGTACTCGAAAAGCGCGATATCGTCATGAATCCCGCCTCCCGCTTTTACCTGAGAAGAAAAGAGGGCAGACCGGAAATAGAGCTTGCCTATTCGGAAGAGTATTTCCGTTCCCAGCCCAAATTCGACAAGTTTTACGAAGAGATAAAAAATCTGCTTGAAGAACCCGACCAGATTGTCATGGGTCACAGCATATTGAACGACGTAAAGCATCTGGCGTACCAATGCAAACGCTACAAGTTCCCCTGCATAAATTACCGCTTCGGCGACAGCCAGCTTATATACAAAAAATTCGTGCAGAACGGCAGCGGCTCGCAGGTGGGGCTTGCGCGCATATGCGAGGAGTTCGACATTCAGCCCGAACATCTCCACCGCTCGGACGACGACGCGTGGGCTACCATGGAGTTCGTCAGGAAGATATGCGCGCAAAAGCACGTATCCCTCTACCGTCTGCTTTCGGACAACCCCGAATGCACGGGCGAGATAGACAACTTCGAAATAACCATGAACGGCGTGTCCGTAACGCGCAGTAAGCGGTTTTTACAGCGGCTTTTGGAAGAGTACGTCAAAACGCTCCGTCCCGCGCAGAGCGGAGAGCTGGAAGGCAAACGCTTTTGCATGTCCAGAAAATTCGAACGCGACAACGCCGATTTGTGCGGATATTTTGCAAAAAAGTGCTTCGAACTCGGCGGCAGATATACGCGCAACGCCATGCGTTGCAACGTGCTTGTCATGGCGGACGACGAGCCGTGCACGCGTGAAAAAGCCATACGCGCGGACGCAAAATTCTGCAAACGCGTGACGTTTATCACCTTGGAGCAGTTCGAGCAGATGTTACATATAACGGAAGAAGAAAAGCCCGTTGCGGCGGAGTTTTCACTGGATAAAGTCGTGTCCCTGCCGGCTGTTGCTTACGGCAAGCCGCTCAAATTCACCATAGGCGACAGGGCGAAGAAGGAAAAGGCGACACAAACGGGCGGCGAAGGCGGCGAGGGCGGCGAAAAGAAGAAGAAAAAGCGCCGCAAGCGTAAAAAATCCGCCTCAGGCACGCCCGACAAGGCGCAGACGGAGTAAATATGCTTTTGCAAGGGGAAAGGCTGGACGATCTGCAATTCGGCGGGCTTATGCTCATACAGCGCGCCGACGCCTATTGTTTTACGTCTGACGCGGTGCTGCTTGCCAATTCCGTGGCGGTATCACGGGGTGATAAGGTCGTAGACCTGGGCGCGGGAAGCGGAATAATCTCCGTAATCATAGCCGCAAAGCGCGGCGCAAACGTCACCGCGGTGGAATTTCAGCCGTGGGCGGCGGACTTGATCAGGCGCAACGCCGCGCTCAACAATCTTTCGGATAAAATTTCCGTCTACGAAGGCGATATAAACGGCTGCGGAAAGGTTCTGCCCGTATTCGACGCGGCGGTTTCCAATCCGCCTTATTTCAGGGCGGGCAGCGGAGAAGTGCGCGGCGACGTGCGCAGTGCGCTTTCCCGACACGAAAGCACCTGCACGCTGGAAGATCTCGCACGCGAAAGCGCGCGCCTTTTACGCGAAGGCGGCAGATTTTACATGGTTCACAAGGTGGAGCGCATGGCGGAAGCGCTCACCCGGCTTTCCAACAACAATCTGCAGCCCAAACAGGTAACTCTTATCTATCCCAAGCCGGACAGGCAGGCGGACACCTTTATCGTCACCGCCGTAAAGGGCGGCAGACCGGGCATGAAACTTTCCTCTCTCACCGTATACGGCCGTGACGGCGAAATGACCGCGGAGGCGGCGAAACTTTATGGAAAAATCTAGCGGAACTTTAACCCTTGTGGGCACGCCCATCGGCAACGCGGCGGACCTTACCCCGCGCGCGCTTAATGCGCTTGAAAACGCGGACGTGATCGCCTGCGAAGATACGCGCCGTTCGCTCCCGTTTTTGCTGGGCAGGGGCGTGAAAAAGCCGCTTGTCAGCTACCACAAACACAACGAAAAAAGCGGCGCGGAATACCTTGTCAGACTGCTTGAAGAGGGCAAAAACGTGGCTCTTGTCACCGACGCGGGTATGCCGGGAATATCCGACCCCGGCGCGGTCGTCGTCCGTCTTGCAAGGCAGGCGGGCATAACCGTGACCTGCGCCCCCGGTCCCACCGCGCTCACCACCGCGCTGGCGCTTTCGGGGATAGAAGGGCCGTTCGTCTTTTTAGGCTTTCTGCCCGAAAAGACCAAGGACAAGACCGCGCTTGTCGGCGCATTCAAAAATACGCCCGCCGCGCTGGTGCTGTACGTGTCGCCGCACGATCTGCAAAAGCAGCTGGACTTTTTATACGGCGTGCTGGGCGCGCGCGGGGTGGTATTGACCCGCGAACTCACCAAGATGTTCGAGCAGGTGGAAGAGGGCGTTCTGGGCGAAATACGGGTGGAAGAGCCGCGCGGAGAATACGTGGTGATAGTACGCGGGGGCGAGGGTGAAGAAGCCCCCGATCCCGAAGATATGTTAAAGCGGCTTTTGGAGAGCGGAGAGGACAGGAAAAGCGCAATAAAGCAGGTTGCCGCGCGCTGCCGTCTGCCGCGCGACGAAGTATATAAAATGGCGTTGAAGCTGCGGGGCGGTGACGAATGAACGGACTTGAAGGGATAACGGAAGACTTGCTCGAACGCGGCTGTATAAGCGCGGAGGACGCGCGCGTCGCGCAAAAATATTATTCACGCGAGGGCGAAATGCGCAAAAAGGCGCAAAAATTCATCGCGGATAAAAAGCTGACCTGTCCCGACCCCGGCGAGCGGTTGGCGGTAACGCTGTGCGCGGCGGAAATCGCGCGCGTGAGATATGCGGAAAGGGGTATATCCGACAGCATTTTTTACGATACCATGAGCGATATAGGCGTGTGGACGGCGGACTGCCGCCGCACGGGCAGTCTTGTCAACGGGCTTGACAATACCGCATGGCTTGCGCACCACGTCCGTCTGGAACTGTTCAAGCTGGGCAGACTGCAATTCCAACCGATAAAACGTCCCGTCATACTCAATATGGGGCTTGCGTGCATTTTGAAAATGCGTAAACTGCCCGACGTCTGTCTTAACGTGCATATTCCGCGCGGCGGCAGGCTGGACGAAGGCGCGTGCAAAGCGTCCTTTTACGCCGCGCCCCTGTTTTTCGAAAAATACTTCGGGAAAAAGTATACCGTCTGCACCTGTCTTTCCTGGCTGCTGTACCCGGACAATAAGTTGTTTATGAAGAAAAACTCGAATATATTGAAGTTTGCGTCCATGTTCGAAATAACGGGAAAGCGGAAGTTCAACCCGGACGCAATGCAGTATATTTTCGGGTCGAAAAACCCCGATTTTCAAAAGATAGTCCCTTCAACGTCCCTGCAAAAATCCGCCCTGGAATATTACAATTCGGGCGGAAGTTTCGGACTGGGCTTCGGCATTAAAAATTTATGAGTAAGACTGAAAAAGCGGCGCAAAAGCCGCTTTTTCAATATTCGTATACGTTCTGCCCGAACTATTCCTAAGGCGGGTAATAACCGCCGCGCTCCGCGTTTTTATCAAAGAACTTCGCAGTTGTACCGCTCCCGTTCCTCTTCGCCTTCCGGCGGGGGAGGCGCTTCCGACGTTATTTTCGGAAAGCGTCTGAAAAAGCTCTTGCTCAGCCGTACCACTTCGCCGGACAGCAGTATCACCGCTATAAGGTTGGGTATCGCCATAAGTCCGTTGAATATGTCGGCTATGTCCCATACCGCCTGAATTGTCATATAAGGACCTATAAATACCGCCAATATGTACAGCACGCGGTAGGTGAGTATTGCCTTTTTATTGCGCCCGACAAGATATTCCAGGCATCTTTCGCCGTAAAAGTTCCAGCCGAGTATGGTCGTGAACGCGAAGAATATCAGGCATACCAGAAGAATCGCCGGACCCGCTTCACCCAGAAAACCGGGCAGACCCTGCGAAAACGCGGTTATCGTAACTCCCACGCCTTCCTGTCCTATGTTCCAGCTTCCAGTTATGATAATGGTAAGTCCCGTCATCGTGCATACGATGAGCGTATCTATAAACGTGCCCGTCATGGATACAAGTCCCTGTCTTACCGGCTCGCGCGTGGACGCCACCGCCGCGGCTATGGGCGCGGAACCCAGCCCCGCTTCGTTGGAGAATATGCCGCGCGCAATTCCCATCTGCATTGCGACGAGTATGCTGCCCGCCGCTCCGCCCGCGACCGCCCCGGGATTGAAAGCGCCTACGAATATCTGCCTGAACGCTTCCGGCAGGGCGGTTACGTTGGTAAATATCACTATAAGCCCGAACAGGATATAGATTATCGCCATAAAAGGCACGACCATTTCGGAAACTTTGGCTATGCGCTTTACTCCGCCTATGAGCACCAGCGCCACGATAACTGTCAGAATCGCGCCGGAAACTATCGTGGATACGGTGAATTCCCCGCCCAGAAACGATACCGTGGAGGAGGGTATTATTTCGTTCACCGCCGAAGATATGGAATTCACCTGCGTGAAAGTGCCTATTCCGAACAGTCCCACGCACATTCCGAACACCGCGAACAGCACCGCCAGCCATTTGAATTTCGGACCCAGACCGCGCTCTATATAGTAGAACGGTCCGCCCAGCGCGTGCCCGTCGCGGTAGACTTTGCGGTATCTGACCGCCAGCACGCCTTCCGCGAATTTCGTCGCCATTCCGAAAAACGCCGCCAGCCACATCCAGAACATCGCGCCCGGACCGCCCGCCACAATGGCGGTGGCAACGCCTACTATGTTGCCCGTGCCTATGGTCGCTGAAAGCGCCGTGCACAGCGCACCGAAGCTGGAAACTTCGCCTTTGCCGCCTTTTTCCTTTGCGAACATATACCTGAACGCGCGCGGCAGCCGTTTGAGTGGAAGAAACACAAGGCGGAAGGTGAGGTATATTCCCACGCCAAGTATGAGTACGATGAGCGGTATGCCCCATACGAACTCGTCTATATCGGCTATAATCTGTCCGAATTTATCCATAATTCCGCCTTTGTGAAAATAATAACAAAGCGATTATAAACCAATGTAAACGATATGTCAACACATTTTGCCCGGGTTGACGGGAAAAGGGCGTAATACGGCTTATAAACGGCTTTGCCGGCGCATTATTTTTTCCGCGCATATTGACAAGAGCGCGCGCGTTAAATATAATTGAATACGGAGGAGCGTTATGACTTTAACAGATATAATCAATAAATATCCCTTTTGCAAACAGGCGTCTTCCGCGCGCTACGACAAGGCTTGCCGCGAATGGGCGCGCAGGGAAAAGCTGAGAACGGGCGATAAAAACGGCGATTTCAAAATTACTGAAAAGCCGCGTGCGGAATATCCGCGCCCCCAGATGGAAAGGAGCAATTTCGATATTCTCAACGGCAGTTGGGATTACGCGGTAATATCCGCAAGCGAGTACGTCAGAAAGGGCGGCAGGGTGGATAAGACCGACGGCAAAATTCTGGTGCCTTTCAGCCCCGAATGCGACGCAAGCGGCGTGGGCAGGATTTTGGACAGGAACGAAGTTCTGATATACAGGACTTCCTTCAATTTTGCAGGCAGGGGTAAAATTTTACTGCATTTCGAGGCCGTGGACGAAAAGTGCGAAGTATTCGTGAACGGCGTAAGCCAGGGCGTGCACGAGGGCGGCTATCTGCCGTTTTACTTTGACGTGACTTCCGCGTGCAGGGAGGGTGAAAACACCCTTGAAGTGCACGTTGTGGATTTTTCCGATTCCTGTCCCGCGCCCAAGGGCAAGCAGACGCTTTCGCGCGGCGGCATCTGGTACACTCCGCAGTCGGGCATATGGGGTACGGTGTGGACGGAGACGGTTCCCGAAAACTATATAGAAAACGTCGTGTGTTTACCCGACCCCGGCGGCGCGCAGGTAAATATAAACATTACCGCCTGCGGCGATATAGGCGAAGTCACGATAAAGATATACGACGAGGGCAGGGAGATAATCTCCGCAAAAGGCGCGGCGGGCGACAACGTTGTCAAACTGGGCGCGATAAAGGAATGGTCGCCTTCGTCGCCCTTCCTCTACAAAGTGCTTATAAAGAGCGAAAGCGACAGCGTGCGCACCTATTTCGCCATGCGTAAAATAAAGCTTGTAACCGATATGCGCGGATATAAGCGCGTAAAGCTGAACGGCGAATATATCTTCCAAAGCGGCGTGCTCGACCAGGGTTACTATCCTGAAAGCATGCTCACCCCGCCTTCGGACAGGGCGATGATAAACGACATTCAGACGATGAAGGACTGCGGCTTCAACATGATCCGCAAGCACATAAAGATAGAGCCGGCGCGCTGGTACTACCATTGCGACAGGCTGGGAATGCTCGTGTGGCAGGATATGGTTTCGGGCGGCGATAAGTACAACTTCGCCGTCATAGGCGCGCTGCCGTTTGCGGGCGTCATGCTTGACGATACCAAACATTACAAGGCATTTGCGCGCGCGGACGAAACGGAGAGGGAGAATTACAAAAAATTCGTGGGCGACACGGTAAAATACCTGCGTTGTTTCCCTTCTATCGTGCTGTGGTGCATATTCAACGAAGGCTGGGGACAGTTCGACAGCGTCGCCATGACCGACTACGTCCGCAGTATAGACGACACCCGTCTTATAGACAGCGTGAGCGGCTGGCACGACCAGGGCGCGCAACATTTCGATTTCAAATCGTACCATATCTATTTCCGCAAATTCCGTATGCCCAAAAAGGAAAAACGCTGTGTAATTCTTTCCGAATTCGGCGGCTATTCCATGCCCGTAAAGGGACATATGCAAATGCCGCATAAGATATTCGGCTACAAGATATTCCGCGACGAAAAAACGCTCAGGGAGAGCATAGACAAGTTATATACCCGCGAAGTGGTGCCGGCAATCGGACAGGGTTTGTGCGCGAGCGTATATACCCAGCTTTCCGACGTGGAAGAGGAGATAAACGGCATTCTCACCTACGACAGAAAGGTGAACAAGGCGGGCAGAGAACTGCTGAACAATATCAACGACAGACTTTATTTCGAACACGAGGCATACACTACCCATGCCGACAGGCAAGCCGAGGAAAACCTTGCAATGCGGGAAGAGGGCGGCGATCCGTTCGGGGAATGATATACGCTCCGTCACAATCGGAGTAGTAAAGCAGATAGATTTTGATATTTTTTACAAATTATAGAAAAGCGGAACGCAACTGCGTCCCGCTTTTGCGTGTGTTTCAAATTAAAAGGACGTTTTGAACCAGCCGATTTTCATTATTCCGTCAGTATAAAACATTTTTCCGCGTCAATAATCAAGGCATGAAAATAAAGCTTTTGCTTGCCGTAATTCTGGTTGCCGTGAGTATGGCGCTCATATGCGCGCCCACTCTTCTTCTGCCCGAAGGCGAGGTGGTGGAGATATATCTGAAAGCGGGCGGCGGATATGAAATAATTCCTGCGGCGGACTATATCGCGGAACTTACCGGCAGCAGGGAGTTTGCGGGTATAAGGTTGGAAATAGACGGCAATACTCTATCCGCGGCCGAGGTCATGCAAAGGCTGGGCGTTGTACGTTCGCGGCAAAACGATATTATGGGAAAGCAGTGCCATTACGCCTATTCGCCGCTTTTGGGCGGAGGAGTGGACGTGAACGGCGAAGTGGTGAACGTGCAGATAGTAAAAGGCGAAAACTGCCTTATCGTGGGAATACCGCTGATAATGGGCAGCTATTAAATATTCGGAGGTATAACATGAAAAGGAAAAAGACAAGCGGCGAAGCGCCCGTAGAAGGCGGCGGCAGGGCAAAGCGCGCCGCGGCGAACGTTGCGGTATTCTTCCGCAAGAACATCTATATCATTTTAATGATATTGTGCATTCTGGCGATTGCCGCCATGATAGTGGTTGCGGCGGTGCTCGGCTCCCAGCCGGACGATATGCCGGATACGCCTACCATACAGGTGCCGGACGACGATGACGATACGCCTGTCGTGACTCCGCCCGATGACGACGATACGCCTACGGTGGATCCCGAACCCGAATGGACTTTTGCGCCCGAATTGCCCGTGGAACAGGCAACGGTAAGCCAGGGACACTCTGAGGACGAGCTTGTGTTCAACGCCACGGAAAACAAGTGGAAAACGCATATCGGCACCGACTTTGCCGCGGCGGAGGGTAGTGAAGTGAAGGCGGTTTTCGACGGTACCGTTACGGCGGTCAGCACCGATTCTTACTACGGCGGAGTTGTGGAAATAACTCATGAAAACGGCTACGTGACCACCTGCAAGCTGCTCGGCGACGTATCCGTCGCGGTGGGTGACAAGGTTGAAAGCGGCGACGTAATAGGTAAAATAGCAAACGGTTTTTACTTTGAATGCGCGGACGCGCCCCACGTGCATGTGGAACTCAAAGTGAACGGAGAGTACGAGGATATATCCACCTATCTGAAAGAAGGAGATAAATAGACGGTACGATAATTTCGCGGATAAAATTGCGCGCATAAATTTATGCGCGCAGTTTTATTGCCGATAACTTCATTATGCTGCGTAAACAGTAAGCGTCACCGTGCTTTGTGTGTTCGTTATAGTCAGCCACGACGTGCCGTTATCGTCTTCTTTGACTGAATTGCCGACTCCTGCCAAGTTGGTGCGGACACGAAGAGTATTGCCGTATACCGGAGAAAATTCGGGGTTCATATCCGTTTCATAATTGTTGGTATAGGTGTACAGCGATACGCTGACGGAATATCTGTGTCCTTCTATATACGGCATCGCAAACGTCTTTGATCCCGTGTCGGACAGCTGAAAACGGGCTCGCGTATACTCGCTTGCTCCGCAGTCGGGATCGGTACCGTCTATCCAATCGTGATCGGACACGCTTACCAGCACCACCAGCTTGGCGGGATCGGTATTTTCGGAAAGAGAGAGATCCCTTTCGTCAAAATCGAATTTGACTTTAAGGTAGGCATGGATGATATTGCCCGGATTGACGGTGCCTGTTTCGACGACCTGCAAATATTTGGTGATGGTGCGGTTGTTGTACGTATCTTCGAATATAAGGGTGGTTGCGCCGGTTGAAATTTTCGAAAGGTCTATGGTGAAAGTAGCTCCCTGCGTATACGCGCTGTCGCCTATCCTTTTGGCGCCGTCAATTGCCCCGTCGGGGATAACGCTTTGGTTGGTCGAAGAGATTTTTACGTTGAGCAGATTGCCGTCGCTGTCGTTATTGGCAAGGAAGTCGCCGCCGAAATCGACTTCGAAAGTCTCCCTGGCGTCAGAAGATTCGCTCGGCGCTATCTGGGGCGGAGCGAAAACCCACGTCATGCGGTTGTCTTCATCGACGCTTACCCCGGAATCAATCGTTTCAACCGTGAGTTCAACGTCCTTATCGGGCATTGTGAAAGTGAAAACGACGTCGGTCGAAGTGCTCGCCGCTTCGTCTTTTTCGCACGTTACGCCCGAGCCCGTGACGAACGTCACCGTTTTCCACGTCGGAGGACGTACGGTGACGGTGACTTTTGTGCCCGCTGTTGCCTATGTGACGCTTGCGAACGCCACAACGTCGTCCGCGGCGGTTATCGAAACGGAATGGGGAACGGGATCGCCCGTTTCCTCGGTGTCTGTGCAGGCGGCAAGACAAAATACAAATGCCGATAATATTATTGCCGCCATAATAAGCGCCGTGATAATTTTTTTACGCATATTTTTTCTCCCTGATTGAGATAACCTCTGTTTATTATATAACATCTCAAAGACAAAAAAGAAGGTGTTCCGGAAACATTATATTCAAAGTATCGACACAGTTGCAAGTTATAGTATATTTTTTGAAAACAAACACGAACGCGCAGTTTTATTTTTAAACGGCATTTTGTTGCGCTTGCCGCTTTCAAGTGCTATAATATAATAAAAACGTATACAGGTATGGAAAAAATGGCAAAAACCTTGCGTAATTTAAGCATAGTTTTCACTCTTGCGGCTCTGATAGCCGCAGCGTTTTGTTTTGCCATTCCGCTCGTCGCCGCGGCGGAAGAATCCGCGGAGGGCGGCGCGGACGTGTTTGCGCCCACCCTTGCGGACAAGGTGAGCAATTTCGGAATTACGCATATTTTCGGACAGCCGTATCCGCTCTGGCTTATGGTGATAATATTCATCCTGCTCGGCGCGGCAATAGTGGCTCTCGCGGCTTTTCTGATAGTGCGCGCCACTCCCGCGGATAAGCCTGACGAAGATTACAAGGCGGAAAGACTGCAGGCGAAAGAAGAAAGCTCCCCCGTGCAGGAAGAAGATCCCGTGACCGTTGCGGGAGAGATAGTGCCCGTTCCGGAAACGGCGCCCGCCGTTGAACCCGTCCCCGTACGGGAGATAAAGCCGGTCGAACCTGCGGAGGAAATAGCCGAAGTGGGCGAAATACCGCCTGCGGAAGAGGTGCTCTCCGTACGCGAAACCGCTTCCGGGGTTCCCGCCAAAGAAATAGAACGGACGGACGCTGTTCCGCCGGCAGAAAAGCCGGTTTTTGCCGGGGACGCCGCCGCGGAGATTGCTCCCGTTGCGGAAATTGAGCCTGTGGACGTGATTGAGCCCGCCGTTCCCGTTGAAGAGAGCGCGCCTGTCGAAGAAGCCGCGCCTGTCGAAGAGGTCGCGCCCGTTGAAGAAGTCGTGTCCGTAGTTCCCGTTGAAGAGAGCACGCCTGTGGAAGAAACCGCGCCTGTTGAAGAGGTTGCGCCCGTCGAAGAGGTCGCGCCTGTGGAAGAGACAGTTTCCGGCGGAGAGGAAAAGACGGTGGACGTGAATGAAACTCCGGCCGAATCTTCCGCGGACAATAACACGCCGGAAGGCGGAAAGGGAGAGGACGAAGCCGCCGCTGCCGTCGTGCCCGTTGCGGTTGCCGACGGAGAAGAAAAGGAAGATAAGGAAGAATTTTACAGCGCGCTGGAAGAGAATAAGAAATTCGACAGATCTTTCCGCGCGAAGCTGATACAGTCGTCGGACGTGGTGAAGGAGCGTTACGGCGAAGTATACAATATGCTTATGGCGTACAAGGGCGTAAAGAGCAGGTACAGCTGGGACTGCGAAACGTTCAAGGCGGGCGGAAAGGTGGTTGCGAAAATCACCGTTATAGGCAAAACGCCCGTGCTGTTTCTGGCGCTCGATCCGACGGAGTACATAGATACCAAGTACCGCGCCGAGGACGCGTCAAAGTATTCGAAATACGTGAATACGCCGTTCAGATTCAAAATCAACGGCGAGCGCAAAGTGGGGTATGCGCGCGAACTTATCGGACGCACCATGCAGGAGTTCGAATTTGCGGGAGAGAGCAAGACTTTGCCGGACATTCCGTATATGGATGACGAAAGTTTGCTCGCAGAGGGGCTTATAAAGAGAATATAGCGCAAGGCGCACGCAGAAAAACTGCACGGCAGGCGCGGTAAAGGAGCAATTTATGAGCGCTACGGCAAAGAAGATTATTATGGCGGTGATTATCGCCGTAATCGCCCTTACAGCTCTCGGCCTCGGCGCGTGGGGCGTTTCCATGTATTTCGTTCCCTTCGGCGACGACAGCGCGGAGGGTTATACCATCTCGTTTGACAGCGATACTATTCTGATGCGTTCCGGCGCGGTAACGGCGTCGGAACGCATCAGAATAGTATCTGGACGCGCGCGACATACAGCCGCAGTACATTTTGGCGGAAGACCTTACGGGTAAGACCGGCGTATACGACGGCGTGACGCTCAGCGGCGGAACTCTTACCGTTGCGGAAAATTCCGCGCTTGAAACGGGCGACGTGATTGTCGTGGTCGCACGCGCCGGCAGTAAGCAGGCGGCGGCGTTCATAAAAGTGGAATAAACCATTGCAAAACGCGATAATGTGTGCTATCATATAGGCGTATTGGAAGACTAGGTTGACGCGCGTTAAGTACCGTCGGACGGAGGAGTGCCGGCGGGCGAAAAGCATCTGCTTGCGGTGCGTCCTCCGCTCCCGCTTTGAATATACCGGATAAGTTTATTTCGGCGAGCTTCCAAAACAGGCTCGCTTTTTCGCGGGCAATAAACAAAGGAGGCCCGCTTTTATGGCTTGGTCTTACTCCCGTGCCGTGGAATACGCGGAGGGGAAAGCAGTCAGTATGCCCGGTACGGAGCGCATAAACGCGCTTATGAAGGCGCTGGGCAATCCGCAGGAAAGATACTTAAGAGTGCACGTTGTGGGTACCAACGGCAAAGGTTCCGCGTCCGCGTATATTGCCGCGGTTCTCTCCGCCGGAGGGTACAGGACGGGCAGGTTTTCCTCGCCCGCTGTAATGGAGCGCAGGGAGTGCATAACCGTGGACGGCGAGTTTATCTCTCCGACCGAATACGCCTACTGCATGGAGCGAGTGGCGGCAGCGGCGGAGGAAGAACGTCCTACCTCGTTCGAGGCGGAAACGGCGGCGGCGCTGCTGTATTTCGCCATGAAAGGGTGCAGGGTCGCGGTGCTGGAAGCCGGCATGGGCGGCAGGGACGACGCCACCAACGTGAGCGGAAGCAAAGCCGCCGTGGCTATAACCTCCATTGCCCTCGACCATACGGAATTTTTGGGCGATACCTTGGAAAAAATCACTTTGGCAAAGGCGGGCATTGCGGAACCCGGCTGCATGCTGTATTCCTGCCTGCAGGAAAAAGAGAGCGAAACCGCTATTAAAATGTACTGCGCCGCGAACGGGATAGAGTGCCGCTTTGTGCCGCCGCTCAAGCCGCTCGGCTTTTGCGGAGGAAGGCAGCTTGCCTCATACTGCGGCGGAACGCTCAGTCTGATGCCGGGTATAAGCCAGCTGTCAAACGCCGCGCTTGCCGCGGCGGTATGCGAAGGGCTGAAAGAGAGGGGCTTTTTCCTGCCGGAAAGCGCGTTTGAAAGCGGTATGGCGGCGGTTGCCCTGCCGGGCAGGCAGGAACTTATAGACGGAAAACTTTTGCTCGACGGCGCGCACAATCCGGCGGCGGCGCGCGAACTTGCCGCAAGCGTAAGGGCGCGTTTCCCCGGGGTGAAGAAGATTGCGCTTGCAGGGGTATTTGCGGACAAGGATTACAAAGGAGTGTTGGAAGCAACGCTCAAAGAGATGGACGCGGCGGTTACCTTCGATTGGGACAACAGGCGCGCTCTCGGAGGAAAAGAGTTGCAAAAGTACGCCGAGGCATTTTGCAAAACGCGGTATATTCCGGACGTGGAAGACGCGCTCAAAGAAGCGCTGGCGCAGGCGGAAGGCGGAATAGTGGTCGCATACGGCTCTTTTTCCCATTTGAAATTGATAAAAAGCGCGTACGGAAGACTTGCGCAAAGGAGTTTATGATGGACGGCAAGAAGATTGAACGGGCGGTGAAACTGCTGCTTGAAGGCATGGGCGAGGACGCGGAGCGCGAGGGGCTCAAAGACACTCCCGCACGCGTGGCGCGCGCATTCGTAGAGGTGTTTGCGGGATACGCCGACAGTGCGGAAAAGCATTTGTCCGTCACTTTCGAAAGCAGTGAAAGCGGCATTGTCCTGGAAAAGGATATTCCCGTATATTCCGTGTGCGAGCATCATCTGCTCCCCTTTTTCGGTAAGGCGCACGTGGCTTATCTTCCAGACGGCAAGGTGACGGGGCTGAGTAAAATAGCGCGTACGGTTGAAGTTTACGCACGCCGCCTGCAATTGCAGGAACGGCTTACGGGGCAGATTGCCGCGGCGATAGAGGACAATCTTTCCCCGCGCGGCGTGATGGTCGTAATAGAGGCGGAACATACCTGCATGACTATGCGCGGCATTAAAAAGACGGGCAGCAAGACGGTCACCTGCGCGTGCCTGGGAGAGTTTGAACGGGACGAAAATCTGCGCGCAAGGGTCATGGAGATGATTAAATGGTGACGCTTTTTCCCTCGGCAAGAATAGACGGGATATACGCAAGCAAGAGTTATATCCTCGCGTTGGAAAGCATAGAAGAGGCGGAAAAGGACAGGAAATTCTGCCGCCATAACCTGGCGCATTTTCTCGACGTGGCGCGGATAATGAGCATAATGAACGCGGAATACGGCGCCCTCTGCACCGCGGACGAGATATACGCCTGCGCGCTTGTGCACGACATAGGCAGGGCGCGCGGCGGGCGCAACCACGCCCTTTCAAGTGCGGAGTTCGCAAAAGAGCTTCTGCCGTCCTGCGGCTTTCTCCCGGAAGAAACGGAGCGGATCGCAAGCGCGGTTTCCGCCCACGGCGGCAGGGGCGGCGCGGAAGTCTGCCCGGCGCCCGGCGCAGGGGAAGAAGATAAGATAAAGGCGGCGCTGGAAAAGGCGGAAAATCCGCTGGGAACGCTGCTGGTCATTGCTGACAAACTTTCGCGCAACTGCTTTGACTGCGCGGCGGAAGAAGAATGTTATTGGGAGAAGAAAAACGGTCGCATATGGATATGAAGAATTTCGACGTAAAAAACAAGACGTATATAATGGGCATAGTCAACGTCACGCCCGATTCCTTTTCGGACGGCGGCAGGTGGTACGGACAGGACGCGGCGGTCGAACACGCGCGCAAACTTGCGGAAGAGGGCGCGGATATAATAGACGTGGGCGGAGAATCCACCCGTCCCGGCTATATCCCCGTCAGCGACGAAGAGGAGATAAGGCGCGTAGTGCCCGTGATAGAGCGGATTAAAAAAGAACTATCCGTGCCCGTGTCCGTGGATACTTACAAATCCGCCGTGGCGCGCGCCGCCCTCGAAGCGGGCGCTGATATGGTTAACGATATATGGGGATTCAAAAAGGATAAGGATATGGCGCGCGTCGCCGCGGAATACGGCGCGGCTTGCTGTCTTATGCACAACCGTGAACGCGCGGAATATTCTTCCTTTATCCCCGACGTGAAAAGCGACCTGGAAGAATGTGTAAATATCGCTCTTAGGGCGGGTGTAAAACAGGAAAACATAATTCTCGACCCGGGAATAGGCTTTGCGAAAACGCCCGTGCACAATCTTATCGTGTTAAACAGGCTGGAAGAGCTTGACCTGGGTTATCCCGTGCTTGTGGGCGCTTCGAGAAAGTCTCTTATCGGTTACGCCCTCAATCTGCCCGTGGAGCGCAGGGAAGAGGCGTCCGTGGCGGCGGCAGTTATCGCCGCATACAAGGGCGCGGCGTTCGTACGCGTGCATAACGTGGCGGCGCACCGCAACGCCGTGGATATGGCGCGCGCGGTCGCAAAGGCGTAAAGGCGCGGAAGCTACGTACATAAAATTTTGATGAAAATTTTCCCGTGCACCTTGTACGCGGCGCATAGGATAGCTTGGTGAAATGATGAAAGGAACGGTAAATATAAAGGGAGTAACGGTAAACGCTTCGCACGGGGCGTACGGCTTTGAAAGAGAGGAAGTGCACCCGTTTACCGCCGACGCGGTATTGTATACGGAAGATATTGACTGCGGCGACGAACTCGCCCGCACCTGCGATTACGGTAAGGCGGCGGATATTATGGCGGAGGAACTTTCCGCTCCGAGCGTGAACCTTATAGAAACGCTCGCGGCGCGTATCGCAAAAAGGCTGGCGGCGGAGTTCGGCTGCGACTGCTCCGCCACCGTCCATAAGCCGGAAGCGCCGCTTAAAGTGCGCTTTTCCGACGTGTCCGTCACCGCGCACGCGCGTTTTACCCGCGTGTGCCTGGGGCTGGGTTCGAATATGGGCGACAGGAAAGGCTATCTCGACGGCGCAGTCGCCGCCATAACGGCGGACAAAGACAACAGGGATGTGCGCGTGTCTTCTTATATCGCCACCGCGCCTTACGGCGGAGCGGCGAAAGGGGAGTTTCTGAACGCCTGCCTGGTAATGCGCACGCTCAAAAGTCCTTCCGGGCTTCTTTCAATGTGCGCAGCTCTCGAAAGCACCGCCGGAAGGGTGAGAAGGCAACGTTGGGGCGACAGGACTTTGGACGCGGACATACTGTTTTACGGCGGCGAGATAATAGATGTGCCCGGACTTACCGTGCCGCATACGGATATGTGCAACCGCGGATTCGTGCTTGGGCCGCTTTGCGAAATAGCCCCCGGTACGGTGCACCCCGTGTACGGAAAGACTGTCGCAGACCTTTACGCGGAGTTGAAAAGGAGAGAAAAGTGAACAGGGTCGTATGTATGTCGCCGCACAGCGGCAGTTGCGATTATCTGACTGCTAGGGTGGCTGACAAAACGGGATTTGTGCGGATATTCCTGCGCAGTCTGGGGTTTTCCCCATGCAACGGGTGCGGCGGATGCGGCGGCGGAAACGGGTGCGTATACGACGACGCCGCGTCGCGTCTGCTGGAAGATATAAGGCGCGGCGGTAAAACGCTGTTTGTAACGCCCCTTTATTTTTGCAACTTTCCCGCGTGTGCAAAAGCGTTTCTGGACAGGGCGCAGGCGTACTGGGAGAAAAGGGAAAAATGCCCTTCGCAATTTTATCTGCTTGCAGTCGGCGGACAGGGGGAAGAGAATAATTTTTCCTCGGCGTATCTTACGTTCCGCGCTTTCTGTATAGCCATGGGCGCGGAGTTTGCTGGCGCGAAATATATCGGCGGCGTGGAGAGCGGAAAAGACGTAAAGGAAAGCGATATTTCCGAAGTATTCGGCATGATATTATAAAATAGTATTTCCGCACGCGCACGCCTTTTAAAATTCGCTATTGAATTTACCGCCGGAATATTATATAATAAGGGTGTAGAAGTACGCAACGGTGCGCCGCAGACCTTGTCGCGCGCCGCGCGATAAGGAGAAGATTATGAAAGATTTCACTTTTTTTGCACCCACCCGCATACTGTTCGGCAAGGGCAAAATAGCCGAATTGCCCGGACAGATTAAAAATACTGCGGACAAGGTGCTGCTCGTTTACGGCGGAGGCTCGGTTAAGAGGACGGGCATTTACGATACGCTGACGGGGCTTTTCAAAAGCGCGGGCATAGCGTGGGAAGAACTCGGCGGCGTCGAACCGAATCCCAAAATCCAATCGGTTATCGCGGGCGCGGAGCTGTGCAGAAAGCATAAGCTGAAAGCGGTCGTCGCGATGGGCGGAGGCTCGGTCATAGACTGTTCCAAAGCGATTGCCGCGGGCGTTTACCACAAGGGCGACTTGTGGGATATGGTGGATAAAAACGACATAAAGCGCGCCCTGCCCGTGTTTACCGTGCTCACCATGGCGGCTACGGGCAGTGAAATGAACGGCAACGCCGTCATATCCAATATGGAGATAAACGAGAAAAAGGCGATAAAAAGCGAACTTCTCAAGCCTGTGGCGTCCGTGCTCGACCCGACGTATACTTATACCGTTCCACGTTTCCAGACGGCTTCCGGCGTTGCGGACATCATGAGCCATATCATCGAATGTTACTTTTCCGACGTGCATTGCGCCGCCGTCCAGGACGGAATTTCCGAAGCGCTTTTGAAAGTGTGTATAGAATACGGCAAAGCCGCCGTGGTAACTCCCACCGATTACACCGCAAGGGCAAACCTTATGTGGGCTTCCTCGCTTGCGATAAACGGACTTACAAGCTGCGGCACGGGCAACGCGTGGAGCTGCCATGCCATAGAACACCAGCTCAGCGCCTATTACGACATAACGCACGGCGCGGGACTTGCCGTGGTCACGCCCGCGTGGTTTGAACATATCCTCAGCGAAAAAACGCTGGATAAATTCGTGTCTTACGGCAAAAACGTATGGGGAATAAGCGGCGAACACCCCTTTGCAGTCGCAAAGGAAGCAATTGCCAGAACGCGCGAATTCTTCACCTCGCTGGGACTTCCGGAGACTTTGCGCGGATTGGGAATAAACAGCAGCGGACTTTTCCACCAAATGGCGGAAAAAGCGGTAAAGGACGACCTTGCAAACGCCTACGTTCCCCTGAACGAAGACGACGTGGTCGCAATTTATTCTTCCTGCCTGTAAAGAAGCTGATATGTAAAATCGCGAATAAATATCCACCCGCTTGGCGGGTGGATATTTATTACCGTACCATTTTTTCGGATATCCGCCTGAACAACTCCTGCGAGCCGGCAAAAAATTTTTTGTACGCTTCGCAGTAATCGAAGCTTGTGCGGGCGCGTTTGCAGCCTCCGCCTCTGCACAGATTGAAGTATTCGCAACGCGCGCACCGCGCGGGCATTACCAAGGAAGAGGTTATGAATTTTTTCGCAAGGCGGCACTCCGCCATCTGCGCAAAAGAAGACGAGTTTATGTTGCCCAGCAGCCATTCGTCCAGGCAGTAAAAGTCGCAGGGGTAGACGTTGCCGTTGCCCTCGACCACGAATTGGCGCGAACAAAAGCCGCCCACGCCGCATTCTTCGAATTTCTCGCCGCGGTACAGGCGCACCCAGTTGTCAAAGCGGCGTATACTCACGTAGTCGCCGTTCAGGAAGTCGCGCGCATACAGGCGGAAAAGCGTCGTCAGAAAGTGCGCGTACTGTTCGTTCGTCATGTAAAGTTCGCCTTCGCCGCCTTCAAAGGGGCGCAGGCAGGGTATGAATTGCAGGTATCTGAAACCGTGCGATTTGAAGAAAGAATACACGCGTTCGATGTTGTCAGCAAGTCTGCCGGTGACGACGGAAAGTACGTTGAATTCCGTACCGGCGCGCCGCAGAATTTCCGCCGCTTTCATCACGTCCCCGAAGGAGGGCGAAAGGTCGGCGTGCACGCGGCAGGAGTTATCCTCTTCGCCTCCGTCCAGGGAAAGCCCCACGAGCGCGCCGTTCGCGGAAAAAAGTTCCGCCGTCTCTTCGGTGAGCAGAGTGCCGTTTGTCTGTATCCCGTAATAAATTTTTACTCCCTTACGCCGCTTTTTTGCATATGCGAAAAACTCCTTGAAAAAATCCGCGCCGGCAAGCAGCGGCTCTCCGCCCTGAAAGGCGAAAGATATGCTTTCTCCGCCGCAGTAGTCCAGCGCGGAATCTATTACCGCCCTTGCGGTGGACGTATCCATAATGCCGAGTTCAGCCCGGCTGCGCAAATTCGCTACGTCGTGGTAAAAGCAATATCCGCACCGCATATTGCACGCGGAAGAGGCGGGTTTTATCATTACGGAAAGTGCGGGCATGAAGTTACTTCCTTTTGCGTTTATCCATTAAATAATACCACCGCCGCGCTTCTTCGTCAAGGGCGGCGGTCCGGGTGCGCCGCAATACCGCGGCTATTATCATTTTAATCTTAAAATTTGTATCGTTAAGTGTTAATTTTTCGGGCAAATAAGCCCCGCGCATAATAATATTCCGAAAAAATTTGTTTTATTGTTGTCATTTTGATATGATTGATTTGTATATAGTGTGTATCACCTATAGAGAAGGAGAATTTATGAGCAAAACACAATCAACTCAGCCCCGCAGAATGAAGGCAGAAATGTGGGACAGAATGCAATTTTTATTCCGCAATTACTATGACAGAATGATCCACTTTTATCTCAAATTCGACGAGCCGCTCGTTTTTGCCGCTCTTTCGAAAGCGTATAAATACGTGGTGGACAGAATTCCCGTGCTGCATTCGTCCTTTATCAACTGCGCCGTCACCCCTTACTGGAAGATAAATTACGACTATACCGAAGGCGATATAATCTCTTTGAAAAAAGTCGGAAGCGGGGAAGAAGCGCACGATACGGCGTTCGGTTTTCTCACTCAGGAAATACCCGTAAAGGCAAAGCTGCAGATACAGGTGGCTGTGGTGCGTTACGACGGCGGCGACATACTCGTGCAGGTGCTCAACCATATGTGTATGGACGGTCCCGACACCAAGGAAATGCTTATGCTCGTGGCAAAGGCTTACGACCAGATATTGGCGGGGAAAGAACCTGACGTAGAGGTGAAATGCGGCGACAGAAGCCACTATCAGTGCTACACCCTCTATAACGAAGAAGAAAAGAAAAAGGCGCTCGGTCTTTACAAGAACGTCAGCCAGGTGAAGCATCAGATAAAATTCCCCTATACCAAGCGCAGTAAAAACGATAAGTCCCGTATTCTGCGCCGCGTGATAGGCAGGGAGAAATCCGCGGAACTCAAAGATATGTCCAAGAGGGCTGGGGTAACGCTCAACGACGTACTGCTGGTGGCGTATATGCGCGCCCTCTACAAGGCGTGCGGCATAGATAGGACGAAAAACGTCTCCGTCCCCTGTATGGTGGATTTGCGCAGGCATATAAAGGGCGGAAAATCGTACGGTTTTTCCAACCATATCGGCTTTATGATATGCACCGCGCACGGCTATAAGGAAGATTATCTGCAGATGTTCGCGGATATCAAAAAGCAGTCTGACGCGGCAAAGGAAGACCCTTATTTCGGGCTTTATTCGCTGCCCCTTCTCAATCTGGCGTACAAGCTCTTCCCGCAGGCGCTTGCGGAAATAGCCATAGGTCTGGGCTATAACAATCCCCTTACGGGTATGTCCAACCTGGGACTTCTGAAGGAGCAGGACTTTGCTTTCGACAACAAGACGCCTTCCGACCTGTTCCTTACCGGCGCGATAAAGTCCATACCTTACCTGCAGCTCGCGGCAAGTACTTATAAGGGCGAAATGACCCTGACCATAGCCGTAAAGTGCAAGGACGAGGACGAAAAAGCGCTTACCGTCTTTATCGACGACATAGTTGCGGAACTGAACAAGATGCTTCAGGTCATAAAGTGATTGTTATGAAAAATAAAGAACTGCGCCCCGGCGGGCGCAGTTTTTTATTTATACGGTTTTAACACGACTCTGCGATATATATTCCGCATAAGCGGAAATACCGGGATATGTCGGGGCGAAACGCCGGCACCGGACGGCAAGACGGGCTGGGAAAAG
Source organism: Candidatus Alloclostridium intestinigallinarum (assembly GCA_904382605.1). Classification (GTDB taxonomy): domain Bacteria; phylum Bacillota; class Clostridia; order Christensenellales; family UBA3700; genus Alloclostridium; species Alloclostridium intestinigallinarum. The sequence goes on along the minus strand of CAJFJA010000004.1, from coordinate 7,281 downwards.
GCGGTCAACCGGGCGCAGGCTGTTTATGCCGCGCGTTTTCGCTATTGCTCAATGCCCGGCAGATAATCGGCGGAGACGGAGAAGAATTTGCACAGCGCGATTATGTATGAGGCTTTCGGTTCGTTCACGTCGTTCTCCCAAAGCGAAATCACGCCGTCGGAAACGCCTATGGCTGCGGCAAGCTGAGGCTGGGACAGACCTTTTTAGCGCCGCAATTCGCGTATTCTGCTGCCTATGATGTATTCCATACTAAGATTATATTAGAAAACCAAGAAGGTACCCGTAGCCAACCCCAGTAGAACACTTTAATCGTACTGTTTTCGGCATATTTGCACAATAACCAGTTACGCTGAAAGCAAAGCATTTTACAACCCGACATATACACATATTTTATGTTTTAGAGTAAAATGTGTTCTACTGAGGTTGGCTACGGGTAGCTGCCTTTCTTAGAAATCTAAGAAAATTCTTGACTTCCCGAAAAATTAAGGATATAATCAGAATGGAATAAGAAAGCAATAATAGTTTTTGCGTGTCCTTACCGCACGCGCAATCACCCTACGGGCGCGGCAACAGCCGCGCTTATTTCTATTTATAAGCATAAAAAAGGCGGATTTGTCCGCCCTTTCTAATCTTATTCGGTATACGCCGTTAAGCGCGTAGTATCATTTATATGCCGCTTTGACGCGGGGTAATTTTATCCGGATTGCGTTTTTGTACCGTAGCGGCGCAAGCAGGGAAGGGCTATGCCAGATAGCCCTTTATAATGGTGTCTTCCGCTTCTTTTTCCGTAAGCCCCAGGGTCATCAGCTTGGTGAGCTGTTCGCCCGCTATCTTGCCCACGGCGGCTTCGTGTACGAGGCTGGCTTCGGGGCTGACGGCGTCTATCCTGGGGGTGGAGAGTATGCGCGCGTTGTCCAAAAGTATGCTGTCGCATTCCACGTGTCCGAACGAGCGGTTTTTGCCTATCATATCAGATATGAACGACTGGTAGGAATCGCCCCTCGCCACGCTGCGGCTGACCACTTCGGCGGTGCTGTCTTTGCCTACAAGTTTCACCTTGAAACGGGTGATTGCCTTTTCGCGGTTGTCGGTGAGCAGTTTTTCGCGCACGGTGAACTTGCCGTTCGTGTAAACGGTGGCGGTAGTGAGCCTGTCCGTATAGGTAACGCCGCCCAGCTGGGTGCTCTCCATATAAAACTGCGCGTTTTTCTTTACATACACCTTGGTAACGGGCGTAAATTCCTTCTTGCCGTCGGGGTTGCCCTCGCCGTAGTGGCGTTCGATATATTTCACGCTGCTGCCTTCTTCCAGGTAGAAGGTGTGGATGCCGTCGTGGCGCGCTTCGCCGCACGTTTCGTTGTGTATGCCGCAACCTGCGATAATGGTTACGTCCGCGCCCTTGCCGATATAAAAGTCGTTATATACCTTGTCCAGCATTTCGCCCGCGGTCAGAATTACGGGAATGTGCACGCTCTTGTTCTTCACGCCCGGTTTTACTATTATGTCTATGCCGTCCTTGTCCTTTTTGGGCACTATCTCTATGTCGGAAGTGGAGTTGCGCGAAAGGCATTTGCCGTCCTTCCTTATGTTATACGAGCCTTCCGGAATGCCGTGCAGGTCGGCTATTTTCATCAAAAGATCCAAATCAAGTTTTTCCATATCAAACTCCCTTGCGCGCGGCGCACACTCCGTTTCTGTCCTGCAGACCGGGAAGCATTTCCCCGCGCGTTCCCGTGACGGGCGCGCTTTCCTTGTCTAAAAGCACTATGTTGTCCGCAATCTCCATAATCTTGCTCTGGTGGGAAACTATGAGCACGGTTTTATCCCTGAGCGAAGCAAACAGATTGGTGAGGTCGGAAAAACTCCACAAATCTATGCCCGCTTCCGGCTCGTCAAGCAAAAATACGTCGCCGCCCTTGGCTATCGCCATGGCAAGTTCTATGCGCTTTGCCTCTCCGCCCGACAGACTTCCGTCCAGCTCGCGGTCGATATAGTTGCGGGCGCAAAGTCCCACCTGCGAAAGATATTCGCACAGCTGTCCCAGATTGCTCTGCTTTCCGCAGGCTATGTCCAGAAGTTTTTTAACCGTTATGCCCTTAAAGCGCACGGGCTGCTGGAAGGCGGTGGTAAAGCCCAGCCTGGCGCGTTCGGTCACGGAAAGGGAGGTTATGTCCCGTCCGTTGTATATTATCTGTCCCGCCGTGGGCCGCTCCAGTCCGGTGATAAGTTTTATCAGCGTGGATTTACCGCTTCCGTTCTGTCCCGTGATTACGGTTATGCTCTTTTCGGGGAAGGTAAGGGAAATGTCGGAAAGAATTTTCGCCGGCTTTTTGCCGCCTTCTTCCTTCACCGAAAAATCTATGTGTCTGAGTTCAAGCATTCAGTCTACCTCTTTGGTTTTATATATTTACTATATATAGATTAAACGCGGTTTTGTCAAGCGTTTTTCAAATATATTATATATTCGCCGCTCGGCGATAAATGTTGCAAATATCACATTTTCAAAAAAATTACGCCACTTCGCAGCATTTGTGCAAGGGCGGAAAGTCTGCGATTATTTGCAATATATGTAAAATGGTGGTATAATTTTCTCACAGGTCCAACAAATCGTTGTCCTGAATTGTAATAAAGGTGTATAGGGAATGGATATAGGCGGCTTGGTGCGCAAAATCCAAGGGGGCGACAGCGAAGCGTTCGCAAGGCTCTACGAGGAAACGCGCAGATCGGTTTATTACACGGCATATTCGGTATGCCGCGATAAGTACGCCGCCGAAACGATAATGCAGGACGCCTTTGTCAAGTTTTACGAGAACATAGGCTCGGTGGACGCAAAGCACAATCCGTACGCGTATCTGCTCACGATAAGCCGCAATCTGGCGTTGAATCTGGTAAAGCGCGAAAAGTCGCGCGTTACCGTTGAGCCGGAGAAGGTGGACTACGTGAAAAACGATTCCACCCTTGCGCGCGACGACGGACTGACCGAGTTTGCCGCGCGCGTGCTGACGGAGCGCGAATTCCGCGTGCTCATGCTGTGCGCGGTGCACAAATATAAGAGGCACGAAGTGGGAAAAATGCTGGATATGCCCACCGCCACGGTGACCTGGACGTACAACAAGGCGATAAGCAAATTAAAGAAAAAACTGGAGGAGGAGCAATGAAGCGCAAAGATATCGAAAAGATATTGGCGGATGAAGCGGAAAGGCTGGACGGAAAAGACAGCTTTGAAAAGATTTCCGCGCGCATTTCCATGCCCGAATCCAGGGCGCGGAGCGGGGAAGCGGAAGTTATCGCAGTCACCCACCACAGGCGCAACGCCGCTATAGCCGCCGTGGCGGCGGTGCTCATACTCGCCATAGTCGCGGTGACGCTGGGCGTTGTGTTCGGCGTTCCCGACGTGCTCGACCCCGCCGGGATAACTTATATAAGCATAAGTATCAATCCGGCGCTGTCCATGCAGGTGGACGAAAACAATAAAGTGACCGCGGTAACCGCGCTGAACGCGGACGCGCAGGTGCTTCTTCTGGGAATGAATCTTGTGGGCATGGACTATAACGACGCGTGCCTTGCCGTTATGGGACAGGCGGACAGGGAGCAGTATTTCGAGGACGGCAGGGACGTCAACGTCAACGCCGTAAACGACAATACGCAGCGTGAAGAGGAAGTGCGCATATCTTTGGAAAACACTCTTAACGGATATATGGACAGCCGCGGCTATACCAACAAGATATTCGTCAACTACTATTCGGACGAAGCCATCGACACCGCCGGCAGATACCACATTTCCGCGGGAAAAGCGCAACTTATTCTGGACGCGGAGGCGGTTTCCGATATGTCCGTGCAAGAGCTGTACAATATGGATTACACCCGGCTGCTTATGCTGGTTATGGGGTCTGCCGCGGACGCGTCCGACGATTTCCAGCGCGAGCTTGACAAAAGGCTGGAAGAGCTGGAAGAGGAGTTCGAGCGCAAGACGGAAGAGCTGGAAGAAAAGGTGGACGAGATAGAGGAGATTTTCGAAGACGAGGACGATTTTGAAAACCTGTCGCCTTCGGAGCTTGCGCGGCTGAAAGAAAAACTCATCTCGATAGTGAACGATCCCGACGTAGGCAAATACTTTGCGGAGATAATTCCCGCCGACGGGGACGAACTCGACGCGCTTATGCAGGATATGCCCGCCTATGCCGCAAGGATATACGATTTTATCGAGAATCTGGAGGACGTGCTGGACGATCTGGACGACGAATTCGAGGACAGGCTTGACCAGATAAAGGCGGAGTATAAACGCATATACCGTTCCTGACGCGGAGAATATTTCCGGCATTCGATACCGGCGGCGCCAAAGGCGCCGTCTTTTCGTTTTGGCGGGGCGGGGAAAATTTTTTTTGCGAAAAGTTGGTTAAAACGCTATCGGCGATTGTATTATGTTCAGAAACCCCCAAGGAGGACACAGAGATGAAAAAGAGATTATTAACAGCAATCGTAGCCGTTATCATCCTTGCCATAGCGCTTACGGCTGTGCTTGCGGCGTGTAAAGACGACCCCGGTGCCACGTCCGAGGAGGCTCAGGCGCAAAGACAGCAGAGCATTTTCGCATTGGCGGCGGTATCGGCGGGAGAACTTATCGGCGGTTCGGAAGCGGAGCAGGCGGCTTTGGCGGACGGAAGCACGGTTGAGATAGCCGCCGAACTCGACGAATACATGGCTATGCTCGACAGCATAATCGGCGGCGACCGGCCAATAACCAGCACGGTGGGAGCCAATACGAACGAGCAGTATTCGCAGTACGATATGGTGCAGACGATAACGGCGGAAACGGTCGGCGGAGCGGCGGAAACGTACACTCTCTACTATAACGAAACCCACCAGCCCAATTACGGCGACGATGACGACGACCGCGACGAGCGGGAAGACAACTACCGTGTAGAAGGCGTAATGGTGAACGGCGAGAGCGTGTTCGACATTACCGGCTGGCGCGAAGTTTCCACCGAGCGCGACGAGCAGGAAGAATCGCTTGAATTTACCGCCGTAAACCGGGCTACCGGTATGCGTATGGTATTCGAGTTGGAAAACGAGAACGAGAGTGATGAAACGGGTATGGAATTCGCATACAGCATATACGGCGGCAGCGGCAGATATTCCCTTATCCGCTCTTTTGAAATAAGTTTTGAACAGGAAAGCGGCTGGATGGGAGAAGAAACGGAATTCGAGCTGTTCACCCACGAGAACGGACAGACCATGGAATACGAGATAGAAAGCGAAGTTACAGGCGGAGTGGAGAAAATCAGGATAACGCGCCGCGCGGGCGGTCCCGTGGAGCGTTACAGAGCTACCCGCAACGATGACGGCACGTATTCTTACGAGTACGTCGGCAGCGGAACGCGCTGGGACGACTGAGTCCGAAAGAATTACGCCATAAAAAGAGCCTTCTTACGCAAGAGGGCTTTTTTCAAGCGTAATTTAACAATACGCCTTGCGCGCTATATTTAATTGTGTTATAATGTGTGCAAGCGGATTTCCGCACTACACGAAAAGGCAGGAGAATTTATGAAACTTATTCCCAGACCGGTGGAATATGCGGTTAAACAGGGTACGGTAGGCTGGTCGAGCGCCACCGCCGTCGTGGGTGATTTTCCCCAAACCATAGAACAGGCAAAACAGCTTCTTGCGGGCAAAAAAGCGGGCAAGGAGAGCAGACTGAATTTTACCAAGGATATGCGCCTTGCGCCGGAGGGCTATGCGATAAAATCTTCACCCGAAGGCATACAGGTGCTTGCGTCCACCGAAGCGGGCGCGTTTTACGCGCTTATGAGCCTTAACCAGCTGGGCGAATCGGGCGAAATGGAGTGTTGCTATGTGCGCGACGAACCCAAGTACGGATACCGTTCCTTCCAGCTCGACTGTTCGCGCCACTTCTGGACGGTGGACAAGATAAAGCAGTTTCTGCGCCTGCAGGCGGCGGTGAAGATGAACACTTTCCATTGGCACTTATCCGACGACCAGGGCTGGCGCGCGCAGATAAAAAAATATCCTCTTCTTACGGAAAAGGGCAGTATCCGCAAAAATACGCAGATTTCCCTTGTGGGATACAACCAGGGCAAGGAAGCGCACGACGACAAGGAATACGGCAGGGGAATGTTCTATACTCAGGAACAGATGAAGGAGATAGTGGCGTACGCCGCTTCCCTGCATATACAGGTCGTGCCGGAAATAGATATGCCCGGGCACATGGTGGCGGCAATTGCGTGCTATCCCGAACTTTCCTGCACGGGCGAGCCTGCGGAAGTTTCCACGCGCTGGGGCGTTATGGATAACATCTGCTGCTGCGGCAAGGAGAATATCTACAACTTCGCCAAGGATATAATCGACGAGTTGTGCGAAATCTTCCCCGCGCCGTACTTCCATATCGGCGGCGACGAAGTGCCCAAAACGCGCTGGAAGACCTGCCCTAACTGCCAGGCGAAGATAAAGGAACTGGGCTTGAAGGACGAAAACGCCCTGCAAGGCTACTTCAATAACGAAATGGCAAAATATCTGCGCTCCAAGGGCAAACGCATGATAGGCTGGAACGAAGTCCTCGACGCCGCCGACATTATGGATAAGGACGTCATAGCGCAATGGTGGGTGTTCCGCGGCAGCAAAAAGCGCGAACTCGGCTGGCTGGAAAAGGGCGGCAATCTGATACTTTCCATTTGGGATTACGTGTATATGGACCACCCTTACAACGTGCGTCCTCTCTCCAAAACCTACAAAATGACCGTATCTAAGGTGGGTATCAAAGATAAAAAAGGTATTCTGGGCGTGGAATGTCCCCAGTGGTGCGAATATATCCGCGACGAGAAAAAGCTGAACTTCCTCTCGTTTGCGCGTATCATCACCCTTGCCGAAGTGGGCTGGACTCCCGATTACCGCATGGACTATTCCGATTTCGAAACGCGCCTGGAACAGCTGCGCACTTTCTTCGAAAGCAACGGCTGGTATATCCCTCCGCAAAAAGTCTACCGCGGCAAAGCCCGCGACTTCAAAACCCTGACCTACGCCGGCAGGTGGAATATGTGGCGTATAAATTCGTACTGGGAAGTGGAGTGGACGGAATCGCATTTCGGAAAGATTTTCTAGGGCGTACGCTTGCTCCATACTCCATAGGCGCCGCATATAAGGCGCGTGATACATTGTCAAGGCGGCTTTTTCCTCAGTCACGTACGGTATGCCGAACAGGAACAATACGAACACGGTCCGGCAAAGCCGATTTCAGCCGTTGCCGTGTCGTTTGTCTTGACAATA
>CAJFJA010000003.1 GCA_904382605.1 Candidatus Alloclostridium intestinigallinarum | reverse complement strand
CGCAGGCAATACTATGTATTGTCAAGACAAACGACACGGCAACGGCTGAAATCGGCTTTGCCGGACCGTGTTCGTATTGTTCCTGTTCGGCATACCGTACGTGACCCGATTAAAAAGGTGCTTTGACAAAGTATCACGCGCCTTATATGCGGCGCCCTCGCTCTTAAAGTAAAAATAGAGAGGCAATCGCCTCTCTATTTTTTCACTATTAGGATTTGTACATTCTCTTTCTTGCTGCCTCAGCCTTCTTCTTCCGCCTTATTTAAGGAGCTTTCTTCGCTACGCGAAAAAAAGCCCCGCGCATAAAAAATCCACCTCGAAAGGTGGACTTTTTTTTGCTTTAAATAAGCGTCAAGACTTATACATTCTCTTTCTTGCTGCCTCAGCCTTCTTCTTCCGCTTAACGCTGGGCTTTTCGTAAGCCTCTCTCTTGCGGAGTTCGCCGATAATGCCGTCACGCGAGCACTTGCGCTTGAAACGCCTGATAGCACTGTCAACAGATTCGTTTTCGCCAACTTTAACGGTAGACATAAACTCACCTCCTTTCCGCATTCGGATTTAGATTGCTTTCATATTATAAAGCTCATTTGCCGCTTTGTCAATCGAATAAACGGCGGTCAAACGGATTTTTTCACTTCAAAGCCAGCTTTTCCGCCATTTCTTCAAAGTTCTGTCCCAGCTGTTTTTTGCCGGGGAACATATCCACTCCGTCCGCGTGCCTGCGGGGTATGATATGCATATGGAAGTGGAACACGCTCTGCTGTGCTTCCGCGCCCGAGCAATTGGCAAGGTTCACGCCGTCGTAGCCGCAGTCTTCCACATAGTGGCGGCATATCTTCTGCACCGCGCTCATGACGTGCGCCATCACGTCTTCAGGGCAGTCGAGCACGTTTACGCAGTGCTGTTTGGGAATTACCAGGGTGTGCCCTTCGTAGTCGTCGGCAATGTCGAGGAATGCGAAAGTGTACTCGTCCTCGTAAATTTTGTAGGAAGGTATTTCCCCTTTGAGTATTTTGCAGAAAATGCAGTTGTCCATAATATTCTCCTTATTGCGTTATTTCGCATAAAACTCCGTCTTTGAACGGAGCGGTTGCGCGCACGTTCATCTCACCGTCTATTATTCCGCCCTTGCAGTAACAGTGGATATACTCGCCGCTCCAGCCTGCGGCGTATTCCCCTTCCGCCTCTTCAAAGAGTACGCTCAACGTCTGCCCGATAAGCGAAGAGATAAAGTTTTCCGCCAGCTCGCGGGCAACCCTTTCCGCTTCGGCTACGCGCGCCTTTACGACCTGAGGGGGAAGCGGCTTAAAGCGTTTTGCCGCCGCCGTGCCCGTGCGCCGGGAATAGCCGAACACGTGTATGCGCGAAAAACGCACCCTTTTTACAAATTCCAGCGACTTTTCAAAATCTTCGTCGCTTTCCGTGGGGAAGCCGCATATGAGGTCGGTGGTTATGCCGGCGCGCGGAAAATACTTGCGTATAAGTTCCGCTTTGGCGGCGTACTGCTCCGCCGTGTAGTGCCTGTTCATATCTTTAAGCACCTTGTCGCACCCGCTTTGCAGGGAAAGGTGGAATTGGGGACAGAAATTTTTCAACCCTTTGCAGGCGAGTAAAAATTCGTCGCTTACCACCCCCACTTCGAGCGAACCCAGACGTATGCGGCAGGGAACGTCTTTCAGGGCAAGGAGCAGTCCCGTGAGGCTCTGCCCCGTATTTTTCCCGTACGAAGAAAGGTCGATGCCCGTCAAAACTATCTCCTTTGTATCTTTTGCAAGCGACATACACTCGTTTACGCACTCTTCAACAGCGCGCGAGCGGCTCCTGCCGCGCAGATAGGGAATAAGGCAGTAGGAACAGAAGTTGTCGCACCCGTCCTGGACTTTTACAAAGGCGCGCGTGCGGGCGGGCTTTGGGTTTGTAAGACCGTCGAAATTAGTAGGCAGAGGCGCAATTTCCACCCTGCTTTGACGCAGCATATCCGCCGCTTTCTCCTTATCCGCTATGCCCGTGATATAGGTAACGCCTTCCATTCCCTCAAAGTGCGAAAAGTCGTTTTGCGAGGCACAGCCCATAATTGCCACTTTTGCGTGCTCGTTGAATTTGCGGCAACGAGCCACGCATTGGCGCGACTTGCGCTCCGCCTCCGCCGTTACGGCGCAGGTGTTGATTACATACACGTCGGCGCGTTCGAGTTTTTCCGAAACTTCCCAGCCGCGCTCTTCCAGAATACGCGCAAGGCAGTCGCATTCGTATTTGTTCACCTTGCACCCCAGGTTGTATATAACCGCCTTCATGCGCCCAGCTGCCCCCTTTCGTACTGCACGAGCGCAAGGGCGACCGCCGCCGCCGTTTCGCACCGCAAAATGCGCTTGCCCAACGAGATGAGCCGCGCTCCGCGCTCTTTTGCAAGCAACGCTTCTTCTTCGCTGAATCCGCCCTCGCTGCCTATAATCAGATCCACGGCGCAATTGCCGCTGCCGCTCAAAGCCGCGTGCATATTGCCGCCCACGGCGCGTTCGTAGGGCATGACTACCCTTTCCGCCGTGCACATATCCAGCGCCTTTTCAAATCCTTCCACAAAGTCTATGGTAACAAGCCTGCTTCTTCCGCACTGCTTGCACGCTTCCGCGGCTATCTTTTCCGCGCGGCGGAGATTGAACTTCTCCTCCGCCGAGTAGCGCGAAGTGAAAAATACTATCCTGCCTGCGCCCAGCTCCACCGCCTTTTGCACGATAAAATCCACTTTCGCGCTTTTGGGCTGGGACTGAAACAGCGTAACTTCAAATTCCGGATCGCCTTCGCAGGGCTGCTTTCCGTCCACTTTCAGCACGGCAATATCCCTGTCCACGCTCTCCACCGTGCACATATAGTCCCAGCCGTCGCCCGTGCAGGCAACGGCCTTGTATCCCGCCTTGTAGCGCAACACTTTGGAAAGGTGGCAGAGTTCCTCGCCCTCTATATAAAGTTTGCCCGACGCGGGATCGCCGCTTGCGTAAAACCTCTTTATCTCCATAAGTAGCCCGTCCACTCGCCGTCCACAATCTTTTCCGCCAAAGTAAAGCCCGCGTCCGAAACAGCCTGCTCAACCTGCGCGCTTCTTGCGTTTATCACGCCCGACATTATGAGCGCGCCGCCGTCCTTTATGTGCTCTTTGAAGTCCTTGCTCATTGAAATAAGCACGTCCGCGGTGATATTCGCCAGAATAATATCGTACTTCCCGCGCGCGCACTCGCCTATCGACCCCTGCACCACGCGCACGTTTACGCCGTTCCGCGCCGCATTCTCCCCCGCCGCCTTTACGGCTATCGGGTCTATGTCGCAGGCGTCCGCGCAGCCGGCGCCCAGCTTTAACGCCGCCGCCGCCAGAATTCCGCTTCCGCAGCCCACGTCTATCACGCTTTCGCCGCCCTTTACCGTCTTTTCAAGTAAAGTAAGGCATATGCGCGTGCTCTCGTGCTCGCCCGTTCCGAAAGCCATTCCCGGATCCATTTTTACGACCGTTTCGCCCGGCGCGGCTTTGTAGTCTATCCATTCGGGCACGACCGTCAGTTTTCCGTAATGCTGGGGAGAGTAATATTTTTTCCATTCGTCCGCCCATGCGTCCGCTTCAACGATATTGCAGCTTATCTCCAGACTTCCCGTTTCAAATAGGCAGTTGCGCTTCAGGTTGTCAAGAAGTTCGTGCAGGGGCGCAAGGGACGCGTTTTCGTCCACGCACCCCACAACGCGCACGACGGGGTCGCGCTTCAAGGCGTTTTCGTCCACATAGTCCCATATCACGTCGGACGACAGAAGCGTTGCAAAGTCCGCGCTGTCGTAAATGCTCACGCCTTCGCAACCTATATCGAATAAAATATCCGCGACAAGTTCGCTTGCCTCGCTGGTTGTGTATATTGTAATTTGTTTAACTTTCATAGGTACATTATACTAAATTCCGGCGGGTAAATAAAGTAAAATCGCGCTGTCGGAAAAATATGGCTATTATTGTAAAATCCGCCCCGGCAAAACTCTTTTACCGGGACGGACGTAAATCATTTACTTTTGTTATAACGCGGACGTTGGCTGTCTTTCAGGCTTTCGTCGAATTCTTTGAGCAGTTTAAGCTGTTTTCTGTCGAGGTTTCGCGGCGTGTCCACCTTTATCGTGACGTACAGGTCGCCGTAGGCTTCCCTCTTCAATATCTTCATGCCGTAGCCCTTCACCCTTATTTTGGTGCCGTTCTGCACCGCCTCGGGAATTTTAAGACGGGTCACGCCCTTCATGGTATCAAGCTCTATTTCACACCCCGCCGCCGCGTCGAAGAAGGTGATGTGCTGATCCATATAAAGGTCGTTGTCTATCCTCTTGTATACGGGGCTGGGCTGTACGTCGAACACTATTACCAGATTGCCCTTTTGTCCGCCGTTGCGGCCGCAGTTGCCCTCGTAGCGGATAGTCATGCGCGTACCCCTGTCCACACCCGCGGGAATGTCGAGGGTCTTGCTCACTTCGCGCCTTATGTAACCGCTTCCGCGGCAGGTCTTGCACTTGTCCGTGATGACCCTGCCCTTGCCGCCGCAGTTACTGCACACCGTGCGCACGGTCTGCGTTCCGAACATGGTGCGCTGGGTCTGGGTGACGTAACCGCTGCCGTGGCAGTACGGGCACACTTTGACGGAGCCGGGGTCCTTGGCGCCGCTGCCGTGGCAGTCGGAACATTCGTCGTCGCGGTAGAACTTGACCGTCTTTTTCACGCCGAAGTACGCTTCGTTGAAAGTGAGCGTGACTTGCAGGGTAATATCGTCGCCGTCGACGGGCGCATTGGGATTACGCCTGCCCGAACCGCCGAAACCGCCGAAGATGGAACTTAATATGTCGTCGAACCCGCCTCCGGCGGAAAAGCCGGAACCGAATCCGCCCTGTCCGCCGCCGAAACCGCCGAAGCCCTGTGGACCGTCCTCGCTGCCGTACTGGTCGTAATTGGCGCGCTTGTTCTTGTCGCTCAGCACCTCGTAGGCGTGGTTTATCTCCTTGAACTTCTCTTCCGCCGCCTTCTTTTCCTGCTCGCTTGCGGAGGCGTATCTGTCGGGGTGGTACTTGAGCGCCATCTTGCGATAAGCGCTCTTGATCTCCTCTTCCGAAGCGTTTTTATTTACTCCGAGTGTTTCGTAAAGGTCTTTTGCCATATCAATCGTTGTCGATTATCGTATCGTCGCCGCCGTTATTGTCGCCGTTACTGCCGCCGTTGGTATCGCCTTCGCCGCTTTGCTGCGCCGCCTGCTGTGCCTGGTAGAGTTTGGTGAATACGGGCGCGGTTTCCTTACCCATTTCGTCTATGACTTTCCTTACGCTTTCGGCGTCTTCGGCTTTGGCAACTTCTTCCTTCGCCTTCTTGACCGCCTCTTCGAGCGTCTTCTTGTCCTCTTCGCTTATCTTGTCGCCGGCTTCTTCCATAGCCTTTTCGGTGGCGTAAATCATCTGGTCGGCGTCGTTGCGCGCGTCAACCATCTCCTTGCGCTTTTTATCCTCTTCGGCGTACTTCTCCGCTTCCTTGACCGCCTTGTCTATCTGGTCGTCGGACAGGTTGGTGGAAGAAGTAATGGTCACGCTCTGCTGTTTGCCCGTGCCCTTGTCCACCGCCTTGACGTTCACTATGCCGTTGGCGTCTATGTCGAAGGTGACTTCTATCTGGGGAACGCCGCGGGGTGCCGGAGGGATACCGTCAAGCTGGAATCTGCCCAGCTCCTTGTTGTCGTCCGCCATGGGGCGTTCGCCCTGCAGAACTCTTATGTCCACAGCCGTCTGGTTGTTGGAGGCGGTGGAGAATATCTGCGATTTGGACGTAGGAATGGTGGTGTTGCGCTCGATGAGTTTGGTGAACACGCCGCCCATCGTTTCAATGCCCAGCGAAAGCGGGGTTACGTCCAGCAAAAGTACGTCCTTGACGTCGCCGGCGAGCACGCCGCCCTGTATAGCCGCGCCGATTGCCACGCATTCGTCGGGGTTGATGCCCTTGTAAGGTTCTTTGCCCGTGGTGTTCTTGACCGCTTCCACGACTGCGGGGATACGGGTGGAACCGCCCACCAGAATCACCTTGTCTATCTTGTCTATGGTAAGGTTGGCGTCCGCGAGCGCCTTCTTCATGGGCACTATCGTCCTGTTGACAAGGTCCGCGGTCATGGCGTCGAACTTAGCCTTGGTAAGGTCCATGTCTATGTGCAGGGGAGCGGAATCCTTCATGGTGATGAAAGGCAGGTTGATATTCGTCTTGGTCATGCCGGAAAGGTCTATTTTCGCCTTTTCCGCCGCTTCCTTGATACGCTGCATCGCCGCCGCGTCCTTTGAAAGGTCAACGCCCTCTTTCGCCTTGAATTCGGCAACTATCCAGTCCATTATCTTCCTGTCGAAGTCGTCGCCGCCCAGCATGGTGTCGCCGTTTGTGGAGAGCACTTCGAACACGCCGTCCTCAATTTCCAGAATGGAAACGTCGAACGTGCCGCCGCCCAGGTCGTAAATAAGTACTTTCTGTCCCTTGTTGTCGCCCTTGTCAAGCCCGTAAGCAAGCGCCGCGGCGGTAGGCTCGTTGATTATTCTCATAACTTCGAGTCCCGCAATCTTGCCCGCGTCCTTGGTCGCCTGGCGCTGGCTGTCGGAGAAGTACGCGGGAACGGTGATAACCGCCTTTGTAACCTTTTCGCCGAGATAGCTTTCCGCGTCCGCCTTCAGCTTGGACAGAATCATCGCGCTTATCTCCTGGGGGGAGTAGCCCTTGCCGTCTATCGTAACTTTATACGCCTGACCCATGTGGCGTTTGATGGAACTTACCGTTCTTTCGGGGTTGGCAACCGCCTGCCTCTTTGCCGCGCTGCCCACAAGTCTTTCGCCGTCCTTGGCAAAAGCGACCACCGAAGGGGTGGTACGCGCGCCTTCCGCGTTGGGGATAACGACGGGGTCGCCGCCTTCAAGCACCGCCACGCAGGAGTTGGTTGTTCCAAGGTCAATACCTATAATCTTTGACATTTTCTATTTCTCCTTCTTATATTCTTATTTTCCGACCACGACCATAGGGTGCCTCAACACCTTATCGTCGCAGAGATATCCTTTTTTAAGCACTTGGAGGATTTTACCTTCCTTGCCCTCTTCTTCGCGGCTCATCACCGCTTCGTGCTTTTTGGGGTCGAAGTCCTCGCCCAGAGGGTCGTATTCCTTTACCCCTTCGCGCGAAAGCACGTCGGAAAAAGCCTTTTTGACCAGCTCCACGCCCTGCCTTGCGCTATCGTCCTTAATGGCGGCAATCGCCATGTCCAGATAGTCCAGAGTGGGCAGAATACTGTCAATCATATCCAGCTTGCCGCTGCGGTACATAGACTTTCCGTTTTCGGCGTTGCGCCTTTTGAAATTCTCAAAGTCCGCCAGAAGGCGCAGATACCTGTCGCTGAGGTTGTCGTAGTCGGCTTTGTCCACCACTTCTTTGACCTTTTCGACCTCGGCTTCCGGCTCCTTTTTATCGAATTCGTAAGTTTCCGCCTTTTCCTCGGGCTTCTTCTTAGCCATTTTAATCCTCCTTTTTCTCCTCCGACATCTTTCCTATCGTCGTAAGTACCTTTATAACTTTCTTATAGTCCATGCGCTCGGGACCTATCACGCCCACATGGCCTATCTGCCTGCCCGAAACAAGATAGCGCGCGCTGACGACCGCCATATTCTTCACGCCCTCTTCCGCGCCTATTTTAACGGTTATCTCCACCCCGTCGCCCGAGGTAAGCTCCTGCAATTTGTCCTTTTGCGAAATGACGGAAAGAAAGCCTTTCACGTTGTCCACGTCGCGGTATTCGGGATAGGCGAATATCTTGTCCGCGCCTTCCACGTACACTTCGCCGCCCTGAACGTACTGCCTGAGCATCGCTATTATCTGGTCGAACAGCGCCTTGAACTCCTCCACGTTCGAGATTACCTCTCCGCCCGTGATGGTCTTTATGCTCTTGCCCGCCATACTTCCGTTTATGAGCGAGGACGCCGCGTCCAGATACCCTTCCTGCGTGTTTTCGGGAAGATTTATCACGCTGTCGCGGAGCACTCCGCCGTCCGTTATTATTATGACGAGCGCGGTTTTATCGCCCAGCCCCACCAACTTTACCTGCCTTACGATAAGGTCGTCCTTGCCTTCCAGCACCATAAGCGAGGTGTAGTTGGTAATATCGCTCACCACCTTGACCGCCTCTTTTACAATGCTTTCCACGCCCTCGATTCTCTCCCTGCCTTCGCTCTCCAGCTCGTCTACGTCGCCGGGAGTGACGTTTTGCATAAGGCTGTCCACATAAAAGCGGTACGCCTTGCTGGAAGGAACGCGCCCTGCGGAAACGTGCGGCTTTACAAGATAGCCCATCTCCTCAAGCCCCGCAAGTTCACTGCGGATTGTGGCGGTGGAAACGTCGGGCATATATCCCTGCTGAATCGCCGCCGACGAGATAGGCTCCGCCGAGGTGATGTAACTGTCCACCACCGCTTCAAGAAGCCTTTTTTTCCTTTCCGTAAGTTTATCCATTTTCGTCCTGGCAATCGCGGCTTTTGAGTGTTAGCACTCGCGCCCCCTGACTGCTAATTCATATTATACACCGCGGAAAAGATATGTCAAGGGATTTGTATGTAAAATGAAAATAAAATTTGAGCGGGAATACTTTCCCGCCCGGATTTACTTTATTTTGCCGCCGTATTTTCGACAGTCTAACTGTATTGTCCGTAACTGTTCAAGCCGTTGCGGCGGCGAATTTCCGCCTGCTCGTCCAGCGTGCGCATATATTTTACGTCTTCCATAAGCTGTTGGCTTGAGACGTTGGCTTTTGCCTGCAAAGCAGTATTCAGATTCAACTGCTGTTGCATACCTTCAAGCCCTGACGACATCTGCGACATATCCATGGACAAACGGGACATTTCCGAATTTAAATTATCCAGCTGATTTGTGATTCTGTCCATTTTCAGCATTGTTTCGCTGTGCATTTGATAAAGCTGTCCGGAAAGTGCTTTGAATTGCCGCTCCATAGAAGTCTGCAGGGCGCCAAGTCCCTGACAAATACTGCCCTGTATTTCTCTTCCGGCGCGTTCGATTGCTTCCACGATATTTTTGTTTTGCTGATATTGGTCTATAAGTTGCAATGCCTCTTTCTTGCTGTCCGCCCTGCCCGTTTCGTACATATATATAAACAGGTCAACATACTGCCAATCTCTCTCGTCCAGCAGTTCGGAATATTCCTCGGAAAGTGAATTATAGATACAAACCGCAGTTTCCTTATGGGTATTGAGCATTTCAACAACTACAGCGTCCATTACTGTCGACACTAACTTAGCGCCTTTTTTCACAGTAGTAATATTATTTTGCAATTCCTCCTGCTTTTTTGCGCTCTCTTCTTTTTGTTGAGACAATTTTGTCTGATAATTTTTTATGTTTTTCTCTTCCTCGTCGATAACGCTTCGGCTTGAAGTAATGCCTTCCATTACGTCATTTTTAAGAGAATGGGGCTTTTTCGCTTTTTTTATATTCCAAATAATCCAAGCTAGTGATACTATTGTCAAAATAGCAGCACCGGCAAAAAATATTCCTACACCAATAAAATCCCCAACTCCATTTGCTTCATTATTAAATTCATTGACTCCGAGAGCAACCATAATCGCAATACCGATTGCCATTCCAATTAAACCTATCAACCATCCTAAAAAAGTTTCTTTTATGAATTCTCCTATTTCTCCCGCAGTTTCAGCATTTGCATTGCGATTACTATGAAAATTATACTCTCTTTGCGCCGCTCTTAAATTTTCTATTGCCTGCTCAATATGTTGTTCATATTCTTGTTCTTTAGAAGCACTTTCATATCTTTCTCTTTCCAACTCATTTTCTGCATTTTCAACAGCACTTTCTAACTTTGAAAACACCTCATCTCTTGTTTTTAAATCGATATTCACATTATCGCGTTCCTGTGCAATAAGCGAAAGACCCGCTCTTAACGTATATAACTTCGATAATGTTTCTTGTTTTTCCACTTTATCCATTGTAATCTCCCCTCAGATAAAATTATTGAAAATAAAATATCCCGCCGTGCGTTTAATTTTACGTGACGCCGCTTGCGGCGTCATGTATATTCTACCAAGTTACCCCCTCCCTCCGTCAACTATTTAAGCATACTTTATGAAAAATTTTTATTTATAGAGTGTATTGACATAATATAGAATATTTCTTTCTACTGAACAATTTTACCGAATCGAGTAAAATCTTTCACTATACTGAACAATTTTGCCGAATTACGAAAAATCTTTCACTATACTGAATAAATTTCTTGACACGCGTCCATATTTGATATACCATAAATATGAGGTGGAATATGATAGTAAGGGAACACTACATAGAACAGATACGACCTTTTTACGACTCCGATCTGATAAAAATACTGACGGGCATACGCCGGTGCGGCAAGTCTGTTATACTCGAACAGATAATGGGCGAGATACGTAAAACCACTGACAATGTTATTTACCTCAATTTTGAGGACAAGCGGGTGTCTTCCAATATAACAAGTTGCAGGCAGCTGCTTTCCTATGTGGACGAAAACAAAAAAAGCGGAAAATGCTATCTGTTTTTCGACGAAATACAGACTTTGGACGGGTGGCAGGACGCCTGCAAAACATTGCGCCTCGACGGCTGTTCGGTCTTTATAACGGGTTCAAATTCCAAACTGCTGTCAGGAGAATTTACAAAGGAACTTTCCGGCAGATACGTCGCTTTCCGCATACGCCCTTTCGTATACAAAGAGATATGCGCCTACTGCGAAGAATTGGGAAAAACTCCGTCCGTTACCGACTATCTTATCTGGGGCGGTTTTCCCAAGCGGTTTGAATTTTCCTCGCCCCAAGCGCGCGACAGATATCTGAACGACCTGAACGACACCATCGTTCTGAACGACCTTATAGGGCGGTATAAAATCCGCAAGCGCGAATTTTTCGAGAATCTGACCAACTATATACTTCGCTCCAACGCGCGGATATTTTCCGCAAACTCGGTGCACGATTATCTCAGGCGCGAGCGCGAAACGTGCTCCGTAAACACGATAATAAAATATTTGGGCTATCTTGAAGAAGCGTATATTGTCGAGCGCATAAAGCCTTACTCTTCCAAGACCAAAAGCGAGCTTTCCTACTACTCCAAAATATATAATGCGGACGTCTGCTTTAACTCTATGCGCTGTATGGGAGAGAGGTACGATATCACCCATAATCTGGAAAATATAATCTATAACGAACTCGTATATATGGGGTATGATCTGTACGTATACAACAATAACGGCAAGGAGATAGACTTTCTTGCGACAAAGGAAGGAAAACGCTACTATATACAGGCAGCATACAGCGTTGCGGAAGAAAAGACGTGGCAGAGGGAATTCGGCGCGTTCAGAAATATCGACAATCTCAGTGAAAAGATAATTATAACGAACGACGACATCGACTATTCCACAAGTTCGGTAAAACATATAAAACTGAAAGACTTTCTGCTTATGGAAAATCTTTAATATGCAAAGAATAGCATTACGGCGGAGACAAAACTCCGTCGTTTTTTGTATGCACAAATTTCAAGGCTTATCCGCAATTTATCCGAATACACTTATAATATGGATAAAAATAAAGTATTAAAAAGTATACGCGCGGATTATAAGGCGGCGGCTATATCTTCCGCGGCGGCGTTTATGATAATTCTCGTTTTAGTAGATCCCGACACATATGTGCAAAGCGCGCTTACGGGGCTGGAGCTTTTCGGCACGAAAGTGGCGCCGTCGCTCTTCCCCTTTTTCTTTTTCACGGGCATACTGACAAGGCTGGGAGCGGCGGAAGGCATGGGAAAGATAATGCGCCGCCCTATCGGACTTTTATACAACGCGCCCGGTTGCGGCGGCTACGTGTGGTGCATGAGTATTTTGAGCGGCTATCCCGTGGGCGCGAAGCTGGTGCGCGAGCTGTACGACGGAAAAGCGGTAAGCGGACGGCAGGCGTGCACGATAGCTTCCTTTACCTCCACTTCGGGACCGCTTTTTATCGTGGGCACGGTGGCGGCAAGTATGTTCCACGCCGCAAAGGCTGGCTACATACTGCTTGCAATACACTTCATAGCCGCCCTAACAAACGGATTTTTCTACCGCGGAAAGAAATGCGACCTGAACGCGGCGCAGGTAACGCCCATGCGTATGCGCATATCTCTCGCCCTTTCCGAAAGCATGAAAAGCGCGATAATATCCATTCTGACGGTGGGCGGATTCGTGGTGATATTCGGAATGGCGGCGGACGCAATGTACAACACGGGGCTTATAACGGCGCTTGCAAAGCCGCTTTCCCGCCTTATGCCGGGCGGCTCCCTTCCGCTTGCGGAAGGCTTTTTGATTGGACTTGTGGAAGTCACGCGCGGAGCGGCGTACATAGCGGGCGCGGGCGTGGACGTATATTCCGCGCTTCCCTGCCTTTCTTTTATGCTCTCGTTCGGCGGACTTTCCATAATATTGCAGTCGCTGGCGTTCCTGTCCTCGTGCAAGGTGGGCGCAACCAAATTTTTGCTGATGAAATTCACGCAGTCGGCGTTAGCGACTCTGCTTACCGCCGCGATACTGCCGATAATCAATTAAAACGTAATAGAAAAACGCGCCCGGGCAACTATTTATCAGAACAAGGCGCATTACTCGACGAAAATATGCTCGACGGCGGTGTTGCCGCTGTCGTCTATACTGATTTTCGTGCCGCCCGAAAGTCCTTCCTTCCAATAACATCTGTCGCCCGTTTTGAGGGCGTAAGTAAGGCGCACGTCCTCGTACAAAATGGACGCGCAATTGGTGTGGTCGTGGCCGCAGATAACGTTTTTCGTGCTCCCCAGCGCCTTTATCATGGCGAAAAAGCCGTTATCCACGGGCGGACATGAGATTGTTTCGTTATTCTCCCCGAAGCCCATGGCGGGGTCGAAACCGGAAGTGCGCCAAAGGTCGTAGGCGGCGGAATACTGAATTATGGGAATGTGTATAAACACGCTGGAAGGCGGCATAACTCCGCCGTTCACGCGCCTGAATTCGCCGAGCATGGTCTTGTACCAGCTGATCTGGTTGTACTTGACGTTGTCGTAACGCGTTATTTTCTCTTTGACGCCCGCTTCGCCGCGCACGAGATATTCGCTCCTTCCGCCCGTATCCATGAAAAACAGCGAGTGGACTATGTTTTCCCTGCCGCCTTCCGCAAGGCACACGTTTATGCAGTAGTTGCCGCACCCGAACAGCCCTTTTGGACCGCTGCGGAACATACAGTTGGCACTGCGGCGGTAGTGGGCGGCGGTGTACTCCTTGTCCGCCCTGCCCGAACAGTCGTGGTTGCCAAGAACGGGCGCCCAGGGGATATCGAATCCGTCCATCAATTTGCACAGATAGCGCAGCGAACGCTTGGTGCGGAAGCCCCACACCTGATCGCCCGTAAGCGTGATAAGGTCGGGCCTGACCTCTTCCACCAGCCGTTTTATCGTGTTCACGGTAAAGTTGCGCTTGCCGAGCAGGTCGAAAATATCGTTGAACTGCACGTCTGCAAGGTTGAGAATCACGAAGTCGCGCCCGCGTTCCTTATAGAAATTGATAACGTATTCTTCCTGTTGCATATCAGCTTGCCAAATCCAGATCTCCCGAAAATTGTCCGTCGTCGATTATATACTTTTCGTAGTTCTCGTTCTGATACACGCGCACGCTGTCTATGACGAAGTCGTCGCCCTGTTTGAACGCGCCTATCTTCTGTCCGTGGGGTCCCCACTTGTCGCCCGCGTCCAGCTCCACGGTGAGGCGCAGGAACTCTTTGACGTGTGAAACGCCGCCGCCGCGCGAAGCCCACGTCGCAACGCCGTCTATATAGAACACATAGTATTCGGGAGTCCATTTAAGCGCAAAGGTGTGGAACTGTCCGTCGTACAAGTCCATGGGTATTTCGCCTATGTAGCCTTCTACTTTCGCGTATTCGCCGTAGCCGTTCCACAAAAGCGCGTGTCCCATCTTGCTTTTGGAACTCCTGCGGAACGCGCTTTCGTAGACGTCTATCTCCGTGCCGTCCACTCCTTCCGCGCCTATCTTGCGCATATTGGAGGACTGCAGCCAGAACGCCGACCACATACCGTCCGCGTCGGGAACTTTGACCGTCGCTTCAAAATATCCGAACGCCTGGGCGAAAAGCAGGTCGTCCGCCTGTCCCTTGTTGGAAGTTTCGCTGTCCTCGCCCTCGGCTATCGCGCGCGTTTCTATACCGGAAGTAAATCTGCCTTCCGCGGGGCAAATGCCCTTGGAACATTCGTGACCGCTTTCCTGCGCGGAACTTACCGTCACGTATCCGCCGCCCACGCTCACCATGTCCGAACACCAATAGCACGCCTGTTCCGGCTTGCCGGGGTCGTTGCTCTCCCAGCGCACGCCCTCGGGCGAAGTCGTCCAAATGCCGCGCTTCACGCTACCGTCTTCATTGAAAAACCCGGGATTTTTCCGTTTGTAAACCTCTCCGAACACCGTGCTTGCATTGAGCGCGCTTTGCAGACCGGAGCTTTCGCTGTCGCCGTTGAATTCGTCCTCAAAGACCAGATACCAGCCGTCTTCGCTTACTCCGGAGACCGCCGTTACCGCGGAAAAATCGGGAAGGGAGAGGTCGTAAGAGCCGTCGTTCCACTCCTCGCGTGCGCAGGCGGCAAAGGTCACGGATATTACCGCCGCAAGGCATACGGCGGCTATAAGCGCCATAATTTTCCTCTTCATAATTTTACCTTTTATAATAATTTCAGCGCATTTTACTGTCAAGGTCGCGCCTGGTGGCAATCACCGCCTGCACCGCCTCGTTCAGCTTGTTATACGCGTCGTCCGTCATGGTACAAAGGTATTTATAAGTGTCGTTCACCACCCTGTCGGCGTACGAGATGGCTTCGTTGCGGATACCTTCCGCCGCGCGGTTTGCTTCCGCCACTATGGCGTGTTCGTTCACCAGCATCTGCGCCTGCCGCTGGGCGTCTGCGATAATGGCGTTCGCGTTGCCGCGCGCATTGTCCAGAATATCGTTTTTATCCTGCAACACCACCCGCGCTTCCGAAAGCGTGGACGGCAGCATATTCCTTATCTGGTTGATATATTCAAGGCACTTGAATTCGTCCACTTGTTTAAGTCCCGAGCCTGCGAACACCGCCTTCTTACCCGAACGTATCTCTTCTTCCAGGCAGTCGAGCAATCTTTCAACTTCAGTCATAATTCCCTCCTACGGCGAGTTCGCCGAATTTTTTCTTTATTATATCCGCCGTTCCCGGCGCGCACAGCCTTTCCAATGCGTTATCGTCGCCCCTCTTCAAAGCCTCCCTCAGCGCGGTGGAGCTTACGTCCTCCATGCCGGGGACGGGCAGAATTACGGTATCTATGCCGCCCTTTTTCCTGTTGTAGTCCGCCATATACTGTTCGTATCCGCGCTCGCTTTCACTGCGCAGTCCGCGCACTATGGTGCGTATTCCGTGCTTTACGCAGTACTTATAGACGTACCCTTCGCATATGTCCACGCTCACGTTTTCCATATCCGCGGTGGCTTTTTCGGCTATCTCTTTCCTCACTTCCAGCGGAAAGGCGGAAGGCTTTTCTTCGTTCACGGCGATAAGCACGACCACTTTGTCGAACATTTCGCCCGCCCGCCTTACCACTTCCGCGTGCCCTTTCGTCATAGGGTCGAAAGACCCCGTCGCCGCGCATATGCTGCCGCGCATGACGTATTCCACGCACGCGCTTCCGTAACGCTTGCTCTTTGCTATTCTGTACCCCTTGGGAGCAGTTACGTCAAGGTCGGAAGAGTGTTCGTACACGAGCACTCCGCCCTTGCTTAAAAGCCCCCTGCGCTCTATCACCGCGCACAGCCTTTCCAGGCAGTCGTCCTTGTACGGCGGGTCGGCAAAAATGACGTCAAAGCCGCCGGGCAGGCGCTCCATGAGCGCGAACGCGTCCCCTTCGAAAACTCTCCCCGCGCCCTTCAGTAAGGTCACGTTCTGTTTCAGAAGCGGCAGTACGTCGCGGTTTCTTTCGCAAAAATACACTTCGCCCGCGCCGCGGCTGTACGCTTCTATCCCCACCGCGCCGCTGCCGGCGAACAGGTCAAGGAATCTGCACCCCTTCACTTCGCCCTGCAAGGTGTCGAAAATGCTTTCGCGCACCTTCGCGCTCGTGGGGCGCACGTCCCTTCCTTCGGGGACGAGCACGAGCCTTCCTTTCAATATACCTGCCGAAATCCTCACTTCAAGTCCTCCGCCCTGACGATTCCTTCTTCCGTTATCATTATGTCCACGGGCACGTCGTGGGGCTGCAACTCCACGCCTTCCACGTATCTGCACGCATAAGCCGCGCCCGCTTTAATACAGGGGCATACGGCGAAAAACCTGTCGTAACAGCCCTTGCCTCTGCCCACTCTGCCGCCGCCGGAAGTGAACGCTGTAAGCGGAGTTATACACAAATCTATCTTCACGCCGGCGGGGTCGAGTTCTTCGCCCTCAGGCTCGCTTATGCCGTAGTCACCCTTGCAAAATTTTGTGCTTCCGCCTACCTTTACAAGTCTTATGTCGCCGCCGCGCATTACGGGCATATATATCTCCGCCCCTTCGCGCAAAAGCCGCTTTGTCGCGCCGCCCACGTCCGCTTCGTCGGGCAAGGGGTTGTATATACACACGCTTCCGCCCAAACTTTTTTGCAGGGCATACACGTATTCGCATATGCGCCCGTCCGCTTCGCGCCGCTCTTCAAGGCTCATCTCCGCCTGCGCCGCCTTGGCGATTTTCCGCGCTTTTTCCTTGCTTATTTTACCCACGTTTGTAGTAATTGATAAGGCTTCCGCTGAGGATTATCTCCTTTTCGTCGGGAGTGAGCGCGTCCAGCTTCAACGTAATGTCGCGGCTTACTCCGCCGCGCACCAGCTTGGCGGCAAAAGTCCTGTCGCCGCGCTCCACGCCCTTGCGCACCCCGGGCACGATTACTATATCGCCCGCCTCGAAGTCCTCTTCCGATATGAATGGTATCATACCCCAGTTTATCAGATTGGAGCGGTAACGCTTGGTCGCGTATTCGCGCGCTATGTTGCACGCTCCGCCCAGCACCCTCTGGCAGCTTGCCGCCTGTTCGCGCGCGCTGCCGTCGCCCGGCTTTACCGCAAACACCGCGCTGCCTATCTGCACGCCGCCTTCAAGATTCAGACCGCCCGCTTTTACCGCCGCGTCGTATTCGCCGAAAAGTCCGTCCTTTTCCAGCTTTTCCCCGTCCGCTTTGACGGCTTTCGCCCTGCCCACGTATTCGGGCACCTTGCGCGAAAGCGCGAATTCCGCAAGTCCCAGAGGATTGGAGCGGTAGCTGGAAGTTTCACCGGAAGGAATAAGCTCGTCCGTGGTGGTCACGGGGTCGTAGATTGCCGCCGCCACCTTGAATATGGCGTTGTCGGCAAGCGGCTTCATCTCCGGCCAGTCCTTGATGTTCGGACCGTATTCGAGCGGAGTTCCCAGCGGCTTGTTCCAGCCGTTGTACACCCTGCGTCCGTATATCTTTTCGTCGTATTCGAAAGGCGGAATCGTATCGTCGTAATCCAGCCCGTATGCGGAAGTCAGCACGCCGCCGTTTGCCGCGGTTGCCGCAATGCTCCTGCTGTCCATAAGCGCGACGCCCGCCATCTGACCCGCGCCCGGCTTGGAGCCTTCGCGCGATTCGAAGTTACGGGTGGTGTGGCGAATGGAAAGAGCGCCGTTTGCGGGCACGTCGCCCGCGCCGAAGCAAGGTCCGCAGAACGCCGTCTTGACGATTGCGCCCGCGTCGATTATATCCGCCAGAGCGCCCTTCTTCATAAGGTCGGCGTATATGGGTGTGGAAGAAGGATATACGCTCAAAGTGAACTTGCCCGTGCCTATATCCCTGCCCCTTAAAATGGAAGCCGCCTCTATAATATTGTCGTAAGTGCCGCCCGCACAGCCGGCGATTATGCCCTGTTCGACGTATATTTTACCGTCCTTCACCTTGGACACAAGGTCCAGCCTGCCCTTGCCTTTAAGCAGGTCGTTGGCCTTGGTTTCCGCCTCGCGCATGACGTCTTCGGGATTGTCGATGACCTCCTGCAAATCGTAGGTGTTCGCCGGGTGGAAAGGCATGGCGATAACGGGGCGCACCTTGTCCAGATCTATCTCCACGACGGCGTCGTAATACGCCAGCTTTTCGGGAGTTATCGCGCGGTAATCGTTCAGCCTGCCGCGCACTGCGTAGTAATTTCTGACTTCGTCGTCGTCCGTCGTCCATATGCTGGAAAGGCAGGTGGTTTCCGTAGTCATGACGTCTATGCCGTTGCGGTATTCTATGGGCAGATTCTTCACGCCCTCTCCGATAAATTCAAGCACTTTGTTCTTGACGAATCCGCCGGGGAATACCTTGCCTATGAGCGAAAGAGCCACGTCCTGCGGACCCACGCCCTTTGCGGGCTTGCCTTTGAGCACCACCGCCACCACGTCGGGATAGTTAATATCGTACGTCCTGCCCAGCAGTTGTTTGACGAGTTCGGGACCGCCCTCGCCCACCGCCATGGTGCCCAACGCGCCGTAACGGGTGTGGGAGTCGCTGCCCAGAATCATTCTGCCGCAACCGCTCATCTGCTCGCGCATATAAGTATGGATAACCGCCTGGTGGGGAGGTACGAAAATGCCGCCATAACGCTTTGCCGCGGAAAGTCCGAAAACGTGGTCGTCCTCGTTTATCGTGCCGCCCACCGCGCACAGGGAGTTGTGGCAGTTGGTGAGCACGTAAGGCAGGGGGAATTTTTCCAGTCCGCTCGCCTTGGCGTTCTGGATAATACCCACGTAAGTTATGTCGTGCGACGCCATCGCGTCGAATTTTATCTTCAGCGGAGCGCCCTTTTCCGTTCTTTCAAGGGTGTTGTGCGCGCTGAGCACGGCGTAAGCCATAGTGCCCTTGTAGGCGTTATCCAGCTGTTTTTCGGAAATTCCCTGCGCCGCCAAAGTCTTTGCGTCCGCCGGTTTGCCGTCCAGAATGTATACTCCGGCGGCAGAAGCTGTTACAGCGTTATTCATTATGTCCTCCGATAGTATCCGCCGTCCGTGCGCCGCAGACGCGGCGCAAAGCGCCCTCATTCTTCTTTGCGCGGCAGCGGAAAAATTTTAGTCCGTAAATATTATAATATAAAACGCGCGACGTGGCAAACGATTTTCCCTTTCAATTTTGCTTAATATGAATTTTGCCGAGCGGCAGTATGACGGCGTGCTCCACGGCTCCGCCGAATATCTCGCGTGCGTTGGGCGCGTGCAGCACGAGCATATCCGCGCCTTCCCTGTCCGTGAACACCATGGCGTGTCCGCCGTTCTTTTCGTAAACGGCTCCCAGCTGCGTAAACTCCCCGTCCGGTTCCCCGTTCACGCTCTTTGCCGCAAGAAGCGCGTAAGTACCGCCGGCAAGGTGCGTGGACCACAGCAGATAAAGTCCGCCGTCCTTTTCAAAATAAAATAGTCCGTCCGTCACTTTTTGCTTTTTTAGGGTGGGTCTGAACGTATTATCGCTGCCCTTGAACAGCAGCTTGCCGCTGCGCGCAATGCAGGGCATTTCGTTCATTTTACAGGGCTTGATATCAAAATCTTTTTCGTCGAAAACGCTGCAAAGTATCTGCCCGTCCTTTACGTCCGTATATTCTCTGCAATACGTAAAATAAATTTTGCCGCCTTTTGCGTAAATCGTGCCGTCAAGGCAGTTCTCATCTTCCGGAGTAAGGCGCGCCGCGGGCTTGTAGCCGCCGTCAGCCCTGTCCGATATAAAGAGATAAACGCCCCTCTTTCCTCCCGCGGGGCGCAGGGTGACGAGCAGGAAAAACCGCCCGCCCACTTTGTGTATCTCTGGCGCCCAGAAGTCGGAATAAACCGAATTTTTGCCGTCTATAAGCGTAAACGGGCCGTCCCACGACTTCAAATCCGCGCTCTTCCACCCCACGCACGTACCCGAATCGCTGTAATTGTAGTGATAAATGGTGCCCGTCATAAGATAGCCGTCTCCGCAGTTGACTATAAAGGGGTCGCGCACGTTTATTTCGCAAAGCTCCATCCCCTCGCGGTACTGCGGAGGCCATAACATGCGCCTGCCCGTCACGTACTTCCGTAATTTTTTATACAGTCCCATATCTCCCTCCTCCGCACGGACCTATGCGCACCACGTATTTTTTCGACATCTTTACGGGGCGGTAGGACTGTTTGGACTTCCTCAGCCCTTCCAGCCCCATATCCTCCTGCCTGTTCACATAGCGCAATCCCTGAAAATGCTTTTTGGAAAACATCTGGTTGATTGCCGGATATATGCCGTCGTATTCTATTTCTCCCTTTTCCACGTGCACCACCGCCACGCCGGACGGGAGAGTTTCTCCCAGGGAAAAGCCGACTATTTTGCCGTCGATCTCCATCACGTCCGCGTAGGCTTCCCCGCGTTCGACCATCTCAAGTCCGAGGGAAAGCAGACGGAATTCGTCCATAAGAGTGCCGTCGTCTTCCTTGCCCCTGCTCCACTTGGCGTAAAGGTCTATAAGCCCCTGTCTGTCCCTTTCTTCATAGGAGCGGAACACGTATCTGCCCTCATAGGTGTTTACAAAGCGCGTGACGTGGTTGCGCTTGCCGTGGTATTTCTTGCCCGAAAGCGTTATTAAGTCTTCGGGCGAATAAAGATATTCCTCGTAATCGGGGTTGCTCCCTTCGTTGAACGCCCCGTCAAGGTCGATATTGTCTATATACTCTTGCGGAAGAGCCATTACGCAGGCGCAGCACGCTTCGCCCGCGATGTGCTCCTTTAACGCATTGAAAGCCGCCCTAACATTGGTCAATTTGCAAAGCGGAGGCAGATAGATATAGCCTTTGCACCCCTCGAAGCCGCCTTGCGGGATAAAGCGGATATATACGGCGTCCCCTTCGTCGGCAACCTGCATGAGCGGATAGTTGTAAAACGACCAGCCCTTGCGGTACAGCAGGGAAAATTCGCTTCCGTCGTACTGCGTTTCGGCAAGAAGCGCCCTTATCCGCTCCTCCGCCCCTTCGTCTATATTCTTAAACAGCATAAACCACCTGTAAATCCTTGTAATATCGTGCGCGTTTTGATATAATGTCTATCGTGAAAAAGCGGTATTTTTATTTATTGCATCCGGTATATCACGTTTTCGCCGCGCTTATCGTTATTATAATGCTTGCGGCGTTCATTGTCAACGTCCTGCGCCTTTCGGACGCGGCGGGGCTTACTTCCTACAACCACCCGCTGGACATAACCGCCTGCGTGGTGACGGTTTTAGCGGCGGCTCTGCTTTCTTCGTTCGTATGGGGTTCGGGCTACACGCTGGGCAAAAGCGCCCTGTATATCAATCTGGGGCCTTTTGTCAGACGCATTCCTTACGACGATATTCTGAAAATGCGCTCGGACGAAAAGCGCACCGCGCTCGCCATGTATTACGCCGCGGAGATTAAAGGAAAAAAAGAAGAAGCGGAAGCGGCGGTCAAAGGCGAAATGATACGCATAAAGCGCGACGATTACGACTCGTTCGCGAAATCCGTCGCAAAACTGTCAAAGCGCGCGGAATACGAAATAGTGGGCAGCGAGGAAGAAGAATGAAGGTTATTCTTGCCACCAACAACAGTCACAAAGTAAAAGAGATACGCGAAATTCTGGGAAAAGCGCTGGGCGAAACGCTCACTCTGGAAGAAGCGGGCGTGCACGCAGACCCCGAAGAAAACGGCGCGACCTTTGAGGAAAACGCGCTTATCAAGGCGCGCGAGATATGCCGCCTTACTTCCCTTCCCGCGCTTTCGGACGATTCGGGGCTGTGCGTGGACGCCTTGGACGGCGCGCCGGGCGTGCGCTCGGCAAGATACAGCGGCGGAGGGAGTGAAGAAAACATCGCCCTTCTTCTGGAAAACCTGCGCAAGGCGGAAGAGCGCGGCGAGCGCGACAGAACGGCGCACTTTTCCTGCGCGGTGGCGCTGGTGTTCCCCGACGGCAGGGAGATAACCGCGGAAGGCAGGACTTACGGCTACATCACCGACAGACCGATGGGCGAAAGCGGCTTCGGGTACGACCCCGTGTTCTTTTCCACGGAGCTGGGCAAGACGTTCGCGCAGGCTGACGAGGAAGAGAAAAATTCCGTGTCCCACCGCGGCAGAGCGTTGCGCGCCCTGGAGGAAAAGCTGTGAAGACGATGGTCATCATCTCCGACACCCACAATATGGGAATGTCGAATATGCCAGCCCGGGTACTTAACGCCATGGACGAAGCGGATTATATCCTCCACCTGGGCGACGGCGAGGCGGACGTTTTATCCTTAAAGCGCAGTTACGGCGGCAAAGTTATTGCCGTGCGCGGCAATAACGACGCAAGCGGCGAAAAAGAACAGGTAGTAACGATAGGCGGGGCGAAAATGCTTTTGACGCACGGCGACCTGTACAACGTGCGCACCAGGCTGGAAAAACTTCTCGCCCGCGCCAAGGAAGAAGGAGCCGGCTATGTGCTGTTCGGGCACACCCACCGCGCGCTCATAACCGAAGAAGGCGGCGTAACCTTCATCAATCCCGGCTCCCTGCGCTACAAAGGCACCTACTGCTACGCAAACGCGGCGGACGGCAAACTTTACGCTGTTGCCGTGGACTTGAATAAGTAATCAATTTTTACAGGTATATATTATGGAAAGAAAGGACGTAAGAAACATAGCGATTATTGCGCACGTCGACCACGGCAAGACCACGCTGGTCGACCAGCTTCTGAAACAGAACAAGATATTCCGCGAGAACGAGCACGTGGAAGAACGCGTCATGGACAGCGGCGATCTGGAGCGCGAACGCGGCATAACCATTCTGGCAAAGAACACCGCCCTGCACTACAAAGGCGTGAAGATAAACATCATCGACACCCCCGGCCACGCGGATTTCGGCGGCGAGGTGGAGCGCATACTCTCCATGGTGGACGGCGTGCTTCTGCTCATTGACGCGGTGGAAGGCTGTATGCCGCAGACGCGCTACGTGCTGAAAAAGGCGCTCGGACTGAACAAAAAGCCGATAGTCGTGATAAACAAGATAGACCGCGGCGGCGACGTCAACCGCGTCATCGACCAGGTGATAGATTTGTTCATAGAGCTGGGCGCAAACGACGACCAGATAGATTTCACCACCGTCTACGCCAGCGGCAAGCAGGGCTGGGCTTCGCTTGACCCTTCAAAGCCCGGTACGGATATGTCGCCCCTTCTGGACACGGTTTTGAAAGACATTCCCTGCCCCGTAGGCGAACCCAACGAGGGCTTGCAGGCGATAATCTGCAACCTGGACTACGACGACTACGTGGGAAAAATAGGCATTGCGCGTGTGGTGCGCGGCAGGATAAACAAAGGCCAGCCCGCAACCGTATGCCATACGGACGGCACAACGACCACCGAACGCATACTGCGCCTTTACCAGTTCGAAGGCTTGAAGCGCGCGGAGGCGGAGGAAGCCACGGTGGGCGACGTAATCGCCGTGAACGGCCCGGAAACGCTGGGCATAGGCGACACGATATGCACGTATAATATGCCCGACCCTCTTCCTTTCGTTAAGATAGACGAACCCACCCTTTCCATGCTGTTTATGGTGAACGATTCCCCGTTTGCGGGCAAGGAAGGAAAATTCCTCACCAGCCGCCACCTGAGGGCGAGGCTGTTCAAGGAAGTGCAGACGAACGTGAGTATGCGCGTGGAGGAAACGGACACCCCCGACTGTTTCAAGGTATACGGCAGGGGCGAGCTGCACCTTTCCGTGCTCATTGAAACCATGCGCCGCGAAGGCTTCGAATTCCAGGTAAGCCGCCCCGAAGTCATCATCAAGGAGATAGACGGGGAAAAATGCGAACCCATCGAGCGCCTGGTGGTGGAAGTGCCCGCCGAATACGTGGGCGTGGTCATGAACAAGGTGGGCGCGCGCAAGGGCGAACTTAAAGAGATGTATCCCGACGACCGCGGCGGCACACGCCTGGAATTCACCATTCCCTCGCGCTGTCTTATCGGCTACCGCAGCGAAATGCTCACCGACACGCGCGGATTCGGCGTTATGACCCACACTTTCGAATGTTACGCGCCCTACCGCGGCGATATACGCGAACGCGCGCGCGGCAGTCTGGTGGCGTGGGAAGACGGAGTCACCACCGCATACGGACTTTACAACGCGCAGGAGCGCGCCACCCTGTTTTTGGGCGCGGGCGTGCCCGTCTACGGCGGCGAGATAGTGGGCGAAAACTCGCGTGAAGACGACCTTGTCGTCAACGTGTGCAAGAAAAAGCAGCTCACGAACAACCGCGCTTCGGGCAGCGAGGACGCTCTGCGCCTCACCCCTCCCGTCGTGCTCAGTCTGGAACAATGCCTGGAATTTATCGGTCCGGACGAACTCGTCGAGGTGACGCCCAAGAGCATAAGGCTGAGAAAAGTCGTGCTCAGCCGCGAACAGCGCCTTAAAATGAAGTACGGAAACGCAGGCAAATAACGGAGTATAATGGAAAACACGGGCTTTTTCGCAAGCGTATACGAAGTGCTGCGCACGGTGCCGCGCGGCAGAGTTGTCACCTACGGACAGATAGCGCGGGCGATAGGCGCGCCGCGTATGGCGCGGCAGGTGGGCTACGCCCTGCACGTCAACCCAAAGCCGGGCATTATTCCCTGCCACCGCGTGGTGAACAGGGAAGGCAGACTTTCGGGCGCATTTGCTTTCGGCGGCTTGCAGGCTCAGCAGAAACTTCTGGAAGCGGAAGGCGTGGAGGTAATCGACGGCGCGGTGGATCTGGATAAGTACGGGTACCGCTTCGGATAATCTCCGCTTCGAATGGAAAAATCGGGTACAGGGGCGGAAAAACGCATAACCGCAATTGCCGTACAGGGGCGGAATTTTTCCGCGGAGAGCGGCGAATTTGCCGTACAGGGGCGGAAAAACTTCTTTCGGATACATGGACAGAGAGCGGATAAAGAAAGAATTTTTGGACAGATGCGCGGGCTGGACAAAAGAGGACGGCCTTGTCAGGTGCTACAACAGCGACCTTATTCTGCTTTTCGGTATATATGCGAAAAATCTGCGCGACGACTTTTTAAGCAAGCCGGATAACGTGGTCGTACGCTATTACGGCAGGACGAATTCCAATTGGTCGGGAATGTTCCGCGACAAGGACGGAAAGTATTTCGTGGACCTGAATCCCTACCCTCTTATGCGTATGCAGCGCGGAAAAATCCCCTTTGCGGACATAGACGGAACGCGCGTGTACAACACTCTGGACGCCGCCCTTCTGGTTTTCGAACACGAACTCACGCACCTCATCGAAAAGATGAAGTACGGCAAGACCGCCCACGGCGCGCGCTTCAAAAAGCTGTCGGCATACTACTTCGGACACGACCCTTCCGCCGCGGTGGGACATACCCTGCCCACCAAATCCAACAGTATGCGCAACGTAGACGGGGACGAGTTCGCCAAAGGCGACAGGGTATGCTTTCAGCATTCGGGCATAATATTGGAAGGGATAATCACGCGCATTACCAAGCGCGCCAGCGTCAAAGTGAGCACTCCCGGCAAGTTTAACGGCGTACTTTTTTACGTGCCCACCGCCATGCTTCAAAAGGCGAAAGAGGAAAACCGGTCTTGTCCCCGCTCCCCATATGTAAAATAAACGCGCGGACGCGTAATTATTTTGACTTAATTTTATTTGAGTGTTATAATATTTGCGTATAATAAATTATGAACTTATATGCGAGGAAATATGATGAGTGACGAAGAAGTGAAAACTTTGGACGGCGAAGAAGAAAAAAAGCCTGCCGTTAAGGAGCGCAGACGCGCGCCCGGGGCTTTTGCCGCATTCGAAAGCAAATTCCACGTTGTCGGCAACGTCCTGGTGCTGCTCGTGTGCATCGCGCTCATTGCCGCGTGCGCTTTTTCCAACGCGACTTTCGGCATCTATACCCTGCCCGACGGCACCCAGGCGGAAGTAAGCCAGAACATGATTCAGATGGGCTCGGCTTTCACCGCTTTTGCCATGAACGACCAGGAACTTGTCGATTACAAGACTGCAGCCGACAAGCTGATATCGGATGAAGTGACCGCCTCCGGCGCGGATCTGACGGACAGCGCCGCCGCGCGCGAAGCGCTTGAAACCGCAATGGCGAACCATACGGAAATCAACTACGCCAAGTATGTGCTGGTAAGCGCGCTTATCAATCTGAAATATACGACCGGCAGTCTGCAGGCTTCCTTCACTCCTTCGGGCGGACAGGACTCCGCCGGAGAGGAAACCACGGTCGTGGACACCGTCCAGGTATACGTAACTTTCGGACTTACCGTGCTGGGCGTGGGCGCAGTGCTTCCCATGGGACTTGCGGTACTCTCCCTTGCCATACTCGTATTGAAGGGACTGTTCATCCTGATATTCTGCCGCAACGGCAAGAGCCTGCACATCGCCTTCCCTCTCGTGTGTATGTTCACGATTCTCGCCCTGCTTATGCTTCAGCTGGGCGCGGTGGGCGAACCGGGCATATTCTTATACGTGCTGTTCGGCGCAGCATTTGCAGGAATGCTGATTGTGGGCGTGGTGCGCTACGCCGCTTATCCCAATAAATTCATCGGCAAAGGTCTGCTCAGATATATGCTTATGGACGCGGCGTTCATTTCCGCATTCAGCCTTTCCCTCACCAATCCGCTTACCGCAACGGTAGAAGGCGGCTCGGCGGTTTCCATGAGCATAGGCCAGATGGTGGCTTCCGGTATGTTTACCGCAAATATTCCCGCCGAATTCGACTTCCGGCTGTGGCTCGTTCCGCTGGGCGTTGCGGCGGCTATGGTAATCGCCACGTTGATTATGGGCTGTATCATGGCGTCGAAAACTTACGTCGTGGGCGACAGATGGCGCAAACGCCAATGGAAGGCGCGCAACGAACTTACCACGATAAGCGCAATTCTTCTGACCGGTTTCGTAGCGGCGTTCGCATGGCTGTACAGCTACCTGTGCAATACCTACCTCGATCTGGGATTTACGTTCACGGTGAACCTGTCAATGTTCATCTCCCCCGCAATTCTGGTGGTACTGCTTATTCTTCTGCTTATCATCCGCCCCACCAAAAAGGTGAAGAAGATAAGCACGGACGACATAGACGAATAACCGCTGTAACAACGCGACAACAAATACCCAAAGCCCCGAAGTTTTCTTCGGGGCTTTTTTCGGAAGCGGTAAATATTCTTCTCAACTTATGAAGAGCGGGTACGGCGTATATAGTAAAGCGCGGGAGCAACCGCTCCCGCGCCTTACTGTATGCACGCTTTCCGCATAAAAATTTTCGATAAGATTTTCACAAGAAGGAACGAAGTATTAACGCTACATCGGGCGACTTCTTGCGGAATGTTACGAAAAAATCATGCAAAAAGTGCCTTATTCAAACCTTCTTGATGTGTTTAATTAAATTCTGGCAACGCCCGTCCTTCTTGCGGCCTCGCTGACGGCGCTTGCAACGGCGTCCTTAACGTGGGGGTTGAAGGAATCGGGAATGATATAGTCGGGACGAAGCTCGCTTTCGGGAATCACGTTTGCGATGGCTTCCGCGGCGGCTATCTTCATTTCGTCGTTGATGTCGCTTGCGCGCACGTCGAGCGCTCCGCGGAAGATACCGGGGAATGCAAGCACGTTATTTATCTGGTTGGGGAAGTCGCTCCTGCCCGTGCCCATTATCTTAACGCCCGCTTCAAGAGCTTCGTCGGGCATGATTTCGGGAACGGGGTTCGCCATTGCGAACACGATGGGATCGGGGTTCATGGTCTTAACCATTTCCTTGGTCAGACTGCCGGGAGCGGAAACGCCGATAAACACGTCTGCGCCCTTGATGACGTCCGCAAGGCTGCCCTTCTTCATTTCCAGGTTGGATATTTCCGCCATTTCCGCCTTGATGGCGTTAAGGCCGTCCCTGCCCTTGTAGATTGCGCCCTTACGGTCGCACAGCACGACGTTCTTCAAGCCCTTGCTCATCAGAAGTTTGGTGATTGCAATACCTGCCGCGCCCGAGCCGTTTACAACTACGGAGAGGTTTTCCAGCTTCTTGCCCGTAAGTTTGAGAGCGTTGAGCATAGCCGCCATGGTAACCACCGCGGTGCCGTGCTGGTCGTCGTGGAATACGGGAATATCGCACACTTCCTTCAGCCTCTTTTCTATTTCAAAGCAACGGGGAGCGGAGATGTCTTCCAGATTGATACCGCCGAAGCTGCCGGCAAGCAGCGCCACGGTCTTGACGATATCGTCAACGTCCTTGGAGCGGACGCACAGGGGGAAAGCGTCTACGTCGCCGAAGGTCTTGAACAGCGCGCACTTACCTTCCATAACGGGCATACCTGCCTCGGGACCTATATCGCCCAGACCCAGAACGGCGGTGCCGTCGGTGACTACCGCCACCAGATTCGCCCTGCGGGTGTAAGTGTAGGAAAGGTCTACGTCCTTGGAAATTTCCAGGCAAGGCTCTGCAACGCCGGGAGTATACGCCACGGCAAGCTCTTCACGGTTGGTGATGGGCGCGCGGGTAACAACTTCTATCTTGCCCGCCCATTCGCGGTGCTTTTCAAGCGCATATTGCTTTTTATCCATTTTATTTCTCCTTTATAAGGTAAATATATTTTATATTTTGAGGTCGTCCATAAAGTTGCGTATGCTGCGTGCGGAAGCCTTGAGCCTTACCATTTCGTCCTCGTTGAAGTCGTAGGCGATATGCTCCTTCACGCCGCCCTTGCCCAGAATGCAGGGCACGGAGATGCACACGTCGGAAATGCCGTAATAGTTATCGAGCAGCGAAGTCACGTTGAAAATGCTGCCCCTGTCGCCCATGATGGTGGCGCACAGCTCCGCCACGATTGCGGCGATTGCGAAGTTGGTAACGCCCTTGCGCTTGATGACCTGGGCGCCGGAAGATACGATATCCTGCACCAGTTCGTCCTTGTCGATGACGATACCGCGCTTTGCGCAGTAGCTGTCCATCGCCATGGCGGAAACGTGCACGCTCGACCATACGGCGAACTGGCTTTCACCGTGTTCACCCGCCATAAAGCCGTGAATGTTGCGTATATCCGCGCCCATCTTCACGCTGAGCATATAGCGGAAGCGCGCGGAATCGAGCACGGTGCCGCTGCCGAACACCTTGTTTGCGGGCAGACCCGTTTCCTTCAGAATAACGTAAGTGAGAATATCAACGGGGTTGGATACCACCAGAATGACGCCGCCGTTATAGAACTTCATAATGTTCTGCGCGATGTCCTTTGCAATGCCGATATTCTTTGCCGCCAGGTCGAGGCGCGTTTCGCCGGGCTTTCTGCCAAGGCCTGCCGCGACCACGATGATATCCGAATCCTTAACGTCGGAATATTCACCCGAATGGATATTCATCGAACCCATGGTGATAAGGCCGTGGTTGATGTCCATGGCTTCGCCTTCCGCCTTTTCCTTGTTGACGTCGATAATGACGAGTTCGGAAGCAATTCTGTGGGTGGCAATGGCGAATGCGGAAGTCGCGCCCACCATACCGGCACCGATTATACAAATTTTAGAATGTCTGTCCATAAAAACCTCTTTATCCTCTTGTATTCCTCTTTT
Source organism: Candidatus Alloclostridium intestinigallinarum (assembly GCA_904382605.1). Lineage (GTDB taxonomy): Bacteria > Bacillota > Clostridia > Christensenellales > UBA3700 > Alloclostridium > Alloclostridium intestinigallinarum. Next base: position 134,941 of record CAJFJA010000003.1, on the reverse strand, counting down.
CCCTCTAAACCACGTGCAATTATAACACAATTGAGCCTTATTGTAAAAGAATTTTCGGCGTGTATAAAAAATTTTTTCCGACAGCAAATGTAAAATGTGTATAAAATCTGTCCTGCACCCCGGCAAGCCGGTTATTTTATAATCGTGACTTAACTACCTGTCCGCAAAATTAGAATCTGCAGTATGATTATATTACATATGCAAGTAATAACTGACACATCGTTCTCAAAATAGGTTATAAAAATAAATACGCAGCAAAGTTTATTTTGCAATTAACATCATAAAAGCACATCAAGTCTAAATATACTCTATCGGCAAAACCACTAAGTCGTCTGCAAGATATAGTTTACTGTCATACAAACAAACGATCGCACCCATTCCTCTTTTCTTTTCCACATCCTTATCCAATACGTCAAACGCCGACGCCATCGCTTTATTGGGATTGGCACTCTTTTTAATTTCTATGGGATACAATACACCGTTTTCCTCTATAATTAAATCGATTTCGCTTTCTTCTTTAATCAGTTCCCCGTTTTCTTTTGTACGTTTTTTATCTTTACCACGGTAATAAAACACATTAAACGAATAGTCACTCCCTTCGTTACTGAAAGACTTCAATATCTCAGAAATTACAAACGTCTCAAACATATTTCCCGCAACCGCACTTTGTTCCAAAGCTTCCGCACTGTTCCATTTGGATAGATAACAAGCAAGTCCGGTATCCCTGAAATACAGTTTCGGCGTCTTTATCGCCCTTGTTAAATGGCTCGAATAATACGGCTGTAATATAAATATGATTCCGGTTCTTTCCAACACAGATATCCAATTCTTTATTGTTGCCTGCGTCACGCCGACCTCCTGCGCCACTGCCGCATAATTCAGCATCTGCGCAGTCCTCGCAGCAACGGCTGAAAGGAATCTTGTAAACGCGATTGTATCCTTTATTTCGATCTCCTCTTTGATATCCCGTTCCAGATATGTTCTCACATAGGATGAATAAAAGTCCAGCCACTCACGTTCGGTGACGTTTATTTCGGGATACATACCGCGATGTATCATCTGCCAAAGGTTATTATATGGCTTTAAGTAAAGTTCTCTTTCCGATATATACTCTTCCGTGGGAACAAAATGCTTGTTGAATTTTATGCCACCGAGTTCACGCAACGATAATCCCTGCAATTCCAAAATGGATATTCTGCCTGCCAGCGATTCCTGAACTTTTGACATTAAACTCATTTGCTGAGAACCTGTCAAATAATAATTCTCGTACATATCGGGCTTGTCACACTCTATCTTGATATACGGAAATATTTCCGGTGCATATTGTACTTCGTCTATGATGGACGGTTTAGGAAGATTCTTTATAAAAAGTTTCGGATCTTCAATTGCCGTGCTTAGCAAGAGCTTATCGTCAAAAGTTACGTATCTGACATTCGGAAATAACGTTTTAAGCAATGTTGACTTACCAACCTGCCTTGCCCCTGTAACAAGAATACATCTGCTATTCTTTGCCCGCTTCAATAACACCGACTCTATGTTTCTGCTGATATACATAATACCACCTTTGCGACTAATCTATAATTCGATTATATTTTAGACGTAAATTTCACATTTGTCAAGTGTTTCAACCCATTGTCCTGATCTGATGGTAAAAACCAAGTGTGCAACTTATACGAAAACACACTTTCTTGCGCCTATTTCTAAGCATTTTTAACATAGCAAATTATATTAAGTGCGACGCTTTTTGCCATGCGCAGTACGGAATAATATCTTGTTTTTCGCTCCGCCGGTGTTACAAAACACGCTTTTGATTTTCCCAACCCGGATACCACCGTATCTATTTCCCAATGCCCGAATTCTTTTCTCTTGTATACGCTTTTATCCCGTTTTCGCAAAGCATAATTCACCCATGCTGTTAAAAAAGCGGGCCCGGAGGTCCGCTTTTATTATGTGCGTTTGCTTACTCAGTTTTCCTCGATATAGGCGGTTTTGGGATCGACCGTTTCTATGCGGGGATTGTTGATATTCGCCTGGGCTGCCGCAAGGCGCGCGATGGGCACGCGGAAAGGCGAGCAGGAAACGTACGTAAGACCCGCGTTGTGGCAGAATTCGATGGTGGAAGGGTCGCCGCCGTGTTCGCCGCAGATGCCCAGCTTGATATTGGGACGGGTCGCCTTGCCGCCTTCGATGGCTATCTTCATCAGCTTGCCTACGCCGACCTGGTCCAGACGGGCGAAGGGATCGGATTCGAATATCTTCTTCTTGTAGTAGTCGCCGAGGAACTTGCCCGCGTCGTCACGGCTGAAGCCGAACGTCATCTGGGTGAGGTCGTTGGTGCCGAAGGAGAAGAATTCCGCTTCCTTGGCGATTTCGTCCGCGGTGAGCGCCGCGCGGGGAATTTCGATCATCGTGCCGATGTGGTAGACAATCTTCATATTCTGCTCTTCCATGACCTTCTCCGCCGTTTCCACGACTATGTTCTTTACGTATTTGAGTTCCTTCACCTCGCCTACGAGAGGGATCATGATTTCGGGAACGACGTTATAGCCTTCCTTGTTCACGCTGATTGCGGCTTCTATGACCGCGCGGGTCTGCATACGCGCGATTTCCGGGAAGGTGATGGAAAGGCGGCAGCCGCGGTGACCCATCATGGGGTTGGCTTCGTGCAAGGAAGTGATGGTAGCGGAAAGGTCTTCGTAAGTGATGCCCATTTCCTTGGCGAGCGCCTTAATCTCTTCGGGCTTGGTGGGCACGAATTCGTGCAGAGGCGGGTCGAGGAAGCGGATGGTGACCGGCTTGCCCTTCATCGCCTTGTAAAGTCCTATGAAGTCGCCTCTTTGCATGGGCAGAATCTTGGCGAGAGCCTTTTCGCGTTCTTCGGGAGTTTTGGAAACTATCATCTCGCGCATTGCCATAATTCTGTCTTCGGCAAAGAACATATGCTCCGTACGGCAAAGACCTATGCCTTCGGCGCCGAAGTCGTACGCCTGTTTTGCGTCGTGGGGAGTGTCCGCGTTCGTCCTGACCTGCAGAGCGCGGTACTTGTCCGCCCACTCCATTATGCGGGCGAAGTTGCCCGTAACTTCCGGTTCGACGGTGGGCAGCTGGCCGGCGTACACGTTGCCGGTGGAGCCGTCAAGGCAGATATAATCGTCCGCGGTATACTTCTTGCCCGAAATGTAAACTTCGCGCTTTTCTTCGTCTATCTTCAGATCGCCGCAGCCGGCAACGCAGCATTCGCCCATGCCCCTTGCCACGACGGCGGCGTGGGAGGTCATGCCACCGCGGGCGGTGAGAACGCCTTCCGCAGCGTACATACCTTCTATATCTTCGGGGGAGGTTTCAAGTCTGACAAGCACGACTTTTTCACCGGCATTCTTGCGCTCGACCGCTTCTTCCGCGGAAAAAGCTATCTTGCCGCAGGCTGCGCCGGGAGACGCGGGCAAGCCCTTTGCTATCGCCTTGGCTTTCTTCAGAGCCGCAGCGTCGAACTGGGGATGCAGCAGCGCGTCCAGCTGCTTGGGTTCTATTTTCAGAAGGGCTTCTTTTTCGTTTATCATGCCCTCGTCCACCATGTCGCAGGCTATGCGGACGGCGGCGTTCGCGGTGCGCTTGCCGTTACGCGTCTGCAGCATGAACAGTCTGCCTTCTTCTATGGTGAATTCCATGTCCTGCATATCCTTGTTCTTTTCTTCCAGGGTCTTTGCGATGGACACGAACTGGTTGTAAACGGCAAGGTTGGTCTGCGCCAGGTGGTCTATGGACAGAGGGGTGCGGATACCCGCAACGACGTCCTCGCCCTGCGCGTTCATGAGATATTCGCCGTAAATGTGGTTTTCGCCGGTGGCGGGATTACGGGTGAACGCAACGCCGGTGCCGGAGGTTTCGCCCATATTGCCGAACACCATCGACTGCACGTTGACCGCCGTGCCCCAGCTGCCGGGAATATCGTTTTCCCTGCGGTAGATGATGGCGCGGTCGTTGTTCCAGCTGCGGAACACCGCCTTGACCGCTTCGATGAGCTGTTCTTTGGGATCCTGGGGGAAGTCTTTGCCCATGGCCTTTTTATATACGGCCTTGAAACGCTTGATAAGTTCCTGCAGATCGTCCGCGGTGAGGTCTGTATCCATCTTCACGCCCCTGGCTTCCTTGACTTCGTCGATTATCTTTTCGAATTCCGACTTGGATACGTTCATGACCACGTCGGAGAACATCTGGATGAATCTGCGGTAGCAGTCGTAGGCGAAGCGGGGATTACCCGTTTTAGCGGCAAGACCTTTGACGGATACGTCGTTGAGACCGAGGTTGAGAATGGTGTCCATCATGCCCGGCATAGACGCTCTCGCACCCGAACGGACAGACACAAGGAAGGGATTTTTTTCGTCGCCGAACTTTTTGCCGACGTCCTTTTCCACCAGCGCAAGGGTCGTGAATATCTCCTTGACTATCTCGTCGTCCAGCCTTTCGCCGTCGTCGTAATAACGGGTGCAGGCTTCGGTAGTGATGGTGAAACCGGGAGGCACCGGCATGCCCCAGGAGGTCATCTTGGCAAGGTTAGCGCCCTTACCGCCGAACAAATCCTTTCTGTCACCGTCTGCTTCCTTGAACAAATAAACGTACTTTTTAGACATAACTCCTCCGGAAAATTTGGATTTTTTGATATTTCCATTATATAATAACCCGCGTGTAAAATGCAAGAGGTTTTGGGAAAAATACTTAAAACGGCGGAAAAACAACGCCGTATCGCCGTTTTTTCGTGCCGGACGCCCTTTCCGGGGACAAATTTCCGCCCTGCCGGACGCAAAGCCGCACGCGACGGCGGTATCTGCCGCACAGGCGCGGAGAAAGCGGCTATTTTATGCAAATTTTACATAAAAGGAGATTCCGGGCGCGGCGTTTTTTAGGAAAATGCGAATTTTGAATTGCGGCGGGGATACGCGGCGCTTTCAAATGCCTTTCAGCCGCAGAAAACCTCTGAGGGATTCCAAAATTATATCCGTTTTTTTATAGAGAAAATTGCCCAGATCGCGCAGTCTGCCGCCGGGGCGGGCGTAACCGATTGCGGCGAGGGCGTCGAGCAGAAACGCGCGCAGGACTTCTTCGCCGTCCTTATCCGAATACGCCAGATCGCGCAGGCAGTTCAGGCAGGCGAGCATAAGCGAATTGTTGTACTCCCCTTCCGGCTGGGTCTTATCCAGAAATTCAGCCGCGGTGCAAGCGGCGTAAAACTTCACCGGGTCGGCGGTGAGCGAAAAGAACGAATCGTAGACGTCGCAGGCGGTTACCGTGGCTTTGTCCCCTTTGACGGAGAACACGTACCTTGCGAACGTGAGCGGTGAAGCGGCGTAGCGCAGTTTGCTCTTTGCCCCGCGCGCGCCGCGCACTTTTGCGCTTATCTTTCCCCTGCCGGTCGCGTATACGTTGATTATGGCGTCCGTTTCGCCGTAATCCACGCTTTTTATGCACAGCCCGTCAAGGGTGATAAGTTCGTTCATCTTCCGCCTTTGATTATTTCTTTATACAACAGATAATATTTTATTTCGCCCGTGGCGGTAAACAGCCGCCACAGCATTTCAGCGCTTTTCCGCATAATTCTCTCCCGCAATAATAATATGTGCACGGGAGAATGAATTTATCACTTTTTCGGGTCGTACCCCAGCATGCGCATTACCGAGCCGTCGTCGCGCCAATCGGGCTTTATCCTCACCCAAAGCGTTAAAAACACCTTGCCGCCGACAAGCCTTTCCAGCTCGAAGCGCGCGTCCGAACCTATTTTTTTGAGCATGGAGCCGCCCTTGCCTATGATGATAGGCTTATGCGCCCTTTTTTCGCAGATAATATCGGCGTCTATCTCGGTCACCCCGTTTTCGCCGACGGAATACTTGTTGATATTCACGCCTATGCCGTAGGGCACCTCGTCGGACAGATTGTACAGCGCTTTTTCACGGATTATCTCCGCCGCCATAAAGCGCATATTCTTATCCGTATACATATCCTCGTCGAAGTACCTTTCGCCCTCGGGCAGGACTTTGAGTATCTCGTTTTTTATCACGTCCACGTTCTTTCCCGTCCGCGCCGATACCGGCACGATGGCTGTTATGCCCTTGACGTCCTTATATCTTGCTATGCGCAGGGGAACGACTTCCGCGTCGACCACGTCGCACTTGTTTACGGCGAGTATAAACGGTACGGGCGATTTCGCCAGCGCGGCGATATGCTCGTCGTCGTGCCTGTCCGGCTCCTTGTCGCACGCAAGCACATAGATTGCCGCGTCCACTCCCTCGTTCGCGCCCTCCGCTTCCTGCACCATGTACTCCGAAAGCGCGTTTTTGGGACGGTGAAGCCCCGGCGTGTCTATGAACACCGCCTGGTAGCCGTCGCCGTTGAGTATTCCGAATATCTTGTTGCGCGTCGTCTGCGGCTTGTGCGACACTATGGACACCTTTTCGCCCACCAGCGTATTCACCAGCGTCGACTTGCCCGCGTTTGCCTTTCCGGTTACTGCGATAAATCCGCTTTTCATCTTACAAGACCCACCATAGAAAGTACTTTTTCTTCAATATCGCGCATCTGGCGATACTCTTCGTCCGTGACGTGGTCGAACCCAAGAAGGTGCAGCACCCCGTGCACGAACAGATATCCCATCTCCCTTTCCACCGAATGTCCGTACTCGTGCGCCTGGGCGACGCATACGCTGCGGCAGATGAGAATTTCGCCGAGCTGGTACAGCCCGGAAAACTCGTCCAGCAGAAAGCGCGCCGCTTCCTTGTCCTTCGGCTGCAGCGGCTTTGCGTAATCGAGCGCGGGAAAACTGAGCACGTCGGTGACTTTGTCCACTCCGCGCTTTTGCGCGTTGTATTCCTTTATCGTAGCCCTGCTTACAAGCTCCACGTCTATGCGGTAATTGTCGGGCACGCCGAGCACGTGCAGCGCGCCTTTAAGCAGCTCTTCGAAAAAGTCCGAGCCGATGTTGTGCACGCCCGTTTCGCAGGTCACGTACACCCTCTTTTCCTCCAATACCGGCAGTTTGACGGAAGGCTTGGGAGTGAACACTTCCGCCGCGTCGCAGGCGGCAAAAAAGCTCGCCCTGCCCGGAAGTCCGTCCGTGGGAATGATATATCCTTGCGTATCTTCGGGGAACATTCCGTCTTTTTTCATCATCTCTCCTCCTTCGCCTTCGCGTAGTCGATACGCTTGTGGAGCATACCCGGTATCACCTTTACGATGGTACTCTTTATCTTGTCCAGTTCTTTCAGCGTAATGTCCACGTTTTCGAACTGTCCGTCCTCCATTCTCTCCTTTATGACCTTATCCACCGTCTTTTCAAGAGCCTCTTCGCTTTCCGGCTGTACGGCGCGGGTCATGGACTCGCATATGTCGCAAATCATAATGATAACGGAATATTTCGTGGTGGGCGTGGGACAGTCGTACCTGAAATCGGCGATATCCACGCTGCCGCCCAGCTTGGTGGCTTTGGTGTAAAAGTACATTATCGGCGAATCGCCGTGGTGTTCGAGAGCCGCGTTGCACACTTCGTCGGGGAAGCGCATCTTGCGCAGCTGCTCGTATCCGTCGCGCGTGTGGCGGCGTATTTTCGCAACGCTCACTTCGGGAATAAGGTCGTCGTGGGGATTGTACCCCGTCTGGTTTTCGCTGAAATACAGCGGGTCGTTCATCTTTCCCACGTCGTGGTAATACGCGCACGCCCTTGCCATATAAGGGTCAAGCCCTATGGCTATCGCGCAGTTTTCCGCAAGATTGGCTACGGTAAGGGAGTGGTTGAAAGTGCCGGGCGCTTCCTCGCTCATTTTGCGGAGCACGGGCTGGTTCAGACCGCACACTTCCGCCAGCTTGAAGTCCGTCCAGATGCGCGAAAAATACTCGAATACGGGCAGTATCGCCGTAAACAGGCACACCGCCACCACGTTGCCGATAACGCCGAGCGCGTAACCGCCGAAGAAATTGCGCAGCGTCCAGCCGTCCAGAAGTCCCATGACCGCGCCCACGAGCGCCGTGCCCAGAGATACGGCAATCGCGCCCCATATCAGCGAAAAGCGGTTGTACTTCCTGTTGATTACGAACAGCATGAAGAACGCCGTGACAAAGTCCACGACCGCGGAGAGCGAATAGGAAATACCGAAATCGCCCGGCAGATAAAAGTAGACGGGAGGCGCAATGCAGATTGCCGAAGCCACCGCGGACAGAAGTCCGCTGTAAAGTCCCGCCCTGGGCGATACGAGCACGCCGGTAAGCAGTACCGTGAACGCTATGGGCGTGGCGTAAGGACTGACCCACGCCGCCATTGCGCAGTTGACCAGCACGGTTATGGCAACCACGGGAAAAACGATGAGTTCGGCTTTAAGCCAGGTGCAGTTGCAGGTGAAGTTTCTTTCGCCGGAAAGATAGATCATCAGCGTTACAAACAGCGCGTACATGACCGCGAGAGTGGGCACGAAAGCGTAATATATCTCTCCTACGGCAAAGATATTCGCCGTGCCCAGCATGAGGCAGTAAGAAAAATATACCAGAACGAACGCCGCGGGCAGCAATACCGCCGCCGAGATCAGTTGGCGATTTAACTTGAGTTTTCTTTCCTGATCCATATGTGTTTTACCTTATGTGTGCGCCCGAAGGCGATATTTACGATATATATAAACGCAAACGATAAGTCTGCGCGGCTGTTCCGGTATAAACCGCTATAAATATATTATAGCACATACGGGCGCGTTTGCAACGCCGGAAACCGCACAAATTTATTTTTTCTACGCCGCCGGGGCGATATGTTCATAGTATATATCTATAATATAATAATTGTCCAGCTTTTTCACGTCCTTATACGCGTTCAGAATCTCCGCTCCCTGCAACGACGAGAGATATTCCGCCTGTTTCCGGGCTATTATGACGTCCAGATCCGCCTCCGACGTTTCGACGATACGCGAAGTAAGCTCGTAATACGTGACCGAAGTGAGCGAGAACGGGAGCAGCGCCGCGAATTTTCTCCTTGTTTCCTCTCTTTCGTAATATTCGTATCCGCACCCCTTGTCGCTTCCAGCCTGTATCCCGCACAGATTCAAAAGATTATACGTCACGAAATTGCCCGTGCGCACCTTTTCCGCGTAAGACAGCGGCACCCTTGTCCTGCCGCCCGTATAGGTGCGCGCCGTGACCACTCCCGAAGCGGGACACGCCTCGTATACGTCGTTGCCCATATCGTCCTGCCCCGTTATCCTCCTTCCCGATATGAGCAAGTCGCCGCGTTTTATCACGTCCCCCGGCTTTACCTCCGCCGTCCCGGAAAATACGGCTATGCTTTCCACCACCCCGTCGCACAAAGCATACACATTTTCCCTTTCTTCCGGCTCCTTAGGCGTTTCGTTCTGCATGACCGCATTGGCGGTAAGTATGCCGCCCCTTATCTTTAAGTGCACAAAAGATACATTTTCCGCCTGCGCGTAAATCTCTTCCTCAAGCGCTTCTTCATCTATCTCCGACTTCCGCTTCCCCACGTTTTCCTGCAAAATTTGCGTTATTAGGGCGGCTGTCATCTTATCTTCGCAACTCACCTGCACATCGAACACAAAAAGCGAACATACTATACACGCAATAAGCGTCACCACCGCAGCTACAATAAGCCCCGCACCCGCCGCCGCGCGCTTTTTGAAATACTTCACGCCGCCGCTTTGCACAAGCTCGTATTCTATTCCTCTGCTTTTCAACGCCGCAACTGCGGCATCCTCCTGTTTTGAGTGCACAAAGAATACATAAATATCGCCTTTTGCCTTTCCCTTGCATACCTGAATCCCCGCGCTACGCAGGGCGGATATTACCCTTGCCACATATTTTACACGGCATGAGAACCTGCTTTTCATTCCCACCTCACGGACGCCGCCCTGCCGCGAAGCACTACTTCATCGGTGCGCGTTTCGTACACATAAAGACCTTCGCCTTCCACAACCACCATTCCGCCCTTTGCGCGCACTTTCACGCATTCGGGCGAATAGTAGTAAAGTCCCTTGCCGCCCTCCACGATAACGCCCACGTTCGGCAGCCATTCTATGCGACAGGTGACTTCACCGACGACTTGCCCCAACTTCTCCTCTAATTCCTTGGAAAATGCCATACCAATAAATATGACTTTCAATCCCGATATATAACTTATCAGTTTGCATGCGGCAGAGGCAACGTGTGACGCTCCACCGCGGCGAGCCGCCGCAGGCTGATCATATTTCAAAGCGCCAATACTGAATTTCAAGGTTTTCCGCAATACTTTTACTCTCTTATTTACAAGAAAAATGGTACTCATAGGCTTGACTTTTCAAAAAAGTGAAGAATATAATTATATTGCGTTGATAAGTAAACCTAATTTTGGCACCGCCATAGCAGCGGCAGCAAGGCTGAACAGGCAGCCCGACAAACCTGATTTTGGCACCGCCATAGCAGCGGCAGCAAGGCTGTATAGGCAGCCCAAACGTTCAACACCTGAGGGGTCATCAAATTGATGACTCTTTATTTTATGTGGGAAAAATTATAAAAGAGAGTATATTAAAGATTTTGCAGGATTGATAGCAAAAAATGCAAAACGCGGCTAGAAAACTGTCTTTTACCAAAAATCTTGGTATCAACTTGTTTAATTGCTTTCATAAATTATGTGTCCACTAAAGTGGACAGCGGCGAACCGGGAGCGTGGGACACTCCACCGCGGCGAGCCGCCGCAGGCTGATTATATTCCAAAGTGACAAAACTGAAATTCACTCCTTTTTCTCCGCAATTCTCTGTTTTTTGTTATCTGCGGATAGAATACTATCTTTTACCAAAAATCTTGGGAGCGCGGGACGCTCCACCCCTTAACCGCCGTGAATTATCAAAAGAAAATCTTAGATCTATTTTCTTCGCAATACTTTGTCTTTAATTTATTCTCTATGGATAGAAAACTATCTTTTACCAAAAATCTTGGTATCGGCTTGTTTACTTACTTTCATAAATAAAGTGTCCACTTTAGTGGACAGACTATTTATGATGAGTATTTTATATGACTATATAATCAGCCAAGTGTAATTACGAGCGAAGCAAAACCGCAGCGAGCCGGGAGCGTGGGACACTCCACCCCTGATTATGCCGTGCAGTAACATTGCACCAAGTTACGGCTTTTCTTCTCCGTAATGCTTTTTATTTGATTACCATTTTACTTACTATCAAAAATAACCTTGTCAAGCAGTACTTGACGAATCTATCTTACTTACTGTCAAAAATACTCTTGTCAAGCAGTACCTGACAAGCCTGTCTTACTTACTATCAAGAATAATCTTGTCAAGTAGTAACTAACAGCAGCGAGTCGGGAGCGCGTAGCGCTCCACCGCAGCGAGCCGCCGTGAATTATCAAAAGAAAATCTTAGATCTATTTTCTTCGCAATACTTTGTCTCTAATTTATTCTCTATGGATAGAAAACTATCTTTTACCAAAAATCTTGGTATCGGCTTGTTTACTTACTTTCATAAATAAAGTGTCCACTAAAGTGGACAGCGGCGAACCGGGAGCGTGGGACACTCCACCGCGGCGAGCCGCCGCAGGCTGATTACTCTTTGAAGTAGCAAAACTGAATTTCAAAATTAATATCTCCGCAATACTTTGCTTTATATTAGTTAACTTTCTTTTATAAATGAAGTGTCCACTATAGTGGACAGATTGATAAAAATTGCCATATATGTCGATACCAAGAATTTTGGTAAACGATACTTTCACATTTTGCGTTATATAAGAATATATAAAAACTTTTTTCTCTGCAATGCTTTATATTGTAAATAAAAGCGAAGCAAAACCGCGCTTTTGCGAGCGTAACCTCTAAAATTCGCTGTGCGGATTTTCCCGTAAGGGCGGAAAGGGTGAATTTTTGCGGTAACGGACGGCGCGCTACCTGATAAACAGACCGCAAAAAGAGGGAAAACCGAGCCTCAAGCAAGAGCCGTCAAAACCATAGCGAAGCGCAAACTTTGTTTTACAGTATGATATTGCAAAGAGGTCAATTGGCGGAGCGTTCCACGCTCCCGAATGGCTGGGTTTTCCATCAAAACAAGCGGAAAACAAAAAGGCAGATATGGTAAAAAACCATATCCGCCATATCCTTTTTGTTTTCGGCTTAAGCGAAGCGCCTTTTATTCATCAGGCGGCAAGTTGTCGTCTTCCGGCGGAATGTCCGACTCGTCGTAGGCAAAGTCGTCGTAAGAATTATCCTGCGTGCCGTCCGCACCGTCAGTCGGTTTTTTGGGCGTGGAGAAGGATGAACCGGGGTTATTTGTGGGCTGGAAGAGCATCTTTTCGCCGATAAAGCGGAAGTACAGCTTGCCCGTGGGACCGTTACGGTGTTTTTCCACGATAAGCGTTACGTTCTTTATCGGTTCGTCTACGGAATTGTTGGGACGATGAATGAACATTACCACGTCCGCGTCCTGCTCGATTGCGCCCGATTCGCGCAGGTCGGAGAGCTTGGGTTCGGTGGTGGCGTTGCCTTTCTGCTTATCCGTTTCCTCTCTCTTTTCCAAATCACGCGACATCTGTGAAAGCAGAATTACGGGCACGCCGAGTTCCTTTGCAATCACCTTCATTCCGCGCGATATATCGGACACGTCCTGCTGGCGCGAAGCGTTCTTTTTGCCGTTCTTGTTGACCATCAGCTGCAGATAGTCCACAACCACAAGGTCGAGCCTGCCCATCTTCTTTTTAAGCGCGCGGCACCTGTGCAGCACGTCCTCGTGCGAGAGGTTGACCGTATCGTCCAGATACAGTCCCGAAGGTGTGAGCATGGAAGATACGCCCCATATTTTATCCCAGTCGCCGCTTGTTTCCTGACCTTTGACGAGCGTCTGCATACTCAGTCCGCTCAGATTCACCAGAATACGCTGGGCAAGTTCGCTCACCGACATTTCCAGGTTGAACATGGCGATAACGGAAGAAGGGTCTTTTTTCAGAATATTGCCGATAACGTTGAGCGCGAACGCCGTCTTACCAAGACCCGGACGGGCGGCGACGATGATTATCTGACCGGGCAGAAAGCCGTTCAGAAGCGCGTCCAGATTGGGGAAGCCCGACCTGAGTCCGCCGCTGTTTTCCTTATGCAGGTAGATGTCGTTCAGCCTTCTTATCAGCTGCGCCATAGGTCCGCTGACGTGTTGCAGTTCGCCCTCCTGCGTGCCCGCGCCCAGGTCGAAAAACTGCGCTTCCGCAAAGGCGCGTACGCTGTCCACATTGTCGTCGCTGTAAGCGCGGTCGATAATCGCGTTGGAACGGCGGATTATGGTGCGCAACATGCTGTCGCGTTTCAAAAGCGAAAGGTAGTATTCCGAGTTCGCGGTGGAAGGGACACTGTCGATAAGACTTTCAAGCGCGGTCGCGCCGCCGACGGAGTCCAGCTCGCCCTTGCGGTTGAGTCTGCTCATCACGCCGATAACGTCCACGGGCGCGCCGCCTTCACGCGACAGTTCGTTTATCGCCTGGTAAATCTTCCTGTGCGCGACGGTGTAAAAATCGTCCTCTGTAATCTTGGTTAAAAATTCCGTGCATATATCGTTATCCAACAGCATGCACGCCAGCACGGCGCGCTCGGATTCGTAGCTGTTCGGCATAACGCGCAGCGCGTTACTGTTTTCCTTCTTCTCGGGCATAACAACCTCCCTTCCTATCTTAACTCAAAACGCAGCGTTCGTCAACTTACTTTTCCCTTTTGAGCAATCCGAGCGTGTCCGCCATCTCGCGCATGGCGTTTTCAAACGGCACTTCCGTTGTCAAATCCACGCCCGCGAGTTTGAGAATTTCCACGGGCGGCATACTTCCGCCTGCGGAGAGGAATTTCATATAGCCTTCCTTTTCCTTTTCGCCGCCGCTCAAAATGCCGCGGGCTATGCTCACCGCGCTGGTAAGCCCCGTGGCGTACTTGTATACGTAGAAGGAACGGTAAAAATGCGGTATGCGCGCCCATTCCCACGCTATTTGCTTATCCGAAACCACGTTTTTGCCGTAGTAAAGTTTGTTTATCTTCAGATATTCTTCGTTGAGCGCGTCGCACGTTACGGGCATATCCTTTTCCGCTAAGGCGTGCGCCTTTTCCTCGAATTCGGCAAACTGCGTCTGGCGGAACAGCGTGGTGCGGAACATATCCAGATAGTAAGTGAGCAGATATTCGCGCTCTTGTTCGTCCCTGCTGTGTTCAAGCATATATTTGAGCAATAAAACTTCGTTCACCGTGGAAGCCACTTCCGCCACGAAAATTTCGTACTGAGCCTTGGAAGAAGGCTGGTTTTTATCAGAATAGTAAGAGTGCATACTGTGTCCCAGCTCGTGCGCTATGGTGAAGACGTCGTGGGCGGTGCCGTTGTAGTTGAGAAGCACATACGGATGCGAACGGTAAGTGCCCCACGAGTATGCGCCCGTGCGCTTGCCCTTGTTTTCGTAAACGTCTATCCACCTGTTCTCCATTGCCTCGCGGATATGCGAAAGGTATTCTTCGCCCAGCGGAGCAAGCGCTTTTTTGACTATTTCACACGCCTCTTCGTAACTTACGGAAAGTTTGTATTCGCTGACCACGGGGACGTGCAGGTCGTACATATGCAGTTTTGCAAGCCCCATTTTTTCCGCGCGCCAGCCCATATACCCGTGCAGATATTTCAGACCGCCGTGCACGCTTTTTATCAGATTGTCGTACACAATGCGCGGCACGTTTTCGCCGCTCATGGCGCGGGTAAGACAGTCGGGATATTTACGCGCACGCGCGAAAAACCAATCCTTTTTCACGTTGCCGGCATACAGCTGTCCCACCGTGTGAAGCATATCCCCGTAGGCGGCGAACATAGAGTTGAACGCCGCTTTGCGCACCTTTCTGTCGGAAGACGCGAGCAATTTGGAATACACGCCGTGCGACATCTCCACCCTGCGCCCGTCCTCGTCCCTTACGGGCTTGAATTTCACGTCGAGGGAATCGAACATATTGAACGCGTCGTGGAAGCCGTCGGAAAACAGTCCCACCCCCGCGAGCAGTTTTTCCTCCGCGGCGGATAAGGTGTGCTGTTTGCGCCTTACTATCTCGCAAAGTTGGTAATCATAATCGGCAAACTCCTCCTTCCTACTCAAAGCAAGCAGAAATTCGCCGTCAAGCGCGGTGAGTTCGGGCGTGATATACGCGGATTTTTCGCCGAGTTTAACGCCCAGGGCGTCTATTTTGTCGCACATGGCACAGTACTTTGCAACGCCTGCGTCCTCGTCGCGCCTTTGGTAGGCGTACACGTAAAGTTCACCGTAAGAAGCGGAAAGTTCGTCCGAAAGTTTAAGACACGCCAGAATATTTTCTTCGCAGTCCAGCCTGCCCGCGTATTCGTCGAGCATGGGAAGTTTCGCGCTAAGAGCGTCGAATTCCTCCTGCCACTTTTCGTCGCTTGCAAACATGGGCGTCAGGTCCCACTTGTACTTGTCTTCGATCTGGTTGCGTAGTTTTACCTGTTCCATATCTTCTCCTTATCTGCGCCGTTTTCCGGCTTAAATACAATATATATACTCCTCTCCCGCGCTCAAATGATTTCGCCGGACGCGGGGACAGAACCCGTACACGGGTTCGGCGAAAGCCTTTCAGCGCAGAGATTTTCGGGCAGATTTGCGCAATACGGAGCGAAGTCGTAGCAGCGCTACGTCAAGCGAGGTATTGCGCAAAGGTGCCGGAAAGATCACTCTCAAATGATTTCGCCGGGCACGGGGACGGAACCCGTACACGGGTTCGGGGAAAGCCTTTCAGCGTAGAGATTTTCGGACAGATTTGCGCAATACGGAGCGAAGTCGTAGCAGCGCTACGTCGAGCGAGGTATTGCGCAAAGGTGCCGGAAAGATCACGCTCAAAGGATTTTGCCGGACACGGGGACGGAACCCGTACACGGGTTCGGGGAAAGCCTTTCAGCGTAGAGGTTTTCGGGCAGATTTGCGCAATACGGAGCGAAGTCGTAGCAGCGCTACGTCAAGCGAGGTATTGCGCAAAGGTGCCGGAAAGATCACGCTCAAAGGATTTTTCCGGGCACGGGGACGGGTTAGTTAAATCTTTAGGTATCCGTCCTTTATCCAGCCCTTATAGCGCATAAGTTTGCCTATCGCCCAGCATATTACCGCAGGCATTATGAAGAAGAGGAAGGCTATTGCAAGCCAGAATTTCCACTGCTCCATACCGCCCTGGATAATGCTCGCGTTATACGATTCTATTATGCCCACGAAGCCGCACGTACCCATGCCGCCGCCGCTTGCACCGCACATCAGTCTGAACGCGCCCGTGGCGATAGGTCCGCATATCATACTGGCTATCGTGGGCGGAATGAGCAGCTGGGGGTGGCGCATTATATTGGGAATTTGCAGCATGGACGTACCCAGCCCCTGGGAAATTATTCCCGCCCAGCCGTTTTCCTTAAAGCTGAGCACTGCAAATCCCACCATATGGCAGGCGCAGCCGACGACGGCCGCTCCGCCCGCGATGAGCATGGCGTTCACCTGCGTGGGATCGCCGCCCGTAAGCACGGGGGTCGCCACAGATACCCATATCGCCGCGCTGGACGTAGGCAGAGTGAGCAGAATACCCATTACCGCCGCCACTATTATACCCATAAGCACGGGCTGCAAGTCGGTTGCAAGCGCGATGCCCGTTCCGAGCTGGGATATGAGCCAGGAAAAAGGCCACGAGATATACGCGCCCGCAAGCGTGGCAAGAAGCGACGTGAGCGGCACAAGCAGAATATCCAGCTTGGTTTTTCCCGCAATGAGCGAAGAAATCTCTATCGCCGTAAGCGCGGTCACGTACGCGCTTATCGGGTTGCCGGGCGAGCCTGCCGCCACTTTCGCGCCGATTGCGGAGATGACGGCGTTTGCGCCGTCGCTTGCGCAGGTGATGAATATATCCGCCCACGCCCCCACAAAGCCGGCGACTATTGCGGAGAATACGACCAGTCCGGGAGCTTTCAGCTTACTGCCCATGCCCGCGCCTATGCCCGCGCCCATCATGACGGAGGCTATATTGCCAAGAAGCGTGAGAAAGTTGCCGAAGGAGTTGTCGCCTATCAGGCTTCCCAGCGTTTTTACGATTGTGCCGGCAATCAGGGTGACGAAAAGTCCCTGCGCCATACCCGTAAAGGCGTCTATGAACCACCTTTTGGGCAGTCCTTTCAGCGCAGGCTTCCCCTTTTCCTTCCAAAAAGCCGCCGCCCGTTGCTTTACGTCGGGTTTTGCTTTTGCGGCAGTTCCCTCTTCTACGCTCCCGCACTCCTGCGGCACGCCGCCGTCCGTTTCTTTGCCCGTTTCGGAAGATCCGGAAACCTCCGCGGAATTTTCCGCATTGTCCGCCTTGCGCTCTTCCTTTCCGCCTTGCAAAGTTAAAACTTCCGCGTTTTCCGCCGCGGGCGTTCCGGTTTGGATTTCGGGCAAGGAATTTTCCTGCTTTTCCCGCCCCTGCTCTTCGTTTTGCTGCAAATTTTCGCGGCAAACAGCCGCGCCGTCACCGCCTTGTCCGGGCGGCGTCCTGCGTTTTTTTACCATAAAACGTCCTCTTAAAACCATACTGGTGCACAATTATTTGCCGCGCACAAAAGGCTTTATTCCGGACGCAATATCCTTTTCATTACTCCGAAACTTACTTAGACAACAATATTTTTACCGCGCAAAACGCGGTATTTTACAAATGGATTTGCGGCAGTCAGCTGCCGACGGCTATGCTTACGGCTTCCGCCGCCCCGAACGCCACCAGTCTTCCCGAACGCGAAAGATTGGGCATATTTCCGCTTCCGGAATGTTCTTCAACATATCTGCGCGCCTCGCCCAGCGTGGCGAAGAACAGAACGTAAACCGTTTTCGGGTCGGAGTTCGCGCCCTTTACTGCGGAAAAGTAATCGGAAAGTTCGTACTCTTCCACGTGGGCGGCGGATATATCGAAAGGCTGAAAGTCGTATCCCGCGCCTTTATACGCCTCGCGCAGTTCCCCGCCGTCCGGAGTGCAGGCGGCAAGCAGGAGCGCAACGCATATCAAAGCGGCGATAAAAACAACCTTTTTCTTCATAACTCCTCCGCGTTACAATTATTACACATTTCACCGCCTTTGACAAGCAAATGAAGAAAACAGACTGCCGAATTTACTTTTTTTTGCGGAAAATAAATGTAAATTGCGTTTTGGGTATGGACATATCCGTCATAATGTTGTATAATGATATCAGTTTATTTCGGAGGACGTACTATGAAAGTAACGGAAATTCCGGCGGAGGAGCGCGAAAAAAGCGTTTCCTACATATGCGACGAGATTAAGAACGTCATCGTAAACTTCGGCGACCGCGACCCGGGCAGCGAGGGCGAGAACAAAGCCCTTGACTACATGGCGGACCAGCTGGGCGAAACGTGCGACAAAGTGGACCGCGACAAATTCAAAGTGGCGCCCCACGCCTTTTTCGGCTGGACGTACTTTGTGGCGGTGTTCATGACCCTGGCGGTGCCCATCTACTTCCTGTCGCCGGTTATGGTATTCGTGTGCATATTGCTCTCGCTCGTACCCATGATATTCCAATTCGTGCTGTACGCGCCCTTCCTCGACCCGCTTTTCGACAAACGGGAATCGGGCAACGTAATGGGTACGTATTCCCCTTCCGGCGAAGTCAGACGCCGCATAATAATCAACGGGCACTCCGACGCCGTTTACGAGTGGCACTGGCACTATATCGGCGGTTACAAGATGTTCCTGTCTTCCATAATTCTGGTGATTCTGGGCGTCGTTTATATGTTCGCAATCGCCCTGGCTGCGTGCGTGCTGTGCGGTCCTTTCGGAATGGTTACGGGCAACTGCCTTTGGATAGGCATTGCGGGCATCGTATTCGTGCCCTTCTTCCTCGCCTTCTGGCTGTTTGCCGACACGCGCAAAGTAGTGCCCGGCGCAAACGACAACCTCACCGCCTGCTACATGGCGATAGCCGCGGTAAAGGCTTTGAAGGATAACGGCATACGCCTGGAAAACACGGAAGTGGTGGCGCTCATCACCGGTTCGGAAGAAGCGGGTCTGCGCGGAGCGACCGCGTTCGTAAAACAGCACCCCGACTATGCGCGCGAAGAAAACGTGGAAACGGTGTTCATCACCTATGAAACTCTGCGCGAGCTGGAATATCTGGGCATATACGACCGCGATCTGAACGGAACGGTGAAAAACGACCGGGCAGCGTGCGAAATATACAAAAAGTGCGCCGCGCGCCACGGTATGGATTTGAAATTCGGCTCGGTATTCGCGGGCGCAACCGACGCCGCGGCGTTTTCCAAGGGCGGTTACCGCGCGACGTCAGTAGCCGCGATGAATCCGGAAGTGGACAAATACTACCACACGCGCCTTGACAACTACGACAACCTGAGTCCCGAATGTCTTTCCAAAGTGTTCGATATAACGCTGGAATTTATAGAAGAATTCGATAAAAACGGATTTGCTTCCGCCGAAACGAGCGACGCGCCGTCGGAAGAATAAACCGGAAAACCGTAACGGAAAAACAAAACAGCCGTCCCGCATTTATGGCAGGGCGGCTTTTTTCGAGTCCGAATCCGCTACTCTTCCCCTTTATCTTCGTCAGTCTGATTTAACTTACGTTCAAAAGCAGGCTCTTCCTCGCTCTCTCCGGAATTATCTTCCGCCGCCTGTACGGAGGCTATCTCTTCCGCCGTATCTTCCGCCGCCTGCACGGTGGCTATCTCTTCCGCCTTATCTTCCGCCGCCTGCACGGGCGCTATCTCTTCCGCCGTATCTTCCGCCGCCTGTACGGTGGCTATCTCTTCCGCCGTATCTTCCGCCGCCTGTACGGGCGCAGACTCTTCCGGTTTATCTTGCGCGACCTGTTCGGGCGCAGACTCTTCCGGCTTATCTTGCGCGACCTGTTCGGGTACCGCCTCTCCGGAAACGCCTTCTGCCGCCTGTCCGGGTATCATATCTTCAAAAATATCTTCCGGCACGGTTTGCGCGGTTGTTTCTTCATCGACTTTTATCTGTCCGTTCTGCGGCGCAGGCTCTGCCATGGAAGCGCCGCCCCCTTCCGCGGGCGTATCTCCGTCCTCAGCGCGCTGTTTTCCGCCGTCCGCAGGCGGAACGTCCGCGTTTTCTCCGCCGCATTGTTCCTTGCTTCCGCTCCCGAGAACGGCATTCATATCGTATTCTTCCACGCTGAAATCGTGCGCGTCTTCCGTCATCGGCATCGCCTCTATGGTGAATATTCCCTCGTATTCCGGATATGCGCGTCTTTCGGGAATATACTCCCCATGCGACGGCTGCAGGGCCGCTCGCGGCGAAGGCGGATAGGAATAGTCGTCGTCCTCCTCGTAACCCAGGTATCTGTCCTCCACGTCCTCTTCCTCGTCCGAATCGTAATCCACCTCGTGCGGGCGCATGACTATCAGTTCGGATTCGGCAAACTGCTTCACCCTTTCAATGGTATCGTGCACGGGCGTTACGCGCTTTATGTCGTCGTATTCCTCGTCGGTATCTTCCGACTGGGCTTTTCCGCCGCGGTGGAATATCCCCTTTACCGCGACGTAGATATATTCGCCCAACAGCCAGAGAAGGCTGGTAGGCAGGGATATTACGAGCATGGTTATGGTCAGCGCGTTCCAACTGTCGTCGGTAATCGTCTGGGCAAGAACCAGAATGGTTACGCCCACCTTGATTATTTTGAACACGTTGCGCAAGGTGTGCAGCCGCACCTTTATCTTGGAGCGCGCGTCGGCGTTCTTGTACACCCAGTCCATTACGTTTGCTATGATGAAAATGACTATGGAAACGGAGATAAAGGAAATGACTATGAAGTTGACAAGGTCGTTACCCGTTTCTGCGATATAGTTCAGCACGGCGTAAGCCATATACATCGCCAGATAGGCAATGTATATCACTTTCATGAGTATATTGAATACTATTCCTTCACCGTAAGGCCGCGCCATAAGTTTATTATAACACAATTATGCTGAAAACGACAAGAATATGTCCGCCCGCTTTTCAAACGCGGAAAAAGCGCGCGTATATTCTTACTCCCGTTAAGCCATAATAAAAAAGGACGCGGCAAAAACGGCGCAGGCGGTCTTTGCTCCGCCCGAAAATCATATATCCGGAGGTAAATTATGGCACATACCGTAAATACGGGTGAAAAGCCCGGCAAGGGCGAGTACAGCTGCACCAAGTGCGGCTTTGACGTGACTTTGGGCGACAGGGACAAGATGCCTCCCTGCCCCAACTGCCACAACACCAGCTTTACCAAAACCATGTAAAATAAGGTAAACAAAGTCACAAAGCAAAAAGTTCCGCAGTTTTGCGGGACTTTTTGCATATAACGCATTTATGCATACAAATTCTTCTTGTGTCCGCAGTATCCGCGGTAAAGCGTTTTCAGAGCAAAGATTTTTGTACGCATTTGCGCAACACCGAGTGAAGTCGTAGCAGCGCTACGTCGAGCGAGGCGTTGTGCAAAGGAGGCGAAAAGATTGCTATCAAAGCGTTTTGCCGCGGATACTGCGGACACTATAAAATATATTTAATGACTATACCGTCGGAGGTAAGCAGATATTCGTCTTTGATATGCAGGGCGTTGCCGTCAAAAGTGAAATAAGGGGTTTTGAGCAGTTTTTCAAGGTCTATGCCCGCGGCGGAAAGCGTGTTTTTATCCACGCCCAAGCGCGTGCGCAAGCCGAACACGGCTTTTTCCGCGGCAAGCTGTTTTTCCGTCATGACCTCATCGGTTATACGCGCAATATTACCGCCTACGTACGCGTTTGCGTCGGGAGCGGTATGGAAGCGGCAACCGCCGACCTTGGAATAAGCCCCCGCGCCCAGTCCGGCGTAATCGCCGCCCGTCCAATACTTGATATTGTGCCTGCACTCTCTGCCGGGGAGCGCCCAGTTGCTCACCTCGTAGCGCGCGTATCCGGCTTGCGCCGCGGCATCGTGGAATGCCGAATACAAGTCCGCCGAGCGGTCGTCGTCGGGAGAAAACTCTCCGCGCCGCACCATATCTGCAAGCGGAGTGCCTTCGCTTATGGTAAGCATATATGCGGACAGGTGCTCCGCGCCCAGAGAGCGCATTACCGCGGCAAATTCGCGCACGTCCGCTTCCGTCTGGTACGGCACGCCCAGCATAATATCCGCGCTCACGCGGAAGCCGCAACCCGCCGCGCGTCCTACCGCCTTTTTCGCCTCCTTAGCGCCGTGGATTCTGCCGAGTGCGGACAGCGTTTTATCGGAAAGCGACTGCACGCCCAGCGAAACTCTGTTCACGCCCAGCGCCTTCAACTCCTCCGCCTTTTTGTCGGTAAAAGATTCGGGGTTGCCCTCGCAGGAAAACTCCGCCCCTTCCGCTATACGGATATGCTTTTTTATCATTGTTAGGGCGGCTCCCAGATAACCGCGGGGCAAAACGGTGGGGGTGCCGCCGCCTATATACACGGTATCGGCTTCCCCCGTAAGAGAATACTTTTTTACGAAATCTTCCGCGTCCGCGCCGAGGGCGTGCGGATACTTTTCCGCCTTTTTTTCATCGTAAACGCCCCTGTAAAAGTCGCAATACGCGCAAATTTTTCTGCAAAAGGGAATGTGGATATAAAGCCCGAAGCCCATTTTACTTGCCGTCGAATTTCAGAATGGTCATAAACGCCTCGCTGGGGACTTCCACCGAGCCTATCTGTCTCATGCGCTTTTTGCCCTCTTTCTGCTTTTCAAGCAGCTTTTTCTTTCTGGTGATGTCGCCGCCGTAGCATTTTGCGAGCACGTCCTTTCTGACCGCCTTGACGGTTTCGCGCGCGATGACCTTACCGCCGATTGCCGCCTGAATGGGAATTTCAAACTGCTGGCGCGGAATTACGTCCTTTAATTTTTCCGCTATCGCCCTGCCGCGCGCATACGCCTTGTCGCGGTGGATAATCAGGCTGAGAGCGTCGCACACTTCTCCGTTAAGCAGAATATCCATCTTCACAAGGTCGCTTTTCTTGTAGCCGTTCATCTCGTAATCAAGGCTCGCATAGCCCTTGCTCCGCGATTTCAGACTGTCGAAAAAGTCGTAGATAATCTCGCCCAGCGGCATTTCGTATTCCAAAAGCACGCGCGTGGTTTCGATATACGTCATATTGATAAAACTGCCGCGCTTGTCCTGGCAAAGCTCCATTATTGTGCCCACGTACTCTGGCGGAGTGTAAATCGATGCCTTTACCATGGGTTCTTCCAGATGGTCCACCTCGCTCATATTGGGAAGAGCGGTGGGGTTGGATATTTCCAGCGTTTCGCCCTTGGTCGTGACTACGCGGTAGGATACGCTCGGCGCGGTGGTGATAAGGTCGAGGTCGAATTCCCTCTCCAGCCGCTCCTCGATAATCTCCATATGCAGAAGACCCAGAAAACCGCAGCGGAAGCCGAAGCCGAGCGCGACGGAAACTTCCGGCTCGTAGAAAAGGGCGGCGTCGTTGAGTTTGAGTTTTTCAAGAGCCTCTTTCAAATCGTCATAGCGTGCGCCGTCCGCCGGATACACGCCCGAAAAGACCATGGGTTCCGCTTCCTTGAAGCCGGGGAGAGCTTCCGCCGTGGGGTTGTTTGCAAGCGTTATGGTGTCGCCCACCTTGGTGTCGGACACGTTTTTTATGCTCGCGCACAGATAGCCCACGTCGCCCGCGCCCAGGCTTTCCGCCTGTGTGGAACCGGGGGTGAAGTATCCCACTTCCGTCACGTCGAAAGTCGCGCCCGTCGCCATCATCTTTATCTTGTCGCCCGCCCTCACGCAGCCGTCGAACACGCGGATAATGGATATCGCGCCCTTGTAGCTGTCGTAGAAGGAATCGAAAATGAGCGCTTTCAGCGGCTTGTTGAAATCGCCCTTGGGCGGCGGAAGCAGGGTTATCACCTGTTCCAGAACCTTGTCTATCCCTACGCCTTCCTTTGCCGATATCAAAGGCGCGTCGTCCGCCGGCAGACCTATGACGTCTTCTATCTCCGCCTTCACCTCGTCGGGACGGGCGGAAGGCAGGTCTATCTTGTTTATTACGGGGATTATCTCCAGATCGTTGTCCAGCGCGAGGTATACGTTGGTAAGCGTCTGCGCCTCCACGCCCTGGGAAGCGTCCACTATTAAAATCGCGCCCTCGCACGCTTTGAGCGAGCGCGACACTTCGTAAGTGAAGTCCACGTGCCCGGGGGTGTCTATCAGGTTGAGTTCATACTCCTCCCCGTCGTAAGTGTAGTGCATTCTTACGGGGGTGAGCTTTATGGTTATGCCCCTTTCGCGTTCTATGTCCATGCTGTCAAGCAGCTGCTGTTTGGCTTCGCGCGCGCTGACGGCGCCCGTCAGGTCCATGATCCTGTCCGCGAGCGTGGACTTGCCGTGGTCGATATGCGCCACGATACAAAAATTTCTGATATGCTTCTGATTTTCGGGCATAAGTCCTCCTTGAAGAATATTATATATAAAAACCGCGGAATTGGCAAGAAAAAATAATCTCGTATCAAAATGAAAAATATGCTTGCATATTTATATAAAAATGCTACAATTAAATAAAGACCGGATACAAAGAGGCAGCGGATATGGATATTGAAAAGATTTTGAAGAATCTGAAAAGGCGCGGCTTTCTGCCCGTATACTTCGAAAGCGGCAAAAAGGCAGCCGATTACGTGTGCTCTCTCATACCCGCGGGCGAAAGCGTAGGCTCGGGCGGCAGTATGACGATAGCTTCTTTGGGCATTCTGGAAAGGCTTGCGGAAGGCGGGCATAAGGTGTACGCGCACTCTCTCGTGCCCGAAAGCGAACGCGGCGATGTTTACCAAAAGGCGGGCGGCGCGGACTGGTACATAACTTCCGCGAACGCGGTGACGGAAGGCGGCGAAATAGTGAATATCGACGGAGCGGCGAACAGGGTAAGCGCGCTTTGCTTCGGGGTGAAGAAAATAATCTACATTATAGGCGTGAATAAAATAACACCCGCCCTGGGAGAGGCGATAGACAGGGCTAAGAACATAGCGGCTCCGCTGAACGCAAAGCGGCTGGACAAGAAAACGCCCTGCTCGGTTACGGGCAGGTGCTCGGACTGCAACAGCCCCGACTGCATTTGCAACGTGACAACGATAACCCACCACCCCACCAAATACCAGACCGAGGTACACGTGGTAATAGCGGGTGAAAATTTAGGGTACTGAGGATAGATATATGAAAGATATGCAATGGTTAAAAGAAACGGTGTTCTGCCACCGCGGACTGCACAACAACCGCGATATTCCCGAAAATTCGCGCGCGGCGTTTCTGCGCGCCGCAAAAAGCGGTATGGGGAGCGAGCTGGACGTGTATCTGACAAAGGACGGCAGGCTGATTGTCCACCACGACGCGACGTTGAAGAGAATGTGCGGAATGAAGCTCTCCCCTTACAGGATAGACACGGACAAGCTGGAAAACTATCCGCTTATAGGCACGAAGGAGACTATTCCCCTGTTCAGCGACGTGCTTGAAGATTTGGGCGCGGACGGCAGACTTATCGTGGAGATAAAGACCACTACGCGCGTGCACGCCACCTGCTCCGCCGTTTACGAAGCCCTGAAAGACTTCCCCGGCAAGTGGTGCATAGAATCTTTCAACTGGGCGATAACGGATTGGTGGGTAAAGCACCACCCCGAAGTCGTGATAGGTCAGCTTTACGACACCTATTCCTTCCAATTCTTCCCCGCGAAGGCGCGCAGACAGTACAAAAAAATGGATTTTCTTGCAATTCCCGTGAGAAAGCCGCGCGCGGAATACTTCGGGAAGATAAAGAAAGAACACCCCGAAAAGATGATAATAATGTGGACGATACGCACAGCGGAAAACTACTCCGCGGCGCTTGAACTCGCGGACAACATCATCTTCGAGTGCGATGACAAGAACGCGGACTACATAAGCGTGGATACGGCGAAAAAATTCCTCTCCGCCAAAGCGTCCGAATAATTCCCCGGTTAACGCACACACTCCCGTAAAGGAGGTGCGCTATGAAAGGATTTATGCTGGGAATGAGCGTGGGACTTATAACCGCGCTCGCAATGGAAACTTCAAGACCCAAGAAAAAGGCAAAGCCTTTTAAGGACAAGCTGATAAACATTCTGTCCGACTGAATACTTAAAACCACCGCAAAGACGGTGGTTTTTCCGTTTTTTCAATCGCCCGTCGGACTTTTATACGCTTAGCGCCGCCATAAAGCGTTCCGCGCAGTAAGTGGTAAGCTGGTTGCTTCTGCCAGACATAAAGTAGTCGCAGTTGTGCCCCGCAAACGATATTTCCACCGCCGCGCACTTTGCGCCCGCCGCGTCGTAGGCGGCTTTATATTCCTTTGCCGCGGTCGGCGACACCACTTTGTCGTAAAGTCCCATTACCACAAGGCAGGGCGTACTGTCCTTGGAAAGATTGCCCAGGCAGTCGAGCACCCCTTCGTCCCCGCTGCTGTACCCGGGATATACGGGAATTATTCCGCGCAAAGTCACGTTTTCTAGCGTATTGAGGGAATTGCCGTAGCTGAGCGCATACCTGCTTGCGGACGTACCGCCCATGGATACGCCGGTAATGAAGAGGTTGTTCCAATCCGCAGCCTCCTCCGCGCCGCTTGCGTATACGATAAATTCGTCTATGTACTTCAAAAGGAATTCCACCCTTTCCGTATCGGAAGAAAACCACCTCTCGTCACCCGTATCCGCCTCGTTATAGTCGCCGTACTGAATGTCGAAAACCGTATAGCCGCGCGAAGCGAAATACTTGTTGCGGTGGGCGTAGTTGCCCGTGTCCTTATCGCCGCCGCTGCCGTGCAGATTGATGAGCACGCCCCTGCTTTCCACGTTCGGATAATATGCGTCGTACTTCAAAGTAAGCGCGCCGTAAATATCCTCTCCGTCAAAATACACCTTATCCCTTTCAAGCGTATAGTTTTCCGTCGATATTCCGAAAAATTCCAGCGAAAAGTCGTAAGGGGCTTTTAACATTCCCTCTTCGTAAGGCACCTGTCCGAACACGCTCTCCACGTTCGCAACCGCCCTTTCCGCATCGGAAAACGCCGCGCCTTCGTTTATTGCCGTCGGTACGATTCCCGCAACCGCGAGCAGGGACGCGGCGGCAAGTACCGCCTTAGGGGGCGCGCCGTAAATGACGAGCGACAAAAACGCCGCGCACAAAGTTATGAAAACCGCCGCCGTATTAACCGCGTTCGTGGCGGCATAGGTTGGCGTTGCAACCATGACGACTGCCGCAATTGCCGTTGCAAGAAGTCCCGCCGCCCCGACTGCCGCGCACACGGGTTTCAGACGCTTTATCTCCCTGCCCGTTCCTTTCCCGAAAACGGCGTACGCGCCCAACGCTCCGTTTACGGCATACGCCGCAATAAGCAGTACAAGCCCGAAAATATTTTTACTGTCAGCAAAGACGGAAAGCCCCGTCGAAATGCCGACGGCGTAATCGAGCACCACCGCGAGCACGCTCACTGTTATGCGCGTCAATGCCAGCCTTTTTTGTATTGCGGCGTATATCACGTCCGCGCACAACACGGCAAGACAAAGCGCGCCGAAAACCGTACCCGCCGTGCCGCTTCCGCCGAGCGCCGCAAGCACGGCGAGCGCGACTATCGCAAACAAATTCAGTACGCAGAAAAGCGCGCAAATTATCTTACCCGTTCTGCCCGTTCCGACATTCATTTTTCTTCCCCCTATCGTTTTATTATTCTTTTGTCGGATAGTCGAAATTCCGCTCTCTGACAAGCCTGTCCTTATATATTGATATATAATATTTTGCCATATCGAGATTGTGCTCTAAGTAATTGCCGCATTCGTCCGCCTTTGCGCCGGGGATCTCCCCGCTGAAATTCAGAATGAAATCGCACATATCCACGACCATCGGAAAGATGTCCTGCGGCGTTTTATCGCCGAACATGAGCAAATAGCAGCCCGTCCTGCACCCCATGGGACCGAAGTAAACTATCTCGTCCTTATGCTCCCCGTTTCTCAAAAAGGTAGCGCCCAGGTGCTCTATCGTGTGCAGGGCGGCTATGTCCGCCGCGGGTTCGCGGTTGGGCATGGTAAGCCGCAAATCGAAAGTGGTTACCGCGGTATCGCCGCGCCCGTCCCTGCGCGAGAGATAAATTCCCGACCTCAGATTGAGATGGTCTATCGTAAAACTTGCTATTTTCTCCATATGTTCCTCAGGCGGACAGTACGGCGCGGCACAGGCGCGAAAGCCAGGTGTTGTCCATAACGTCCGCAAATTCGTAATCAATATCCCCGAACACAAAGTAAGGCACGTTCGCGCTGCTGTGCGAATCGCGCGTATACATGCCGTCGTTGAGCATATCCGCCGTTTCGCCGTTGTATTGCAGTCCGCCCGTTTCGTGGTCCGCGGTGACTATTACCAGCGTGTTTCCTATGCGCTCCGCGTATTCCACCGCCGTTCTGACCGCCTCGTCGTACGCCTTGACGTGTTCGAGCGCGCCGGCAAGGTCGTTGCTGTGGCTGCACTTGTCTATATGGCTTTCTTCCACCATAAGGAAAAATCCGTCTTCGTCCGCGGAAAGTTTTTCGATCGCCGCCGCGGTGAGCGACGCAAGCGAAGGCTTTGTTCCGCCGCTGCCGCCGGGCGGCACTTCTTCAAACGCGGCGAACACTTTGCCCTCCGCCGCCTGCGCCTGCGAAAGATCCTGCGCGAAAGCGTACCCCGCGCCCTCTATCTTATCTTTAAGCGGAACGTATCTTTCCGCATTGCTTCCGAAAAACAAATCTATTCCGCTTGCAAGCTGGTCTTCGAGTATTCCGTCAATATCGTTTCTGGAAGAAGTGTGCGCGGAAAAGCCCGCGGGCGTGGCTCCGTCCACCCCTTCGGTGGCTATTATGCCGACCGCCATTCCTTCGTCCGACGCCGTTTCCGACAGCGAAACGAATTCTTTTCCGTTGTACTGTCCTATCTGCCCGTTGCCCGTCTTTCTGCCCGTGGCAAGCGCGGTGGCGGCAGCGGCGCTGTCCGTAGGTCCGAATACGTTCCTAGAAAAGGTGGTTACCTCTCCGCTCACGTCCGCGTTACCCGTAAAAAACAGCTCTCCGTACTCA
Source organism: Candidatus Alloclostridium intestinigallinarum (assembly GCA_904382605.1). GTDB lineage: Bacteria > Bacillota > Clostridia > Christensenellales > UBA3700 > Alloclostridium > Alloclostridium intestinigallinarum. The sequence goes on along the minus strand of CAJFJA010000003.1, from coordinate 105,851 downwards.
GCTTCCGCCGCGGCGACGTGGTTGAAGCCCATTCCGTCGCCTATCATGAATATAACGTTCATTCTGCCGCCGCCGTACTCTATAGCGTAATTTTCCGCGTTGTCAATCTCCACGACGCGCGCTATCGCAAGTCCCGACAGCACTACCACCGCCGCAATAACGACCGCGACAAGAACGAGCGCGGTTATCTTTACCGCCTTTTTTCTGCCTGATTCCATAATATTCCCCTTATATGTTTATTCAGAGCGCGAAGCCCTCTTTTTCCCTCACGTCTGCATTTTACCGCGGCAAAACGCATTTTGCAACAAAGATTTTTAATTACCGCTTAAACGCGCGTTTCAGTCCTTTGCCCCGTGCTCTTTTTTCCACTTTTTTATCTCTTCCAGACGGGCTTTTATCCTGGCTTCCGCGCCCTCGCCCGCGGGAGTATAATACGTCCTGCCCAGCAGATTATCGGGCAGGCACTGCATATTCGTCAGCTTTTCTTTAGTATCGTGGGCGTATTGGTACCCCTTGCCGTAACCGAGTTCCTTCATAAGTTTGGTGGGGGCGTTGCGTATGACCGCCGGCACCGGTTCGGACAGCATGGACAGCGCGTCCTTTTTCGCGCTCTCGTACGCCATGTAAAGGGCGTTTGACTTGGGCGCGACGGACATATACACCACCGCCTGCGTAAGGTGCACGCTGCATTCGGGCATACCTATAAAGTGGCACGCCTGGTAAGCCGCCACGGCGATTTCCAGCGCCTTGGGGTCGGCAAGTCCTATATCCTCGCTTGCGAACCTTATCACCCTGCGCGCGATATAAAGCGGATCTTCGCCCGCTTCCAGCATACGCGCCAGCCAATACACAGCCGCGTCGGGGTCGGAATTGCGCATGGACTTGTGCAGGGCGGATATGAGATTGTAATGCTCCTCGCCCGTCTTGTCGTACAAAAGCGATTTGCGCGAAGTACAGCTTTCCACCGTTTCCGCGGTGACGGTCACGCCGTTTTCGTCCTCGTCGCCGTTGAGCACCGCCATTTCCAGCGTGGACAGCGCGCTGCGCGCGTCCCCGTTTGCAAACACCGCTATCATTTTCAGGCAGTCCTGCGATATGTCCACCTTCATATCCCCGAAGCCGCGCGGGTCGGTTACCGCCCGTTGCAGAAGCTGCATAATGTCCTCTTCCGAAAGCGCCTGCAACACGAACACTTTACAGCGGGAAAGCAATGCGCCGTTCACTTCAAACGACGGATTTTCCGTGGTTGCGCCTATTAAAATTATACTGCCCTTTTCCACGTAAGGCAGAAAGGCGTCCTGCTGGGCTTTATTGAAGCGGTGTATTTCGTCCACGAAAAGAATTGTCTTTTCTCCGAAACGCCTGCCCTTGTCCGCGTCCTCCATCACCTGCTTTATCTCTTTTATGCCGCTGGTGACCGCGGAAAAGTCCACAAAGCGCGCCTTGGTTCTGTGCGCGATTATTCTGGCGAGCGTGGTTTTGCCCACCCCCGGCGGACCCCAGAATATCATGGAGCCGATATTGTCGCCCTCTATCAGGCGGCGGAGAATTTTCCCCTCGCCCAAAAGGTGCTTCTGCCCCACGAATTCGTCCAGACCGCGCGGACGCAGGCGCGCCGCCAGCGGTTCGCCTTTTCCGTCGTCAAACAAGCCCATCTGTTGCATTCTGTCCCCCCGCCGCGGTTCAGCCGAACAACGGCATAAGTCTGAAAGTAAAGTTCAGTTCCTTCTTCCTGCCCGTATAAAGGCGGTATTCCCTGCGCGCGTCCGGACCGCAGCTGTTGCTGCCCACGCCGCGCACGAATCTGAGCAGCGATACGTACGTCCTGTCCGTCCTGACCACCTCGTGGTCGTGCGTGACTTCGAGCAGGCTGTCCGGGTCTACGTCCTGCGCGGTGAAGGAGAACGTCTGACCGTCGCCCGCGATAAAGGCAAAGCCTCTGCCGCTTCCGTCCGTAACGCTCGCGCGCCTGCATTCGCCGCGGATACCCGAATCCTGCGGTTTTATATAGGGAACGTACATATCCTTCACGTCGCAGCTGTAATCGCCCATCACGCTTTGCGTCTTGAAGTCGGGATAATTTTCCTCCGGTCCCAGCCCGTAATATTCCGCCCTGCCGAATTTGCCGGGCATGACAAGCGACATACCGTAGCGCGGCATATCGTACGCGAACGGCGAATAGAGAGAAGCGGTCACGTCGATATAGCCGTTATGCCATACCGTGTAATTCACAAAGAACCTCATTCTCTTTTTTCCGCCCAGATTGACCGTCTGCACGACCTGTATTTCCGCCCTGCCAACCTTGTTCTCCACCTTCTTTTCCGCGTTGAACCTGTCGCACGTCACGGATATGTCGCGGAAACCGCGGGCGTTCCACAGCCAGTCCACGTTCATATAGTTGTCAATCGGGGCGGCGTACATGAGCAGGTTGAACCCCTTGTTCTCCACGTCAAGGGCAAGGTATTCCTCTCCGTCCACCGTATACGATTCTATATTGCCGCCCACGCTGTCGAACACTATGCGTATCTTTCTGCCGCCCTCTTCGGAAGTGACTATCGTCTTGTCGTTCTCCTCCACAAGGGCAAGGTCGCCCCTGCCCACTTCTATCAGGGTGGGAATGTATTTGCAAAGCTCTATCTGTTCGGAAGCCACCTCCACCCCGTCAATCTTGCGGCGGTAGGTGAACACCATATAGCAGTCGTTGGTGATGTCGGGCAGAGGGTGCTTCAACGTCACGTCGGTAAAGTCGCGCGGCGCGATTTCCAGGTCGAATTCCCCGCTTGCCGCGACTTCTCCGAACATAAGGCACTTCCATTCCACCTTCATTTCCGCCGCGGCAAAGAAGTATTCGCTGCGGAAACGGTATCTGTTGCTGGATATGTAGGACGCCCTGACCGGTCTGTACGCCGCGCGCATGGAAAGCGCGCCCGTATGAGGAGTGCGGTCGGGATAGAAAAGTCCGTCTACGCAGAAGTTGCCGTCGTGCACCGCTTCTCCGTTATCTCCGCCGTACATATAGTTGCCGGAGGCGTCCTTGGCGGCGTGGTCGGCAAATTCCCAAATGCAGCCGCCTAAAAAGCCGTCGAAAGAATCGAACAGTTCCACATACTTATCCAGCGAGCCTGCGCCAACGCCCATGGCGTGCGCGTATTCGCACAGGAAGAAGGGCGCGCGGTAATATTTCGCCGGCATTTTCCCTTCCGCGTATTTTTCGCAGTTTTCCGTGGAAGGATACATCAGCGACACCACGTCGTAACACCAGCGGCGGGTATGGCATACGCCCTCGTAATGAACGGGAGTGACGGTATCCAGCGATTTCAGATTGGTATAGCAGTAATCCTGGCACCTGTATCCGCCCGATTCGTTGCCCAGCGACCACATGATTACGCAGGGATTGTTCCTGTCGCGCATATACATACGGTACACCCTGTCCCAATACCTGTTTTTCCAACGCGGGTCGCGGCTGAGCCTGCTCACGTCGTAAAAGGGCGCGGACGCGCCGAAACCGTGCGTTTCTATATCCGCTTCGTCCACTACGTACAGACCCGTGTAATTCGCCGCTTTCAGAAGCACCGGATCGGGCGGATAATGCGAAGTGCGCACGCAGTTGCAGTTGAAGTCCTTCATCAGTTTTACGTCGCGCAGTATCTGCTCCGCCGTCATGCACCAGCCCCTGTCCGGGTCGGTATCGTGGTGGTTCACGCCTTTGAGTTTGATTGCGGCGTTGTTGTAATAAAGCACGTTGCCCTTTATTCCGATATTCCTCAGCCCTATCTCCTGCCTTGCGCAGAACACCTCTTTCCCGTCCCTCACAATAGTGAGATAGAGCATATAAAGTTCGGGAGTTTCCGCCGTCCACTGCGCCGCGGAAGGCACGTCTATCACGGTATCTCCGCCCGCCTTGCCGGTATAGACGAGTTCGTCTTTGTAATACAGGCTGGCAGTAAGTTCCGCCCCCTCCGCCAGAACGGCGTCGGTATGCAGATAGATGCGGTAATCTTTATCGTTGCATACGGCTTTCCAGCCGAAGTCCCACACATAACTGTCGTCGTAATCGGTAAGATACACGTCGCGGAAAATGCCGTTGTTGCGGAACATATCCTGCGCTTCCAGATAAGTGCCCGTGCACCACTTGTACACCATGACCACCATCTCGTTTTCGCCGTCGAATATGTAGCCCGTTATGTCGAATTCGGCGGTATTGTGGCTGCCTTCGCTGTAACCGACGTATCTTCCGTTGACGTAAAGCTGTATGCAGGAAGACGCGCCCAGGAAGGTAAGGACGTGTTTCGTCGCGTGCTTTATGTGGAATTTTTTACGGTAAACGCCCACGCTGTTATATACTTCCACAGTCCCTTTGGGCGCGCTTTTTCCGCCCCTGCCCAGCTTTTCACGCTTGCCCACGACGCCCTTGCTCGCGGGGACGTAGGGCGGACGGGGGTCGAACTGGTATCTCACGTTGACGTAGTAGGGCTTTTCGTATCCTTCGAACTGCCAGCAGCCGGGGACGGCTATCTTATCGAATTTCTGGAAATAGGAATCAATCGCAAGCGGCACGTCGTCCACCTGCTTATAGTATAAAAAGTCCCATTCGCCGCTTAAACAGCGCACCATTCCGCTCTTATATCTTTCTTCGTAATACTTGACGTTATCGCACTCTTTTTTGCTCCTAAACGGAATAAAATAAGCGCGCGGCGCAAGTTTGTTTTCCTCGAATACGGAAAAATCGTTGTACTTATCGTGCCTGAAACGGTAAATCATATCCCTCTCCTGATGCCATTTTAATTATTATAACATACGCGCGCAATATGCGCAAGAACAAATTTCCGGCGGGGAATTCTTCCGCCCCGCCGTCTTCGTATGCGTCATATTTCGTATCTGTCCGCCTTGCGGGTTATATCGGCAATGCGGCAATCGCCGTTATACGCCGTCGCCGCCAATATCTTAATATCCGCATTGTCGGGCAAAATCAGTTTATCCGCACCGTCCGTTGCCAAATCTATTTGATAAATATATCCGTATCTGTAATACACGTCCCTTCCGTCCATATGCGTGTGCGTGGTATAATATGCCACTTTGTCCCCGTTGACGTACCCTTCCTTTACGCCGACGCATTTATTTCTCCACACATAATCCCTCTTATATTCGGCGGCATGCCCCGGCGTCTTTTTCCACACCCTGGTATCGTACTGCCCGATAAATTCCGTCGAAGAAGCCACCGTCCGCGTAACCGTGGTTTTTCCGCCGTCCTTTACCATGCCTATACCGAACGTCGTTTTTTCGTCCGCGAATACCAGCATACTTACATTTTTATATTCTCCGCCTATATCAATTGTCTGTCCGCCGCATCTGACGCAGTCGCTACCGCCCTTTTTTATCGCAAAACGGACATTTCCGCTAACAATCGTGCCGGGAATCAATTCTTCGGTAAGTATGCCGCCGATTATCCCGCAATTCAGCGGCAGGGCGATATTTTTTTGGTCGAGAACGTCCGTAACAAAGTTTGTCTTGATAAGATAGCTGTGTACCGAACCCGCGTTTATGTCTATTTCAAACGCGCCGCCGTCGAGCGGAATTTCCCTTATTATCTCTTCCAGCCCGTTCACCTCGTATACTTTATCCGCGCCGAACTTAACGCGGACTTTGCCCTTATATTCCTTCCCTTGCCTTCCGTACAGTCTGAGAATGACGCCTTCGCCGCTTTCCGCCTGTTTCAAAGCCAGCAGTCCCGCCTTTTCGCCGTCGAAACTGATAAGCTCCGTATCAGCGCAACCGCCTTCCGCGCATTTGACCCTGTAAATTCTGTTCGGACGGTTTAAAATTTTAGCCCTCATATCCACGTCGTCCGCCGTATGCGGATATATCGAATACTTTATCGTGTGCCTGCCGAAGTCCTGCGCCCTCTGGTCCAGAAAGCCCGCCGACGCTAAACTTTTCGGGGTATACAGCAGGGTCATTCTCAACCCCGAAGCGTTTGGTCTGTCGTAGCCGTATTTGCAGTCTTCAAGTATCGCCACGCCGCTGCCGCCGTTTTTTATATCCGCCCAATATCTGCTCGGCACTTCGTAACGGCTGCTGTTGTTCACGCCCCTTTCGGCAACGCAACTCTCCCAATTATAAACGGCTTTAGGATTGTCGTACGTCGTCTGCAAGTTCAGTTTCAGGCTGAAACCGCTGTCGCGCCAGTCGATTTTTTCCACAAAGTCCATTATCTTGCAGTCTTTGCTTAAAGACAGCTCCTTTACCAGCACGGATTTCTTCGTCCTCACCGTAATTTCCAGCGTCTTGCGCACGGGTCCGTCCTCGGCGACTTTCACGTCGCCTTTTGAAAGAATTTTGTAAGGAGCTTTTTTCCTGTCTTTCCAATCCATATTCCACGCGGGATACTGCGCGGGGCGTTCCTTCATCAGATGATAACTCAACGGCTTTGCGAGTATCTGTTCGCCGTTTTCCTTGTTGACGACGGAGTATATCTCTCCGTCAAAATTGACTTTGACCTGCAAAAAGCGGTTTTCCAATATGTAATCGGTATCCGTGATTTTAAGCGACAAGTCCGTTTCCGCCTTGTCCGCCACGACCAATTCGAACTTTTTTATTTCAAAGGCGTTCATAAACGGCTGTACCGCCAATACGTTGCCGTCCTTTATCTGCGCGGGATAAATATTCCCGTCGCAGTCTTTCAGCGCGTAATTCTTCCCCTTTTCCAAATTATCAACAACTATTTCGGATACCGTATTCCTTGCGCATTCGCAGGGGTTGAATATCAGTATATCTCCGACGCCCTTTATATGCGGAGCGATACGGGCAAGTCCGTCCTCGATAATCTGCGCCCATTCCTTCATCGCCAGAATCTCGTCGTTGTAAGAATATTCGTAGGCGGTGGGGGTGCAGGTGCCCGGCAGAATATCGTGCATCTGGTTGCCTATCACTCTCTGCCAATTCTTTTCTATCCTCTCTTTCGGATATTCCGCACGGGCTATGTTTCGGGCAACCAGCGAGATATATTCGGCGGCAATAGCCAACTGCTCGTTCCGCCTGTTGAACCTCTTCATGTTCGCCTGCGACGTCAGAGAGCCGGCGCTGTGTTTGACCAGCAGAAGGTCGCCCTCGTACACGTCCAACTTCGCAACTTCCTCCTCCGTCAGCCCCTTGAAAAACTCGTCCGCCGCGCCCTGCGCTATTTTTATACCGCCGCCGTTTCTATCGTAATATTCCGCGCTTTTAATAAAATTGACAACGGATTTTTCGTCGGGCGCGCCGCCTATATCGCCCGTGCCGTAATATTGAAAAGATTTCCACACTCCGTTCTTTTCGCCTAGCGAGTACAGCTTTTTCAATCTGTTTTTGTCCTTGTCCACGGTGGTTTTCAGCCTGCCCACGTATTCGCCCGGATTCAGCGCGCAGATAAGCTCCGAACCGTCGTCGCCCCGCCACCTGCCTATCTCGAAAGGAATCCCTACCGCGGAACCCCAGGTCAACTTCTGCGTCGAAAAACCGACAATGCCGCAATGCTTCAGAACGGTGGGAAAATTGCGGGGAAAACCGAAACAGTCGGGCAACATATAATCTTTGCCCGATTTGCCGAATTCCCTCATCTGCCAGTTGTATCCGTATAAAATATTTCGTATCAGCGATTCCACGCCCGGCACCAACGCGTCCGTTTCTTCCAGGCAGGTACCCGCCAAATGCCACCTGCCCTCTTTGACGTATTTTTTTACTTTTTCAAAACCTTCGGGGTAATATTCTTTCATCATACGGTAGCGGATTGCGCCCGTAAAATTGAATTCGTACTGCGGATATTTTTCCAACAGCGCAATATTGTCGTCGATGGTGCTTTTTATGTACTTTTTAATCGTTGTGGGATACTCCCATCTCCATTGCGTGTCCAAATGCGCGTAGGGTACGAAATAAATCAACTTCTTTTCCATAATAATCCCCTTTATAATCGTTTACAATATTGTACCATTATTATCCGCGCAATGCAATACGCAATATATTTATTTTAATAAAACAACAACCGCCGCGGCGAATTTACCTGCCTTCCGCGGCAAACATACCGCGTTTTTGAACATAATAACCGGGTGGGAAAGTATGTGAAAAAAGCCGCGTTTTATATTGCGAACGTATATTGGAAAGCGGTGGGCGGATTGAGCATAGCCCTGCTGTGGGCAATAACGGGCGGACTGCTTGCCTGCACGCTGATAGGCTTTCCCGCGGCGATACGCTGCTTTAAGAACGCGTACATTTCATACAAACCTTTCGGAAAGAGCGTAACGGTGATATACGGAAAAATATCATTGTTAGGGCTTGTGTGGATATTTACTTTCGGCGGAGTACTCGCCTTTTGCTGTATGATAACGGCGTGCGCTTCCTGCGCGGTGATAGCCGGAATACCCACCCTGGGACAATGGGCAAAACTGATAAAATTGGCGCTTATGCCCTTCGCCGTAATAAGCGGCGAGCCGGCAACGTAGGACGTTGCATCCCTTAACCGCCGTGAAGTAACAATGCGGAAAGACAGATTTTGCTTTCTCCGTAACGCTTTTATTGTAAATACAAGCGAAGCAAAACCCCACAAGCCTGTGTTACTTAGCGTCAAAGATAATCTTGTCAAGTAGTACCTGACAGCGGCGAGCCGCCGCACCCGGTCATACCTTGAAGGGAGCGTGGGACGCTCCACCCCTTAACCGTTGCGAAGAAACATTTTTACTATCAAAAATACTCTTGTCAAGTAGTATCTGGCAAGTCTGTCTTACTTAGTATCAAGAATAACCTTGTCAAGCAGTACTTGACAAGCCTGTTTTACTTACTATCAAAAATACTCTTGTCAAGTAGTACCTGACAGCGGCGAGCCGCCGCCCCCGGTCATACCTTGAAGGGAGCGTGGGACGCTCCACCCCTTAACCGCCGTGAAGCAACATTCTTACCATCAATAACAATCTTGTCAAGTAATATCTGACAAGTCTGTCTTACTTAGTATCAAGAATAACCTTGTCAAGCAGTACTTGACAGCGGCGAGCCGCCGCCCCCCCGGTCATGCCTTGAAGTGTCAAAAAAAGTATTGCGGTGTACCTCTCCGTAATGCTTTTTACTTGATTACCATTTTACTTACTATCAAAAATAATCTTGTCAAGTAGTACCTGACAAGACTGTTAAAACTTTTAACAAAAAGTAGCGTGTCAAGTGGTACTTGACAAGACTGTCAAAACTGTGCAACAAAAATATTCTTGTCAAGTAGTACCTGACAAGACTGTTAAAACTCTGTGACAAAAAATACCCTTGTCAAGCAGTACCTGACAAGCCTGTTAAAACTTTTAACAAAAAGTAGCGTGTCAAGCAGTACCTGACAACACTATTAAAACTTTTAACAAAAAATAGCGCGTCAAGTGGTACTTGACAAGACTGTTAAAACTGTGGAACAAAAATACCCTTGTCAAGCAGTACTTGACAAACCTGTTAAAACTCTGTGACAAAAGTGTGCGATTTTAACAGCTTTATCGCAAAACACTTTCATTCGGCGCTTAAGCTGAGTAACTCAGCTGTCTTTCTTACTATTTTAAGACACGGACGGGTCGCATAATACTCCTCGTCGCGGGGCTGGGGCGCAAAGCCGCCCTTCACGCTTTGCACGTTTTCCAAAAGTTTTTCGCACTTAGTCGTGCCGAAAGTATTTTCGAATAGGCGGTATATTTCCTGCACGCGGCTGTAAAGCTCCGTCTTGTCCGCCTGAATATCGCCCGTTTCGGGAAGCAGGAAGCCCAGAATCAGACCGCAGGAAGCAAGCGCGCCGCACATACCCCTCGTGCGCCCGAAGCCGCCGCCGAACGCGTGCGAAGCGCGCCTTATCTCATCTTCGGAAAGCGGCGTAAGGTCTGCAAAAGCCATTGCCACCGATTGGGCGCAGTTGTACCCTTTCAAAAAATATTGCGCCGCAAGTTCTCCTCTTTCTTCCGCGTTCATCTTAGCTCCTCTATTTTATTGTCCAGATATTTTTGCAGGGCGGCGAGTTTTTCCTGTCCGAGTGCGGGCACGCCCGCCAGCGGATTTTCCCAGCCCAGCTTTTCGTACTTGGAAAAGCCCAGAGTGTGGAATGCCAGAAGTTCGTACTTCTCCACTCCCTTTATGTTTTCGCCCACTAAGGCAAGATACTTGTCTATTTCGCTTTCGCTGTCGTTTATTCCGGGGACTATCACCGTCCTCAGCCACAGCCTTTTGCCCGTCTTTACGCAGTATTCAAGAAGATTAAGCGGATTTTTACCGCTTCCGCATACGTACTTTCCGTACATCTCTTCCGTGGGCATTTTAACGTCGAGAATAACCATCTCGCTTGCGTCCACAGCCGCCCTAACAGTATTCGTCAGCGGAACGGCGCCCGAAGTGTCCAGAGCGCAGCCTATGCCGCAGGCGGAAAGTTTTTTCTCGCATTCGAGTATGAATTCCGCGTGGACCAGCGGTTCTCCGCCGCTGAAAGTCACTCCGCCGCCGCCTTTGAAATACGTCTTGTAGCGCAGTATCTTTTTTACAAGGTCGCCTGCTTCGGTAAGCGTGCCGCCCGAAAAGGGCTGCGTATCCGGGTTGTGGCAGTACGCGCACTTAAAGGGACAACCCTGAAGGAACACGGCATAACGTATGCCTGTTCCGTCCAGGGTTGCGAAACTTTCTTCCGAATGAACGGGCGCCTTCATCACAGTTTTGCGTGGAAGGTGCGGTTGATTACTTCCTGCTGCTGTTCGCGGTTGAGCTTGTTGAAGTTGACCGCGTATCCGCTCACGCGGATTGTAAGGTTGGGATACAGCGTGGGGTCGTTCATCGCGTCAATCAGCTTTTGCCTGTTGAGCACGTTCACGTTCAGGTGGTGTGCGTCCTGCGCGAAGTAGCCGTCCAGCATATGCGTAAGGCGCGTCACTCTTTCGTCCTCGCCCTTGCCCAGCACTTCCGGAGTTACCGAGAAGGTGTTGGAAATACCGTCGCGGCAGCACGAATAGCGCAGTTTCGCCACCGAATTGAGTGAAGCGAGAGCGCCGTGGCTGTCCCTGCCGTGCATGGGGTTGGCGCCGGGCGCGAAAGGCTCGCCCTTCTTCCTGCCGTCGGGCGTGGAGCCGGTCTTTTTGCCGTACATGACGTTGGACGTTATCGTGAGAATGGAAAGCGTGGTAATTGCGCCGCGGTACTTCTTATGCTTGTCCAGCTGCTCGTAGAAGTATTCCACGATAGCCTTTGCAATGTCGTCCACCCTGTCGTCGTCGTTGCCGTACTTGGGGAAGTCGCCTTCCGTGACGAAGTCGGTTATCAGTCCGCGTTCGTCCTTTACCGCCTTCACCTTTGCGTACTTGATTGCGCTCAGGCTGTCGGCAAGCACGGAAAAGCCGCTTATACCGAATGCCATAAGTCTTTCCACGTTTGTGTCGTGAAGGCTCATCATCAGTCTTTCATAGGCGTATTTGTCGTGCATATAGTGAATGACGTTGAGCGTGTTCACATACAGCTTAGCCATCCATGCGCAGTACTTTTTGAACGCCTTGATAACTTCGTCGTAGTTGAGCACCCCTTCCTTAAAGGTCTTGCCCGTGGGTCCGACCTGTATGCCGCTTATCTCGTCCCTGCCGCCGTTGAGCGCCATGAGCAGCACTTTGGCAAGGTTGCAGCGCGCGCCGAAGTACTGCATCTGCTTACCCACTTTCATTGCCGAAACACAGCACGCAATGGCGTAATCGTCGTCGTAAATGGGGCGCATCACGTCGTCGTTTTCGTACTGAATGGAGTCCGTGTCAATTGAAACCTTGGCGCAGAACTTCTTATAAGTTTCGGGAAGCTGTTCGCTCCACAAAACGGTTATGTTGGGTTCTGCCGACGAGCCGAGGTTATACAAAGTATTCAGCACGCGGTAGGCGTTTTTGGTAACCATATGCCTGCCGTCCAAAGCCATGCCCGCTTCCGACATGGTGACCCAGGTGGGATCGCCCGCGAACACTTCGTTGTATTCGGGAGTGCGCAGGTGGCGTACAAGGCGCAGTTTGATGATGAAATCGTCGATAATCTCCTGCGCTTGCTCTTCCGTAAGCCTTCCTTCACGCAGGTCGCGCTCGAAGTAAATATCGAGGAAAGTGGAAATTCTGCCTATGGAGTTCGCCGCGCCGTTCTGCTCCTTCACCGCGCCCAGATAGCCGAAGTACAGCCATTGCACCGCTTCTTTCGCCGTTTCTGCGGGGCGGGAAATGTCATAGCCGTACTGCTCCGCCATGGTTTTGAGCCTGTTCATAAAGTCTATCTGCTTGTAAAGCTCTTCGATAAGGCGGATATTTTCTTCCGTCATGGGCTTTTTCTGCAAAGCCTCCTTATCTTCCTGCTTGCACTTAATAAGATAGTCCATGCCGTAAAGCGCGATTCTGCGGTAGTCGCCTATTATCCTGCCGCGCGCATAGGCGTCGGGCAGACCCGTGATAACGCCCGTATGGCGCGCCGTGCGCATCTCTTTGCTGTAAACGTGGAACACCGCGTCGTTGTGCGTGGTGCGGTATGCGAATTCTTCCAGCACTTTGTCGGAAAGTTTGTAGCCGTAAGCCTCGCACGCCTGCTTGCACATTCTCAGTCCCGCAAACGGGTTCACCGCCCTCTTCAAAGGCGCGTCCGTCTGCAAACCGACGATGATGTCCCTGTCCTTATCCACATAGCCGGGAGGAAATGCGAGAATAGAAGATACGTGCTCCGTATCCACGTCCAGAACGCCTTTGCGGTGCTCTTCCTTCAAAAGCTCTTCCACATGGGCGTACACCGTTTTGGTGCGCTCCGTGGGTCCGCTCAGGAATGACGCGTCGCCGTCATAAGGCGTGTAGTTCAGGTTGATGAAATCGCGCACGTCAATTGTCTTGTTCCAATTGCCTTTGACAAAATCTCTCCAGGCTTCCATTTGTTTACCTCGCAAATTTATTTTCATCTAGATTATACTGCCGCGCGGGCGTAAGCCTATGTTGCAATTGCAACTTATATGGCCGTATCAAACGGTTTTTCCGTTTTTGCGGTAGCCGACGTATAACTTTCGGCGATTGTGTGCCCGCATTTATGCAGAACGCCTTACACCACAATATCTTGATTGCAAAAACATTATACCACACAAGATATATTATAGCAAGGCTTTATGCTCTCAATATAAGACAATTAGTGACTAGCGGCCCTATAAGCGCCGGACGAAAGTGTTTTTTGATAAATCCGTTCAAATGGCGTAATTTGGCGTACACAAAACACTTTGCGCTTACGTGTGAAGTGAAAATCCTCCCATTCGGGAGTGTAGAACGCCCCCTTAACCGCCTTGGCGGCGAGCCGCCGCTGTCAAGTACTACTTGACATGCCTATTCATAGCGCTATGTCAAAATATGGTTGTCAGTTACTATCGTACGTGCTTATTTATCTTCACTGCCGAAAACAATCTTGTCAAGTACCACTTGACACGCCTGAATTACGAGTTGCAATCGAAGCGCATAACCAAATATGCCCTGGCAAAAGGTTGCGGGCTTTCCAAACAGACGGTTTGCAATTGGTGTGACGGCATAAGCGAGCCGAAAGCTACGCAAATAGCCAAGATAAGCAAATTTCTGAACGTTTCTTCCGATTATTTATTGGGATTGAGCGATATATAATCATATAAATACATCGTCAACTCATTATTTATTATTATGCTACAAGCAATAGCATAATAATCGTAGCGGAAATATAAGCCGCATATTTAAGAACTTATATTTCCAGTAATACCGCTACTACTTTAAATCTATACTCGTCTATTATTTTATTAATGGAAGCAAATTATCAATTCATCCATATCAAATTGATATTCTTCCATAATTTTTCTGATAAATGAAATAATATTATTGGCGCTAAGATTTGTTTCAAAATATATATCAGTATCCTTTATTTGCCCCGGTTTCCTCAATAAACTGTTATCTGTCGTAATGTATGTACGGCTTGACTGTGTGATTTGATAATTTCGTCTTGCTAAATTTTCAAACAGTTCACTATCCCATTCATAAAACAATTGCATCATTTGAGACAATAAATCAGCATACAATGAAACCTTGGAATTACCTCCCAAAAAGATGAACGATGTGGGTTTTGTTCCGGATGCGTCAAAATCTTCTCCGATAGACAGTCTCCGTTCATCTTCATTTATGAACCTGATTTTTTATCCGGTTTTCTATTTTAAAAATCTCCTTACGGAAAGAGTGATTGTGACAGTTTTAGTACTGACGTTCGTCTTTGTGTCTTATTGGACTTGAATATGCTTTTTCCTCAACAAGACAATGTCTAATGAAATAGTGATTTGATCGAAATTTGCATTATTTATACTTTTAATAATATTTTCATTGTGATTTGTCATTGGGGTCATATAGAATAAAGAATTGACAGTTTCTAAAGTTAAAGGTTTTATATTTTCGATTCTTTCAATAGAGGTAATCGAATAATGCTCTTGTAAATTTGATAGAATTTCTTCCTCTTTTGAATATTCTCGGAATCCTAAATATAAGCGCAATTCCTTTAAATAGTTTTTTGTAGGAATTACTTTAATTATAATTCCATCATCTTTCAATATTCGACCTACCTCAAAAGAGTTTATTGGAGACAAGAAATTTAATACAACATCGAATACTTTATTTTTAAACGGCAAATTAAATAAATCACAACAAATAGGCAATATGCCATCAACGAGATAATCAGTAGCCAAATTTATGGCATCGTATGATAAATCAATACCTATTGCTGTAATATCCCTATTATTTTTAATTCTTTGCAAGTGTGAACATTCGCCAGATCCTAAATCCAGAATTTTTGGATTGTTGCTGTTTCCAAAAATTAAATCACTAATATAATTATAAATTTCCGTATAAAATCCAGCCTTAATAAAAAATCTACGGTTTTCAAATAATTCTTTAGTATAAATGCCATCAATTTTCTTTTGGTACTTTTTATGTAGTAAAACAGTACCTTTTTTTGATATATCAAATAAATGTCGCTTGCTACAAATGAGACTATCGTTATTATAGCTTAGCTCAGACATGCATATTGGACACCTCAATAGTGAGATGTTTTTAGCCAATAAATCAAACAGTAACGCTCTTTTTGTTTTCATGTTTTGTCTCTCACAAGATTATCCAACAATTTTTCTAATGTGATTTTTGTATGGATACAAAAAGCCTCATCTATGCAAGTAAAATCACCGAACAAATCTCGACTTTGCATAGCGCATCCTCCACCACAAATATAAATTGCTGGACAATTTATGCATTGCTCTTTGTTAACAGTGAGATTGTTTTGCCATTTGCGGAATGTCGATTTTTGAAGTATATCTTCAAAAGAGTTATAAAGAATATTGCCACATTTTTGATCTGTAGAATTCCAAAGACCATGACAAACAGAAATATCTCCATTAGGGGAAAAACATAACTGATGCCCTCCTATAGCACCGCAATCATTATATTTAAATTCTCTTGCGCCAAATGCTCTTATTTTGCGTTGAATTCGATCATCTACAATGCCATAAGGAAATAGAAACTCATGCGATTTAAATAAAAATTCGCTAGCTTTCCTATAATATTCCCCCCAGTCGTTAGTTTTGTGTGTGAAATGCATCAAATTGTAGTTTATGTCTTTAACATCCAAATCTTTTAGCCAATATAAAAAACCAGCATCATCTAGCAGTTCATTTGTAATAGTAATTGATAATCCTATATTTATTTTATGTGACTTTAATAATTTAATTTTATCCATTACGCAGTCATAAACGCTGCGAGTGCTATTTTTAAAAATTCTATTAACATCGTTTGTCGCCTTAGGTCCATCTATAGAAACACCGACAGAAATATTATATTTTTCTAAAAAACTTACAATTTCTTCCGTTAATAATGTTAGATTTGTAACAATAGCGAAATCCCATTGAATTTGAGTATATTTATAGCAATATTCTACGGCATATTTAATTTTATCAAAAGCAATCAGGGGTTCACCGCCATAGAAAACTATGGTTGCGCTAGTTCTTCCCTGATTAAGCAAATGATTGTAATATTCATCTATAATTTTATCAATAGTGTATTTTGATATTTCTATTTTTGCATTATTAAGTTGCCCTATAAAACAATATTTACAAGCCCAATTACAGATGTTTGTTGGAATTATATATATTAAAGAGATGCCTTCTTGTATGGCAGAATTGACATGTTGTTTTAATTTTAAAACAGCCTGATCATCGATTGATTCTTCTTTTATTAAAATACCTTTTTGTTTTAATAAAGCAATTTCTTCATCAGAAAATGACTCTAAATTGCCCTTTTTTAAATTAAGGTATTCACACGTATTGATGATAACAGGCTCAAACAATAAGCTATTGTATACGATGTAATATTCTTTTGATGTTTTATAAAAAAAACAAAATTTAGATAACATAAGAAACCTCAAACAAAAATTACTGCCATTTGATCCGGCAGTAATTTTGTACAATTCCACAGTTATTTGGAATAAACGGCTTTAAGAGCATCCTTGTAATCAACTGTTTCTCCTGACATGCATTTATTCATGCAAGCGGAACCAGCACCGCAGTTACAATTACATGCACCACAATTGCATTTTGATGCAACAATTTGCATAGCTTCAACAGGTTTTAATTCTATTGCTTTCATATGGAGTTCTCCCAACAAAATATTTTCTTTATTATACCACTTTAATAAACACATGTCAATACCCCTAAAACAAATAGTTGTTGTTACCTAAAAGCCGTATAGCTTTTCCCTTCAACTGTGGTGCGGTTACCCATGATTTTAGGTAGTCCGCTTTTGCATGCGCGAAGTATAATGTGGACATTATCGTATTCAGCTTTTGGCAGATCTCTTTCGTTGAACTTCTCTTTGTTTCCCACTTTAATGATTTTGAAGCCCTTGGATACTATGAAGGCGGAGAACTGCCAAAGCTTTTCAAACAGTCCATTTGAGTCCATAATGATCGAGAGATTTTCGGCAGGGTGATATGCTGTGATTTTGAAATAGTTTGCCAATGTTTCTTCCTCCTATGCGGCAATTCGTTTGAGTATTTTGTTGGCATAAGGCAGCCATACTTTGTTGACATAATGCAATACATCTTTGTTCGGCTTGTTGTCATGTTCTCCGTAACATTGCAGGATTTTCATGTTCTTCAAGGAGTATTCGACCGTTACGAACGGAGTGTCCGGTTCCTGTATGTTGCGTATAAAGAAGATAAGCGATTCCTCGCGTAGCATGGCTGGTCGTAGTTCATTCGCCCCACACAATGATGTAGCATCTCGCCTCCGTGTTTCAGGTTTGCTAGGCTCTTGGCGATAATGCAGATAATCGCACTTCGTTTTGCGTGTTGCAAGGATAAGGATCAAAGCGTAGGCGGGGTGTTCCTGATTTGTGGATTGGGCGAAGATCATCGAAAAAATGGTATGACAAAAACCATAGAGATTACGATCGTGCACGAGTCAAAAAGGAACTTCTGAAATATCTTCGAATGTGTTGCGTATCGGGCGGCAGCGTCTATTCGGAAGACGGGCAGCTGATCAAGGAAATTGTGAAACGGAAGGTCAAGCGGACACAGATCTATGATTAAACGCAAGACATAATTGTGTCCATAAAAACATTCTGCAGAGTAATATTCTGTTCTATTTTTAACCAATATTGCTCAAACAATCTCTCTTGATCCTTATCTGTCATTAACACAAAATTTCTTATTAAATCAGCCAACGATAATTCAAGCCCGGTAGAATTGATTGACTCAAATACGCCCTGCGGATTATCTTCTTTTGGATCAAGAATAATTACTGCAGATGTTAGCATCTTTAGTCCTGCAAGAATATCTTCACAACTTACTTCTCCACCCTGCACTGTTTTACGAATAAGCGATTTTAAATATTCATAATTACTATAAATATTTGATGATTTATTCATAGCCTCAACTTCACCTTTCATTAACAGGATAAATTGCTCATTATCTGATTTAATCGGCTTAAGTTTTATTTTGTTTTGATCAGTTAACTTCAAATTGTTAAACCTATCTATATTGAATAGCATACTATTTATTTCATTTTTTAGATTTACATCATCGCTTACATCGTATAATGACTTAAGCAAAAGAAAAATAGTAGTTATGCGTTGTTGCCCATCAATTATTAGGTAACGATATATTTTATTCTCTTCCCCTTGATCTACATAAACAATCGAACCGACAAAATGTAGTCTGTCCATTACAACAGCGTTTACAATATCGTCAAATAATGTCTTACAATTATCTTTTCTCCAATCATAATTTCTTTGGTATACAGGTATGACAAATTGTCTTTTATTTGTCTCAATTAATTCTCCTAATACCCGATATTTTTCTACTTTCATACTTTACCTCTTTTTCTTAGTTACTGTATTAAACGAAATTTCATAATTGGCGATATATGATTCCGCCGTCTATTATCTTTACGCCTACAAAGCCGCTTGCAAGCGCGTTTTTATGTTCGGACATGGCGCGGAAAGGCACTTCCCTTTCCGCTGTTCCGCGCGCGGTGAGAGGAGAGCGCGAGGGGCGGACGAAATAGCCGAAGTCGTACTCTCCGCCCATGGAATACACGCCCGCGAGCACAAAGCCTTTTGAAAGGAAGGTGGACATACTCGCTACGTTTTCCAGCTGTACCACTCCGCATAAAAAGTCGTCCGGAACAAGCCGTGCGCCCAGCGCAATTACCGCGTCAGCCAAATCGCCCGCCATGCCGCGCCTGCGGTAGTTTTCGTCCACCATAAGTCCCGAGGTTTCAAAGGCGTACTTAGGCGCAAGAGTGCCGCGCGTGCACTCTTTTACGTTATCCGCAAGCATTTTGCCGTAAGATTTGTCCGTATCCAGCGCGAAAGCGCCCACTATCCTTTTCCCGTCCACGGCGCATAAAAAACCGCCGCCCGATATTACGCTTTTCAGTTCTTCGGGCGTGTAAGGATAGAAAAATTCTATTCTGTCAAGTTTATTGCGGCAAGTATTCAAAAAGGCGGAAACGGCGGAATAATCTCCGTCCTCCGCCTTATATACGGGAAAGCCGCCCGCGGTGAATTGCGTTTTTATCATTTCATCAGGGTGACGAGCACCGCTTTTTGCGCGTGCAGTCTGTTTTCCGCCTGGTCGTAAATTTCGCCGTGCTTTTCTATAACTTCGGCGGTTATCTCCTCGCCCCTGTGCGCGGGCAGGCAGTGCAATACCATGGCGTCGTGCGCCGCGACCTTCATGACGTCCTCATTCACCTGATAGCCGGCAAAAGCCTTTCTTCTGGTAATCGCCTCGCTCTCCTGACCCATGGAAGCCCATACGTCGGTATACACGACGTCCGCTTCGTCCGCCGCTTCGTATACGTTATTGGTAAGGTGGAATTTTTCGCCGTAGCCCACCGCGAAATCGAGCACGTCCTGCGCGGGTTCAAAGCCCTTGGGGCATGCGATTGCCACTTTCATGCCCATGGTAAGACAGCCCACTATCAGCGAATTCGCCATATTGTTGCCGTCGCCGACATAGCAGAATTTCAGACCTTCCAGCGAGCCTTTGCGTTCGCGTATGGTCATAAGGTCCGCCAGCACCTGGCAGGGGTGCGCGTAGTCGGTAAGTCCGTTTATTATGGGAATACTGCCGTACTTTGCAAGGTCTTCCACTTCCTGCTGTTTGAAGGTGCGGATCATAATGGCGTCAAGATAGCGCGAAAGCACACGCGCGGTATCTTCCACGGGTTCGCCCCTGCCTATCTGCAAGTCGTGACTGCTCAAAAACAGCGCGCTTCCGCCCAGCTGATACATGCCCACTTCAAACGACACCCTCGTGCGCGTGGAAGCCTTCTGGAATATCATTCCCAGCGTTTTACCCTGCAGATAAGTGTGCGGAATGCCGTGCTTTTTATCGTATTTCAACTGATCCGCCAAATTGAGAATACCCGAAATCTCCTTAGCGGAGAGGTCGGACATTTTTAACAAGTGTTTCATCACATATTCCTCCTTTTTACGCCGCCGTCTGACTTTGAAAACACGCTCTTGACGCGCTCTTTTCGGCATCTCCGCACAATTCGTCGCTCGACGTAACTCTGCTACGCCTTCGTTCCGTATTGCACGGATTTGCTCAAAAATACCTGCGTCAATAACGCTTTTCCAAAGCCACCCGACGGCACCGCCTTAAATTTTGCCGTCAATAACGGCGCTTTACATAAAGCGTTGTCGTATATTTATGATACCATATATTTGTTTATTTTTCAATAGTCAATTTATCCGCCTACCCGTACCCAACCTCAGTAGAGCACATTTTACAGTGAAACATAAAATATGTTTGTATGTCGGGTTGTAAAATGCCTTGCTTTCAGCGTAACTGGTTTCGAGCAGATTTGTGCGAGATGGCGCGCAGTTGTAGTGACCTACAACAAGTCGACAGATTGTGCAAATATGCCGAAAGCAGTACGATTAAAGTGTTCTACTGGGGTTGGATACGGGTAGCACCTGAATAAGCACGTCCATTGCACGCGCCAGCTGTTCCATGGTGATAATAAGCGGGGGAAGCAGGCGCACCCTGTCCTTTGCCGTGAGCGGTATAACGCCCTTTGCCATGCACTCCTTCACCACGTCCGCCGCCTTCTTGCCGTCGAGTTCTATGCCCAGCATAAGCCCCAAGCCGCTTACGCTCTTAACGCCCTTTACTCCTTCAAGGCGCGATTTGATATATTCGCCCTTGGCGGCAACTTCTTCAAGCAGTTTTTCGTCGATACGGGAAAGCACGTACTTTCCGCCCGCGCACACGACGGGATTGCCGCCGAACGTGGAACCGTGGGTGCCCGCGCCCATCACGTTTTCGCACTTTTCGCCGACCAGCATTGCGCCTACCGGCAAGCCGCCGCCCAGCCCCTTGGCAAGAGTGGTTACGTCGGGGTGCACTCCGTAATGTTCGCTGCACAGAAATTTGCCCGTTCTGCCCACGCCCGTCTGCACTTCGTCGGCGATAAACAGAATATCGCTTTCTTTGCAGTAGTCGTAAACCTGCGCTATAAACTGCTTATTCTGCGGAATAACGCCGCCCTCGCCCTGGATAAATTCCAGCATTACGGCGCAGACTCCTTCCTGCTTTTTTATCTCCTCTATATCCTTGCCGCAGTAGACAAAGCCTTCGTTGAAGGGGAAGAAATAGTTGTGCATAGCCTCCTGCGCGGTGGCGGTAAGCGTAGCCATGGTTCTGCCGTGGAAGGACTTGTCAAGGGTGATAATCTTATCCCTGCCTGCGCCGTACTTGTCAAAGGAGTACTTGCGCGCCGTCTTGATAGCCGCTTCGTTCGCTTCCGCGCCCGAATTGCAGAAGAATACCTTTTTATATCCCGTCCTTTCGCAAAGCGCCTCGGCAAGTTCCGCGCCGGGGGTAGTGTAATAGAGGTTGGAAGTGTGCTGGAGCGTTTCCAGCTGCTTTTCAACCGCCTTTACCCAGCCGCCGTCGCAGTATCCCAGGCAGTTCACGCCTATGCCGCTGCCCAGGTCGATATACTTTTTGCCCTGTTCGTCCTCGCACTCCGCGCCGCTTCCGCGCACGATATGCAGATCGAATCTGCCGTAAGTGCCTAAGATGTATTTTTTATCCTTTTGCTTTATTTCGTCCATAACTCACCTGAACAGCGTGCCCACGCCCTCTCCCGTGAGCATGTCTATCAAAATGGCGTGCGGTATGCGCCCGTCGATGATGATAGACTGTTTCACGCCGCGCCTTACCGCTTCAACGCAGCACTCCACCTTGGGAATCATTCCGCCCGAAATTATACCTTTCTTTACGAGCACGGGCACTTCGGACACGTTTACTTCGCTTATGAGCGTGCTCTCGTCGTTCTTGTCCATGAGCAGTCCGCGCACGTCCGTCATGAGCACCAGGTTTTCCGCATGGAGCGCGGCGGCTATACGCGCGGCGGCGGTGTCGGCGTTTATGTTGTAAATCTGTCCGTCGTCGCCGCAGGATACGGTGGCGATCACGGGGATATAACCGTTATCCAGCGCGTCGCATATGGGGCGCACGTCCACGTCCTTCACCTCGCCCACATAGCCCAGGTCGACGCCCGTGCGCTTTTCCGCGTTTATCATGCCGCCGTCACAGCCGCAAAGCCCTATCGCCCTGCCGCCGCAACTTTCCAGCTTGTTCACAAGCCCCTTGTTCACCTTGCCGGCAAGCACCATGAGCACCAGCTCCGCGGTTTCCTTGTCCGTATAGCGCAAGCCGTTTATGAACACGGGTTCCTTGCCCACTTTTTTGAGCATGTCGTTTATCTCGGGTCCGCCGCCGTGCACGAGCACCACTTTTACGCCGATGAGCGAAAGCATGACTATGTCGTGCATGACCGCGTCTTTCAACTCCTCGCTGAGCATGGCGTTGCCGCCGTACTTGACCACTACCACCTTGCCGTAATATCTCTGGATATGCGGCAGGGCGTTGCTTAATATTGTCGCCTTGGTATTTATATCTATATCCATAATTCCCTCAGGTGCGGTAATCCGCGTTTATCTTCACGTAGTCGCAGGTAAGGTCGCACCCCCACGCGGTGGCGGCGGCGGAACCTATGTTGCAGTTCACGTTGACGGTGACTTCGTCGGGCGTTAAAATCTTCTTCGCCTTATCCTCGTCGAACTCGACGCCCGAACCGTTCCTGCATACGGCGATACTGCCTTCCTCCGAGCTTAAATCCACGTCTATTTTGTCTATGTCGAACTGCGCGTCGGTATAGCCTATCGCGCAAAGCACCCTGCCCCAATTGGCGTCCGCGGCGGAGATTGCCGCTTTCAGAAGCGAAGAACAAACCACGCTTTTGGCTATCTTTTTGGCGGTTGCAACGTCGGGCGCGCCCGTCACTTTACATTCCAGAAGGCGGGTGGCTCCCTCGCCGTCCTTGGCTATCGCACGCGAAACGTCGGTAAGTACGGCGGTGAGCAGGGCGAGGAATTTTTCGTAGTCCTCCCCTTCGCCGTCTATCTCCTTCATGCCCGAAAGACCGGAAGCCATGACCGTGAGCATATCGTTGGTGGAAGTGTCGCCGTCTATGCTGACCATGTTCAGCGTGTCCGCCACCGCGGCGTGAAGCGCCTTGTCCAGCATTTCGGGAGATACCGCCGCGTCCGTGGTTACAAAGCACAGCAGCGTAGCCATATTGGGGTGGATCATGCCGCTTCCCTTAGCCATCGCGCCCACGCGCACAATCTTTCCGCCGATAACGTCTTCCGCGGCGAATTCCTTTGCCACCGTGTCCGTGGTCATAATGGCGCGCGCCGCCTTGCCGGCGCCTTCTACGCTCAGTCCGTCCGCCAGCGCCTGCATTCCGCCCTCTATCGGCTCTATCGGCAGTATCTGTCCTATAACGCCCGTGGAAGCCACTATCACGTCGCTTGCCGGTATACCCATGTACTCGCTTGTCAGGGCGCACATGCGTTCCGCCTTTTCCACGCCGTCCGCATTGCAGGTGTTGGCGTTGCCGCTGTTGCAGATAACGGCGCGCGCCCTTCCGTTTTCCAGGTTCTTTTTCGTCACCGCAATGGGCGCGCCCTTCACCTTGTTGGTGGTATAGACAGCCGCCGCGGAGCAGGTTACGTCGCTCACTATCAGCGCCAAATCTTCCTTGGTCTTGTTCTTGCGTATGCCGCAGTGCACGCCCGAAGCCTTAAAACCGAGCGGCGCGCAGACGCCTCCTTGTATCTTCTTCATTCTGCCTCCTAAAATGCGGGCGGGATATAGTCCAAGCCCTCGCCCTCGTCAAGCCCGAATAATATATTCATGTTCTGTATCGCCTGTCCCGCGGCGCCCTTTACCATGTTGTCTATCGCCGCCACTATCACCGCCCTGCCCGTGTGTTCGTCCGCGTGCACGGATACGTCGCAGTAGTTGGACATACGCACGTTGCGCAGGTTGGCGCATTCGCCCTGCGGCATTATCCTTACAAACCTTTCACCCGCGTAAAACTTTGAATACATATCGTGCAGCTGCGCCGCGGTCATGCTCTTTTTCAAATCCGCATAGCAGGTGGAGATTATGCCGCGGTTGAGCGGAAGCAGGTGGGGAACAAAAGTTATCTTCACTTCATGCCCCGCGAGCTTTGAAAGCGTCTGCTCTATTTCGGGCGTATGCCTGTGGCTTGCCACCTTGTAAGGAGAAAAAGCCTCGTTGCAGTTGGGATAGTGCGTGGTATCGGAAAGCCCCCTGCCCGAGCCGGTCACGCCCGACTTGGAATCCACGACTATTCCGCCCGCAAGGTCCGCTTTCATGAGCGGCGCAAGCGCCAGCGCCACCGAGGTGGGATAGCAACCGGGATTGCCCACGATGCTCTTGCCTTCAAGCAGGGCGCGGTGCAGTTCGGGAATGCAGTAAACGCTCTGCTTATGAAGTTCGGGCAACTTGTATTCCTTACCGTACCATTTGGCGTAAACTTCGCCGTCGTCCAGACGGAAGTCCGCGCCCAGGTCTATAAACTTTTTGCCCGCTTCAACGCACTTTGCCGCCCACTCCTCGCTCAGTCCGTGGGGAAGCGACGCGAAAATAACGTCGCACTCCTTTTCCATGCCCTCTCCGTCCGTCAAAGTCATGTCGCACACGCCGGAAAGAGAGGGGTAAACTTCGCTCAGCTTCTTCCCTTCGAAACTGACGGAAGATACCGCCGCAACGCTTACGTGCGGGTGCCTTGAAAGCAGTCTTACAAGTTCCGCTCCCGCATATCCCGTAGCGCCTATTATTCCCGCTTTGATATTGTCCATATTATTCCTTTCCTTCAAGTTGCTTTTTCAGTTGCGCCGCCCGCTCTTCAAGCGCTTCCAGCTCCCTGCCCACAGCCTCGGGCGCGGGACCGCCGTCCGTTTCGCGGCGGGTGACGCAGGTCATAAGGTCTATCGCCTTATACACGTCCTCATCGAAAAGTCCGCTCGCTTTTTTCAGCTCTTCAAGCGGCAGTTGTTCAAGTCCGATATTCCTCTTTATGCACTCCGCCACAAGCGTGCCCGTTATCTTATACGCCGTGCGGAAAGGCATGCCCTTTTTTACCAGATAATCCGCCATGTCCGTGGCGTTGATAAAGCCCTTTTTGCCCGCGTTTGCCATATTTTCCTCGTTCACCTTCATGGTGGCGAGCATGGGAATTACGGTCACAAGGCACAGCTTTACCGTATCCACCGCGTCGAAAATCGCTTCCTTGTCCTCCTGCATATCCTTGTCGTAGGCGAGCGGAAGCCCCTTCATCATGGTCAAAAGCGCGGTAAGGTCGCCGAACACCCTGCCCGCCTTGCCGCGTATGAGTTCGGTGACGTCGGGATTCTTCTTCTGCGGCATTATGGACGAACCGGTGGCGTACGCGTCGTCAAGCTCCACGAACTTAAACTCCCACGAGCACCATAAAATGACCTCTTCCGAAAGTCTGCTCAGGTGCATCATGATTATCGAAATAACCGCGGCAAGCTCTATCACGAAATCGCGGTCGCTCACCCCGTCGAGCGAATTGCCCGTGGGACGGTCGAAGCCCAGCTTTTTCGCCGTGTACATTCTGTCCGTCTTATAGGTGGTGCCGGCAAGGGCGCAGCTGCCCAGCGGACATTCGTCCATATTGTCCACGGCGTTTACCAGCTTTTTGACGTCGCGCAGAAACATCTCCGCATAGGCGCACATATGGTGCGCGAACGTTACGGGTTGGGCGCGCTGCAGGTGCGTATATCCCGGCATGACCGTGCGCGTATGCTTTTTGGCAATGGCGGTTACGGTTTCTTCGAGTTCGAGCATTAAAGAGGCTATCTCTCTTGCCTGCTTTTTCAGATACATCTTCAGATCGAGCGCGACCTGGTCGTTTCTCGAACGGGCGGTGTGCAGGCGTTTGCCCGCGTCGCCTATGCGGGAAGTCAGTTCCGCCTCGATAAACATATGGATATCCTCGGCGGCGGGGTCGAAGGCGAGTTTTCCGCTCTTAACGTCGCCCATTATTTCAAGCAGTCCGCCCTCTATCTTCTCCCTGTCTTGTGCGGAAATTATACCCTGCCGCGCAAGCATGCGCGCGTGCACGATACTGCCCGTGATGTCCTCTTCATACATACGGCAGTCAAAGCGGATGGACGAATTGAAATCGTTCACCCTTCCGTCCGTTTCGGCGGCGAATCTGCCCGCCCACATTTTGTCCGACGCGTTACCCGACATAAATTTTCTCCTTGTTTGGCAAAAGCGATAACGCCGCACGGCTGTTATCGCTCCGCCGAAATATCCGAGTATTTACCTTACTTTTTCTTGTTCTTCTGCTCCATCAGAGCCTTTACCTTGATGGGAAGTCCGAACAGATTGATAAAGCCGGCGCTGTCCTTCTGGTCGTACACTTCGTCTTCCGAGAAGGTGGCTATCTCTTCGTCATACAGCGAGTAAGGGGAAGTTACGCCCGCGGGGGTTATGTTGCCCTTGTACAGCTTGAGCTTGACTTCGCCCGTGACCGTCTGCTGGGTGCTGTCCACGAACGCGGAAAGCGCTTCCCTGAGCGGGGTGAACCACTGTCCGTTGTACACCAAATCGGCGAACTTGAGCGCGACGTGCTGTTTGAAATGCGCCGTTTCCTTGTCCAGGCACAGCGATTCGAGCACTTCGTGCGCAAAGTAGAGAATGGTGCCGCCGGGGGTTTCGTACACGCCGCGCGACTTCATGCCCACGAGTCTGTTTTCCACTATGTCCGCAATGCCTATGCCGTTCGCGCCGCCCAGCTTGTTCAGCTCGGCAATCAGCGCGGAAGGCTTCATCTTCTTGCCGTCAAGCGCCACGGGAGTTCCCTTTTCGAAAGAAAGGGTGATGTAGGTGGGCTTGTCGGGAGCCTTTTCGGGCGTTACGCCCAATTCCAGAATCTTGTCGTAATCAGGCTCGTTCGCGGGGTCTTCAAGGTCAAGTCCTTCGTGCGAGAGGTGCCACAGGTTCTTGTCCTTGCTGTAATTGGTCTCCCTTGTAATGTTGAGGGGAACGTTGTGCGCCTCTGCGTAGTCTATCTCCTCGTCGCGGCTCTTGAGGTTCCATATTCTCCAGGGCGCGATAATCTTCATGTTGGGAGCGAACGCCTTTATGGTAAGTTCGAATCTCACCTGGTCGTTGCCCTTGCCCGTGCAGCCGTGGCAGATGGCGTCCGCGCCTTCCGCAAGCGCTATTTCCACTATCCTCTTAGCAATGATGGGACGGGCGAAAGACGTGCCCAGCAGGTACTTGCCCTCGTACACCGCGCCCGCCTTGACGGTGGGAATGATGTAGTCGGAAGCGAACTCGTCGGTGAGGTCGGCGATATAGAGTTTGCTCGCGCCCGTCTTCTTCGCCTTTTCCTCCAGGCCTTCCAGCTCGCCGCCCTGACCCACGTTGCCTGCAACGGCGATGACTTCGCAGTTGTCGTAATTTTCTTTCAGCCAGGGAATGATGATGGACGTGTCCAGACCGCCCGAATATGCCAAAACTACTTTCTTGATTTCACCCATAGTTGTTTCTCCTTGTTAGGTTATGGCAATATCATACTCCCTTTGCGTGGATATGGCAAGCGTTTTGAGCATAAATATTCACAAATTTCTGCATTTTTTCATTTATTTTCACAACTTTATACATTTTGCCGTGTATAATTGCATAAATATACGCATTTTGCATAAATATTCACCGCCCGCCCGGCTGCGCGCCGTGCAACGCTTGCCTATAAAACTACACATTTAATTTACATTTTGCTTTATCGACGGGGTGTTGACATATGCCCGTATGCGTGGTATACTACATATAGCAACATTACCAAGGAGTTTTATCTATGATAGGAAGAACAGTAGACAGGCGCACGCGCAAGACGCGCAAAGCCATTCAGAACGCGCTCATGCAGCTGAGCGTCACCAAGCGCATCAACGAGATAACCGTCACCGACGTGACGCAGGCGGCGGACATCAACCGTTCGACGTTTTATCTGCACTACAACAGCGTTTACGAAGTGCTTGCGGACATAGAAACCACCACTACGGACACGATGTTCGAGATAGTGAACAAGTTCGATCCCGTGCAGCTTCCGCTCAACCCCTACCCTCTGCTGAAAGCGCTTACGGAGGAAGCGGAAGTCGATCCGCCGTTCGGCAGATTCATATCCGACAGCAAAATTTCCACCACTTTCCTGCCCAAGCTGAAAAAGTGCTTTACGGACAAGGTCGTGGAAAAGGTTATGGAAAAATTTCCCGATTCGGACGAAAAATTTTTGCAGGTAGCCGTCACCTTCATGACGGGCGGCGTTATGGACGTATACGTCGCGTGGCTGAGGAGCGAAAACCCCATGCCGCTCGAAGATTTGTGCAAGTATGCCGCAACGATAGTTTCGCAGGGCTATGCGAATATAATAACGTCTATCGTGGGATAATGGAAGAGATAATCATTCCCTCAGGGATAAAGATAGGCAGCTATAACGACGACTATACGGGCGTTACCGTCATCATGTGCGAAAAAGGCGCGGTGGCGGGCGTGGACGTGCGCGGCGGCGCCCCCGGTACGCGCGAAACAGACCTTCTCCGCCCCGAAAAGGCGATGGAGAAGATAAACGCCGTCGTGCTTTCGGGCGGCTCGGCGTACGGACTTGCTTCCACATGCGGCGTAATGGAGTATATGCGCGAACGCGGCATAGGATACAAGATAGGTAAAAAAGTAGTGCCTATCGTATGCGGCGCGGTCATCTTCGACCTAAACGACAAGGAGTACCGCTACCCCGCCGCGGACTGGGGATACAAGGCGTGTGAACGCGCCACGGACAAGAACGTGGAGCTGGGTCAGGCGGGCGTAGGCAAAGGCGCGACCGTGGGCAAGATACGCGGACTTGCGCACGCGCAGAAGTCGGGACTGGGCGCCGCCACCGTAAAGGCGGGCGGCTGCGTGGTGACGGCAATCGTGGCGGTAAACGCCATGGGCGACATAACGGACGGCAGGGGCAATATCCTTGCCGGAGCCACGGGCAAAGGCGGATTCATAAACACCGAACGCTGTCTGCGCGAAGGCAAGTGGTTCACCCTGCTCACGGGCGCGAACACGACCATAGGGTGCGTCATGACCAACGCAAGGCTTACCAAAGTGGAAGCGAACAAACTTGCCTCCATCACCCACAACGCCTACGCCAAACACATCTCCCCCGTGCACACCGATTTCGACGGCGACACCGTCTTCACCATGAACACGGGCATAAGGCGCCCCTACGACTTCTTACTTCTGCAAGTGGCGGCGGTGGAAGCCATGGGCAAAGCCATAATGAACGCGGCGCAGGGCGCGCAGTACAAAATAAATTACGACGAAGAAACGCCCGAAGCCGCGGAAAGCGGAAAAGACGGAGAAGAATAAACCGCCAAAGCGCGAACAGGCGAAAGCCGCAGGCGCAAACGGCAATAACCGGAAAGTCAAGGGGAATTTATGGACGACAGATTGAGATTATACACTTCCGTCGTGCCTTCAAAGGTGCAAAAGAGTTTTGAAGACGGCGGTTTCAACGTGTTTATCCACTACGGAATCAACACTTTCGCAGGCAAGGAATGGAGCGACGGCACCTGCCCCGCATCCCTCTTCAATCCCACCTGCCAGGACACGGACAAGTGGGCGGAGATTGTAAAGGCGGCGGGTGCAAACGGCATAATTCTCACCTGCAAGCACCACGACGGTTTCTGTCTGTGGCAGACGGACACCACAAAATACGGCGTGGCGTCTTCCCCCTACAAGGGCGGCAAAGGCGACGTTGTGAAGGAAGTTTCCGAAAGCTGCCGCAAATACGGGCTGAAATTCGGCGTCTATCTCTCCCCATGGGACAGAAACTCCCCTCTTTACGGCACGGAGGAGTACAACGACTTTTATATCCGCCAGCTCACCGAACTGCTTACGCGCTACGGCGAAATTTTCTGCGTATGGCTGGACGGCGCGTGCGGCTCGTACATGGACGGCAAGCCCAAACAGGTATACGACTTTGAGCGCATATACGACACGGTGCGCACTCTTCAGCCCGGCTGCGCCATATCCAACTGCGGACCCGACGTGCGCTGGGTGGGCAACGAAGCGGGTCAGGCGCGCAAAAGCGAATGGAACGTCGTGCCCGAATTTTCTTTTGACGTGCAGAAAATAGAGAGCAATTCCCAGCAGGCGGACGACACGTCTTTCCGCAAGAAGGGGCTGGACGCCATGAGCGAGGATCTGGGAAGTCGCGAAGTGCTTTCAATGTACGACTCCTTTATATGGTATCCCGCCGAAGTGGACGTCTCCATACGCCCCGGCTGGTTCTGGCACAGGTACGAAAACTGCGCCGTCCGCTCCCTTGACAATCTTACTTATATATATTACACGTCCGTGGGCGGCAACTCCCTTTTGTTGCTCAATCTGCCGCCGGACACTTCGGGCAGAATTTCCCCGCGCGACGAAAAAACCGTGCGCGCGCTGGGCAAGCGTATAAAGGCGCACTTTGCAAAACCCGTGCAATGCACCTATACCGCGGAAAACGAAGACAAATCACAGCCCGCTTCCAATCTGGCGGCGGACAGGGACGGCTATTACCGCGCCGCCGAAATAAACGACAGCTACGAGATAACCGCGCAGTTTACCCGCCCTGCAGAAGTGGACAAAGCGGTTCTGCGCGAAAATTGCGACTTTTCCCAGCGCGTGGAGAGCTTCGACGTATTCGCCGTTACGGAAAAGGGCGAAAAAAAGGTATATTCGGGCACGACGATAGGCTTCAAGCGGATAGCGGCTTTCAAAAAGGTCACCGCCACCGCCCTGCGCCTTGTGATAACCTCCTGCCGCCTGGAACCCTATATGGAAATCTTCCAGCCCTACGAATACAACGGCAAAGTGCCCTCCCAACCCCTTTTGGACAAAATTGCCGTATTTATCCGCGGCATAGGACAAAAGATATACTATAAACGTCTGGAAAAACAAAAGGAAAAGCAGGAAATATAATTTCGCATTTTTCACATCAAATTTCCTTTTTTGCCGGATTCATAAGCAAAAAGGAGTTGCAAATGCAGCTCCTTTTTCAAATTTACGCACGACAATCGCTCAGGCTTTTTCCGACTGCTTTATATATTCATTAAACTCCTTAAACACTTGGTCTGTTTTTTCTATTGCTTTACCGATATTTTCTATTGCAAATTTCTCCAACTCACTCTTCCACTCGTCTGAATACATGTCCGTTTGGGAAGAAAATGGTTCCTGATATAATATATAAAACAAACCTTTATTTATAACATATTGTTGCGCATACTGCTCATCCTGGATAAACTTTACAAACCTGATATTTTTCTTATCATGTCCGTATGTTTTTACCGTTCCCTGGACACATATTTCATTCGGATTATTATCCACGTATAGCAATTCCGCATAGAAATAAAACGTTTTTGTTTTATCATCGTCATTGTGATACCAATTTTCCTTATATATTCTATAACTGTCTCCCAATGACTGCTCTAGCTTCACTTGCGTTTTCCAGCCCTTTTCGTCAACACCCAATTTGGTTTTTATTGTGGAAAAAAGCTGTTGCTTTTCAGCTTCATATGCTTCGTCAGCTTCCGACATCAACCTTTTTAAGTTTCCATAATTTTCAAGTATTTTTTTATGCACTTCTTTCATTCTTATTTTTTCTCCGCAAAAATATTTTTTTATGTGCTTTTTGAAATCGGCAACTTTATCGTCGTCGTTATTCCCTATAGTCAAATATAGTTGCTTGTAAGTTATCGGTCTGAACCATTCACTCTTGCACCCGTTGCAATTATATTCCGGCGTCAAATAAAAGTACATATTTTTACAATCACCGTAATATCGGTTTACATAATTATAATAACAATCCGTCTGGTCTCCGTGTTCTTTGCTGTTTATCTTATTTTCAATGGTAATGGTATATCTCTTCCCCGAACTGTCCTGCGCCTCGACAAAAATATCTATTCTGCCTCCGGGCACAACTTTTTCACACCTGACAGTTTTATTTACTATACAGGAAGAATGCTCTCCTGCGAATTCTATAAACTTCCCGACAAGTTCCTCATCTTTTTCAAACGTATAGGCGAGCATACGCGAAATAAAGGTCTCTTCGTATGTTTTACGTATAACCTCTAAAAATGAAGCATTCTCGTTAAGCCCGCCAAAATCATTGTCGTTATCCGCTATGCTTTTAATTAGCTCCAAATCTCCTTCAGACATAGTTATACCTCATTTGTAATTTACTTAATTATATATGCCGCACAGCGAATTGTCAATAAACCAACCCTTACTGTTCTTTCCCCGTAAGAGTTGACATTATACGCTATTTAATAAGCTAAACCTAGCGCCTCTTGGTAAAAGGCATCGCCGACCGCTTCGTTCAACAGTAAACTGACAGATATGATACAAAGACAGATTCGTTTGCGAAAAAATATATGGAGCAAATATTCTCTTCACCCACGATTTCGCAAGCATATAACGTACGCTTTCAAATTTATCGTTTATAAAACCATACTGTCAATATAAAAGGCGGTAAAAACCGCCCTTATTTCTCCGTATTTTTCGGATTTTTTGTGTAATTAAAGCGCGTTTTTAAGTTCTTCCATTGCCGCCTTGGCAAAAACGGCGTCCGCGCATTCCGTCATCAATCTTATTTTTGGTTCCGTGCCGCTGGGGCGGACGAGTACGCGCACACCGCGCGCAGTCCACTTCTGAACGAGCGCGGCGACTTCGGGCGATGCTGCTACGGACTTGTCGGAAACGGCGACGCTTTCTTCGTACTGCGGATACAGCGGATACGAAAACTCTTGCGCGGACTTTCCTTTGAGCAGGGAAGTAAGTACCACGGCGGTAAGTATGCCGTCGCCCGTGCCGGCGTATTTTGAAAGTATTACGTGTCCCGACTGCTCGCCGCCCATCGGCGCGCCGCACCCGTCCATAAGCCGTTTGACATACTTATCCCCCACTTTGGCGCGCAGGAACTTTACGCCCAGTTTTCCAAACGCTTCTTCCGTGCCGCCGTTTGAAAGCACGGTGCCTACGGCGCAGGGGATTTTTTCGCCTTTTTGCATTGTTAGGGCGGCTATGATATACATAATTCTGTCGCCGTCGAGGATATTCCCTTCCCCGTCCAGCGCCATGAGCCTGTCGCTGTCCCCGTCGAACGCCATATAAACGTCGAACTTTCCCGGGCAGCGCCGCTTCAAAGAGTCTACGTGCAGGGCGCCGCACCCTTCGTTGATGTCCGCGCCGCCCGTATTCACGCCCACCGCCCGGATATTCGCGCCCAGACGGGCGAACACTTCGGGCGCAATCACGCTTGCCGCGCCGTTTGCGCAGTCCAGCGCCAGATCCATGCCGTCCAGCCGCTCCCCCGCGGAGCATAAAAAATTGATGTATTCTTCCCTTGCCCCTGCGTCCGCGACTAAGGTCAAAGGAGCGTTTTTCCTTTCAAATCGCTCTCTTAGGGCGGCTCCCAACCTGTTTTCTTCCTCTTCGTCGGGCTTTGTTCCGTTTGAAGAAAACACCTTTATGCCGTTGTATTCTGGCGGATTGTGCGAAGCGGATATTACGACGCCGAAGTCCGCGCCGCGGCTTTTCGTCAGATACGCCACGCCCGCCGTGGGCATTATCCCAACATAAGTGACACGCGCGCCCGCGTCCGCCGCCCCCTGCGAAAATATGTAAGCCAGCCGCTCTCCCGAAACGCGGGTATCCCTGCCGAGTACCACGTTTCCGCGCACTGCGCGCCCCAGATTGTACGCCGCCTCTTCCAGCCGCCCGTCCGCTATTGCCCGCACTCCGTCCGTTCCGAATTTCAATTCTTCCATTTTCACCCTCACAACAGTCTGAACTTTCCTATGGCTTTGCCTTCCTTCACAATCTGCCTCGACCTGCCTATCACGAGCGCCGCCGGCGGCACGTCCTCCGTTATCGTGGTCCCTGCGGCGATATAGGCGTCGTCGCCCACGTTCACGGGCGCAATCACGTTGCAGTTACTGCCTATAAACGCCCTGTCGCCCACGCTGGAGCGGTGCTTGTGCCTGCCGTCGTAGTTGACGAAGATGACTCCGCAACCCACGTTGCATTCCTTTCCTATATCCACGTCGCCGATATAGGCAAGGTGGGAAGCCTTGCTCCCGTCGCCCAAAGTCGCGTTTTTTATCTCCACGAAATCGCCCGCCTTGCAGTTCGCGCCCACATTCGCGCCCTGCCGCATATAGCAGAAAGGTCCGACCTGCGCGCCCTCGCCGATATGCGCGCCTTCGAGCACGCTTGCCGTCACCACCGCCCCGCGCTCCACTATACTGCCTTCTATTATATTGTTGGGGCGCAGTACCGCGCCGGACTTGATAACGCTGCCCGCGCCTATGTAGTTGTTGGGGAATATGGTCGCGCCTTCTTCCACCACCGCGTTTTTGTCTATATAGATATTGTCGCCCATAATCTACCTCCGTGTCAAATATTGCGGCAAAACTTTCGCACATACAAATATATTCGTGCGCCGCGGAGCGGGTGACACCGCGCTTTGCCGCGCGGATTTTTTCTTCCGCATACCCGTACCCAACCTCAGTAGAACACATTTTACAGTGAAATATAAAATATGTGTATATGTCGGGTTGTAAAATGCCTCGCTTTCAGCGGGAGCGCGTGGCGCTCCACCCATGATAATCTGCGAAGTAACTAAGCGACAATGCCGAATTGCTTTCTTCGCAGAGTAATCAGCCTGCGGCGGCTCGCCGCCGCGCAGTTGTAGTAACCTACAACAAGTCGACAGATTGCGGGAGCGCGTGGCGCTCCACCCATGATAATCTGCGAAGTAACCGAGCAATAATGCCGAATTGCTTTCTTCGTAGAATTATCAGCCTGCGGCGGCTCGCCGCCCGAAAGCAGTACGATTAAAGTGTTCTACTGAGGTTGGGTACGGGTAAATTCCGCAAATGTGCTTGACAGCCGCGTCGCGCGGTGATATAGTTATTTCAACAAAATATTCTTTGGGCAGGCTTTTAAGCCGACCGGAGGTAATGCCGCCTAGAGCGGACAAGTCCTACAGCCCCGTCAGTTGATGCGGTGAGATTCCGCAACCGCCTGTAAAGTCAGATCGGGAAAGAAACAGCTTTGCTTTTCAAGGCGCGTCTTTCCAAGGGACGCGCCTTTATTCATAGAATATTTTGTCAATTTCTTTTCGGAGGTTTTACCTATGAAACAAGTGGCAAAATCAAGGCGCGTGGTCCTGAGCATAGCCGTAACGGGCGTTATGACGGGACTTGTAATGGCATTCACGTTTATCGGAATCAATCTCGGCTCCGCCTACGTAAATCTGGGAGACGCTATGGTGCTTACCGCGGGCGCGCTTTTCGGTCCCGCGGTCGCGGCAATCGCGGGCGGACTGGGCGCAATGCTTGCCGACCTTATAGTATTCCCCGCGACCTTCGCCTTCACCCTGGTGATAAAGGCGGTGGAAGGCGCGGTGTGCGGCGCGCTCATCAAATACGTAATTCCCAAAGTCGCGCGCAAACATATTTCTCTTCAGGTAGCGCTGGGCATTGCCGCAATGGTGCTTTCCGCCGTTATCATGGCGACGGGTTACTTCGGCACGAACGTGCTGTTCTGGGGCGAAGGCGACTCCCCGGCAACACGCCTTGCCGGCGCGACGCTGCAACTTCCCATAGACATTCTGCAGGGCGTAATAGGCTGTGCAATCGCAATTCTTCTCACGTATGTAATACGGCTGGACAAGATAGCCGCGCGCTTTAACGTAGGCTCGCTTCTGCTCGTCAGACCGCAAAAAGAAAACCGCTCCGTCGAAACTGCCGACTCGGAAAAAAGTGCGGAAAAACGCGAAAATTCCGCCCCTGCTCCCGAAAATACGGACGGTAACCTGATTGCGGACGGCGGAGAAAACACCCCTGCGCGCTCCGAAAGGGACGATACCTGCGGCGAAAAGGCGGAGGAAAAGCCCGAAAAGGACGAATTTTCATCGAAAAACGCGTAAATTCAGCGCCGTTTATTGAATTTTACCGACCTTTGTGGTATGATAAAGGTATGGAAAATGCGGCAAGGCAGGCAATTTCAAGCGTATTTTCGACTTCCGTAAACTCTATCTTCCGCGTGGGGGAAGGAGCTTTCGGAAGCGTTTTCTGCGCCAGTTTTCCTAACCCGCCCTTCCGCGCCGCGGTAAAAGTTTTCCGCAATCCATACGACGCGGAAAAGGAAAAGTTGTGGTATTCCGCCCTGCAAAAGGCGGACGTGAAACTGCCGCAGATATACTCGTTATACGGCGGCAACTGTCTTGTCATGGAGTACATATGCGGCGGCAACGCTTCCAGACCGCCGTCGGGCTGCAACTTTACGCGTATAGGCAAGCAGGCGGCGGCGGATATAGCCAAACTCCACTCCTGCCGCGGAACGGGCTACGGGCAGATTTTAAGCGAAGCCGACCTGGGCGGCGGCAGATACCCTACCTGGCGCGAATGTTACAAAAATATCGCCTCGCGGCAGTTTTTGAAAATAGAAAACGCGGCGCGCGGCAAACTCTTTTCCAAAGACGTGCCTCTTCTTCTGGAAAACGTGTTCGCGCGCTTCGACGGCATTTTCGGCGAGCCGGAATATCCCGCTCTTGTCCACGGCGACCTGAACGCGGAAAACATAATGATAAACAGCGGCAGCTATTTGTGCATGATAGACCCCATAAATTCCATGTGGGGCGACAGCGAATACGAACTGTTCCAACTGCGCGAAAACGGCGGCGACCGCTATAACCTTTTGCAAAATTACGCCGTCCTTCGCCCCCTCTCGCAAAACTTCGAACTCAAATCCGCCTGCTACGCCGCCTTTGCCGAGGCCGAATGGTACGCCGATATAGGCAGAGCGCAGGACGCGCTTCTGAACAGATTTATGGCGAATCTGGTCCTCGCTTTGGATAAATATTTCAGTTAAATTACTTGCAAACGCACCGGGAGCGCGTGACTGCGGCGAGCCGGGAGCGCGTGGCGCTCCACCGCGGCGAGCCGCCGCAGGCTGATTACTCTTTGAAAGAACAATGCGGAATTTCAAAGCTAATATCTTCGCAATGCCTTTAATTTTTCCTTGTTAAAAGCCGCAACCAAACGCACCGGGAGCGTGGGACGCTCCACCCCCTAACCGCCTTGAAATAACAAAGGTATTATTTGATAGTGTTTTCTTTGCGCGGCGAGCCGCCGGGAGCGTGGGACGGAAGCGCAGTGCGCTTCACCACTTACCCCCCTGCAACGACAAAACAAAAGACTTTTCTTTATTCTTCGCAATGCCATTATTTTTACCGCTTTTTTGCTACGCTTAAACGCACCGCAGAGAAGGCGTGTCAGACGAGGAAAAGTAGTTTTTTGCGATGGGCGCGTACTCGGCGTACGTAACCTGAGAAAAAAAACTGCTTTGACAAAGTATCACGCGCCTTATATGCGGTGCCCTCGCGGGCGGAAAAAGTGTATGAAAAAATTACGGACGGCAATACGTTTGCCGCCCGTATATTTTTGAATTAACGGTTTCCGCCTATAACATACTAGCCAAATCGCAGATGAGGCGATAAGTTTTATCCCACCCCAGGCAGGCGTCGGTCACGGACTTGCCGTACTCGTTGCCTGTGACGGGCTGCGCGCCGTCCTGTATGTAGCTTTCTATCAGAAGTCCCTTTACGTAGGCGTGCATTTTTTCCGACCACTGCATATTGGTGAATATCTCCTTGGCGATACGCACCTGTTCAAGATACTTCTTGCCGCTGTTGGAGTGGTTGGTGTCTATTATAATGGCGGGATTTTTCAGTCCGCTCGCCTCGTAAAGCTCGATGGCGTTCGTGACGTCCTCGTAATGGTAGTTGGGGAAGTTGTTGTTGTACACGTCCACGCCGCCGCGCAATATCATATGCGCGTACGGGTTGCCCTCTGTCTTTACCTGGTACTGCCTGTACTTGAATTCGTTGGGAATCTGCGCGGCGTATATGGAATTTATCGTCACGCGCACGCTTCCGTTCATGGGGTTCTTGAAGCCCGCGGGCAGGTCTATGCCGCTCGCCACAAGCCTGTGCTGCTGGTCTTCCGTGCTCCTTGCGCCGATAGCCACGTAGGTAAGAAGGTCGTCCAGATACACGTGGTTGTCGGGGTAAAGCATTTCGTCCGCGCTGGAAAGTCCGCTTTCGGATATGGCGCGTATGTGCATTTTTCTGAGCGCGATAATACCCGCCTGGATGTCCGTGGCGGAGTTGTGGGGGTCGGGATTGTGCAAAATGCCCTTATATCCCTCGCCGCGGGTGCGCGGCTTGTTTGTGTATATGCGCGGAATGATAAGGAACTTATCCTTTACCTCGTCCGCCACCTTTGCAAGGCGCGCGACGTAATCGCACACGGCGTCCTCGTTGTCCGCGGAACACGGACCGATGATAAGCATCTTGCGCTTGTCCGCGCCCGTCAGTATGGCTTCCGCCTGTCTGTCCCTGTCTTCCTTGATTGCACGCAGCTTTTCGCTTACCGGGGTGAACTGCTTGACTTCCTCTGAAGAAAGCAGCGTCTTTACTTTCTTTAACATACTAGTCGGTTACCTTGTAACCCTGCTCCTCTATGGTTTTTTTCAATTTTACTACGTCCACCTTGTCTTCGTCAAACTTTACGACGACATTTTTGTCTTTTGCGCTGGCTTTTGCCTTCTTCACGCCGTCCAACGCTTCCAGAGCGCCGCTTACGCGGGCTTCGCAATGCGCGCACATCATTCCGTCCACGCCTATTGTAAGTTTCATATATCCCTCCTCGTCCCTTTCGGGGCTTGTTGAATTATCCGTATTTATCGGGCAGACTCCCGAAGCGCAGGCAAGTTTCGCCTGCCTTTTCCTCTCCTTCGCCGCCTTTTTGTCACGTCTGCGCTTTTTCTTCCACTCGTCCAAAGTTCCGTCCAGGCGGGCGCGCGCCTTGTCGGCATTGTATGCCGAAAGCCTGAGCGCGTTGGATACGACGCACACGGAAGAAAGGCTCATCGCAAGCGCGGCTATCATGGGATTGAGCAGCACCCCTCCCAGCGCGTAAACTACGCCCGCCGCAAAAGGTATGCCGATTATGTTGTAGATAAATGCCCAGAACAGATTTTCTTTGACGTTGCGCATGGTCGCGCGGCTTATCAGAACCGCGTCCGTGCAGGCGGAAAGACTGTTGCCCACAAGCACCACGTCCGCACATTCCACGGCCGTATCGCTGCCCGCGCCGATCGCCATGCCCACGTCCGCCTGCGCCAAGGCGGGCGCGTCGTTTATTCCGTCGCCCACCATAAGGCACTTAAAGCCCGACTGCTGCAAGTTTTTGATTTTCTCCGCCTTTTCTCCCGGAAGCACCTGCGCGATGACTTCGGTAATGCCCGCCTGCCGCGCCATCGCCTGCGCGGTGACGGCGTTGTCGCCCGTGAGCATTACCGTGCGGATATTCAGTTTCGCAAGCTCGCCGCACACCTTCGCGGCGCCTTCCTTTATCGTGTCGGATATGCCGAAAACGCCCAGGACGACTCCGCCCTTCGCCACGCACACGGCGGTTTTGCCCTCCGACTGCATACGCTCTATTTCACCGGCGAACGCGGAAACGTCCACTCCCTGGGAAGTCAGGTAGCCTTCCTTGCCGGCAAGCGTTTTTTCGCCGCCGATATATCCGTACAACCCGAATCCGGGCACGTTGGTTACGCCCTCGGCGGTATAGGACGGCGCGCCCTCTTCGCTTGCCGCGTCGCATACGGCAACGGCGAGCGGGTGGGTGGACATACTTTCCAGCGCGGCGGCCGTGCCGAGCGCAACCGCCCTGTCGCTCCCGGCAAAGTCGGTGACCTTCGGTTTGCCTTCCGTAATAGTGCCCGTCTTGTCGAACACCACACAGTTCACGCCCGCGAGTTTTTGCAGAGCTTCCGCATTCTTGAACAGCACGCCTCGCCTTGCCGCCCTGCCCGTACCCGTAATAATCGCCGTGGGCGTGGCAAGTCCCAGCGAACAGGGGCACGCGATGACCAGCACCGCCACGAATATCTGCATACAGAACGCCGCAGTCTGCCCGACTGCTCCCCATACGATTGCGGCGATAACGGCAATTGCCATGACCACGGGCACGAATACCCCGGCTATCTTGTCCGCAAGTTTGGCGATGGGCGCCTTGGAGTTCTGCGCGTCCTCCACCATCTTTATTATTTTGGCAAGAGCCGTGTCCGCTCCCACGCCCTCCGCGCGGAAAGTAAGCGTGCCGCTGCCGTTTATCGTGCCGCCGAACACCTTGTCGCCCGGAGCCTTATCCACGGGCATGCTTTCGCCCGTGAGCATACTCTCGTTCACCTCGCCGCTGCCTTCGATTATCTCGCCGTCACAGCAGAAACTTTCTCCCGCTTTGACCAGCACCGTATCGCCCGTAACGACCTGTTCGGAAGGTATTATAAGCTGCTTTCCGCCGCGTATGACCGTAGCCACCTTGGGAGTGAGCGCGGTAAGGGCGGCTATCGCGCTGCCCGTCCTTTGCAGGGAGCGGTGTTCCAGATACTTGCCCAGCGATATGAGCGCGATTATCACGGAAACGGACTCGAAATACAGCGAGTGCCCCAGCCCTTCCACGCCCGTGCATATGCGCACGTAGTTGTAAAGGCTGTACACGAACGCGGCGGTCGTGGATACGGCTATCAGGCTGTCCATATTCGGCTTTAATCTGAAAAGATTTCTGAAGCCGCGTATATAATACCCGAAATTGAGCAGAGGTACGGGAACGCACAGTATAAGCTGGACGGTGGCAAAAGCCAAAGTGCCCTCATCGGGCGAAATTGCGGAAGGATAAGGCACGCCTATCATGGGAAGCATCGCCCACAGCAAAAGCGCCATGCCCAGCACGAAGGATATTATCAGCTTTATCTGCGCGAAGTCGCGCTTTTTCTCCTTCTTTACCTGTCCTATCACCGGCTTATACCCCGCCCTGGTCACGGCGGCGGCGACGTCGGCTTCCGAAATCACGTTTTCGTCGTAGGAAATAACCGCCTTGCCGGAGGCGAAATTCACGGCGACGCCCTCGGCGGTGGGCAGCGCTTTGAGCGCCTTTTCCACCGCGGAAGAACATACCACGCACGTCATTCCCTCTACATTGAAAGTGAGCGTCTTCAACCCCTGTTAGCCTCTCTTAACTTTATTATAGTCCATTATAACAGATATATCCCCGTCCGTCAAGTTGCTTTTGCAACTTTATCCGCGCGCCTGCGCCGCAAAAACGTCCCGAAACCCGAAAGGCGCAATATTTTGTACAAAAGTATGGCTTTTATATAGAATATATGTTATAATGATTAAAATGCGTGTGTAAAGCAACGCGGGAGAAATAAGGAGAATATTATGAAAAACTGGAGCAAACTGTCGGTATACAACATAAATACCGAAAAGCGTTACGCCGCCGGCTTCCCTTTGGACGAAGACGGCAACCCCACAGCCGAATGTCTTGACGGCGAATGGGACTTCAAGTTCGTAAAAAAGGCCTCCGACGTGCCCGAGGGCTATGAACAGCCCGGCGCGAAAGCGGAAGGCTTTACCAAGATACAGGTGCCTTCCGAATGGCAGATAAAGGGCTTTGACAAACCCATATATACCAACTATCTGTACCCTTACGCCCTGGTGCAGTTCAATCCCCTGCTCATACCCCACGTAAAGGGTTACCGCAACAGCGCGGGCTGTTATATGACCACATTCAACGTGAAAAGGACGGATAAGCGCGTATTTATCCGCTTCGACGGCATAAACAGCTGCGGCGACATATACGTCAACGGCAAGTTCGTC
Organism: Candidatus Alloclostridium intestinigallinarum; assembly: GCA_904382605.1. Taxonomy (GTDB): domain Bacteria; phylum Bacillota; class Clostridia; order Christensenellales; family UBA3700; genus Alloclostridium; species Alloclostridium intestinigallinarum. The sequence goes on along the minus strand of CAJFJA010000003.1, from coordinate 64,087 downwards.
GGTTATTCCGAGGACACTTTCAGCCCCCAGGAATACGACATTTCCGAATATGTGAAGGAAGGCGAAAACAAACTTGCGGTCACCGTTTACCGCTACTGCACGGGCAGTTATCTCGAAGACCAGGATATGTGGAGGCTTTCGGGCATATTCCGCAGCGTGTACCTCATCTACAAGCCGCAGGCGATGATAGAGGACTTTTATGTGCGTTCCGTACTCAAAAACGACTATAAGGACGCAAGATTCCTTGCTGACGTCCAAACGCGCATAGCCGGAGACCTTGCAGGTAGGAAAGCGCGGGTGAAAGTGGTTCTTTCCAAAGACGGCAAAGTCGTGGCGGAGCTTTCTTCCGACGCGGAGAAGACGGATAAAAAGAAAAAGTATATCAAAAACAAGATAAAGGATTTGAGCAGCGAAATAACGGGCGTGGAGCTTTGGTCGCATGAAAATCCCGCGCTTTACGACGTGGAAGTGACGCTCACGCTGGACGGGGAAACCGTTGACGTGCGCCGCTGCAAATTCGGATTCAGGGAAATAAGGATAGTGCCTTACAGCGACGGCAGAGGTCCGTTCATACTGCTCAACGGCAAGCCGCTTAAAATACGCGGCGTGAACAGGCACGAATTCCACCCCGACTACGGCCACGCCGTGCCCAAAGAGCTTATCGAAGCGGATATAAAGCTGTGCAAAGCCAACAACATCACCGCAATCCGCAACAGCCACTACCCCAACCAGGACGTCTTCTACGAGCTGTGCGACAAGTACGGCGTGCTGGTAATGGCGGAGACCAACCTGGAATCGCACGGACTTGCGATGTTCCTGCCCAAGGGCAAAAAATGCTGGAAAGATTCCTGCGTATACCGTGCGCGCAATATGGTGGGCAGACTGCGCAACCACGCCTGCATAATCAGCTGGTCGCTGGGCAACGAGGCGGGATTCGGAAAGAACTTCAGAATAATGAAGGAAAAAATTCTGGAAATGGACGACACCCGCTTTATCCACTACGAACCCGACCCCACGGGCAAGGTGGGCGACGTGCTCAGCGAGATGTATTCGCACGTGGAAAAGATGCCCGTCATCGGCGAAAACAAGCCCATGCGCCACTGCTACGCGCTGTGGGCGCCCGTGGGCAGCAAATACACCCCCGAAATGTACCGCGACCTGCCCTTTATCGAGTGCGAATACGCGCACTGCATGGGCAACGCGCTGGGTAACTTCTCCGACTATTGGGACGCCTTCCGCAAGTACGACAGGCTGGCGGGCGGCTTTATATGGGACTTTGCCGACCAGTCCATACGCAGAAAGACGAAGGACGGCAAGGACAAGTGGTGCTACGGCGGCGACTTCGGCGATACCCCCAACGCGGGCAGATTCGCATTCAACGGCATTGTGCGCGCCGACCGCTCCCCCAATCCCGCCCTTTACGAGGTGAAATACCAGCACCGTATGGTGGACTTTGAATATAGCGACGGTGTGATGACGGTAAAGAACAACTATATGTTCACCCCCCTGGACGGCTTCAGGTGCTCCGTGGAGTACGAGTGCGAGGGCAAAAAGCTGGGTGAAGAACAGATAGCCGTATCCGGCGAAGCGGGCAGCGTTAGCAAATACAACCTGAACATGCCCGCCTTCCCCGAAAAAGGCGAAGTCGTGTGCAACGTAAAACTTATGCTGGGCAAGGACGAACTCTACGCCCCCGCGGGACACGTCGTTTCCTACGAACAGTTCATACTGCGCGAATACGACTTTGCGCCCGTCGAAGGCAAAGGCGGCGCAACCGTGAAGTCGGAAGGCGGCAGGCTGGTGGTCACGGCGGCGGACACCGTCTACACCATCGAACGCGGCGAGATAACTTCCGTTAAGAAAAACGGAAAAGAACGCCTCACTTCCCCCGTAAAGCCCGACTTTTTCCGCGCTACTATAGACAACGACGCCCTGCCCCAGGTACCTTCGATAATAGCCGACATCTTTATGGGCACAAGCAGATACCGCAATGCCATCAAGACGCTTAAAGCGCGCAAGGTAAACAGCGAAGTGCGCGGGGATAAAGTCTATGTGCATATCAAGTGGAAGATGCGCACGCTGAAATCGCTTGAAACGACGTATATATTCGACGGCGAAGGCGGACTTGATATGTCCATGGCGGTTACGCCCCGCAAGAGTATGGAGCGTTACGGCTTCACCTTCCGCCTGGGCAAAGGCGTGGACGGCGTGAAGTTCTACGGCAAAGGACCCCACGAAAACTACTGCGACCGCGCGACCGCGGCAAAGCTGGGACTTTACGAAGGCAAGGCGGAGGACTTTATCCACGACTACCTCTATCCCCAGGAAAACGGCGACCATACGGGCGTGAGATATGCGGAAATAGGCGGAGAAAACGGAGTGAAGATACAGTCCGTGAACGCGCCGTTTGAAATGACCGTGCACCCCTACACCACTATGGAACTTCACAACGCGCAGCACTCCTGCGAACTGGGCAGGGACGACCGCCTTACCGTGAACATAGACGGCAAACAGCGCGGCGTGGGCGGCGACACTCCCGCAATGGCGTGCACCAAGCCACATTACGACATACTGCCCGGACAGACCCACACCCTGCGCGTGAAGCTGACGTTCTGAGCGGCCTGATTTAAACGCGATAACGCAAAAGGCGCGCCCTTTCGGACGCGCCTTCTTAATTACCGTTTACGACTATGCCGCATACCCGCGGCAACGTTATTTCACAACCGTTTTTTACTCCGCCGAACCTACGGATTTCAAATCGTTATCGAGCAGACCCAGGCTGAATTCCACCCTTCTTATCGTCTCTTCCCTGCCCAAAAGTTCGGCTATCTCCGTGGCTCCGCCGGGGGTTACGGCAGCCGCCGTCACGGCAAGGCGCAGGGGCAGAAACACCTGCCCGCTCTTTACCTGCCATTCCGCCGCGCAGGAAGAAAGTTTTTCCTTCAGCGCTTCGTCCGTCCACTCCGTCTGCTCTTTGAGCACGGGCAGGACCTTGGCAAGTATCTCGCGCGCAAGCGGCTTTGTTATCTTCATCTTCTTGTGCTCGAACATGGCGGGATCGTACTCCCCGAAGTGCGCCAGAAAGTTTATCTTTTCGGGAATTTCGGACAGTATCTCCACCCTGGGTATGAGCAGTTTGGAAAGTTTGTCGTAATCGAACATTCCCTTTACGTCGCTTTTTTCGTACCAGGGGAGCGCCGCGGCGGTGAACTGCGGCGGAGTCATCGCCTTTAAGTATTCGCCGTTGAGCCAGCGCATTTTCGCCTCGTCGAATATGGACGGGGACTTGCTCAGCCCGTCGACGTCGAACTGCTCTTTAAGCTGCTGCATACTCAGCTTTTCTTCGTTGCCCTTGGGCGACCAGCCGAGCAACGCTATATAGTTTACTATGGCTTCGGGCAGGTAGCCCTTTTCCAGAAAGTCTTCGAAATTCGCGTCGCCGTACCGCTTGGAAAGTTTGCGCTGGGCGTCCTTCATTATGGGCGGCAGGTGCATATACGCGGGGCGCTCCCAGCCGAAAGCGTCGTACATGAGGTTATACTTGGGCGTGCTGGACAGATATTCCATGCCGCGTATTACGTGCGATATGCGCATAAGGTGGTCGTCCACCACGTTTGCAAAGTTATAAGTGGGCATACCGTCCGACTTTATAAGAATACCGTCTTCCATATCCGCATTGGGAACGGCTATATGCCCGTACACCATGTCGTCGTATTCGGATACGCCTTCCGTGGGTACGTTCTGCCTTATCACGAAAGGCTCTCCCGCGGCAAGCCTTTTTTCCACCTCTTCGCGGCTTAAATGCAGGCAATGCTTGTCGTACTTTTTAATGCCGCCTTCACCCGCCAGGGAATCCAGCCTTTCCTTGGAGCAGAAGCAGTAATACGCTCCGCCCAGCTCCACCAGCTTTTTGGCGTACTCCATGTAAATGCTCTTGCGCTCCGACTGCACGTAAGGGCCGCAGCCGCCGTCCTTGTCCGGACCTTCGTCATGGTCTATGCCCGCCTTTTCCAGCGTGCGGTATATGGTTTCCACCGCCCCTTCCACGTATCTTTCGCGGTCGGTATCTTCTATGCGCAGTATAAACTTTCCGCCTTCCTTGCGCGCGAACAGATAGGCGTAAAGACAGGTGCGCAGATTGCCTATGTGCATAAAGCCCGTGGGTGAGGGCGCAAATCTCGTTCTGACTTCTTTCATAATCGCGTCCTTTACGTTTGATACTAATATATTACCATATTTGCGCGCGATTTCAATATAATTCGGGTCAATTTGTGTACATTTTTTCCGCATTCGCGTATAATATAAAAGCTGCCCGTCAAAGACGGCGGGTATAAATAAAGCCGCCTCGCGTAAAGCCGCGGCGGACGGTACGGAGAAAACTATGTGTTTTGAAAAAGCATTGAACAGCATAATGGACTTTCTGGCAATAGAGAGCGTGCAGTCCGCTCCCTGTCCTTCCTCGCCGTTCGGCAAGGGAGTGGGGGAAGTGCTTGACAAGTTTGCATCTCTTGCAAAAAGCATGGGCTTTACCGTGCACAACGAGGGCGGCTATTACGTCACCGCGGACATAGGAAGCGGAAAGCCGTTTGCGATTCTGGGACACCTGGACACGGTACCGCTCGGAGAAGGCTGGGATCACTCCCCTTTGGGCGAGATAGCCGGCGGCACGGTATACGGCAGGGGTATTCTGGACGACAAAGGTCCGCTCCTGCTCTGCCTTTACGCGGCGGCGCAGCTTGTTTCCGAAGGATACGTTCCCTGCCGCAGAATCCGCTTTTTCGCGGGCGGAAACGAAGAGAGCGGCTGGAAGTGCGCGGAACGCTACTCGCAGCTGGATAAATGGCCGGACGAGGGCTTTTCGCCCGACGCCGACTTCCCGGTAATAGCGTGCGAAAAAGGGGTGCTTCACGTGCGCCTGACGCTGCCCCTGCCCGGACGCGTCCTGTCCATACGCGGCGGCGGACGGGTAAACGTGGTAATGGATACGTGCCGCGCGGTATGCGATACGCCCGTGCATGCAAAGGACGTGACCTGCGTTCCCTGTGACGGCGGATACGCGGTGACCGCGCACGGCAGACCCGCGCACGGCTCTACCCCTTGGCTGGGCGACAACGCCGCCCGCAAAGTGCTTTCCGCCCTGGGTGAAATCTCCCCCGCCGCAGGCGAACTTTCCAAGGCGCTTTGCGCCATAGACGGAAGCGGAATAAACTGCGCCCTTTCCGACAAGGAAAGCGGCGCGCTCACCTGCAATCTGGGCGTGCTTTCCTCGGACGAAAACAACCTTTACGCGGAACTTGACGTGCGCTATCCCGTCACCTTTACGGCGGAAGAGATTGTGCGCAGAATAGGCGGAAAACTCTCCTGCCCCGTAGAGATAACGGGTGAGCACCTGCCCCATTCCGTGGACGTGGACTCGCCGCTCGTGCGCGGTCTGCTGGGCGCGTACAACGACGTTACCGGAAGAGCGGACGCCCCTCTTACCGTGGGCGGCGCGACGTATGCGCGGGTAGCGCCCGGACTTGTGGCTTTCGGCCCCTGCTTCCCGGGTGACGAACCCACCATACACCAGCGCAACGAACGGGCGGATATAGCCTCTTTACGCAAAATATACGATATATATCTGCTCGCTTTGAAAAGATTGTGCTTCAAAAAGCGCGAAATGTGTTGATTAAAAAAAATTATACATATTTTTTCGCAAAAGGTATTTACAAATGCGGAATTAGCTTATATAATACTATGCGATACCCGGCGGCGGTCTGCACCGGACTTTACGGGGAAGGAAATCCGCCGCGGCGGAAATACCGTCGGATATACATAAATCAAGCAAAGGGAGATAGCTATGGGAAAATATAAGAAATGCCCCCGCTGTGAACTGAACTGGATTCCACAGGAGGAAGAGTACTGCGAAATATGCAAGCAGGAACTTGCCGGCAAAGTGCTTGACGACGACTATGACGAGGAACTGTGCCCCGTGTGCGGCATAAATCCCCTGGAGCCGGGCGAAAAGATGTGCGCCGACTGCCGCGCCAAGGCGGAGCGCTCGGGCAAAGACGACGAATACGAAAGCGAACCCCAGCCCGAATCCGAAAGCTCCGAATACGAAGACTCTTACGAGGCTATGCGCGAGGACGAGCTGTACGACGATTTTGACGAATCTTTTGACGATAACGACGAATTCGGCAACGAAGAAGATTACGCCGACGCGGAAGCGGACGAGGAAGAGCAAGCGCATAACGACGACCTTGACGACGACTTCGACTACGACATAGATTCCGTCGAGGACATACCCGACGAGGACGAGGACGAAGACGACGAAGGCGATGAGGGCGACGACTGATTCCCTCTTCGTATAAGAACTTCCGCGGCAGGGAAAATGCCTTTACTTTCTTTATAAAAAAGTCTATAATATAAGGGCTTGGCGGTATGCCGTCAAAGCCCTTAAATCGTTGCGGCGTGTACCCGTAGCTCAGTTGGATAGAGCACAAGCCTCCGACGCTTGGTGCCGATGGTTCGAATCCATTCGGGTACGCCATACAAAAAATACGGACGTCCGTCCGTATTTTTGTTTGCGGCGCAACCGCCTGCTGACCGTCCGGAAGTCTTCCGCCCGCGGCTTGTCATTCCTCCGCGGCGGAAGTGAACTGCGAGTTGTAAAGCTCGGCGTAAGCGCCGCCCTTTTCAAGCAGCTCCTTATGTGTGCCCTGCTCCACCACGTCGCCGTCCATGAGCACCAGAATAAGGTCTGCGTTTTTGATTGTGGACAGACGGTGCGCTATGACAAAACTCGTCCTGCCTTCCATCAGCTTATCCATGGCGTTTTGAATGAGCTGTTCCGTGCGCGTATCCACGGACGAAGTGGCCTCGTCGAGTATGAGAATACGCGGGTCTGCGAGTATCGCGCGCGCTATGGTCAGCAGCTGTTTCTGACCCTGCGAGATGTTTGCGCCCTCTTCGTTTATCACAAAGTCGTATCCGCCGGGAAGGGTGTTTATAAAGTGGTCGGCATAGGCGCATTTTGCCGCCGCAACCACCTCTTCGTCCGTGGCGTCAAGCCTGCCGTAACGGATATTTTCCATAATCGTGCCGGAAAACAGCCACGTATCCTGCAGTACCATGCCCACTTCGTCGCGGAGCGACGCGCGCGTAACGTCCGTTATCTTCTTCCCGTCCACGGCGATAAAGCCGCCGTTCAGTTCGTAAAAGCGCATTAAAAGTTTGACTATCGTGGTCTTGCCCGCGCCCGTGGGTCCGACTATGGCTATGGTCTGCCCCGCCTTCACGTTGCAGTTGAAGTCCTTGATGATAATCTTTTCTGGGTCGTAACCGAAGCGGACGTGGTCGAACAACACGTCGCCGTTCACGGTGCCCAGCGTTTCTTCGCCCGTCTCCGTCTCCTCTTTTTCTTCGAGGAAGTTGAACACCCTCTCGGACGCTGCGACCGTGGATTGCAGGGTATTGGCTATGCCCGATACCTGCGAAATGGGCTGGTTGAACTGCCTTACATAGCTTGCAAACGCCTGAATCTGTCCCACGAGCATACTGCCGTTTATCACGAAGTAGCCGCCCAGCACGCAGGTTATCACGAAACTTATATTGCCCATCAGCTTATTGGTAGGCATCATAATGCCCGAATAGAACTGCGACTTCCACGCCGATTCCTGCAATTTGCCGTTGTACTCGGCAAACTCCTTTTTGGCGCGTTCTTCACCCGAGAACAGCTTGACGACGTTCTGTCCGCCGAATATCTCCTCTATCTGTCCGTTCACGTGTCCCAGATATTCCTGCTGCCTGAGGTAATATTTCTGCGACTTCTTCACGACAATCAGCATTATCAGCACGGATACGGGGATTATCACCAGCGCCACCAGCGTCAGAATCCAGTTTATGCGGAACATCATTATCATAACGCCGATAAGCGTGGTCGCCGCAGTAAGCAGCTGGGAAAGCGACTGGTTGAGCGAAGTGGATATCATATCCACGTCGTTGGTGAGATAACTCATCACCTCGCCGTGCGTGGTGCCGTCGAAGTATTTGAGCGGCAGTTTGTCTATCTTCGCATATATATCCTTGCGGAAGCGGTAGGAAACGCTCTGCGCCACGGTGGCGAGGATAAAGCCCTGCGCGTAGGACAGCGCGCCCGAAACGCATACGAGAATAAGCGTTTTGACAAGCGTCATTACTATGGCTTCCACGTCTATGCCCGGTTCGCCTTCCAAAAGCGAAGTGTGGTACACCGTGTCCGAGTAGTCGGAAGGAAGCGAATCGAACACCGACGCCATGCCCAGCCTTGCCATATATTCTCCCAGCGTGGTTGCCGAGTGCGCGTCCACCATCTGCCCTATCGTGATAGAGCCGAGCTGCGCCATATCCTCTTCGTCTATCCCGACATCTTCCTGCGGTATATCCTCCGGGTGGGCGGCAAGCCACTCGACCAGGGGCGTATCGGGCGATACCTCGGCTTGCTCCATCATCTGCCCCGTGACCAGCGAATCGGCGACTTTCACCGTTTCGTATATCTGTTTTCTCAGCACGCCCGTCATAAGCTCGTCGGTCGCCTGTCCCATTATGTCCGGTACGAGTATCGTAGCCACGACGCCGCCTATTGCGAGTATGAACGCTATTATTATCGCAACCAGATTCTTGCGCATATAGCGCAGGGTCTTGAACAGCGTTTTCTTGAATTCCTTGGGCTTTTCCCCCGGCATTCCGCCGCCGTGGGGACCTCCCGGACCTCCCGGTCCGCGGCGCACGGGTCTTCTTACGGGTCTTGAAATCTCTTTACTGCTCATCTTTTCAAGTCCTCCTCGCTCAGCTGCGACTTTGCTATCTGGTTGTACACCTCGCAAGTTTCAAGCAGCTCTCTGTGCGTGCCCACGCCCGCGATCCTGCCGTCGTCCAGCACGATTATCCTGTCCGCGTTCATAATAGTGCCCACGCGCTGGGCTACGATTATAACGGTGGAATCCTTCATATTCTCCGCAAGCGCGCTCCTCAGCGCCGCGTCCGTCTTGAAGTCCAGCGCGGAGAACGAATCGTCGAAAATGTATATCGGAGCTTTCTTCACAAGCGCCCTAGCAATGGCAAGACGCTGTTTCTGCCCGCCCGACACGTTCGTGCCGCCCTGCGCTATGGGGTCGTTTATCCCCTCCGGCTTTTCCGAAATAAATTCCTCCGCCTGCGCTATCTCCGCCGCCTTGCGCAACTGCTCATCCGTGGCGTTTTCGTCGCCCATGCGCAGATTGGAAGCTATCGTTCCCGAAAAAAGTATATTTTTCTGCGGTACGAATCCTATGTTGCGCCTGAGGTCGTCCACGTTGTATTCGCGCACGTCCCTGCCGTCTATCAGAACGCTGCCTTCGCTCGCGTCCGCAAGGCGCGGAATAAGGTTGATTACCGTGGATTTACCGCTGCCCGTGGGACCTATTATCGCCACCGTTTCGCCGGGGCTTGCGGTAAAGGAGATGTGCTCGATAGCGTTTTCGCTGCCGCCGTAGTTATACGCCACGTCCCTGAATTCTATCTCGCCTTTCAGTCGGATTCCTTCGGGATTTTCCTTTCCCTCGGGGTCGACTATACTCGGCTGCGTGGACAGCACCTCGGACACGCGGCGCATTGCGACCACGGCGCGCGGCAGCAGTATGAATACCATGCTCATCATCATAAAGGACATGATAATCTGAATGGCGTACTGCATAAACGCCATCATATTGGCAACCGCCACGTAGTCTTCCACGAAAAGCGCGGCGACCCACACCGTGGCAACGCTTACGCCGTTCATAAGTATCGTGATGAGCGGCATGAGCAGCGACATGACCCTGTTGACGAACAGATTGCTTTTGGTAAGCGCCATATTGGCGGCCTCAAAGCGCTCTTCTTCATGCTTTTGCGTATTGAACGCGCGCACCACCATCATACCGGTAAGCCCTTCGCGCGCCACCCTGTTGACCTCGTCCACCTGTTTCTGTATTTTGGTGAATCTGGGCAGGACTACCAGCATAAGCACGATAATGACGCACACCACCACGGCGAGGGCGACTCCCACCACAATGCCCAGCGCGGATATGCCCGAAGCCGTGTTCACCGCCTTGATAATGCCGCCTATGCCCATTATGGGCGCGTACATCACCATGCGCAAAAACATTATGGTAAAAATCTGAATCTGCGTAATGTCGTTGGTGGAGCGGGTTATCAGCGAGGACACGGAAAAGGCGTTGTACTCTTTTGAAGAAAAGGACAGCACCTTGTCGAATATATCCGCGCGCAAGTCCTTCGACATACCCGCGCCCACCCTAGAAGCAAGAAAACTTACTATAATAGAGGAACAGCACGACGCCAAGGCGATTGCGAGCATTATTCCGCCTATCCTCAGAACCTCGGTAAGGTCGGAGGACATAATGCCGTTCGATATGATGGACGACATATAGGAAGGCAGTTCCAGCTCGCACACCGCTTCGCACGTCAGAAAGCCGAGCGCCAGCACTATCCACAGCGCATAATGCAGATAGTAGCGCAGTACCACGCTCAACTTGTCCTTTTTGGTTTTTGCGACCTTTTCCATGTTTTTATATAACCACTCTTATTTCAGTCTTTTTTGATACGGGGTATGAAGTCCGTGTATATATGCTTTTCGTATCCGGGGTGCTCTTTGGCGGAAAGCGTTTGCAGCATCCACGCGGTATTTTTGGCAAGGGTGCGCATAGTCTGCATACCCTCGAAGTCCAGCTTTACCTGTTCGGGCGTTCTGCCGTGCGTGGAGTTCCAGTACTGCGAAGGGATAACGGGCATATTGGATATGGTGAAGTACTTGTTCAGCCTGTCGAAAGCCGCGCTTGCGCCGCCCCTTCTGCAATTCACCACGCACGCGCCCGGTTTGCCCTCGTACCCGCTTGAAGAATAAAACAGCCTGTCAAGAAAGGCGCACAGCGCGCCGTTGGGTCCCGCGTAATATACGGGCGAACCTATTATAAAGGCGTCGGCTTCGCGCAGTTTTTCCGCGCACTCGTTCACCCTGTCGTCATTGTAAAAGCATTTACCCGTCTTTGCGCAGGCGTTGCAGCTGATACAGCCCATAACCGGCTTTTTGCCCATCTGGAAAATTTCGCTTTCCACGCCGTACTTTTCAAGCTCGCTTGCCACTTCGCTCAACGCTGTGAAGACGCAGCCTTTTTCGTGGGGACTTCCGTTCAACATCAAAACTTTCATATCTGCTCCTTATTCGCCCGCAAGTATGCGGCTTGTTTTTTAATGAGTGAGAAAAACGTGCGCGCCTCTTTATCTGTAAGCCCGCTCACAAGTGCGCGCGCCTTTTCGCGCATAAACGCAATCGTCTGTCCGCCTATCTCCGTTCCCGTTTCGGTAAGAACTATCTTGTACTTCTTGCAGCCTTCCTTATGCCGCTCGCGCCGTACAAAACCCAAATGCTCCAGATCGGCGACCGCGCGCGTTGCGTTCGCCCTGTCCATGCCCGCATACGTGGAAAGCTCGCTCAGCGTAAGTCCGCCTTCCGACTTGTAAAGCAGCGCAATATACAGTATGTGAAAATGGGAAATGCGGTTGCGGCGCAACTCATCTTCCGCCTCGCGGCTTACTCCGCGGCGGATACACTGGCTTACGCATATATAGTCTATCAAATCGAACTGCTCTTCCATTCCCTGACCTCTATACGCCGATTATACCCCGATTATATGCGCTTGTCAATGCGAATTATGTTGAGAACGCAACATTTTACATATATTTTAAGCGCCGGGAGCGTGGGACGCTCCACCCCTTAACCGCCTTGCAATATCAAACTATAAAGCAAAGTCTGCTCTCCGCTATGGCTTAGACGATTCCTGCTTGAGGGACGGTTTTCCCTTTTTTCGCGCAACGGGTACCCATTGCGCGTGCAAGGAGAACAAGCATATACAAGCGGAGTTACTGCAAGGCGGTTAAGACAGCGTGGTCACCGCGCTGAAAAGCACTGAATAGAAGTGCCCTAATGCTAGGAAAGGTGCTCATTTTGCGAATGAGCGTACTTGGCGTACGTGATTTTGCAAAATGAGTGACTTGACACCGCAGGAGGGTGCTTATATACAGTGCCTATGGTATGCGGAAAAAGTGTGAGAAAAAATTACGAGCGGCAAAATTTTGCCGCTCGCATATTTTTGAATTAACGGTTTCCGCTTATCTCTTACTAAACTGAGGAGCTTTACGCGCCTTATGCAAACCGTACTTCTTGCGTTCCTTCGCGCGGGGGTCGCGGGTAAGGAAGCCGGCTGACTTCAAAGCGGACTTGTAGCTTTCGTCGGCGATGACGAGCGCACGGGAGATGCCGTGGCGGATAGCGCCTGCCTGTCCGGTGAAACCGCCGCCCTTCACGTTAACGATAACGTCGAACTTGCCGGCGGTGCCGGTGAGTTCGAGGGGCTGGTTCACGATATACTTCAGGGTGTCAAGACCGAAATATTCGTCCAAAGACCTCTTGTTGATGACGATGCTGCCGCTGCCGTCGGGTATGAGCCTGACGCGGGCGATTGCCTTCTTTCTGCGGCCGGTGCCGAGATACTGAACCTTCTTTTTAATCTTCTTGGTAGCCATCGTCAATTCTCCTTCTTCTTAGCTTCGATAACGAGCTCTTCGGGCTTCTGCGCGGTGTGGGGATGTTCCGCACCTGCGAAAACGCGCAGTCTCTTGAGCTGATTCCTGCCCATGGAATTTTTAGGCAGCATTCCCTTTACAGCCAGAAGAACAGCCTTTTCGGGCTTTTCTTCCATAAGTTTTTTATACTGAACCTGTTTAAGTCCGCCTACGTAACCGGTGTGGTAAATGTGGAACTTCTTTTCCAGTTTCTTGCCCGTAAGCCTTACCTTATCGCAGTTGACGATTATCACGAAATCGCCGGTATCGACGTTGGGAGTATAGGTGGGCTTGTTCTTGCCGCGAAGTATGTTGGCAACGTTGCTAGCCAGACGACCCAAAACCAGATCGGTTGCGTCGACGACATACCACTTGCGCTGAACTTCTTCGGCTTTTGCCATATATGTCTTCATAGTGACCTCCGAATTTTTCGATATGGGGCACGAGCGCGTCAAACGGGCTAAATTGGGCGCACTTTTCCCCGATGCCTAATTATTTTATAAAATTGCACGGCGTATGTCAAGCAATTAAAGCAAGTTTTTGCAAACCGCATACTCCCCGCCCCGCCCGCGCGCTATCGCACGCGTTTACCTTTCAATAAAAAGGGGCGCTTCCGCGCCCCCGTAGGGTGATACGGCAATATTGCCGGATATTAAATCTGATTGCCGTTTTTATCCAAAACGCCGTCCGTGCACTTTATCGTAAAGTCATCGGTATCATCTGCCCACCAGCTGTCCTTTCTTATCGCCTTCCACTGCGCCATGGTGCCTTGATAGTCGATGCTTGTCAAGCCACTGCAATTGTAGAATGCACTGCTTCCTATGCTTGTCACACTGTCGGGTATGGTTATGCTTGTCAAGTCGCTGCAATGGGCGAATGCATAACTTCCTATGCTTGTTACGCTATCGGGTATGGTGATGCTTGTCAAGCCGCTGCAATTGTAGAATGCCTGCACTCCTATGCTGGTTACACTATCAGGTATGGTTACACTTGTCAAGCCGCTGCAATGGGAAAATGCATCACTTCCTATGCTTGTTACACTATTCGGTATAGTTATGCTTGTCAAGCCACTGCAACCAGAGAATGCATATCCGCCTATGCTTGTTACGCTATCCGGTATGGTTATGCTTGTCAAGCCGCTGCAATAGGAGAATGCATAATCTCCTATACTTGTTACGCCATGCGGTATTTCAAGCTGCGATATAAGTACGCCATTTAAATATAAATTATGAGCATAATATAACGGATTGGCTACGGTATCACCAAATTCTATGTTGCACCATGCAGCTAAATCGGTTATATGTACTTCGGAAATATTATCGCAACCATTGAATGCCTCATATTTTATGCTTGTTACACTATCGGGTATGGTTATGCTTGTCAAGCCGCTGCAATAGTAAAATGCAGTTCTTCCTATACTTGTTATACTATTTGGCATAGTTATACTTGTCAAGCCACTGCAATTGTAGAATGCACTATCTCCTATGCTTGTCACACTACCCCCTATGATTATACTTGTTAAGCCGTAACAATAAGAGAATGCGCCATTTCCTACGCTTGTTACGGAATAAACAGCGTCTTTATATGTTATCTCTGCGGGAATAATTATTTCGCCGCTAAGCGTCGTACTTTGCCTTATCACTGCAGCCGTGCCGTTATTGAGGGCATATCTTATTCCGTTTTCGGCGATATAGTAGATATTTCCGTCGTTATCCGCTTCATTGTTGTTGCAATTCCATACCACAGGGCAATCACCATTCCAACTGCTACTCCAAGCACCGGGCTTACTTGCCACTTCGCAATATGTTGTCAAAGCGCTGCAATTATAGAACGCTTCATCTCCTATGCTTGTTACACTATCGGGTATGGTTATGCTTGTCAAGCCGCTGCAACCATTGAATGCAGACTGTCCTATGCTTGTTACGCTATCGGGTATGGTTATACTTGTCAAGCCGCTGCAACCGGAGAACGCACGCTCTCCTATGTTTGTTACGCTGTCGGGTATCGTTACACTTGTCAAACCGCTGCAACCGGAGAATGCTCCGCTATCTATGCTTGTTCCGCCTGTTATAATCACTTCTTTAAGCGAATCGGGGACATCCCTATAGAAGTAACTATTATTACCACTAGCAAATATATATCCGAAATGTTCGTTTTCAGTCCCTTCAAGCGACGAACCTATAAACGGCAAAGTAATACTCTCAAGATTGCCGCACCCGCTAAATGCTCCCCGTTCTATTGCGGTGATGCCTTCGCCAACTATTATATTTTTAATGCTGCCTTGCTCACTTACTGCGTTTTTTAACACTTTACCTTCGCCGCTTATCGTAAGCGTGCCGCCGGTCGTAAGTTTATAGCTTACGCCTCCGATTGTTAAGGCGTACAAAATGGTCGAATCGGGATTTTCCACCACACTGCATTCCATGGAAATTTTCGCTCCGCTTTCACTAAACGGGTCGTAAATTTCAAATTTATATGTAAAAGGATATTTAACACCGGCACTCGCCGCTTCCGCCGTTACGCTTGCAATGCTCTTATATATACTGCCGTCGTCATATTTAAGGGTATACACAACGTCGCTTGCCTCGTAAATACGCACGCTTTCCGTAATAACTTCCTGCGACTTCAACTCCTTGGGCTGGCTTACGTTATCCACAATACTTGCGTTATAAACAATTTGCGTTACAAGCCCGCCTTCATCGAAAGTAACGGTGGTGCGCTTGTATTCCAGCGTTTCCAGCTTTTGGTTGAGTTCCTCTTCCTTTTCTATGGCGTCCGCCAAATCGCTGAAACTGCCAATATCGTCCATATCCGCAATTTCGTCAAGCTGTTTGCGGATATTCAGATAATTATCGCTGTAATAGTTAAATGTGGTGTCCCCTTTTTTGTAATTGTACGGGTCGCCGAGAACACTTACCACGTGCGCCTGTGTGTCGCCTATGTTTATCCTGTCCACGTTGGCAGGTTGCACGGGCGAAGTAAATACCACGGAAACGGGCACGACAATTGCCAGAATAACCGCTATTGCCAGAACCGCCGTTATAACCCGTTTTTTATGAACCTTTGCGCTTGAAACCGCCGCGGAAAATTTTTGTTTTACTATTTTCCCCGCATTTTCACGCCTTTCGCGCTTAAACGCGTAATACTGCTTTGCAAACGTGTTGTTCACGTAATCATATCCGCACACGGGACAGAACTTTGCGTCTTTTGCGCGCTCCGTTCCGCAATGCGGACACTTGTTTTGCTGCTGCACCTGGGTGCCGCAATAGGGACAGAAAGTCCCTTCAACAACCTTGCCGCACTTGGGGCATTTTGTCTTTTCTCCGCTTGCAACGGCTTCTTCTTCCGCCTTTTCGGCGGCTGCCGCCGCGGCGGTCTGCTCCTGTTCTTCGCGCTTTTTCTCTTCTTCCGCTCTTTTATCTTCCTGACTGAAAGCCTCTTCCTGCGCCGCAACTTCTTCGTCTTCCAGCCGCTCTATGCCGGCTTCTTCCGCGCCGTAACCGCAGAAGGGACAGAACAGCCCTTCAAACACCCTGCCGCACTTGGGGCAAACCGTCTGACCTTCTCCGCCCGCCTTTTCCTTTTTCTTTGCAGCCTTCTTGTCCTCTTCTATTTCGAGTTCGGACATTTCAATGCAGTCTGCGGCGGACTTTGCACACTTGGGACAAAAATCACCGTAAAAATACGTATTGCAATCGGGACACTTGTAAGCCATAATACCCCCTCCTTTATATTACGCATATCTTCTGTATTGCTTAAATATATTTATACATAAATATTACCATATCTTATTGCGGTCGTCAAGGTATTTATAAATAATTACTCAAAACCCGGCGACTTATAATTTATGCTTAATGGTTCACTGATAATTATAGTAACAATATTTGTTACTGTCAAGTATATAATAACATATTTTGTTACACTAATAGTATGGAGTTCAAGGACAGGCTTAAAGAATTGCGCGCGGAAAACGGGCGTTCGCAGACGGACATTGCAAGGTTGCTGTGCCTGTCCAAAATGGCTGTTTCGCATTGGGAATGCGGCGACAGCGAACCGAATATCGCCCAGCTTAAAGCGCTTGCGAAATACTTTGACGTGAGCATTGATTATCTTGTGGGATATATTGACTGATAAATCCGCCGTTTAATATTGTATAATTTAACGTATTCGTGCCCGCCAACGGTCGGTAAGTTCTGTTTATTTATATAATGGCACGAATATATACGGCGTAAAAATTTTTACCGTATATAGTAAAAAGTATATGAAAGCGAAAAATTTTTGCGGTTTTTCGTGTGCTCTAGTATTCCACGCTTACAAGGAAAAGTCCGCACCCTTCCACCGTCTTGCCTGCGCGGCGGCGGTCGCGGCTTTCCAGAATGGACTGCATATCTTCGGGGGAAAATCTGCCCCTGCCCACGTCTATCAGGGTGCCGGCGATGGCGCGCACCATGTTGTGCAGAAAGCCGTTGCCCGTGACGAAAAGGGAGAGCAGTTTACCGCCTTCGCCCTCTTCAATGTGAACGTCGTAGATGGTGCGTACGGTGGATTTGCCCCTAACGCTTTCGGCAAGGGCGAAGGAGCGGAAGTCGTGCTCGCCGGCAAGGCAGGCGCACGCCTTTTTCATATTTTCCACATTCAGGTCGTAAACGCAGATATGCGCGTAGCGGCGCTTTAGGGGCGCGTGTATTTTCGACAGATAAATATCGTAACGGTACGTCTTTTTCTTTGCGGAAAAGCGGGCGTGGAAGGTATCGGGAACCTGCTTGCAGGACAAAACGGCTATGCTTTCGGGCAGAAGCGGATTGAGGCGGAAGCCGAAATCGGCGGGCAATATCTGATTGCTGTCGAAGTGGACCACCTGTCCGAGCGCGTGAACTCCGGCGTCCGTCCTTCCCGCGCATACGGTGGTTACGGGCGCATTGAGTTTGGTGGAAAGCGCTTCTTCCAGACATTGCTGTACGGAGATAAGTCCGCGCTGGCGCTGAAAGCCGTAAAAATCGCTGCCGTCGTAACTGATAGTAAGTTTGTAACGCATAACTACCCTATCAGGCTTTGGAAAGCCTGCACGATATATTGGTCGACGCCGCCCCACAGATATTTATCCAGGAATATCACGGTGACAAACGCGGCGAATATCAGAAACGCTATGAGGTCGCGCCAGGCAAAGCTCATCTTCTTCATCTTGGTGCGCTTGGGGCTTGCCTGGTAACAGCGCGCGTCCAGCGCGTCGGCAAGTTCGTCCGCCTTGCGGAATGCGCTTACGAATACGGGGATTATCACGGGCAGCATCGCCTTTATCCGCTTGAAGATATTGCCGCTTTCCATGTCCGCGCCGCGCGCCTTCTGCGCCATCATTATCTTATCCGTTTCCTCGATAAGTCCGGGGATAAAGCGCAATGCGATGGACATTATAAGCGCGATGTCGCGCACGGGAATTTTTATCAGATTGAGCGGCTTGAACAGACTTTCTATGGCGTCGGTGAGTTCGCTCGTACCCGTGGTAAACGTAAGAATGGTGGTGCCCATGATGAGCAGGATAAGTCTGAACATCATCTTCAAGGCAAAGTCGATTGCCTCGGGCGATACGGTGAATATCCACCACGTCCACTCCACGCTCGTATCTCCCGCATAGAAGAACAGGTTGAGTATAGCCGTTATAATAAGCAGAATTATAATGCCCTTTATGCTCTTGAACATTGCCTTGGGCGGCACATGTGCGACGGCGCAGACCGTGAGCAGAAAGCACAGCACGAGCGCATAGCCGAAGTAGGACGACACGAAAAACATGGTCACGATATAAAGCACCGTGAATATGATTTTCAGTCTGGGGTCGAGCCTGTGCACGGGTGAAGATACGGGATAGTACTGTCCGAAAGCTATATCTCTCATAAGCCCTCCCCGAACACGCCGCCTGCGGGCATATCCTTTTTATTTCTCTCGCCGAACCAGTCGATTCCGCCGAAAGCGCCGACGTTTACGCCCTTTTCCTTCAACTTTTCAAGCACGGCGGCGGTAAACGTATCCATATTCACTATGCCGTCGCCCAGGTCGATTCCGCGCGCTTTCAAAGCGTTTGCCATGCGCACGGCGGTGGGCGTTTCCAGCCCCAGCTCCTCAAGCTCTTTCCCGTGTCTGAAAAGCTCTGTCATGGGCAGATCGTACGCAACCCTGCCTTCGCCGAAGATTATCAGCCTGCTAGCGTAGCGCGTTATCTCGTCCATGTCGTGGGAAATGACTATTACGGTGGGCGAACACTCCGCTTTAAGGCGCAGAATAAGGTTGAGAATCTGCTCCTTGCCGTAGGGGTCAAGTCCCGCGGTAGGCTCGTCCAGCACCAGAATTTTCGGCTTCATCACTATAACGCCGGCAATGGCTACCCTGCGTTTTTGTCCGCCCGAAAGCTCGAAGGGCGCCTTTGCTCCCACCTCGTCGGGGTCGAGCCCCACAAGAGTGAGCGCCTCTCGCGCCATCTGCTCCGCCTCTTCCTTTTTATACCCCATGTTCCTGGGTCCGAAGGATACGTCCTTTATCACCGTATCGTCGAAAAGCTGATATTCGGGATACTGAAAAACCATTCCTAGGGTGGACCTTAACTTCTTGTAATCGGGCTTGGGGCGTTTTGCGTTCGTAAGGCGTATGCCGTCCACTTCCACGCTCCCTTCCTGCACCCTGATAAGTCCGTTGAGGTGCTGGATAAAGGTGGACTTGCCGCTGCCCGTGTGCCCCATTATGCCCACGAACTCGCCGTCGTTTATCGTAAGGGACACGTTGTCGAGCGCTTTTTTCTCAAAAGGCGTGCCCTTGCTGTAAGAAAAACTCAGTCCCTGCACAACAACCGGCATATCGCGTCCTCCAACTCTTCTTCCGTGGCCACGTCGCGCGGAATATCCGCGCCCGCATCCGCCAAAGCGTCCGCCATGAGCGTGACCGCGGGCGGAGCGATTTTATACTTCTTCAACTCTTCTCCGCGGGCGAATACCGCGCGCGGCGTATCGTCGAGGGCAATCTTTCCCCCGTCCACGACTATCACCCTGCTTGCTTCGAGCACTTCTTCCATATAGTGGGTGATATGAATGACTGTCATGCCTTCCTTTTTGTTGAGCGCGTGGATTACGTCCATCACTTCGCGCCTGCCCTTGGGGTCGAGCATGGCGGTGGATTCGTCCAGCACTATCACTTTGGGACGAATGGCGAGCACGCCGGCGATGGCGAGCCTCTGCTTTTGTCCGCCGCTCATTCTGAACGGGGTGGATTTGCGGTATTCCGCCATACCCACCTGTTCCAGCGCCCAGTCCACGCGCTTTATGATTTCTTCGCGCGGAAGTCCCAGGTTTTCCGGTCCGAAGGCAATGTCGTCCTCCACCACGGAAGCCACCATCTGGTTGTCCGGGTTCTGGAACACCATGCCCACGGCGGAACGCACGGAATATATCTTCTTTTCGTCCTTCGTATCCGTGCCGAAAACGGTCACCGTACCCTTGTCGGGCAGCAAAAGTCCGTTCAGAAGGCGCGCCAAAGTGGACTTGCCGCTGCCGTTATGCCCCACGACGGCGACGAACGAGCCTTCTTCTATTTCAAGAGATACGCCGTCCACCGCGTTGACGGGGGTTTCGCCCTCGTCCGCTTCGTAGGCGTAAAATACGTTTTCAAGTTTTATTGCAGTCATTGCACGCTCCGAAAAACAACCGAATAACATTATATCATAAACTTGCGGCTATTACAAATAAAACCGCACGCGGGGATTATAAAATATTTTATACATTTTGTCCGTAAAATGCGCGCCGATTATTGACGAGCGGCAAATTTCAAGGTATAATATTAAGCGGTAATAAAATAACAAATACCTTTCGGAGGAAATTGTATGGCACAAAAAATGACTATTGACGGAAATACCGCCGCGGCTCATATCGCCTATGCCATGAGCGAAGTGGCGGCTATTTATCCCATCACCCCTTCTTCCCCCATGGCGGAGAATGCGGACGAATGGGCTACCGCCGACAGGAAGAACATTTTCGGTCAGAAGCTGAGAATTGCCGAAATGCAGTCCGAAGCGGGCGCAGCGGGCGCCGTGCACGGCGCTTTGGCGGCAGGCGCGCTGACCACCACTTTCACCGCAAGCCAGGGCTTGCTGCTCATGATTCCCAATATGTATAAAATTGCGGGCGAGCTGACCCCCTGCGTATTCCATGTGAGCGCAAGGGCGCTGGCGTACCACGCGCTGAACATATTCGGCGACCACGGCGACGTGATGAGCTGCCGCCAGACGGGCTTTGCAATGCTGGCTTCCAACTCCGTCCAGGAAGTTATGGACCTGGCGCTTGTCGCGCATCTTGCCACGTTGAAGGCGAAAGTGCCTTTCCTGCACTTCTTCGACGGTTTCCGCACTTCCCACGAAGTGAGCAAGATAGAGATGATAGATTATGCGGACATCAAGAAGGTGGTGGACGAAAAGTACATGCCTTATATCCGCGAATTCAAGTCCCGCGCGCTCAACCCCGAACACCCCGTTCAGAAGGGCACCGCGCAGAACCCCGACATCTACTTCCAGAACCGCGAGGCGTGCAACAAATATTACGAAGCCGTTCCCGCGATAGTGGAAGAAGCGATGGAAGACGTAAAGAAGATAACCGGCAGGGAGTACAAGCCTTACCAGTACTACGGCGCGCCCGACGCAACCGACATCATCGTGCTTATGGGCAGCGGCGCGGAAGCGGTTGAAGAAACCGTGGATTACCTGTGCGCCGCGGGCAAGAAAGTGGGTCTTGTGAAAGTAAGACTTTACCGTCCTTTCGCGGCAGCCAAGTTTGCCGAAGCCATTCCCGCGACCGTTAAGAACATCACCGTTCTCGACAGGGTCAAGGAATGCGGCAGCATGGGCGAACCCCTCTACCTCGACGTGGTGGCGGCGCTTGCCGAAACGGGCAGAAGCGCGAAGATACTCTCCGGCAGATACGGTCTGGGCAGCAAGGAATTCAACCCCAGCATGATAAACGCCGTTTACGAGAATATGAACGCCAAAGCGCCCAAGAACCACTTTGCGGTGGGTATCGTGGACGACGTTACCGGCAACTACCTGCCCGTAACGAAGAAGATAGACGCGGCTCCCGCGGGCGCAATCTCCTGCAAGTTCTACGGCCTCGGCTCCGACGGTACGGTAGGTTCCAACAAGAACTCCATCAAGATTATAGGTAACAATACCGAAAAGTACGCGCAGGCATACTTCTCTTACGACTCCAAGAAGTCGGGCGGTATCACCGTTTCCCACCTGCGTTTCGGCGACAAGCCCATCAAGTCCTCCTACCTCATCGACCAGGCGGATTTCGTGGCTTGCCACAACCCTTCCTACGTGACCAAGTACGACATGGTTTCCGACCTGAAAGAAGGCGGCACTTTCCTGCTCAACAGCCCCTGGACCGAAGAGGAAATGGATAAGGAACTGCCCGCTTCCATGAAGAATATCATCGCCAAAAAGCATATTAAATTCTACAATATCGACGCTATCGACATCGTGGAAAAGATAGGCCTCGGCAACCGTATATCCACGGCGATGCAGGCATGCTTCTTCAAGCTCTCCGGCGTTATCCCCTACGAGGACGCGGAAAAGTATATGAAGGAAATGGCGTACAAGTCCTTTAAGAGAAAGGGCGACGCGGTCGTCCAGATGAACTACGCCGCCATCGACAACGCGGTCGGCGCGATTAAGGAAATCAAGTACGACGAAAAGAAGTGGGCAACCACCACCGAGGGCGCGAAGAAAGTCACCTACACCGAAGATCCTTACTTCAAGGCGTTCATCTCTCCCGTTCTCGACCAGAAGGGCGACGAACTTCCCGTTTCCGCATTCACCGGCCACGAGGACGGCACCGTGCCCACCGGCACCACCAAGTACGAAAAGCGCGGCATAGCCGTGAACGTGCCCTGCTGGAACAAGGACGCCTGCCTGCAGTGCAACCAGTGCTCGCTGGTATGCCCCCATGCGGCAATCCGTCCCGCCGTGCAGAAGAGCTTTGACGGCGCGCCCGAAACCTTCGACGCCGCCGACGCAAAGGGTCTTTTGAACGGCAAAGGATACAAGTTCAGAATGCAGGTAAGCCCCCTCGACTGCACGGGCTGCGGCTCCTGCGCCAACACCTGCCCCGCAAAGGCTAAGGGCGCGCTTGTAATGAAGCCCCTTGCCGAAGCGCTCGAACGCGGTGAAAAGGAAAACTGGGATTACGCTTCTTCCCTGCCCGAAACGGACGCTCCCGTTGCAAGGGATACGCTTATCGGCAGCCAGCTGAACAAGCCGCTGTTCGAATTCTCCGGCGCGTGCGCGGGCTGCGGCGAAACCCCTTACGTCAAGCTGGTGACCCAGCTGTTCGGCGACAGAATGATAGTTGCCAACGCAACCGGCTGTTCGTCCATATACGGCGGTTCTGCTCCTACCTGCCCTTACACCAAGAACGACAAGGGCCATGGTCCCGCGTGGGCTAACTCCCTGTTCGAAGACAACGCAGAATTCGGCTTCGGTATGAATCTGGCTTACGAGCAGAGGCGCAGCCTCATCGCCCAGCAGCTGAACGAGCTGAAGGGTCTGTGGGGCAACTACGAAGAAGGCAACGCCGCCATCGACAAGTGGATAGAGTCCATGAACGACGGCGAAGCGAGCAAAGCCGCTTCCGCGGAGCTTGTCAAAGTTCTGGAAGCGTGCAAGGGCTGCGGCTGCGAAGCGGACAAGCTGGTTGCCGACATTCTCGCCGAAAAGGATTGCTTCGTGAAGAAGTCCATCTGGATGTTCGGCGGCGACGGCTGGGCATACGACATCGGCTACGGCGGTCTTGACCACGTGCTTGCACAGGGCGAAGACGTAAACATTCTCGTGCTCGACACCGAGGTTTACTCCAACACGGGCGGTCAGGCGAGCAAGTCCTCCCCTACCGGCGCGGTTGCAAAGTTCGCCGCGGGCGGCAAGATAACCAAGAAGAAGGATCTGGGCAAGATGGCTATGAGCTACGGCTACGTATATGTGGCGCAGATAGCTTTGGGCGCGAACATGAACCAGACGGTAAAGGCGATAAAGGAAGCGGAAAACTATCACGGTCCTTCGCTTATCATCGCATACGCGCCCTGCATCAACCACGGCATCAACATGAGCAACAGCATCGGCGAAGAAAAGAAGGCGGTGGACGCAGGCTACTGGCAGTTGTACCGCTACAACCCCGCTCTGAAAGAAGCCGGCAAGAATCCTTTCACGCTCGATTCCAAGCAGCCTAAGGAAGGCGACTACCGCGCGTTCCTCATGGGCGAGAACAGATACGCACAGCTGAGCAAATCCAAGCCCGAAGTTGCGGAAAAACTGTTTGAACTCAACGAAGAACAGGCTATGGAGCGTTATGCCGATTACAAAAAGATGTCCGAAGAATAAGTAAGGACAAAAAACAAAAATCTTACGGGGCAGATACACTTTAAGTGTCTGCCCCTTTTTTGTTTTTTGTCCGCGCTTTAACGATGGCACCGCGCATAAGCACCCTCCTGCATGGCATAAGGGAGCACCCACCCCTTCGCGGAGCGTGGAACGCTCTACCCCTTAACCGCCTTGGCAACGTGGGACGTTGCATCCCTTAACCGCCTTGGCAACGTGGGACGTTGCATCCCTTAACCGCCGTGCAGTATCAAAACTATAAAACAAAGTTTCCTCTTCGCTACGGCTTTAATCGCTCTTGCTTGAGAACAGGTTCTCACTTCTTTCTGTGCGTTAATAACTTACACGCCTATTGCCGGCATTATTAAATCATCTTGTCAAGTACTACTTGACACGGCAACTTTTTGTTAAAGGTTTTAATGGACTTGTCGGTTGCTACTTGACAAGGTTATTTTGGCTAGCAAGTAAAACAGACTTGTCAGTTACTACTTGACAAGGTTGTTTTTGATAGTAAGTAAGATAGACATGTCAAGTACTGCTTGACAAGGTTATTTTTGTTAGTGAGTAAAATGGTAATCAAATAAAAAAGCATTACGAAGAGGTACGCCGCAATACTTTTTCTGTCACTTCAAGGTATGACCGGGGGCGGCGGCTCGCCGCTGTCAAGTACTACTTGACAAGATTGTTATTGATAATAAGTAAGACAGACTTGTCAGGTACTGCTTGACAAGATTATTCTTGATACTGAGTAAGACAGACTTGTCAGGTACTACTTGACAAGAGTATTTTTGATAGTAAGTAAAACAGACTTGTCAGGTACTACTTGACAAGGTAATTTTTGATAGTAAGTAAAATGGTAATCAAATAAAAAGCATTACGAAGAGATACACCGCAATACTTTTCCTGTCACTTCAAGGTATGACCGGGGGCGGCGGCTCGCCGCTGTCAAGTACTACTTGACAAGATTATTTTTGAGACTAAGTAAAACAGGCTTGCCAGGTACTACTTGACAAGATTATTTTTTGATACTAAGTAAGACAGACTTGTCAGGTACTACTTGACAAGAGTATTTTTGATAGTAAGTAAAACAGACTTGTCAAGTACTGCTTGACAAGGTTATTTTTGATACTGAGTAAAATGGTAATCAAATAAAAAGCATTACGAAGAGGTACGCCGCAATACTTTTTCTGTCACTTCAAGGTATGACGGGGTGCGGCGGCTCGCCGCTGTCAGATACTACTTGACAAGGTTATTCTTGATACTGAGTAAGACAGGCTTGTCAAGTACTGCTTGACAAGAGTATTTTTGAGACTAAATAAAACAGACTTGTCAGGTACTACTTGACAAGGTAATTTTTGATAGTAAGTAAAATGGTAATCAAATAAAAAGCATTACGAAAAGATACACCGCAATACTTTTTCTGCCACTTCAAGGTATGACCGGGGGCGGCGGCTCGCCGCTGTCAAGTACTACTTGACAAGCCTGTTATTGATAGTAAGAATGTTACTTCACAGCAGTTAAGGGATGGAGCGTCCCACGCTCCCGGTGCGTTTCAGTGCGACTGAAAAAGCGGTATAAACAAAAGTATTGCGAAGATAATACTATAAAAACATGTTCTAGTTACTTCAAGGCATAATCATGGGTGGAGCGCCACGTGCTCCCGGCGGCTCGCCGCGGGTGGAGCGCCACGCGCTTCCGGTGCTTGACATTTAAGCGCCGACTTACTATAATAAATGTGTGAGTGTGAAAAAATTGGAATTCCCGCTTGTCATGCACGACAAGAAATCAAAGATAGACTTCTTTTTGGCTTCACGTCAGAAATGTTTCGACGTTAAAGACGTGATGGCTCTTTACAATTCCCTGCTTGCGCTGGAAGAAGAGAGAATAGACAAACTTATGCAGCTTCAGCTGGTATCTCCGCGTACCGCCCTGCTCCTTTCGCTGTTTCTGGGCGTGCTGGGCGCGGACAGGTTTTACTGCCGCGATTACAAACTTGGCGTTGCAAAGCTGTTCACCATTGCCGCTTGCGGCTTCTGGTGGCTGGGCGATCTGTTCGTGATACGCGACGCCGCGCGCCGCACCAACTACAAAATTCTGCGCAACTTCATCATCAATCCCGTCAAGGAAGAGGACGCCGACTAGCGCGTTTTCAAGACAAGCATACTGCGCCGCGTTTTTTACGCGGGAGCGTGTGACGCTCCGCCCGTGATAATCAGCAAGGTAACTGGGCAATAATGCCGAATTGCTTTTTTCGCAGAGTAATCGTGCGGCGGCTCGCCGCCCGGAAGCAGTACGGTTAAAGTGTTCTACCGGGGGCTACGGGTAAAATAAATTAAGCGCGGATATTTACGCCCCTGCCGCCATAAGATATTGTGATGAACGCGGTATTTTTTTTAATGGTGGCGGCGGGGCTTGTATACATGACGATAACCGCCCCGCAGCAGGCGTTTACCGTAATGCTGGACGGGGCAGGCAATGCGGTAGAGCTTGCGCTGTCGCTTTTCGCCGTATATGCGGTGTGGCTTTCCGTACTGGAAATTATGGATAAGACGGGGATAAGCAAGGCGGTGAACAGGCTGTTTTCCCCTTTGTGGAGAAGAATTTTCAGGGGCGAGGACGAAAAGTCCCTGGAATATATCTCCCTCAACTTTTCAGCGAACCTGCTGGGCATGGGCTCGGCGGCGACGCCCATGGGCATAAAGGCTATGGAAAGCATGAGCCGCGGGCGCGAAAAGGCGAGCGACAACATGATTCTGTTTTTGGTCTTTAACGCCACGTCCATTCAGCTCATTCCCGCCACGGTGATAGGTATGCGCGCGGCTTCCGGCTCGGCGGACGCGGCGGACATAATTCTGCCCTCTCTTCTGGCAACGCTCATATCCACGCTTACGGGCGTGCTTCTGGCAAAACTGTGCGCCAAAATATGCGCGAAAATAAACGGCAGGGGCGGGAAAAAACTGCCGCTTGAACGCAGTTGAGCGCGTATATCATTCCCCTTTTCATTCTGGTCGTTATAGTGGTCGGCTTTTTCAGGCGCGTGCCCGTGTACGGCAGTTTCGTTACGGGCGTGAAAGGCAGTCTGGATTTGCTACTTTCCATTATGCCCTACTTTACCGTAATTCTGATTGCGGTGGAACTTTTCACCGCAAGCGGTCTGGGCGCAAAACTCGAACGGCTGCTCGAACCCGCCTTTACCGCCCTGGGCATACCTTCCGAACTTACACAGCTTGTGATTATCCGCCCGCTGAGCGGCAACGGCTCGATAGCAATGCTTCAGACGCTTATGAACGAATACGGCGCCGACAGCTACATAGTGCGTTGCGGAAGCGTGATAGTGGGAGCAAGCGAAACCACTTTTTATGTGGCGACGATATACTTTTCCACGGTGAAAGAAAAAAAGCTGCGCTACGCCATTCCCGTATGCCTTGCCGCCTCTCTCGTCGGCGCGGTCGCCGCCTGCGCGCTGTGCAGGATAATGTAGAATGTCAGCCGGAAACAACGCCCGTCGGGAAAGCCGCGCGCCGTGCGGGATAAGGCGGAAACAAATGCGAAAAGCCGCGGAATTGCTCCGCGGCTCTGCTTATAATTTACCCTGTTTTTTACTCTTCGGTTATCTCGATATTGGCGACGAAGTCGGTATTGCCGCAAACGTCCGCGTACAGCGTAAGGTCGCTGTTCATAACGCTTATTTCGTCATAGTAAACCATTATGTCTTCCGCGAAGAACTCGAACGACTTCATGCGGTCGTGCGTGTTGGAAGTTATGCTGACGCGCTCATGGCGTATGGTGGAAATCACTTCCAGGTTGTACGCTATGTCCGAATCGTAGCCGTAAGACATTATCGTACTGCCTTCGGGGAGCGAAGTGAGGCTGTCGCCCTCGGAGTCGTGCCAGGATTCGTATCTGTTGCCTTCAAGGTCGTAGACGTATCTGTACGCCACCTGGGCTATATCCTGGTATATCTTGAATCCGGAAGTGGCGGAAGTTATGTCGCCGTAGCTGTCGGAGATGTCCGAATAGCCGGTTATCATATCGTACCACAGCGTAAGCAGTCCGCGAAGGGTGTATTCGCCCACGGTAACGGTGATATCGTCCAGATCCGCCGCTGCCCCGTCGCCGTCGGCGGCGCCGTACTTCACCCATTCCACGGCGAGGTTGCCGCTGCCGTCCACTACCCCTTTGGCGCTTGCGTACGCCACGGGCGCGATGTCGGAGTTATTGTAGTCGTCCTCGTTCACGGGCAGATAGACGGTGGCTGTGGTGGTGATAGTATCCCCCTGCTTGACTATGTCAAGGTAAGCGTCCTCGTACATCCAGGTGTAGCCGTCGTCGCCGTCCTTCCAGCCGGGAGTGTTTATATCGCCGCGGGTTGCGCCGTTATAGTAGTAATGCGTAATGTCGAAAGAAGTGGTGTAGTCGTACTTTGCCGTTTCTTCCATAACGGCTTTAAGGTCGGCGTTCACCTTTTCGGCGTCCTCCTGCAAGCCCGCGTAAAAGTCCTCCATGGACGTAGTGCACGCCGCAAGCGCGGTGACGGAGATAAGCAAGGTAACTACGATTGCCAAAAATACTAATCTGCGTTTCATTCCTTGTCCCCCCTGTTTTCAAAGATGTCGTCCGCGGGAGCGGAGGTTTCCTGCTGAATGTTATCGGCAACGCTCTGCGCCACGGCGTCGGGAATTTCGCCTACTCCGGCGCCTTCCGCCGCCATAGCCATACCTTCTTCCACCGCCTTCACGACGTTGCCGTCGTCGTCGAGAATTTCGCCTTCGGCAAGTCTGCGCTCGGCAAGTCTTGCCTGAATTTCCGCCATCTTCTTACCCGACAGCTTGTAGAACAGCATGGGCACGATGGATATGAGGTTGAGCACCGCGGGTATGAGCGTGTACATTAAGAACAGACCCGACTGCGTGAACTGCGACTGCACGGGGTGATGGTCGTTGAGGAAGCCCTCCGGCTGGGCGAACAGGAAGAACACGAGCAGCCACGACAGGAAGTAGTCCTTGAACGCGGACGACATATTGCTCCTAAGCGACATGATTGCAAAGGTGATGCCTTCGTTTCTGTTGCCCGTCTTTTCCTCCCAGTAGTCCAGGGTGTCGGTCGCCATAAGGTGCGGCACGACGTTCAGGATACCTACCGGCATCATTGCGATAAACATCATTATAGCCACGGTATACCACTGGTTTCCGCCCGCGATATAGACGATATACACGAGCGCGAGCGCCACGGAATGCCATATCGTAGCCGTGATAAACAGCTGTTTCGCGTCCATCTTCTGTTTCAGCTTGGGCGCGAGCAACATACCTAGGAGCGAGGCTATCGCGCCGGGGAGCGAGAACCATATCTGCAGACCGGAATCGTTGAATATGTACGTCACCACATAGATTATGGAGGCGGACACGAGATTTCGGAAGAAGGTGAGCAGATTCGACAATATCAGCAGCAGAAACTGCCGGTTTTTGAACAGGTACTTGAACCCTTCCCACCACGATAGTTTTTCCACCGTGGGCGCAAGCCTTTCCTTGATACTGAGACTGCCCAGCACCATGAAGAGCGTACCCAGCACGCCGATGACGATTGCGACCAGCAGATACACGATGGTGTAGTTGTTGCTGAACAAAAGTCCGAACGAAATGAGCACGAGCGCGGACTGTTCGCCTATCGAACCCAGGATTCGGCTGATGGATATGAGTTTGGTGCGCTCCTGCGTGTTGGGGGAAGCGACCGCGGGAATACCGCCCATGGGCACGCCCACTATTGAAGATATCGTGCAATAGAGTATGTACGTTATCCACATATAGGCTATCTTTCCCGCGCTGTTGAAGCCCGTGACGGGTAAGAACAGCGCAATGGTGAGCACGCCCCACGGCACCGATGCGAATATCATATAAGGGCGCATCTTGCCCCACTTGCTGCGCGTTTTATCAATTATGATGCCTATGCTGGGGTCGATGACCGCGTCGAATATTTTCGACACGAGGAACATCGTACCCACGGCGGTAGGGTCGATACTCACGCACACCGTATAATAAAACAGCAGATAACCCTGAACAAGTCCCGTTATGGCGCTGCTTGCAAACTGCGCCATGGAAAAGAAGATGTAGTCGCGCGGCTTTAAGTACTTTTTGTTAAGTTCTTCCGCCTGGACAGCGTCGTCTTGTTCGGGCAGGATTTCCTGCGGCTGCTGTTCAACTGCGTTTTCCATAAAATTCCTCCTGACAGATTTTTACCTTTTTATCATTTCAGCCCTTTCCTGAAGAAATTGCCGCCCGGATAACTCATAACGAACGCGCCCGTGCTCGACCATGCCTGCAAAAGCGAGCCGTCCGGGTGGATGGGGCTGTAAAACTCCACGGGAGTGTAATTGCCCTTTTCCACGTTGTATTCAAACCACCTCAGAAGCGGATATTTGTAATCCATGCCGTAGGCAAGTTTGGCATAGGCGTAGATATTGGAAAGATAAGGCCAGTCGCCGCCGTTGTGGTAGTATGCGGGCAGAGAGGACTTCTGCACTATGTCCCACGCCCTCTTGTAATAAGGATACACGCTCATGGTGCCCCAATCGCCCATACCCTGTTCCTTGTTGTTGCGCGTTTCCAGCCACTTTTCCATATTGGAAAGCATACGCTTCGCCCTTTCCTCACTTGCTATTCCGAAAAGCGCGACTACAACCGTATCTATGGACAGGTTGTCTTCGACAAAATCGCCGTCGACGTAGTTGTTGTACCAGCCCTTTTCCTCGTTCCAAAGCAGCTTGTTTATGGCGTCCTTCACGCGCTTGCAGTCCGCTTCGAACGCCGCCGCCCTGTCCTTTCTGCCCAGCTTTGCGGAAATTTCGCCCGCCGCCTGCAGCGCCCTGCAATACAGGGCTTCGTCATAGGTGACGTATCCGCCGCGGAACACGTTGTCGCACCAGTCGCGGCGGTTGAATTTGCCGCCCTTGACCAAAAGACCCGTTTCGTCCACTTCCTTTTTGAACCGCTCCAGCACCGCGCAGATGAGTTCGTACACGCTTGCGCCGTTGACCTTTTCGTCCAGCACGGACATATCGCCCGTGTGCACCAGGTAGTCGTACGTCATTATCACGAAGAAGGACGGCGAGTCGTAGTGGTTGCCCCAATGGCACTTGAAGTTGTACCTGACCGCCGTGCCGCACTCGCCCTTTTTGTTTATGCCGTGCGCCAGCGTGATAATCTCGTTCCTGACCAGCTCCGGCTTTACGGGCAGTACGGAAAGCACCGTCCAATAGCCGTCGCGGTAATAGGTGCGCGCGGGGAACTGGTAGACGATTCCCGCCAGAAAACCTTTGAATTTGCCCAGCTCCTTATAGTTGGAAAGCGAGCAGTTGAGCAGGCTCTTGTAATAGGTCTGTTCCATGGGGTCGGTGATACCTGCGGGACAGACGAGCGAGTCTATATACTCCTGCGCCTCCTTCAAAGCCTTATCGAAATTTTTCAGCCGTTCGGCTACGTCGCAGAAGGTGTAGTCGCCGCGCGTGCCGGCGGATATGACGTAGCGGAAAATTCTCTTTTCGCCCTTTTTCACCTTGCCGCCGACGGCGAACTGGTTGAAAAAGCCGCGGTCGGCTTCACCCATCTTTCCGCCTTCGGAAAGCGCGGCGTCCAGATAAAAGTCGCCCATCACCTTACCGCGGAGGATAAGCGCCTTGCCGTCCCTTTCCTGCTCCTGCTTTTTGCCGCCCAGAAAGCCGCCTATTATCCTGAGCAGATTGCCCGCGGAAAGGCGCGCGCCCGGCAGCTGGTCGACGTAAGACTGGTAGTTTATGCCGAAGTTCATGACCGCTTCAAAATCCACATCCCTTTCCGCAGTCACGCCGTACTGCACGTAAATGCAGTTGTTTTTGCCGTCCAGAAACTGCACTATCTCTATCTCCGCGCCGTCTGCGTAAACGGTGGTTGTCTGGCGTTTGCCTATCATCTCCGCCTTTTTTTCGCGCATATAATCCAGCGGCACGGAATCTATCGTAAGCAACGTGTAGAACTTGCTGAACACTTCGTACTTGTTCATGACCGCATAGCGGGAGATGGCTCCCCTGCCGTCGAACTGCGCGGTTATGGCGTTATTGCCCGCGTCGTAAAGCGCTTCTTCCCACAACTTGCCCGTGGCGGTGATTCCTCCGCCGATATACTCGTTCTTCATAGCAGCGTCTTCCCCTTTATTATTTCTTCACTCCGGATACTTTTTCTTCCTCTATCCGCTTTTGCAGTTCGGCAAAGTATTTGTCCTCGTCGATGGGGAAGTTCACGACCTCTCCCGTCCAGCCGGAAAGGTGAATGGCGTTGGAGAACGTAAGTCCCGTAATGCCCTCCTGTCCGGGCGCGATGAGCTTGTCGCACTTGCCCAGCACCCTTAACGTGAAGTTCCTTATTATCTTCATCTGCTGACCCACGCCCGCGTTGGTGATGACTTCTGAAAGCGGCTGGCGGTACACGGTCTTTTTCGTCTTCATCTTGAAAGTCGTCCAGTCGCGCTTTACGCCCGCTTCGCGCTCTTTTGCGCACTTTGCGGAAAATTCGGGTTCGGACATCTCGTTTTCGGTAAACTCCAGCTTTTTAAGTCCGCCGCCGCTTATCACTATCCTGCCCTTGTCGCCGGAAATTTCCAGCCTGTTGGTGCCGGGGAATTCGTGCGTGGAAGTGATGAACACGCCGCTTGCGCCGCCTTCGAATTCGCAGTAGGCGGTGACGTCGTTTTCCACGTTTATCTTCCTGCCCACCGTTTCCGCCGTGCTCCATACCCTCTTTATGGGTCTGCCGGCTATCCAGGTGAACAGATCCAGCTGGTGGGGGTCCTGGTTGATGAGCACGCCGCCGCCTTCTCCGCCCCAGGTGCCGCGCCAGCCGCCCTGGTCGTAATACGCCTGCGAACGGTACCAGTTGGTGATTATCCACACTATCCTCTTCAAGTTGCCCAGCCTGCCGCTTTCCACAATCTCTTTCGCCTTGCGGTAGGCGCTGTTCGTGCGCTGGTTGTACAGCACGCCGAACACCTGCTTGGGGTGGCGCGCCGCGCATTCGTTAAGCTCCCTCACCGCCTTGGTATACACGCCGATGGGCTTATCCGAAAGCACGTGCAGCCCTTCTTCCAGCGCGGCGATACCTATCACGGGGTGCAGATAGTGCGGCGTGTCTATGATGACCGCGTCCACTTCCCCGCTCTTGATAAGTTCTTCGTAATTTTCGTAAGTCTTTACGCCCCAGTCGCGCGCGGCGTTTACGAGTTTTACTTTATCCACGTCGCATACCGCGGCAAGCACGGCGTTCTTGTCCTTGCCCTTTGCAAGCGCCGCGGCATAGCCGCCGCCCTGCTTTCCTATACCTATAATACCGTATCTTACCTTATCCATTTACGTCCACCCCCGCTTGTCCGAGTAATTTTTTAAGTCCGTTGTACTGCCATAGGAACATGGTCTTTCTGTCCACCGTCTGAAAACGCTTCATGCCCTTGTTTTTGTCTATCATGCGGAATACGCGGTGCCACTTGGAAATATAAGGAATAGCCCACGTTATCCAGCACAGGCATTGGAAAAGCACCTTATGGTCGGCGTACTTGCCCGTATGCGGTTCCAGCGTCATAAAGCCGTCGTAACCCCTGTCCGCAACCAGGTCTTTGAGAAGTTTGGGATAGTTGCCCTCGCCCATGCCCACGGGCACTTCCACGCGGTATTTGGAGCAGTCCTTCACATGGTAGTACACGCAGTATTCCTTTACTATGTTGTACGCCTCCCACGCGTCGTAGCCGCACTGTATGTAGTTGGAAGCGTCGTAGCACAGTTTGAACTGCGGGTCGGAAATCTCCTTGTAAAGTTTTACGCAGCGGTTTGGCTCGTCGCCGTAAATGCGCTTTTCGTTCTCGTGAATAAGAATAACGTCGCTGCCCTTCACCTTTTCCACAAAGCCTTTCAGCTTTTTGAGCACGGTGGGATACGCCTTTTCGTATTCGTCCTTTTTCAGACGGAAAGAGAATATGCGGATATATCCGCAATCCATGATTTTGCATATTTTGACCAGCTCTTCCAGCTGTCTGAGCTGGCTTTCGTACGCGTCGTCATCGTCCCAGCGTATCTTGCCGATGGGCGAACCTATGGAAGAAAACTTCACGCCGTACTTGTCGAGCGTGGGCTTTACTTCGCGCTGAAATTCTTCCGCCGTGTAAGAGGCGATATTCCTGCCGTTCACCTTACGCGGACACATATAAGTTTCGCCAAGCTCCTTTACCAGCTTGCATTGCGTTTCCAGATCGGACGAAACCTCGTCGTAAAAACCGGAAATTTTTATCATTTTAACAACCTCCCTTTTCTCCTGCGGCATGCTCTTCAAGCAGCTTTGTATATGCCTTGCCGTCAAGCGGCAGCGCCATAGTCTTTTTAGTCCAGTCCGAGGCGTAAACGCCGTTGATAAGCTGCAACCCGTTTATGCCCTCTTCCCCCGGCGCAATCAGCTTTCCTCCCCCGTTCAGCACGCGCGCGAAGTCGCATAAGATATTGCATTGCTGCCCCCTTATGCCGTCGCGCAGAAGATTGAAAAGCCCGTAACGCACGGTATATTTTTTATATTTTTTATCCTTCTTGTTGCCGTAGTCGCGGCGCGACAAGGCGTTTATCTCCTCTTCGCTTTTTTCAAGAAGATATATATCCGCCCTGAACTTGCCCGCCCTGACAAGTCCCCTGTCGCCGGCTATCTCCATCACGTTCACCCCGGGAACCTCGTGGGCGGAAGCGGTGAATACGGCGTTGAAGTCCTTATAGGCGAAATTCGCGCACACCTCGTTTTCCGTGCTTATGTTCCTGTTCACCGTGCGGCACACGGCGGTCACGCTTTCCGGCATTCCCAGTATCCACTGCATGACGTCCAACTGGTGCACGCACTGGTTGATGAGCGTGCCGCCGCCTTCTCCGCTCCAGCTCGCGCGCCAGCCGCCCATATCGTAATAGAACTGCGAGCGGTACCAGTCGGTAACGGTGATATTCGCGCGGCGGATAGTTCCCAGCCTGCCCGATTTGACAAGTTCCCGAACGTGTGCGTACACGCGGTTGGTGCGCTGGTTGTACATTATCCCGAACAGCGCGCCGCTGCTTTTTGCGGCTTTATTCAGCTCTTCCGCCCACTCCACGGTGACGGATACGGGCTTTTCCACGAGCACGGCAACGCCCCTTGCCAGAAAGAATTTTGCAATTTCCACGTGGCTGTAATGGGGAGTGGCGACGACCACCGCGTCGAGCTTTTCCTTTTCCGCCATGACTTTGTAGTCGGCGTAAACGGCGCACCTTGCGCTCCACTTTCCGCGGACGGTCTTGTCGGTGTCGCACACGCAGGCAAGGCGCGCGCCCTTCACCCTGCCTTTTGCAAGGTTGAGCGCGTGTTTTCCGCCCATTCTTCCCGCTCCTATTACGGCAAAATTCTTCATTGCTCCTTATATCCTCTGAAAACTTCTCTCACCGCGGCGGGATTGTTGCAGGTAAGATTGTAAAGCCCCAGCTTCACGTATCTTTCCGCGTCCGCACGCGAAGAAAGCGTATACAAGGAAACGGCTATCCCCGCTTCCGCGCACTCGGCAAGAAACCTGTCGCTCACAAACCTCTTGCCCGCGTTTATTCCCGCAAGACGGGGGTTGTCCCCCAGGCGCTCTTTTATCTTTGCGGCGTTGCCCTCCTTGAAGGGAATGCCGGAAAGTTTATTGAAAAACACCCTTCCGAAGGGGAGATTTTCCGCCTCCCTCTCGCTTACTACCCAGCCGGTGAACAGAATTTTATCCTCCGTCCCCGTCTTTTTCGCAAGCTCGATAACGTCCCCGACAAGTCCGCGCTCCTTCATATCGCAGTTTATCAGCTTGCCGTATTCCTTCGCCTTTTCAAGGGCGTATTCCAAAGACAGGTGTCTTTTGGGAAACAGCGCCGGAAGGTGCGCGATATACAGCGTGTTTCCCCTTTTCCTTACGTCCACTTCGAGCACGTCGCATTCGTATTCGGGTATGCGCGAAAAGTACAGCTTACTGTTCCTTCCCGTGCCGTGCGCTCCCCCGTGTGCCGTTATCAGCATATATTACTCCCTCCCGCGCCGCAGAACTGCCGCGTGCCTTTTATTCTTCTACGTCGGGAATTTCCGACATTTCCACGACTCTGCCGCCTTCCCTGCGCGAGCGTTCCGCCGCCGCCGCGATGCGGTGGCTTTCCACCGTGTCTTTTATCCAGGTGTACAGCTGCTTTGTTTCGTCCAGACCTTTGAGAAGTCCCACCGTGGCTTTGATTATGCCTTCGTCGCCGCCGTAATGCCCCTTTATTACGGGAATTACGTTCACCGTTATCTTTTTCGTGCGTTTGTCGAACAGTCTGAGCCTGATTACGCTGCCCGTATCGTCGGCGTAAAGTTCGCCCTTCGTGCCGCGTATCTCCGTATGGCGGTGATCGTCTTCGTTGAAGGCGTTGACGGTCATGACCACCTGGGCGCCGTTGCACATTTCCATCTGCAAAGTCTGCAGATCCGCCACGTCGTTATCGCACTTGTACACGCAGCGCGACCACAGCTTTCCGCGCGGGTCGTTTTTCAGCGCGTTGAGTATGTCCTTTTTCTTTCCCGAAGTGCAGAAGGCGTAGGTGCCCCACTTGAACTTGTGCTTTCCTATGAAAGGTCCCTTGTTTCTGCCCGTGTACTGGTAGCGGCAGTCGTAAATGCACGTCTTATTGTACTTGCAGTCAAAGCAGTTGTCCGCGCTGCCTTCGGGCGCGTTCTCCCTCTTGAAGTGGTAAAGTCCGCCCATGCACGACACTTTTTTGCACTTACTGCCCGTGAACCAGTACAAGAGGTCCAGGTCGTGGCAGCATTTTGCGAGCAGCATGGGCGAAGTTTCGTCCTCCCTGCGCCAGTTTCCGCGCACGTAGCTGTGCGCAAAGTGCCAGTATGCGATGTGTTCGTCGTGCTTGATGAGCATTATCTCGCCCAGCACGCCCGAAGCTATTATGTCGTGAATGCGCCTGTAATAATTGGAATATCTCAGAACGTGGCACACGAGCACTTTCAGCCCCTTTTCCCTCGCCTTTTTTTCTATGGCGAGACATTCGGCTATATCGGGACTGACGGGCTTTTCCAAAAGCAGGTTATAGCCCAAATCGAGCGCCTGCATGGCGTGTCCGTAATGGTCCCTGTCCTGGGTGGCGATGACCATGACGTCGGCGACTTTTCCCTGCGCGAAAAACTTCTTGTCGTCGGTAAAGCAGCCTTCGTCGGGCACGCCCCACTTTTTCTTTACGTTGTCTATCTTCGCCTGATATTTGTCGCATACGGAAACTATCTCCACGCCCTTTGTGTTTGCAAGGTGCGTGCCGTAATTTCTTCCTCTGCCGCCTAAGCCCAATACCGCTACTTTCAGCATTTCCCCACCTCTTATTTCCTACACTCCCGAATACGCGGAGAAGCCGCCGTCTATGGGAATGACTATTCCGGTCACGAAACTTGCCGCGTCGTTATCGGTCAGCCATCTGAGCGCGCCCATAATCTCGCCCGCCTCGCCGAACCTGCCCATGGGCGTGCCGGCAAGTATCTTTTTGGTGCGGGCGGTGGGATTGCCGTCCTTGTCGAACAAAAGCCCCCTGTTCTGGTTGGTCACGAAAAAGCCGGGCGCGATTGCGTTCACGCGTATGCCCGATTTTGCGAAATACACCGCCAGCCACTGCGTGAAGTTGGATATGGACGCCTTTGCGCCGCTGTACGCAGGAATACGCGTAAGGGGACGGTATGCGTTCATGCTGCTTATGTTTATAATGTTGCCGCTCCTGCCTATCATATCCCCGGCGAACACCTGGGTGGTGAGGAAAGCGGAGAGGAAGTTGAGGCGGAACACAAAGTCCACGCCGCCCGCTTCCAGGTCGAAAAAGGATATATCCCCTTCCTTCATCTCGCAATGGGTATCCTTGGTTGCGGTGCCCTTGGGCGAATTGCCGCCCGCGCCGTTTACGAGCAAATCGCACGCGCCCAAATCTTTGAGCACGCACTCGTGCGCCGCCTGCAAAGAGGACTTGTCCAGGCAGTCCGCCTTATAGGCTATGGCAACGCCGCCCGCGTTTTTAATCTCGTCCGCAACTTTCTGCGCAGCGGCAAGATTGATGTCCAAAAGCGCGACTTTTGCGCCCGCCGCCGCGTATTCCTTGGCTATCTCGCCGCACAGCACTCCGCCCGCGCCCGTGATAACCGCGACTTTATTCTTCCAATCCATTTACTTGTCCTCCTTTTTATAGCCGCCGGAAACCGCTTCCGCCAGCCCGTACAGATACATTGCGCCCAGCGCCCTGTCGTACAGTCCGTAGCCCGCTCTGCCCTGTTCGCCCCATATCATTCTGCCGTGGTCGGGGCGCACCCAGCCGTCAAAGCCGGTATCGTAAAGCGTCTTTACTATCTTGTACATATCAAGCGAGCCTTTTACGCTTATGTGTCCGCTCTCTTCAAAGCACTGCGCGCCCGTTATCTTTATATTCCTCAGATGCACGAAAGGCGTTCTGCCGGCAAATGTTTTAAGCATATCCGCCACGTCGTTTTCCGGATTAACGCCCAGACTGCCCGTGCAAAGGGTAAGTCCGTTATAGGGGCTGTCAACTATGTCCAGCAGACGGCGCAGATTTTCCTTGTTCGTGACTATCCTGGGCAGTCCGAACATGCTCCACGGCGGGTCGTCGGGGTGAATGGCAAGTTTTACGTCCGCCTGCTCCGCCACGGGCACGACCTCTTTCAGAAATACCGTAAGATTTTTCCAAAGCGCCTCTTCGTCCACGCTCTCGTACTTGTGCAGAAGCTCCTTCATCCCCTCTTTGGTGTAACTGCTGTCCCAGCCGGGCAGGGAAAGTTCGCTTGTGAGCGGATTCATCGCAAGCACGGTTTTGTGGTCGTAAGCCAGGGCGTTTGAACCGTCGGCAAGCGGCTTTTTCAGTTCGCTTCTCAGCCAGTCGAACACGGGCATAAAGTTGTAACATACGCACTTTACCCCCGCTCTTCCCAGGCGCACGATGTTTTCCTTGTACACGTCGATGAGCTTGTCCGCGCCCTTTGCGCCCAGCTTGATGTCCTCGTGCACGGGCACGCTTTCCACCACCTCGAATTTGAGGTTGTGCTCCTGCGCCTGCCTTTTGATTTTGTCTATGCTCTCTTCGCTCCACACGCTTCCCACGGGCGTGTCGTACACGGCGGAAACTATGCCGTCCATGCAGGGAATCTGTTCTATTTTGTCAAGCGTTACGGGGTCGTCTTCTCCGTACCACCTGAAAGTCATGCGCATATTCATTCGTATGCTTCCTCCACAAGTTCTTTTGCGTTATTATAACACAGGTCACGCGCCACCCTGACCGCGTATTTTTCCGCCGCGTCGGGGGTGACGTTTGCCAAAAATTCGCAAAGTATCTTCCTGAAATAGTCGTGGCGGGGATAGGACAGGAAAGACCTGCTGTCCGTGAGCATACCCACGAGCGAATCTATGCTGGAAAGCTCCGCCGCCGCGTTCAGAAGTTCCGTTATGCCGCGCCTGTGGTCGTTGAACCACCAGCTTATGCCCGGCACCACGCCGCGGAACGCCCCGCACAGCGTGATAAGCTCGTAATACAGGGTGGGATTGAGCGAATAAACTATGGTATACGGCTCCCCGTCGCAGGTGGCTTCGTTCAAAAACTGCCTAAGGCGCCTTATCTCTATATTTTCGCCCACACAGTCAAAGCCCGCGTCCCTGCCGCACTTGCACAGCATTTCGTAATTGGAGTTGCGCGTAACGCACAGGTGCAGCTGCATTACCATATCGCGCGCCGCGTACTCCGCCGCCAAAAACACGTACAGGTCTTCGCGCAGCACGTCCTCGTCCTCTTCGTATACGATATCGTCTTTGAGTATGCGCTTAAACGCGTGTTCCGCCCTCTCCCTTCTTGTGGGAGGCGGGGTAGGCTCGCATTCAAACTCCTTTTCAAGATTGGTAAAGGAAGGAAAGCCCTCCACGCCCACGTCGCTGAACTTGCACCCCATGGAGCAGAAGAAGTCCAATCTCTTCTTTATCGCTTCCAGAAAATCGTAATACCCCTTTATCTCCACGCCTGCCGCGGCGCCCAGCTTTTTCACATAGTCCAAGTAGTTCGGCGCGCCCACGCTTACGATATTGTCCGTGCGGAAGGAAGGCGCGACCTTCACGCCGTACCCCTCTTTTTTGAGCAGTTCGTGGTACTTCAAATCGTCGCACGGGTCGTCCGTGGTGGCGATATACTCCACGTTGCTCATTGCGATGGCTTTGCGCGGAGAAAACTTTTCTTCCGCTATCTTTTTATTGCACACGTCCCATATCTCTTCCGCGTTTTCGGGCACAAACGGTTTATTCACGCCGAAGAACTTTTCCAGCTCCATTGCCGTCCAATCCCAAATGGGATTGCCGGGAGAGCGGGAGAGTGCGTCGCAGAAAGTCAGATACTTCTCCTTCCAGCTCTTATCGCCCGTTACGTACTCTTCTTCTATGCCGCAGGCGCGCATAAGCCGCCACTTATAGTGGTCGCCCGCCAGCCACATCTGCCCTATGTTTTCAAAAGGCTTGTCCTCGTAAATCTCCTTTGGCGAAAGGTGGCAGTGATAATCTATTATGGGCAGATCCCTTACCTGCGCGTATATTCTGCGCGCGAAATCGGACGTGAGCACGTCCTTTACGTTACCGTTGCACTCTGCCACTTGCGTCCCCTCCCATGAGTTTTTTCACCTCGCCTGCGGAAAGCACGTTGAAGTCGCCCTCCACCGTGTGTTTTATCGCGGAAGCCGCAACGGCGAAGTCCACCGCATACTGTCCGTCCTCTCCCGAAGAAAGGGCGTATATCAGTCCCGCGCCGAAGCTGTCGCCGCCGCCCACCCTGTCCACTATGTCCAGGTGATATTTTTTCGAGCGGTAAACTTCCTTATCCGTGACAAGCACCGCCGACCAGTTGTTCTGACTTGCGGAAATGCTCTCGCGCAGGGTAAACGCCGCGTATTTTATGTTCGGGAACATTGCCATGACCCTGCCGCCGAGCTTTCCGTACGCTTCCGCGCTTAAATGCCCGCCGGTAATGTCGCTGCCTTCGGCGGTAAGTCCCAGCACGTCCTTGCAGTCCTCTTCGTTGGAGATGAGCACGTCCACGTATTTAAGAAGTTCGCGCATGACTTTGCCCGCCTGCTCCCTGCTCCACAGCTTCGCGCGGTAATTGAGGTCGCACGACACTATCATGCCCTTCTCCTTCGCCGCCTTTACCATTTTAAGCGTGGCGTCGGCGACGTTTTCGCCAAGCGCGGGGGTTATGCCCGTAAAGTGCAGCCAGCCCGCTCCGTAA
This sequence comes from Candidatus Alloclostridium intestinigallinarum, assembly GCA_904382605.1. Lineage (GTDB taxonomy): Bacteria > Bacillota > Clostridia > Christensenellales > UBA3700 > Alloclostridium > Alloclostridium intestinigallinarum. Next base: position 22,736 of record CAJFJA010000003.1, on the reverse strand, counting down.
AGCAGTCTGCCGCAGTCGATATCCTGCGGCGTTATTTCGCTTATTGCGGAATGCGCCCTGTCGTAGATGACGTTGCTTGCGCGCACTCCCGCGCCCTTTTCGCAAAAGTAAATGCCCATTCTGCCGCCGCCGCGGAGGATACGCGAGGTATCCACGCCCCAGCCGCGCAGTTCCTTTATACATTTGTCGGCAATCGCGTTTTCGGGCAGACGGGTGATGAAAGCCGCGTCCGCGCCCAGCTGCGCGAGCGATACCGCCACGTTCGCCTCTCCGCCGCCGTACACCGCTTCATACGCTTCCGCCTGCATGAATCGCTTGTAGCCGAAGGGCTGGAGGCGCAGCATTATTTCGCCGAAAGTCAGTATTTTCATCTTGCGCCCCCTTTGATTTGCTTCACTTTATCCGCAAACGCGCGCGCGGTGCGCGTCACCTCTTCATAGTCGCCGCGCTTCGCGCCCGCGGTGAGGAAAGAGCCGGCGCCCACGGCGACCGCCCCCGCCTTGAACCACTCCTGCGCGTTGTCCGCGCTCACGCCGCCCGTAGGCATTATATCCGCCTGGGGGAAAGGTCCTTTGAGCGCTTTCAGTCCCGAAGGTTTGTACACGTCGCCGGGGAACAGCTTGACAAGTCCCGCCCCCGCTTCCAGCGCCTGTTGCAGTTCGCTCGCCGTGCCTATTCCCGGTACGCAGGGCACGCAATAGCGGTTGCACAGCCTTATCGTGTCCGTGTTGAGCGACGGAGCGACGATAAACTGCGCGCCCGCAAGCATTGCCGCCCTTGCCGTTTCCGGGTCGAGCACCGTGCCCGCGCCCACCAGCACTTTGTCGCCGTACTCTTTTCTGAGCGCGGAGATGACCTCGCTTGCCCCGGGCATGGTATATGTGACCTCTATCACGTCTATGCCGCCTTCGACGCAGGCGCGCGAGGAGCGCACGCCCTCTTCATAGCCTGCGCCCCTGATTACGGCGATAACGCCGCTTTCTTTGATTTTCGTTAAAATTTCTTCTCTCTTCATTCAATATGCCCCCGCCGCTTTCCCCCTCGGCGGCTATTATATTACAAATAATAATTCTTTACCACATTATTGCGCGCGCCCGGCGCGGGACACGGATAACCGCCGCAATGGTTATTCTGCCTCTTCCGCACCGCCGTCCGCGATGAATTCGGCAAGATAGTCGAGTTCCTTCTGCATGGAGCAGTCCTCGTCCGTGTACGAGAAGTATACGTGGTTGGTCGCGGAAGCGGAACCTTCGAACCAGAAGGCGACGGCACCCACTTCGCCCGTCCACTTTTCGTCTATCGTGTAGCTTCTGAACAGACCGTTGTCCCAGATTTCAAATGACACGGAAAGGCTGTCCCACTGCATGTTCTTAGCCGAGTTGTCGCTGTTCAGAAATTCTATACTGCGGGAGTCCGCGTTCAGCTTTTCCAGATCGAAAGTCATGGTGACGGTGTAGTAGTCGCCGTCCGCCGCCTTAGTTATCGTAGCGCCCGAAACGACGCCGTCCGCCAGCGTGTTTATATTGCCCTGGATAAGTCTGTCGTCCACGTCGCAGGTCTGAACGTCGCTTTTGATTGCGGCAATCACCTCGCTCAAAGAAGCGGTGTTTTCCTTTACGATGCCCGTCTTCCATATCTCTTCGCCGTTGCCACCGAAGTCCTTGCCCTTCTTCCACTTGGTGGTAAGCAGTTCCTCGCCCAGCAGCTGCGTGCCGGTGAACATGGTCACTTCCTTGCCGTCGCCGTTTATTTTAAAACGGTAAAGCCCCTGCAGGTCGCCCGTGTTCGCCACGAAGCGCACATTCGCGCTTTCAAGCAGTCCTTCCACTACGGAAGAAAAGTTGGAATCGTAAATATGCTTTATGGTGTAATGGTATTTTTCACCCTTGTAATCGCCGTCCGCCCTCTTTTCCTTGTGGTACTGCTGGTAAGCCATCGTGCCCTGGTTGCCTTTCAAAACGGTGTCGCCCACCTTGTTCTGGAACATGGCGTATTGGGAAGTCTGCCCCCAGTTGTAGCTTGCAAGCGCCCACAGATACGCCGCCTTGGTCGCGTTGTCCAGAGAAGCGGATTGCAGCACCTCGTCCACCTGGGCGGAATAGTAGCCGTCGAACGCGGGCTTGGTGTTATATCCGCCCATATACGTTTCGTCAGCCATGGGAGGTTCGGCTTCCACCGCCGCGCAGGCGGAAAGAAGCAAAGTGGTTGCAATAACTATTGCCGCAAGCGCGGCTGTTACGATAAACGCGGCTTTTCTGCCGCCCGATTTAACGGAAAATTTTCCGGTCATAATTTCCCTTTTCCTCCGATTTACAGATAATCTAATTATAAATTACGCGCGGAAAGATGTCAATATAGTGTAAAACGGCGTTTTTTTGCCTGTTAATGTAAGTTAATTTTACGAAAAATTACATATTGCCCGCAAAATATAAAAATAATAACCGACATATATGCGGAATTTTACATAAAACTTATTAAACGCTTACCTTTGCAAAGTAACGGCGACCGCGTTTTTATCCATAATTTTCATACCCATATCGTCCATAAAATAACGCAAATTTCTATATACTCTCCGCCCGCATGCGAAAAGCCGCGCCCCTTTGCGGCGGCGCGGCGTAAAATAAACGGCTTTTTGTCTATGATTTACTTTGCGGAATACGCCAGATACGCGGCTTTAAGTTCCTGCCGCCACATGGCTGACGAAGCGTCGCTGGGCATTCTCCAGTCCGCGCGCGGCGAAAGGGTCACGCTGCCCACCTTGGGTCCGTCGGGCAGGCAGGAACGCTTGAACTGCTGGGCGAAGAAGCGGCGGTAGAAGTTGTCCGTCCACTTGTAGATATCCTCCGCGGTAAAGCCCTTGTTCCTTTCGCTCCCGTCCTCGCCCTTGACGAACGCGTGCATTGCAAGGCGGAACACCTTTGAAGGCGTAAAGCCCCTGCGCACCACGTTGTACAGAATAAAGTCGTGAAGTTCGTAAGGACCGACTATGTCTTCCGTGCGCTGGGCTATCTCCCCGTCCTTGGGCGGAAGCAGTTCGGGAGATATGGGCGTGTCGCATATGGACAGAAGCGCACTTTTCACCGCCGCGTTGCCGCAGGTCAAAGCGTAGTAGTTCACCAGATGTTTCACAAGCGTTTTGGGCACGCCCGCGTTCACGCCGTACATGGACATATGGTCGCCGTTGTACGTCGCCCAGCCCAGGGCGAGTTCGGAAAGGTCGCCCGTGCCCACCACCAGACCGCCCGTTTGGTTGGCTATATCCATAAGCACCTGGGTGCGCTCGCGCGCCTGTGAATTTTCGTACGCCACGTCGTGAACGTCTTCGTCGTGCCCGATGTCCGCAAAGTGCCTGAGCACGGCTTTTTTGATATTTACTTCTTTTAGGGTGGCTCCCAAAGCCTTTGTCAGCTTCACGGCATTGGATTTGGTGCGCCTGGTCGTTCCAAAGCACGGCATGGTTACGGCAATCACGTTTTCCCTGCTCCCCCACGCCCTGTCCGCGGCGCTGCACGCCACCGCCAGGGCAAGCGCGCTGTCAAGTCCGCCCGATATGCCCACGACGAGCGTTTTCGCCCCCGCCCTCTTCATGCGGGTGACAAGCCCTTCCGTCTGCATGGTCAGAATCTCCGCGCACCTATCCTCCCTCGCGCCGCCGTCTTCGGGCACGAAAGGCATGGCGGGGATATATCTGTTTTCCAAAACCGTCCTTTCCTCTTTCAGGTCGAAGTAAACGGTTTCGCACTCTTCCGTCTCAAAGGTGTTGCGCCTGCGCCGCTCCGCCGCCACGGACTGCACGTCCGCTTCCGTCACAAGTATATCCTTTCCGTCAAACAGGCTACTGCCCTCCGCCAGAATATTGCCGCTTTCGGCTATCAGCTTGTGGCCGCCGTAAACGGCGTCCGTGGTGGATTCGCCGCCGCCCGCTCCGCTGTACGCGTACACGCATTCGCACCTGCCCGACTGGGCGCGCACCAGGGTGCGGCGGTAGTCCGCCTTTCCTATCACCTCGTCGCTTGCCGACAGATTGAATATGACGTGCGCGCCCGCTTTCGCAAGGCGCGTGGAAGGGGGCTGAGGCGCCCACATATCCTCGCATATCTCCGCCGCAAGCGTAAGCGCGGGCACGGATATACATTTGCACACGACGTATCCCATGGGGAAAGTGAAAGTCCTGCCGCCGCGCGTAAGGGTCACTTCGCGCGTTTTTCCGTCGAAAGCGGTGAAGTGGCGCGTTTCGTAAAATTCGCCGTAAGAAGGGATATACGTTTTGGGATAGGCGGCTATTATCCTGCCTCCCGTGATTATAAAGGCGCAGTTGTACAGCTTGCCGCCCGAAACAAGGGGCGCGCCCACCGCGATTACCGCGTTAAGTTTTTCCGTATTCTCCGCGATGTAAAAAAGCGCGTCAACACAGCCCGACAGCAGTTTTTCCTGCAAGAACAAATCGCCCGCCGTGTATCCGCACACCGAAAGTTCGGGGAATATTACGAGCTTTGCGCCCATGCCTTCCGCCCTGACCGCGCCGCCGACGATTGCGCGCGCGTTCGCCGCCGCGTCGGCAATTTCCACCGCGGGGGTCACCGCCGCAATTTTGATAAATCCGTCCCTCATACGTACTCCGCCGCCCGCCCTTACCGCCCCGCGGGACGTAGGAAATCCCCTGCCGCGGGCGGGCGTAATTATTTTCTGCACGAAAACGCTTGTTATATCGCGCTTTCATAATATATAATACAACATAGTAAAAATTTTTTTCAAGTATTTTTCGGAGTGTAATGGCTGAAAGAGTGAATACGGGAGAAAAAGAATTGAAGATGACTTCCTTTTTCGCCCCCTACAAAAAAGAACTTATCATAGGTCCCTTCTGCAAACTGGTGGAAGCGGTGCTGGAATTGTTCATTCCGCTGTTAATGGCTGAGATAATCGACAAGGGCATAGCCATGGCGGACTGGAAATTCGTGCTGGAATATTCGGGGCTTATCGCCCTGACCTGCACCGCGGGGCTGTGCTTTGCCCTGGTATGCCAGATATTCGCCTCGCGCTGTTCGCAGGGCTTCGGCACGGACGTGAGAAACGCGCTGTTCAAGCATATCAACACCCTCTCCCCCGAACAGTTCGACGACTTCGGAACGCCCTCGCTTTTGACAAGGCTTTCCGGCGACATAAACCAGCTGCAGGTGGCGGTAGCCATGCTCATAAGGCTGGTGGTGCGCGCGCCCTTCATAATAATAGGTTCGGTGATAATGGCGGTGATACTCAATCCGCCGCTTTCCGTGGTGTTCATCGTCGCAACGCCCATTATAGCCGTCGCGCTCTTTTTCATAATGCGCAGCACCATTCCCCGCTATAAAAAGGTACAGCGCGAAGTTGACGACCTTTCCGCCGTCACGCGCGAAAACCTCTCCGGCGTGCGCGTAGTGCGCGCTTTCGCCAGGGAAGAGGAAGAAAGACAGCGCTTCGACAAAGAGGCGAAGCAGCTTGCCAGGGCGGCTTCCACGGTGGGAGCGGTATCCGCCCTGCTCAACCCCGTATCCCTGCTGATAATCAACCTGGCGATAACGGCGGTGGTCTGGTTCGGCGGCGATATGGTCGACACGGGAAGCATGACGCAGGGCGAAGTCACGGCGTTCGTCAACTATCTCACGCAGATAGCCCTCGCCCTGGTGGTCACCGCCAACCTGGTGGTGATATTCACAAAAGCCTCCGCCTCGGGCGCGAGAGTGAAGGAAGTGCTGAACACCGCCCCCGCCATCACGGACGGCGAAGGCGTGGAATGGGGAGAAGAAGGCGCGCCTCGCGTGGAATTCAAGGACGTTTCCTTCGGCTACGGCGGCAACGACGTACTTCAACGCGTATCTTTCAAGGTCTACCCTTCCAAGGTGGTGGGCGTGATAGGCGGCACGGGCAGCGGCAAGTCCACGCTGGTGAATTTAATGCCGCGCTTTTACGACGTGCGCGAAGGCAGCGTGCTCATCGACGGGCGCGACGTGCGCGATTATAAATTAAAACAGCTGCGCGACAGGATAGGATACGTCCCCCAGCGCACGGTGCTTTTCTCCGGTACGATACGCGACAATATGCTTTGGGGCAATCCCGGAGCTACTGACGAGGACATATGGCAGGCGCTTAAAACTGCGCAGGCGGAAGAGTTCGTATCAAAACTTCCCGAAGGTCTGGACACGCCCGTCAACCAGGGCGGCAAGAACTTTTCAGGCGGACAGCGGCAGAGGCTGACCATCGCCCGCGCGCTGGTGCGCCGTCCGGAAATAGTCATAATGGACGATTCGGCAAGCGCGCTCGACTTTGCCACGGACCTGAAACTGCGCACGGCAATCCGTCACGACCTGACGGATACCACCGCTTTCATCGTGTCCCAGCGCGCCACTTCCGTGCGCCACGCCGACCTGATAATCGTCCTGGACGGCGGCGTACCCGTGGGCATGGGCAGGCACGACGAACTCATGCGCACCTGCGACGTCTACCGCGAAATAGTGCACTCCCAGGAGGACAAGGAGGGACAGCATGACGACAAATAAAAAGACAAGTTCGCTGAAAACGCTCGCCCGCCTGCTTACCTTCACCAAGGGGTGCAGGGGCAGATTCGTCATGACGTTCGTGTTCGCAGTCCTCGCCGTGGTGCTGCAACTCGCCGTGCCCATACTCGTGGGCGACGCGATAGACTGCATGACAGGCCCCGGAGAAGTGGACACGGAGCGCGTTCTGCAATACGTCATATGGCTTATCCCCGTGGTGGCGGGCGGCGCGTTCTTCCAGTATCTGATGAGCCTTTGCGCCAACTCCCTCACCTACAACACGGTGCGCTCGCTGCGCGAACACGCATTCGACAGGCTTTCGCGTATGCCCCTTTCCTATATCGACTCCAAGCCGCACGGCGACCTTATCTCGCGCGTGGCTTCCGACATAGAAATCATCGCGGACGGTATGCTGCAGGGCATGACCCAGCTGTTTTCCGGCATAGTAACCGTTCTCACCACCATAGTATTTATGTTTATGCTCAACTGGGTGGTGGCGCTCGTGGTGGTGGTTCTGACCCCCGTTTCCCTCTTCGTGGCGGCGTTTATAGCGCGCGGCTCGCACAAATACTTCACCGCCCAGGCGGCAAGGCGCGGCGAGCTGAGCGGCTACTGCGAAGAATCGCTGGGCGGTATGAACGTGGTACGCGCATTCTCGCACGAAGAAAGCGCGCAGGAGAAGTTCGAGGAGATAAACTCCCGTCTGTACACCTGCGGCTTGAAGGCGCAGATTTATTCCGCGCTGGTCAACCCCGTGACCCGCTTCCTCAACTACCTCGTGTACGCGGCGGTGGGACTTTCGGGCGGACTTATAGCCGTGCTCATGCCCTCTCTGGGCGCGGTGGGCGGCGCGGCGATGACGGCGGGCAAACTGTCCACCTTCCTCATGTATTCCAACCAGTACACCAAGCCTTTCAACGAGATAACGGGCGTGCTCAGCGAAATGCAGAACGCCATGGCGGCGGCAAGGCGCGTGTTCGAAATGGCGGACAATCCCGTCGAAAGCGACGATTCCGCCCTGCCCGAACTCCCCGCCGCGGAAGGAAACATAGACATTGACGGCGTATCCTTCTCCTACACCCCTTCCCGTCCGCTCATCACCTGCTTTAACCTGCATGTAAAAAGCGGCCAGCGCATAGCGATAGTGGGCCCCACGGGCTGCGGCAAGACGACTTTCATAAATCTTTTAATGCGCTTTTACGACGTGAACGGCGGCAGTATCAAGGTGGACGGACACGACATACGCGAAGTGACGCGCCATTCCCTGCGCGGCAATTACGGCATGATATTGCAAGATACCTGGCTTTTCCGCGGCACGATACGCGAAAACATAGCCTACGGCAAGCCCGGCGCCACGGAAGAAGAGATAGTGGCGGCGGCAAAACTCGCCAGCTGCGATACGTTTATCAGGCAGTTCAAAGACGGCTACGACACGCTTATAGACGAAGATTCGCTTTCGCAGGGTCAGCGGCAGCTGCTCTGCATAGCGCGCGTAATGCTCACCCGTCCGCCCATGCTCATACTCGACGAGGCCACGTCCAGTATAGACACGCGCACGGAGATGAAGATTCAGAAGGCGTTCGCCTACATGATGCAGGGCAGGACGTCGTTTATCGTGGCGCACAGACTTTCCACGATAAGGACGGCGGACCTTATTCTGGTCATGAAGGACGGCAATATCATAGAACAGGGCACGCACTCTTCCCTGCTCGGACAAAAGGGCTTTTACAGCGAGCTTTACAATTCGCAGTTCGCGGACGAAAAATAGGGTTGACTGCCGCGCGCGGTTGTGGTACAATATATAAAATAAGTTTGCAGAGGCGGAATATGAAACAGATCATTTCCATAGTTGTAAAAAACAATTCCAGCGTGCTGGCGCGCATATCCTCCCTTTACGGCAGGCGCGGTTTCAACATAGACTCCCTTTCCGTGGCGGCTACCGACGACCCGGACATTTCGCGCATAACGGTGGTCACGCACGGCGACGACTATTCGCTGGAACAGATAGTAAAGCAGACCAAGAAGCTGCAGGAGACGATAGAGTGCTATCCCATAGTGGAAGAAGAAAGCGTCTGCCGCGAACTTCTGCTCGTCAAGGTGGTCACCGACTCGTCTTTCGACAATACCCTGGTGAACATCTGCGACAAGTACGGCGCGCAGATTCTGGACATCTCGGAAAACTCCGTAATTCTGGAGCTGTGCGGCACCGGCGAAAAGATTGACGAATTCCTGGACGCGATAATGGAAGCGCGCGTGCACTACGACATAAAGCAGGTGTGCCGCACGGGTATAGCCGCGTTAAAGCGCGGAGTGAGAAAGTAAAAGTTTCCCGTCGCGCGTTTTCCGCGGCTACGGTTTTTCCTTAAAAATCAAAGGCAGGGGCGGAAAAAGCGTTAAAAAGCGGTGCGGAAAAAGCGCTAAAAAGCGCCGGCAACAGCCGCTTGCACGATAAAACCTGAATAAGCAAAAAGAAAGCGGAAACTCCGCTTTCTTTTTTACCTTCTTTGCAATTTTTCAGCTGTCCGTTCCGAGCACTTCGGGGCGCGGCACTTGCATCTGCTCGACATCATACTTCGCCCCGACGTAATAGTTGTCCTTGGAAATCGCGTCGTACTGCGCCTGCGTACCTTCGTAATAAATTCCCAGGTTGTAGCAGCCGTAGAAGCACGAACCGCATATAAATTCCACGCTGACGGGGATATATACATAGGTGAGATTCGTGCAGTTGAGGAACACCGCGGTGCTGTCCGACCCGGAACCTACCCTGCCTATGTTTTTAAGCCCTTCCGGCAGTATCACCATGGAGCCGGCATAGTTTTCAAACGCGTTGTTGTTCAGCGTAGTCATATTGGTCGGACCTTCGAAAACCACGGCTGCGGTGCAGCCGTCGAACGCGTTTGCGAAAATGGTCGTAACCGTGCCGGGAATCACTATCACGTCGCCCCCGTAATCCTTGAACGCATTTGGACCTATCGACGTAACTTCCACGTATTCGCCAGTCTCCGACATATAATACGCGGGTACCACTATCTGGCTGTCGCCTTTCGCGTCACCCATATAAGACACCCTTCCGGCGTAATCGGGGTGGTATTGCAGCGTGACGGTAGCGTATTCTTCTTCGGGCTGTATATAGCCGCATATCGAGCACTTGTGGTTGACAAGGTCGTGCCCGTCTTCGTATACCGGAATGACAAGGTCTTCCTCCGTCACCGCGTTTTCGCCGTTAGCGTCGGAAAACAGCAGTCCGCACCTGCCGCAAACCCAATGTTCGAGCACGCCCTCTTCTCCGCACGTCGCGTCCACCTGCGCCGCATAGGAAAGTATGTGTCCGCCGGATATTACCGTTGCGCCCTGCTCTATTTCCGCCATATCCGAATCGAAATACTTTTCACAGTCGGGACAATAGTAGTATTCTATGTTGCCGTCCTGCGTGCAGCTTGCCTCAACCTCCTGATAATGAGCTTTGTTTGCGTGGTTTATCGGCGCTATCACAGTTTCTTCCGCAACCGCGGCGCCCTGCTCATCCGAATAATTTTTCCCGCATATGGAGCAGCTCCAATATTCGATATTGCCTTCCGTCGTGCAGGTCGCCGCCTTGTAGGCGTGGTGCGTCATGTCGTGGTCGAGTTTTGCAACCGTTACGTCTTCAATCGCCGTTCCGCCCGCCTCGTCCTGGAAATTTAACCCGCATCTGCCGCAATGGTAGTGGGCGATATTGCCCGCCGCCTCGCAAGTGGCTTCTTCCGCCGCAATAAACTCCATTGCGTGCCCGAACTTGTTCAGCGTTCCCGTCTGCACATCTCCGCACGCTCCGCATTCGCGCCGCCTGCTTCCGTCCTGCGTACAGGAGGCTTCTTCAACGGTGGTCCACTTTCCGTAGGCGTGATTGCCCGTCGCGGGAATTACCAGCCCGTCCTGCGTAATCTGCGCGTTGCCCAGAGGGTCGGTGAACAGCAGTCCGCATTTACCGCACTCCCAGTATTCCGCCGTTCCGTTCTCGCCGCAGGTCGCGTCCACACGGGCGTGGTGGTACGTCATCGTGTGCCCTTCCGCGGGAACACTATCGCTATCCTGCCTGCCGCACACCGTGCACGAACGCGTTCTCGTGCCGCCGTGCGTGCAGTCCGTCACCGCTTCCGTCCACTCCGTCCAGATGTGCTCGGACGTGCGCGGAATAAATATATCCTCGTTATATGAAAGCTCCTGCGTCGCGCTCTCGTCCGCAAAATACTTTCCGCACCGCGAACAGTAATAATGCGCCGCCCTTCCGTCCGAACCGCAGGTGGCGGCAACCGCTTCCCTTGCCGTAAGCGTGTGCGCCGCGGGAACGGTTTCCGTTTCCACCGTGCCGCATATCACGCACATATGCGACCGCTCGCCCGCCTGTTCGCAGGTGGCGGCAGTAATCGTCTGCCATACGTCCCATTCGTGCGCGCCCGTTGCCGCAAGTACGGTGGATTCCTCCGTTATCTCCGCGGTTGCCGCGGCGTCGGAATAAAATTTACCGCAGTCCGTGCACTCCCAATACTCTATGTTGCCCGCATTCCTGCAGGTGGGAGATACCGCCGCGTGGTGTTGCAACGTGTGCGTATGCGTTTCCGCGCACGCCGCCAGCGCGCACGCGGATAAAAGTACGGCAAAAAATACCGTACATACGAAAAACAACGAAAATTTTCTTTTTCCGGTAAAAATTTTCCCCATCATACCGCCCCCGCATAAGTATCGCTTATCTGCGGATCAAAACGAATATCCGCAATAAAATTACACTTTCTGATAACAATATATTATATTATCGTTAAAGTGTCAATATATTCTTAAAATTTTTACATTTCCTTATTGATATATTAAATATTTGTTCTGTATTTACATAAAAATTTTACGGTATACGTCGGTTATTTTTGCACGCCGCCTTTTACTTTTTTACAAAACGCGAAAATGCGGCGCGGCGGAACGTGTGCCCGGCGTGAATATGCGGCTACCCGTAACCAACCTCAGTAGAACACATTTTACGGTAAAAACATAAAATATGTGTATATGTCGGGTTGTAAAATGCTTTGCTTTCAGCGGGAGCGCGTGGCGCTCCACCCATGATAATCTGCGAAGCAAGCGTGTGACGCTCCACCCATGATAATCTGCGAAGTAACCGGGTAATAATGCCGAATTGCTTTCTTCGCAGAGTAATCAGCCTGCGGCGGCTCGCCGCCCAAAAGCAGTACGATTAAAGTGTTCTACCGGGGCCCGCTACGGGTACCGGTTTCTATCCCCGGATAAATAAGGCGGCGCGTGCGCGCGGCTTAAATCGGTCAGAATTTACGGCGGTGGCGGAGCGGCATATTCTTATTCATAAGGTCGGGGTTATGCCTTTCCTTTATCTCCACCGTATCGTAGAATATCTTCCACAGTCTGCGGTAGGTTTCCTCCTCTTCGTCCATGGGGTCCGGCTCGAAGTTCTCTATCCTGCGGAAGGTAATGCGGGAGTGCGACCAGGTGGCGCCCAGCTTGTGCACCTTGTCGTAAATGAATATCTCCTCTCCGGGAAAGCGCTGTGTAAAGCGCCTGACGATGAGCGGCAGTACGTTGTGCGAAGGCTCTATTATGGACACCATCAGCTTGCCCGTGACGGAAAACGTCATTCTTTCGGCGGTCAGATTGGCTTCCCTGTTCACGGCGCGGTATATTTCGCGTATCCGCTCCACCACCGGGTGCGTAAGGTCCCTTGCCGCGCTCATTCCCGCCTTCATACCGTACACGATAAAGCGGATAACGGCAAGTTCCTTATCCTCGAAGTCGGACAAAAACGCCCTGTACACTATATCCGACGCTGCCGCACCCATCTTGTTGTAAATGCCGCGCCTTACGCGCGCCGCCTTCACCTTGTCCGTAAACACGTGCGCACAGGGAGTAAGAGTCATTCCCGTTATCACCGCTCCGGGAATGTACTTGTCCTCGTAACAGCGGAACACGCAGGTGAACAGTCCTTCCAGCGTGCCGTCGTAAATATAGGTCATATTATAATTGTTATTCATAATCCACGCTCCGCTTAGCCGCCGGATGAAAGTGTTTTGTGCTATATCTCTGCGGATAGCGGAGATATTAACTTCACAAAACACTTTGCGGCTACGTTTTTAAGGGGAAAACCCAGCCCGCTCCGCTGTGGTTTTCCCCTCGTTTTGCGGCAAGTTGCGAGATAGCATACAAAACTTTTGCCGCAAAACTTCACCCCAATCCGCCCTTACGGGAAAACTTGCACGGCAAGTTTTAGAGGTGCGCTCGCCGAAAAGTGCGATTTTCGGCGGCGGATTATCCGCTTTTTGTAACTTTTCAGCCGTGCGGAGAAGGCAAGCCGTGAGTTTCCGCTTTGTTATTTCTAAGAGTAGTCAGCCGCGCTTTATTTACAATATAAAGGCATTGCGAAGATAATGCTATAAAAACATATTCTTGCTACTTCAAGGTATAATCAGGGGTGGAGCGTCCCACGCTCCCGGCTCGCCGCTTGCCGCGCTTTATTTACAATATAAAGGCATTGCGAAGAAAACAGCTCTTTTCTCTCCACATTGTCACTTCAAGGCGGTTAGGGGATGCAACGCCCCGCGTTGCCGAGGAGGGGCGCCGCGCCAGCGTCGGTATCTTCAAACAGCGAAAGCTGGCGCGCGTTTTCTCCCGCAATAAGTTCCCTTGCCGCGCGTTCGGGGTTATCGGCGGCGCGCACGCCCGTGCCCCCGTCCACGAAATATTTCGCGCGCCTGACCACCACTCCCAGCTTGCCCAGCGCGAATATATCCAGCCTGCGCTGTCTGCGCGCCACCATTATCCGCCGCGCCGACTTAACTCCTATTCCCGGCACGCGCAACAGCGTTTCATACTCCGCCCTGTTCACGTCCACGGGAAAATATTCCGGGTGGTTTACCGCCCAATTACACTTCGGATCGAGAAATTCATTAAAATAAGGGTGGCTCTCGTCCAAAATCTCGTCCGCTTTGAAGTTGTAAAACCGCATGAGCCAGTCCGCCTGGTAAAGCCTGTGCTCCCTTAAAAGCGGCGGCTTGCTGTCTGGCGCGGGAAGAAGCGAGTTATCCGCCACGGGAATATACGCCGAATAAAACACGCGCTTTAACTTATATCTGCCGTACAGCCCTTCCGAAAGCCTGATTATCTTCAGGTCGCTCTCCGGCGTCGCGCCGATTATCATCTGCGTGCTCTGTCCCGCGCGCACGAACCCTTCCTTTGCCCCGCCGTTTTCGTGCCTCGTACTTATGTAGCCCATGGGCGCGAGCACGTCCCTTTTTTCCTTGTCCGGCGCAAGCAGTTTAAGACTTGCCGAAGAAGGCAGCTCTATGTTTGAAGAAACCCTGTCGGCAAGCCTGCCCAGCTTTTCCAAAAGGTCGGGCGACGTCCCCGGTATGGCTTTTGCGTGAATGTATCCGCAAAACTTATACTTCACGCGCAAAAGTTCCAGCGCCTTTATCATCTGCTGGGTGGTGTTGTCGGGCGTGCCCAGCACCCCGCTGGACAAGAACAGTCCCTCTATATAGTAGCGGCGGTACATATTCATCGTAAGCGCCGCTATCTCCTCGGCGGTGAAAGTGGCGCGCGGCACGTCGTTTGAAACCCTGTTCACGCAGTAGGCGCAGTCGTAACAACAGGCGTTGGACAGAAGTATTTTCAAAAGCGATATGCACCTGCCGTCGCCCGAAAACGCGTGGCATATTCCGCCCATACTCGTCGACCCTATTCCCCCTTCGCTTGCAACGCGCGACACTCCGCTTGAAGTGCAGGCGGCGTCGTACTTCGCCCCGTCGGTGAGTATTTTCAGTTTTTCTTCTATCGTCATGAAAATATTTTAACATATGTTCGCATTTTATGCAACCCCTTTTCCGCCGTTTACGGTAAAATTTTACGCCGCAAAGTACGGCGCGCAAAATATTTGAATATTCTCCGCCGCCATGATATAATAAACGCGTATGGGTAAAGGCAAGTATTCGCATAAAAAGGGCGGAATAACTCCGGATAACGAAAGCGCGCCGCAAAAGGACGCGCAGGTTTTTGCGGGTGAAAATCAGGAAAATACCCCTCCTTCATCCCCCGGCGTTACGGCGGAAAGCACGGAAAGCGCCGCTTCCGCCGGAACGGGCATAGGTGAAAGGATAGCCGCGGCGTTCCGCGGCGGCGACAAACTGCGCGGCTCTTCAAGGCGCATATGGGAACTTGACTTTATCCGCGGCGTGTGCGTGCTTTTAATGGTGTTCGACCATTTCATATACGACATAGGTTACATCTTCTCCCCCGCATGGATACGCGCCAATCCCGATATGGAGTGGCTGGAATATATCCGCGACGCGGCGCGGGAATACTGGAACTCTTCCTTCCACACCGATTCCCAGCATGTGGTTGTGTGGATATTCTGTTTCGTATGCGGCATATCCTGCTATTTCTCGCGTTCCAACTTGAAGCGCGGCATTATGGCGGCGGTATTTGCAATGCTCATCACGCTGGTCACCTCGCAGCTGGGTATGACGATACGCTTCGGCATACTGCATATGTTCGCATTCGCCATTCTGCTGTGGTGGCTTATAGATACCGTCTGCCGCCACAAAAAACTGCGCACCGCGGTGGTATCCCTCGTTTTGGGCATTGCGATAATCGCCATAGATTACGGCTTTTCCTCGGCGTATGAAAACGGTATGCGCTTCACGATCGACAAGACGTGGTTCTTCGTCGCCGACTGGCTGAACGCGGGCGTATCTTCGTCCGACTACTACCCTATCTTCCCGAGCGTGGGTTATGTGCTCATCGGCTCGTTCTTCGGCTATCTGCTCTACAACAAACGCCGCTCCCTCTTCCCGCGCCTGGGCAGGTACTCGTGGCACGCGCCGTTCGACTTCTGGGGCAGAATCGCGCTTTGGGTCTATGTGCTCCACCAGGTGGTCGTGGCGGCAATATTGGCGTTAATAAGTATTCTTATCTTCACCCCCGGGGATTTCGTTATAATATAGGCGGAAACCGTTAATTCAAAAATATGCGGGCGGCAAACGTATTGCCGTCCGCAATTTTTTCATACACTCATTCCGCATGTCAAGTCACTCATTTTGAGAAATCACGTACGCCAAGTACGCTCATTCCCAAAATGAGCGCCTTTCCTAGCATTAGGGCACTTCTTCGCGGTGCGTTTAAGCGCAACTACAAAGCGGTGCGGAAGCGCCGTGCGCTTCACCACTTAACCGCCCCGAAGTAACAAAGTATTGTTTTATAGTATTATCTCCGCAACGCCTTTATTACAAATAAAGCGAAGCAAAACCGCGCTTTTGCGAGCGTAACCTATAAAATGCGCCGTGCACATTTTCCCGTAAGGGCGGAAAGGGTTGAATTTTCGCGCAAAAGGCAAGTTTGCCATAATATAAACTTAGCGCGAAAAGAAGGGAGAACCGATTCTCAAGCAAATAGAATATTTGCGAATGAAAGGGTTCTCCCTTAAAGACGTAAGCGCAAAGTGTTTTGCGCAGATAAAACTATGCTTATAGCATAGCCTATCGCAAAACACTTTCATTCGGCGCTTATTTCACAGTCAATTCAACATTGACGTCGAACGCTATATTCCTTATATACAATTTGTTCTGATTTTTACGCCATTCCTCGCCGTACTTGCGGTAGATATGCTCGCCCAAATGGAATATGTCTATATCCTGCTTTTGCCCTTCTTTAAAGCAGGCGAGTATCTGTCCGCGCACGCTTTCGCGGATACGTTCGCGTTCGCGCTCGCTGAGCGCGTTGACTATCATTCCGTCCTGCGCGGTGGGCAGGTCGTTGCGCTTGACTTTGACTTTCACTTTTGCGACGACTTCGTCCTCGGACTGCACGGAAAGGGTGCATTTGCTGTCCAGAATCACCACGTCGCGCTCTTCCGAGCAGTCGGACACGAAGATTATCGTGCCGTCGTTAAGGCTGCCCTTCACAAAGCTCAGTCCGCGCGAAGCGTCGTAGTCCAGCACGAACCCGTATCCTTCGCGCGTAAGCACGAGCGTGCGCGAAAGGTCGAGCAGCTGCGCGCCGTCCGCGCTCTCCTTGTTCGGTCCGACGGGAGTGTATTCGCAGTTTTCCACCACCGCCACGGGCATATAATTCGCGCCGCCGATATAGTAATAATTGGCAAAATAGTCCTTTATCGTGCACGCGTTCACGCCCGCTTCGCGCTGTACGCCCTGCATCATTCTCTGCATATGGTAGGAAGCCACGTCGTTTATGGGCACTTTTGCGGAAAGCACTTCCTTGGCCTTGCCGGACGCCGCCACGAGCAGAGTGTTATCCGCAAAATACGGGGAACGGATAAGGTGCTTCAATACCGTATCGCCCTTGGTGCGCAACAGGTCGCCGCCAAGAACCACCAGCGTGCAGTGCGACAGCGACGCCTTTACGCCCATCGACACGGAGAGTTTTTCCACGGCGTCCTGCATGGTCTCCCCCGACGAGGTGAATATCATAAAATCGTTGCCGCCGGAAGCAGAACCGCCGCTCCTTGGCAGAATGACCTGCGCGGCAAGTTCTATCAGGTCGCCGCCGCTGTCTATTGCCAGTCCCACTACTATGCCGCGGTTGACTATGCTCGCGTTGTCCGCCAGAAGGTCGAACCCGATAAGCACCACGGCTATCACGACTATTATAAGCCACTTGTAGCCGCCCAGCCGCTTCAGCCTTTGCCTTCTCTGCATTTTCCTTCCTCCCTTAAAGCATCGACGTCCACCTTAGTACTGTCAAACTGCACGCTCGTCTTGTCGAATATCCTTACGGCAAGGTATACCGCGGGCGGCAGAAGATACTCTATCGCGCCCACGGCGTATCTTACCGGCGAAGTGGCTATTTTGTAAGATACGTCCATATTGGTTATGCCGAAAAACAGCGTGAGCGAAAGCGCAAGTCCCGTCAGAAGAGCGACGGCAAGGCGCTTTTTCAAAAAGTAGGTCAGCCCTTCAACCACCCCGTACACTATGAGCGCGAGCTTGATTACCGACATCATCAGCCACGAGCACACCGTGGGAAAGTCCACCGTGCCCAGAAGCAGGGATATACGGTTGAACACGGCTATTTTATTGAACGCGTTGCTTACCATAATACTGCCTCCGCCGTATGCGGTGATGAAAATCACCATAAATCCCGCCGCTGCCGCAAAGCAGAGCGCTATCATGACCGGCAGGCGCACCTTCTGCGGTTTTGCCGGGCGCGCCACGGTGAGGAACAGGAAGGGGGTGAAGTCGCCGAACCACACCATATGTCTGTCGCACGCCTTCATTATTTCGGCGGAAAACTGCACGGGGAGCATGTTGCCCGTATCCCCGTTGAAGTGCGCGAAAAGCACGTTGAACAAAAGGGATACGGCGATAAACCAGAACACTATCTGCGCGGTGCGCGCCAGCACGTTGCCGCCCTTGTACGAGATATACACCAGGCACGGCATATAGGCAAGCACTATCAGCCGCCACAGTCCGTTATCGAAAAGAGTGGTGGAGATATAGGACACCGCCTCCGCCGAAAGCACCACCGTCTTGAAGTAGCTCGAAGCGGATATAAGCAGGATAAAGGCGGCTTTGAGCGCGGCGGGGATATGCGCTTCAAGCAGCGAAGTGCGCTTGATGACGCCGTAAATTATGACAAATTCCATCACCTCTACCGCCATCATATACGCCATGGCAATCGGCGCCGCCCTGCCCGCCGACCCCGCGAAATACTGCGGCAGCATTACCACCTTGAAGGTAATGGAGGCGATGAACGCTAAAAGCGCTATCTGATTGGGATAAACCACGTTCGTCGTCTTGCCCATGCTACCTCCTGCGCACCCTGTTCCACGTGGGAATGGAGTAAGGGCGCTCCGTCATATCGCGTATGCTCTCCTTGATAAGTCCGTCCTGCCAGTCGCGCTCGATGAGCGGCGCGAACGGCGCGAGATAGGACGTGCCAAAACTGCGCAAATCCGCCAGATAGGCTATGAGCGCGAGCGCGGCGAGAATAAGTCCCATAAGACCGGCAACGCCCGCGATAGCCACGAACAGCACGCGCAGTATACTGCTTGCCTCCGTGGCGTCGGGCACGCAGTAAAGCCCTATCGTGGATATGGATATGACCAGTATGGCGGGCGTGGAGAAAAGTCCCGCGTTCACCGCCGTTTCGCCCAGCACTATCGCCCCCACCACGGAAAGCGCCATGCCCACGTAACGCGGCATTCTTACGCTGGCTTCGTTCAGAATTTCGAATATTATCAGTATGGAAAGCATTTCTAGGGTGGGCGTAAATGGAATACCGTATATGGAGTTCATAATGGATATTAAAAATTTGAGCGGAAACATCTGGTACTGGTATTCCTGCAACGCCACATACGCTCCCGGCAGGGCTATGGCAAACACGAGCGCCATAAGCCTTACTATCCGTATGAACGAGGCGCGGAAGGATTTTATATAGTAATCCTCGCTCGCCTGGAAGTGTTCGAACAGAATGAACGGCACGGTGAGCACCATTGGCGAGCCGTCCACGATGATTGCCACCCTGCCTTCCAGCATTTTCGCGGCGATTATATCGGGTTTTTCGCTTGTGCCCACCTGCGTGAACAGGGAGCGGTAGTTTGTTTCCAGATACCGCGCGATATAGGACGACTCCACCACCCCGTCCATGTCTATCGCGTTTATGCGTTTTTCCACCTCGTCCACCACGTCGGGGGAAGCCACGCCGTCGATATAACATATTATTACCGGCGTATCCGTATACTTGCCGGCAAACGCCTTTTTGAAAGTGAGTTTTGGCGTTTTCAGCTTGCGGCGGAGCATGGTCATATTTATCTTCACGTCCTCCACAAAGCCTTCGCGCGGACCGCGCAGCACGTTGGTCACGGGCGGTTCCTGTATGCCTCTGGTCTGGTAGGCGCGCTCGGAAAAGATGAATATCCCCTCCGCCCCGTCTATCACCAGCGCGATATCGCCTTCCGACACTATCTTCGCCGCTTCCTGCGGCGTCTGCACCGTCTTCATGGGCGTGGTGAGCGCGGTTATCTGGTTTATCGTGTCCGCGTACGGATATTCCAGCGTCTCCTGCCTTTTCAGCGGGCGCAGTATGCTCGATTCGAAGGCTATTTTGTCCACAAATCCGTCTATATAGAAAAGCGCGGCGGCCCTTCCGCCCACGTTGAAATCCATGCGCAGAACGTCGGTGTATTCCGAAAATTCCCCCTGGACGGCGTCAGCCGCTTCCTTGCAGTTTATTTGCATAAATTTGTTGTGTGCAGGCGAGATTATTTTATGAAAATTGCGTAAAGCATTTGCCAAATCGGAACGGGCAATATATAATATATACAATATGAAATCGTACGAATTAAGAGAAAAGTATCTGCAATTTTTCGCATCGAAGGGACACACAATTATCCCTTCCGCATCGCTCATTCCGGAAAACGACCCTTCCGTGCTGTTTACCACCGCGGGAATGCACCCGCTTGTGCCCTATCTTCTCGGGCAGAAGCACCCTGCGGGCAAGCGCCTCACCGACGTGCAGAAGTGCGTGCGCACGGGCGACATCGACGAAGTGGGCGACGCCACCCACTGCACCTTTTTCGAGATGCTGGGCAACTGGTCGCTGGGCGATTATTTCAAGAAAGAATCCATAGCATTCAGCTACGAGTTCCTGACGGAAGTTCTGGGCATACCGCGCGAAAAGCTGGCGGTAACGGTATTTGCCGGCGACGAAGACTGCCCCCGCGACGAAGTTGCGGCGAACGAGTGGAAGAGCCACGGCATTCCCGAAGACAGAATTTTCTATCTACCCAAGGCGCATAACTGGTGGATAGCTTCAACCACCGGTCCCTGCGGCGGCGACACGGAGATATTCGTGGACACGGGCAAAAAAGTGGAGGGCAATCCTTCCCCCGCCGACGACGGCGAAAAATGGGTGGAGATATGGAACAACGTGTTCATGGAATTCTACCGCCACCCCGACGGGACTTACACTCCCCTTTCGCAAAAGAACGTGGATACGGGTATGGGTCTGGAGCGCACGCTGTGTATGCTGAACGGATATAAATCCGTATACGAAACCGACCTCTTCTCCGACGTGATAGAAAAGCTGGAAGATATGAGCGGCAAAAAATACGGAGCCGACGAACAGGTGACGCGCGCCATGCGCATAATCGCCGACCATATGCGCACGGCTACCTTCCTTATCGGCGACGAAAAGGGAATCGTGCCTTCCAACGTGGACCAGGGCTATGTGCTGCGCCGCCTTCTGAGGCGCGCGATACGCTTTGCACGCACGATAGAAATAGACAGCGCCCTGCTTACGGAAATCGCCGCAATGTACGTGGAAAAATACAAGGGCGTTTATTCCGAGCTGGAAACCAACAGGGACAAGATAATCTCCGAAATAGCCAAGGAAGAGGAAAAATTCTCCAAGACGCTGGAAAACGGCATAAAGGAGATGGAAAAAGTCCTCAAATGGGTGCAGGGCGACACGCTCAACGGCAAAACCGCGTTCAGACTTTACGACACTTACGGCTTCCCGATAGAAATGACCGTGGAAATGGCTGCCGAGCGCGGCTTCAAGGTGGATATGGAAGGCTACAAGAAGGCGTTTGAAGACCACCAGGCAAAGTCGCACGCGGGCGCGGAACAGAAGTTCAAGGGCGGACTTGCCGACACGGGCGAACGCACCGTATATCTGCACACCGCCACCCACCTGCTCCTTGCCGCGCTCAAAAAGGTACTCGGCAGGGACGACATAAGCCAGAAAGGCAGTAACATAACTTCCGAACGTCTGCGCTTCGACTTCAACTTCGACCGCCCTCTTACCGACGAGGAGAAGAAGAAGGTGGAAGATCTTGTAAACGAACAGATAAAGCGCGATCTGACCGTAACCTGCGAGGAAATGTCCGTGGAAGAAGCGAGAAAATCGGGCGCGACCGGCGTGTTCGGTTCCAAGTACGGCGACGTGGTGAAAGTGTACACCATAGGCGACTTCTCAAAGGAAATCTGCGGAGGTCCGCACGCGGAGCATACGGGACAGCTCCACCACTTCACCCTGCTTAAAGAAGGTTCTTCTTCCGCAGGCGTGCGCCGTATCCGCGCGACCATTGATTAGTGACGATCCGTATCCGCAAGTGCGGGACGGTTTCAGCAGAATCTTTTCGGCATCTTTGCGCAATACCTCATTCGACGTAGCGCTGCTACGACTTCAATCGGTATTGCGTAAACCTGCTCGAAAATCTCCTTGCTGAAACCGCCCCGCACTTACGTCTACGGATCTTATTTTCTTGCAAATTTTTTAGTATCTTTGCGCAACGCCTCGCTCGACGTAGCGCTGCTACGACTTCGTTCGGTGTTGTGAAAATCTATCCAAAAATCTCTACGCTATAACCACTTATCACTGCCGTCTACGGATCTTTTTTATTTCTTGGAGCGTCACACGCTCCCGGTATTGCGCAAACCTGCTCGAAAATCTCCTTGCTGAAACCGCCCCGCACTCGCGTCTACGGATCTTATTTTCTTGCAAATTTTTTAGTATCTTTGCGCAACGCCTCGCTCGACGTAGCGCTGTCAGCGAGCCGCCGCAGGCTGATAAATCTGCGAAGAAAATATGCCTGCATTTCGCCTTGTATCTTCGCAAATTATCATGGGTGGAGCGTCACACGCTCCCGGTGTTGTAAAAATCTATCCGAAAATCTCTACGCCATAACCGCTTATCACTGCCGTCTACGGATCTTATTTATTATATTTCAAATGTCTTTGCGCAATGTCCTACACGACATAGCGATGACGGCCCGCCGCTGTCAAGTACTACCTGACACGTCTACTTGTTGTTAAAAGTTTTAATTGACTTGTCAGTTACTATCGTACACGCTTATTTATCTCTGCTACCGAAAACAATCTTGTCAAGTACTACTTGACACGCCTACTTTTTGTTAAAAGTTTTGACAGACTTGTCAGGTACTGCTTGACAACACTAAAATTGCCATATTTTTATGGTAATCAAACAAAAAAGTGTTACGAAGAGGTACACTATAATACTTTTTCTGCCACTTCAAGGTATGGCCGGGGCGGCGACCCGCTGCTGTCCACAAAAGTGGACAAACAGTTTTACAGTTTCGCCATTTATTCAAAGCCGATAGGTGCCCTATACCAAAAATATTGATATTGACATATTCCGATATTTATATATAACCTGTCCACTTTAGTGGACACTCCT
>CAJFJA010000002.1 GCA_904382605.1 Candidatus Alloclostridium intestinigallinarum | reverse complement strand
ATATGCGTTGCACGCGATCGGGCGAACAACTTAAACTGTCTGTCGCACTTACCTCGCCACCGATCGCTGTAAGGCGAATCGCGTCTCCCCTGCCAAACGGCTTACCTGACAGGTAGGTCGTTTTTTTATTACGCTTTTGGCAGGGAGACGTATCCGACACGCAAAGCTTACTCTATAAGCAGGTTGCGTTGCACGCGATTCCCTTTACCAAACGTTATCAGTTTCTATTTTATTTGATTATACGCCGTTTACCCGAAAAAGTAAAGCGATAGCTATCCCAAAGCTACGTCCAGAGTCATCATCAGGACAAAACCTATCATTGCTCCCCAGGTGCCCAGATGTGAGTGTTCGGACAGACGGGCATCGGGAATAAGGTCTTCGACTACGACAAAAACCATAGCTCCCGCCGCAAAAGACAGCAACCAGGGTTGTGCAGACGTAAGATTGGAAGCAAGGAAATATCCGATAACAGCAAAAACGGGTTCGACGGCTCCACTGCCGGATCCGTATAGAAAGGCTTTGAATTTGCTTCCCGTAGCGTTTTTCATGGGAAGAGATATCGCCGCACCTTCCGGGAAGTTTTGAATTGCCATGCCGACGGCAAGACCGAAAGCCGCGGCATAGGCTCCGTGATCACCTGAAACGGCAGCCGCCCCGAATGCAAAACCTACGGCAAGTCCTTCGGGGATATTGTGGATGGTAACCGCCAGAAATAACTTCAAAGGTTTATTAAGATGGTTGTGTATGCCTTCTTCCGTTCCGGTACCGCCGTGGATATGCGGGACAAGTTTGTCGATTATCAAAAGAAACAAGCCGCCGAGAATAAAGCCGACCGCCGCCGGAACGAATGAGAATTTTCCGAAACTTTCACCTGCGCCGTCGATTGAAGGAATAAGCAGCGACCAGACGGAAGCGGCAACCATCACTCCGGAAGCAAAGCCGAGAAAGAGCGTATTCAGTTTGCCTGAAATTTCTTTCCTGAATAAGAAAACAAGCGCCGCTCCTGCAGTCGTCGCCGCGAAAATTATCAAAAATCCTACTATGGTTAAAGCCGTATTGCTCATTTAATGCCTATTTTTCTGCAATAGCGCATATGCGGCCGTCAGTTTCGATATAGATCTTCACGTTGGAAAAGCCGGTTTTGCCGAGAAGTCCTCTTAAAGATTCTTCGTCGTAAACGGTCATATCCAGCATCTTACTGCGCTTACCGGGAATCCACTCCGCTCCGCCGGCGTCATTGCAGATAAAAAATCTGCCGCCTTTGGCAAGCGTTCTGAAAATTTCCGAAAAAGCAACTTCTATCGGCTTCCAGAAATATATCGTTTCAAAAGCCGTAATAAGGTCGAATTTATTATCGTCGAACGCAAGTTTAGTTACGTCGCCCTGCTCTACGACGCATCTACCTTCTTTTACTGCTTTTTTGTTATGTTTCAGACTTTTATTCACGCTGACTGTTGAATAGTCCAGACCGAACACCTTGGCATTCGGGCAGTTGCATAGTAAACGCGAAATATTGGCTCCGCCTCCGCAGCCGACGTCCATCACCGCGCGCATTTCCGAAAGTTCGGCGTGTTTTGCAAGCAAGTCAAAACCCCATTCGGCAAGGCGGGCGTGCCCGAATCTGTTCATTCGGGAAAGAAGAAGTTTTCCGCCCAGTCCTTCCGGCTTGCGGGCATTCAAATAGAATTTGTCAAACATAATTCTCCTATGTTTATATTGCTGAACTTAGTAACATTATATTATAAAAGCGTTGAAAACGCAAGGTAAAGATGAAAAATGTTTCAACGACGGGATTATGCCGCCTGATATGTATGTCCGCTGATGCGGACCGATTATTTATTGGGTTTGAAACCTGAAGACGGGCAGACGCCTTTTTCTCTTCCGACCTGAACGTTGTCGCATTTAACGTCCGTAAGCTGCGGTATGGGATTTTTTTTGGTTTCAAAGCGGTAGTCTCTGCCGAAGTTGTCGATGTGTTCGCATATGACCTTGTGCGAAGGCGCGCATTCCGGCTTCGGCATGATTTGCTTTTGGTACGTGAAGAAAGCCGCATTGGACGGAATATCGTCAAGCAAGGCGTATTCTTCCCCTATTGAGGTATATTGAACGGTGTTTTTGAGTATTTCACGCACATATTCGATATTTTCATGCAGGGAAAGCGGCTCCGGGAATTCGCCGTCCGGTATGACTTCGCACGCTTCTTTCTTTTCGAACTTTTTCAGAAGTTCCGCCGTTTTGTGCAGATGGGATACTTCTATCACATAATTTTTCTCCCAAAGAGCCTTTATATAGTCGTCCGTTTCGGTCATATAGCACGACCAGTACAGATAACATTCGGTATATTCGTGCCAAAGAGCCGTCTCAAGCCAACTGCCGCAGGGATCCATCAGATCTTCGTACTGGGTAACGTGTTCTTCTTCCACAAGCGCGATTTCGCGGTAAAGTTTGCGGGAGAGCGAATCTTTTGCGAGCGTCGTTACGTTCATATAATAATTCATCGTCTGCTGTTCGGCGGCTGTGATTATCATGGTGGCAAGTGTAGTCATAGTGTCCGCAGACTTCGAGTTTATGGGGCGGCGGACGTTATCCATCGGATGGCGGTGGTGCGCTACGGTAGGACGTCCGGGCATGACTTCGGTATATTTTCCTACCAATTGTTCGGCAAGCACTCCTTCACGCATTTCCAGCAAATCGGCGTAGCGGTACAAGTGGTCAAAATCTTCCAAAAGCGCAAAATCGAGAGCTTTTTTGACGTAAAAGTCTTTTTCGCGCTTGGCAAGTTCCGCCGTAAGGTCTACCGCAAGCTGTTCATACCCTATCGTATGTTCAAGCTGACTTTCATCTTCCGGTTTCAACAGTGATATATCCAGCTGCTGATTCTTTTCCTGCATTCTTTTTGCCGCCATTTCGCGTCGCAAATCGGTATTGTTTGTGTGGCGTGCCGCCTGGTGGCAGAACCAGTTGGCTTCAAATTCCGTACCATTCATAAGTATAATCCTTGTTCTGGTATACGGATTAACTTCATGTTTGTTATACGGTTTGGTATAATTCTTTTCTCTGTCGGTAAACAGCGATTGAATTTTTGCGGGTTTTTCTTTGAAAGGATTCACGATATTACCTCCGTTTAATTGTTTTGCAATGTAATTATTGCCGAAAAAATAAAAATTAAGCGGAGAAATCGCTATATGATTACAACCGATATGACAGATATATCAAAAAGGCGGCGCATTGTGCGCCGCCCATTCAGTTTGTAAAATAATCTGATCAGAAGTCGATTTCCTTGTCGTAGTAAACGGCAAGCAGGAGCTTTTCCATTTCTTCCTGGGAAGGTTGACGGGGATTGGATCCCGTGCAGGCGTCGCCGATAGCGTTCTTTGCAACTTCGGGAAGCTTTGCGAGGAATTCCTTTTCGTCAATGATGGAAGCGTCGGCTTTCACGCCGCCTTCGCCGTAGTACTTGATTGCCTGGGGAATATTCAGCTGATCGTTCATGTCGCGCAGCATCTGAATGAGCGCTTTGACGAGTTCTTCCGTGCCGTTGCCTTCAAGATGCAGGAATTTTGCGATTTCCGCATATCTCTCAGCTGCTTCCGGCACCTTTGCGTTGTAAGCGATGACCTTAGGCAGATACATTGCGTTTGCGCAGCCGTGGATAATATGTCCGCCGCTGTAAGCCGCACCCGTCTTGTGCGCCATGGAGTGAACGATACCCAGGAGCGCATTGGAGAACGCCATACCCGCCAGGCACTGTGCGTCGTGCATATTCTTGCGCGCTTCCATGTCGCCTTCATAGGAATTCTTCAGGTCGGAAGCAATCATCTTGATTGCCCACAGCGCGAGCGGATCGGTGTAATTGCAGTGAAGCGTGGAAACGTAAGCCTCTACAGCATGGGTCATTGCGTCCATGCCGGTATGGGCAGTCAGCTTGGGAGGCATGGTTTCGGCAAGAGCGGGATCCACGATGGCGACGTCGGGGGTAATGTTGAAGTCAGCCAGAGGATACTTTATGCCCTTGTGATAGTCGGTAATAACCGAGAACGCGGTAACTTCGGTAGCCGTACCGGATGTGGAAGGGATAGCGCAGAATTTAGCCTTGGTACGCAGCGTAGGGAAAGAGAAAGGCTGGATAATGTCGTCAAAACTGGTGTCGGGATATTCATAGAACACCCACATAGCCTTGGCGGCATCAATAGGTGAACCGCCGCCCATAGCGACAATCCAGTCAGGCTCGAATTCGCGCATTATCTCCGCGCCCCTCATAACAGTTTCGACGGAAGGATCGGGCTCGACGTTCTCGATAAGTTTAACGTCCATACCTGCTTGGTTGAGGTAGCCGACCGCTTTGTCTACAAAGCCGAATCTTTTCATGCTTCCGCCGCCCAGAACGAGAACGGCGCGTTTGCCTTTAAGGTTGGAAAGTTCTGCCAGAGCGTTCTCGCCGTGATAGAGATCGCGAGGCAAAGTAAAACGTCCCATAGTTTACCTCCGTAGTTTGTTATATTTTTATCAAACATAATATACCACTTTTTCGGATAAATATCAATACCCAATTATCAAAATTTTACTTAATTTGCAATATTATTTTTCCCGCTTTACATATTTCGCAGTTTTATTACAATGTGTAATAAAAAAGTGCGAATTGCGGCGGAGTTGCAGCAATTTTCAAATAATAAAGCGGCCTGTAAAGACCGCTTGCGTTAACGTTTGCAAATTGACGATATCATCAAACGGATATATGCGAAGTCGCGCCAAGGCAGTCCTTGTTCTTTTCAAGCAAGGGTTTTACCTCGTCGCGCAGATATTCGAGGGTTTGTTCCTTCGCCCTTCCGATAAAGTTTTCGGGTGCAAGCAAACCGTCGATTCTTTCTTTGATGGCGTCGAACGCGGGGTCTGCCTTGATACGGTCGATAAGGTCATTGTCGCCGCCCTGCTCCTTCACGACGCGAGCCGCGTCCATAGAATGTTCGCGGATAAGCTCGTGCAGTTCCTGCCTGTCGCCGCCCGCTTTTACGCATTCCATAAGAATGACTTCCGTCGACATAAACGGCAGTTCAGCCATAATGTGTTTTCTTATCGTCTTTTCGTAAACGACAAGCCCGTCTGCAACGTTGAGATACAGTTCAAGAATCGCGTCAAGGGAAAGGAACGTCTGCGCCATAACGAGTCTGCGGTTAGCGGAATCGTCGAGGGTGCGTTCCAGCCACTGTGTACCGGCGGTGACCGCCGCGTTCACGGGCAGGGACACGGCGTAGCGCGCAAGGGAGCAAATGCGCTCGCTGCGCATAGGATTGCGTTTGTACGCCATTGCCGAAGAACCTATCTGGGACTTTTCAAACGGCTCTTCTATCTCCTTCATATTCTGGAGCAGGCGAATGTCGTTGCCGAATTTATAAGCGCTCTGGGCGATTTGCGAAAGAACGCTCAGAATATTGTAATCGTATTTGCGGGTATATGTTTGTCCGGAAAGAGCGAATTTGTTCTTGAACCCCATCTTTTCGACGACCATTTTATCAAGCTGTTTCACCTTTTCGTGGTCGCCGTCGAACAGCTGCAGGAAACTTGCCTGCGTACCCGTTGTGCCTTTGGCGCCGCGCAGACGGGTGTTTTCTATCGCATGGTCGAGGTTTTCAAGATCGAGCATCAGGTCCTGAATCCACAGGCTTGCCCTTTTTCCCACCGTCACCAGCTGCGCGGGCTGAAGATGCGTAAATCCGAGCGTAGGCAGACCCGCATATTTCTCGGCGAATTTGGAGAGCGCATTGATAACGTTTATCACCTTTTTGCGCAGCATTACAAGTCCGTCGTGATATATTATGGCGTCGGAATTGTCCGTAACGTAACAGCTGGTTGCGCCCAGATGGATTATGGGCATAGCCGCGGGACATTGCTGACCGTAGGCGTAGACGTAAGCCATAACGTCGTGGCGCACGACTTTTTCCCTTGCCCGTGCCACGTCGAAGTTGATGTCGGAAACGTGCTCCTTCATCTGTGCAATCTGTTCGTCGGTAATATTCAGTCCCAGCTCCTTTTCGCTTTCGGCAAGAGCTATCCACAGCTTGCGCCAGAGTACCATGCGGTGTTCTTCACTGAAATTTTCAAGCATGGGCTTGGTTGCGTAACGTGTTGTCAACGGATCGGTATAAGTTGCCATATATTTTCACCTCGTAAATTTCCTGCGTATATCTTACAATATCGCGCGGGAAAATGCAACTTATTCGCCCGATGCTCCGACATTTATATCAATTTGCTATCTTCCCGTCATCCATTCGGCGTAAATTCCGTAACCTTTGGTGGGATCGTCGATGAGTACGTGGGTCACCGCACCTATCAGTTTTCCGTTCTGGATAATGGGACTTCCGCTCATACCCTGCACAATTCCGCCGGCTTTGGCAAGCAGTTCCCTGTCGGTAACGCGTATGACCATACTCTTGTCCAAAGGGGAATTCTGGCGTTCCGCTTTGATTATTTCTATTTCGTAAAGCCTGGGCGAAGTGCCGGAAAGCGTGGAATAGATATACGCTTTGCCGGGTTGGACGGTTTCACGCGCACCTATTTCTATCTGAATCAGATTTTCAGTACTGCCGCAATATTCGCCGAATATGCCGAAAATATTGTCGGCATCTATCGTGCCGATGTTTCCCGTCTGTTTCGAGTATACCCCCTGCAGTTCGCCGGCTTTGCCGCGCGTACCGGGTATAGCGCCCTTTATTACGGCAGGATAGATATTTCCCGATTCGGGTTCAACCGTATTGCCGTAGGCGTCCTTCACGGGATGTCCGAGCGCGCCGTATCTGCCGCGGCTGTCGACAAAGGTCAGCGTACCTATACCGCTTATTCCCTCCTGCAGCATTACGCCGAGTTTACGCTCGCCGTTTACGGAGTCCACCGCGGGGGTTACGGTATAATTGGCTCGGTTGCCTGCATGAGATATCGTTATCGTTACGTCGCCTTCCGACGATTTAAGAATACGGGATATATCTTCCGCGCTGCGTACCTGTTCGCCGTTGATGGCACACAGCAGATCTCCCGAAGAAATTTCAACGCCCTCAAGCGGCGTCACAACGCCGTTTGACGTAACTACGCCGACCCTAGAAGTAATTATTACCCCTTGCGGTCTTATATTTATACCGAGAGGATAACCGCCCAAAAGCACAGTATTTTCACTTTGAGGAAGCGCCGCCGGCATAATTTTCACGCCGCTTTCGGCGGAATTTCCGATTGTCCCGCCGTAGTTGTAAATTTCTTCCGTTTCCGAAAAAACCGCGCTGTATGGCGCGCTTTGCATAGATGGTTTAAAAAATAAACCGCCCGCCCCGATCAGCATAGCGCACATTAGCACAAGCGCGATTGCGGGGACGAGCAGCCCGGATAAAACTTTTTTGTTCATGCTGCTCTCCTTGCAGATAGTGTAAGGAAATTACAGCTATTTATTCATGAAAGCGATTTTTTATAGTTATCGGCATACTCCTTCATCTCGGCGGCGTGTAAAAGAGCGTGTTTGCTGTACTGCGCACCGCCTATCAAACGGGATATTTCGGACAGCATACCTTCCCTGTCCAGAAGGGTGAGGCCGGTAAACGTGTTGCCGCCCTTTACCGATTTGGATATGAGATACTGTTCGTCCGCCATGGAAGCAAGCTGCGGCAGATGCGTTACCGCGAGGACCTGTTTTCCGCGCGAAATATTGTACAGCTTTTCCGCCACAATCTGCGCCGTTTCGCCGCTGATACCCGTATCTATCTCGTCGAATATCATCGTCTGGATACCGAAACCGGAAGGAAGACTGTTTTTCATCGCCAACATAAAACGCGACAGCTCGCCGCCGGAAATTATCTTTGACAAAGGTCGCGGGGGCTGTCCGCTGTTTGCGGAGAACAAAAACTGCACTTCATCGCTGCCCGACTTTTCAAAACGAATCGTTTCTTTCTCCGGTACAGGCGCGAATTCGACGGTGAAAACGGCGTTCTTCATTCCGAGGCTTTTAAGCTCGCCCGTTACGCTTTCGGCAAAAGATTTAGCCGCTTTCCGACGTATAGAACTTATTTTAAGAGTATTTGCATACAGTTTATCCGTCATTACCGCAATTTTTTTATCAAATTTTTCACATTCGGCAACCGCGTCCTCATATTTTGCCCGTCTGTCTTTCAATCTGCCGAGTTCGGACAATATATCTTCGACGGAAGAGCCGTACTTGCGTTTAAGCGAGTTGATTTTCGCAATTCTCTCTTCCACGTAACGCGCTTTTTCTTCGTCGAAATCGGCGTCGTCCAGCAAAGCGTTGAGTTCGCCGGATATATCGTCGAGTTCTATTACAACCGCGTCCAGCCTTTCAATCAAAGGAGAAATTTTCGGCTCGAAATCGGTTATCCTGCCGAGTTCCTTCATTGATGACGAGGCTCGTTCAACCGCACCGTTTTCTCCGTCTAGATACTCGCGCGCGGCTTGGAGAGCGGTAAGATATGATTCGTAATTGTTCAGTTTCCTGCGCGTTGCGTGCAGTTCTTCCTCCTCGCCTTCTTTTAAGTCCGCTTCCTCTATTTCGTTTATCTTAAAGTCAAGATACTCCTTATCTTCGGAAGCAAGTTCCTTATACTCGGCGATTTTAGCCTTATAGCCGTAATATTCGTCGCACAAAGCTGACTGTTCGTTCAATGCTGCGGTCAGATTTTCGCCGGCAAAGCCGTCTACAACCGCCAGATGGTTTGCGGGATTGAGCAGACTTACCGATTCGTGCTGGCCGTATATATCCGCAAGGTGCGCGGAGATGCCGCGCAGCATGGAAAGCGTAACTTTACGTCCGTTGATGCGGCAAACGCTTGCACCGTCTTCCGACATGGTGCGCGAAAGCATAAGTTCGCCCTCGTCTTCTATGCCGTATTCGTCCAGAAGTTCTCTGATTTGCGGCGTCGGTTCGCTGAAATACGCCGATACGCGCGCGGTTTTTTCGCCGTAGCGTATAAGAGATTTGTCGGCGCGTGTGCCGAGAACGAAATTCACGCTGTCGATTATGATGGATTTGCCCGCGCCCGTTTCACCGGAAAGTATGTTCAGTCCTTTGCCGAATTCCACTTCCAGCCTGTCGATAAGCGCGACGTTTTCAATAGATAAAGTGGTAAGCATTATTCCAGATTGCTTTCAAGTTGAATCTTGACGTTTTCCGCGTTTTCTTCCGTATCGCAGACGATCAGAATGGTGTCGTCGCCCGCAACGCTGCCCAAAACGTGTTCGTAGCTCATCGAATCGACGAAAGCGCCCGCCGTGCCTGCCGTGCCGGTCACGGTGCGGATAACGATGAGATTGCCTGCGCGTGATATCGCCACTACGGCCTGTCTGAACATTGTGCCGAATTTACCGAGAGTATTCGGACGCGCGTTTTCAACCAGAGAATACTTATAACTACCGGCTACTGTCTGGCTTTTTATAAGCCCCAGGTCTTTGATGTCGCGCGAAACAGTCGCCTGAGTGACGTTATATCCCGACTGTTGCAGTAAGGTTACAAGCTCTTCCTGCGTGTCGATGTCGCGCTCCTTGATAAGTTCGATTATTCTGCGTTGTCTTGCATTCCTTGTCATATCAGCTCCAATTACTCAGTTTGTGCAGAAGTCTGTTATAGAAGTTCTGCTTTGTGAATCTTATAAATTCGGCGTTTCTTTTCGCCTTGCTTATCTGTAAATTTATGCTTCCGCAACCGCTTTCCACGATAGTGCCGTCTATCACAAGATTCAGTCCCTCGCTATCGCTTTTCAACGTAATGACGCTTCCGCTGTCCACGACTATCGGACACGAGTGCAGAGAATGGGGGCAGATTGCGTTTATTATGAACGCTTCCACTTCGGGAGAAAGTACGGGCCCGTTGCACGCAAGAGAATAAGCGGTGGAGCCGGTGGGCGTGCTTACCAGCATACCGTCCGCCCTGACCTTATCGGCAAGAGTGCCGTCTATTTCAACGGTCACTTCCGCGACGCGGCAAAGCGAGCCGGTAAGAGCCGCTTCGTTAAGCGCATAATATTTTATACCGCCGCTTTCGATTTCAAGCATTATACGCTTTTCGACAAAATATTCGCCCGCGAGCAGTTTTTCTGCGGCTTCACGCATATTTTCGCAGCCTATTTCGGTCAAAAAGCCGACTTTACCCAAATTGACGCCGAGTATCGGTATATCTTTTTCCGCACACTCGCTGACTGCGCGGAGCATGGTTCCGTCACCGCCGAAGGCTATAACCGCGTCCGGGACAAAACCGGCGCAGTCGAGCGAAAATTTCTCGCTGACGCACAGAAAATACTCCGCCTGATATTTATCAAGCAAATCGCACAGCTCTTTCGCGTGCCTTCCCGACTTGTCCTTATGCGGATTGCTGTATATTCCTATCTTCATAGTATGAATATTATACTATAAAATTTTTATTTATACAACAGCTTTTTGGTAAAAAGTATTAAATATTCTATATTTTTATTCTCTCTTACCGGCGCAACGGTGAAATTTTCTTCAAGTAACCCGCAAGCTGCGGCGGCGCCGCGTATTTTATCGACCGCCCTTTCTCTTTCCCGCGCGTTTACGACTATTCCGCGCTTGCTCAGCGCCTTTTTTCCGACTTCGAACTGCGGCTTTATGAGGGCGATTACGTGTCCGCCTTCCCCTATCAACCCTGCCGCAGCGGGAAGAATGAGTTCAAGCGATATGAAACTTACGTCTATGCAGACGAAATCGCATTGCCCGCCCAGATTGTCGGCTGTCAGAAAACGGGCGTTCGTCTTATCCATTACCTTTACGCGCGGATCCGTTTTGAGTTTTTCGGGCAAAGCGCACTCCCCCACGTCCACGGCGTACACTTTCGCCGCGCCGTTCATAAGCAGACAGGAGGTAAAGCCTCCGTTGGAAGCCCCTATATCCGCACATACCATATTTTCAACCGAAAAATTAAAATCGCGTAAAGCCTTAGCCAGCTTTTCTCCGCCGAAAGAAGCATATTCGGGAAATTTTTCTATCACCACGTCGTCGCCGTCGTCAACGGACGCCGCAGGTTTATCTGCGGTTTTTCCGTTCAGACTGACCATGCCGCGCTCTATCATCTGTTTGGCTTTGGCGCGCGTTATCCCGTGTACCGAGGAAAGATAAGCGTCAAGCCTCATTGTTTCAGGGAATTTACGGCGGCAAGCAGACTTTCTTCCGTAAAACCGTTCATCTGCATGAGCTGGCTTAAAGAAGCGTGCGTGAGCTTGGAACCGTCCGCGGCTTTTATTATCATACGCGGCACGGCTATGCCGTTTGCAATATAAAATTCGGCAACTCCGCTTCCGAATCCGCCGGGCTGTACGTTGTCTTCGAGAGTTATTATCTTTTTGCCCGCTATGGATTTGAGCAACTTATCGTCCACGGGATTTACCGACCTGGCGTTCACCACGTCGAAACCGCCGTATTTATCGTGGACGGACATGGCAAAATCGTTCATGAGCGCGCCGCACGCAAGAACGACGACTTCTTCACCGGCTTTCGCCAGCCATTCCCAGCTACCCGGTCTGAAAGATTCATGTACGGAATATTTATGCACGGGAACGTATTTGGGATAACGTATTGCCAAAGGGTGGTAAAAGTGTGCCGACCATTCGAGCATATTTTCAAGTTCATCAAAGTCCTTGGGCGCAAGAATCGTCATATTTTTGACGCTTCTGAGATAAGATATATCGTAAACGCCTTGGTGCGTTTCCCCGTCGCCGGGGACAAAGCCCGCCCTGTCTATACACAGAGTTATCGCGCAGTCGTTCAGGCACATATCGTGAATTACCTGGTCGTAGGCGCGTTGCAGGAAAGATGAGTACACGGCAAAATAAGGTTTTGCTCCGCTTATCGCCATACCGCTTGCCATACACAGGGCATGTTCTTCCGCAATGCCTACGTCCACGAACTGTCCCGGAAGTTCGCTGCGTATTTTTTCAAGCCCGGTTCCGTCCGCCATCGCCGCGGTAATTGCGCATATCTTATCGTCCCTTTTTGCAAGTTCAAGCAGTTTTCCGCCCATACGCGAGCTGAACGACCCTCCCGAAGAAGGAGAAGGAGAATAGCTGTGGTATTTGTCGGGGAATTTTTCCGCCTCGGCATAACCTTTGCCCTTTTGGGTGTGCACGTTGATTATAATGCTGTTCCTGCAATCGCGCGCATAGGTGAAAGCCTTGATAAGTTCTTCTATATTGTGACCGTCTACCGAGCCGTAATATTTTATCCCGTATTCCCTGAACGGCTGTCTTACGGAATCCAGATCGCGCAGATATTCCGCAACGCTGCCAACGTTTTTGGATATGGACATATCGTTGTTGTTGATTATAGCGATAAATTTCTTTCCGATGGCCTTTACGTCGTTGAACGCCTCGTAAATCAAACCGCCCGTCATTGCGCCGTCGCCTATCAGAGCGACTATCTGCGCTCCGTCGTGTCCGTACCTGAGCATACCGCACGCAAGCGACGCCGACGTGGAGGAATGCCCCGTATTAGCCGCGTCGTATACGCTTTCTTCACGCTTGGGGAAACCGGCTATACCGTCTTTGGTGCGCAACGCGGCGAATTCGTCCTTGCGGCCGGTAAGAATTTTATGTGCGTAACATTGGTGTCCCACGTCAAGAATCAGCCTGTCTTTTTTGAAATCGAATACGTAATGCAGGGCCACCGTAAGTTCCACCACTCCCAGATTGGAAGACAGGTGTCCGCCCTTTGAAAGCACGACTTGCAAAATTAGATCACGTATTTCCTGTGCCAGCTCGTTCAGCATAGGCACGTCGAAAGATTTAATATCTTCGGGCGAATTTACGTGATCCAAAAGATTGCTCATTTGCGTATTTCCTTCTTGTTTTTGTTCTTAGGCTTATATATGTACGACAGCGCTTTTGCCGTCATAACTACGTATTTATCCGCGTTTTTAACCGCAATTCCTTTCATAAACGCCTTTCCGCCCACGGTGATTGCGGCAACAACCGCCGAAGTAAGCGTGGGAAGTACGTTTCCGCCCGCACCCCACTCTCTGACAAGTCCGGCTGCGAGCACAGCTCCGCAGGCTCCGCTGAGTACTCCGCATATGTCGCCGATTACGTCCGCGCATACGCTGTTCACCTTTTCGGCGTTTGAGATAAGCCCCATTGCTATTTTAGCACGCTTTGCGTCATATTGCAAAAGTTTTTTCACTTCGCCCTTATCGCACGAGGTGACCGAAACGCCTATTCCGTCGAACACGACCGATACGAGCATCATGAACAGCAGCAGCATTATCGAAACCGTAAGATCCGTGTACGTTGTCACCGCCTGCGAAAAGATACTGCTGGCAAGCGACAGGCAAAAGGTTACCGGCGTTATTTTCAGCGCCCAGGACGTTGCTCCGGTACGCTTCGACTTTACTTTGTTTGCGGGTTTGCACCCCTCATTACGAATATTCCGCACGATTAATTATATTTGCGGAGATATGCGATTATACTATTTTACCCTGTCGGCCAGATAGTCCGCAAAGCGCGTGAGTTCTTCTGCTCGCGGACCGTATTTTGCAATTGCACGCTTGCATTCGGCATTTAATCTATATGCCGCTTTCATGGCTCCATCTATACCTAGAAGCGACACATATGTGACTTTTCCGTTCTTTTCGTCCTGTCCGGCACTCTTTCCGAGCACTTCGGCGGAAGATTGGGCGTCCAGAATATCGTCCACTATCTGGAATACCTTTCCCAGGCAGTCGGCATACAGTTCAAGAGAAGATACCAGTTCTTCGTCCGCGCCGCATATAATTGCGCCCCCTGCGAGCGCGGCTTTGAAAAGCGCTGAAGTTTTAAGGGAATTGATCTTATCCAGCTGACTTTCCCCTTCCACTCCGGCATTGTCCGAATTGGCAAGGTCGAGGCATTGTCCGCCCACCATACCGCACATTCCGCTCTGCGTTGCGATATATCCCGCCGCTCTTCCAGCGCCGCCGATGCACTCGAACGCCAGATTGAGCAGCGCGTCGCCCGCAAGCACCGCGGTTCCTTCACCGAACGCCTTGTGCACGGTAGGGCATCCGCGGCGCAGATCGTCGTCGTCCATACACGGCAAATCGTCGTGTATTAGCGAATAATTATGGATAAATTCCACCGCGAGCGCAACTTTATCGGCCTTTTCAGGCTCTGCCCCCGCAATACGCGCGCCCATGTAAGCCAATGCGGGGCGCACTCTCTTACCTCCCGCAGACACCGCGTAGACAACCGCGTCCCATACGGGAGAAAACTTTACGGGGTATGCGTTCAGATAGTCGGAAAGTACGCGTTCAAACCGCTCTTTATACAAATTCAGGTTATTCACCGCCGTCCTCTCCGTCTGAAACGCGAAGTTTTTCCAACCTTTCGGAAAGTTCGGTAACCTTACCGGAGCTTTCTTCCAGCTTCTTCATGCACTCTTCCGCAAGTTTAACGCCCTCGTCGAACAGTTTCAGACCTTCGTCCAGGGACGTGTCCTTATCCTCCATTTTATCGGCAATCTGTTCGAGTTTTTTCAAATTCTGTTCAAACGTCATTTTTCACCTCTTTAACCACCGCGCTTGCCCTGCCGTCGCTGCCGGTAAGCGTGATTTCCTCACCGCACGCGAGTTCGGCAACGCGAGTGACTTCGCCTTGTTTATTGTGAATTATAAAGTATCCCCTCTTCAGCATATTCTCGGGGTTGAGAATTTTCAGCCTTATTACTTCCTGTTTCAGCTTAGCCTGCATATCTTTCAGATTAGTCTTTACCGAATAGGAAATTTTATCCGCAACGCCGAACACCTGCGACCTTGCCAAAGCTATGCTCTCACGCGAGCGTGCGCTCATGCGCATACTCAAATGAAGTAAATCCGAACGCATACGCGCTATTTTTCCTTCAAGTCTGTCTTTACAGGAATAGATTGTATCGTATATGAATGCGGTTATCTCCCTGCTGTCGAAGGCAAGCATATTGCCCGCCGCGGTGGGCGTTGCAGCCCTGACGTCCGCAACAAGGTCGCACAGCGTATAGTCGGTTTCGTGTCCGACGGCGGATATGACGGGAGTCTGTGCGGCGTAAATCGCCCTGACCAGATTTTCGTCGTTGAACGGCATTAGTTCTTCCATCGAGCCGCCTCCGCGCGCTATCACGATTACGTCGTATCCCTGCTTGTCCGCCCTGGCAAGCACTTCGCATATCTTTGCCGCGGCGCCGGCTCCCTGGACGGGTACGTCGGCAATATCTATATCGGTATACGAGTTCTTCGCCCGCATGGTTGTGACGATATCGCGTCTTACCGCGCCGGCAAGCGATGTGAGCACGCATACCCGTTTCGGGTACGGCGGAATTTGTTTTTTATGTCCCTCGTCGAAATAACCTTCTTCCGCAAGGCGTTTTTTCAAAAGTTCGAGTTTGAGCGCAAGCGCGCCTTCGCCTACGGGTTTTATGCTTCGCGCGATGAACGAAATTTTTCCCATTTTCGGCCAGTAGTCGATACTGCCGAAAATAACCACGGCTTCGCCGTTTTTCGGCATATATATATTTTTGACGCCGAAACAGGTACAGGCAATCTTGCAATTTTCGTCCTTTATGTCGAAAAATGCGTTGTTGCCCTTTATGGAAAAACCGCTCACTTCTCCGACGACGGATATGTCGCGGAGAAGTTCCTCCGCGATAAAAATGTTCTTTATATAACTGTTCAGAACGGTTACGCTGAGTATGTTTTGCATTATGACAGCCTGTTTTTCGCCGCGCTCAAAGTATTCGCCAGCAGCATGGTGATCGTCATCGGACCGACACCGCCCGGTACGGGAGTGATAAAAGAACACTTGGGTGCGACTTCTTCAAAATCAACGTCGCCCACGAGTTTACCGTCTACCCTGTTTATGCCTACGTCGATTACGACGGCTCCATCTTTTACCATATCGCCCTTTAAGAATTTGGGTCTGCCGATCGCCACGACCACGACGTCGGCTTTTCTCGTATAGCTTGCCAGGTCCTTCGTCTTACTGTGGCAGACGGTTACGGTGCAGTTTGCATTGAGAAGCAGCATTGCCATAGGTTTTCCGACGGTATTCGACCTGCCTATGACGACGGCGTCCTTGCCAGCAAGTTCCACACCGGTGGAAGCGAGCAAATGCATAACGCCGAGCGGCGTACAGGAAACGGTATTGGGCATATTCATGGACAAAAGTCCCGTATTGGTGGGACTGAAGCCGTCCACGTCCTTGCTGTCGGGAATAAGCGAAAGCAGATATTTTTCGTCGTACCCTTTGGGAAGAGGCAGCTGAACCAGAATTCCGTCCACCCCGTCGTCTTCCGCAAGACTGCGGATATAGGCGGCTATTTCTTCCTGGGGAGTGCCGTTTTCGTACTTCTGACATATAGAGCGGAATCCGACCTGCGCACACCCTTTTATCTTGTTGTTTACATAGGTGTGCGACGCGGGATCGTCGCCTACGATTATTACCGCCAAAGCGGGCACTCTGCCGAATTGTCTGTTGAATTCTACGGTTTTTTCCGCCAGATCCTGTCTGATGTCCGCCGAAACCGCCTTACCGCTTATCAGTTGCATATTTTACGCCTCCAATTTTTTGTATACGCCCGCAAGCACGCCGTTTACAAACGCCGCGCTTTTTTCCGTAGAGTAACTTTTGACAAGTTCGAGCACTTCGCTGACGGATACGGGCATAGGTATATCGTCCATATATTTCATTTCATACGCCGCAAGCAAAAGCGCCGCCAGATCGGGTCTGAATATGCGCTCCGGGTTAAATCCCGTCGTGCAGGACGAAATAAGTTCCACAAGTTCGTCGAAGTGGTCGATCACCCCGTCGTAGACCGTTTGGATATAATTTTTGTCCGCCTGGGTAATATTAGAGTCCGCACAGACGATGTCAAGCGTAAAACCGTCCCTTTCTTTGCGGAAAAGATATTCGAAAATCAACTTATACGCGCTGTCTCTTGCAATTCTTCTGCTCATACAAACCTCTTTGGTATAAAAAGCCCCGCCGCCGCTTCTGCGGCAGCGAGGAAGTCAGTCATTGAAAACCACACCCGCGACAAATACGTTGATAGCTTTCACCTTGTAGTAGGTGGAACTTTCCACCGCCTGCTTTATCTGCTCCTGCATATCGCACACGACCTGGGGAATCACGTAGCCGTAATAGACGTTTATCGCAATATCGATAGTAGCCATATCGTCCATAAGCGTAACGGTGATTGCGCTGGTCCTCTTCTTTCTCGACGGCGTGAACGTAGGTCCGTTGTATCCGACTTCGTACGACACGGACGCTACCCCTTCCACCTGCGAAGCCACTCCGCAGGCGATAGAGGAAATCACGCTCTGGTAAGTATCTTTATTTGACAGATCCTGCTTATTGCTGCTTGCCATACTTCCTCTCTCGGGCACATATTATAATAATTATACCCTTATTGTAATAAGTTTAACACATATAAAAGAAAATTACAAGTGTTTGCGATTATTCCTCGGAGTAAGGCACCACCACGACCTGGGTAGCGTTATAATCCGTTTCGGACAGTATCACCGAAAGTATGCCCGCCACCTGCTCGCTTGTAAGTTCGCTTTGGGATACGACGACGTTGATATTGTCTTCGCTCATCGTGACTACCGCATCTTCAAAGCCCTGCGCTTTGACAAGCCCTTCCAGGACGAGTTCGCGCTCTATCACGTCGATAAGTTCGAGCTTCTTTTCGTTGGCGGAAGCGATAAGTTCTTCAGTGGAAGTATCGGAAGACAATATCGCGTCCAGAAGTGCGAATTCTTCCGCCCTTGCTGTTTCGCGCTCCGCCCTGCACGAGGTGAAGAATGTTTCCGCGGTGGTTACGGTGTTGCCGTCGTTGCCCGACTGGGTTATTTTGTCGTTGAGCACGAAGTTGAGCGTGCCCGTGACGATGAGCAACGCAACCATCGAACAAAGTACGATGACTTTTTTTGCGTTTGCCGAAAGTTTTTTGATTTTCATATATTTACCTCCGTTGGGTTTTAATTTTTCTTGTAAACCTTGATTTTACCGCCGTCGACGTTCATGAGAGTACAGATAACGTCGATTATTTTCAGCTTCACGTTCATATCTCCCGCACCCTCCGCCGACACGACCACACCTTCCACTCCGCCGTCTTCGCCGTACGTGACCATAACGGTACAATCACCCACGCCCGTTATGCTTTCGAGCAGCCCTTCAAGCCGCGTTTCCTCCGACTGGCCCTGCGACTGGGGCGTATATACGGGAATTTCCGTACCGTCTTTGTTGCTCACGCCCAGATAAACCAGAATAGCTATACAGATTGCCGCCGCAAGCAGTATAAGCTCGATATGCCTGACCGTTTTCAGTTTTTCGGCAATACTTTTCAACTTTCCCTTCATTCGCGCCGCCCCTCTCCCGTTCCCCAGATTCAAGTGTACACTTTTCAGTAATATATATATTTGCGGAATTTTCGGTTATGTCTGTTGACCGGGCTTCTTTTTCTTTATCGTCCTGTTTGTCCCGCAAATCTTCCAGCTTTTCCAGAAGCTCCCCGTCAGTCGTTATCGGCGTACTTTTGAAAAAGTCTTCCACCGCCGTTTCCGAATCGAGAAAAAACGGTATCGGCGCAACTATCGCCGCCACAACGAACACCGCGAGAAATCCTTTTATATATTTTGCCGTTTCCCCTTCCGGCAGCAGAATGTCCGCCAGCGTGGCAAGGGCTATTACGCCCACTATTCCCATTATCCAACCGCTCATATTACCCCCGCGTTACACGTGCCGATTATCAGCATCACTAAAATTACAAACATAAACGCCATTCCAGCAAGCGCCGCGGTAAGCAAGGACGTGTTTTTCGATACGCCGTAAAGCAAATCGCTTATGCGCTTGTCGGAACAGATCGGTTCGCATAGCCCCGCGGTAAGTTTAAGACCCAGCGTGAACACCGCCGTCTGGACAATCGGCACAGCGACTGCGGCGAAAAGCATTATCACGCTCACAAGCCCAAGCGAATTTTTTATGAGTATTATTCCCGTGAGGGCAAGGTCGAGCCCGTCCGACAGATACCCTCCCAATATGGGAATGTAACTTTGTACGGCGAACTTTGCTGTCTTTATCGAGATTGAGTCGGCAATTCCGCCCGCAAGTCCCTGCATTGTCAAAAACGCGGCAAAAAGAGAAAACGCGCCCGCCAGAACGAATACCGCAACCGATTTGAAAAATTTT
This sequence comes from Candidatus Alloclostridium intestinigallinarum, assembly GCA_904382605.1. Classification (GTDB taxonomy): domain Bacteria; phylum Bacillota; class Clostridia; order Christensenellales; family UBA3700; genus Alloclostridium; species Alloclostridium intestinigallinarum. The sequence goes on along the minus strand of CAJFJA010000002.1, from coordinate 233,375 downwards.
GTCAGTCTGCCGAGTTTTATGTTCGAGGACATATTACCCACTATGCTCAGCACGACCGCCGCCACGAAGCACGGCAGGACGAGCGACGAAATTATCGTTCCTATACCGGTGGACAATATTGCCATAAGCGGACTGTACACCCCCGCCGCCGACGCGGAACCGAGCGCCGTTATAAGTGTAAGCAATATAGGAAATACCGCCTGCATAAGCGAGCACATGCCTTCTATCGTTTGCTCTACCCGGACGATTATCGCGGTAATCTGAACGGATAATATAACTATAATCGCCGCATAGCACGCAAAATGAACAATTTCCCTCGTATTGTTTCTTAAAAAACCGGAAGACAGCCCCTGCATCATGCTCGTCATTACCGCAATGGCGAATATGGCGGCAAAAGCCGGAACACAGGTTTTTATTCCGCCCGTAACGGCGTTAAGGATTATAGACGTGAACTGTTCCGCACCAAGGGAAAACTCTCCGTCCAGAACCGACTGTACAAGTTCTTTTACGCCCTGCGAAAACGTCTTGTCAGTCCCGTATTCCTTCGCCCATTCTTCAAGCTCGGTGAAGTCTATCGCGTCCATGCCGTCGTTTACGTTGTTTTGCAACTCGTCGTACACTTCCTCTTCCGTAAGCCCCTGCTGCTTATCGTCTTCTTCGGCCGCAGCCGTGAACGAAAAGCAGGTCAGGATTGCCGCGAAAGATATCAAAAGTAAAAACAGTAACGTCTTTTTCATGAAATAAGCGCGGAAATTGCCTTTATAAGCGAAGTCACAATGGGCATAGCGGTAAGAAAAATTGTTATCTTGCCGGCGAGCGAAATTTTTTTGCCTATCGAAGCGCAGTCCAGGTCGTTGCACAGACTGACTGAATATTCCGTCAGATAACCGATTCCGATTATTTTCAGAAGAGAAGAAAATAACGCCCTGTTCAGTCCGGTCTTATCTACTATCTCTTCAAACGCCACGATTACGTCGGAAAGCGCGGAAAGAGTTATTATCAGAATCACTATTCCGGCGGCAATTACCGCCATCGGCGCGTATTCGCTGCGCGCATGGCGGAGAAGAAGCGCGGCTATCGCGCCCACCAGCCCTATTCCTATTACTTTGATTATGTCCATCAGTACAGATTAAGCAGCGAGCGCAGGCTGTCAAAAAGTCCGCCAAGCATATCAAGAACCATTACCAGAACTATGATAAGCCCTGCCAAGGTGACGAAAGTGGCTATTTCGTCCTTGTCGCTTTTCTTAAGAATAATGTTGATTATCGCGGTTAAAATGCCTACGCCGGCTATTTTGAATATAGATTCTATCTCCATTTTCCCTCCTAAGCGGCAAGTATCATGGCGGCTATTCCGAGCACTACGCCCAGCTTGAAAGCAAGCGTGCCCGTTGTTTCGTATTTCTTTTTATAGAAGTTGAGCGGAGTTTCGACCGCCGCCCTAGCTTTACGCAAATTTTCTGTCTGGGTATCCGCGTCCACTTTACCCAATCCGTAAAATACGCTTGCAATCTCCTTTCGCTGTCTTTTTTCCACGTACGGGGAGGCAAAGAGCTCGTCGAATTCCGCCCGTCCCGTTTTTCCTTCTTCAAGCATGGTGCAGTACCGCGACAATATTTTGATGAATTCGCCTTTTTTGCCCCTGCAATATTCGCGCGTGCTCTCAACAAGCGGAGTTTTCAGAAAGCCTATGTCTTCCTGCAGATAGTCAAGATAACCTGCATACTGCTCGTAAATCTCTTTACGCTTTCTGTAGTACGAACGGATTCCTATTCCCGTATACGCGCAACAGGCAAACAAAATTCCGCCCAGGACAAGCTCAAGCATTTTTCCTCCCCCTGTCGTATACGGCTCCCACTTTTCCCACGTCTTCCAGCACTACGAAGTATCGCATGACCTGTAAAAGCGGCCTATACGTTTCGCTTGCGTAAACTTCGTTTATTCCCCCTGCGTGCAATGAAGCGAACACAACCACCCCGCACCGCGATATGTCGCATATGGCCCGGACTTCGCGTTCACCGAACACCTCGTCAGTAACTATCACGTCGGGACGCATGGTTCTTACCAGGGTTTCGTAAGCGGTTATCTTCGGAATATTGCACGCGACGTCACACATATTGCCCGTTTCAACGGCTATTTTCCCTTCGTCCACGGGAATCAGTTCGCCGCGTTCGTCAAGTACCAGGACGTTCTTATCCTGCGACAGCAGTCTTGCACATTCGCGAAGCATAGTGGTCTTACCCAATCCGGGAGGAGATATTATCAACGTATTATCGGTATTTTTCAATACTTCGCCCAGTTTGTCGCAACACCCTTTTACTTCGTGCGGAAGGCGGATACACAGCGACGTCACGTTTTTCAAAGTAAACAGACTGCCGTTTTTCATTACTCCTTCTCCGCATATGCCCAGACGGTAGCCCCTGCCGCAGACAAGATAGCCGCGCGCTATGCTGTCGTTGGCGGCATATACGGAATGTCCCGTTGCCATGCCTATCGCCCTTTCGATGTCATCGGCCGTGACTATACAGCCCTCTATCACATTGTATCTGCCCATACACGCGTAACTTACGGGTTTGCCGACGCGCAGTCGCAGTTCGGATACCTGCTCTTCGCTTACAATTCCGAATACGGCGTTATATATACTTTCGCTCAACAACTTGTCCAACATCTTCGATTTAATATATTTGGACAAGCGGCGGAATATGACTTATGCGCCGCTTTTCACATTCCGCCTGCGGTATAAGCGCGCGCGCAGAAGAAGCAGTTTTTTGTTTTTCACCTTTCGCCCGGCTTTGGAGTAACAATAGAAAGTAAGAATGAGAAACGGAGAAGTAGGCAAAAGAGGAATCACCACACCCAGCGAACCTATACACAGAAAAAAAGTGCCGAGTACCGTCATGAAAGTATTGAAAATCCGTCTGTCGTCTACGGCGGCGGACTTTACGGGGCGATTGGCTTGCCGCGGGATTATGTCTGCGGCAAATAAAAAACGCGCGGTCACCTTCTTCATATTATAAAATATGAGAAGAGTCCGCGCGTTTTGCAAAAAAAATCCGCCATAAGGCGGATATTTTTCAAATTAAACTCTGGACATATAAGATCCGGTGCGGGTATCTACCCTGATGGTGTCGCCTTCGTTTACGAAAAGAGGTACGTTAAGGGTATATCCCGTTTCAAGGGTGGCGGGCTTGGACGCGCCCGTTGCGGTATTGCCCTTAACGCCGGGTTCGCTGTGGACGATGGTGAGTTCCACAAAGTTGGGAGCTTCCACAGAGAAAGGACTGCCGTTGTAGAAGTTGATGGTTACTTCCCCGTTTTCGGGAACGAACTGCAGCGCTTCCTTGCAAACTTCGCCGTTAAGCGGTATCATATCGAATGTTTCGGGATCCATGAAGTAGTACAGATCGCCGTCGTTGTACGAATAAGTGTAAGTCTTGCGTTGAATGTGTGCGGTGGGGAACTTGTCCGTAGGGTTAAACGTCTTTTCGATCACGCCTCCGGAAATAACGTTACGAAGCTTGGTGCGCACGAATGCCGCGCCCTTGCCCGGTTTGACGTGCAGAAAGTCCACGATGGTGTAAACCTTGCCGTCCATCTCAAAAGTAACGCCGTTCCTGAAATCACCTGCCATTACGAAATCAGCCATAAAAAACCTCCGATAGTAGTCTACTTTAATATAATAAGGGATTTATCCGACTTTGTCAAATTATCCGCGCCATCTTGTGTAATTTTTACCATATCTTCTATGCGGATACCGAAATCACCGTCGAAATACAGTCCCGGCTCCACCGTTATCACCTGTCCCTCCCGCAGCGGTTGGGAGTTGTAATACGGCTGTTCGTGGATATCTATTCCCACGCCGTGCCCCAGCGAATGGGTAAAATTCTTCTCCACGCCGCTTTCCTTGAAAAATTCGCGCACGCAGTTCTCTGCCTGTTTTCCTATAACTCCCGCACGCAGGAAGGCGATTCCGCGCCTGTTTGCTTCCAGAACCGCGGCGTAAACGTCAGCCTTCCGCCCTTCCAAACTCTTAAAAGCCACTGTCCTGGTCATGTCCGAACAATAGCCGTGCCAGCGCGCGCCGAAGTCCATGGTGATAAAGTCGCCCTCTTTCAGCGCTCTTTCCGAGCGGTGCGCATGCGGCTTCGCGCCGTTTTCGCCGAAAGCCATTATCGTATCGAAAGCAAGCGTCGCCCCCTTTGACTGCATTATATATTCAAGACGGGCGGCAAGTTCCGTTTCGCTGACGCCTTCCCTGATAAATTTCAGAATTTCGGTAAACGCCGCGTCAGTTATCGACTGCGCCTTTTCAATGCAGCCCAGTTCATAGGCGCTTTTTACGGAACGCATTTCATAAAGCGCGGGGGAAACGTCTTTGACGCACCCGAAAACCGTACCGGGTTTACCCATAACGCCCAGGGCGTAACGGTATTGATTGTGCGGCATATTAAATTCCACGCCCACCCTAGCACATTTTTTCAGCGACTTGCACGCCTCCGTGATACTGCCTTCGCGGATTTCGTATTCGGCTGAAATGCGTTCGCGCGCTTCGGAAAGATACCTCTTGTCGGTAAAATAGAACGCGCCCTTCCCCGTTACGGCTATTGCCGCCTGGGTTGAAGCGTATCCCGTGAGGTATATTCTGTTGGGTTCGGTGAATATAAGCGCGCCGTCTACCTTGGCCATATCAAGAATCCGTCTGCATTCGTCAGCGTTTAACGGCATAATAATACCTCCTCATAAGCCCGGCGTCGCGCGTCTGCGTACCTGCGCTTTCGCATACCACGTAAGGCTGAAGATTGTATTCTGCAAAGACTTCCATAAGCGGCTCGTAAGGCGGTCCGAACTTTTCATCGTCGAAAGTCAGATGCCTGACCTCGCCTTTTGCGGAATACTCTATCTTGGAAAAATGGACGTGCATTATATTCGTCTTTTCTTCTCCCACTCCCTCAAGAAGTCTGTCCACCGCCCTCTTGTAATCGTCTTTGGAATAGAAAACGCCCAGATCGCGCGCGTTCAGATGCCCGAAGTCAACGCACGGGATAAAAGTTTTATCCAGCGAACACATTCTTATAACCTCGTCGAGCGTACCGAGCTGGGCCTGCTTGCCCATTGTTTCAAGACACAGATACTTATCGTCGTAACCATACTCGTGTTTAAGCCGCGCGACTTCTTCAAGTCTCTTCATAAGTATATCCATCGCCCTGCTTCTTTCTTCTTTAAGCGGAGAACCGGGGTGAACCACGCACCTTTTTCCGCCGAACCAGGTCAATGCCGCAAGAGAATCGAAGATATAGCGGTGGTTGTTTTCCGCCTTTTCGTCTTCCTGCGTCGCCAGATTTATAAAATACGGCGCGTGTACGGATATTTCCTTGCCGAATTTATCGAACTCCGCGCCTATCGCCTGCGCCGTCGATTGCTGTATCCTGACCCCTCTGCCGAAGGAGTACTCGAAGCAGTCCAGGTCGTGCGCTTCAAGCCATGCGGGCATTTCGACGGTATGGGCGTGACCTTCCGCCGTAAAATCTTCGCTGGTACCGCTTGGACCGAATTTAATCATTTTCAAACTTTTCACGGGCAAACATAACATCTTTACGCAGTTGCTCCGCTATTTCCTCCTTGGAGTTGAATTTTACAATATCACGGATTTTGTCCATAAATTCAACGGTTATCGTCCTGCCGTATAAGTCGCCGTCGAAACCGATGATATGAGTTTCCACGTTTACGGAATAATCGTCGAAAGTTGGATGATCGCCCACGTTGGTAATGCAGGGATATTTCTTTCCGCACAGAGTTACGTTCGTATAGTATACGCCGGTTTTCGGCTTCAACTTGTCTTTTTCAAGATTTACGTTTGCCGTCGGAAAGCCTATTTTCCGTCCGTCGTGTCTGCCGTGCACAACCTTTCCCATAATTATGTAAGGTAACGGCAAATACCGATTTATCGAACGTATATCGCCGTTTTTTACAAATTCGCGTATTTTTCTTGAAGCAATTTTTTCACCATTTTCATCTCTTTTAAGCTCGTACGCCTTGAAGAATATATTCTTTTTCCCGCAAAAGGCGCGCAGCGAGCCGACGTTGCCCGCGCCTTTTGCCCCGTAAGTGTAGTCTGCGCCGCAGAAAATGGCGCGGATATTGAATCTATCTGTCAGGGCAGAAAGAAACTCTTCCGGCGGCGTGGATAAAAACGCTTCGTCACACCTGACAGTAACAGCCGAATGTATACCCAATTCGTCCATACGGTACAGCCTTTCGCGCAAGGTGAATATCTCACCTTCGCCGCTCTTGTTCAAAAACTCCGCGGGACTTACGTCGAACGTAAAAAGCGCGGGTTCCGCGCCCAGCTTTAATCCTGCTTCCTTCGCGCCGCCGATAATTTCCGTATGCCCCAGGTGCAGGCAATCGAAAAAGCCGAGGCACAGAGCCATGGGGGTATCGCTTCCTGCCGAATAATCGTAAACTTTTACCATAAATTTATCCGTGCCTTCATTATGCCGCCGCAACAATGCGCTACGGCGTATTCTTTTCCGTCTATCGTAACCAGCACGTCGCCGTCCGCCCTGGCGGTGCGCACAGGTATACCGTTTGTGAATTTCTTTATATCGTTTTGCGCAAGTTCTTCAATATCGTAAATACCCGAAAGCGCGGTAATCACCGGTATGATATTTGCCTGCGGATTCGCCTTGGCTTCCTCAATCCCGACGGCGTTTTCCAAAGTAAAACAACCGCTGTAAGTGCGTTTAAGTTCCGTCATCGTACCCAAAGAGCCGCACGCCAACGCAATATCGCGGCAAAGCGAGCGAATGTACGTCCCGCCGCCGCACTCTACCGTAAAAGCTATCTCGGATACCCTGTCCGCGTCATCGTAATTTTTACCGCCGTTCACGCTGTCCAGCGTAAGGGAAAAAATATTTACTTTGACGGGGCGCATTTGTATTTCAGCGCCGCTCCGCGCCAGCTTATATGCCTTCACACCGCCGACTGATTTTGCGCTGTATATGGGCGGAATCTGTTCAATTTCACCCGTTAAGCCTGTTATTGCGGCTTTTATTTGCGCAACGGTCGGCAAAATATCCGTCCTTTCCGATACTTCGCCTTCAATGTCGAGCGTGTCCGTTTCATAGCCGAACGCCATGCGCGCCGCATATCCCTTCGACTTATTCATAAGAACGTCGAAAAGGCGCGTTGTCTTGCCTGCGGCTACGGGCAGCACTCCGGTAGCCATCGGATCCAGCGTGCCCATATGCCCGACTTTTACCTTGTATCCGACCGATTTGGAAAGCGCGCCGCGGAGAACGGCAACTACGTCGGACGAAGTCCAGCCGCGGGGCTTGTCTATACAGAAAAAACCGCTTATTCCAGATGATCCCTGCATGCTTTAAGCACCCTTTCCTTCACATCCTCGTATTCGCCGAATACCCTGCATCCGGCGGCGCGGTTATGGCCTCCGCCCCCGAATACCGCCGCTATGCGGTTGGCGTCGGCTTTCTCATCGGTGCGGATACTTACTTTGTATTCGCGCAAAGCCGCTTCCGTAACGGCGACGGCAACGTCAACCCCTTCCACGTTCCTGACGTCGTTTATTATACCCGTGGTATCCGACAGCGCGGTTCCGCTGGCGGCGAAATCGGAAGCGTTAAAGGTAATCATACCTATCCTGCCGTCTTCGAAAAATTCCGTACGCGCAAGTACGCGCGTTTTCAGCGCGTATACGGCGGGACTTATGTCCTGCATGAAATACTCGGTTATCTTATGCCCCTGCACTCCGCAATCCAGAAGTTCCGCGGCAATTCGCAAGGTTTCGCCCGTAACGGATGAAAAGGCAAAACCGCCGCTGTCCGTGACAAGAGCGGTATAGAGCAATCCGGCGACGTGTACGTCAAGCGGTTTACCGCCCGAAATAAGTTTTATGAGTTTATACACGGGCTGGGCGCAAGCCGCAACGCCGCGTTCGACGTATGTATATTTTGTATAGTCGCTGTTGCTCACATGATGGTCCACACAAGCGCTGACGCGGGCGCGCCTGATAACTCCGGCGTGCGCGGAAAGCAAATTTATGTCGGAACAATCCACGGCTATCGCTAGTTCGTAAGGCTGATTCGGCATATCCGTGCGCAGGTTTTCCGCCCCGTAGAGAGTGCGGAGCTTTCTTCCCGGCACGTCCGAGCAGAAGATGTCGGTCTGTTTCCCCGCGCATTTAAGCGCGTAATATAGCGCAAGCCCCGAACCGAGAGTATCTCCGTCGGGGTTGGCGTGGCATACAAGCGCAATTTTGTTCGCTTTTTTGATAAGTTCGGCTATTTTTTCCGCGTTACAGATCATGAATCCTTCCTGATAGACTTGATTATCGCCTCAATTTCGGCGGCGTACTCCGCGCCTCTGTCAAGCACGAATACGAGCGCCGGCATGGTACGCATATCAATTAACTCTTTGAGCCGCGAGCGCAGAAAACCGGCGGAGTGGTTTAATCCCTGCACCGCCTGTTCTCCGTCTCCGCCGTACACGCTCACGCTGATGAGCGCACGCGAAAGTTCGCTGTCGACCTTAACGTCGGTAATTCCGATAATGCAGCCGACAACGCGCGGATCGCGCACGCTGTCTTTTATGAGTACGGACAGCCGCTTCATTATTTCGGACTGTATTCTGTCGGTTTTATTCATCAGTTCACCTGTTTGAGCAAGTACGCCTCAATGGTATCGCCCTTCTTGATATCGCCCCACTTTTGCAGACCTACGCCGCATTCGTAGCCGTGTGCGACTTCTTTGGCGTCGTCTTTTTCGCGTTTGAGCGAATTGAGCACGCCGTTGTAGATGATGATATTGTCACGCACAAGTCTGATTTTGCAGCCGCGCTGAAGTTTTCCGTCCGTGACATAGCAGCCCGCGATATTGCCCACGCCGGTAATTTTGAACACCTCGCGCACTTCCGCGTGACCGATGACTTCTTCTTCGTAGATGGGTTCGACCATACCGCTGAGTATATTCGTTACCTCGTCTATCGCATCGTAAATTACCGAATACGTGCGGATTTCCACGCCCGTTCTGTCAGCCATAGCGCGCGCCTTGGCGTCCGCCTTGACGTTGAAGCCGATTATGATTGCGCCGGAAGTGTCGGCAAGCATGACGTCGGATTCGTTTATTGCGCCCGCCGCGCTGTGAATAACGCGGATCTCGATATTTTTGGACGCCATTTCTTCACCCAGTTTGAGCATTGCCTGCTTGACGGCTTCAACCGAGCCTTGCACGTCGCCCTTGATTATCATGGCAAGGCGCTTTACTTCGGAATTGTCGGAGTTCTTGAACAGTTCTTCCAAAGTACTGCGCTGGCTCACCGACTTCATCTGCTGGGCGGCTTTTTCCTTTGCAAGGCGCTCTTCCGCAACCTGTCTTGCAAGCGCGGCGTCCTTAACCGCCACGAGATTGTCGCCCGCATTCGGAACAGCGGTAAAGCCCTGCACCTGTACGGCGTAGGAAGGACCCGCCTCTTTTACGCGTTTGCCGCTGAAATCGAGCATCGCCCTTATCTTACCCACACACGTTCCCGCAATTACGTAGTCGGAAACGCGCAGAGTTCCGTTCTGCACCAGCACGGTAGCCACGGGACCTAGCCCCTTGTCCAGCCTTGCTTCTATTATCGAACCGGTAGCCATGCAGTCTTTGTCCGCTTTAAGTTCCATAATATCGGCTACGAGCAATACGCATTCGAGAAGTTCGTGTACGCCCGTACCCAATTTTGCACTCACGGGACAGACGTATACGTCGCCGCCCCAATCTTCGGGAACGAGACCGTATGTGCCTATCTGGTTCTTTACCCTATCGATATTCGCGCCCGGTTTGTCGATTTTATTGACTGCGATTATTATCTGGACGCCGGCGTTTTTGGCATGGTTGATCGCCTCGACCGTCTGGGGCATTATGCCGTCGTCAGCCGCCACTACGATAATGGCGATATCCGTCACCTGTGCGCCGCGCTGACGCATGGCGGTAAACGCCTCGTGTCCGGGAGTATCAAGGAATGTGATCGGCTTGCCGTCCAGATCGATCGTATACGCGCCTATATGCTGGGTTATACCGCCCGCCTCGCCTTTGACGACGTTGGTTTTGCGGATATAGTCGAGCAACGACGTTTTGCCGTGGTCGACGTGACCCATAATCGCCACGACGGGAGGACGGGGCTGGAGATGAGCGTTCTCCTTCGCCTCGCTTTCATACTGCGCGAGTTTGTCTTCCGCCGTTACGTCGGGAACGTAAGTCAAGGTGACGTCGTAATCAATTGCGATAAGTTCCGCCGTTTCAAAGTCGATAGAGTCGTTTATCGTGCACATTTTGCCCATATCGAACAGCTTTTTGACTATTTCCGCGGCAGTCTTACCTATTTTTTCGCTGAATACCTTGATAGGAATAATATCCGTATTCACTTCGGCATGGTCGATTTTCGACACCGAGCGGGATACGTCGCGCTGCGCTTTGCGCTGCTTTTTATACCTTACGTCGCCGTCCTCGTCATCGCCGTCCTCGTATACATAGCCCTTTTTGATAAGATCGCGCTTGGAAAGCGACTTCTTTTGTTCGTCTTTCTGGGCAAAACCGTTCTTCTTCTTTTTATCAGCGACGCTCTTTCCGCCGCTGACGGAGACGGGAGGAGGCATAACGGGCTGCGTTCTGCCGCCGACGCCGGGACGCCTGTCGAATCCGCCCTGTCTGCCGCCCGCAGAACCGTCGGTGCGCGGCGGGAATTTACGCTCACCCTGCGCGCCGCCCTGCATACCGCTCTGCCTTCTGCGGTCGCCGCCGTTCAAAAACTCCGGATTTATATAAGTTTTCGATTTATCCTGGACGGGTTTTTCCCTGACGGGCTTTTCCTGGGGCTTAGACTCAATCTTTTTTTCTTCCGCCGCAGATGTTTCCGCAGTCTTGGGCGCGGAAATTTCCTCCTCGGCGGTTTCCTGTCTGACTTCCTCTTTTTCTGCAGGCAAAACGGGAGCAGGCTCTGTTTCCTTCTCCTTTTCCGCCTCTTTCTCAGCAGCCTTCGCCGCGTTTTCGGCTTTCAGCTGCTCTTCTATAATATCCCTTTTCTTTTGCTGAATCTTTTCAGTCAGGGCGGGAATGCCGGAGCGCTTCTCCTTTATATCACGGATGAGCGGGGCGACTCTCGTGCCCAGCGCGTCGGTGATGTCTTTCATTAACTTATTGATATCAATTATCTCGTTACTCACTTTCTACCTCCGTTATTATACCCAATTCGTCTGATTGCAATATCGCTTTCGCCAAACTTTCGCTTGTTATGGCTATCAGTCTGACATTTTCCCTATGCACCGCGCCCGTAATATAGCCGCTTTTGCACCTGATTGCGGCAATATTTTCACGTCCGGAAAAATTTTTCAGCTTTCTCAGCGTCGCCGCGCCCGTGCATGCGTCGTACAATATCAATTTAATTTTGCCCGCCGCACCGAAAAACGCGTCCAATCCGTAGACAACCTCTCCGCTTCTGACGGCAAAACCTATATAGGAATCAATTTTTCGACTTTGCATATTCCTTGGCTATATATTCGTACACCTCGTCGGATACCGGCGCATTCAACGCCCTGCCGATAAGTTTATGCCTGACGCATTTTTCGATACAGGCGGGATCGTCGCAGATATACGCGCCCCTGCCGGACGCTTTGCCGGTAAAGTCCAGCTTTATATTGCCGTCCTTATCGCGCACTATGCGCAGCATCTGTTTCTTTTCTTTTTCCTGCCGGCAGGCAATGCACGTTCTGACAACGGGCTTTTTCATATTATCCCTCGAATACGTCGCCAACTATTCCGCTCACTTCGGAATAAGGCTTGACGTCTATTTTCCAATCGGTGAGTTTTGCCGCAAGGCGTACGTTCTGACCTGCCTTACCTATCGCAAGAGAAAGTTTGTCGTCGGGAACGATTGCCGTCGCCTTCTTTTCCTCTTCGTTTATCTGTACCATCATCGCCTTTGCGGGACTCAAAGCCCTGGCTATAAATTCGCTTATGTCGGAACACCATTCGATAACGTCGATCTTCTCGCCGTCGAGTTCGTGTACGATATTATTTATGCGCATACCGCGGGGACCTACGCAGCTGCCCACGCAGTCAAGCGAAGGATCGTCGGATGTGACAGCCATTTTGGTTCTGTACCCGGCCTCGCGCACGATTTTCTTGATGACGACAAGTCCGCTTCTGATTTCGGGAACTTCCATCTCGAACAGCCTTTTGACAAATCCCGTGCACGCGCGGGAAACCATAACCTGGGGATTGCCCCTGTCGGAACTGCGCACGCTCTTGACATACACCTTGATAATGGCGTTGACGTCGTATCTCTCGCCGCGTATCTGGTCGTTCTTCATCATGATGCCTTCCATCTGCGAGCCGCTTATTTCGACATATACGTTGTCTTTTTCCACTCTGCGAATAATGGCGGTTACAATTTCGCCCTCCTTTTCGTTCATTTCGCTGAGCACCTGGTTCTTGCGCTCGTCGTTGAGGCGCTGCATGATGACCTGCTTCGCCGTCTGCGCCGCGATACGGGAGAACAGCTTGGGTGAAAGTTCTTCGTCGATAAAGTGGTCGCCGATATTGTATATCTCCTTGACCTTACGCGCGTCTTCCAAAGAAATCTGCCTGTCGGGATCTTCAACGGTTTCCACAACGTCCCTGTAAGCAAAAACTCTTATCGTGTACTTCGAGGGATTGAGCTGTATATCAATGCCGCGGTTGAGTCCCGTTTCCTTCTTGTATGCGGAACTTAAACCGGCTTCCATCGTGGAAATAAACATATCCTGACTTACTTTTCTTTCCTTTTCAAGCTCCATAAGCGCCTGAAAAAATTCCTTGCTGACCATTTTATCCTCCTAAAATTCGATATACGGCTTTGCCGCCGCAATCTGCTTTAATTGTATTTTTATAGTTTTATCCCCGTCCTGCAGGGTTATTTCCTCATCGGTTGCGCCGCTTAGCACGGCGATGTACTTCTTTTTACCGTCCAGGGGCGCGTAAAGCGAAACTTCCACCTTCTCCCCCAGCTTGCGGCGGTAATCGCCCGGGCTTTTCAGGGGGCGGTCCAGTCCCGGCGACGACACGTTCAGATTGTACGGCATTCCCTCCGTGGGATCGAGTTCGTCGATGGGTGCGTCGATAGCCCTGTGTATAAGCTCGCAGTCGTCAAGGCTGACGCCGCCCGGCTTATCAATATAAATTGTGAGCGTGGGCGTACCGTACAGCTTTTTGAATTCGACTTCCACAAGCTCCATACCGTTTGCCTCCACTATCGGGCGCACTACACGTTCGGCTGCGTCTGCAATTTTTGACATTACTTTCTCCTTTATAGCGTTTGAGCGACCGATTGCTCGGTCGCTCAAATAAATCACTTTATTCTTGCATAATTATTATATCAGCATAAATATCAAAACGCAACCGTTTTGACGCAAAATATCGGAATATCTTAAAAGATATCGCTATATCGTCTTCAGATTGCCGTATCTTACCAGTTCCGCGAAAAGTTTTGCCGTGGCTATGCAGTCCGCATACGCCCTGTGCGCGTTGATAAGAGGTATATGGAAATAGCGGCACAGATCGCCCAGATTGTGTTTGCACGGAATACGCAGATAATTCGCCATCTCCAGCGTATCTATCAGTTTATTCCTGAATTCCGCCCCCGCCTCCTTGAGCAGTCTGCCCAATAATATGTAGTCGTAGTTGTTGCCGTTATGCGCGATGACCGGGCTGTTTCCGATAAATTCCAGCATCTGCGGCAGGACGTATTCGATGGGAGGCGCGCCCTGGACGTCATTGTCGTATATATTGTTTTTTTCCGACGCGTCGCGCGGAATGGGAATGCCCGGATCGACGAACGTATCGAAATATTCCACTACCTTGCCGTCGGTCATTCTGGCTATGCCCACTTCTATCACCTTGCACGCGGCGGGATTAAGTCCCGTGGTTTCGAAATCGAGCGAAACATATGTCCTGCCAGCCAGAAGCGGATTGGTTTCGGTGAGAATCTGTTCCAGACTGTCGGCGGAATCGCTGTACGAAATGATCGGCACGGGAGTCTTGTCGAACGCCTTTTGCGGTTCGCTGTCGTCAACCGCGGAATAGTCGATATCGCAGAAAGACACTCTGTCTACTATAAACTTCCGTTTGCCGACGGTGTTGTTCTCGTCTTCGAACGAGCCGACCGTCTTTATCGTCATTCCGTCCGTAAGCGCCCCCAGCACGCCGCCTTTCTTTCTGCGCGTGAACATTATGCAGTCAAGACTGCCCGTAGTGTCGTTCAGCGTAAACGTGTGGAAGTGATACCCTTTCTTGCTCACCCTGTCCTGCAAGTCGGATATAGTGCCGGCAACGCAGGTTTCAAATGCGTTTTCCGGCAGACGGGATATATACAGCGCGGAATCCGTGATCGGCTTGCCCACGAGTACCGATTCCCCGGAAATTGAGTGAAAGTACTGCTTTGCCTGGACGGCTTCCATTTTCGGCGCGGAATCGTCGATTTTGAAAGCGTCTGCCGCGTGCCTGGTTACGGTGACTTTTGACTGTGTGCCGTAAAGTTCGTCTATATAATCCGCTATCGCCTCGGGAATCTCCGCCGCCGTAAAAGCCCCCGCAAGATAATCGGGCACGTCTACGTTTATAAGCGGAACGCCGTTTTCGATATCGGCGGTAACTGCGTCCTGCGATATCTGGGAGCAGTACGCACCGTATTGCTCGGCAAGGAATTTTTCCGTAAGGCGTTTGATGATGTCTGCATTATAATACACTTTTTTGTATATTACGCTTACGGGCATAGTGACGCCCTCTTCCATGAAGATTTCGGATATTGCGGAAGATATTATCTCCGTTTCACCGCCGGAAGTCAGCCCGTCGTATACGTCGTAAGGCACGGAAACGGTAACGCTTACGCTTCCCGCACGCTTGTCCACGGAAACGTCTTTGAAGCGGATAAACGGATATTTACCCCCTGTTTTATCTTTAAACTTCTCTTCAAGTACCATTTTACAGTTTATCTATCTCCGTAAGAAGCGCCTGCATAAGCTCTTCGTTGGGCACTGTCCTGAGTATCTTTCCGTCCCTGAACAGCGCGGATTTTTCTCTGCCTCCGGCAACGCCTATATCGCAATGGGAGGATTCGCCTATACCGTTCACCACACAGCCCATTACGGCTATCTGTAAATTTTTATTCACTCCCGACGTATATTCTCTCACTTTTTCGGCAAGCCCTTTTACGTCTATTTCCGTCCTGGCGCAGGTGGGACAGGAAATTATCTCCACGTACGGTTTGCCGTAAAGGTTGATTGCCTTCAATATCTCGCAGGCGGCGTCCACCTCCTTTACCGGGTCGTCGGTGAGGGATACGCGTATCGTATCGCCGATACCGTCGAGCAAAAGACTTCCTATACCTATCGCGGATTTTACCAGTCCCTGCGTATATAACCCCGCCTCGGTCACGCCCAGATGCAGAGGATAACCGCACCTTTGCGACAGCAGACGGTTACAGTCCACCATATCCTTCACGCAGGAAGACTTTACCGACACCACTATATCGTAAACGCCGTATTTTTCCAGCATGGCGCAATATTCCAGCGCGCTTTCGCACATAGCTTCCGCGGGCGGAAGCGCGGCGTACTTTTTATCGAGAGAGCCGCCGTTTACCCCCACCCTTACAGGTATACGGTGTGCTTTCAGGCAATCGGCAACCGCCCTAAGATTGCTTTCACCGCCGAGATTGCCGGGATTTATCCTGACTTTCGCGGCGCCGTTTTCTATGGCGGCTATCGCCAGCTTGTAGTCGAAGTGAATATCCGCGACCACGGGAAGCGGCGATTTTTCGCAGATTGTCTTAAACGCTTTTGCGGAAGCGGAGTCGGGCACGGACGAGCGCACTATGTCGCAGCCGCGCGCGGCAAGCTCCGCTATCTGTTCAAGCGTGGCTTCCGCGTCGGATGTGGGGGTATTCGTCATTGACTGGACGGCAATTCTCTCTCCGCCGCCTATCGTTACTTTTCCTATTCGTACTTTCTTACTCATATTATGCCAAGAAGTGTACCAGATCGAGAATTACCGCCAACGCGAGCAGAACTATCAGTCCGGCAAAGTGTATTATATTTTCTACTTTTCTGTTAATAGGCTTTCCCCTCACCCACTCGATCAGCGTGAAAATTACCTTACAGCCGTCAAGCGCGGGGAAAGGAAGTATGTTCATTATCGCCACCGAAGCCGACAACACGCATACCCCGTACATTATCGCATAAAATCCGAATTGTGTCAATTCCGCCAGAGAAGCAACCGCGGTCACCGTGCCGCCAAGCGTTTCGCTGACTTTTGCGTCGCCCGTGAAGAGCTGCCCTATCGACGTGAATATCAGCTTGATGACGTCTCCGACAAACTCGAAAGAGTGGCCTATCGCGGGGAAAAAGCCCAGCTTGTATTGTGTGTAGCCGTACGAGATACCAAAGCCGTACGAACTGCCGCCTTCCGCGTTTTCGTCTGCGTAATATGCCTTTGTTATGTTCAAAGCGACCTGTTCGCCGTCGCGGATAACGACTATCCGGAGTTCGTCTTTGTCTGCCGCGGCGTCGGAAAACGCGTTGGCGTCGATAAGCGAGTATACTTTTTCTCCGTCGACGCTGTAAATAATATCGCCTTCGCGGAATTGCTGTTGCGCGGAAACCGTCATTTCGCTGTCGGTGAACACTTCGCTTACGGAGGCAACTCTCGGCAGAACGTCGCCGAACGCCATAAAAAAGACCGCGATGACTATTATCGAGCTTATGAAATTGAAAAGCGCGCCGGAAAGAAGCACGATAATTCTCTGCCACGGCGGTTTTGAATAGTAACTGCCTTCGCCCGGCTCGCTCTTGCCTTCCTCGTCCTCTCCGTCAAACGCGCAATATCCGCCCAAAGGTATACAGCGGACGGCAAATAATTCGCCCGTCTTTTTATTGGTATGCTTTATTATCGCGGGTCCGAAGCCTATGGAGAATTCATTTATTTTAAATTTGAATATCTTGCCCGCCGCATAGTGTCCGAATTCGTGCACGACTATGATGAACATAAGACACAACAGCGCCGCCAGCACGTATCCAATCCATTCGAGCACCTCTACGAAGGTCGTACCCAATAAAAACATCGCTACCTCCCGGACAGGCAACTTAAAAGATAACTGCGGCAGCGTGCGTCCGTTTCGCGTATGGATTCGGGGGTATTGTGAAACTCCGCCGCCGCAAGTTTATCCAACGCCTTATAAATATAATATGGCACGTCGTAAAATTTTATAAGTCCGCGGTAAAAATAATCGACAAGAATTTCGTCCGCGGTGTTAAGTATCACGGGAGCGGCTCCGCCGCGTTCGGCACATTCGACGGCAATTTTAAGACAGGGGAACGCCCGGTAATCGGGTTTTTCAAACGTGAGCGGCTGTTTTGTCAGATCAAGCGGAGAAAAATTTGTCCCGCCGCGTTCCGGAAAATTCAGCGCGACCTGTATCGGCAGTTTCATATCGGGATAACTCAGCTGGGCGAGAATACTGCCGTCGAAAAATTCCACCATGGAGTGCACTATACTCTGCCTGTGGATAAGTACGTCAATATCCTTCACCGGCATACCGAACAGGTGCATCGCCTCTATTATCTCAAAGCCCTTATTCATCAAAGTGGCGGAATCTATCGTCACTTTAACGCCCATATTCCAGGTGGGGTGTTTCAGCGCCTGCGCCGCAGTCACATTCTCCAGCTGTTCGCGCGTATATCCGCGGAAAGCGCCGCCGCTTGCCGTAAGAATGATTTTTTTGCACTTCTTATCCCCTTTCAGGCACTGCCATATCGCGGAATGCTCGCTGTCTACGGGAAGAATGCGTACTCCTTTACCGGCGGCGGCACGCATGACAAGTTCTCCGCCGGTAACGAGCGTTTCCTTGTTTGCAAGGGCTACGTCGTTGCCCGCCGCTATTGCCGCAAGCGTAGGTTCGAGACCGCCTATGCCGACAAGGGCGTTGAGCGTTATATCCGCCTTCATGGAAGCTATTTCCATGACGCCGCTTCTTCCTTCCAGGACGGGGATTTTTACAAGTGAACGCAATAATTTCGCTTTGTCCGCGTCTTCAACCGCAACCGCTTCCGGGCGGAAACGGTCTATCTGCTCTTTGAGCAGTTGCGTGTTTTTGGCGCAGACAAGCGCTTTTACTCTGAATTTTTCGGGATATGCGGCTATTACGTCCAGCGTCTGGGTGCCGATAGACCCCGTGCTTCCAAGTAAAACTATACTCTTCATATCAACAGATACCGCTTACGGCAAACACGAGGTAGACAAGCGGCAGCATAAACAAAATACTGTCCAGTCTGTCCATTATTCCGCCGTGACCGGGGAAAATTTTGCCGAAATCCTTTATACCCGCCTTTCTCTTTATCCAAGATGCCGCCAGGTCGCCGAGTTCGCTCAGCACTCCTCCGACTATGCCGAGCGCTATATAAAGACCGAGAGAGCCGTACAGATTACCGGGGATAAGTTCCATGCTGCCGGCGTTGGGGAACACGCTCATTGCCGAGCTGAAATCGAACAGGAAGAAAACTATGAGCGCGCCGATTATGCCGCCTATCACTCCGCCTACCGCGCCGGCAACCGTCTTTTTGGGACTTATCTGCGGGCATAGTTTTCTCTTGCCCAGCGCCATTCCGGTAAAATACGCCATCGTATCCGTCATTACGGGTACCGCTATAACGAGCATTATTCCCAGAAGTCCCGCTTCCGAATGGTTGACGGGCAAAAAGAGCATGAACAGTGAAAGCGGATATATGCCTATAAACACGGTGGCGAACATATCGTTCAGCGAATAGCCCTTTTTAACGGAGTCGGCAGTTTCGCCGCCCTCTTCTTCGGTTTGCGGCTTCGCCTCGCCCAGATTATGCTTTAACGTGAACACGATAAGCGCGGCGACAACGGTAACCGCCAAAGTAAGCATAACGCCGTCCGCCATGAAAAAGTAAGTGAGCGGAAACGCCACAACGCAACCCAAAATAAGCGCGGAAGGAATGGGTCTGTATCCGGCGCGCTTGAACGCCTGATACATCTCGAACACGCCCAAAAATACGAGCACGGTCAAAATGTCAGCCAACTGAAAATATATCGACCTTAAACCGAATACGCAACCGAACAGGACTGCCAGAATGGCTATTGCCGTAACTATTCTTTTTAACATATGCACCTCATTTCAGTCCGCCGAACCTGCGTTCCCTGCCCGAATACTCCCTGATTATGCGCAGAACGGTTTCTTCGCCGAAGTCCGGCCAGAAGTCGTCCACGAAAACGAACTCGGAATAAGCGCTCTGCCAAAGCATGAAGTTGGACAGACGCTTTTCACCCGCGCACCTGACAATTATATCGGGATCGTGCATGCCCGCCGTATCGAGATATGCGTCGATATTCTCTGCGGTGACGGGCAGATTACGCTCCGCAACCCTGGCGGCGGCACGGGCTATTTCGTCCCTTCCGCCGTAATTTATGCCTATGTTGACTACAATACCCGTATTATTCATTGCGGCAGCCGCGATACTTTTCAGCGCCTTCTGCGTTTCTTCGGGAAGGCGGTGAAGTTCGCCCATAAAGCGCACGCGGTAATTTTTATCGACGTAATCCTTCATCTCTTCGTCGGCGAATTTTTTAATCATGCCGAGAAGCGCGTCTATTTCGTCTTTCGGCCGCGACCAGTTTTCCGTGGAGAGAGCGTAAAAGGACACTTCCTTTACCCCCAGCTTGTCGCACGCGGCAATCACGCGCTTCAACGCCTCCACGCCCATCTTGTGTCCGTATTTGCGCGGCATAAGACGGCGCTTTGCCCAACGTCCGTTTCCGTCCATTATGAACGCTATATGTGTAGGTATATTTATTTCCTGCATTTTCCCGTTTATTGAAATGGCAAGCAGAGCTTGCGCCCTACTTGCCGCCTTACTTGCCTGAACAACCGTTTTTCAGACGCTCATTATCTCCGCTTCTTTATCCTTGACCATCTTGTCAACCTTACCTACCGCGTCGTTGAGTTTCTTGTCAACGTCCTTTTCAAGGGAGGAAAGGTCGTCTTCGGTAATTGCGGAATCCTTTTTGAGCTTCTTCAGCTCGTCGTTGATATCGCGGCGCGCATTTCTGAGCGCAATCTTGCAGTTCTCGGCAATCGCCTTCATCTGCTTTACGTATTCGCGCCTGCGTTCTTCCGTAAGTTCGGGGAACACAAGTCTTATGACCTTGCCGTCGTTGGTGGGAGTAACCCCGATATTGGCGGCAAGAATAGCTTTTTCCACGTTTTTAAGCATACTTACGTCCCAGACGTTGACCACGAGCATTCTCGCTTCGGGCGCGGAAACGTTGCCTACTTGGTTGAGCGGCGTGGGGCAGCCGTAATAGTCGACCGTGACCCTGTCAAGCATATGGGGATTGGCCTTGCCCGCTTTAATCCCGGCAAATTCGTGTCTGAGCCCTTCTATGCTCTTTTCAAGTCTGCTTTCGAAATCGTCGAACAGCAGGAGTACATCTTCGTTATCGTATGCAGCCATAAATTTCTCCTTGCTTCTTTATATGATAATTATAACAAAGTTTGCGGACTTAATCAATACTTTCAATGGATTATTGTACCGATTCTTTCGCCGTTGACCACCCTGACTATGCTGTCTTTTTCCTTTAACGCGAAAGCGATTATGGGAATCTTGTTCTCCATGCACAGAGAAATAGCCGTGGTGTCCATAGCGTGAAGCCCCTTCTGTATCACGTCGAGATAGCTGAGTTCGTCAAACTTTTTGGCATTCGGATTAGTCTTAGGGTCGCTGTCGTAAATTCCGTCCACGTTTTTGGCAAGCAGCAGAACTTCCGCATTTATCTCTGCGGCGCGCAAAGCCGCCCCCGTATCGGTACTGAAAAACGGATTGCCCGTACCGCAGGCGAATATGACGATTCTGCCCTTTTCAAAATGGTGGAGAGCTTTTCTTAATATATAAGGTTCGGCAACGCGGGTAATGGTAAGCGCGGTCTGCACCCTGGTGGGAATACCGTGTGCTTCAAGGGCGTCCTGCAGGGCTATGGAATTCATAACGGTTGCAAGCATGCCCATATGGTCCGCCGCGGATTTTTCCATATTCAGCGCCTGTCTGCCGCGCCAGAAGTTGCCGCCGCCTATGATAATGCCGATTTCGACGTTCTCTTCACGGACCTTTTTTATCTGCTCGACGATGTATTCAAGCATGGATTCGTCTATTCCGAACCCCTTGTTGCCCGCGAGAGCTTCGCCGCTCAGTTTAATTATAACTCTTTTATAAATCGCCATACTTTCCTCCCGTAAATATTAAAAAAAGGGAAACGCAACCGCGTTTCCCCGTTTGTAAGAATCAGTTACCGGACTTTGCCTTATTGATCTGAGCCTCGACTTCCGCCGCCAGGTCTTCCTGTTTCTTTTCAAGACCTTCACCCATTGCGTAACGGGTAAATCTGACTACGGACACGTTGCCGTTTTCTTTAAGCAGCTGCGCAACCGATTTGTCGGCGTCTTTAACGAAAGGCTGTTCCACAAGGCAGATTTCCTTATAGAACTTATGAATTCTGCCCTCTATCATCTTTTCGATGATGTTGATGGGCTTGGGCTTGGGTTCGTTGAGAGCCTGCGCCTTGAGAATTTCCTTCTCGTGTTCCACTTCTTCGGCGGGAACTTCCGCGGGAGCGACGTACTTGGGATTCGCCGCGGCGATCTGCAACGCCACGTCGTGGATAATTTCGTCGCTTGCGCCGGCGTCCATTTCTACGAGCACGCCGATTTTGCCGCCCATATGGATATAGGAATCCACCTTATGCGCGCCGTCGGTCACATACTTGGCAAAACGTCTGATTTCTATTTTTTCACCGATTTTTGCAATGGTTTCATGCAAAAGATCCTGATTTGCTGCCGTAACGGCGGCGGCGTCGGCCACGTCGTTATCAGCAATATATTCGGCGATTTTAGCTACGAAGGACTTGAACTGGTCGCCCCTTGCCACAAAGTCGGATTCGCAGTTGACTTCCACAAGCACGCCGGTGCTGCCTTTGATGAAGGCGCTGACAACGCCCTGGGAAGCTATCTTGTCCGCTCTCTTCGCGCTGGTAGCCATACCCTTCTTGCGGAGAATTTCCACAGCCTGTTCCATATCGCCGTCGGCTTCGGTAAGCGCCTTCTTGCAGTCCATCATACCCACGCCGGTCTGCTCGCGCAGTTTCATAACGTCTTTAGCAGTAAAACTCATTTTCCTTCTCCTTAATCCTTTTTATCCTCTTCGGCGGGAACAACCTCTTCGATTGCTTCTTCGCCGGCTTTATCGTCGTCCTCGTCTACGGAATAGGCTACGCCTTCCTTGGCTTCGATAACCGCGTTCGCCATAATGCTTGCGATAAGTTTGATGGCTCTGATAGCGTCGTCGTTGCCGGGAATGACGTAATCGACCATATCGGGATCGCAGTTGGTGTCCACAAGACCGACTACGGGAATGCCCAGCTTGCGCGCTTCCTTAACGGCGATTTCCTCGTTCTTGATGTCTACGACGAACATCACGCCGGGGAGCGAATTCATATTCTTGATACCGCCCAGGTTGGCGTCCAGCTTAGCCCTTTCGGCTTTGAGGGAAGCGACTTCCTTTTTGGGGAGCAGTTCGAACTCGCCGATGATTTCCATCTGGTTGATCTTGTTGAGGCGGTCGATACGGCTGCGGATAGTCTTGAAGTTGGTCAGAGTGCCGCCCAGCCAGCGCTGGTTGATGTAGTACATACCGCACCTCTGCGCTTCTTCCCTGATAGCGTCCTGAGCCTGCTTCTTCGTGCCCACGAACAAAACGGTTTTGCCGGCTTTGACGGAATCGCGGACGAACGCGTACGCCTTTTCGACTTCCTGAACGGAAACTTCCAGGTTGATGATGTGGATATCGTTGCGTGCCTGATAGATATAAGGCTTCATCTTGGGATTCCACTTTTTGGTCTGATGACCGAAGTGAACGCCTGCTTCGAGCAGGTTTTTCATTGTTACAACTGCCATAAATATAACTCCTTTTGTTTTTTCACCCCCGATGTTACGCCGTCGGCTACCGCAAATGCGGCAACGGCCGCTCGGCTGGCACCGAGTGTTTATTTTCTTGTGTGATTATAACATAGCAAAAGCGTAAAAGCAAACGTTTTTACGCATTTTGTTATATAATAACGATATTATATA
This sequence comes from Candidatus Alloclostridium intestinigallinarum, assembly GCA_904382605.1. Lineage (GTDB taxonomy): Bacteria > Bacillota > Clostridia > Christensenellales > UBA3700 > Alloclostridium > Alloclostridium intestinigallinarum. Next base: position 210,153 of record CAJFJA010000002.1, on the reverse strand, counting down.
GGATTATTGCCGACTATCACCGTTTTCCCGCGACAAAACTACCCGTCCCGCGCGGAAAAGGGCGAGTGTCAGTCCTTTTTGTCGTCCTTATGATGATGGTCGCAGTCGTGGTCGCAGCAGTCGCAATCGTCGCCGCAGCCTTCCATCTCTTCCATATACACCTGATAGACGCCGTCGAGAACCTTCTCGTCGTCAACGGGAACGAACAGGTCGTTGCCTTCGCTGTCCGTACCTATTTTGAAAACTATAACCTCGTCTTCGTCCATATCTTCATCCAGCACAACCGGCTGAAGGAGAATATACCATTCGTTATCGTAATCGAGAGTCGCGATATGTTCGAATTGGGTTTCCTTTCCCTCTTCGTCCACGAGCACTATAATATCGTCTTCCTCTCCGTCGAACTCTTCGTCCATTTTTTCGTCTGCCATTTTCATACCTCCGTATTTGGGTATATATATCATATTATAAACAGGTACGCTCCGTCAAGCGGTTTTTTCGCCGATTATAGCGGCAATTTGAGAGGATTGTCGAGATAGGTCTGCAAAATAACGGCTGCCGCCACGCGGTCTATCACGTTTTTTCTTTTCTCGCGCCTCATTCCCGACTCTATCAGCACCCTTTCGGACGTGACCGTGGTCAGACGTTCGTCCTGATACACCACCTTCGCGTCGGTAAGCGCGGCGAGCTTTGCGCCCCACTCTTCCGCCATAAGCGCGCGCGGACCTTTCGTCCCGTCCATATTGAGCGGCAGTCCTATGACCACCACGCCGGCGTTCTGTGCCTGTATAAGGTCGGCTACATGCTTGAAATCGCTGTCGTCGCCGCGGCGGCGGTACGTTTCCAGCGCGCCGGCGACTATACCCATGGTATCGCTTACGGCAACGCCTATCCTCACGTCGCCCAGATCCAGCGACATATATCTTTTGCCCGTCATATCTTCTCCTTTATTCGATTGTGTCTATGCCCTTGCTCATGCGTGTTATACACTTATACCTGAAAATTCCGAATACAATCAGACTTATTGCGAGTATTGCTCCCCAGATAGCGCCGGAAGCGGCGTAACCTTGCCCCATACCTACCGTTACTCCGATGAACACCGCCATGCAGGCGATGGACACCACGAGCGTCACCAGCATGGAAGTAAGCGTCTTTGACGAGGATTTGACAAGCTCGCGGATACTGTTGTATGAAAATCTGGGATTTTTGATGTCCCTGCCCAGCGCATATGCGTTTATGCCCATACTTATCAGATTGGTGCACACGAGCGCGCCGAAAAAGTCCACCACGTTGAAAACGGAAAGCGACACCAGGATTATATCGTCTATCAATATACAGATAAACGAGAATATATCCGCAAGCGCAAGTTTCGCAATCACTATGTCTTTGCCGGATATGGGCATAAAGCGGACAATTTTGAAATTCTGCCCCTCTCTCGATACCGCGATGGACGCGAGCAGATTGGATCCGCAGGTCAAAGTTATCAGCAGAAGAACGGACATGGCGGCGTTCATTGTCGGATACATATCTTCGGTACCCTCCGCCGCGCCCATGGGGAGCATTACGTTTATAATTACCAGAATTATGGGGCACAGCACTATGCCTGCAAGCGACTGAAAGGCAAGCTGCGGTTCGCGCATAATGCAGGCTATATCTTTTTTGATAAGCGCAAGTCTTACGCCCATACTCTTTATTTTAACCGCCTCTTCTTCCCCGCTCCTGCCGCCGGAGTTCATCACGGCGCGCGTATCGGAAAGCGAGAAGAAGAATTTGCTTCCCGCTACCGTAAGCGCGGCGCAGGCCGTTATCACCGCGGCATAGCACAAGCCGTCCTGCCACGAACCGCACATTCCCGACGCGGCAAAATATGACGGGTAGATATAACGCGTAAATCCGCACATTCTTTCAATAAGCGCGTTGAGCAATTCGAAACTACCCTCGCTGCCGTCCGGCACTATATCCTGCATACTGTTTTGCAGATAAAACGAACCGACGTAAATGACCGCGAAAAACGCCCCGTAAGCTATGAGCATTACCACCGTTTTTACGACGGAGTTGCGCTTGAAGTAGGAAATTATCTTCATGAGCGGGAACGAAACCAGCGCCATGATGAAAAGCGGAATTACCGGGAGCGTAAGGCTCGTGAATAAAAGCATAAAGTAATATCCCGCGCTGCCGTAAACTTCCGCCTGCGGGGTGGGCGTCAATACTCCCTGCGCGATAAGGTCGGCATAGGTATCGAGTGCGGAAGCGCTTCCCGCCGCAATCACCGCTCCGCCTATGAGAGTGATGATCACGCTTATTATCAAAGTGGAAATATATATTACCAGCATGCGCGATACGAAAACCGCGCTTCCTCCTATCGGCATGGACGCCAAAAGCTGTCTGTCTTTGGAAAACCAGACGCTGTTGATATACGACGGCAGGAAAAATACCAGGATGATAAGCTGTACGGAAAAAAATACGAGATTGAGCAATTCGTCCAGGTATCCGCCGAATACCGCCGTCTGCGAAAGAAAGTAAAGCATTATCAGCACGAAAGCGAGCGGGAGCGCGAACGCCACGAGAAGAAGGACGAAAAGACCTATTTTTTTGGCAAGTTTGCGCTTGTCGCCGTAGCTGAGCCTGAAATTCATCAGAAGATCCAGCCTGAAAACCGAAAGAAAGTTAGTCATCGTCACTCCCCGTCCTTGGTTTCCGAAACCGCGCCGCCCGTCAGCGTCAGGAAGTATTCTTCCAGCGAACTTGACTGCGTAATCTCTTTCAGATCGTCTTCCGAAAGCGTTTTGATTATACTTCCGCGGTTGATGATAACCACTCTGTCGCAAAGTTTTTCCACAACTTCGAGCACGTGCGAGGAGAAGAAAACGCTGTTGCCTTCCGCGCAGTGGCTGCGCATAAGCTCTTTGAGGATATGCGCCGAACGGGGATCCAGTCCCGTCATGGGTTCGTCCAGTATCCACAGTTTGGGCGAATGCACCAGGGCGGCGATTATGCATATCTTCTGCTTCATGCCGTGCGAGTAGGTATTTATCTGCTTGGACAGCGCGGAGGAAATTTCCAGCATATCGGCAAGATTCTGTATTTTCTGTTTGCGCTCGCCCGCGGGAACGCGGTATACGTTGCAAACGAAATTAAGATAATCGTAGCCGGTCAGATTTTCATAGGTCGCGTGGTCGTCGGAAACGTATCCTATATTCATCTTCGCGCCTATCGGGTCGGTTTTGATATCGTGTCCGCACACGACCACGCTGCCGCCGTCGAAAGGATGTATACCCGTTATACATTTGATTGTCGTGGATTTGCCCGCGCCGTTAGGTCCCACAAAGGCGACTATCTCGCCTTCGTTTACCTCGAACGAAACGTCCGAGACTGCAGTGGTGAGCTGACCTTTATATATTTTGGTCAGATTGTCAACGCTCAGAAGTGCCATATATTACCCCTTGTTTTTCTTTATGTCTTTCGCCCTAATAAGCAGTTTTTCATAACCGTTATCAGACGGCGTATAAAATTTTTCGTCTTTCAGTTTGTCGGGCAGATACTGCTGTTCCACCCATCCGCCGTAGTCGTGGGGATACTTGTAGCCTCCCGCATGTTCTCCCGAATAGTGGTTGTCGCGGAGCGGCGGCGGTACGTTGTCGTCCTTTACCCGCTCCACGGCGCGCGCCACCTTTTCCATCGCCCTGACAACGGAATTGGATTTGGAGGCTTCGCATACGTATATTATAGCGTTGTACAGCGGAATTTTCCCCTCCGGAAGTCCGATATGTTCGTATGCGTACATTGCGGATACGGCTATCGTAAGAGCCTGCGGATCCGCCATTCCCACGTCCTCGGACGAGTGCACGACAAGCCGTCTTGCGATAAGCATGGGATCGCACCCCGCCTGAATCAGTCTTTCCGCCCAATATAACGCCGCGTCGCTGTCGCTTCCGCGCAACGATTTGCAAAACGCGCTCAGCATATCGTAATACATATTCTCGTCCACACCGAGCGATTTTTTCTGAATGGACTGTTCCGCCGTCTTCAGGTCGATATGCACGACTCCGTCCGCACCCGCCGGGGTTGTGAGAAAAGCCAGTTCAAGGGCGTTCAGCGCCGTGCGCACGTCTCCGTCGCTTGCCCATATCAGATGATCCATGGCGTCCCTGTCCAGCTTTATTTTGCTGTTGCCGAGTCCGTTCTTTTTATCCGTAAGCGCATGTGACAGGGCGTCCTGCATATCCCTTTTTTCCAGCTTGCGGAATTCGAATATCCTGCATCTGGAAACGATTGCCTTCGTCATGGCGATATACGGATTTTCCGTAGTCGAGCCGATAAAGATAATATACCCTTCCTCTATCGCCGAAAGCACGCAGTCGCTCTGCGCCTTGTTCCAGCGGTGGCATTCGTCCAGAAGCAGATATGTCTTTACCCCGTCCACCATACGGCGGCGCTTTGCGTCGTCGATAACTTTTTTCGCGTCCGCCACGCCGCTTGACACCGCGTTCAGTTTTACAAACGCTCCGCCCGTAGTGTTGGCAATAATATTCGCAAGCGTGGTCTTGCCGCAGCCGGGAGGACCGTAAAAAATACAGCTGCCCAGCGTGTCCGTCTGTATGGCTCTGCGCAAAAGCGTACCCTCGCCGACGATATGCTCCTGCCCGTAAAAATCATCGAGGCTGACCGGTCGCATTCTCTCCGCAAGCGGTTTTTCCCTTTTCGCGCTCAGTTCGAATAAGTTATCCATACGTTTATTATACATATATGCGCGTTGCGTGTCAACGACCGCGGCGCGTTTGTATTATTATCATACAATGCTACCCCCCCCCGTCAACCATTTTGGCGGAGAGGGTAAAAATTTTACAATACAGGATTACTATATTGAATTATATTGAACGTGTGCCGCGCTTTCATGCGCGTTTGTTTTAACCGCCCCGGTCGTTATCTTTTTTGAAAATGAAAGTTACGTCGTACTCTCCGCCGGGTCTGTCGATATTTACCGGAACGCCCGTCATTTTCACTCCGTTTTCCTCTATGCAGTCGTTTTCGCCTTCGTCGTAGCGGATACGGAACAGCGCTTTGCCGCAACGGTAAGTTATCACGATGTTGCGCCAGTTTTGCGCAAGCGGACGCCTGCATTCTATCGTCCCGGAACGTATGCGGAATCCGAGATAATCTTCAAGATACGTCCTGAAATACCAGCCTGCGCTGCCCGTATACCAACTCCAGCCCATTCTGCCCTTCATTTTATCGTTGTAATATACGTCGGCGGCTATCACATAGGGTTCTCCGCAGTATATATCCCTGCCTTCGCCCTCGCAACGGTAAACGGGATTGAGAATACGCGCCAGGCGCGCGGCATTCTTTGCGTCGCGCACCATACAGAACGCTTTGAACAGCCATACCGCCGCATGAGTGTACTGTCCGCCGTTTTCCCTCACTCCTTCGGGATATGCGGAAATATATCCGCAATAAAAATCCTTGTTGAAAGGCGGCTCAAGAAGACGGACTACGCCGAAATTATCGTCTATAAGTTTACTTGCATATGCGAGCGCGGTTTTCGCGCCCTCTTTGGACGCAATCCCCGAAATAACCGCCCACGCCTGGCAGATAATATCCGTACTGCAGCACGGCGAATTGTCCCTGCCGAGCCAGATGCCGTCGTCGGTAAACGCCCGCGCATATTTGCCGTCAAAGCACGCCGAATTTACCGCTTCTTTCAGTTCTTCGCAGCGCCGTATATATTTGCTCCGCAGACCTGCGTCGAGATACGGCAGAATTTTGTCGATCACCGCCGCGGCAAACTGCGTAAGCCATACGCTCTCTCCCCTGCCGCGCACGCCGATTCCGTTGAGCGCGTCGTTCCAGTCGCCTCCGCCTATCAGCAATAATCCGTGTTCCCCCGTACCGAGGCTGTCAACGGCGCGCAGGATATGTTCCGTAAGGCTTCCGCAATGCCGTCCGGGCAGCCCGCGCTCCATACGGGAATCCTCTCCTTCCGCAAGCGGCGGCGAAGATAAATAGGGTATTTGCTCGTTCAAAACGTCCTTATCGCCCGTAAATTCGATATATTCGGCGGTGACGTAGCCCAGAAACAGCCGGTCGTCGGAGATTCCCGTCCTCACTCCAAGATTCGGGCGATGCCACCAATGCATAACGTCGCCTTCTTCGTATTGACGGGCGGCACATTCCAGAATAACAGCCCTCACCGCGGCGGGATCGGCGTACAAATGCGCCAGGCAATCCTGCAGCTGGTCGCGGAAACCTACCGCTCCGCCCGCCTGGTAAAAGCCGCACCTGCCTTTAAGCCGCGAGGAATACACCTGGTAAGGCAGGTTTTCCAAAAGTAGCTTCTCTTCTTCAGGCACTCCTTCGACAGATACTTTATTCAATGATTTGAACGTATCCGCCTGTTTTTCCATTTCAGGCAAAACGTCCTCCGCTTTCAAAGAGGCGAAAAGTTCTTCGCTTTCCGTTATAAGAAAATCGAATACTTTTTCTTCGCCCGCCGGTAAAACACAATGCGCGACAAGACGCGCAAGACAGACGTTTATGTCCGAAACAACGGGATATAGCCTTTCCCCCGAAACGGCGCACGCATAACTTTGGCGGCAGAAAGCCTGCGCCCCCTGCAGACAGGAGAGGTACGCCTTTTGTCCCGTAACCGAATTTTCCGCCACTATACCGTCGCCCGCGGCTCTTACGTCGACGGCGGACGGATGCGGCAATCTGCCTAGAAGCGGCTTTATATCGAATACGAGTTTTATATCCGAGCTGGTCCCTGCCGTGTTGGCCAGCTTAAGGCGGTATATTTTCCCTAAGCCCCTTTTTATTATTCCGACAGACAGCATACAGTCCAACCCTTCGGCGCGGCATACGAAGCACGTTGCGCCGCGGGAATGGCGCACATAGCCGCCCGGCTGAAGTTTGTTCAGACGGAGATATTTTTCTCCCGTAAACAGTGTGAGCGTTTCGGAAGGAGAGTCTTCGACGGGGTCGTTGAACCAGACGGATACTTTGTTTTCGCAGGAATTGGACGAAAAAGTGAACCCCCCGCCGTTTTCCGTAATAACGAATCCGCCGCGCTCGTCGGCGACAACGTTGGAGTAAGGCAGAAGCGGCGGAGAAGTAACGACGTAATCGCCGCCGGCGGTAAAATACCCGAATCCGCTTTCAAGCAACTTCTCCGGTTTGTCGGTATGCTCGCAGACAGCCTTTCTGAAGCCTGCACGGCAAGCGTTTTCCTTATCGTCGGATTGCCTGCGCTTTTTCATTTCATCCAAAAAGAAGACGGGCTTTGACCGGATAAGCGCGGCAAATTCATCTATGTCCGTTATGTGCACTATATCCAATTTTTCTATATTGCCCATACGCGTGTTGTGCAGAAGGCGGTCGCGCTTTTGCGCGTAATATTCGTCATTTGTACTCAAAACGATATGCAATTTACACTTCAAACCGCACAAATTCAGGTATAAAACGGCTGATATCGCCCTTTCCGCCATAGAAAAATCCTTCTCGTAGTCAAGTGCGAAAATCTTTACCGTTCCCGCAAGATTATAATAGTGTATTTTTTCTGCACTTTGTATTGCGTATAAAAGTTGGGGCGCCAGAGCGTCCAACAGCTCGTTTACCTCATTTTCCGCACGATACCTTCGAGTGCGCAAAGAAGACAGTCCAGCGCATTTTTCGCAATAGCCGAAATAATTTTCCCCGTCCATATCTTCCATGAAGTTTTTGATTTTCTCTCTATCGGTATCAACGGCTTTTACGACGTATATATCCCTGCTCTCCCCCGGCGACACGGCTATGCGGCAGACGGCGCTCAAGCACGGATACATTACGTCGCCGAAAGATGGAGATATTCTTCCTTTTCCCGCCGCGTCCGCCGCGCTGCAGGAATATTCGGTATCGCCGCCGCCGAACAGCCTGAACGCCATGTATCTGTCGCCGACGGCCGACTTTGCCCGTTTTGTGATAAAGACGGCTTCTCCGTCTTTTTCCGCGCCGACGAACATATCCGCGTATACCGGGTGCGAAGCGTATTCTTCACCGTCCGCCATTGCAAGACGTTCGTAGTAAGATATTTCATAGGTCGCTACTTTTTCCGTCGTGTTTTTAATCGTAAGTTTTCTCATCTCGCCGGCAATTCCCGTGAGTAAAAACACCTTCTGACTGCACCCCTGCGATAAGTTTTCGTATTCGCAGTATTCTGGAGTATACGAAAAGGCGTATTTGTCGCCGGAGTTTCTTCCGGGCATATAAGTCGGAGAAAACACGACACCCCCGCTTTTGACCGTGAAAAAGCCGCCGTCGGGCAACGACGGGTCTTTTCTCCACCTGTTGATATCCATTCCCTTCCAACGCGAAACGGAACAGCCGCTTTCGGTAAGCGCAACCGAATATTCGCCCGCGCTCAGAAGCGCCGCTTTTGGCTGCGATATTCCCTCTTGTCTGCGGAAAAACTCAGTCCGCAACGGATATACGAAATCCGCCTTAGGCTTTTTCGCGCATTTTATTTCGGGCACGCGTTCCTGTAACAGCAACGCTCCGCCGCGCATCTCGCTGTCGGACATAAAATACCTTGATATGACGTTATCTTTCATCGCGTTGGTAACGGCGGCAAGCAACATTCCCTGGTGGTGCGACATATAACTGCAAACTATTCTGCCTCCCGCGGTATAGTCTATCGCCTCGAAAAAGCCGAATTTACCGTATACGCCGCGTTTTTTGAGTTTTTTCAGATTTTCCACCGCCTTTTTCGGCATATATTTCAACATCATGGCGGAAGAATAAGGAGATATTACGCACATATCCGCCGTGGATTTCAGCGCGAGCGTGCTTACGCCGAACTGCCCGTACCTGTAATTTCCGCCGTCGTCAAAGTCGTAACAGCCGCTTTCGCTTATTCCGAACACTCCCCTGCATGAGGACGCGCGCATCACCGCGCACGCGCCCCTACACGAATGCGTAAGCAACGAAAATCTGTTGTCTTCAAAGAAAATCTGCGGCATAAGATATTCGAACGCCGTCCCCGCCCACGATACCAGCATATTGCCGCAGGCGGAAATAAGATCGCGCCTGAGTCCGTCCCACGCGGGAATATTCACGGAACAGGCGGCGATATAAGCAAGAATACGCGCTTCCGACGCCATCATATCGTAATGCCCTTCAAACGTACCGCTTTCAAGGTTGTATCCGATGAAAAATCTGCCGTTCGACCTGTCGAACAGCTCTTCAAGCCGCATACCGCCGAGTATCCCGTCTATCGCGGGAAGCCTCTCTCCGTGCTTTTCCAAAAAAGCGCGCGCCGTGATAAGACAAGCCGCCAGATTACCGTTATCCACGCTCGAAACGTATTCAGGACGCTTCACTTTGCCGTCAAGGTCGTACCAGTTGAAAAAGTTTCCTTTCCATACCGGCAATCCTTCAAGAACGTTCACGTCGCGGGCTATACGCAAAACCGCCTCTTCGTCTTCGATTATGCCGCATTCTGCGGCGCATACGTGCGACAGAATACCCATGCCCAAATTGGTCGGCGAAGTCATTCCGGCTATTTTAACCCCTGTTTCAAACGCCAGATTGTCGGAAATCAGCTTGCTTTGCCCGCGCATATGGGTAAAGTAAGCGTAAGTGTCACACGCAACGCCGCGCAAAAACGCTTTATCCTTTACGTCTGCTTTTTCGGGCGCGAATTCAATACTGCCCGTTGCCAGCAGGCAGGCGTATATAACGCAGACCGCGGCGTACACGGGCACGGCAACGGAAAAATATAGAGTCGCGGCAAGCACGGCGAGAGTGAACGCTCCTCCGGAAATCTGCGCAAAATGAGCGCCGCATTTATCGTGCAGAGTCGAAGCAAACGTGCGCCATTCGAGCAAATTCTTATGCGCAGCCAGCCTGAACAGCGTCTTTATTACTACCGCAAGGCCGGAAAATGCGTTGAACGGAAGCAATATTATATCTTCTATCCCGTACGCTATACTTCTCAAAAAACCGCCGACGGCGTATCTTGTCCTTACGCCTTCAGCAAGCGAATAAAGGGAAAATCCCGCTTCCGCAAGCGGACGAGCCATAAGACATACCCCCGTGACTATCGCCAACGGTATGTTTCCCGTCGCCAATACGGCAATTACCGCGGCAAAAGCCGCAGGCGCGGCGAATATCGCAACTATGTTGCGCAATATGATATACCGGTACAGAGGGTGGCATTTGCGCCTGAATGCGAGCGGCAGTAAGAGTAAATCTCCCCTTTGCCATCTTTCCAACCTGCGCGCCTGAGGGGCAAACGCGGGCGGAGCGTCCTCATATACGAAATCTCCCGCCGAGCCGCATACGGTCAGCGCCCCTTCCGCTATGTCGTGGCTGAGCACCCTTCCTTCGGGCAGCGTTCCCTTTAATTTTTCGTCAAACTGGCGCAGATTGTATATGCCCTTGCCGCAGAATACGCTCTGCGAACACAAATTGTAATAAAAGTCGGAATATCCGCAATACTCTTCCACTCCCGATTCGTGCAGATATCTGACCGAATAAAGCGTTCCGAGCGATGACAGCTTATATTTACACCCGAACGAAAGAATATCGTATTTTTTTGCCAGCGGATGCATTGCGGCGCTTACCGCCCTGCGCACTCCTCCGACAGTAAGAATCGAGTCGGAATCGAGCAAAAGAACGTACACCGGAGTAAACGGCAGGCGGCTGATATATTCGAACGGCGACTTATCGCCGCGTAAAAGGAGCGAATTCATATCTTCTATCGCTCCGCGCTTCCTCTCTCTTCCCGACCACGTTTTGCCGCATTTACTGCGCTTGCGGACAAGTACGAATATATCGCTTTCGCCCTCGGCGGCGGAAAGCGCGCGTATAATGCGTTCGTCTCCTTCTTCGCGCTCGCTGTCGGACGGGCGGAAGTCTGCAAGAAGCACGAATCCGGCATTGTCGTCCCTGTTCGCGGCACGGATACTTTTAATATTTTCAAGCGCCGCCCTCGCTTCGGCCTCGTCCGACAAAACCGCGGACATAACGGTTAAAACGCGCCCTTGTTCGGGTATGCTATTCAGTTTAAGGCGCGGAATACTGCGCCGCGGAAGAAAAGCGGATATCGTTTTTACCGCAAGGTATTCTATGGGCTTAAAAGCGATGAAAAATACCGCAAAGAACGTACACACGGACAGCGCCGCCCCGTTCATAAGTACTGCCGCCACGCACGATATTGCCAGATCCAACGCGAAAACGGCCGCCCCGAATACCGCCGCCCTGTTTTCCCCGCCGTATAGCGACGTCTTTTTACCCTTTAACAGCCTGTAAATTTTCCGTCGGCTTTCAAATAACAGTTCTCCGAAGTGTACGCCGCGCACACGCGAACAAAGCAATATCTGCTCCGCGCAGTATCTTTCCGACATATTTGCATATTCCGCAAGCGCGCCAAGCGCGTCGAGATAAAGCCGCTTTGAAATATCGTCCATACTGCGGTACGTTTCATCTCGGGAAAATATCTCTCCTGCCGGCGATACGCCGAGCATGAAAGGCAGATTGAACGTATCCGGCAGAGATTTAAGCGATTTTACCGCATTGGACAGCAAAACCGCCGTATCCGAAAGATACACCCCGAACGTTATCTCCGCATTATCAGTCCCCGTTTCCGTCCGCTCTTCTCCCGACAGTTTGCCCAAAAGTTTACTGTAATAGGTATATCCGGGTAATTTTGCGTGCGATATGTCGAAATTGTCGTCCGTCCCGGCGTACTTTTCCGCTTTATTTATTAAAATTATGCGGCTGCACATACGCGATATATGCCTTAGCAGCGAATATGCGAACGCCGCGGGCAGAGAAAATACCTCGCTTCCGGTAAGCGGAGCGTATTTGTTGAAAAGTTTTATCTGCCGCGCGCATTTATCCGCGTCGGCAACGCATCTGTCGAGCGATGTAAGCAGATGCGCAAGCGCGACCGCTCTTATCTTTCCGCCGCTTCTGGGAAGCGCGTTCAGGCGCAGTATGCCCGTCCTGTACGCATTGGTCAACAGAAAGTTGCCGTTTTCGTATAGCCACTTTTCACACTCTTCCAGGGCGTATCCGTCCTTTACTTTGCGTTTTACCAGACGGAAAGCGCGCCTTATCCGCGCCATCGTTTCGCGGTAGGGTATGCCCGCCCCCGTTTTGTCACGGACGGTCATTGACTGGGCAAGCGATACGACGTTCAGCTGTAAATCCTCTTCGTCCGCGCGTGCAATCACCGCGTAACGCCGCCTTCTTTTAAGCGACGCCAGCGCGGGCAACATAAAACAAAGCGCCAAAGCTGCTATTATAAGATAATATACCATAATTCCCTCGGAAAAATTATTGACAGGCGCACGCCTGCTTATACGGGGATCCGCCCGCAAAGTCTTCCGCCGGCGCATATACGCCGGGCAACGCCGATTTGCGCCGCCGCAGAAAAGCGCAAAGCGTTACACGCCGCAAATACGGGAAGTAACCGACGTATAACAGTCGTTTTTCTAAAATAATATTGTGGAATATAATCAAAAAGGCGGCAACGCCGCCTTATAAGTTCCCACATAATCAGTAAGCCGGATTCTGTTTACGATGGCCATCTATCCAGGCGCGGCGTTGCCGACGCGCTCAAGCGATTTTCCGACGCGACAGGCTGCCGCATAAAGTCGTTTTCTCTTGCACCGAGTGGGGTTTACAGGGCATTCCGCGTCGCCGCGGAATCGGTGAGCTCTTACCTCGCCTTTCCATCCTTACCTGCGTTGCAGGCGGTTTATTTCTGTTGCACTTTCCTTTAAGTCGCCTTAACCGGTAGTTAGCCGGCACTCTGCCTTACGGTGTCCGGACTTTCCTCACTTGCGTGCGGCCATCCGATTATCTGGGACTTTCATATTACCATCGCGCGGCTCAAAAGTCAAGCGAGTTCTGGCGGATATACTTGCGCAGTTTTTCTATCGCCCTCTTTTCTATGCGCGATATGTAGGAACGGGATATGTCGAATTTTTCCGCTACCCGCAGCTGGGTCTGCGCCGGCACGCCTTCAAGACCGTAACGCAGTTTTATTATCTCGTATTCGCGCGCGTCGAGCGCCGCCCTTACCACTTTATACAACTTTTCGCGCACGAGTGAATTTTCCACTTCGTCTATGACGTCCGTGCTGTCTTCAAGCAAATCCATAAGAGTGATTTCGTTGCCGTCCTTATCGCTGCTGACCGGTTCGAACAGCGAGCGCGTGCCCTTATATTTCTTGCTTGCGCGCAAGGTCATAAGTATTTCGTTTTCGATACATTTGCTGGCGTAAGTGGCAAACTGCGTGCCTTTGCCGTCGGAATAAGTATTGACCGCCTTAATAAGACCTATCGACCCTACGGAGATGAGTTCGTCGTTGTCGTTATACCCCGAATATTTCTTTACTATATGCACGACAAGGCGCATATTATGGCTGACAAGTTCGTCGCGCGCCGATTTGTCGCCCTTCCACATTTTTTCGATAAGTTCTTTTTCCTTCTCGGGCGAAAGAGGAAGAGGAAAACTGTTTTTGTTTTTTACGTATCCCGTAAAGAAGAAAATGTTGCCCAGCAGAGCAAAAATACCGCTTAAAAACATAAATACACCGCCTTTTCTTTCTGCAATATACTTATGTCGTTGTAGGCTTGTACAATTCCACGGAGAATAAGTAATTAAAAAAGGACCGTACAGGTCCTTTAACGATTTTACCGAATAACGGGATATTATTTACCCTGCTTTTTCTTGAGCACTTCGTTTATCTCGTCCAACCAGCTGTTTATGTCCTTGAACTGTCTGTGGACCGCCGCGAAACGGACGTAGGCGACATCGTCTATTTCTTTCAGTCCGTCCATGACCATTTCACCGATTTCATCGGACGTGATTTCCTGATCGAGATGATTTGCCACGCGCTTTTCTATGTCCGCAACCAGATTGTCTATCTGCTGCATGGCTACCGGGCGCTTTTCACACGCCTTCATAATGCCCTGTTTTACCTTTTGCGCGGAAAAAGCCTGACGGCAGCCGCTCTTTTTGACAACCATGACCGGAGTGAATTCCACCGTTTCGTAGGTGGTGAATCTCCTGCCGCACGCCGTACATTCGCGCCTGCGGCGGATAGACGTGCCGTCCTCGTTTACACGGGAATCTATTACCTTACTGTCCATACAGCCGCAATATATACACTTCATAACTTTTTCCTCGTTTTTTCTATATTATATCACTATTTTTTCGTTTGTGCAATAAATTTTCAGCAGTCGCGCGGCGCCGGACACACTACGTTTCCGCCCGAACGCTCGCCAAGCTCTATCAGAATGGCGTCCTCGCCTATTTTGACGATGTTCTTCCACGGAACGAAGATGCTTTCGTCCCCCGATATGTTCTTGAAGAACTTCTTTTCGCCCGGCACTATTATGCCGAGGACGTTTCCCGAACAAGTGAGCGCCATGTCCAGAATCCGCCCCAATTTCTTGCCGTCGGTGATGTTTACCACCTCTTTTTCCCTTAGTTCGCAAAAAGTAAGATCGGATATCATAAAAACCCTCCGCCATATCTTATGCGGAGGGTGGAGACTTAATACTTATCTATTACAAATTCTTTGATATACGCCAGAGCGCTTTTTTCGAGCCGGCTTACCTGCGCCTGGGATATTCCCATGATTTCGGATATTTCCGTCTGCGTTCTGCCCTTGAAATATCTCAGAGTGATTATCCTTTTTTCCCTTTCCGGCAGCTCTTCGAGCGCGGTTTTTATGGATATGTCGTCTATCCACCTGTCTTCGCAGCAGCGTTTGTCGCCCAGCTGTTCCAGCAGACTTACGCTGTCATCGCCTTCGCCGTAAACGCACTCCTGCAAAGATATCGGTTCGCTTACGGCGTCGAGCGCCGTTACCACGTCCCTGTACGGCACGTCTATTTCCGCCGCCACTTCCATAAGAGAAGGTTCGCTCCTTCCCACCGACATCTCTTCGCGCGCCTTTAACGTTTTATAAGCTATGTCGCGCATACTGCGGCTGACTTTGATTGACGTCCCTTCTTTTACGAATCGCCTTATTTCGCCCACAATCATGGGCACGGCATATGTGGAAAACCTCACGTTAAACGCGGGATTGAAGCCGTCGATCGCTTTCATCAGTCCGACGATGCCGACCTGGAACAAATCGTCGCTGTTTGCCTTGCCCTTAAACCTCTGTACCAGCGAGAGCACAAGGCGGATATTCGCCATTACCAGCGTTTCACGCGCCTCTTTGTCCCCCGCCGCGCTTTTTTCAAGCAACCGTTCGCATTCTTCGTTTGTGAGGCGCGGAAGCCGCGCCGTGTCCAAATTACATAAGTTTACCTTGTTCATAATTCCTCCTTATGTACTTCAAACGAAGAAATTATGCGCAAAGCACCGCGTTTTTATTCCTTGAAAAGCAAAATGCCCATTCCCTGCCGCTTACGCGCTTATGCAGTACAATTTATTATCAATACCCGCCCTAATACTGCTCAAATTTTGATATTTCCTTTTTCAGCTTTTTCATTACCTTCTTTTCCAGTCGGGATATGTACGATTGCGATATGCCCATTATGTCGGCTATTTCCTTTTGCGTCTTTTTCTGTGCGCCCAAAATTCCGAAGCGCATTTTGACTATCTCCTTTTCACGAGGTGAAAGTTTTTCAAAGCACAAAAGCAATATATCCCTTTCCGCCTCGCTTTCCATATCCTTGTATATTATGTCGCTGTCGGTGCCGAGCACGTCGGAAAGGAGAAGCACGTTGCCTTCCCAGTCCACGTTCAAAGGCTCGTCAAGCGACATTTCCGACTTTGTCTTGGACGTTTTACGCAAAAACATAAGTATTTCGTTTTCTATACATCTGCTCGCGTACGTTGCCATTTTTATCTGTTTTTCCGCGTCGAACGAATTTACCGCCTTGATAAGCCCTATCGTGCCTACTGATATAAGATCTTCAATATCTATATTTGTATTGTCGAATTTTTTGGCTATATATACGACAAGGCGTAAATTACGCTCTATAAGTTCGTTCTTTGCACGTTCGTCTTTTTCTGCAAGCCGTTTGATAAGCTGCTTTTCCTCCTCGGGATCGAGCGGCGCGGGCAATGCCTCGCCTCCGCCGATAAAGTCCAGCCTGTTTTCCGAATACAAATTCAGCGCCGCAAGTATTTTTGCCAATAATTTCCTGAACATACCACACCTCATATGCCTGCCGGCAGGATTACCTTGAATTCTCCCATGGACGTACCGGATATCGCCGCCGTCACATCGTAAACGCTTCTTCCGCTTTCTTCCGGAAAAGTGACGCTTTCGATTTTGATTGCCGGCATATAACTTTCCCCGTTGACGGTCCTGACCCATATTCCCGAAGCGCGCGCCGCGCCCTTTCCGATCAGTTTTTTCGCCAGCTTCCTGTCTATCACTATTACGCCCTTTCCGCCCCTGATAAGCGTGTTGCCCGTATCTATGAACCCTTCGCACGATATTTCCGCTCCGCCGGCAAGCAAGACCACCTTGCACTCGCTTCCGCACATACGCTTTCTTGCCATATATCCGGCTATCTGGCGGCTTATGTAGACGAGAACAATGCCTCCCGCGGCGATATATGCGCCCACAAGACTGTCGGGATAATACAGCGCGGAGATGAATTCCGACGCCGCCATATTATTTATCAACAGAACCGCTCCGCCCAACGCCGCGGTATAGACGAAATAGACGAGCGTTGTCAGCAGATATCGTTTAAAACAGGGGTATTTGCACATGACCGCCGTCATAACCATAAGCATAAGCACTTTTACAACGCCAGCCGCGGCAAAATTTATATAAGGAACGGCAACGGCGAAACAACTGCCTATCAGTGCGGATAACGCAATACGCAGTCTGCCTGCCTTGGTTTTAAGGCTTAAAAGCGTTATGTAAGCCAGAAATGCGTCTATAAAAAAGTTGCTTAAAAGCACATATTCCACATAAACTACCATACGCATATGATAGTATTGCACGGCAAGGAAAAACTTCCGAATATGTCGAAAATATAAATTTATATCTAAAAAGGGATGCCCCCGTAACGGGACATCCCCAGCCTTATCACCTTACGTATCAGTTATTGTCGTCGATACGGCCTCTGCGCAGACGTTCGAGGAATTTGGGAACGTTCCTCTTTTCCTGCGGCTGTTCCTGCCCGGGAGCAGACTGTCCGGGCGCAAAGCCCGAAGGCGGATTGGTGTAATTGCGGCCGTATTCGCCTCCCGCGTTACCGCCGTAGCCTGCGCCGGCGCCGCCGTAATTGTCGTTGTAGCGCGGTTCATAGCCGCCCGGTCTTGCGGGGTGCGGGGACGCTTGCTGATACGGGGACTGCGAGCCGTATCCGGCGGAATAACCGCCGCCGTTTCTGTAAGACTGCGCGTTGTCGGAATATCCGCCGTTGCCCTGATAAGGCGCCGCGTTCTGTCCCGCGGGTCTGCCGAACACGGGCGCGTCGTAGTTGGGACGGTTGCGCTCCGCCGCCGAAGCGCCTGCGCGGGAATTGCTCTGCTCCTCCTCTTCCTCCTGCGCCGGTTTTTCGGGGAATCCGGTTGCTATTACGGTTATCTTCACTTTATTCTGATACTCTTCACCCGAATAAATTCCCATACCCCAGATGATGTTTGCGTCGGGGTCGGCAATGGATTGAACCAGGTTGCACGCGGTGGTGGTTTCGTTCAGAGTGAGATCACTGCCGCCCTGGAAATACATAATTATGTTTTTCGCGCCCTGGATGTCGGATTCGAGAAGCGGCGACGCCACCGCAAGGCGCATAGCCTTGATGGACTTGTCCGCTCCGCTGGCTTCGCCTATGCCCATGTGCGCCACGCCCTTGGCACGCATAACGGCATTGACGTCCGCAAAGTCGAGATTGACGATGGAATCCCTCATTATAAGGTCGCTTATCGACTGCACCGCCTGGCGCAGAACTTCATCCGCTTCCTGGAACGCGCGCATTATGGGCACGTCCGCGGGCAAAATGTCGTTGAGCTTTTCGTTGGGGATGATAAGCAGCGTATCCACCTGCTTTCTCAGCTTTTCTATACCGCCCAAAGCGTTGAGCATACGCTTTTTGCCTTCGAATTTGAAAGGAGTGGTAACGACGGCGACGGTAAGTATGTTCTTGTTTTTCGCAAGCGAAGCTATTACGGGAGCCGCTCCGGTGCCCGTTCCGCCGCCCATTCCGGCGGTAATGAACAGCATATTCACGTTTTTGAGAAGCTCGTCTATTTCCTCGCGCGATTCGAGCGCCGCTTTTTCGCCTCTTTCGGGATCCGCGCCTGCTCCAAGCCCCTGCGTGGTGTTTATTCCTATGGGAAGTTTTACGGGAGCTTCGGAAGCCAGAAGCGCCTGCCTGTCGGTATTTATTGCGACGAACTCGGCTGTGGTTATGCCGGCTCTGACCATCTGGTTTACCGCGTTGCAGCCTCCTCCGCCCACGCCGAATACTTTTATTTTAGCGGAGCCTATTTCTTCCATAAGTCTATACCCTCCTTAGTCTGTTGATGAATTTACTGAAAAAGCTCCTCTCGCTTTTTCTTAAGTGTGCCTGTCTCATTACGGAGATAAGCGACGAATATTCCGGTTTATCGTATCCCGGTACGTTTGGCGCAAGCGGCGTTATCGCCCTGCCCATACTCTTTGCCAGATATTTTATTGCACCTTTCATATTGAAAAATGCGTTGCCCGTGGCGAAAATCCGCCTTGTGGACTGCGCGTCCGCCACGTTGTCGAATACGTTGTTAATCTCTCCCGCCACTTCACGCAGACAGCTTCTTACAATCTCGTTTATGTCGGAAGCGCGGTATTTCAGCACGTCGCCGTCCTTCGGAAGAGAATAGAAGGACACCTGCTCGAAATCGTCGGTCAGGTCTATCTGACCAAGCAGCGACAGCGCGGAATAAAAGTCCACGTCCAGCCTTTCGGTAAGTTCCGCCGCGATTATCGCGCTGCCCGTGGTCACCGATTCAAGCCCCTGCAAGCCATCTCCGCGCACTCCCGCCAGCGAACATTCCAGAAAACCGAAGTCCACCAGCACTTCTCCGCCCGCGCGATAGGAATCGTCCAGCAACGTAAGCCCTTCCGCATGCGCGGAAGAAATATACTCCGTTTCGGCAAAGTTCAGCGCGGAAGCTATTCTGTCTACGGCGTCGTAAAAGCCCTTTTTGCAGGACAGGTAGGAATTGTAAGTCGTCATTGTCCTGCCCGACATACCTACCGGGTTGTATACCACGTCCCCGCCGTCCACACGGTAACCGAGCGCGCAATGCTGGATCACGTTGCGCGTTTTGTTGAGCACTTCCAGTCCGCGCACAGCCGCCTTGTCGGCAATGTTGCGCGTTATGACGCTGTCTTCGTTCAAAGCCGTAAGGTTTTCGTCGGCGTAAAATTCGCAGAATGCGGAAGGTACGCCCACGTACAGCACGTCGAAATTGCCGTGGGAAGGAAGCGTGTTGAATGCTTTGACGACCGCGTCTTCCAAAGAGGCGGTATTATACCACTCGCCTTCGCCGTAGCCGTCGTAAGTTTCGGATTTTATGCCGGAAATGCTTATTATACCTTTTCCCGATCCGGAACCCGTGGCAACGGTAACGGCGTCCGACCTGACGTCAAGAACGCATATATCCTTTCCCATACTTAATATTATAATGCAAACGAATGGCTCTGTCAATAGTTTTCAATAAATATATAAAATGCGCGCATAAAAATACGCGCGCCCGCGTTACGCGCGAGGATAATTTTCGGGAAACGTCGAAGAGTGCTTTACGGAAATTCTTCCGTCGGAGGCAACTTCCGTGTAAAAGAATCCGCTTTCGCACCCGGAAAAATCATCTTCCATTGTCAAAAGGTACGCCTGGTAAAGTCTGCCGAATATTGCGTCCATATCCCCTTCCGCATACATGAGAAGATGCGCGCCCGTATTGGTGAGTATATCCACGTAGTTTCCGTCGGAATAATAAGTAACGGATTGGATGAAATAGGAAATTTTTTCGTTCATAAGGAGATTGGACTCCCCTCCCGCTATTATCGCGGAAAGCCAGGGTATATCGGCGAACGCGCCCGCCTGCGCCGTGAGAGTATAACCGGATACGGATATATATCCGCTTTCGGGGGCGGCGGAAGTTACGGAAACAACCTTCAATTCCCTGTCAAGTAGCGCATATCCGCCGTCGCAGGGAATACAGACGAACGCTTTTCTCAACGTGCAGTTAATGGAAACGGTTCCGGGAAAAGTGCGCTCCACGGTTATGACTTTCACCTGCGGATAAGCCGCCTCCACGTTCGAACGCACCACGCTTTCGTCAACGGAGAAAATGCTTCCGCCGTCCTTTACGCCGCTCGCCGCAACTATCCCGGACGATACTTCATCGTCAAAAGTGACGTCGGCGGTGGTCACTACGCGTACTTCGCCTATCGCGAAAATACTGCAGGCAAGCACTATCGTGACCACCACGATACCAAGCACCGTTATTAAAATAGCTGCTCTTTTGTTCATTAAACGACCCTGGTTATATTCGCGCCCAGCCCGGATAAAACGGGCGCCATGTCTTCGTATCCCCTGTCAATATGATAGATGTCCTTTACTTCAGTCCTTCCTTCCGCGGCAAGCCCCGCCAGAACGAGCGAGGCGCCTCCGCGCAGATCGGTCGCGTGCACTTCCGCCCCGTGCAGTCCGGGCACGCCGCGTACGACGGCGGTTCTGTCGCGCACCGTAATGTCCGCGCCCATCTTGATGAGCTGGGGCACCGTTTTGAAACGCGTTTCGAAGATATTCTCCGCAATGACGGACGTACCCCTGGAAATGGTCTGCAACGCCATTATCTGCGTCTGCAAGTCGGTAGGAAAGCCCGGATAGTACATCGTATCTATTCTTTCGAGCGATTTGAGCCTGCCCTTGCTTCTTACCGATATTTTATCATTTTTGCATATAACTTTGCAAGCGGTTTTGGACATTTTCGCTATAAGCGAAGAAAGGTGTTCGGGAACGACTCCGTCGAGCGTGACGTTGCCGCCGCACATGGCGGTCGCAATCATATATGTACCCGCTATTATCCTGTCGGGAATCGGAGTGTAAGTTACGCCGTGCAGCCGCTCCACCCCCTCCACCGTTATCATACTGCTCCCCGCTCCCGAAACCCTCGCGCCCATGGCGTTCAGAAAATTCTGCAAGTCGGAAATCTCCGGTTCTTTGGCGCAGTTCCTTATGACCGTGACGCCGCGCGTGAAAACGCTTGCCATCATTAAATTTTCGGTAGCGCCCACGCTGGGCAGATCCAGAAGTATCTGCGCGGAATGCGCGCCTGTGGCGTCGCAGTCCAGATAACCGCTCTCTTCGTCTATCGTGATTCCCAGTTCCCTCAGCCCCGACAGATGTATGTCTATCGGGCGCATACCTATCTCGCACCCGCCGGGATAGGAAATTTTCGCCTTTTTCATACGCGACAGCATGGGGCCCATTAAAAATATCGACGAGCGAAGCTCTTTTGCGAGCACGCACGGTATCGCGTCGCAGTATATGTCGCGCGAATCTATGGTGATACCGCCTCTGTCGTCGCGCGTGATGACGCAGCCGATACCGGCGAGTATTTTAAGCATGTTTCTTATATCGGAAATTTCGGGACAGTTTTTAAGAGTCACTTCCTCCTGCGTGAGTATGCTTGCCGCGAGCAGCGGCAATACGCTGTTTTTTGCTGCCTTCACCCTTATTCGCCCTTCCAAGGGGCGGCCGCCTTCTATTATGTATCTGCTCATATTTTCTCTCCACACCGTAGCGGCGTAATGCCGTTATGTATTCAATACATTTTATGGCCGAAAGCCTGCCTTTGTGATTTTGCCGCCACGCGTTGAAGTACCGCCGTAGCGCAGGTGAACATGAGCAGCGACGTTCCGCCCGAACTCACAAAAGGCAGAGGAAGTCCCGTAGGCGGTATACTGCCGGTGACGACCGCCACGTTCAGAAGAGCCTGGATTCCGATTACCGCCGTAATACCCGCCGCAAGATAGCAGTCGAATCTGCTTTCCGCGCGCATGGCGATAAGCGCGCCCCTCCACACTATCACTCCGAACACGGCGAGCACCGCCGCGCAGCCGACAAATCCCAACTCTTCCCCTATCACCGAAAAGATAAAGTCGCTTTCGGCAAACGGCAGGAACAGATATTTTTGACGGGAATTGAACAATCCGACCCCGAACAAGCCGCCCGAACCGAGGGCGTAATACGACTGGATGAGCTGGTACCCTTCGCCCAGCGGCGACGACCACGGATCGAGAAACGCCGCTATTCGTTTAAGTCTGTACGGCTCCACGGCGATGAGAACTACCACCAGCGCGACGGCGGGAACCGCAAGCAAGGCGAAATGTTTTGCTTTGGCTCCGCCAAGAAAGAGCATTGCGACCGTAACAAGCCCCACGCACATGGTTATGGACATATTGGGCTCCGCCATGATGAGCGCGCACACGGCTCCGCAGGCGAGCAGAATCGCCGCCATGGACCTGAAAGTTACGCAACTGTTTTTTGAAAGACAGCCGGCTATGAATACCACAAGTGTGAATTTGGCGATATCTGAAGGCTGAAAGGTTGTGAAGCCGAGATTTATCCACCTGGTTGCGCCGTAATTTTCCACCCCGACGCCGGGGATAAATACGAGCGCGAGCAGTATAAGTCCCAGAACAAACAGCACGTGGCGCAGTTTTCTGTATATTTCCGTATCCAGTCTGAACACGAAAGGATATACCGCCGCGGCAAATACCAGCGCCAGCGCCTGCTTTTTCGCGTAAAAAAATTCGTCGCCCGTTTCGTTCAGCGCGGAATAGCTGCTTGCGCTGTACTGCATCACAAGCCCGAATAGGGACAGCAGTATCACACAGCAAAGCAGAATCTTGTCGGGAACGAACCTTCCGCTCAGTTTTCCCCGCATCCGATCGCCCTTACTATGCAGTCGAACGCTTCTCCGCGTTCTTCAAAATCGGCATATCTGTCGAAGCTGGACGTGGAAGGCGAAAACAGCACGTTTTCCTCATCTCCTTCAAACGCCCTGACCGCCGCGGTATACAGCGACGGGGCTATTTCAAAAGCAAAGCCGCGTTTTTCAGGTAAATCGTCCCGTATGCTTTCGGCGTTGTCGCCCGTAACCACTATCCTCTTTACCGTGGAAGGAAGTTTTGCAAAGAATTGCTCGTAGGATATGCCCTTGTCGTATCCGCCCATTATAAGCGCGGTGCTCCCCTTCATCGCAGCGCAAGCCTTCAGCGCGGAATCAATATTCGTGGCCTTACTGTCGTTGTATACGCGCTTGCCTTTGATAACTCCGCAATACTGCATTCTGAACCTGGGCGCGGAAAAAGTCCGCAGCGCTTTGACTATCGCACGGTTTTCCACACCCATCAGTTTCGCCGCGGTAACCGCCGCCAAAGCGTTGGAAATATTGTGCTCGCCCTTTATACGCAACTCGTCCGCCGCGGCTATGTACTCCACCCCTTTGTCCGCAAAATAAATTCTTCCGCCGTCCAGGTAGCAGCCTTTCACTTTCTGCCTTGCGGAGAAAAAGTATACCCCGGACGCGACGTCGCGTTCAAACGAACGGACTGTTTCGTCGTCATAGTTCAGTATGGCAAAGTCGCCGTCCGTCTGGTTGAGGAAAATCTTGCGCTTGGCGTCCGCGTATTCGGCAAAGGAGCCGTGACGTTCGTAGTGGTCGGGCGTGATGTTCAGGCATATCGCGTACCTGGAGCGGAAGTCCGCTATGCTTTCCAGCTGAAAACTCGAAAGTTCCAGCACCACTACGGCGTTTTCGTCCACCTTGTCCGCCACCGCGCTGAACGAAGCGCCTACGTTACCGAGCGCGTAGCTTCTGATCCCCGCGCATTCCAGAATCTTTTTTATGAGCAAAGTGACCGTTGTCTTGCCGTTTGTGCCCGTCACGGCGACTATATCGCCTTTGGAATAACGGTAACCCAGCTCAATCTCCCCTATCACTTCCGTACCGCAAAGTTTCGCATACCTGACCATTTCGTCCGTGAGCGGCACGCCCGGACTCAGAACAAGCAAATCTACTCCGCGCAGGGCGAGTTCGGGAGGCATAAAACTCCTGTCCTCGCATCCTTCGGGTACGCGGGCGCCCGCGTTATCGTATACGCACACGCGCCAGCCGTTACGCAAAAGCAGTTCCGCAGCGCCGCTGCCGCTTATTCCCGTTCCCATTATCAAAGCCGTATTACACATATTCCGCCGCCATGCAACTTATCAGCCCTATCACGCCGCCAACCGTCGTTATCAACGTGTAATAGGTGACGATTTTGCTCTCCTTTACGCCTTTATATTCCAGATGATGGTGGAACGGAGCCATTAAAAACACTCTTCTGCCCTTAAGCTTGTACACCAGCACCTGCACTATTACGGATATGCAGGACACCATATACATTATGCCGATAAAGACGAGAATAAAGGGAATTTTCAAAAACACGGCGGCGCAGGTCACCGCTCCGCCCAGCGCAAGCGAACCGGTATCGCCCATAAATATGCTTGCGGGGGAAGCGTTCAGCCAGATAAACGCAAACAAAGCCCCCGCCAGCGACGCGCAGAACAGTCCCATGGACTGCACCTGTCCGCGAAGAAGCACGTCGCTCTCCGGTACGGTGGCTGCGAGCATATAGCCGCACACCAGCGTGAGAACAATCATATTCGAAGCCGCGCTTTTCGCAACCAGTCCGTCAAGTCCGTCCGTAAGATTGACGGCGTTGGTTACGGCGATGAATAATATCATGGTAAACGGGATAAACGCCCAGCCCATATTGAATTCCGCCGTAGTGAAAGGCAGGTAAACGGTATCGGAGATGTATCTGTTGCGGTAGCTAAATACCGTAACCAGCACGGCAATTCCTGCTTGTCCGACTATCTTCTGATACGCTTTCAGTCCCTGATTGTGCTTAAACCGCACCTTTATGAAGTCATCCAGAAAGCCTAACAGCGCGTAAGCCGCCGTCACGGCGCACGCCACCGCGCAGAAGGAAAAATCCATGCCTCCGAATATCGCGCAGGTTATCACCGCGGCGGTGAGAAAGATTATTCCGCCCATCGTGGGAGTGCCGCTCTTGCCCGAATGCTTGTCCACATACACCAGCACCGTCTGCCCCGCCTTTAATTTTCTCATCAGAGTAAGTACCGGATAGGCGATTAAAGCGGCTATCGCAAAGGACACGAGCGCCGCGGCGGGAAACATTATGCCCGCGCTCATTGCCCTATCACCTTCAGAAGCTGTTCGCGGTCGCTGTAAGGCGTTCTGACCCCGAAGGATTCGATATAATCCTCGCTGCCCTTGCCGGCTATCACCACCACGTCGCCGCTCCGCGCTATTTTGCAGGCATAACCGACTGCCTGCCGCCTGTCGTTGATGACGGACGCTTCCTTTTCCGTGCCCTGGAGTATCTGCGCGGCTATGTCCTCCCTGCGCTCCGTGCGCGGATTGTCTTCCGTGATTATTATTTTATCGGCAAGTTCGCCCGCTATCCTGCCCATTAAGGGGCGCTTGGTCCTGTCGCGGTCGCCGCCGCACCCGAATACCAGAATCAGATTGCCCCTGCACAGTTTGCGCGCCTGGGTAAGGACGTTGCGCAAACCGTCGGGAGTGTGCGCGAAATCTATGATATACGTCTTATCGCCGCGCCTGTATACGTTGAATCTGCCTTCCGGCGGCGCGATATTCCTTACAGCCGCGGCTATCTGTTCGCAACTTGCGCCCAGCTCGCGCACGCAGGCTATCGCCGCCAAAGTATTGCTTACGTTGAAAGCGCCCAGAAGGCGCGAATTTATCTCCATAAGGCAGTCGCGGTCGTTGACCACGTAACTGCACTCTTCTCCCTGGGATATATTTACGGCGAATACGTCCGCGGGATTGTACAGTCCGTAAGTTATTGCAGGCACGCTTGCGCGGTTTATGAGTTCCACTCCGCACTCATCGTCGGAATTGATAACCGCTTTTTTAACGTGCTCCGGCGTGAAAAAGCTTTTCTTAACCTCTGCGTATGAACGCATATCGCCGAAAAAATCAAGATGATCCCGAGTGAGATTGGTGAAAACGCCCAAATCGAACAGTATATTTTCCGTCTTCCGCCAATATATCGCGTGCGCGGAAACTTCCATGGCGGCGGCAACGCACCCGCTTTTCACAAATGAAGCAAGTATCGAATTGAGTTCGTACGGATCGGGCGTGGTAAGCGTTGCGGGCGTGCGGCGTTCGCCGTCGTGGACGTACATTGTTCCGATAAGTCCGCACCTTATGCCGCAGGCGCACGCGAGCTCGTGCACCAGATACGCCACGGTGGATTTGCCGTTTGTGCCGGTAACGCCCACCGTTTTCAGTTTGCGCGCCGGATTGGAAAAGAAATTTCCGCAAATTTCCGCATACGCGCCGCGCACGTCGGAAGTTATTATCTGCGGAACTGTAATTCCGTCTATCTTCTTATCCGTAAGCACCGCGCACGCGCCTTCCGCTTCCGCCGCGGCGGCAAACGCCCTGCCGTCGGATTTTCTGCCCTTCATGGCGACGAAAAGACAGCTGGGGCGCACGTCGCCGCTGTTTAAGCATATATCCTTTATTTCAAGTGAATCAAGGTCGCTTTCGCACATAATACGAACGCCGGTAAAAAGTGATTTAGCTTTCATAATTCCTCCGTGTAACCACTATAAGTCCACGAAAATACATATGCGCCCCGTTCGCAAAATAATCACTTCTTCGACATTTTTATTCCAGCGCAAAATATACGACCGAATCCCTGTTTATCTCCTCTCCCGCAAGCGGAATCTGATAACATACCCTGCCTTCGCCGGCATACGTGTAGTCTATTCCCAGCTTTCTGAGCGTGGCGGCGGCGTCCGACAAGGTCATATCCGTTATATCGGGCATGACGATTTTTTCCTGCGCCGCGTCCCCCTGCGCGGGTGTGCCGTAATAGGAAAAGAGCGACGAGAATATCTGTCCCACGTAAGGCGCCGCCACTATCGAACCGTAATATGCGTAGCCCTGCGGCTCGTCGACCAGAAACAGGCATACCGCCGTGGAACCGTTTATCTCGGTAAAACCGACGAACGATGAGATATATTTGCCCGTGGCTATCGCTCCGTTTTCGTATTTCTGCGCCGTACCCGTCTTTCCGCCTATTTTATAGCCTGGCACGGCGGCGTTCTTGCCGCTGCCCTCTTCCACAACGCCGTAAAGATAGTCTTTGAGCGTTTCGCACGTGGACTCGCTTACGGTAGTGTTTCTCACATACGAGCCGCCGCGGTACGCCAGATTGCCGTTTTGGTCGGTTATTTCTTCAACTATGTAGGGACGGTAAAGGTATCCGCCGTTTATGCACGACGCCACAGCCGCCGCAAGCTGGACGGGCGTTACCGCCACCGCCTGCCCGAACCCTATACGCGCAAGATCCACGTTCTTCACCGACGCACGCGGAATGAGCATGCCCGAACTTTCCCCGTAGAAGTCCACTCCCGTCTTTGCGCCCAGACCGAACTTGCCGAAATAATCGTACATATTGTCCACGCCTGCGGATAACGCGACGTCCACGAACACGCAGTTGCAGGAATTGTATACTCCGTGGCGGAAATCCTGGCTTCCGTGCCCTATGGAACGCCAGCAGCGTATTCTCTGCCCGTCCACGGTGCAGCTTCCGCCGCAGTAATAGGAATTTTTGATCACGCCCGTTTCTATGCCGATGGCAGAAGTGAGGATCTTGAAAGTGGAGCCGGGCTCGTACATATCCGTCACCGCGGCGAGTGTGGAATTTTCCATAAGCGCGTTTACGTCGTCGCGCGGAACGTCGTTCAGATCGTAAGAAGGCGCCTGTGCCATGGCGAGCACCGCGCCCGTGTCGGCGTTGAGCATAACGCAGCTCACGCTCTTCGCGTCATACCTGGCGCAGGCGTCGCGGACGGCTTTTTCCGCCACCGCCTGGACGGTGTAATCCACCGTAAGGCGCATATTCATGCCCTTTACGGGCGCGACGTAATAGGTATCGCCGTCCTCAAGCTCCCTGCCGATAAGGTCGGTTTCCGTATAGGAATAACCGTTTTTGCCGGTAAGATACTTGTCGTAATAAAGTTCCAGCCCGCTTTGCCCTTTATTGTCTATGTCTGTAAATCCCAAAAGCTGGGTGAGAAAATCGCCGTAATTGTAATACCTTGCGCTGTCGGCGGTAAAGTAGATTCCCGAAAAATCCCTGCTCTCTATCGTCAGTTTTTCTTCGCGCGTCACTTTGCGGCACAGCCTGGTTTCGGATACTCCCTTGCCTTTCAGCCTGGTGAGCAGCAAAGTTCTGTCGATATCCAGCACGTCCGAGATAAAGTCCGCCGTCTCTTCCGCATTCTCCACGTCGGACGGGCGGCAATACATGGTGTACAACGTGACGGACGACGCCAGAACCTGCCCGTTCACGTCGGTAATATCGCCGCGGTCGGCGGTAAAAGGGAGGTCGCGCGTCCACTGTCCGAACGCAAGCGACTTCAAGTTGTCCGACTCTACCACCTGCAGCCAGAACAGCCTGCCTGCAAGAAGACAAAAGAAGAAGGTTACCAGCAATGCTATTGCCGATAACCTCCTCCTGATACTTATATGGGAGATTTTAGCCATTCGCCCCTCCGAAAGAATTATTTCTTATCTTTGGTGCGAATGTCGGATGAATTACCCTACCTGTTCACCCAGCCAATCGCAGAATTCGTCAAAGGAATTGGTTTGGGTGTCGTACGTATAAGAAGCGCCGCCTTGTGAATCCAGCGCCACTTCGGTGCCGTCCGCGCTTACGAAATACATTGCGGCGTCTTCCGTATAAGCGGAAGGCTCCTCGGTCGCCGCGGCTTCGCTTCCGCCGATAACCACGTTCACCAGAACGAGCGTTACCACTATTGCGATTATGGCGAAATAAAGCGCGATAAGCACTTTCGCCTTGGTGTTGAGACGCATTGCCTTTTTCTGTCTGCCCTCCTTCTTCATGGAATATGCGTCGAAATCGTAAGAAGAAGTGTCGTATACGGGAGCCGCCTGGACGGGCGCTTCATAGTTATATCTATTGTCGAAGGACGTACGATATGCCTCGCGGCTTTCGTTTTCGGGCGCGCGGTAGCCGTTGTCGTAACCGGTATAGCCCGCATTGGCGTTATTGTAGCCGCCGTTGTAATAGCCGTTGTATCCGTCGTTGTAACCGTCCCTGCGTGCGTAATCGGGGGCGGACTGCTGCTGAGGCTGGTAATAACCGAAATTGCGCGTGTAATCGGGAGCGGACTGACGGACGTCACCGCGGCGGCCCTCATACGCTCTCGCATTATAATCGAAATACTCGCTGCCGCGTACGGCGGTGCTTTCCTGTCTTTCCATGGTATCGTTCATACTGCCCTTATCTCCTTATAGTTTTTCGGCTATCCTCAGCTTTGCGCTTGCCGATCTTTTGTTTTCCTCAAGCTCCCCGGCGCTTGCCGTTACGGGCTTTCTTGTGATTATCTCTATTTCTCTTTTTTTGTCACACGTGCATATCGGTTGGTGCGGAGGACAGACGCAGTCGCTGTACAGATAGGCAAACGCCCTTTTGACTATCCTGTCTTCCAGCGAGTGGAAGGTTATCACGCATATCCTTCCGCCCTTTTTCAGCCTGCGCGCCGCGGCTACCACCGTATCGTACAGACCGTCAAGTTCGCCGTTGACTTCTATCCTTATCGCCTGAAAGGTTCTCTTGCACAGGCTGCGCCCTTTGTACCTTTCTTTGGGCGGATAACAGGCTATCACCGTTTCCGCAAGCTCCGAAGTCGTCTTGTAAGGATTGTTTACCCTTCTTTTTACTATCGCGGCGGCTATCTTTCTTGAAAGCCTTTCTTCGCCGTATTCGTAAATGACGTCCGCAAGCTGCTTTTCGCCGTATCCGTTCACCACGTCCATTGCGGTAAAGGACTGTTCCTTGTCCATACGCATATCCAGCGGACCTTCGGCGTTATAGGACATTCCCCTTTCCGCGTTGTCGAGCTGGTAGGAAGATACGCCCAAATCGAGCAGCACTCCGTCCACCTCGCCCACGCCGAGTTCGTCCAGCGTGGCGGTAAAGGTTTTGAAGTCTTTGTGAACGTACGTTACCTTGCCTGCATATCCGGCAAGTCTTTCTTTCGCCGCCGCCAGGGCTTCTCCGTCCTTATCGAAACCGATAAGCCTGCCGCCGGTAAGTTTTTCGAGTATCAGTAGGCTGTGCCCCGCTCCGCCCAGCGTGCCGTCGACGTATATGCCGTCCGGCTTTATGTTCAGCCCTTCAATGCACTCACGCGCAAGTACGGGTTTATGGACGAATTGCATCAGAAGATTATCTCCCCGTTGATTGCCGCAAACTTATCCTTGCAGTAGTAGTCGTAATCTACCCCGGAGATGTTGTCTTCGAAACGCTGGGGATCCCAAAGTTCTATCTTGTTCCCCATACCCACGAAAATCACGTCCCTGCCGAGAGCCGCCTTTTCTTTCAGATCGGCGGGAAGCGTGAACCTGCCCTGACTGTCTTCCGCCAAAGGAGCGGTGTTGCCCATGATAACACGGGCGGCGCGGAGAGCGGGCGTATCGGCTACGGTTATCATCGTGCCCAGGTTCTGCATAAGGGAGCCGTACTCTTCTTCGGTGATAAAGGAAATGCAGCCGCCGGCAGAATACATTGCATAAATCTGCGTGGTGACGATGGCGTCGCGGAAACGCTGGGGAATCCTCAGTCTGCCCTTATCGTCAACGTGCAGCGAATACTTGCCGGTGAACAACATTGCCTTACCCTCCTTTTCGTTTGTACTTCAATTATAGGACGGCGGAATCTGTTTGTCAATAGAAATTTCCAATTTTTTCCACAGAAAATGAATATTTTTTCATCAAAAATTTTTCTAAACCTATATTTTGTGTAATACATATGTTCGTACACAATTTTAACGGAGAAAACGGGGAAATCGAGGGAAAATTTTTGCGTATTACCCCGTGGAAATTTATCCCTAATTTTTTGCAACTTTTCCACTTTTTCTCCAAAAAATTGCTCGGATTTAGGGGAAAAGTGGGAAATTTAGAAGTTTATTTTCTGAAATCACACATCCGTTTTCCCTGCCCCGGCAAAGAGTAAATACCGCCCTTCACGCCGTCGGATTCTCTCTCCGGGCAGGCGTCGTAACAACGGAAAAACGACTTTCAAACATACGTTCAAAAACGCTTTCGGACTCGTCGACACACAAAGCAGATCTGCATATTTATTCATAGTTGATATTGTTTATTCTATAGCGCAAAAGCGTGCGGCGTACAAAAATTTTACGTGATCTAATGCACACATTATATAATAATTTTATATTTTCAAACGCCTGCGGCAGACATGATAACCGCGCATATACGTAAATGCGTACGATGAGCGTTTATGCGGGGACAAATTGTCCCGGTAAGAAAAATCCGTCCGCCACGGCGTACGCGTGCTTCGTTTTCTGCCGTGCGCTCCGCCCTGCCTAGCAATGCCGTGGAGCGGCAATCCGCTTCACGTTCCCCGAATTATCCGTCGCGTACTCAGGTTTAATTCTTTCATGCGCGCGGCGCGCGCAATAATATATTATATGGACAAAACGGAAACGGCGCCTATACTGCGGCGCAACAATCGCGCGCAAAATAAACTTATATTTTCTAAACGGTTGATAAGAATACGGGCGTGCACGGATTGTATGCGCGCGGAAGGCGCACGCGGAATTATTATAGTAACCGCGCGCACGCATGAAAATTGATATTATAATACGCGCGCACGTGTAGTTGGTATTTAATTACGCGCTTACGCGTATAGTGATAAAATAATGCGCGCCCCCGTATATATAAAGTATTGTACGCGTGCGTGTGAATCGTTTTTTATTGCGCACGCACACGATATACGCCTTTTTAAGGCGCGTGCGTGAATTGTACCCGTAACTGCGTGCGTGCGGACAAGTATTAGCTTTGCCCGCCCCCGTATGTGAAAAAGTTTTGCGCCTGCGCGGCGGTATATTATATTCTCCTGTGTGGAAAAGAGTATTATCATATACACCCGTATACACGGGATATTATAAAAGAGCACGCGCGTTTCATTCCTGATTATCCGCGCCTGCGGATAATATTATCTTGTCGCACCCGCGGAATAATATTTTGTTATGCACACGCGCCCTTCCCCGTATTTACTAAAGCGTGCGCACGCATCGGTAAAAATACCGCGTATACGGGCAATATCCGTATTATGAAAACACATGCGTATACCGTATTATTTTTGCGCGCACATACCCTTCTCTTTTAACGTACGCGCCGCGATATACGGTATTGCAGTAATGCGCGCGCAAAGACGTTTAATATACCGCGCATACGCGGCATATGGAAAATATAAAATTTCTCTTGTGAAATATAAGGTAATTAAATCTATAATTCGGCTATCTCGACCAAAGTATTATCCACGATATCGCATGAAGTCAGATAATAAGGTATGCCGTCTTTGGTTACTACCCTGTCGGCACGGATCCCCTTTCCGTGCAGGTGTCCGTAAACCACGGCGTCGGCGCCTGCGGCGGAAATGAGTTTTGTAAATCCGCTGTCCTCATAGCGCACGTTAAAGGGCGGATAGTGGCACATGACCACGACAAAATCGCCCTCTTTCCGCATTGCCGACATGGCTTTTAACGAAAGTTCCAGGCGGATAAGTTCACGCGAAAGTAATTTTTCATCCTCAGCGCTCTGTCCGAACTGCCACAGTCTGCTGCCGCATACAAGCAAATTATCCAGCCTGAGACAATCGTTCTGGACGGCGAAAGCGGTGGGCGCAAGCGCTGCCCTCACCTTTGAAAGCGCGCTCCACCAATAGTCGTGGTTTCCGCGGACGAGCACTTTCCTGCCGGGAAGCGCGCAGACGCGCTCGATGTCGGGCATAGCTTCCTGAAGATTTATCCCCCAGGACAAGTCGCCCGCGAGCAATACCACGTCGCCGTCGGACACCTTGTTTTTCCAGTCGCGCTCGATCGCCGCCATGTACCCCTGCCAGCTTTCGCCGAAAATATCCATGGGCTTGTCCTTTACGCCGCCGGAAAGATGAAGATCGCTTATTGCAAATACTTTCATATATTTATTATACTAAACCGGAGAA
Organism: Candidatus Alloclostridium intestinigallinarum; assembly: GCA_904382605.1. Lineage (GTDB taxonomy): Bacteria > Bacillota > Clostridia > Christensenellales > UBA3700 > Alloclostridium > Alloclostridium intestinigallinarum. The sequence continues at coordinate 177,035 of CAJFJA010000002.1, read as the reverse complement.
ATATCCGCAAGCAAAAAAGACATATTGCAAATTAAACAAATTTATTTATAGCCGCCCTAATAATGCAATTATTCAAATAATCACTTCCATGCGGACAAAATTTTCCTATTTACGGCAACGCCCCTCCGCCGCCTTTTTATAGCGGCGCAACAGCGCGGCAAGCTATCCGGCAGCGCTGTTCCGCCCGGTAATTTACGCGTCTGCAACGTAAAAAACATTTTGCACGGCATTACTGCCGTGCAAAACGATAGCCGCCCTAGTAATGCGCGTTTTATTGCGGATACAAAGGCAGTTCGAATACCCCGACGCACTCCTGGTTGTTGTACTCCTGGCAAGGGGGTATGTAGCAATAGCCGTAAGTAGGCACGAGCAACTGTACGGGCATTATCACTTTCAGGATAACGGTTATGCAGGCGGTGACGATGAACACGTCGTTCACGTCGTCGTAAGTGCCCACGGTGGAAACTACGTTTCCGACCGCCTGGACGCTGTAAGGGATCAGCGAAGGCTGCGGCGTGCACATGACGACGTCCTTTACCACGGTGACGGTGGACGTTGCCACACCCTGTCTGCCGGTTGCGTCCACAAAATTCACCTGGACGGGTATTACGATATTACACTGCACGCGCGAACGCCCGGGCATATCGGGAAGGTCGGTTATGACAAGGTCGGTAACGGACGCTCCCGCGCCCTGCGAACGGGCGGATACAAATGTATAAGGTTCGGTAAGTCCGGAAGGAGTCACGTTGGACAGCGTGAGTTCCACGTTGTCCGTCTGCTGACGACTTATACACGCGTCAAAGACCTTATCCACCTGAATGCACGCCTTCTCGCACAAGCCGCTAAGCACGTTGCCCCTTATAACGCCCGGAATTTTGTCCGATTTGCAGTTATTACAGAATGACATTTCTTTTCCTCCTATTTCAGCCGACGCATAAAGCAAAGCGGCTCTTTTCATTCATATATTTATGTTATAGGAGAAAATTGTGTGATTATCAAAAGCCAGATATGCCGATTGCATAATTCATTACATAGTAAGCGTTATTTGCGGAAAAAGACAAAATAAAAAGCACCCTTTCGGGCGCAAATTCAACTATATGCGTTTATTCCTGGTTCAAATACTTTTCCATAACGGCGCAGACGTCGTCCTTTCCCTGCCTGTTCAGTGACGAGGTGATCAGAATATTGTCCACGCCCAATTTAAGCGCGCTTGCAATCGCACTCTTCTGCCTTCCCGCCGCCGCACGCGAAAGTTTGTCCGCCTTGGTAAGCACGACGACAAAGGAAACTATGCTTGTGCTCAGGAAAGAAATCATCTGCTTATCCAGCTCCGAAGGCTCTCTTCTTATATCCATAAGCACGAGCACGAGTTTCAGCCGCGGCGACGAGGTGAGATAAGTGCCCATCAGCGCGTCCCACCTGCGCCTTTCTTCTTCCGACAGCTTTACGGCAAATCCGTATCCGGGCAGATCCACAAGCATGAACTGTCCGTCGTTTACGGAAAAGTAATTGAGAAGGCGCGTTTTTCCGGGCGTGGACGACGTCTTGGCAAGCCCTTTTCTTCCCGTCAGATAATTTATGAAGGAAGACTTGCCTACGTTCGAGCGTCCCGCCACGGCTATCTCGTCAACGCCGAAATCCTTAATATTGTCGGCTGACGCCACGGAGGTTACAAACTTTGCGGTTTTAATCTCCATATTACGCGCTCTTGTACTCCACTTTGGGCGGCTGGCTGCCCTCTATGCACTCTTTTGTAATGGTGACGCGCGAAATATTATGCTCGGGAGCTTCGTACATGAGGTCGGTCATCACGTTCTCCACGATGGATTTAAGACCTCTCGCACCGGTATGCAGCCTGATAGCCTTGTCCGCCACGGCGTAAAGCGCGTCTTTTTCAAATTCCAGGTCGACTCCGTCGTAGCCGAGCAGTTTGCGGTACTGCTTCACGAGCGCGTTTTTCGGCTCGGTCATTATACGCACCAAGGCGTCCTCGTCCAGCGCGTTCAGTCCGACTATTATCGGCACACGCCCCACAAATTCGGGGATAAGTCCGTATTTTATAAGGTCATCCGGCTGAATATCCTTGATTATGTCGCCGAAGTTGTGCTCGTAAGGGCGATGGACGTTCGCGCCGAATCCGAGTCCCGAACTGTCCTTACGCTTGTCCACAATCTTGTCAAGTCCCACAAACGCTCCGCCGCATATAAACAGAATGTTCGTGGTATCTATATTGATGCACTCCTGCTGGGGGTGCTTTCTGCCGCCCTGAGGGGGTACGCTCGCCACCGTGCTTTCGATGATTTTGAGCAACGCCTGCTGCACGCCTTCACCGGAAACGTCACGGGTTATGGACATATTTTCGCTTTTTCTTGCGATTTTATCTATTTCGTCAATATAGACGATGCCCAGCTGGGCTTTTTCCACGTCGTAATCTGCCGCCTGTATGAGCTTGAGCAGAATGTTTTCCACATCGTCGCCCACATAGCCCGCTTCGGTAAGCGTGGTGGCGTCCGCTACGGCAAAAGGCACGTTGAGAATTCTGGCGAGCGTCTTGGCAAGCAGAGTCTTTCCGCTGCCGGTGGGTCCCATCATGAGCACGTTCGACTTTTCCAGCTCCACTTCGTCGTCGCCTATGGAGTTTATGCGCTTATAATGGTTATACACCGCCACGGACAGCATCTTTTTTGCAGACTCCTGCCCCACGATATACTCGTCGAGTTTGGCTTTTATCTCCTGCGGAGTGAGCAGTTTGAACTTGGGAGAAGCGTTTTGCGCGCGGTCGCGTTCCTTTATCAGTTCGTTGCACACATCTATGCAGGGTTTGCAGATATATGTGCCGTTACTGCCGAAAAGCGTGCCGACTTCGCTCTCCCTGCGTCCGCAGAAAGAACACCTTATTTCGTTCTTTTCGTCCACTATTAACCTCTGCTATAATATATTTTGTCTATCAGTCCGTACTTCAACGCCTCTTCCGCGGTCATGAAGTTGTCCCTGTCGGTATCCTGGTAGACTTTTTCGTAATCCTGACCGGTATTCTGTGCCAGAATCTTTGTAAGGCGCTCTTTTGTATCCTGCAAAAGTTTCGCCCTGATCATAACGTCCGTAGCCTGGCCGCTTGCGCCGCCGAGAGGCTGGTGGATCATTATTTCGCTGTTGGGAAGCGCGAAACGCTTGCCCTTTGCGCCGCTGGAAAGCAGGAACGCGCCCATGGAAGCCGCCAGACCTATGCAGATGGTGCTGACGTCGCACTTGATGTAATTCATGGTGTCGTATATCGCCATACCCGCCGTTACGCTGCCGCCGGGGCTGTTGATATAAAGGCTTATATCCTTCGTAGCGTCCTTGGCTTCAAGGAATATGAGCTGAGCCACGATGCTGTTTGCCAGATCGTCGGTCACTTCGCCTGACAGAAAGATGATTCTGTCTTCGAGAAGCCTTGAATAGATGTCGTACGCGCGTTCGCCGCGGTCGGATTTATCAATAACCGTAGGTATAAGATAATTTTTCATGTTCCCTCCTTATAATTGTATCTTACCCCGCCCCGCGATATACGCGCAGGCGGGATATTACAATTTTCGTCGATTTTCTTGTTTTTGTTACTTAACGGTGTTGTTCGCCTTCAGGTAAGCCATCAACTTTTTGTTCAAGGCTTCATTCTTGATATAAGAAGCGTAATGTTCGTTGAAGTCCTTTTTGATCTCTTCCACGCTCTTGTTCTGTCTGGAAGCAAGGTCTGCATACACAGCCTCTTCATCCTCGGGAGTGACTTCTATGCCCGCCGCCTTGATTACCTGTTCGAGCACAAGCCTGGTCTTAACCGCTTTCGTGGCGGGTTCGACGTAGGTTTCCTTCAGCTTTTCGGGGGTCTGACCCGTGTACTTGAAGTAATCGTCTATGTTCATTCCCTGATACATGAGCCTGTACGCAAACTCGTTGACCATCTCTTCCGTTTCGTCGTTTATCATGCACTGCGGAACGTTGACGGAAGCGTTTTCGACGACGGTTTCGATTATCTTGCGCTCAAGGGCGGCTTCCGCGGAATCCTCCTTGCGCTCCTTGATTTTCTTCTTCACGTCCGCTTCATACGCCTTCAGGGTATCGAACTCGGAAACGTCCTTGGCGAACTCGTCGTCCAGCTCGGGCAGCTTTTTGACGGTAATATCCTTTACCGTAACCACGAACACGGCGTCCTTGCCCGCCAGATTTTCCGCATGGTACTGCTCGGGGAATTTGACGTTGACGTTCTTGCTCTCGCCCACGTTCATACCGACGACGCCTTCTTCGAATCCGGGAATAAACGCGCCGGAACCGAGCGTAAGTTCGTAGTCCGCAGCCGTGCCGCCTTCAAAAGCCACGCCGTCCACGCTGCCGGTATAGTCGATTTTAACCTTATCGCCCATCTGTGCGGGACGATCGGTGATCTGCTCCCACCAGCCCGCGTTTTCGCGCGCCCTTTCTATTTCTTCGGAAACTTCTTCCTTGGTAACCTTGACCTTATCCCTGGTAAATTCCAGACCGGTGTACGCTCCGAGGGTAACGGTAGGCTTGAGCTGCACTTCCGCGGTGTACTGCAAAGTGCTGTCCGTTATGGCGGTTATGCTGACTTCCGGTCTGTCGACGGGGAAAAGTTCCGTCTCTTTATCCAGAATTTCGTCGTAGGTCTTGGGCAGAACGATGTCAAGCGCCTCGTCAAAAAATACCTGCGGTCCGTAAATCCTCTCGATAAAAGCGCGGGGCGCATGGCCCTTGCGGAAACCGTCTACCTGATACTTGCTCCTTTCTTTGATATAAGCCTCGTTCAAAGCCGCTTTCCACTGCTCCGTATCCACGTCTACGGTGAACTTGACGCGGTCGTTTTCCAACATTTCCTTGGTATAACTCATAAATGTGTTCTCCTTGCTACTTTTTTACAGTAGGATAATTCTACCATACGGCGCAAAATATTGCAATTATTTTTATTGCAAAAAATACATCTTTAATTTATAATAGAACCATGCCTAACGATTTTGTAACAATCAAAGCGCTCGCGGGCGAACTTTCCGATATGCTTTCGGGCGGAAAAATAAACAAAATTTATATGCCGGAAAAGGACGAAGTGACCATTTCAGTCCGCGCCCGCGGCGAAAATTATCTGCTCTGCATATCCACGAATCCGCAGAATCCGCGTATGCACCTTACCACGGAAAAAAAGGAAAATCCCCCCGTCGCGCCCGGGTTTTGTATGTATCTGCGCAAGTATTTCACCGGCGGCACGATTACGGATATAGGAATCAGGGGCGAGGACAGAATCATATCGCTGAACGTAACTTCACGCAATGAAATGCACGACGAAATAAATATCTCCCTGGTTGCCGAGATGATGGGCAGATACAGCAATCTGATTGCCGTGGACAACAACGGCAACATAGGCGCGGCGATAAAACAAGTACCGTTCGACACCGCCACGAAGCGTTGCATACTGCCGGGAATAAAGTACTCCGCCCCGCCGCAAAGCAAAATTCCGCCTTCCGATAAATCCGCATTGACAGCCGCCCTAGAAAGCTATAACGGCGGAAAATTATCTTTATTCATCACGGAAAAATTCGCGGGATATTCCAAGCTGACCGCCGCTTTCGCGGTAAAACTTGCGGGGTTGGACGACAATGCGGAAAGCCTTTCGGAAAAAGACGCCGCCGCCCTTCTGGACGCGCTCGGCAAGCTGGACGACGTATACGCCTCCCCCCTCTTTTCTCCCTGCTGTCTGAAAAAGGGAGAAGAATACACCGACTACTTCGTATGCCCTTACGGCGACGGAGAATACGAATCTTTTCCCACTCTCAGCCGGTGCATCGAACGCGCCACCGCCGCCAGGGAAAAGAGCGAACGACACCGCGAACATACGCGCGAGCTGAACAGATACTATAAAAATTTCATAGCCCGCGAAGAAAAGAAACTCGCAAAAAGCCGCGCCCGGCTGAAAGAATGCGAGGACACCGAATACTGCCGCAAATGCGGAGATCTGATAACTATCAACTTATACGCTATAAAACGCGGCGATAAAGTGTTAAGCGCAACTGACGTGTACGACCCGGAAGGCAAAACTGTCGAAGTCGAACTCGATCCTTCCCTCTCGCCGCAACAGAACGCGCAGGCTTATTACAAAAAGTACGCAAAATTAAAGCGCACTTTCGTTGCCGTAAGCCGCCAGATAGAAGAGACCTTGCAGACGCTCGATTACGCGCGGGATATCGGGCGCGCAATAGAGATGTGTTCCACAAGCGCGGAGTATGCGGAGATAGAAAGCGAGCTTGCGCAATTGGGCGCCATAAGGAAAAAGCGCGCGCTCGACAAACGCATGAAGCCGGCAAAACCGCTTGAATACGCTGTGGACGGCTATAAAGTGCTTGTGGGTAAGAATAACCTGCAAAACGAACGTATAACCTTCAAAATTGCTCAGGGCGGAGATATCTGGATGCACGCGAAGGACGCGCACGGCAGCCACCTGATAATTATTTGCTCGGGCGAAGAAGTGCCCGAAAAAACGCTTGCCGTATGCGCTGAGATAGCCGCATATTATTCACAGTCGGCACAGGCGGATAAGGTGACGGTGGACTATACCCGCCGCAAGCGCGTCAAGCGCCACCCTTCCGGAAAGCCCGCGCTTGTGGTTTACACCGAATACAAGAGCCTGTCGGTAAAGCCCTGCGCGCATACGGAACTGCTTACTGACGGAAAATAACTTCCCGTATTTACTGAAACCGCGGCTTGAAAAACAGCCGCTTTTTTATTCGTCAAAAGGGTCTTTCAATTCGGAAATTTTCTATCAAGCCGGGATACCGGGCAATAGACGACGCGACGCCGAATATCCGGCAAACTCAGCCGAGCGGCTTCAATTTATCCAGAACCTGTACAAAATAATCGGGCAGAGGAGCGTAAAATTCCATTCTCTCCCCGGTCGCCGGGTGTGTGAGAATAAGGCGGGAAGCGTGGAGCAATTGACCCTTCAAGCCGAATTTTTTATCGCCGTGCCCGTAGGTGAAGTCCCCTGCCACGGGGTGTCCCATGAATTTGGCGTGCACGCGTATCTGGTGCGTTCTGCCCGTTTCCAGCTCAAACCGCACGAGCGTGTATCCGCAATACCTTTTTTCCACCTTGAAGTGCGTTACCGCCCTTCTGCCCGTGCGCGAAACGGTATATTTTTTTCTGTCGGAAGAAGAACGGTCTAGAAAGGTGTCTATCGTCCCTTCATCCTTTTTCACCTCACCTTCCAAAAGCGCCAGGTATATCCTGCGCGCGGACTTTTCCGCAATCTGCTTTTGCAGATTGACGTGCGCCGCGTCGTTTTTGGCGATGACGAGAAGTCCCGAAGTGTCTTTATCCAGACGGTGTACGATTCCGGGACGCATAACGCCGTTTATTCCGCTTAAACTGTCCAGTCTGCCCAAAAGAGCGTTTACCAAAGTGTCGCCGTACGCCCCCGGCGCAGGATGTACGACCATACCCTGCGGCTTATTGACTACGGCAATATCCTTGTCCTGGTAGATTATTTCGACGGGCGCGTCCGACGGCGCGAGAGAAAGTTCTCTGACGGGCGGAACGCTCACGGTTATTTCGCTGCCGCTTTTTACCTTTTCGCCCGCTTTTTTACAGACAACGCCGCATAAAACCACGTTGCCGTCCTCTATCAGCTTTTTAACCGCAGAACGGGTCAAATCGGAAAAACGCCCTTGAATACAGACATCAAGGCGTGAAAAATCTTCTTCCGCGATAAATCGTCTTACGTCAGCCGGCATTTGTTCCCCTGCGGAGCAAAGTACCCCTGCTCTTGGAAAAATCGCCTTCCCTGTATCCGAAGAAAATGTAAATTATCAATACGAATACTCCCAGCACCAGATATATATCCGCCACGTTTCCTATGGCAAAATCTATTTTGAACATGCTGTACAGAAAATCGTACGATATAAAGTCGCGCACATAACCGAACGCCAGCCTGTCGAACAGATTGCCTATCGCGCCGCCGAGTATCAGCAGCAGCGAAAAACGGAAGATATGCGGCGTGTTGGGACGGAAAAGGAGCACGAATGCGAAAATTGCGCACTCCACGAACGTCAGCGCTATAAGAAGAGTCTTGTTTCCGCTGAATATGCCGAACGACGCACCGTAATTTTGCGCGCATTGTATGGAAAATACCCCGTCTATGACGGTTGCGCCGCCCTCTTCGAACAAATAAAATACGAGATATTTGGTCGCAAGGTCGGTAAGTACCACCGCCAGAAGTACGGCAAGTTCTATTATAATTTTCTTTGCGGTTTTAGTCATATTTCTTCTTGATATCCATCGGAACCTGAATGGACATACCTCCCGGAGTCAGCAGAAACATATTCGGACCTATCCTCTGCTGGCTGCCACATAACGCGTAAATGGCTCCGCTGAGAAAGTCGAGAATACGTTGAGCATGCCTGTCGGGCATACGCGACAAATCGACGATTATCGCCTGTCTGCGGCGCAGATTGTCTATTATCACGCGAATATCGTGGTGCGAACGCGGATATGTAATTATTATATTCGACCCGTCCGACCCTGTAACGCTCTCCTCACGCCTTCTGAACATACCGAACAGTCCGCGCCTCTTTTTTTCTTCCGGCGAAGCGTCGTATCCCCCTTCGTCGCCGCCGAGCGGCATTACCCCTTCGCCGCGGTAAAAACCGTCGCCCGGATACGGCTGACCCTGGGGCGGATATTGGGGCTGGTAAGGCTGCGCGGGCGGAGGATACTGCCCCTGCGGAGGGTATTGACCCTGCGGACGCGACGGCTCTGATTGCGGATACTGCTGTCCGCCCTGCGGAGGATAAGGAGCGCCCTGGGGAGGATATTGCGGTCTGTATCCGCCATGATTGGGATACTGCCCCTGCGGACGGTCGCCGTATCTGCCTCCGTCGCCGTTAAAATTTTCGTTTCCGTAATCGTCGTAGCGTCTGTTATCCATTGATTTGCTCCGTTTTGTATACTCTGTCACCGAACAAAACCCTGCCCGGCCTTATCATATTCGAACCGCCGTAGGTAACGGCAAGTTCGTAGTCGTTGGTCATTCCGCAGGAAAGTACGTCTATACCGTCGAACCTCTCCTTCATGTCCAGAAAAAGGGAGTGCAGATCGCGGTACATTGCTATCAGTTTTTCCCCGTCATCGGTATTGGGAAGTACGCTCATAAGCCCCTTAACGCGCACATTGGGGTATTTTTTCACACTCTCGGCAAAAGAAAGCGCTTCTTCCGGCTCAACGCCGCCCTTGCTTATCTCGCTCCCCATATTCACTTCCACAAGACAATCCGCCGTAAGCGAATGCTTGCGCGCCTGTCTGTCGATTTCATAAGAAAGGTCGTCGCGGTCGAGCGAATGGATAAGGCATACTTTGTCAATTATGTATTTGACCTTGTTTGTCTGCAGTCTGCCGATAAAGTGGCGGTTGACTTTCAGAGCGGGATCGTAGTTTGCCATAAACTCCTGCACCCTGTTGTCGCCGATATTGTCGATAAGCCCCGCGCGCACAACCTGTTCGATGAGTTCCTTCGGCTGCGTCTTGACCGCCGCGACTATGGTAACGCCGTCGTTGCGCCCCGCTTTGGCAAGAGCCGCGGCGACTTTTTCACGGCACGTTTGCACGTTCTTTGCAATTTCTTCCAACGATAAACTCATATAATTAATATAACACAATGCGCGCACAAAGTAAACGGTTACGGAAAAATTTGTCTGCCGAAAAATAATTTTTTATCTGCCGCACCCGGTTTTTTCCGGCACCGCCGCCTTTTGCTCATAAAATAAAATTAAAAACGCGAAAAGAAGCGAGTCTTTTCGCGTTTTATTTTCAATTGTTATATTACGGCATTATAATTTCTAAATTACTATTAATTTTCAAATATTTGAGAATAATTTAGCAATTTCTTTTCTTCTTGAAGCTCTTCTTCAATCTTGTTTCCCACAAGTATTTTACTTACCGAAACTTCGTATGCCACCCTCTCTTCACTCTTATCTTCTGAAAGACACTTGGTATAAATTCTGCTCTGGACCCTGCCCGTAACCCACAGTCTTTCCCCTATGGGCATATCCTTTATGAACCTCGCGTTCCTTCCCCACATTATGCAAGGAATGTAATCGGATTTGTTATACGCTCTGTTGACGGCAAGAAGTACGTCGCATATTTCCCGCTTGAAAGGGGTCGTTCTGTATACGGGCGGTTTGCAGATGTACCCGAGAATTTCTATGGTATTGGGATTCACCTCATCGTCTGCAGGAAGTATTTCGCGCGCAAACGCAGTTAAAAGCAGGCGCGAATGTTCCCCTTCCAGCTTATTGTAACTGCGGAACTGCCCGGATATGCTTATCTTTGCGCCCGGTTTTACTTCCGTTCTGGCAAGCAATCTGTCGGACAAGGTCACCGGAATGACGTCCTCCTGCCCGGACAGCCTCGGTACGCTGAGTTTTGTTTCATAAAACTCTTCTCCGCACACTTCGTGCGAGTAAACGGGTCGTTCGGTGACGGTGCCCGTCAAACGTAATTTGTTGTTACTCATCTGTTCGTAGTTCATATTACCTCCCCGGCATTTTTATGCTGTATGCCGTTATTATCTATATAGTAATTATCCTTATATACAAGTTCGCTCATGCCTACCGCCGTATATCCCTCGCTTTGAAGATACGCCAGTACGAGCGGAAGCGCTTCCAGAATATGGTCGCTGTTATTGTGGAACAGAATTATACTGCCCGGTTTTACGTTTTTCGTCACGCGCGAAAGTATTTCCTGCGCATTCAATCCCTTCCAGTCGAGCGAATCCACGCTCCATTGGATTGCCTGCATACCTGCCGACTCCGCCTCTTCCACCAATGCGGAATTATAATCGCCGTACGGCGGACGGAAGTATCGGGGGCGCTTTCCCGTCAGACTTTCCACTTTATCGCTGACGTAGTCAAGTTCGGTTTTTATCTCGCCTGCGGAAAGTTTCGACATCTGGAGATGATTTTTGCTGTGGTTGCCTATTTCACAGCTGGCAGAATCTATCGCTTTTACCATATCCGGATAATCGTCCACCCAGAACCCCACAAGAAAGAACGTGCCTTTCGCGCCGTAATTTGCCAGGGCGTCCAATATCCCTTGGGTCTTGTCCGCGCCCCACGCCGCGTCGAAAGTGAGCGCCACTTTCTTTTCTTCCCCGCAATCAACCCCGTAAACGGGGAGTTTGCGCGTGGATTCGTTGTTGTAAACGTCCGCAACCGCTTCGAAGTTCAGCCCCACACAGCAGATCACCGCCAGAGCAAGCACCAGGATAACGGCAAGTATGCTTTTTGCCCTTACTGTTACAAACACTTTTTTCTCCTCCAATATATCATCGGCATTTTGCCGCTTTTCGACATATTTTAATAATTTTGCGCGAATTTTGCGGATTATGACGATTTTGTTTCTATCGCGCAAAACCCTGCGCGCCCCGCCGCTTTACTCCGCAAATACCGCGGCTCGGACACCCCGCCGCAACGTCCTGCCGTCTTTATCCGCACCGCCGGTATCCTCATTAAAACTTCTATGCCGCGCGGAAGGTAAATATTCGTGTAATATTTTGTCGCTATTTGAATTGCCCCTTGACTTTTTCCGCCGCGCAGGATATAATATTAGTGCTGTGCTAGGTGGGGAGCTAGCGGTGCCCTGTACCTGCAATCCGCTATAGCAGGACTGAACGCTGTTCTAGGCTTTATTTATGGAAGGTCTGCCTTCGATAAGCGATGTTGATACCAAGGTCTTGTGCAATCGTGCACTGCGAACCATGTCAGAGCTTGACCGCAGCAGCATTAAACAGACCGCTCGGTGTGCCACGAGGTAGCTTTGGAGGAGTTGGCTGTCGTTGTTCCGCTTCGGTAAATACTGTCAAAAACAGATGCACAGCATTTTATTTTTATTCTTATAGGTGCGTTAATGATTCAAGACAAGAAGATTGCCCTGCTTATCGACGCCGAAAACATCACCTCGAAATACGGAGCTATCATCTTCCGCGAGGTGGCAAAATACGGCACCGCCACTTACCGCAGAATATACGGCGATTTTGTAAATTCGAGAAATATCAATTGGACTCAGGCGGATTTTTCCAAATTTTCGCTCACACCCGTGCAGCAATACAGCTATACGGTAGGTAAAAACAGCTCGGATATAACCATGGTTATAGACGCCATGGACATTTTGTATTCGGGAAACGTGGATATGTTCTGCATAGTGACTTCGGACAGCGATTACACAAAACTTGTTACCCGTCTGCGCGAAGCGGGACTTTCGATAATAGGCATGGGCGAAACCAAAACGCCGAGAGCATTGAAAGCGGCGTGCGAAAAATTTATCCCTCTTGACAGCATTTACAGAACGGAAAACGGTGAAAAAAATAAGAACGTCAGACCCGACAAATCGGTAAAGGCGGGCGATAAGGAAAGCGACAACTCCCCTGTTTCGACTTCAGACGGCAAAAAACGCGTAAAGAAAGCCAAGGACGAGAGTAAAAACAACGAAGCGGAACAGACGAAAGATGAAATAAAGCCCGAACAGGACAACGAAGCGGATTCCGCTACTCCGCTTGAAGATATAATAGCCACGATATGTAACACCATACTGCCCGACCTGGAGACAGACAGCGGCTGGGCGAATCTGGCAGACGTGGGAAACAGGCTTATCAAACTTTATTCGGACTTCGATGCGCGCACGTACGGATACGACAAACTGAGCCGCCTCGTACGCGACAGAAACGAATTCGAAGTCGATAAAAAGCCGGGCGAAAACCACACGAGCATATATTATATCAGGTTGCGCGAAAAACCGAAAAAATAACATATAGGCCGAAAAATTTATCCGGGTATGCCCCGGATATTTTTTACCTGCAAATAATAATTTTACGGCAACAACCCGCTCTACCGCATCGAATTTCCAAACTTAACCACCAATATTCGCGCACAGGCATTATAGCAATCAATCGCTTTATTATCAGCTATTCTAACTCTACACTCCGTTTTACCCACGCTTTGACGTCCTCAGTCATTGCGCTTACGACACCGGCTTTTCCGCGCGCTCAACCGAATGGCGGATAAAAGACCTTAACTTACACAAAATATCCCTATGAAAGAAGAAAATAAGAAAAGAAAAAAGTCATCGTCATATTCTCCGTTCGACCCTAACGGCAGCTATACGGGCACGGCAAAAGGCGACGAAAAACCTATACAGGACGCGGACGACCTTTAATATCCCCTGCTCTGCCCTGTCATTAAAAAACAATGATATATGTCGATTATATTTAAATATTCGAGTTACGGTTGATAACCGCCAGCACCGAATAATAGCGGATATCGGCTAAAAATCCACCCGCCGAGCCGTAATCGCCCCCTGCAAGCGTGCGCAAAAACGCCGCCTCGGCACGCATATCGCCCGTCAGTCTTATAAGAGCGTTTGACGAAAAACCGCTTGCGGACGATATAAAGCCGTTAATATACTCCTCAAACGCCGCCGCGTTCTCCGCGCAGGCGGTTTTTGCCGAATTTACGCCGCCAACCTGCACTTCTTCGGCAAGTTCAAACATATATCCCAGAAAAATATTTGTATAATTACCATATTCAGCCACGCTTTCCGCAATTCCTTCCGGATAATTATCCACGGACGGTTCATCGAGTTCCAACCGTTCCCCCGACAGTTGCGCCCCGTCAAAGTCAAAGATAAGCGAATCTTCCCGCTCCGCTACGTCCGCATACACTATATATTCTCCGTCACGCATTCCGATATATCCGCCCAAGCCCTGACTGCGCATAGCTTCACTCTGTAGTTTCGCACTCTCGTAATCAACGCAACCGGTTAAATAACTGACGTATACGGAAGATTTTTTTGCTGTTGCAAAGGATTTTATCGTTCCTATAACGGCTCCGTCCGTGATAATATCGGTAGCAAGGAATGTGGCGGCACAGCTGAGCGCGACAAGACATACGCACAGCGTAACGAGCCATATTCTCCGCCGCGCCTTGCCTTTTTTACTCTTTTCGACAGTTACGGGATAATACTCTTCCGCAATATACGCGTTCGGATCGTACTCTATATCCGCGCGCTTATCCTCTTCCGCGCCCTTCGGCGCCGGCTGCGTGTAGATGACGGCGGGTTCGTATTTCATCTGCCTTTCCGCATTATAATAGCGGTAGTAGGCATTGTTGTAATTTATGCCTTCGATACCCTCGCGCAGCGCCTTGTAATTCTTCAAATAATACTCCGAATAGTCCATACCGTAAAATATGAGCGTTTTTCACAAAATTTGCTTTTTACTCATTTTATGGCTATACTATTATAAAATTTGCGCTATTTTATAATAATATGGCATTTTTTCTTCTAATAATATAACATAATGTTCTTGTGTGTTTGTATTTGCCGGCATGGTATTTTATCCAACCACCGCCTTTCCGGCAAGCAATTATTCCCTGCCCGTTCCGTAAAAATGCCGCCCCGTCAAATAAGCGGAGCGGCGGTTTTGCCTTCTTATGCGCGGCGCGCGCTTTATTGCAGGTCGTCGTACTTTTCCACTTTGACGCCCGCTTCCCTGAACAATTCCAGACTGAAGTCGTCGGGATAGCCATATTTGAACACTACCCTTTTGATTCCCGAATTTATAATCATCTTTGCACATATGGTGCAAGGCTGGTGTGTGCAGTAAAGCGTTGCCCCGTCAACGGAAACGCCCAGCTTTGCCGCCTGGATTATCGCGTTTTGCTCCGCGTGGACCGCATAACATATCTCGTGACGGGTACCCGAAGGAATGCCCAGTTTTACCCTGATACATTCGCCCTTTTCCACGCAACTCAAAATGCCGCTGCTCGCGCCGTTGTAACCGGTCGTCAAAATGCGCTTATCCTTGGTGATTACGGCGCCCACGTGTCTGTCCGCCTTGAAACAGCTTGACCATGTTGCCACCTCTTCCGCCATGCGCATAAATCTTTCATCCCATTTATTCATAATCCACCTCTTGCAAATTATAGCACATTTTATTCAATCGGACAAGATATTGCGGCAGTTATACTCATTTTTGGCAGATTTTACGAAAACGCTTTTATTTTCCGTCCGTATAGCCATATTATTTATTACCGTATTGACTTACGCGCGCGCACGCGTCTATAATATATACGGAGGATGTATTATGTCACAGCCGGAAATCATAGCCGTAAGCGTATGCTGCGGCGCAATCTTAATATTTTTACTGGTAATAATTTTGCGCGCGATATTCTGCAGGAATAAGCGCGGCGAAAAACCTTTTGTCAAACCGGACGGCGATTCGGAGGAAATTCAGAAGCATATATCCGCCGCAATAACCTTCCGGACGGTTTCACAGGTAAACGAAAACGACGTGGACTGGTCGCAATTTGAAAAATTCGCGCAATTTTTGGAAGAAACATACCCGAATATCCACGCAAAGATGCAAAAAAAAAGTTATCGGCGGACACGCGCTCACCTTCTTTTTGCCGGGAAGCGATCCCGCGCTGGAACCGGTAGCCATGCTCGCGCACCAGGACGTTGTCCCCGTCACGCCGGGCACGGAATCGGACTGGAAGTACCCCGCCTTTTCGGGACATAACGACGGAGAATTCATATGGGGACGCGGCGCTCTCGATATGAAAAACCACCTTATAGCCGTTATGGAAGCGACGGAGGGGCTGCTTGCAAAAGGCTTTGCGCCGAAACGCGGACTTTATATTCTGCTTGGCTGTAACGAAGAAATTGTCGCAAGCGAACACTCCTCCGCAAAAATGATCGCCCAATACCTGAAAGACTCGGGCGTCCGGCTGAAATGCGTCGTCGATGAGGGCGGCGGCGTCATACCCTTGAATATCAAAGGAATAATAGATAAAACCCTGGTGGGCATAGGCGTTGCCGAAAAAGGATACCTGGACGTGGAACTTTCGGTCGAAGCCAAGGGCGGACACTCGTCCGCGCCGCCCGCGCATACGGCGCTCGGCGTACTTGCAAAAGCGATATGCGCCATAGAAAAACACCCTTATAAGGCGAAAATGCCCTCCTGCATCTTTGATATGCTGAATATCGTCGGCAAAGACGTCAAAAGTTTTCCTCTCCGCCTTGTCACCTGCAATATGCGGCTGTTCCGCCCGCTCGTAACTTTCATTATGGGGAAAATACCCGCGGCGGCTTCCGTGGTGAGAACGTGCACCGCTGTGACGATGTGTTCCGCATCCACCGCCCCCAACGTCCTGCCCCAGCGCGCAACCGCGGTTCTCAATATGCGTTTAATGCCGGGGGTCAGCGTCGAAAGCGCGGTTGAAAGGCTGGAAAGGATAATAAAGGACAAGCGCGTGAAAGTACGCGTTCTGAAAGCCAACGAAGCTCCGCCCGTTTCTTCAACCGATACCGATACTTACAAACTTGCGGCTAAACTGCTCGGAAGCGGCTCGCGCGACCGCACCGTCGCGCCGTATATAGTCATGGGCGCAACGGATTCGCGCTATTACTGCGGAATATGCGACGAAATTTACCGCGTTTCGCCCTTTGAAACGGACGTTTCCCTGCTTCTGACCACACACGGCACCAACGAGCGTCTGCCGGTATCTTCAATCAGAACAGCCGTGGACTTCTTTACCTCGTTCATTGCCGAAAGAACGGCGTTTTAGCCGTCTTCTACGCCGTAAAGGCGCGCTTTCCGCCGCGGAAGAACATTATTCTTCCGCGGCGTATTGCATATTTTCACCCTCTCTTAGCAAAATTTTGCGCCTTGTTTGCACAATTTTCCGCCGCGCTAGCCGAAATTTTCCTTGCACTAGCTTGATTTTGTATTCCGCTGAGAATTTTTGGCAAAAAATTATAAAATTTTTACATAAACCTGTTTACATTGCCATATAAGCGTGCTATAATGAATTAGCAGTCAGGAAGGTTGACTGCTAATTTATAGAGAAAATACTTATTGGAGGCATTTAATATGACTATTAAACCCTTGTTTGACAAGATAGTTGTCGAAGCCGTCGAATCGGAAGAAAAGACGGCGGGCGGGCTGTTCCTTCCCGATTCCGCTAAGGAAAAACCGCAAAGCGCAAAAGTTCTTGCAGTAGGTCCCGGCGGCACGGTGGACGGCAAAGAAGTCACCATGCAGGTTAAAGTGGGCGACGTTATCTTATATAATAAATATGCGGGCAGCGATTTCAAACTTGACGGCAAAGAAGTTACCATTCTCAAGCAGAGCGACGTGCTCGCGGTTATCGTTGACTAAGGAGGTTGATTTTTATGGCTAAGAAATTTTTGTACGGAGAAGAAGCGCGCAAGAGTCTGAAAGCAGGCGTTGATTGCGTAGCCGACGCAGTTAAAATAACCCTCGGCCCCAAGGGCAGAAACGTAGTGCTTGACAGAAAGTACGGCACTCCCCTCGTGACCAACGACGGCGTTACCATCGCCAAGGAAGTTGAGCCTGAGGACGGTTTCACCAATATGGGCGCACAGCTCATCAAAGAAGCGTCCGTCAAGACCAACGACGTTGCGGGCGACGGCACCACCACCGCGTGCGTGCTGGCACAGGCGATCATTTCCGAAGGTTTGAAGAACGTGGCGGCAGGCGCTAATCCCATGATTTTGAAAAAAGGTATTGCTAAGGCCGCCGACGTTGTGGTTGAAGAATTGAAGAAGATGAGCAAACCCGTTGATTCCAAGACAGCCATCAGCCAGGTTGCGAGCATTTCCGCCGGCGACGAAGAAGTGGGTACGCTCATTTCCGAAGCTATGGAAAAAGTCGGCAAGGACGGCGTTATCACCGTTGACGAATCCAAGTCCATGAAGACGGAGCTTTCCACCACCGAAGGTATGCAGTTCGACAGAGGCTACGTTTCCGCCTATATGGTGACCAATACCGATAAGATGGAAGCCGTTTACGACGACGCTTACGTGCTGATTACCGATAAGAAGATCTCCACCAGCAAGGACATTCTCCCCCTGCTCGAAGCCGTGGTACAGAACGGTCTGCGCCTGCTCATAATCGCCGAGGACATCGAAGGCGAAGCGCTTACCGCTATCGTGCTCAACAAACTCAAGGGCATTCTGAACTGCGTTGCGGTCAAGGCTCCCGGTTTTGGTGACAGAAGAAAGGCTATGCTCGAAGATATAGCTATCCTCACCGGCGGCGAAGTCATTTCCAGCGAACTCGGTTACGAACTCAAAGACGTTACCCTCGCCCAGCTCGGCAGAGCAAAACAGATTAAAGTGGATAAGGACAACACCACTATCGTGGGCGGCGCGGGCGCTTCCGACGCAATTGCAAACCGCGTTGCGTCCATCAAGTCCCAGATTGCGGAAACCACTTCCGACTACGACAGGGAAAAGCTGCAGGAACGTCTTGCAAAACTCGCCGGCGGCGTAGCCATTATCAATGTGGGCGCGGCTACCGAAGTGGAGATGAAGGAAAAGAAACTGCGCATTGACGACGCTTTGGCAGCTACCCGTGCGGCAGTCGAAGAAGGCGTTATCCCCGGCGGCGGCGTTGCCCTGCTCGGCTGCATTCCCGAAGTGGATAAGCTGGTTAAATCGCTCAGCGGCGACGAAAAAACGGGCGCTATGTGCGTTTTGAAGGCTTTGGATTCCCCTATCAAGCAGATTGCCGCAAATGCCGGTATCGACGGCGGCGTAATCGTGAGCAAGATAATATCTTCCAGGCGCGGATTCGGTTACGGCTTTAACGCTCTGACCAACGAATACTGCGACATGATAGAAAGCGGTATCCTCGACCCTACCAAGGTCACCCGTTCCGCTCTGCAGAACGCCGCAAGCGTCGCGGCTACCCTGCTGACCACCGAAGTGCTTATCACCGATATTCCCGAACCTCAACCTGCCGCACCCGCAGGCGCAGGCATGGGCGGAGATATGTACTGAGATACCCGCGACTATGACAAAAGACCCGAGGGATTTCCTTCGGGTCTTTTTTACTCCGCCGCCACATATGTTAACTTAAACTTAATTGATTGACTTTACCCTTTTTCTTCTGCTATACTGTAAATCGGAATCAAAATAATAGACGGGAGTTTATATGAAAAAGATATTTATACCGGTAGCGCTTTTGCTCGCTTTGATATGTGCAATAACGGGAATGGCGGCGTGCGGCGACAGAACGCCCCTGCCCGTTGAAGATATGGAATGGGAATTCCTCACATTGCAGGACAAAGACGGCAATGTCATATGCTGTGCGGAAAGTAATGCCGAATTATACCCCGACGCGAAAGTGGCGGACGCGGAAGTTGTTCTTGCAAACAATACGGTCACGCTTTCTGTGGACGGTGAGCAGATATTGAGCACCGCTTATACTTCTGTGGATAAAGACGGCGAACGTACTACTATATATTCGCTTGCGGCGGATAACCGTGACTGCCGAATGGTAAGTTCCCTGGCAAAGACAAGTTCGGGCACGAATCTGGGCGCGTTGCTCATCACCGTCGGAGAAAACACCTATTACTTCTATGCGCCGCTGATCGACTGATAACGCGATATGCGTGATAGAAACCTTGCCTCGGATAATCCGTCCGGGGCATTTTAATCGCGCTTTTTTATTGCGGCAAGCCTGCTTTTTTCCGTTTCGTAAATTTCCGCGGCTTCACCGAGGTATGCGCCCAGATTCAGGTCGGCGGAAAGTCCCTCTTCTATCTGCTTTTTAGCAGATTCCACATAGTTTTTGGCATTTTGAAGAAGATTTTTATCGACGGCGTTGGTCATACTTTCGCAATACCGCACCCACTTCGAGCTGAACATTGCAAGGCGTTCCCCCTCCAAAGCATAGCGCACCTTGGCGGTATATTCTATCTGCTTTGCCTTTTCCACAGCCTGCGTTATGGAATTGGTGATACTCTCCTTGCGCGAGATATACTCCTGAAGTAATTTTTCCTTCGCGGCTATTTCCGCCTTCATACTCTCTATTCTGTCACGCTGGGCGGCAAGAGAGCGTTCGTAATTCCTGGTCAGATTGAGTATGTACTCGTCTACCTGCGCCTTATCGTATCCGCGGCGTTTTATATCGAATTTGCTTTCCATATCTTTCTCCTGTCCTCTTTTCCAATTATACCGCATACGGAGAAAAAGGGACATGGCAATACTTGGATATTCGACATTTATTTTGACAGATATTGACGATATATGTCGATAATCTTAAAAAATATATCTTCCCGATGGTTGCAAAACGATAACGCGCGCCAAAAAAAGCGCCCCGGAATTCCGGAGCGCTGTTACCGATATTGAAGTTTCAGTTGTTGATAAGTTCCTGTTTGAGGTCGTACAGCTTTTTGGAGAGGTCGACCTTATAGATATGCGGGTTGAGTATTCTCTTATAGCTGTCGTTGAACGCCGCAAAAGTCTGCGCGTGATACGCCGCTATTTCCCTGACGGTAGGCGAAGTGTATACCTGTCTGCCGTTTTCGAATACGGGCACCATAAGTTCTTTCGCGGTGAAGTCGGTGAGCGTTTTCTTCTTCCACGTGTATACGGGGTGGAAGATTTCCACTTTGTCCAGACCTATGAAGTTTTCCTCTTTCAGGGCGATGAGGTCGGCTATCGCCTCTCCCGTCTTGTTATCGAAGAAACGGACTATCTTCTTTTCGCCGGGGTTGGTTATCTTGCCGGGCGTATCGGACTTTTTCAGCTTGGGCACCATTTTCCCGTCAACGCCTTCTATTGCGGCGAGTTTGTAGACTCCGCCAAGGCTGGGACAGTCTTCGCTTGTAATAAGTTTTGTTCCTATGCCCCAGGTGTCTATGCAAGCGCCCTGTGCGGCAAGCGACTGCACGACTTTTTCGTCAAGGTCGCCGCTGGCGCATATCTTGACGTCGGTAAGACCCGCCGCATCGAGCATACTGCGCGCTTCACGGCTGAGATATGCAAGGTCGCCCGAGTCAAGACGTATTCCGATAGGCTTGTGACCCTGCGCGATAAGCTCCTTGAACACCCTGATTGCGTTGGGAACGCCGCTGTGGAGCGTATCGTAAGTGTCAACAAGCAGCATGCACGCGTCGGGGTAAATGTTCGCATACGCCCTGAATGCTTCGTATTCGCTCGGGAAGCTCATGACCCAGCTGTGGGAATGCGTTCCCGATATGGGCACGTTGAACATTTTTCCCGCAAGCACGTTTGAAGTGGAAGCGCAGCCCGCAACGATAGCCGCCCTAGCGCCGTAAATTGCCGCGTCGGGACCCTGCGCGCGGCGTAGACCGAATTCAGCCACGCTGCCCTTTTTCGTTTCGTGCACTATCTTGCTCGCCTTGGTGGCGATGAGAGTCTGGTGGTTGAGTATGCAAAGTATGGCGGTTTCTATAAGCTGGGCTTCGAACAGGCGCGCCTTGACGGTGAGAATAGGTTCCTGGGGGAATACGACGTCGCCTTCGCGTACGGCGTATATGCTGCCCGTAAACTTAAAATCTTTGAGCAAAGCCAGAAACTCTTCGTCGAAAATACCCAGCGAGCGCAGATAATCTATGTCTTCCTGCGTGAATTTCAGGTTGTTGATATAGTCGATGACCTGTTCAAGACCGCACGCTACGGCATAGTTGTTGTTTACGCCGCGGTAGAACACGTCGAACACCGACATTTTATCCATCTGCCCGGTCTTGCTGTAACCGTTGAGCATTGTCAACTGGTAAAGGTCGGTCAATAGTGTAAGATTTCTCATTGTTTTGCCTCCAACCGCTCCTCTTCCGCGCCGGTAACGCCGTTTATCACTTCGCAGTTGCCGTCCACATTATAAAATGCGGTGCAATCGGGATTGGGAGCTTTGTTGTATTTATCCAAGAATCTGAAGTTTATTATCCCCTTAGCATACAAAATAATGAGTACCGCGCACACCGCCGCCATGCAGTAGCAGATGACCTGCACTATTCCTACCTCGGTACCGGGGAAAGTGGCGTGCTCCATTTTCAAAAATTCGAGCGAGCCGCGCACTATTCCGTACCAGAACAGATAGAATATGCCTATCATAAGCGGTTTGCGCTTGTCGATTTTATAGCGGAACATGGTAAGTCCGATACAAAGTCCGATAAAGTTGAGCACCCCTTCGTAAAAGAAGAGCGCGCAATGCCAGCCCAGGTCAATATTGCCCTTTACCACGTGCACGGCAAAAGGAAACCACTGCATGGACGGGTCGGTTATTTCAAGTCCGTACAGCTCCTGGTTGAAGTAGTTGCCCCATCTGCCGACAATCTGCCCGACGAACAGCGCAAGCACGACAAGGTCGGCCGTGCGGGCGATGCTGTACATCTTGTTTCTCAGACAACAGCCGATTATGCCTATCACGCCGCCAAATATGCCGCCGATTATGGTAAGTCCGCCCTGCCTGAGATTGAAGATTTCCGCCCAGCCTTCCGCGGTGGTAAGGTCGTAAGTCGTGCCAATCCTGGGAACGACGTAGAACAGACGGCAGCAGACCACGGCGAGAATTACCACCCACAAAAACAATTCGAGGGCGAATTCAACGCCTATACCGCGCTTTTTAAGCAGGTACGTCACGAGCGCAAAGGCGAGCAACAGCCCCAGCGTTATCATTATGGCGTAACAATATATGTCCAGCCCGCCTATCGAGAACGCGACGTTATCAGAGGGTGTTTCCATTAAATATTCACCTTGCACGCGCCGTCGTTGCGCACGCCTACTTCAAACACGTTTTCCTTGCCGAAAACGGAAGCCATATACTCTATGTATTCTTCCGTTCTCTTTTTGTCTACGAACGCGAGAATTGTTCCGGCAAAGCCGCCGCCGTGCACCCTGACCGCCTTTACGCCCTTAAAGCGCTTGCTCAGATTGATGCCGAGCGGTACGCGCTGGGCGACGTCGCCTTCCGGATAGCAGTTCTGCAACAGCATATAAGAGGAAAGTCCGCTTGCGTTGATGACTTCGGCAAACGCCTTTTCATCCGTATTTTTAACCGCTTCCGCGCCGGCGACTACGCGCCTGTTTTCGTCGTAGAAGTGCATTGCGCGCAGAATAGCCCTGCCGCTGACTTCGTCCTGCAAGGCGGGAATTTGCTCGTAGAAGTGCCTTTCGTCCACTTCACGCAGCGTTTTGCCGCCCAATTTACCCGCGACAAGTTCCATTTCGCGGCGGATTGCGGAATAGTTTTCCGTAAGATTGCAGTGGTCGCCGCCCGTATTGGTGATGACGATATCCATATCGTCGAAATCCCAGTGAATGCTTTCCACTTCAGGGTCGACCGTGGACTTGAAATCTATATAGCTGACGCCGCCCAAAGCGATTGCGCTTTGGTCAAGCAGACCGCTGGGCTTGCCGAAGTACACGTTTTCCGCATAGTAGGAAGCCTTCGCCTTTTCCATGGCGGTGAGTTTGCCGCCGTTGTACAGGCCGTTGAGAATTTCGCAGATGAGCAGTTCGAAACTTGCGGAAGAGGAAACGCCCGCGCCCTTGAATACGTTGCTTTGGGTGGTGGCTTTGAAACCGCCTATATTCCAGCCGTGGTCGAGATAGTAACGGCAGATACCCTTTATTATAGCGGTGGAGTCGCCCTCTTCTTCCTTTATCCTGGTAAGATCCGCCACGTTCACGTATACGGGAGGATAACCTACGGAATCGACTACGATAACGCCGTCGTCCGTTTTGGTGACGCAAGCAAGCGTATCCACGCTGATGGACGCGCACAGCACCTTTCCGTTGTTGTGGTCGGTGTGGTTGCCGCATACTTCTATTCTGCCGGGAGAAGAATAAAATTCGCCCTCTCCGTACTTGGAAGCGTGCAGGTTTGCCAGGACGGCATAGCGTTCAGCAGCCTGAACGGCGTCCGCACCCGGATTAAGACGGGCGATTTCACCCTTGAACGTGTCTTTTGCCAAAAAGGTATTTGCGCTTTTTTCGCTCATAATGTCACCTCTTTTCGTTGTTAGTAAGATTATAACACATATTCCGCGAATTTGTAAATATATAAATAGGTATAAATATATTTGCGCGCGTAATTAAGTAAAACTCTTGCAAAACGGACAAATAAGCCTTATAATATAAGTGTCGCTGACGGCGGCAGTTAAAAATTTTACGAGGATTATTTTTATGTTGACGGAAGACGAACTCAGAGTAAAAGTGAGCGAGCTGGTCGCATATGCGCGCGATCATATCTCCATGAATGCGGAAAACAGAATTTACGTTACCAATATCCTGCTTGATTTTTTCAATCTGACCTATCCCGCGCCCGTTCCCGAAAAGTACGGCGATTTCCAGACGGAGATAATCGATCCCATCGTTCAACACGCGGTGGATACGGGCAGAATCAAGCCCGAAGAAGCGCTGCTTTTCGAAACGAAAGTGTTGGGCATTGTCACCCCCACCCCCGCGGAGATAATTACCGAATTCGACTCCATTGCGGGCAATAAGGGCGTTCAGGACGCAACCACCTGGCTTTTCGAGCTGAGCAAGGCGAACAACTACATACGTATGCCCGATATACGCAAGAATATCAAATGGTCGCACGAAGGCAGCATAGGAAACATAGATATTACGATAAATCTTTCCAAGCCGGAAAAAGATCCCAAGGCGATTGCGGCGGCTAAACTTCTGCCCAAAACGGGTTATCCCGCCTGCATGCTCTGCCCCGAAAACGTGGGCTTTGCGGGCAATCTCAACCACCCCGCGCGCCAGACTTTGCGCACCATTCCCATCGAACTCGACGGCGAGCCTTGGGAATTGCAGTATTCCCCCTATCAGTACTATACCGAGCACGTGATAGCTTTTTCCTCCGAACACCGTCCCATGGCGGTCACGGACGCGGCTTTCAGAAGACTGCTCGATTTCGTGGACTTATTCCCCCACTACTTTATCGGTTCAAACGCGGCTCTTCCCATCGTCGGCGGCTCGATACTTACGCACGACCACTATCAGGGCGGCGCGAAAGTTCTGCCCATGATGACGAGAGATTACCGCAGGACGTATAAGTGCGTGCAGTATCCCGACGTGGAGATTGGTATTCTCGATTGGTACAACTCCGTCGTGCGCGTGAAGGGACGCGACCGCGAAGGCGTTTACAATATGGCAAAGCGCGTGCTGGATACCTGGTTCAACTGGACTGACGAGGATTCCGACGTCATCTGCCGCACCGACGAACAGCACAACGCCATTACCCCTATCTGCCGCAACAACGACGGCGAATACGTGTTCGACCTTATTCTGCGCAACAACCGCACGGACGACAAGCACCCCTACGGAATTTTCCACCCAGAAGAGAGTATGCACAACATCAAAAAGGAAGGCATAGGCATCATAGAAGTTATGGGTCTGTTCATTCTGCCCGGCAGATTGAAGAAAGAGCTTGCCGAAGTGGAAAAATATCTGACGGGCGAAAACGTGCTCGATCTGAAAGCGCTTTCCGATCCGGAAAATCCCATGTGCAAGCACGCGCAGATGATACTGCAACTTGTCAACGATAACGGCAACGCCAACTCCGCCGCCCGCGCGCAGAAGATAGTCACCGATTACGTAAACGTGACATGCGAAAAGATTCTGGAATGCACGGGAGTATTCAAAAACACCGAACTCGGACAGAAGTGCTTTGACAAGTTTATGACGAAGGGACTTAATCTGCTCCCCGCAGAAGAATAAACAAGTATATCTGCAGCGTTGAAATACGGGCACGGTTTGAGCCGTGCCCTTTTTATACTCCCGTTTTTTCCGCCGCACGCCGACTTATTCAATAACCGTTTGACGCTAACTACCCTGCCGGCAATGGTGAACGGGCATAAAAAAACCGCCCGAAAGCGGTTTTTTATCGTCTGTATGTTGTCGGTGGTTACACGGGCATTATCTTCTTTTCCACGCTGCCCACTTCCGTATCGACGTGATACTTGTTTGCGGCGCGGTATTTGAAGTAATTGGTGGCAACCTGGGGGAAGAGCGCGTAGGAGAGCACGTCTTCTTCCTGCTCCACGTATTCGGCGCATTCGGCGCGGTATTTATCCATTTCGGGTTCAAGCAGGTCTGCGGGACGGCAGGTTATGCGCTCGTCGTCGCCGATTGCCTTTTTGACCACTTCGGGGTTGGGTTCTGCCGGCAGTTTGCCGTATTCGCCGCGGAGCACGCCCTTGGTTTCGGAAGATACGACCTTGTATCTTTCCTTGTAGAACACGTTGAACACCGCCTGCGTGCCGACGATCTGGCTGGTAGGGGTAACGAGCGGCGGATAGCCGAGGTCTGCCCTGACGCGGGGTACTTCTTTAAGCACTTCGTCGTAGAGATCGGAGGCGTTGAGCTGTTTGAGCTGGTTGACCAGGTTGGAAAGCATGCCGCCGGGAACCTGGTAGATAAGCGCGTTGACGTCAGTCTGCAACGACTTGTCGGTAAGGAATCCGTCCGCTTTCAGCCTTGCGGCGACCTTCTTGAAGTGTTCGGTCAGCTCGTTGAGTTTGAGCAGGTCGAGTCCCGTATCGTAAGGAGTGCCCGCAAGCGTTGCCACCATGGGTTCGGTGGCGGGCTGGGAAGTGCCGTTGCCCAAAGGAGAAAGCGCGCAGTCGATTATATCCACGCCCGCTTCTATCGCCTTCAGATAGGTGAGGTTACCCGTGCCTGCGGTCTGGTGGGTGTGCAGATGGATGGGCACTTTTACGGAAGCCTTCAACGCTTTTACGAGTTCGTAAGCGTTGTAAGGGAGCAGAATGCCCGCCATATCCTTAATGCAGATTACGTCCGCGCCCATCTTTTCCAGCTTCTTGGCAAGTTCCACGAAATATTCGTTGGTATGCACGGGAGAAGTGGTGTAGCTGAACGCCGCTTCGCATATGCCGCCGTTCTTTTGGCACGCCTTCATTGCCCTTTCCATATTGCGGGGGTCGTTGAGCGCGTCGAAAATACGCATTACGGTTATGCCGTTCTGAATGGACTTCTTGACGAATTCGTCCACAACGTCGTCCGCATAATGCTTGTATCCGAGCAGGTTCTGACCGCGCAGAAGCATTTGCAGAGGAGTCTTGGGCATAGCCTCTTTCAGCTTACGCAATCTCGTCCAGGGGTCTTCG
This sequence comes from Candidatus Alloclostridium intestinigallinarum, assembly GCA_904382605.1. Lineage (GTDB taxonomy): Bacteria > Bacillota > Clostridia > Christensenellales > UBA3700 > Alloclostridium > Alloclostridium intestinigallinarum. The sequence goes on along the minus strand of CAJFJA010000002.1, from coordinate 150,036 downwards.
TTCAGAAAACGCAGGCAGGAGTCGAAGGTTGCGCCGCCCCAGCATTCTATGGAACAGTAGCCGATTTTGTCGAGCTTGTCGGCAACGGGGAGCATTTCATCCAATCTCATGCGGGTAGCCGCCTGGGATTGGTGAGCGTCTCTTAAAATAGTTTCTGTTATCTTAACCATATTTTACCTCTTTTACCTATTAGAATACGCCGAAGCAGGCGAGCAATACGCCCGCAGCGACTGCCGAGCCGATAACGCCGGACACGTTAGGACCCATTGCATGCATGAGCAAGTAGTTGTTGGGGTTTTCTTCCTGACCAACGTTGTGCGCGATACGCGCCGCCATAGGCACAGCCGAAACGCCCGCCGCGCCGATAATGGGGTTGACCTTGCCCTTTGTGATGACGCACATCAGCTTGCCTATCAGCACGCCGCCCGCGGTACCCAGAGCGAACGCCACGACGCCGATGACGAGGATAAGCAGCGTTTGCTGTGTAAGGAAGGTGTCCGCCGTAGCCTTGGAACCGACCAGCACGCCCAAAAGAATGGTAACGATATTGATAAGTTCGTTGCTTGCGGTCTTTGCAAGACGGGGTACGACGCCCGCTTCCTTGAACAGGTTACCCAGCATAAGCATACCGATGAGCGGTATTGCGGAAGGCAGAAGCACACCGACGATACCGGTAACGACCAGAGGGAAAATGACCTTTTCCGTCTTGGACACGGGGCGGAGCTGCTCCATGACGATTCCCCTCTCCTTTTTGGTGGTGAGGAGCTTGATGATGGGCGGCTGTATGATTTTGATAAGCGCCATGTACGAGTAAGCCGCAACTGCAATGGATGCGAGCAGATGGGGCGCCAGCTTGGTGGTGACGTAAATAGCCGTAGGACCGTCCGCACCGCCGATAATACCGATGGAAGCCGCCTCTTCGCCCGTGAAACCGATGAGGATTGCCACGGTGAAGGTGACGAATATACCCAGCTGTGCCGCCGCACCCATAAGCATACTGCTCGGGTTGGCTATCATGGGACCGAAGTCCGTCATCGCGCCGATGCCCATAAAGATGAGCGGCGGGAAGATAACCCATTCAACGCCCTTGTACAGGTAATAGAACACGCCTTCGTTGGCGACAACGCCGGTTACATATGTTATCTCGGAACCTGCGAATACACCCGTAGTGGAAAGGTGTTGGGTTATAGTGTCCAGCATTGCGTTTACGTTATCGGCATTTGCAAGGAAATTGGATATCGTATCTCCGCTTATCTCCGACCACGCAGTGCCAGAAGCAACGGCGTTACCGAATATATTAGGATCAACAGTAGTGTATACCCATTGCAATAATGTTTCCGATGTGCCCTGTAATACCACCGTATCTGTAATAGATTCGCTGAATATATAGCCCGTGGTTCCGTACAGTATATTGTACGCGCCCGGTATATTTATAATAAACATACCGAAGCCTATCGCAACCAGCAGGTTAGGCTCGAATTCTTTATACACTGCCAGATAGATGAGAATACACGCTATCGCCAGCATTATAAAGTTTTTCCAGATGTCCGCGCCCGTGGTCATGAAGCCCGTGCTGTCCCACAGGGTCTTCATCGCCTCCACGAAATCGAACGAGGAAAATGAAGTGAATATATCTACCATACTAACCTCCGAGGGCCGATTAAGCTATGGTGCAAAGCAACGCGCCGGTATCCACGTTGGCGCCTTCGTTTATGCAATAGGTAATCACGCCGGCTTTGGGCGCTACGACGGGGGTGTCCATCTTCATGGCTTCCAGCGTTATGATTTCCGCGCCCTTTTCAACGGTAGCACCGTTTGCAAAGCAGAGCTTTTTCACAAGGCCGGGCATAGGGGAATTGACGGGATCGCCCTTTCCTGCCGCCGCGGGAGCCGCGGGTGCGGGTGCGGGAGCGGCAGCTGCGGGCGCTGCGGGTGCGACAGCCGCAGGCGCGGGAGCAACAGCCGCGGGTGCGGGTGCGACGCCGCCCACTTCTTCTACTTCCACGGCGTAAGATTTACCATTGACGTTAACATTGAACTTGCGCATTTTTTATTTCTCCTTGAATGATTTTCTCGTTATTTTATTTGTTTGATTGAGCGTACGCGGAATTTCAGATTGGAACGCTCCTGTGCAGGCATGGAATCGTAGAAAGCGTAAATTGCCGCCATGACCGCCGCAATTTCCTCTTCTTCCCCGTCGTCGGATACGGGCGCTTCCTGTCCGGCTTGTCCGGTTTTGTTCAGCCTTGCGCGCGCAGCTTCGAGCAGAGCCTGTTTTTCTGCCGCCTTGGCTGCTTTACGTTCCTGCATACGCTCGGCGAACGTCTTTTTCTCCTTACCCTTGTTTTCTTCTGCTCTTTTTTCAGACGCCTTTTCGGCCGCGTCGATCAGTATCTTGAATACCTTGATGAGGCAGATGAGCACGATAAGCACTACAAACACGACGATAAGACCCATTGCGGCAACCTGAAGTCCCGTAAGAAGTCTTTCGCCGCCGTTCATACCGGCTATGCCCATATCGTCCGGATCGGCGTCGCCCATCATCTCGCACGCGCCGAACAAAAGCGCCGCGCACGCGATGACCGCCACAAGAGCAAGGGTTATGAAAAGTTTTTTCTTGTTCATAAACTACCCTACCTGCCTTATATACCTAATAACATTAAAAGAGCCGAGCTCACGCAGGGGCGGATATTGCCCGCTTCTATCACGTTGTCGATGTAACCTGCGCCTGCCGCGGCGACGGGATTGCCCATTTCGCTGTCGTAGAGTTTTTCCAGCTTTTCGACCGTCTTGCTGTCCGAAACCTTCTTCTTTTTAAGTTCTTCGGTAAAGAAGATATGCACGCCTGTATCGGAGGTGACGGGCGCCACGACCGCGGCGGTGGTTGCGAGAGTGTAATCAAAACCGATGCCCTTGCTCATGAGCGCGGAATAAGCCGCGCCTATCGCGTTGCCGCAGGCTACGCCTATCATGGGATGTTCGTAAGAAGCGACCGCCTTGAAAAGGCAGGCGGTTTTAAGCGCAAAACCGGAAAGTTCCTGCTTCAGATCGGGGTTGAAGCCCTTGCTGTCAACGAGCGTGATAAGGGGAAGTCCGAAAGCGTTCGCCTTTTTGATGAATCCGGCGGCTTTCTTTACGCCCTCTTCGCTCATATATCCGTTATTTTCAGAGGATTCGTTAGCCACAACGGCTACGCTGATACCGTTGACCTTTGCAAAAGCGCACACGACGTCTTTTGCGTAATCGGCATTGACTTCGATATATTTTCCGTCGTCGGCAAGTGCCTGGAGCGCGCCTTTGACCGTATACTTTTTGGTAAGAGCTGACATGACGCGGTTGGGATCGTCGTCGCTTGCTTCACGCTCGATAACGCCTATCGTGGCAAGCAGCTGCGTGAGCTTGCCCTTCAAATCCTTCGCGGAAGAATATGTATCCGTTGCCAGGGAAGAATTTTCCTTGTAAGCGTCGAATCCGACCATTTTGTTCAGTTTGGGAATGGACGGCTGCGCGGACGCCAGATACATGGGCGAGTTTACGGACATTACCGCGTCCTTGCTCATGAATACGTAATCTGCCATTGCCGCAAAAGTGGCGGTCATGCCTACCGCAACGCCCTTTACTATGCAGACGTGGGGCACGGTTTCGCCCACTTCTTCAGCCATTGCAAGCAGGGATGCGTATGCTTCCATAACCGCGGCGCCCTCTTCCACTCTTGCGCCCGAACAGTCGAGCACGGAGATAAGAGGCGTTCCCGTTTTGCACGCCCTTTCCATACACTTGGCAATCTTCCTTGCGGAAGCCGCGCCGATACTGCCCATCATCACATCCGCGTTCTGGGCGAAAATGTGGACGGGCGTGCCTTCGATGGTGGCGTAACCGGTCACAACGCCTTCGCCCAAAGCCCCGTTACTGCCGATAACGAAAGCGTCCGTTTCCACAAACGACGCTTCGTCGACAATATCGTCGATAAAACTCTGAGCCTTAGCGTTGGCCTTGTCAACAGCCTCCTGCGCCGACACCAGTTCCTTTTTGTTCATTCTAAAAACCTCCGAAATTTTCGAGTTGATTTGCTTGTTGCCTTTTAAGCGCTTGTATTAATTGTATAATTAAAGTAAAAATTTTGCAAGCGATTGACGGAGGTTTCTAAACTTTTCCGACAAAAATTTACCCTGCCGCCGCTCCCGTAAGCCGGCGTTAAGGCGGCGCGCCGCAAAAGCGTTCCGACGCCTTGCTGCGGATAAAACAAAAAAGCGCACAAAGGCGCTTTTTCCTGCCTGTATGACCGTATCACAGACTTTTCAGATATTCCACTTCGTCATCGTGAAGATAGCGCCAGCCGCCGCGCGCAAGCCCGCCCAGCTTCAGCTCGCCTATCGCCACCCTTTTCAGGAATACGACGTTCCTTTCCACCGCTTCAAACATACGCCTTACCTGCCTGTTCCGCCCTTCCGTTATCGTTACGGAAAGTCTGGCCTCCTTCTCGCCCTGTTCGAGCAGCTTTACCTTGCTCCGCCTTGTAAGCACGCCATCTATCTCCACGCCCTTGCGCAGTTTTGCCAATATGTGTTCGGGAAACTGACCTTCCGCCCTTACCGAATACGTCTTGGGCACTTCCCCGGACGGATGCGCAAGACGGTGGACAAGATCGCCGTCGTTGGTCATTATCAGCAGCCCTTCGGTATCGTAATCAAGTCTGCCTACGGGTACGAGGTGAGGCACCTGCACGTCTATGTAATCGTACACCGTTTTTCTGCCGCGGTCGTCGCGCACGCTTGTTATGCACCCCTTGGGCTTATAAAGCATTATATAAGTAAATTTCGACACGGGCACGATTTTTACGCCGTCAACCGTGACCGTATCGTTACCCGTTTCTATAGTGGTGCCCAGACCGGTTACGACCTTTCCGTTCACCTTCACCCTGCCGGCGGATATAATCTCATCGGCTCCGCGCCTGGACGCCGTCCCGCAGCTTGCAATATATTTGTTCAACCTTACTTCCATATTTCACTTCCAATTCGCCGCGGTAATTCTCCGCCGCATACAGTCCGTTTTCGTCTTCTATATCGTTTATGGTATATAATTCGGAAGAAAAAATCAAGCGATTGCCGGCAAAAACGCGGATAGTACCTATTTTTCCGCCCGCTTTCAACGGCAAAGTATGCCCTTTTTCCGGCAGAATTTCATACTGCAGGTCTTTGAATCCGCTCTTTTCAATCGCAAAATTCATTCCGCCGCGCACTCCGACGGACACCCCCTCGCCGGGTATGCCGTACAGCGGCTCTTCTTCCGCCGCGCCATGCACGGCGCAATATTTTTCAAACGCCGCGTCCATATATTCCATACTGTCCTGCCACATATTATAATGATTTAATACTACGCACACGAGCTGTATACCCCCGCGTTCGGCGGCGGATACCAGACATCTGCCCGACTTCGTCGTATATCCCGTCTTCACGCCGTTCGCGCCGTCGTACAGACTGAGCATTTTGTTCTTGTTATACCAGGTGCGCGCCGCGGTAAATTTGCTTTGCGGCACGTTGAATTTTTTTGCGCTTATAATATTGCAAAACTGCTCGTTATCCATTGCCGCGCAGGTAAGCGCGGCAAGATCGCGGGCGGAAGTATAGTGCCCCGGATCGTGCAGTCCGTGGGGGTTGCAAAAATGCGTGTTTTCAAGGTTGAGGCTTGCGGCATAGTCGTTCATCAACTTAACGAAATCGTCCATATTTCCGCCGACGTGCAGAGCAAGAGCGACGGCGGCATCGTTGCCCGATTGAAGCATAAGCGCGTGCAAAAGCTCATTGACGGTAAACTTCTCTCCCTCCCTCAGATATACGGACGAACCTTCCACTCCGACGGCCTCCTTCGGAATCGTGACCACTTCGTCCAAGCAAGCGTTTTCAAGGGTTACTATCGCCGTTACTATTTTAGTGGTACTTGCCATGGGCAGCCGCGCGTCGAGATCGTTACCCGACAAAACCTGCCGCCCCGGCTGATACATAACCACGTAAGAAGAACTATTTTCCGCTGCGCATTTTTGATAATTTATTGTTATAACTCCAAATATTATTATAAAAATTGCAATAATACAGAATACTTTTAGCAATTTTATGACTTTTTCATTACGTTCAAAACTGCTTTTGCCAAACTCACCCACTTGTTTTCTTCCTCCTTTTCCTCCTGCGCCACGACCTTGTATTCCCCGTCTTCCGCAATTAAGAAGCCGCACGGAGTGAGCGTCACTCCGCCGCCGCCCGCCGTTGCAAACGGAAGGCGGAGCATATTGGAAGACTTGCTTCCGCCGTACTCTCCCCCGCCGTACACAAAGCCCAGCGACACCTTGCAATAAGGTACCGCAACCGTTTTCTCGTCCAGTCTGACCGGATCCCCCATTACGTTTCCTCCGCCCGACAGCTTTTTCAAATTGTCCAAAGTAAGCCCCATTATATCCATAATTGTCTGTTCCATATTTCTAACTTCTCCTTGCTGAATTTGCAATATGCCCCAAAGTAAATAAAGTACCCCACCCCGCAACCGCGCCTGCGTTTATTTTGACGTTGCTTTCTCCGTATTCGGCGTTCACCGCGCTTTTACAGTCTTTTGTTCTGACGTATCTTTGCAGGAAGTACGGTATTACGTTTCCCAGCGCCGCACTCATTGCAGCAGTCGCCGCGGCGTTTTCCATACCCACCGCCGCATTTACGTAAATACTTCTGAGCGATAGTTTTCCCGTATTTCCGCCTTTTACCGCCCTGCCGGACGGCTTTACCTCTTTCTTATCCTTTTTCTTGATATTCCGCCTTATTTTGCGGAGCCTGCCGCCGTTTACGATATAGTAAAGCTCTCCGCCGCTTTCGAATATCTTTACCCTGATTATCTGCGCATTGAGAATACTTACGCTTACCGCCGCGCATCCCCGCGCCAGATCCGCGCTCAACTGCACTTTTACGCCCGCGCTTATTGCCGTTATCGTTATGATTACCGACAATACGAGCGCTCCGCAGAACCACCAGAAGAATATCATAACTTCATTTTGTGCACTTAACCGCTTTTTATTATCCATCGGATATATGAACACATAGGACAAATATATAGAATTTACGCAGCTAACCGCCGCCTGAAAAATATTGCAAAAACTGCCGCAAAAGACATATAAAAAGGAACCGCAAAGGGTTCCTTCTTTAATTTACCGGTTATTCCGCCATACGGTTACCCGTTGCGCCGACGAAAGTAAGACTACTCCTCGCCGTCCGAGCCGTCGTCGTCCTCCTCGTCGTCTTCCTCGTCCTCGAATTCTTCGTCAAAATCGTTGCCGGTGTCTATTTCGTCGTCCTCTCCGTAGTCTGGCTCTTCCTGCTCTTCATCGCCGTCGGCTATATCCGCCGCAGCCTCGTCCATAGCCTCGTTATCGGCGGAATCTTCGTCATTCTCCCCGCCTTCGGCCTTTTCATCATCGCCGCTGACAAACTGTACGTCTTCGCCTTTAAGGAATTCGGGAAGCTCGTCTTCCGCCTTCAAAGCCTCATCCAGCGCCTTTTCCGTTGCGTTCAAAGCGTCTGTTTCGTCGTCATCGGCGCTGTAAACTTCACCCGTAAAGTCGTCCGCAAGATTAACTTCCTTGAACAGTTCTTCTCTCTTGACCGCAAACGTGCCCAGCTCCATCAATCTCTTCATAACATCCTTATATTCGGGCAGTTCGTTCAGACTGCGCAACTGGAATCTGCGCAAAAATTCATTGGTCGTGACGTAAAGCCAGGGACGGCCGGGTGTATTGCGGTGTCCGCTGACCCTGATAAGTCCCGCTCTTGTCAGCGTGGTAAGCGCGTAATCCGCGCTCGTATTGCCTCTTATTTCCTCTATTTCACCGCGCGTGATAGGCTGTTTATAGGCGATTATCGCCAAAACTTGCAATAACGTGTCGGAAAGCGCCTTTTGGCGGATGGGGCGCAACACGTCGGAAACCACCTCTCCGTACGCCGGATTGGACGTGAACTGCACGTAGTCGTTAAACTCCACGAGCAGTATCCCCCTTTCTCCCTTGTAGCGTTGTGCCAGGGCGCGGACCGCGTCGTTGAGCTGTTTGCGCGTCACTCCCTCCAACTTGTCCAGAATGTCCTTCTTCTTTATCTCCGTTCCGGCGGAAAAGATTATCGCCTCTACCGTTTGAATGAGATTTTCCATCAGTTGTTCCCCTCCTCTTCGTCTATCTTTACAAGTTCGCGCATATCCGCCTTGCTTATGTCGAAGTTTTCGTCAAGCGTTATGTATATTTCACCGAACAGCTCTTTCTGTTCAGCCTTTGCGACCTGCTTTTTCATCAGCTCCAACAGCGCGGAAAAAGTAGCTATCACTTCGCTTTTATTATACACGGACGTAAACAGCTGGGAAAATTCCACGCTCTTTTTTTCGGAAAGCACGGTAGTGATATACACTATTTTTTCCGCAACCGTGTACGTGTCGCGCGCTATCTTCTTGGTGGTCGTACGCCTGTCGTCATCGCTGAAATTGAACAATATTTTCCCGTATGCGTCTATCAGCTTTTCCAGATTGAAACTCTTTATGACAACTTTCGCGTCTTCTTCCGTAAATTGGGGATCCCTCATAAAGCGGTTTGTGGTTTCAAGTCCCCTCAGCTTCTCCGACTGCCTTTTGAATATCTCGTACAGTTTCAGCTGGAATTCCAGCCTCTCTCTGGGGTCTTCTATCCATTCGTCGCCGTCGTCCATATACGCATCGTCTTCCACCTCGGGAGGCAGCACGGAACGCGACTTTATTTCAAGCAGAGTAGCCGCCATTGCCATAAAGTCCGCCGCCACGTCCATATCCACCGTGTCCAGCTGTTTCATATACTCCATATACTGACCCGTAATTTCGGATATGGGAAAGTTGTCTATCTGATACTTTCCCTCTTCCACTATGAGCGTATAAAGGAGCGCGATGGGACCTTCGAAGTCGCCCAGAGAAAATTTGAGCGAATCACTTGCATGATATTCAAAAGCCGCGTTTGCCATTACATTCCCCCTAAAATGCTGTTTTGAATTATATTCATCAGCCGTATGAACAGATACTGGTATTGACCGAAGATATTCAGGTTTACCCCGATATAGCTTGCTATATATCCCAATACGGTGAATATCAGGATAACGCCGATAAGCAGAAAATTGCCGTATCTGTAATTGAATCTGACGTAAGCGTTGTCCGGTTTTGCCAGCGTTTCGACCACTCTGAATCCGTCCAGCGGATAGATGGGTATAAGGTTGAACAGGAACAGAGTCATATTTATCGTCACGCCGTATGCGCACAGATAGTAGAAAAACTCGTAGGCATACCTCGCCGCCATAGACGCGGTTGCGTAATACATGCTTCCGCCGTACCCCACTATCACGTTAGCCGCGCCGAATACCGCCGTGACTATGCACAGCCCGATAAGCGCGACTACGGCGAGAATAAGGTTCATGGTCACGCCCGCAAGAGAAGTCATAAGCATACCCTTGCGGTAATTCGTGAAGTTGCGCGAGTCTATTGGCACGGGTTTAGCCCAGCCGAATCCGACTATAAGCATCATAATTGTGCCCAATATGTCGAAATGTTTAAGCGGATTGAGCGTAAGTCTTCCCGCGTATTTGGCGGTAAAATCGCCGTTCAGATACGCGGCGTAGCCGTGTGCCACCTCGTGGAGCATTATCGCAAACGCGCCGACGATGACTATCGCAAGCAGCATCAACAGTCCGGAAACGAAATTTCCGCTTGTAAATATCTGATATATCAGCACTCTTTATTACTCCGTATCGGGAATCACGTCCAGCCGCGCCAGATCCTCGTAAGTCTGCGGTCTGACGGCATAGCCGCTCTTTCCCCCGCGCACGAATACCACGGGAGGTATTACGTTGCGGTTATAGTTGCTTGCCATGGAATAGCAGTATGCGCCCGTGGTAAACACGGCGAGCAAATCGCCGCGCTTTGCCTTGGGCAGTTTAATATCCTTTATTATTATATCGCCGCTTTCACAGCATTTTCCCGCAATCGTGACGACTTCTTCGGGCTTGTCGTTCGCCCTGTTTGCGAGCACGGCTTCATATTTTGCCTCATACAGCGCGGGACGGATGTTATCCGTCATGCCGCCGTCGATTGCCACGTATTTGCGTACTCCTTCTATATCCTTGATTGCGCCGACGGAATAAAGCGTAACGCCCGCTTCGCCCACAATCGCCCTGCCGGGTTCGATTATGAACACGGGCTTTTTAATCTTTTTGCGCTCCACGCAGTCGGAAAGCGTCTGCGTAAGCAGTTTGACGTAATCGCAGTATTCTCCGACGTTGTATTTGGGGTCCTCTTCCGTATAATGCACGCCGAAGCCGCCGCCCAGATTGAGCACGTCCACCGTTATGCCGTCTTCCTGCAGCTGCTTGATAAAGTCTGTCATAACGTCCACGGCAAGGGCAAACGCCGAGCGGTCGAATATCTGCGAACCTATGTGGCAGTGCACGCCCGAAAATTTCAGATTACTCCTTGACGCGACGTCCTTTATCGCCTTTTCCGCCGCGCCCGATTTTATCGAAAAACCGAATTTGGAATCAACTTTCGCCGTCTGTATATACGAATGGGTATGCGCTTCCACGCCCGGATTCACCCTGACGAGCACCTTCTGCACCCTGCCGTATTTTTTGGCGTATTCGTTTATACGTTCCGCGTCGTCGGCGGCGTCCACCACGATAGTGCCCACGCCCGCCTGCATTGCAAGGTCGAGTTCCCCGTCCAGCTTGTTATTGCCGTGGAAGAACGCCCGCGACATATCGAAGCCTGCGGAAGCGGCGGTATATATCTCCCCTCCCGAAACCACGTCTATGCAGGTGCCTTCCTGTTTCATTATGTTATATATCGCCTTGCACGAAAACGCCTTGGAAGCGTACGCCATATTGCCTTCACCGTAAGTCTGCGCGATAGTCTGTCTGAACGCGCGGCATACGGAACGGACGTATTCTTCATCCATAACATAGAGCGGCGTACCGTATTTTTCCGCAAGACCGACGCAGTCGCAGCCGCCTATTTCGAGATGTCCTTTGTCATTCACTTTCATTGTGGATCTGTAATTCATCTTCTTCACCCGTTGAATTTAGTTAATTTATTGTAACACACACGCGCGCACGTTGTCAAAATAATACCCGCGCGCATTTTATATATTTTTGTAAAATAAGCGGTTTTGCAAAAAGCGGCTATATTGACAGCATTTAGCATATATGATATAATTTATCCGGAAAACGCAACGTGCCCGTCGGGCAAAAAGGAGAATTCCGTGTTAGACAAACTGCTTTCAATGACGATAAAACTGATAAGCCGCGAAAAGATGACGGCGACGGAACTTGCTTCCGAGCTGGAAATTTCCATACGCACCGTTTACAGGTATATAGACGTGCTCAGTTCGGCGGGCATTCCTCTCTACTGCAGGCGCGGCAACGGCGGCGGCATAATGGTGGGTAAAGAATTCCGTCTGCCCGCGATGTTTCTGAACCGCGAGGAACTGGACGTGGTTATCGCCGCTCTTTCCTCTTCCGAGATGAAGGACGTAAAAACAGCCGCCGGTGCGCGCGATAAGCTGATTACCATGAAAGACAGAAGACCCGCGGAAAGCAAGCCGTACTATAACGAAAATTATATAGTGGAAAACAGCGACGCGGAGAGCAACGCCTCTCTTACCGATAAAATCAATACGATTATCGACGCAAAGCGCTCGCGCAAAACCATGCGCATTTGCTATCACGACTACCGCGGTGAAACCACGACGCGCGATATCGACCCTTACTGCCTCGTCTATCATGACGGCTGCTGGTACGCGTACTCGTTCTGCCACCTGCGCAGACAAATGCGTCTTTTCAAGATAGCGCGCATAACGCACATGACCTTTACGGGCGGAGTTTTCATACCCGAATCAAGGGGAAAATCGTACAACTTCAATCTTACTCCCCCTGCGGAAAAGGCGCAGATTACTTTGAAAATCGCTCCCGAAGGCAGATATGACGCGGAAGATTGGCTGGGTGTGGAGAACGTTAAACCTTCAGACGACGGAATAAACTTTCTGGCGACCGGAACCGTTCCGGCGGACGCCGCAACTTACGCGAAAATAATAAAATTCGGCAAAAGCGCGGAAGTAGTTTCTCCCCCTTCCGTAAAGCGCGCCGTAATCGGAATGTGTGAAGAATTCCTTTCCGCAAACAAATAATATTTTCGAGAATACTAGGGCGGGTATAAACGATAACAGCCACGCCTGACAACCCGGTTAAATTTCAGGAACACGATAAAAAAAGCGGCTCTTCGCCGCTTTTTTATCACTACGTTTTAATTAAAGATTGCTTGCTATCTTGCGGATAAATTCTTCCGTATTCAGCTTTACCGCCGGCACGTCCGACTTGAACAGGGATACGAGGTCGCCCGTCATATAGCCGCTTTCGATGGTGGAAATCGTGGCTTTTTCCAGCTTGTTTGCAAATTCCACAAGTTCCGCATTACCGTCAAGCTCTCCCCTCTTGCGCAGCGCGCCCGACCATGCGAATATGGTTGCCACGGGGTTGGTGGAAGTTTCTTCGCCCTTCAGATATTTGTAATAGTGGCGCGTAACCGTTCCGTGCGCCGCCTCGTATTCGTAATTGCCGTCGGGGGACACGAGTACGGAAGTCATCATTGCAAGCGAACCGTAAGCGGTTGCCACCATATCGCTCATAACGTCGCCGTCGTAGTTCTTGCATGCCCAGATAAATCCGCCGTGCGAGCGCATCACGCGCGCCACCGCGTCGTCTATCAGCGTGTAGAAGTATTCTATGCCCGCTTTTTCGAATTTTTCCTTGTATTCGTTTTCGTAAATTTCCGCGAATATGTCCTTAAAAGTATGGTCGTACGTCTTGGATATAGTGTCCTTGGTGGCGAACCACACGTCCTGTTTTACGTCGAGGGCATAGTTGAAGCAGCAGCGCGCAAAGCTCGAAATGCTCTTTTCGGTATTGTGCATACCCAAAACTATGCCGCCCGATTTGGAGAAATCGAAAATTTCTATCTCGCGCCTGCCGTTTTCGTCCTCGATAACGAGCGTGGCTTTTCCGCCCTTGGCAACTTTTCCTTCCACGTCACGGTAAATGTCGCCGTAGGCGTGCCTTGCCATGGTTATCGGGCTTGTCCAGCCGGGAACGTAGGGCTGAATGCCCTTCACCAGAATGGGCGCGCGGAACACCGTTCCGTCCAGAATCGCCCTTATGGTTCCGTTGGGGCTTTTCCACATAGATGAAAGATTGTATTCTTCCACGCGCTGGGCGTTGGGCGTAATGGTAGCGCATTTAACGCCTACGCCGTATTTTTTGATTGCGAGCGCGCTTTCCGTGGTCACGGCGTCCTTGGTTTCCTCGCGGTGGACAAGTCCCAGATCGTAATATTCCGTGTTCAGTTCCACATAGGGTTTGATAAGTATGTCCTTGATCTGCTGCCAGATTACTCTGGTCATTTCGTCGCCGTCCATTTCCACGAGCGGCACCGACATTTTGATTTTAGCCATGGTAACTCTCCGTTAATTTAATACCCTATTATTATATATGCCGCGCGCCGATTTTGCAAGCGTTTGCGCTGAATGTGCCGCACGCTTCGCATCCCGCCGCGCCGAACGCTCTGAGCACGTCCGAAGAAAACTTTCCGCCCTTGTCCACGCCCTCCGCAACCGCCTCTTCTATAATTATATCCATAAGTCTGTTGCCGTCTATCCCCTTATCCGTAAACAGATAGTTTGCAAGCGACCCGGGAATGGTGTTGGCTTCGTTGAGGTATACCTCTCCGCCGTCATTATCTATCAGATAATCAAAGCGCACCACCCCTTTCATACCGAGTTCTTTGTATACGTTGTACGAGGTGCGCTTTATATACTCTTCTTTATCCTGCGGAATTTTTGCGGGAAATTCGCGTGCGGAAGCGTTTATTTTGCCGCCGCCCGACTTTCCGCCCGAAAGATATTTGTCCTCGAAAGTCAAAAACTCCTTCCAGCATACGGGACGTTCCAGAGAAGAAACTATTATTTCGCCGCGGCTTTTCACACACGCGCAGTTTATTTCCGTAAAGTTTTCGAGAGCGCGCTCGATTATCGCAAATTCGTCGAATTCGAACGCAACGGAGAGTGCCGCAAGCAGTTCCACGTCGTTTTTAGCCACGTCTATTCCTATGGAAGAGCCCTGGCGGGCGGGCTTGACTATTACCGGATAACCGCATTTTTTCGCATAGTTTATCGTCTCCTTCTCCCCTCCGCGCTGTACTTTTGCCGCGGGTAAAACATTTGCGCCCAACCCTAGGAATATACTTTTTGAAGTTATTTTATTCATGCAGATTGCGGAAGGTTCCACCCCGGGCGACGTGTAAGGGATTGAGCACATCTCGAAAAAGCCCTGTAACGCTCCGTTTTCACCCGTTCCGCCGTGCGTGCACAGCAGGGCGCAGTCAATGCGTATGCGCTTCGACTTCAGCCGCCCTTTCACGCAAAGCGCGCCTTTTTCAAAATATACGGGCGCACCCGCCGGCGGTTTTTCACCGATATATGTGCGTATACTCTGCGCATTTTCGGGCATTCCCATACCGCCGTCCGCGCCGATAAGCACGGGGTAAACTTCGTATCTGAATTTGTCAAGCATACCCAGCGCCTGGATACCGGTAATTATTGATACGTCGCGTTCGCAAGACGTACCGCCGTATACAACAGCAATATTCATACACCCCTCCTATACGTTCTCGGGCAAATCGTTTTCAATTAAAAGCGCGTCGCCCGCACGCAAAATTTTCCCGAACAGTTTCTGCGCCTCAGACAAACTGCTTACAATATATATGTTTTCACGCGGAAAATAGTGCAAAGCAAGCCCCTGTTCAATCAACTTTGCCTTCACGCCTATGAGTATGGCAATATCCGCGACTTCTGCTATCTGCTCCCCAAGTCGCGTATTCAGCTCTTCGTCCTTACTGCCCGTCTCGGTAAACCCCTGGGCCGCAACAATCTTGCGCCCGTCAAACAGCGAAAGCGCTTCAAGCGCCGCTTTTGCGCCGCGCACATTGCTGTTATAGCCGTCGTCGATAACGGTTATTCCGCGCCCCGTGTCTATTATCTCCAATCTATGCGGTACAGGTCTGATATTTTCACAGCGCTCCGCCACGTCTTCGAGCGTCATGCCGAGCGCAAGGCAAACCTGCGCCGCCAGGCAAAAGTTCTCGATATTGTGCCTTCCGATAAGTAAAAGGCGGCATTCCGCCCTTTCTTCCCGAGTCACCAGATCGAACACGCTTCCGCGTGGAGTGAGGCGGATATTTTCATAATGAACGCTCCGTTTTGTCAGATACCTTCTGCGTATCGGACATGAGATGTACATTTCGGCGGCTTTTTCGTCGTATCCGTTGAAAACGGCTATGCCGTTGCAAGGCAGATTTTCAATCAACTCCCCTTTCGTTGCAACGATATTGTCAATCGTACCGAACGTCTGTATATGCTGTGGCGCAATTCCCGTGATAACGCCCACGCGGGGGCGCACTATTCCGCAAAGTTCCGCTATATCGCCGGGGCGGCGCGCGCCCATTTCGCACACAAAATACCTTACACCTTCCGGCATATCGTTCACCGCGCGGCATATTCCCATGGGAGTGTTGAACGACGCGGGGGTTGCATAGGCGCTCTCTCCCAAAAGCGCGGCTATCATGTTTTTCACGCTCGTCTTGCCGTAACTGCCCGTTATTCCTATGCGGATAAGTCCCTGTCTTTCGTCCAGCTTCTTCTTTGCCTTTGAAATAAAATGCCGCGCCACCGCGCTTTCCACGGGTTTGACTGAAATAAGCGCAACCGCCGCGGCGGGCAGGACGAGCACGGGAAGAATGAAGAGCAGAGAAAAATCAAGCCCCTCTCCCGACACTTGGATAAGTCCGCCCAGGAATATGAGAAGGCGTGAGATAAGAAAGTGTACTACCGTAAGTGCACAAAGCAGACGAACGGCGCGCGGAGTAAATTTCAAAAGCGTGGGAGATTTTTTCCAGGTGCACAAAATAAACAAGGCAGAAAGAAGCGAGAATAATCCCAAAAGTATCCACTTAACATATTCCGCCCCGTAAAAAACCGTAATCGCGTAACAAGCCGCGGTAAGCAATAAAAACGCCAGCGAAAGGCAGACAAGCAATAACAGGTGCGCCCTGAATTTTTTATTTAACTGAATTCTGTATCCCGCATGTTGAATCCACCCCAGCGTGCGAAGAGTAAGCACCGCCCCGAGAATGCCGCATATTGCCGCCGCCATCCACTCCATAATATACCCCGTTCAAAAAATTTCGGATATATCCCGACACTTCAAACGCGTGATCGAGATAGCAAAAATGTCCGCCTTCCAGCACCACAAGGCGCGAACCTTTTATACCCTTGTGCATTTTATGCGCCATCCAGAGCGGCGTGTCACAGTCGTCCTTGCCCCAAATAAGGAGCGTAGGCTTGATAATTTGCCCCAAAACGTCGTCTTGACGTGTGTTTACTATGTTATTGAAGGTCGCCTTCATTATCGGCGTAAGCGCCCTGTAATCGGGCGAACCGCAGTCCGACGTGTCCTTTTTAAGCAGCTTTTTTATCTTGTAATCGGCTTTTCTTGCAAGTTTTTTCAAAGTAAGGCGCGGTTTCAGCCCCGCTCCGTCTATTATGACAAGAGCGTTCACCCCGGGGGCATCGGACATATCCAGCGCCACCCTACCGCCGAAGGAATGGGCTATTACAGCGCAGGACGTTATATTTTCCTTTTGCAAAACTTCCCGCACCCCCGAAGTAAAATCGCGGAGAGTATAGACGCGTTTCGCCCGCGTTGCGCCGTGACCGTAAAAGTCCACCGATACGCACCGGTAGGTATCTTTGAGTATGTTGATAAGCGGCAGAAAGGAATCGCAACTCCCTCCCCAGCCGTGCAGGAAGAGTAAAACTTTTTCTCCCCTTCCGCATACTTTATAGTGCATAGGATTTTCCATATCAACCATTGTATGAAATTTTACCCCGCACCGTGAGTGCAAAAAAGATACAATATGGTGTTTTTAGTGTTTTCGTATCAATCCGTACATCAATTCAGCCGATTATATTAAGTGCATATAACATACAGTACGTCAAAAAAAAGCGACCCAGCGCCGCGTAGGTTGGATTTAATTTCAAAAATAATAGGAAGCCGAATTTTTTGGGAGGTAGTTGCCGCGTCAGATTAAAAGAGCGTACTGGAAGGCGTCTTCTTCTCCGTCGTAATATTTCTTGCGGACGGAGTACTGTCTGAAAGAAAATTTTTCGTAGAGAGCGATTGCGGCGACATTGGAAGCGCGCACTTCCAAAAAGAGCCTGTCTATTCCGCTTTGTTTGCAAACGGAGAGCATATCCTGCATTAAAAGAGTACCTATCCCCCGCCCTCTCATGTCTGCGCGGACGGCGATGTTGTTAATGTCGCCCTCTTCGAAACTGCGATACAAACTGTAATAGCCGACAATATCTTCCCCGATAAGCGCAACGCGGGCAATCGCATTGGGCGCGCACGCCAAAGCGGTGAGCGAACTTACCGACCACGGCTTGGAAAATGCCTCGCACTCTATTTTATAGAGCGCGGGCGCGTCCGCCGGCTGCATATCTCTGAAAGTAATAGCTTGGTTTTCAGCCACCGTTTCGTTCCGCCTTTTCCTTTTTTTGTTATAATGTTTGCAATTTTTTGTTATAATGTTTGCAATTATATCGGGTACCCGTACCCAACTCAGTAGAACAGCAACGTGTGACGTTGCATCCACAATCAATCTTCGAAGTTGCTATGTTTATTGATAAACTTACATCTTCGATGAAGCATTGAGTTCTATCGGCATACTGCCTCGCTTTCAGCGGGAGCGCGTGGCGCTCCACCCATGATAATCTGCGAAGCAATGGGCGATAATGCCGAATTGCTTTCTTCGCAGAGTAATCAGCCTGCGGCGGCTCGCCGCGTCTTTTGGCGGTTATTCTCCGTCCGCAAGGCGTTCCGCCTGCGATTTTTTCAGGTAAAGCGGAGAAAGCGAAGCGACAAATTGCCCCTTTTCAGCTAACGCCCGGGCAAAGTCCGCCAAATTCTCCGCTGTAAGACTGCCTTCATGACGGATAACGCGCATATTCAGGGCGGCTATTTCATCTTCACCGCTCGCCTTGCATGAAGTCATATTAAAGCAATCGCCCTTAAACGTTGCCGCGTAACTTTCCGTGGGACGGCATTGCAAAGCTACCGCAAAATCACCTTTTATCCCAAAGCCGCGCGCTTGCAGAGTATTTACCGAAATAAGTTTCGCCCTTGTGGCGCGCGCCAGCGCGTGCGCGGTGGAAACGCCTATTCTTATGCCCGTAAACGAGCCGGGACCGACCACACAGGCGATTGCGTCTATATCGCGGACGGTTATTCCCGCCTTTGTCAGAAGTTCGTCGGCAAACGGCAGAATAAGGGAGTTATGCCTTTTGCTGCCTGCCTCACCGCTGTTCGCGGAATAAAGTTTTCCGCCGGCGGTAAGCGTTACGGTGAGTATCTTTCCGGCGCAGTCAAGCGACAGAATATTCATAAATCTATCCCCTCCACGTCTATTCGGCGGGGAGCGTCGCCTGCGCCGCCTATTGTGATATTTATCGTATTTTTCAAGTTTTCAAACTTGTTCCACTCTATCACGCATACTCCGCCCGCCGCGCCGAGGTATTCTTCCAACCCGAGTTCGTAAAGTTCGGACGAATCGGTTACCCGATACATATCGTAATGATAAAGGGTTAGCCTGCCCGTGTAACTTTTCATAAAAGTAAAAGTGGGGCTTGTAACCACCTCGGAAATGCCGAGCGCCTTTGCCAGCCCTTTGGTAAAAGTTGTTTTGCCCGCGCCCAAATCGCCGCTTAGCAAAATTATCTCGCCGCCGTTAAGCTTTCGGGCAAGACGGCTTGCAACGGCATATGTATCGGAAACTGAATTGCACATGAATTTCATAAATCAATTATAATATACTTGACTTTTTTATGCAATCGTTTCATAATTAAATAGATCTTTGAGGTTGAGTGAAATTCTCTACCGGCGGTAAAGTCCGCTAACGCCCCTGGGCGCCGAACGGGTGAAATTCCCGTACCGACGGTTAAAGTCCGGACAGGAAAGGAGCTAAAATTGAAAAAAATCAGATTCAATGCGCGTTTTATCGCGTGGACTGCCGTGTTTGCGGCGCTTGCGGCTGTACTGCAACTTCTCGAATTCCATTTGCCCATATTGCCCACTTTTTTGGCTGTGGACTTTTCCGAACTGCCTGCGGTTCTGGCTTCGTTCTCGCTCGGACCTTCTTCGGGCGTGCTCGTGTGCCTTGTGAAAAATTTAATTAAACTCATCACCACCACAACGGGCGGCGTGGGCGAACTTGCCAACTTCCTGATAGGAATTTTCTATGTAATACCCGCGGGTCTGATATACAAGTATAAGCGCACGTTCAGCGGCGCGGTTATAGGTATGATCTCGGGCATAATATGTTGCGGTCTTATCAGCGTACCGCTGAATTATTACGTCACCTACCCCGTGTACTACAACTTTATGTCGCAGGACGCCATTTTGGGAATGTACCAAGCCATCTATTCGGGAACGGATTCCATTCTTGAAGCGCTGTTCATATTCAACGTTCCCATGACGGCGGGCAAGATGCTCATCAACTCGGCGATAACTCTCCTTGTATATAAGAAACTTTCCAATCTGATAAAATTCGGTATCCGCCGTAAAAAGCAAACCGCACAGACGACAGGCGCCTGCGACGTAAATTGCACCAAAGCGGAAACTCCCTCCGATAACGGGAAAAGCGAACTCTCTTCCAAGGAAAAATAACTATTTTGAACATATAAGAATAAAAATCCGATTGATTACCGTCAATCGGATTTTTATATCCCTGCATAGCCATTGCCCAACTAAGCGGCAACAATGGAGCGCGTCATATGCTTCAAAACACTTATATCTATGTTGCTTGCTTACTTGGTATTTGTAAATTCAATCTCTTGTATTGCGATTTTACCCTATAAGTCCCGCGCGCTTTAAGCCGGTGGCAATCAACCGTTCAAGTTCCTCTTCGGAAAGTCCCGATTCTTCTGCCTTTTTCGCCAGATAGAAAATATCGGAATCGGTGCTTATTATCACTTCACGGTAAGAAAACTCGGCTTTAATATCCGCGGTAAGTTTTTCACGGAACGCCTTAGCCTCACTACGCGAAAACATAGGCTCGGTTTTTGCCGCTATAAGCGCAATATCTTCATATACCACACAATACGCCTGCTCTATTCCGTCATAAGCGCGTACATATTCCGTCAGCTCGCCGCAGAAAATGCCGCAAGCCGCCATCGCCACACTTGCCAAAACTATCGCCGTTTTCATACCCTTTTTATGTGCAAAGAAAAAACTTTTATCCGCGCATATGAAAAAATTGTTACTAAATATACCCGTAGCTAACCTCAGTAGAACACATTAGATTTGTGCGAGATGGCGCGCAGTTGTAGTAAACTACAACAAGTCGACAAATTGTGCAAATATGCCGAAAACAGTACGATTAAAGTGTTCTACTGGGGCCCACTACGGGTACAAAGCAGCAAATAAGGAATATCGTACTGAAACCTTCTATTTACCGTTGAAATAATAGTCGTATGCCTGCGCGGTCAGAGGGTACATATCTCCGCCCTTGCGCTTTACGTTGTCGTAGGACATTTTAAGGCAAGCCAAAAAGCCCTGTTCGAAGTTTTTCAGCATGGCGGAGCGGAGCACGTCCACTCCGGGATAGTCGCGCCCTTCTTCCAGCACGTCCGCGCTGAATATGAGTTTTTCCATAACCGACATATCCGCTTTGCCCGTGCAATGGTAACGGATACCGCCCAAAATTTCCTTATCGTGTACGCCGAAAACCTGCTCTGCAAGCAATGCGCCCACGAATTGGTGTTCGACGGGCTTGCCTATCGCGTCCGAAGGTATAAGCGTTTCGTCGTAGGAAACGGGGTGCGCCACGCGCTGTCTGTCCTCTTCGTCCGCATTTGCGGGAAGGGGGCGGAGCGCCTTTTCCCTGTCAAAGCGCGAACTGCCCTTTCCGCAGTCGTGGAGCAGTCCCGCCAAAAAAACTTTGTCGTTGTCAAGCCCCAAACGCAATTTTATATTGAGCATAACCGCATATTCGCAGGTACGCTTGCAATGGGCAAAACGCGCGGGTTTGACCATGGCGGACAATTTTTCGTAATAGGAAGAATAATCGTTATACAAATTGTTTGCCTTGATATAATCGGCAACTGCGCTGTTTAAGCCCGTATAAACGCCCAACTCCGCACGGTAACGCGCCATTGTGGAAGATATGTCCTTAGGATAGTAATCCATTACCGTAATATCCGCGCCCTTGCCGCGCCAAAACGCCAAGGCTTTATCGAATTCGGCGTCCCTTCCCGCCCTGCGGCAGACGAGTACGGGGCACATTCTGATTATCTTTTCCGGTTCGTGCCATTTATCCAAATCTATAAGGCTGTCGCCGCCGATAAGATAGTGCGCTCCGGGGTACTTTTTAAGCATTTCGGGGAGCACTTCCGACGTGAAATTTATCCCGCCCGTATGCAATTCGTAGTCGTCTATGATAAAATTTTCCACACCGCGGGCGGCAAGTTCAAGCATATCCAGCCTGTGGGCGGCGCTTACGCCGCAACTCTTGTGCGGAGGAATACCCGAAGGCAGAAGAACTACTTTGTCATACCCGCAGTCGAGGGCATGGCGCGCGATGGCGATATGTTCGGAATGGGGCGGATTGAAAGTGCCGCCGAAAATTACGTATTTCACGGCAATATTATAACATACAATATGCCCGCGCGCAAAGGAATAATAAGGAAAAATGCGGCAATAATCGCGGTATGGGTAAGTACGCGGACTATATACTTCTTCAATTTATGGCATTTATTGCCGCGCTGACGGTATGCGCGCTGCTGGATCTTTCCACCCCGGTATGTTTCGGAGCGGCGTTTTTGAGCGCTATAGCCGTAGGGCTCGGCGGCGCCGCCATTGCAAACCGCGGCAAAAAGCAAGGCTTCGTTTCATATTCCAAATGGTGCTTTTTATGCAAAGCGGGCGGCGACGAAGAATTGAAAAAGGTTGCGATGAAGGTTTTTTCCGTAACAAGGGCCGTACATGAAGAAAACGGAATAATTTTTGCGGGAGAATATGCGGTAGCGGCATTTGCGCGGTTTTCCCCTCTTTCATTGGATATGGCGGCGGCATGCTTCCGCAAGTGCAGACAGCAGGGAGTGACGCTGATACATATCCTCTCAACCAACAAAGAACCGAAAGCCCTCGCTTTGGGCGGAAGAATGGGACTTAAAGTAAAAGCTCTGTCGTTCAGAAAATTCTACCGAATTGCATGCGACGCGGGCGCGGTCCCGACTAAGGTAAAAGAAAAACGGCGCAGGCTGGAAACGCTTAAAACGACCCTGCCGCTCATGTTCACGCGCGGCGCGGCGGTCAGATTCTGTTTTGCGGCGCTCGTGCTCGCCCTGCTGGCTTTTCTTACGCCGCTTAAAAATTACTATCTGATAGTTTCCGCAATAACTCTAGCCCTGTCATTTATCAGCCTTGCCACGTCATTCAAGGGCTATACCGTAGACGAAGGTCCGCTTACTCCTCCGCCCGCTCCGCCTATTTCTCCGAAAAAAGGCAAATAAATAACGCCGCTCGAAAGCGGCGAATTGAAGCGTTCAAATTAAAACGTTATTGTAATTTTATACGGATACACGCACACTGTTGTAGCGGAGCGATTTTAGCGCAGTTATTTTCAAGCAGATTTTTGCAAGACGGAGCGAAGTTGTAGCAGCGCTACTACGAGCGAGGTGTTGCGAAAAGATGCCGAAAAGAACGCGATTAAAGCGTTCCGCTATAACAGTGTACGGGTATTAAATAGAAATATGCTTTACGCCTTCGCGTTTCGAGGGACGGTAAAGCACTATTTTGAAGCCGACAGCCTGCACGGGCGCGGCATTCAGTATATCCGCAAGTTCGTCCACCACCTGTCGCGGCTGAACGTCAACGGTGCGGAGCACGGTGATTTTGACCAGCTCGCGGCTGTCGAGCTGATCTTCTATCATATCCAGAAACGCGTCTGTAATACCGTTTTTGCCCAACTGGGCGGTAGGCTGTAATTTCATAGCCATTCCTCTTAATTTTGCACGCTGGGCGGATGTTATTTCAAGCATATTTTACTCCGTATATTCAAATTCGATGTCCTTCATGCGGACAACGTCGCCTTCCTTAATGCCGGCGTCGCGCAGGGCTTTGAATACGCCGCGTTCTTCGAGCACCTTCTGGAAGTAATGATAACTTTCGTAGTCGGACAAAATGACGTTGCGCGAAAGCATATCTATAAGACCGCCTTCCACCATAAACGAACCGTCCGAGCCGCGGAACACTTCAAAAGAAGCGTTGTCGGGCACTTCTTCGTAATATTCCTCTATTTCAAGCGGCTCCGCCGGCGGCAGTTCGCCCAGCTTTTTTACGATTTCCGCAAGCAACGCGTCCACGCCCGTGTGGGATACCGCGCTTATGGGGAACACTTTTTGCCCTATTTTTTCTTCAAACCGCTTAATATACCCTTCGTCCTGCAAAAGGTCGCATTTGTTGGCGCATACGATTTGCGGCAAAGCGGCAAGCCGCTCACCGTAATTGCCCAGTTCGCTGTTGATTGTGACAAAGTCTTGGTACGGGTCGCGCCCCTCGCTGCCCGAAATATCCACGACGTGTACAATCAAACGCACGCGCTCGATATGGCGGAGGAATTTATGACCCAGCCCCGCGCCCTCGCTCGCGCCCTCTATAAGCCCCGGAATATCCGCCAGGACGAATGACGAGTCGTGATACTTCACCACACCCAGGTTGGGCGTAAGCGTAGTGAAGTGGTAACCGGCTATCTTGGGCTTTGCGCCGCTGACTACTGAGAGGAAGGTGGATTTACCCACATTGGGGAAACCTACCAGACCTACGTCCGCAATCGTCTTTAATTCGAGCACAAGCTCGCGCTCCTGCGTTTTTTCGCCGAGCTGGCAGAATCTGGGAGCTTTGCGCTGTGCGGTGGCAAAGCGCGCGTTGCCCTTTCCGCCCAGACCGCCCTTGCAACAGACAAAGACGGAGTCGGGATAAAACATATCGGCAATGGCTTTACCCGATTTTTTATCGCGTATAACCGTGCCCTGCGGAACCTTGATTATCAGATCTTTGCCGCTTTTGCCCTTGCAGTTCTTACCTGCGCCGTTGCCGCCGTTTTCCGCACGGAAGTGCTTTGCAAAGCGGAAGTCTATGAGAGTGGACGAGTTGTTGTCCACCTTGAAAATGACGTCGCCGCCCTTTCCGCCGTCGCCGCCGTCGGGTCCGCCCTTAGCTACGTATTTTTCCGTGTGAAAGGACACAACGCCGTCTCCGCCGTTGCCCGCCTTTACGAATACGGTGGCTATATCGAGAAACATTACTTCTTCTTTTCTCCTATATATTTGATTATCTGCGCCGCCGCCTTGCGCCCCGCGCCCATTGCGGATATAACGGTGGCGGAGCCTGTTACGACGTCGCCGCCCGCCCAGATGCCTTCGACGCCCGTGAACATATTCTCGTCCGCAACGATAGTGCCACGGGGATTGAACGAAAGCATGGGGAACGCTTTTTTGATGAGCGGATTGGGGGACGTGCCCAGCGCGACTATGACGTGGTCGGTGGCAATGTCGAATTCGCTGCCCTCAACGGGAATGGGACGGCGCCTGCCCGAAGCGTCGGGTTCGCCAAGCTCCATTTTAATACAGGTCATGCGGTTGACCATGCCCGTTTCGTCGCCGCCGATGGATACGGGATTGGTGAGGAGCATGAATTTTACTCCTTCTTCTTCCGCGTGCTCGACTTCTTCCGCCCTGGCGGGAATTTCGTCGCGCGAACGGCGGTAGACGATGGTCACGTCGCCGCCCAGACGCTTAGCCGTCCTCGCCGCGTCCATAGCCACGTTGCCCGCTCCCACGACGACCACGTTCTGACCGCAGTAGATTGGAGTTGCGCTGTCTTTTTTATACGCCTTCATCAGATTGACGCGCGTCAAAAACTCGTTGGCGGACATTACGCCGTTCAGATTTTCGCCCTCTATGTGCAAAAACTGCGGAAGTCCCGCGCCAGAGGATATGAAAATGGCGTCGTAATCGCGTTTGAGTTCGTCTATGGTTTCGCTTCTGCCCACAACGCTGTTGAGCTTTATTTCGCAGCCCATATCGAGCAGTTTGGATATCTCCTTATCCACGATCGCCTTGGGCAGACGGAATTCGGGTATGCCGTAAGTGAGCACGCC
Source organism: Candidatus Alloclostridium intestinigallinarum (assembly GCA_904382605.1). Classification (GTDB taxonomy): domain Bacteria; phylum Bacillota; class Clostridia; order Christensenellales; family UBA3700; genus Alloclostridium; species Alloclostridium intestinigallinarum. Next base: position 124,680 of record CAJFJA010000002.1, on the reverse strand, counting down.
GCCCGCCTTGTGGAAGGCTTCGAATATGGTCACGCGCAGACCCGCCGACAGGCAGTCCGCCGCGCAGGTAAGACCTGCGGGACCGCTTCCTACTATTGCTACGGCGGGTGCCGAAGGATCGGGAGCGGATTTCACGTTTTCTTTGGTAAGATTGTAGTCGCCCACGCAACGCTCGAGCTGACCGATTGCGACGGCGCCGCCCGCGCGGTTGCGCACGCAGTATTTTTCACACTGCCGCTCCTGGGGGCATACCCTGCCGCATATGGCGGGCAGTTTGGTGGAACGGGCGATAACCTCGCTCGCGCCTTCCTTATCCCCTTCTTTCAGGCAGGAGATAAACTCGGGAATATGAATTCCTACCGGACAGCCGCCCATGCAGGGAGCGTTCTTGCAGTTGAGGCAGCGATTGGCTTCTTCCACCATGGTGGCGTCGTCAAAGCCGTGGCTTACTTCGTCGAAGTTCCTTATCCTTTCCTTTGCGTCCTGCACGCGGGGTGCGTTTCTTCCTTTCATATTTGCCTTTGCCATATCAATACCTCATCATACGGCAGTCGTTGCCGCGCTTCTTATAAAAGTCTACCCTTTGCATGGCCTCCTTGAAGTCGACCTTGTGTCCGTCGAATTCGGGACCGTCCACGCACGCGTACTTGGTTTCGCCGCCTACGGTGATGCGGCAGCAGCCGCACATTCCCGTACCGTCGAGCATAAGCGAGTTCATGCTGACAACCGTGGGTATATCGTATTTTGCGGTGACGTCGCACACGTTTTTCATCATTATCATAGGACCTACGACGAACACACAGTCTATTTTTTCACCGCTCTGTATCAAAAGTTCAAGCTGAGTGGTCACAAAGCCTTTCAGCCCTTCCGAGCCGTCGTCGGTGGTGATGTACAGGTTTTTGGCGAATTTTTTAAAGTCTTCCTTCGCAAACAGCAGTTGGGAAGTCTTAGCCCCAATTATAATATCGCACGGTTTACCCTCTTTCATACGCTTTTTAGCCTGGGGATAGATGACCGCGCAACCTATGCCGCCGCCCACGAGCACCACATTTTCATACTGTTCAAGTTCGGTGGGGTTGCCCAAGGGACCGACCAGGTCATGGATATAGTCGCCCGCCTTTAACGCGGCGATTTCGGCGGTGGTGTCGCCAACCACTTGCACAAGCAGGGTTATCGTGCCCTTTTCCCTGTCGTAATCGCAGATGGTAAAAGGCACTCTTTCTCCTTCGGCATCCGCCCTAAGAATAATAAATTGACCGGGCTGACAATGTTTTGCCACATCGGGGGCTTCCACTTCCAGCCTCACCACGCGGGGCGCGGTTTCAACGATGCTTAAAATTTTGTTCATAATCCACCTTCATTGTAGAATTTGCAATATTGCGTTATCGGGCACTGCGTACAATCGGGTTTGCGCGCAGTACAGACATATCTGCCGTGATGTATGAGCAGATGGTGCGCCTGCGAAAGCCTGCCGTTCGGAATTATCCGTGTAAGCTGTTTTTCCACCTGCTCGGGCTTGTCAGAGTTTGCAAGCCCTATCCTGTTTGCAAGGCGCAGCACGTGGGTATCCACCGCCATCGCCTGCTTGCCGAACGCCACGGCGCTGACTACGTTGGCGGTCTTTCTGCCCACGCCGGCAAGCGAAAGCAGACTTTCAAAGTCCTCGGGCACCTGCCCGTTAAAGCGCTCTACTATATCGCGCGCGCAGGAGATGATGTGCGCCGCCTTACTGCGGTAAAAGCCGCAGGAGTAAATAAGCCGCTCCAACTCTTCCTGCTTTATGTCGGCAAAATCCTCCGGCTTGTTGTACCTGGCAAATAAAACTTTCGTGACTTCGTTCACGCGCTTGTCCGTGCACTGCGCCGACAAAATCACCGCCACGAGCAGTTCGAACGTCGAATTGAACTCCAGTTCGCATTCCGCCTGCGGGTGTGCAAGCGCAAGCCTGTCGAACATATCGTCTATTTGCTCTTTAGTAAACTCCATATATATTATATATACCTAATAATATATAGCTTATTTGCGCGTTACGTACTCGTCGCGCTCCGCGCCGACCGATACGATGGAAATTTCGCAATCGACCAGCTTTTCGAGATAGTCGATATACTTGCGCGCCGCAACGGGCAGATCTTCCATCTTACGGCAGGAGCCTATGTCGCACTTCCAGCCGTCCACGTATTCGTATACGGGCTTTGCCTCGTCCAGCCTTACGCCGCGGGGGAATTCCGTCGTGCGCTCGCCGTTGATGTCGTAAGCCACGCACACGGGTATTTTATCCATATAAGACAGCACGTCCATCTTGGTGAGCGCAAGAGTGTCCGCGCCCTGTGCGAACACGCCGTAACGCGAAGCGACCGCGTCGAAAGGTCCCACCCTTCTGGGTCTGCCCGTAGCCGCGCCGTACTCGCCGCCCGCCGCGCGGAGTTCTTCCGCTTCCTTGCCGAACCACTCCACGGTGAAGGGTCCTTCGCCCACGCAGGAAGAATACGCCTTCATAATACCTATTACCCTGTCCAGCTTGCGGTTGGGAATGCCCGCGCCTATGGGCGCGTAAGCCGCTATGGTGTTGGACGAGGAAGTATAAGGGTTGATACCGAAGTCTATGTCGCGCAAGGCGCCGAGCTGGGCTTCAAACATGACGTTCTTGCCTTCGTCTATCGCCTTTTCGAGGAATGCGGAGACGTTGGTGACGTGCGGTTTGAGCCTTTCGCCGTATGTACCCAGATATTCGAGCATGGCTTCCATAGTTATGGGCTGTGCGCCGTAGGCTTTGTTTATGAACAGATTTTTGTAATCTATTATGCCTTCAAGGCGCTTTTTGAGCTGTTCGGGATAGAACAGGTCGCCCATCATTATCACCTTTTTAAGATATTTGTCGCCGTATACGGGCGCGATACCGCGGCGGGTGGAGCCGTACTTGGCGTCGCCGAGTCTGTCTTCTTCCAGGCAGTCCTGCTGCACGTGGTAAGGCATACATATCACCGCCCTTTCGCTTATCTTCAATTGTTCGGGGGTGATTTCCACGCCTGCCGCCGCCAGCTTGTCCAGCTCGCCGCACAGGTGCCTGATGTCGATAACCATGCCGTTGCCCATGACGTTGGTCACTTCGGGGCGCAGAATACCGGAAGGTATCAGATTCAGAATGAATTTTCCGCGCTCGTTGATGACGGTGTGTCCGGCGTTGTTGCCGCCCTGGTAGCGGCACACCACGTCGTAGTCACGGGAGATGAGGTCAACCATTCTGCCTTTGCCTTCATCGCCCCAGTTGATTCCCACTATTGCTGTTAACATATTCCTTCTCCTTTGAGAAAATTTACTTGTTGTATGGCGGTTATTCCCATTCTATCGTTGCCGGAGGCTTGGACGTTATGTCGTAAACCACCCTGTTCACGTGCTTCACTTCGTTTACTATGCGCTCGGATATGCGGCTGAGCACGTCGAAAGGAATGCGCGCCCAATCCGCCGTCATGCCGTCCACGGACGTGACCGCACGCAAAACCACCGTGTAGTCGTAAGTTCTGCTGTCGCCCATAACGCCCACGCTGCGCATATTCGTGAGTACCGCGAAGTACTGCCATATCTCGGTATCCAGATTGTTCAAAGCTATCTCTTCACGCAAAATATAGTCAGCGTCGCGCAAAATTTTCAGCTTGCGCTCGGTTATATTGCCTATCACCCTGATTGCAAGTCCGGGACCGGGGAACGGCTGGCGCATGACGATGTTTCTGGGCAGCCCCAGCTCGAAGCCCACCTTGCGCACTTCGTCCTTGAACAGGTCGCGGAGCGGCTCTACAAGGCTTTTGAATTTAATGACGCTGGGAAGCCCGCCCACGTTGTGGTGGCTCTTTATCGTCGCGGAATTGCCCAGTCCCGATTCTATCACGTCGGGATAGATGGTACCCTGGACGAGGAAGTCCACCTCGCCTATCTTGTTCGCCTCTTCTTCGAATACGCGGATAAATTCGGCGCCTATCAGCTTGCGCTTTTTCTCCGGCTCTTTCACGCCGCTTAAAATTTTGAGGAAACGCTTGGATGCGTCCGCCAGAATGACGTTCATTCCGCGCTCTTCCTTGAATACGCGCATGACTTCGTCCGCCTCGTACTTGCGCAAAAGACCGTGGTCGACGAAAATGCAGGTGAGGTTATCGCCCACCGCGCGGTGGATAAGCGTTGCGGCTACCGCGCTGTCAACGCCGCCGCTGAACGCGCAAAGCACTTTTTTATCGCCTATGAGCGCTTTGAGTTCGGCAACCTTGCTTGCCACAAAGTTATCCATCGTCCAGTCGCCGTGCACGCCCGCAACGTTGTAAAGGAAGTTGCGCAGCATATCTATACCCTGCTGGCTGTGCACGACCTCGGGGTGGTACTGCACGCCGTAGATGCGCTTTTCTTCGTTTCCGTACGCCGCTATTTTGCAGGTATCCGTGCTTGCGAGCACCTTGAAACCTTCGGGAAGCTGTTCCACCCTGTCCGTATGGCTCATCCAGCACACGCCCTTATCGTTCAGTCCCTTATATATGGGCGACGAAGTGTCGTAAGAGGCTATCTGGCGGCCGTATTCGCGCTTGCTCGCGTGCTTTACCTCTCCGCCCAGCATATGTGCGATGAGCTGCGCGCCGTAGCAGATGCCGAGCACGGGAATACCCGATTCCAGAATTGCCTTATCCACCTTGGGCGCGCCCTCTTCATATACGCTGGAAGGTCCGCCCGTGAAGATAATGCCCTTCGGGTTCTTGGCGAGAATCTCCTGCGCCGGCTTGGTGCAGGGATACATTTCGCAGTAAACGTTCTGCTCTCTTACCCTGCGCGCGATCAGCTGGTTATACTGACCGCCGAAGTCGAGTACCACTACTAACTCATGATTCATTTGTTCTTCTTTATACTCCCGATAAACTTATTTGCGGTATTTTTTATCCAAGTGTACACGTTGATAAAGAACTTCTTTATCGTCCTGTACAGCTCGCGTATCGCGCCCACTTCCGCACGCATAAACAGTATGCATGGCGGTACGCAGACCATCATTATTATCAGATTCCTCAGCATATCGGACGTGAGCGACGTTATGGAGAAGAATTCCCTCGTCCAGTCCACGCTCACGGCGAATATGAGCACCACCACCGCCAGACCGATAATCAGCAGCCTCAGCTTGGTATAAGGATAGCACGCCTGCAACAGCACTATCAGCGAGGACAGCGCGGTTATGAAGAACGCCATTGTCGCTATCTGCGCGGAAACGTCCAGCCCGATGTCGCGGTACAGCAGACAGGCTATCGTAACCATAAGCGTTATTGTCATGCCCGCCGGCAGCGCCTTTGAGAACACTTTGCTAAGGAAGTTGCCCTCCACCTTTCTGCCGTTGGGTTCGAGTGCGAGGAAGAAAGACGGTATGCCCACGAACAGCGCGCTGATGAGCGTAAGCTGTATGGGTACGAAAGGATAGGACATCTGCAAAATTATGCACATGAGCGTAAGCAGCGTGCTGAACGTAGTCTTCACGAGGAAGAGCGACGCCACCCTCTCGATATTGTTTATCACTCTTCTGCCTTCCAGCACCACGCTGGGCAGAGAGGCGAAATCGCTGTTCATAAGCACGAGTTGCGCCACGTTGCGCGCCGCCTCGCTTCCCGAAGCCATGGCTATGGAGCAATCCGCTTCTTTGAGCGCCATAACGTCGTTTACGCCGTCGCCCGTCATGCCGACGGTATGCCCCTTCGCTTTCAGACCCTGGACGAGTATCTTCTTCTGCTTGGGCGTAACCCTGCCGAATATCGTGTACTTGTCGCAGGCGGCGAACACTTCCTCTTCCGTTTTCAACGTGGTGGCGTCGATATAGCTGTCGTAGTTTTTGACTCCCGCACGCTCCGCCACCTTGGAAACGGTGATGGGATTGTCGCCGGAAATTATCTTTATCTCCACGCCCTGTTCCGCGAAATACTTCAGAGTGGAATTCGCGCTCGCCCTTATCTTGTCGGACAGTATTATAAGCGCGACAGACTTTAATTTATCCTCGCGCACGTTTTCCTTGATAGGTTGCGGGGAATATACGAGGAGCAGTACGCGGTAACCCTGGGCGGTGTAATTTTCCACGTCCTTTTGTACGAGCGAGTAGCGCTCTTTGAGCACGAATTCGGGCGCACCCACTATAAACCTGCCCTTGTCGCCGAAGTCCGCCCCGCTCCACTTGCGCGAGGACGAAAAAGGCACGGTTGCGACATGGCTCCACGCCGTTTCGCCCTTGAAGTAGTCGGCGAACGCTTCGAACGTGGAACCGCTTGCGCCGAGCGCCGCGACCATGGAAGTCATTATATCCGTCACCGAGCCGTATTTATCCGTATACTGATGAATGCGCTCCACCTGCATACTGCCTTCGGTTATCGTGCCCGTCTTGTCGAGGCAGAGCATATCCACGCGCGCAAGCGTTTCTATCGAATACAGATCCTGCACGAGCGTCTGTTTACGCGCAAGTTTGATTACGCCGACCGCCAGGGCGATGGAAGTCATCATCACCAGACCTTCGGGAATCATGCCAACCATGGACGCCACGGAATTGGTTATAACGGAGCTCACTTTTTCCGCCATCTCGCTTGACGTGATGTTGAACATATCCAGATACCCTATCCCCCTGTCCGCGCAGTTGGTAAGGTACATAAGTATACCCATGGGGAAAATGGCTATGGTGACTATCCTTATTATCCAGTTTATCGAGCGCATGAGCTGCGATTTGGACTTTTTATACTTCTTGGCTTCGGATAAAATGGTTGCCGCAAAGTTATCCTTGCCCACTTTCACGACGCGCGCGCGGCAGGTACCCGACTGAACCACGCTGCCCGAAAGCAGTTCCGCCCCCGCCGTTTTGTGTATATCGTCCTGTTCGCCGGTAAGCATACTTTCATTCACTTCGCACTCGCCGCTGACCACGACGCTGTCGGAAGCTATCTGTTCCCCGGCGTGGATTTCGATTATGTCGTCGATGACTATATCCGACATATCCACGTGTTTTTTCTCTCCGCCGCGTATCACGCTGACTTTGGGAACGTTCAGCAGGGACATCTTTTCCAGAACGAGTTTTGAGCGTATCTCCTGCACGATACCCACCACCATATTGCAGATTACCAATATGATGAAGGTCATATTCTTTATACTGCCGTACACCAGAATAAGCGCAGCTAGCAGGAAGTTCAATCCGTTGAACAGCGTAATTACGTTGGAACGGAATATGTTCAGATAAGATTTTGTGACTATATTCGGCTGTTCGTTGTTCAGACCGCGGTCCATGCGCTCCTGCGCCTGGGCTTCGCTCAGCCCCTCTCCGGGGTCTGCCTCTATCCTTTCAAGCGGATAATCGAAGTGCTTTACTTCCTTCTTCTTTCTGCCGAATCTGCCGCGTTTTTTCCCGGGCTTGCCCGCCTGCGCGGTTTCCGACTCCGCGTAAGCCGTGCCGGGAGTTTCCGCCGTCGCCGTTTCGGGAGTTTCCGCAGTTACGGCAGTTTCCTCTTCCGCCGGCTTTTCCTCCTCCCGCGGCTGTCCGAACGGCTTTTCCTCCGCTGCCGCCTTGGGCGCGGCGGTCTTTTTGGCGCGCTTTTTCCCCGGCTTTTCTTCCTTTATTTCCGCATCCGCGGTTTGCTTTTTATCCTCTTCGGGGATTTGCGGAACGGTATCTTCCCCTGCCGCGGAGCTTTCTTCCTTTATCTCTGCGGGCTTTTCTTCCCACGCCGCGCCGCTCTTCCGCTTTCTTACGGGCTTTACCTCCGCTTCGAAGGCTGATTCCCCATTCGCGGCAGTTTCTACGGGCGGCAAAACGGCCGCGGTCTGCTCCGCGGTCTGCGTTATTTTGCCTTTTACGCCCTTCTGCTTTTCTGCCATACTAAGATAATAACATTATTACCGCAAATATGTCAATATATTATTTATAAATGCGTGCGCGAAAATTTTTATTCTCCGTATAATCTCCCGCGCCGCTGCCGGCTGCCTTATACACGGATTGCGCGCCGCCGGTCAATCTTCCGCCCCGACGCCCAGGTGCAGTACTTCCGCCCCGTCAATCGCTTCCTTTATAAGTTCTTCTTCGCCCCCGAGTTTGCCCTCTTCCGCTCTCGCCTCGTCCAGTTTGGGGTGGATGACCGGATTGCGCGGCAAAAATACCGTGCAGCAGTCCTCGAAAGGCTGTTTGCTTATGTCGTACGTGTCGATATGCTCCGCCTGCTCCATTATCTCCGTCTTATCCATTGCGATAAGCGGACGAAATACGGGCAGTCCTTCAACGGCGTCTTCCGTGGAAGTTATGCTCTCCATGGTCTGGGAAGCCACCTGCCCCAGGCTCTCGCCCGTGATAAGACAGCCGCACCCCTCTTTTATTGCCAGCCTTTCGGCAATGCGCACCATTACGCGGCGCATGACGGTTATCATGAAATCGGGATTGCAGCGGCGGTGGATTTCTTCCTGTATATGCGTGAAAGGCACAACGTAAAGAGTTATGTCCCCGCACCACGGGGTAAGTTTTTTTGCAAGGTCCACCACCTTTTCCCTGGCTTGCAGGCTGGTATGCGGATAGCTGTGGTAATGCACGGCGTAAACCTTCACGCCTCTTTTCGCCATGCGCCAGCCGGCAACGGGCGAATCGAATCCGCCGCTCAAAAGGAGCATTCCCCTGCCTGCCGTACCCACGGGCATTCCGCCCGCGCAGGCGACGCTCTCCCCGAAAATATAGGTATAGCCGTTTTCACGTATGTCTATATTCACAACCGCTTCCGGATCGTGCAAATCGACGGAAAGTCCGCTCTTGGCGCGGAGTATGCGCGCGCCCGCTTCGATTGCTATCTGCATGGAGTTCATGGACAGTTTTTTATCCGCCCTTTTTACGTTCACGCGGAAAGTGCCTTCTGTCGGAGCGCAATCTACAGCGGCGGCAAAGATGTTTTCGTAATCCGTCGCCACCTTGACCGCAATACTGAGCGAGTGCAGTCCGAATACCTTCCTAAGTCTTTCCACGATTGCGTATTCGTCCGTAAAGGAATAATCCTCCACGTAATACCTGTTCTGCGTGCGGGAAAATTTGCACCTGAAAGGCGCAAGCGCCGCTTTGATATTGCGTGCGAGCACCCCTTCGAAATAAGAGCGGTTCCTGCCTTTCAGGAACAGTTCCCCGTATCTGAGCATTATCACTTTATCCATATTCTACCTCTTCATTTTTTCGCATATTTTCTTTCCGCCTTTATCGCGTCGACAAGCGCTTTGCACCCTTCCAAAAGGTCCGATCGGTCGTTTAAGTCGCTTATACTCAACCGCAACATTCCGTCCCAATATTCCTCGTCCAAGCCTAAAACTTTTGGTATGCGTTTGTTTGAACTGTGTGAAGAACAGGCGCTGCCCGTGCCTATCATTATGCCCATATCGTCCAGGACGTGTACCAGTACTTCACCCCTTACGCCCTTTACCGCCAGGGAAAGAAAGGTGTCAAGACATTTGCCGCGCTCGGATATTATAACGATATCGTCTATATTTTCTTTGAGATATTCTTCCGCCGCGGCGCGCCCCTTTTCCGTACCTTCGGCGCACCCGTCCACGCGGGAATAAATAATCTCCGCCGCCTTAGCGAACGCGCATATTCCGGCGACGTTCTCCGTGGCGCTCCGCACCCCCTTCTCCTGTCCGCCGCCGAACACGAATGGCGACAAGTGCACACTCTTTTTCGCATACAGCGCGCCCACGCCCTTAGGCGCGTGTATCTTATGTCCGCTCACCGAATACAGATCGACGTCCAGCGCGCGCACGTTTACCGGCAGTTTCCCGAACGCCTGCACCCCGTCGCTGTGCACGAGCGCCCTGGGCGATTTTTTCCTTACGAGAGAAGTTATCGCTTTCAGGTCGTTCACCGCGCCCGTTTCGTTGCACACGTGCATTATCGACACAAGCACCGTATCCGCCGTTAACAGCATCGAAAAAGCCGCAATATCCACCGCGCCGCACCTTGTTACGGGCGCAAATACCACCTCGTAACCGCGCCGTTCCAGCTCGCACGCGCATTGGTACACCGCCGAATGTTCCGCCGCGCCGACTATCGCCCTGCCGCTTTTTCTCCTCAGGCTGCACAAAAGCGCGATGTTGTCCGCCTCGCTGCCCGAAGCGGTAAAATATATTTCGCCCTCGTCCGCGCCCAGTTTCGCGGCTATGACCGCGCGCGCTTTTTTGACCGCCTCTTCCGCTTTCAGCGCAAGACGGTAGCGCGCGGACGGATTGAAGTAAAGTTCCCTGTTATATTTATCCGCGATTTCCGCGCATTCGTCGTACATGCGCGTCGTGGCGGCATTATCCAGATATATCACTTTGCACCTCCAACACGGAATACATGAAAGCGTCCAGGCTTACGATGTAATCCTTATCCCCCGCTTTTACCGAAAAAAGATAGGCGTGGTCGTCGCCGTAAAGCCGCTTACCCGCGGAATTTTCCTCCGCCGGAGTCAGTTTTACGCCCTGTTCCAGAGTAAGCACAAGGCGGCTTTTGCCTATTATTTCATAATATATTTCCACCCTGCCGCCGTGCAGAACGTAGCGGTAGGAATAGACTATTTTCAAACTTATACGGCGCAAAATAAAGTCGAATACGACAAGCGCCGCCACCGCCGCAAAAAAAAGCGGCTCCGCCAGGGCGGAAAAAAACAATATCACCGCCGCTATATCGCCCGCAACGGCAAGCGCGAGCAGTACCGCCCTGAGCGGCTTCAACGAGTATTTTTCATACGCCGTTTCGTAGTTCATTTTATCTCCGCAATCGTGACCCCGTCGTCGCCCTCGCCGTATTTACCCGTGCGGAAGGATATTACCCTGGGGTGCGTTTTCAGCATTTCGCGCAAAGCGCTGCGCAGTGCGCCGCTCCCCTTGCCGTGGATTATGCGCACTTCGTGAAGCCCCGCCATCGCGGCGTTGTCAATATATATATCGGTATTATATACCGCCTCTTCGCACGTCTGTCCGCGCACGTCCAACTCCGACCGAACGTCGGGACGGGCAAAGTATTGCGAAGTTTTGCGCGGCGGAGTTTTGTCGGCGCTCTTTTCGCCCTGCGTCTTGTAAACGTCGGCGGCGGGGACTATCGTAGTCAAAATTCCCGCCTTTACCGTGTATTCGCCCTTTTTGTTCCTGCCCAGCACTATCGCCTTTTTGCCCAGCGATTTGACGTATACGGTATCGCCTTCTTCAATCTCTCCTTCCTGCTTTACCGCGCCCGTGCGAGAAGGCAGTTCGCCCGCCCTTTCCGCAAGTTTGTTTTTAAGACGGCGCGCTTCGAACAGGGCGCGCTCGTCCCCCTCCTTCACCTTCTGCTTTATCTGTTCGACCAGCTCTTCCGCGTCCTCGACGTAGTCGGAGAGAAGTTCGCGGTAGCCGCGGCGCATTTTTTCTTCCAGCCTGTCCTTCACCTCTTCCGCCTGTTCGCGCAGACGGCTTGCCTTTTCCAGCTCTTCACGCGCCAGCTTTTCTTCCTCCGCCGCCCTGTCGCGCTCCGCCTGCGCGTTCCTCAGCGCCACTTCCGCACCCGTAATCAGACGGGAAAGTTCGCGCTTTTCGGGCGCAATCAACTCATGGGCGCGATTTACCACGTCGCGCGGCATTCCGAAGCGCGATGCGATTTCCAATGCGTTGGACGAGCCGGCGACCCCCATAAGCAGCTTGTAAGTGGGCGCGAACGTGTTCGGGTCGAAGTCCATGGAAGCGTTTATAACGCCTTTTGTGTGCGAGGAAAAACTCTTCAACTCGTCAAAGTGCGACGTGACTATACATCTGCACCCCTTTTCAAGCAGTTTCTCCACGCAAGCCACCGCGAGCGCGCTTCCTTCGGCGGGGTCTGTACCCGCGCCCAGTTCGTCGAGCAGAACAAGACTTTTCCCGTCCGCGTTTTTCAGAATACGCGCCACGTTCACCACGTGGGACGAGAAAGTGGAAAGTGCAAGCTCTATCGACTGGTCGTCGCCTATATCGCTGTATACGGCGGAGAAGTAGGACATTCTGCTCCCCTCTTCGCACGGCAAAAACAGTCCGCACGCGCTCATGAGCGCGAACAGTCCGCACAGCTTGAGCGTGACCGTCTTGCCGCCCGTATTGGGACCGGATATGATTATAACGCTGTACTCGTTCCCCAGCTTAACGGACACGGGAACAACTTTTTTCCTGTCTATCAACGGATGTCTTCCGCGGATTATGTCAACGACTCCGTCGTCTGAATAGACGGGCATGACCGCCTTTATATCTCTGGCATATCTTGCGCGGGCAAAAATGCAGTCCAGCCGCGTAACAATGGCACACGAATTTCTTATATGTCCGCACACCCCGCTTATGTCAAAGGTGAAGCCTTGCAGAATACGCTCGCACTCCGCCTGTTCCTCCGCCTTTAACGCGCGGATTTCGTTGTTCATCTCCACCACCGCGTAAGGTTCGATATATACGGTGGAACCGCTCGCCGACCTGTCGTGAAGAAGTCCGGGCACGGAAGAGCGGCACTCCGCCTTTACGGGCAGCACGTATCTTCCTTCGCGCATGGTGACAAGGTTGTCCATTAAAAATTTGCTTTCGGGACCGGATAAATAGGCGTTCAGTCTGCTCCTTACCGCCGCGCCCGCGCTTTTGACCGCGGAACGCAGACGGCGCAGTTCGCCGGAAGCGTCATCGGAAAGTTCGCCTTCCTGCGTGACGCTTTCCAGAATACGCCCTTCCAAGGCGGTATCTACGGAAATTTCAGCGGAAATATTGCGTATATGCGCAATCCGTCCGTCGTCTATGGCACAGATGGCGGTGCGGCAAAGGCGCGCCGTGCGCATGGCAAGCCCCACTTTCCTCACCTGCATTGCGGTCAGCGTGGACAGCTTTTCCGCCTTTTCCAGACACTCCGTTATATCGCCCTGCGCAAAATCGGGTGAAGTCACGAATTCGTGAAGAATAATATCCGCCTCGAAAGTTTCTTCCAGAAGCTCCCTTGCCTTTTCATAGCTTTCGGCGGGACGGAGAGCCAGCATGGCGCGCGAAGCGGCGGCGTCGTGGCAATATCCCGACGCCGCGGTTAAGACTTTGTCAAGTTCAAGCGCGACAGCGCTTTTTTCTTCCGTCATTTCACTCCTCTGAATAAATGTCCGCAGGTAACGCCGCTTCCGCCTGCTCCGCCGTTATTATAGCGCGCAAGCGTGCGGTTTATATCTTCCACGGAATAGTTTACCATATCCAGAAGAATTTTGCCACCGAATACGTCACATTTTAACTTGGAAGTTATATCGGTAAGCGCGGGATTGTGCAGGGAAAAATAACACGACGCTATGCGCGTACGGCGAACGGGATACGCTCCGAACCTGTCCCTGTACTCTATCTCTCCTTTGTAGCGGCAGGCGGAACAATCGCCGCCGTAATTGAGTTTTACCGGACAATGTGAAAGGGTCATAAGCCTTACCCTGCCGTAAGCGTAGACGACGGGCGACGGAAGGGTCAAAACCTCTTTTTCCGTAAGCTCCACGGAAGCGGCGTAGTCGTCGAGCGGCAGAAACTTTATGCAGCTACTGTTATAAATATTCAATCCTATTCCGCCTATAATCTTCTTTCCATATTCAAGCGCAAGCTCTATCGCTCCCAAATTTTCACAATAAAAGCCTTCAAACTTTTCCGCATACTTGTCCAGAAAGTTTCGCATTACCTTCATATCTTGGGAACGAAGAATAAGCGGAGTAGCCAAAATATTGCCGATATTATTATCAAATACATTGTTTTTCATAATAATATCCAAGTTTTTCGACTTATAGTCAGAAATTTGTAAAATTACACTATATCCGTACGATTTTGCCGCTGCCATGCCCTCCGCGCTTGACACGATAACGTATTTATTGCTGCTTAAAGGGTTGAAACGGTTTTCTTCTTCCCATTCGCAGGGTTTATACGAAGATATGCGCACAAGTTTTTCCCGATTATATTTATTCAATAATTTTTCGCGGATAAGATTGAGCGCTTCCCTTCTCATACCATTAAGCAGGGACGACGGTATGAATGCGTTTTGCATATTTACTTCCGCTTTTTCCGTCACGAATTCGCCCTGCGACTTATTCAGAACCTGCTCCGCCGCCCTGCTCCCGTCAGTCTTTGCCTGCCCGCAGATTCCGCCCGTTACGGTAACGCTTTCACCGCTTGCGGCGGCGGTCAGTACGGCGTTGCCGCCGACAGACGCGGAAAGGGTAAATCTTACCGGTATACGTCTTTTCACAAGCGCAAGTTCTTCCGCACGCGACTTGTCGTAAGTTACGAACACCTTGTCGCCCGGTTTAATGCCTTCGCTCTTGCAGGATATGCGCAATATCATGCCGCGCCGCTCTGTTTTATCGGCGGTAAAGCCGCATACTTCAAATCCGCCGCGGGCGAGCTTTAATCCGTCGCCGGGAGATATATCCCTGCTTGCGGCAACGTCTATATATCCCCTGCCGCAAACTTTTACCTCGCCGCTTTCTTCACCCGTATTGTTTTGAATTTTTGCCGATATAAGTCTATTTGTATCGTCAACGCCATATCCCTTCGTAAAACCGCCGCGGTTGAAAGCGCGCAGAAGACGGGAATTTTCGTCGCCTTTCAACTTACCGTCGATGGCGGCGCGGTATGCGGAAATTACCTCTCCGCAATAGTAATCCGTCTTTAATCTGCCCTCTACTTTCAGACTGTCGGCGCCTGCCGCACGGAGTTCCTTTATTCTGCCGAGCATATTCAGATCAGCCGCGGAAAGCAAATAACCGCTCTTGCCGTTGCACGAATATTTCAGACGGCACGGCTGGTTGCACCTGCCCCTGTTTCCGCTGTCGCCGCTCATAAAAGAGGACATAAGGCAGCCGCCCGAAAAGCACACGCAAAGCGCGCCGTGTACGAAAACTTCCACCTCAAGCCCGGCTTTTTTAACCGCTTTTATATCCTCAACCGTACATTCGCGGGCGAGCACCACGCGCGTAAAGCCCAGCTTTTTCGCCATAAGCGCGCCTTCATAGTTGTGTATGCCCATCTGCGTACTCGCGTGCAGGGGCACTCCGCTTCCGCGGAATATGCCAAGCGCGCCGACGTCGGTCACGATAAAGGCGTCCGCACCCGCTTCCGCCGCCGCTTTTACATAATTTTTCAGGGATATAAGTTCGTTTTCCTTTATACAGGTATTAAAAGCAATATAGACCTTTACCCCGTAAAGGTGGCAAAAGTCTATATGCTCTTTAATGTTTTCTATCGTGAAGTTTTCCGCTTTAGCGCGCGCGTTGAACAAATCAAGTCCGAGATAGACGGCGTCGGCGCCGTTGCTAACCGCCGCCTTTAACGCCGATATACTCCCCGCGGGCGCAAGCAGTTCCATCAGCGCAGCTCTGCGCCGAGTTTATCCTTCAACCCGGAGAGAATCTTGTCCGTTTTTTCCGCTATGTCCTCATCGGTAAGCGTTCTGTCGTCCGCGCGGAATACCATATTCACCGCCACACTCTTTTTGCCCTTGCCGATAGCTTCGCTGCGGTACACGTCGAATATATCCGCTTCGCGCATGATAGCGCCGCCCGCCTTCTTCACCGCGTCCAGAATGTCAGCGCCGCTTACGTCCTCATCTACCACTACGGCAATATCGCGCTCCACGGGCGGGAATTTGCTTATCGCTTCAAACTTATACGCCGTTTTTTCGTATTTATTGATAAGGTCGATATTGAGTTCGGCAATATAAATGCGTTCGGAAACATTCATACTGCGGCAAACCGCGGGATGCACTTCACCCACATAGCCGATACTCTTGTTACCCTTCATCAAATCCGCCGACCTGCCGGGGTGCAGATAAGAAAGGCCGCTGCGCACATACCTGACGTCTATGCCGAACGCATTCAAAATAAGCTCCACCACGCCCTTTATCGTGTAGAAGTTCTCGTCCTTGCCGTATGCGCCGAGCACGATATGCGTCTGCTCTTCGGGCTGAACGGTAATGGGAATTTCACCCTTAGGCAGATATACGGAAGCTATTTCGAACATACGCGCGGCTTTTTGCGATTTCAGAATGTTGGAAGCAAGCGTTCCTATCATCGAATAAGCAAGCTGCGTGCGCATTACCGACATATCTTCGCCCAGCGGATTGATTATCTCCACCGTGCGGCGAAGTTCGCTGTCTTCCGGCAGGCGCAGTACGTCCGCAAACGAAGGGGATATAAACGAATAAGTGAGCGTTTCGTGCATACCGCAGGACACCGCTATTTCCTTTATCTTGTCTTCGTTGCGCACGGCGCGCGTCTTGCCGCCCATGGTCTGCCTGCCCTTATCCATAAGCGTGCCGCTTATCTTGTCGTAGCCATGGTAACGGATTATCTCTTCGGCAATATCGTTTGCCGACTCCAGATCGTCGCGCGCTTCAGGCGGAACACATATAAGATTGCCGCCTTCTATCTCCGACTTTATTCCAAGCGCGTTCAGAATAGAGAGTTTTTCCCCGTTGTCTATATCTATTCCCAAAATACGGTCTATTTTTTCGGGAGTGGTGACGATAGGCTTTTTTTCGGGAATTTGCGTGCATACGTCGATTACGCCCTGCGCTATCTTACCGCAACCGAACTCCTGCACGAGCGCAAGCGCGCGCCTTAGTCCCAGAGGCTGGCAGGAGAAGTCAACGCCCTTTTCAAAGCGTGCCGACGAATCCGACCTGAGTCCGAGACTGCGCGAAGTGCGCCTTACGCTGTCGCGCACGAAACGAGCGCTTTCAAAGACCACCATGGAAGTGTCTTCGCGTATCCCGCTGTTCATACCGCCCATCACGCCGGCAACGGCGTTCGCCTTTTCTTCATCGGCAATTACCAGCATATTATCGGAAAGGGAGTACTCTTTTCCGTCGAGAGTGACTATTTTTTCACCTTCTTTTGCACGCCTGGCAATGATTTTTCCTCCGCAGATGTCTCTGTCGTCAAAAGCGTGCATGGGCTGTCCCATTTCGATAAGCACGTAGTTGGTTATGTCCACCATATTGTTTATCGGGCGCAGTCCCACAGCTTTCAGACGCCTGCGGACATATTCGGGCGAAGGCGCAATTTTAATATCGGTTACCGCCGCCGCCATATAGCGCGGGCAAATATCCGGCGCGTCCACTCTTACGGACACTATATCCGCTATTTTTTTATCCGAATCCGCCCTGAAGTCGAGTTTGGGCGCGCGGAGCGGCTTTTTCAGCACCGCGGCAACCTCGCCGGCTATTCCGTACACGCTGTTGCAGTCGGGACGGTTTGCCGTAACGCCTATATCCAGAACCACGTCGTCGTTGCCCAGAACGTCGTTGATATCCGTGCCGAGCGGCGCGGTTTCCTTATTCATTATCAATATCCCGTACACGCCCGCGCCCTCGTAATCCGCTTCCGACAAGCCGAGCTCTTCACCGCTGCACAGCATACCGCACGACTCCACGCCGCGCAGTTTGCCTTTTTTGATAATCTTTCCGCCGGGAAGGCAGGAATTATCCTTGGCAACAGGCACGAGATCCCCTTCGGAAATATTGTGCGCGCCCGTAACTATCTGCAAAATTTCGCTCCCCACGTCGATTTGGCACACCACAAGTTTGTCTGCGTCGGGGTGCTTTTCTATGGAGAGTATCTTGCCCAGAACCACGTTTTTAACGTTTTCGCGGGGGTCGATAATCTCTTCCACTTCAAAACCCACGCCAACCAGCTTGTCCGCCAGCTCGCGCGCGGTAACGTCTATATCCACAAAATCTTTAAGCCAGTTTATCGTAACTTTCATGTTTCACCTCACTTGAACGCGCGCAGGAATCTGACGTCGTTTTCAAACAGTATGCGCATATCGGGAATGCCGTATTTTATCATCGCAATGCGCTCAATGCCCATTCCGAACGCAAAACCGCTGTATTTTTCCGAATCGATATTGCTCATTTCCAGCACGCGCGGATTAACCACGCCCGCGCCGAGCACTTCTATCCAGCCCGTGCCCTTGCATATGCGGCAGCCCTTGCCGTGGCACACCGAACAGCTGAGATCGACTTCCACGCTGGGTTCGGTAAACGGGAAATATGAAGGACGGAATCTGACCTTGGTATTTTTATCGAACAGTTCCTTTGCAAAGCACTCCAGAATGCCCTTTAAGTCGCACAAGGTGATATTTTCGTCTATCACAAGTCCCTCTATCTGCTGGAACATGGGACTGTGTGTTGCGTCGTCGTCGGGACGGTACACCTTACCGGGACACACCACGCGGATGGGCGGTTTGTTCTCTTCCATCACATGCGCCTGTACGGGCGAAGTGTGCGTGCGCAGAAGTATGTCGTTGCCGAGGTAGAAAGTATCCTGCATATCGCGCGCGGGGTGGTCCTTGGGGATATTCAGCTGGCGGAAATTATAAAAGTCCGTTTCCACCTCGGGTCCGTGCGCCACGCTGAATCCCAGCGAGGTGAATATGGAGAGTATCTCCTCTTTCACGAGCGTGCACGGGTGGAGACTGCCGCGGGGAGTAGCCGTACCCTTCAAGGTGACGTCTATCTTCTCTTCAAGCAGTTTTTCTTCCTCCTGTTTAGCCTGCAACTGCGCAAATTTTTCGTCTATAAGTGCGTTAATCTTATCTCTTGCCTCGTTGACCAGCTTGCCGACGGCGGGGCGTTCTTCCGCGGGATAGTCCTTCATTCCGCGTAAAAGCGCGGTAAGTTCGCCGCTTTTGCCCAAGTATCTGACCTTTAACGAGTTTATCTCGTCCACACTCGCGCAAGCCTCGACGCCCGCGGCGGCGGAAGAAATTATCCCGTCTATTTTTTCCTTGACAGCCATATAATACCTCTCTTTTATTTTAATAAAAAACGGACGCCCCGACATAGGGCGTCCGCACGCTGTACCACCTATTTTCACGCAAAATGCGCCTTTTGAGGATATAACGGTCCCGCCCGACCTTTCCTACATATCAGAAAGACAGCTCCGGAGTGAATTCGCCCGTCCGCCTGCAATCTGCCCTTCCAGCCCGCGGGGCAAACTCTCTGTTGCGGCTATGACCGGCCACGTTCTCCTTCTCAGCTTTTTAACTATTTTACCATTAAAACGCGTATTATGCAAGAATTTTTGCCATAAATTATCGCTTTTGCAGGGAAATTTTATATATCGGCACAACTTTTCCACGCGCGCGGCATATTATAATGTATGCCTTACTACGTCGTAACAAGCAAAAAACCCGCAGAACGGAAAAGGAAGAAAAAGATAAAAGTAATTGCCGTCCTGCTGATAATAACCCTTTTGCTGGCGGGACTGTTCTTCTTTTTCAACAAACAGGCAAACGAAGTCATCGAGCAGCTGACAAGGAGCACCATAAGCAACCGCCTTACGGTAAAGATGAACGCCGCGTTCGACGAGTTGATGGCGACTTTCGACGACAGCTACTCCTCTTACGTGCATATAGAGCGCGACGCAAACGGCGATATCACCCTGATAACCGCCGATATGGTGAAGATAAACAAACTGATGGCGCAGTACTCCACGATAGTACAGACCCACGTAAGCGAAATAGAACAGGAAGAAATCTCCGTGCCCATGCTGGCGTTCACGGGCTGGCCGCTTATATCAACCTTGGGCGCGGACGTGAATCTGGAAATAGCGGCGGTTGGCGACGCGCCCTGCTCGTACAGAAGCGAGTTTACGGAAATGGGAATAAACCAGACGCTCCACAGTATTTACATAGACGTCGCCGCAAGCGTGGAAATAATTCTGCCCATTGAAAACATAGTGGTGACCTGCCCGTCAAGCGCCCTCGTATGCGAAAGCGTGATAGTGGGAAAAGTACCGGAATTTTATCTGCAAAACGGCATGGGATCAATGTAACCACCCCGATTATCTCATTGTTATAAATCGGCAATTTATTTTCTATTTGTTATGATAAATTATGTAATTTAGAAGTATATGGCATTTTATTTTCTAGTTTATAACAATAAAGAATTGTAATTTTAGCAATATATTTTCTTACACGACGGTCGGATCTCCCCGTAAAATGCCATTTCCGTCCCCTGCCCGTTTCCGCTTGCGAGTTGTGTTTTTCATGTATTCATGGTATTTTTCGGATATACTCGGCGGAGCGTTTTTCATATATTTACCCGTCTATGATATCCGCCCTATTTACTTGGCAGTCCTGTTAAAACGCCTTCCCGCGGAATACGCCGCCGCCCTGCATAAAGCCGCAACTATTCTGATACTTCTGCTATACACTTGCTTTCTCCTTTGTTCAAACTATGTTTTTCGCTTTCGGTTTTACATTATATTCAATCAACCTGCCCGTCACGGATTTTCTGTTACAATACATTAAACCGGCAAACCGCCCGTTACAGTTTTTTCGGTTTCGACTTAAAGACGAGCGCAACCAGAAAGCCGAATACTATTGCGGCGGTCAGACCGCCCGACACACTTGCAAGCCCGAAAGTGACGGCGTGAAACAGGCTTATTTTACTGCCGTTGATTGCTCCCTGCGCCAGCGAAGACCCGAATCCGGTTATAGGCACGGTAATTCCCGCTCCGCCCCATTCTTTTATATATTGGAATACTCCGACTGCCTCCAGCACCACGCCGAGCAATAAAAAAGTTACGAGTATGCGCGCCGAAGTCATTTTCGTCCTGTTTATCAGAATCTGGCCGATAAAACAGACGGCTCCGCCGACGAGAAATACTTTGCCGTATCTGATAAGATATTCCCACCATTCCATTTTAGTCCCTCATCTCCAGCGCCACGGCGTGCGCTATTCCCGGAATACTTTCGCCCTGAAGGGACGAATCCTTGGAAAGCAAAGCTCCCGTGGGCACGAGCAATACTTTTTTCATATTCCCCGCGCACATTTCCTTATAGATATACGAAGCGAACACAACGGCAAGACAGCCCGCGCCCGAACCGCCCTGCATATCCTTTTGCTCGTCCGCGTAGATGAGCGCGCCGCAGTCGTTCAAACAGCCTGCCAGGTCGTAGCCCTGCTTTTTGCACAGATAATACAGCGTTTCCCTGCCGTATTTGCCAAGATCGCCCGTAAAAATATAGTCGTAATAGTCCTCTCCGCGCCCTATGTCCTGCAAGTGGGTAATAATCGTATCGGCGGCGGCAGGCGCCATTGCCGCACCCATATTGTTGGCGTCGCATATGTGGTAATCCACTATTTTGCCGACCGTGCAGGAAGTTATTACGGGCACGTTTTCCTTGCGCGTACTGCTTAAAAGCGCGCTTCCCGCCGCCGTCACGGTGTACTGCGAGGACGGCGCCGGCTGGGTGCCGAGTTCCAAAGGATAGCGGAACTGCCTTTCCACCGCGCCGAAGTGCGAACCCGTACAGCACACGACGTTATTCATATTGCCTCCGCCTATCAAAAAACTGCTTATCGCAAGCGCTTCTCCGAATGAAGCGCACGCGCTGTACACGCCCAGACAGGGAATTTCAAACTCGCGCGCGGCAAAAGTGGACGCCACGAGCTGGTTGAGCAGATCTCCGCCCACAATGCAGTCAATGTCGCTTCTTCCGAGCGCGCTTTTTTCTATTACGTGTTCGATTGCGAATTTGTGCATTTTGATTTCCGTCTTTTCATGTGTCTTGCAATCCCAGTCGCAGTCTTCAAGCACGGCGTCGTAAAAGGCGGAGAATCTGCCCCTTCCTTCGTTAGGTCCGGCAATCGACGTCGTGCCTATTATATAGATGTCCTCTTTGGGAACGTAAGTGTGTTTTCCTTTTCTCATAATTTTACCGTTTATAAGTCCGATTTTACCGGATATTTTAGCCGTGCCGGCGTTTGCATGATTGTTGAAAATACGGTCACGTTCAAACTACCGCTATTATCCGGTAGATAATCCCCACTATCACGGAAGATACCACACCCGTAACTATGACCGGTCCCGCAATTACGAACATCTTTGCCATAAGTCCGAAAATTATGCCTTCTTTCCTGAACTCTATGGCTGGAGAAGCTATGGAATTTGCAAAGCCCGTTATCGGGACTATACTGCCCGCGCCGGCTACGCCGCCTATCTTGTCGTAAATTCCGAAACCCGTCAATAGCGCGCCTATAAATATCATGGTCATGGACGTAAGCGCGCCGAGCATACTCTCTTCCGCATCGGGGAGTAAAAAAGTGTAAAGGTCCGTAAAGCCCTGGCCTATCATACATATCACGCCGCCCACGCAGAACGCCGCGAGCAGCGTTTTTAGTTCGCTTGTCCTGGGAGCGGTTTTTGACACGTATTCGCAATATTCCTTTCCGTCCATTATCTGTACTCCTTGACGGCTGGCGGTTTGAAACGCTCTTCCCTGTCCTCGGGATTCTTACCGCGCACGGCGGCAGGCTGTAAATCCGTTTTTCTCATACACTTATTTTGGGCAAGCAAAAGGTTTATATACAGATTCCGCCCTTCGCACAAAAGACCGTCGCTCCCCGTATGCTCACCGCCGAAACTGCAATTCGCGGTATATAAGCAACCGCCGCATAAAAACCGTTTTGACTGTTTCGTTTATTTTCGACAGCTTAAAAACAGCGCGGTAAAATTTCAAACGCACAACGACAGTAGGCAATGTAAATGAAAAATTTAACTGCGCAGATGAAAATTCATATAAAGTTACCGCGCGGAAAAACCGCGCGGCAACGGGAAAAATTTTCGTAACGGCTGCTTATTTTTTAATGAGGGAATGACGGCGGGCGGAGGACTTTTCGAACTGCTTTACCAGACTTTCCCTGTCCTTTTCCTCGACCGCCTTGCGAATTGCGGAAAGCTGCGCGGTAAACATATCTATTGCCGCAATCAGGTTTTCGCCGTTGCCGATGAAAAGTTCCTGCCACAAATCCGCGTTTATCTCGGCTATGCGTGTAAGGTCGCGGAAGCTGTCGCCTATAAAGTCGCCCGTGCCGGAATCTTCCTCGTCGCTGTTTATGAGCGAAACGGCGAGCGCGTGCGGAAGCTGCGAGGTGTAGGCGATCACGCGGTCGTGCTCTTCGGGGGTGAGAGTGCGTATTTTACCGAATCCCATATCGCAGGCGAGCGTTTTTACCGCGTCTATTCCGCCGGGAGTGGAACGGGTAATGGGAGTTATGATAAAGTTGGCGCCCTTCAGAACGTCGGCGGACGCATAGTCCAAGCCGCGCTTTTCCCTGCCCGCCATAGGATGTGCGGGGACGTAGTCTATATAATCGGGGAGGACGGCGGAAATCTTTTCCGAATAGTAACGCTTGATTCCCAGCACGTCGGTGACAAGGCTGCCCTTTTTCATAAGCGCGCCCAGCTTGCGCGCACACTCTTCCGCACCCGTGGGATAGACGGCGATGACGGCGATATCGGCTTTTGCGGCAAAGTCTTCTATATTTACGCTGCCGCCCTTTACGATTCCCGCCTGAACGGCCTTTTTAAGAGAAGCTTCGCTCCTGTTCACCGCATAGACGTTTTTATAGCCCGCCGCGGTAAGCGCCATGGCGTAAGAACCGCCAACGACGCCAAGTCCCACTATGAGTATGTTTTTGTCCTTTATGTCCATATATTTGCCCCGAAAGATTTTTGCTTATATGTATGCTTTATGCACTTGCAGTTTATTATACGGAAGTTACTTTTTGTATGTTTTGTGCACTAAAATATCTATCGCGTGCATATAGCCGTTAATTCCTTCTCCCGCTATGCGCGCGACGCACGCAGGGGTGATGACGGAGTTTTTGCGGAAGTCTTCGCGCTTTTCTATGTCCGATATGTGCACTTCAACCGCCGGAATATTTACAGTCTTGAGCGCGTCGAATATGGCGTAACTGTAATGGGTATAGGCGGCGGGATTGATGACTATGCCTTCGACTTTTTCAAAATAACACTCGTGTATGCGCGTTATTATCTCCCCTTCGCAGTTGCTTTGGAAAAAGTGCGGCTGAACGCCCTTTTCACCGCAATACTTTTCCAGCATACCGCAAAGGTCTTTGTATGTGGTTTTGCCGTATATGCCCGGTTCGCGTATGCCCAGCATATTCATGTTGGGTCCGTTTATTATCTCTATTTTCATTTCAAAATCTCCAAAATATTCTCCAGCCCCTGCTCCGCGCCGCCGTTGTTGTCAACGATATAGTGCGCGCTTTCTTCATACATCGCCTTTCTTGCGGCGAATATCGAATACAGTCTGTCCGCGCCGCCGGAAAGAAGGGGTCTGCCCGAACAGTCCACGTCCTTTACGATATTTTCCACACTGCGGTTTACGTAAATTACGATGCCGCTGGAGCGCATGAGGTCGCAGTTTATCTGTCTTGTGACCGCTCCGCCGCCCGCCGCAACGACAAGATTACGCCTGCCGGCAAGCTCCTTCATCGCGCGCGTTTCGTTACTGCGGAAGTATTCTTCGCCCTTTGCGAACATATCGGGAATGGACATACCCGCAGTTTGCGTAATATATTCGTCGGCGTCGACAAACTGTCTGTCAAGCGCCTTTGCAAGCATTTTGCCGAGCGTGGATTTGCCGCACGACATAATACCCGTAAGGTAGATATTTCCGCCGTTTTCCGCAAAATAGTCGCGCAGTAGCGCGTTGTATATGGGATCTATGTCCTGCGTCTGGATTTCTTCTCCGCGCCATATACTCTGAGAGCCTACGCCCTGCGCCACCAGCATATAAAGACCGCTGAACGCGTGGCAGCCGGCATTCAGAGCGCGGCGCACAAACTCGGTCATTACCGGATTGTAAACGACGTCCGCCGCCACGGTAAAGCGTGAAAGCGTCTGCTCCGACACCGCGCAGCTTTCCGTATGCGGATACATACCGAGCGGAGTTGTGTTTACTATAAGATAACCGCCGCCGTTCTTTTCAAGCTGAGGATACGTGATATAGGAATATCCGGAAAGTTCCTCGTCCTCGTCGCGGCGGACGTATATGACGTCCGCACCCATGATTGTCAGCGCGTAGAGTACGGATTTCGCCGCGCCGCCGCTTCCCAGCACCACGGCTTTTCTGCCCTTTACGTCGACGCCGTTCTTTCTGAGCATGGCGGAAAAACCGTAAGGGTCGGTATTGTAACCGATAAGCCTGCCGCCGACGTTTTTGATAGTGTTTACCGCGCCTATATGCCGCGCTTCATCGCTGATTTCGTCCAGAATAGGCATTACCGTCTGCTTATAGGGCACGGTGACGTTCACTCCGTCGTACTTTTCCAGCTCGCCGCGCGCGCCGGCTATCTCTTCCCTTGAAAATTCGCGCACGCCGTATTCGCCCTCTATGCCCATGCTTTTGAAGAACATGGAATGTATCTGCGGCGACATGGTATGCGGCAGCTTTTCGCCTATCACACAATATTTATTCATCTATTTCACTCCTTACCCGAAGACAACCTCGATAGAACAGCACGTGCGGCGTTTTATCAATAATCAATCTTCGAAGCAATATTATCATTTGACAAACTTCCTTCATCAAAATCTTGCTAAATTAAATCGGCGCACAGCCGTGCTTTCAGCTTAGCTGTTTTCAGTCAGATTTTCGCAAGATGGCGCGAAGTTGTAGTTGACCTACAACAAACGACAGCTTGCGGAAATATGGCGAAAAAAGCAAGCTTAAAGTGTTCTGCCGGGGTTGTCGTCGGGTACATATTCGCCAAGCATCTTGTAATATCCGCAGTCCAGGCGCACGAGCGCGAGCGCTTTTTCCGCCTCTTCCGGATTGCCGGAGATATCCACGTAAAAGATATATTCGCCCGGCTTGTTCTTTTGCGGACGCGATTCCATTTTGGTCAGGTTTATGTTGTTGAAGGCAAAATGGCGCAGAACGCCGTAAAGCGCGCCCGGCGTATTGCCCAGGGTGAACATAACGGATATTTTATCTCCTCCGCAGTCGTTCATGAACTTGGATATTACTATAAAACGCGTATAATTGTCATTCTGGGAATTTATATCGCGTGCGATGATATCAAGGCCGTACAGCTTTGCCGCGGATTCGGAACATATCGCCGCCTTGGTCTTATCTCCGCACCCCGCAACGTACGCCGCCGCCTTGGCGGTGTTGCCGAAGGGAATTGCGGTTACGTCGGGTCTGTCGGAAAAGTATTCGGTACACTGGCTTATGCCCTGCGGATGCGAATATACCTCCTTAATATCGCTCTCCCTTGCCCCGCGCACGCCCGCAAGATGCTGGCGTATGCGCTCCCAGCGTTCGGCGGCTATGAAAAAGTCGTATTCGCCGAGCAGGTCGTATACGTCGCTTATCGAACCCGTGGAAGAGTTTTCTATCGGAACCACGCCGAAACTTATCTCTCCCGCTTTCAGCTTTTCAAACACGTCGCGGAAAGTGGGACAGGATACGCGTTTTCCTGCGTCCGGAAAGAATTTTTCGCACGCCAGGTCGGAATGGGAGCCGTTATCGCCGAAAAAGCCGACTACGGCGTTTCCGTCCATCTTTCCGCGCGGATATACCGCCTCGGAAGAAAACAGCACTCTCTTCTGAAAGTCCTTGTTTATGTCCATGACGGCGCCCATAAACTGCCTGACTTCCGCGGAAAAACGCTTGTCTTCAAGCACGGCTTCCGCCCGTTCGAGCACCTGCTTTTCGCGCTCGGGACGGAATACGGAAGTATCGCCCGACTTTTGTTTTGCGCGCGCCACCTGCTCGCCCGCCCTCATTCTCTTTTCAAAAAGCGGCACAAGCTGCCCGTCTATTTCGTCTATTATCTCTCTTGCCTTACCGAGTTCGTCCATATCTTATAAAACCGCGTCCAGCACGGCTATTGAAGCCGCCGCCTCTATAACCACCGCCGCGCGTACGGCTATGCAGGGGTCGTGTCTGCCCTTTACCTGTAATTTCGCGTTTTGCATTGTGCTTACGTCCACGGTGTCCTGCTCTGTGAATATCGAGGACGTCGGCTTTATCGCCGCGTCGAAAATGACGGGCATACCGGTGGTGATTCCGCCCAGAATACCGCCGTTGTTGTTCGTGGAAGTGACCACCCTGCCGTCCACGACGCGGAAAGGGTCGTTCGCCTTGCTTCCGTTCATTTCCGCAAGCTCATAGCCCTTTCCGAACTGTATACCCTTGACGGCGGGAACGGAGAATACCATGTGGGCAAGGCGCGATTCCAAGCTGTCGAAAAAGGGGTCGCCCACGCCCGCGGGTATTCCAACTACGGCGCATTCGATAACGCCGCCCACGCTGTCGCCTTTTTCCGCCGCTCTGAGCACCTCTTCACGCATGGCGGTCCACGCGCTTTCTTCAAGAGTGCCGTCCCTGTTCACCTTGTCCAGCTCGGGCGCGACGGGATTGAAACGCCTGTCCTTTACTCCTCCTATTTCAGCGATATGCGCGCCCACGCTTATACCCTTCGACAGCAGAACCTGCTTGCAGATTGCGCCCGCAAATACGAGCGGAGCGGTAAGTCTGCCCGAAGAATGACCGCCTCCGCGATAATCGTTGAAGCCGCCCTCTTTGACAAAATAGCCCCAATCGCTGTGCCCGGGACGCATGAGAAAGCGCATACGCTCGTAGTCGGGCGAGCGGGTATCCTTATTGCGGATAACGGCGGCAAGCGGAGTGCCCGTGCAGGCGCCGTTGAAAAAGCCGCTTACTATTTCGTATTCGTCGCCTTCCCTGCGCGCGGTTGCGATTTTCTCCTTGCCTTTCGCGCTCCGGCGCGCCATCATTTCGTCAACGGCGGCAAAATCTGGCTTAAAGCCTGCGGGAAGCCCGTCGATGACCACGCCTATGGCTGTCCCGTGCGATTCGCCGAAGATTGTGACTTTTAATTTTTCTCCGAATGTTGCGCCCATATCATACCTCGCTTCCCAGAATTTCATACTTTCCGCCCAGCTTTTCAAAGTCATTGAAAAAGGCGGGGTAAGATTTGCTTACGCTTTCCGCGCCCGTGATTATTACGGGATTTTCGCACACCGTGGCGGCTATGGCAAAGGTCATTACCATGCGGTGGTCGTGATAGTCGGGCAGCTGCACTCCGCCTTTCAGCCCGTCCACGCCGTCGAAGAACATATCGTCCTTGCCCTCTTTCACCCTGGCGCCGAGCGCGTTCAGTCCCTCCGCGGTTGCGTGCAGTCTGTCGCACTCTTTTATGCGCAGTCTGCCCGCGTTTACTATATGCGTGCCGCCCTTTCTCAAAGCGCACGCGAGAGAGAGCGCGGGCACTATATCGGGCACGTTTTTCACGTCCAGCGTAAGCATACGCCCGGGCGCGACCGCCTTTACCATGCCCAGCATATCCGCAACGACTTTATCGCCCTGTACGGACATACCGTTCACGCCCTTTACGTCTATATCGTGTCCCAGGGCGCGCGCCACGTAAAAGAACGCCGCCTGCGACCAGTCGCCTTCCACCTTGTAAGCCTGTTCCGAATAGGGCGCGGAATTAAACTTCTGACCGCCGTATACGGTGAATTTGCGCGCTCCCGAATCGTAGTACGCCACTACGCCGTATCTGCCCATAACATCCATGGTTATGCGCACATAGTCCTTGCTTTCGAGCGGCTTGGAAAGCGTTATGGTGCTGTCGTATGCAAGCCCCGGAGCCGCAAGAAGCAGACCGCTGACAAACTGCGAACTTATATTGCCTTCAAGCTCGAAATCGTCTGCGATAAGGTCGCCCCTCACCGTGAGATCGAGTCCGTCTTTGCCGCTGTTGTTGCGGTAATATATTCCCTGGGAGTCGAATACGGAAAAATATTCGCCCAAAGGGCGTTCGCCCAGCTTGCCGCCGCCCACAAAGCGCACGTATCCGTCGCACAGCGTAAGCGCAACGGGTATTATAAAACGCAGGGTGGAGCCTGATTCGCCGCAGTCAATGACGATATCTTCCTTCACCCTGCCCGTTATTCCGTTGACGGTAAGTATTCCTTCCGAATACTTCACCTTTGCGCCCAGCGCGGTCACCGCGCGGATCGTGGCGCGGATGTCGTCGTTCATATCGGCGCATTCCACCTTGCTTTCTCCGTCCGCAAGCGCCGCGCATATCAAAGCGCGGTGGGCGTAACTTTTGGACGCGGGCACGACTGCGGTGCCCGACAGCTTGCAGGGATATACCTTTACCTTCATATATCCTCCCTGAAATAGTCCGCCGTAGTGCGGCAGGTGTATGCCCTGCCTATTTTTTCCAGCAATACGACGTCAAGCCCGCCTTTTCCGCCCTTCTTGTCGTTTTTGACGGCGGATACGATTCCGTCCGTATCCGCGGAAGGCTTTCCGTCGAGTCCGAACGCCTTGCACACCTTGCTTATGCGTTCGGCGCACCCCTTTTCCGTCTGTCCTTTCTTTTCAGATATGCGCGTAATATATTCCATGCCGACGGCGACAGCCGCGCCGTGCGACATTTCGAAGTTGTTCAGCTTTTCCAGCGCGTGCCCGTACGTGTGACCGAAGTTGAGCAGTTTGCGCTCTCCGCTCTCGCGTTCGTCGCACTCCACCACGCGGCGTTTTATATCCACGCAAGTATAAATTATATCGTCTATATGTTCAAACAGGCGCGTCTTGTCGCCGTTTATATCTTCAAGCAGGTTGAAAAGCGCTTCGTCCTTTATGCAGCCGTACTTTATGACCTCGCCCATTCCGTCCGCAATAAAATGCGCGGGCAGCGTGGAAAGCGTATCTGGATCGATAAGCACGCACGCGGGTTGGTGGAACGCGCCCACGAGATTCTTGCCCTCGGGCAGGTCGACACCCACTTTGCCGCCCACGGAGCTGTCCACCTGGGCAAGCAGGGACGTGGGAATCTGCACGAATTTTACGCCGCGCATATACGTCGCCGCCATAAAGCCGCCGAGATCGCCTATGACTCCTCCGCCCAGCGTCACTACGACGTCCGAACGGGTAAGACCGGCTTCGAGCGCGAGCGAATACAGCATGGGAAGAGTGTTGAAAGATTTCGTCTTTTCCCCCGCCGGCAGAGTGACCGATCTGACGGTAAGCCCCGCGCCTTCGAGCGATTTGACAACGCTGCCCAGATAGTGCGGAGCCACGTTGGAATCGGTTATCACAAACGCCTTTCCGCCCCCGGATTTTACGTATTCGCCCGCGCGGGAAATAATACCGCGCTCTATGATTATGTCGTAACTCCTCTCCCCGAGGTTTACGCGCAGCGTTTTCACTTGATCTCCCTGCCCACAACGGGCGCGATTGTGCGCAGATCGCGCACCACCTCGTCGAATTGTTCGGGTCTTATGGACTGGCTTCCGTCGCAAAGAGCGTGTTCGGGGTCGTTATGCACCTCTATGATAAGTCCGTCCGCGCCCACGGCGATCGCCGCGCGGGCGAGAGCCGGCACCATCCACGCCTTGCCGGTCGCGTGCGAAGGGTCCACGATGATGGGAAGATGCGAAACCTTCTTGACCGCCACGATTGCGGAAAGGTCGAGGGTGTTGCGCGTGTAGGTTTCAAACGTCCTTATACCCCTTTCGCAGAGTATGACGTTGGGATTGCCGCCCGAAAGAATGTATTCCGCCGACATAAGCCACTCTTCTATGGTGGCGGAAAGTCCGCGTTTTAGCAAAATGGGCTTGTCTATCTTGCCCAGCTCTTTGAGCAGTTCGAAGTTCTGCATATTGCGCGCGCCTACCTGAATGACGTCCACGTCCTTCACGAATCTGTCTATGTCGTAGGGGGACATGAGTTCGGTGACTATGGGCAGTCCCGTTTCCGCCCTGGCTTCCTTCAGAAGTTCCAGACCTTCGTATTTAAGACCCTGGAAGGAGTACGGGGAAGTGCGCGGCTTGAACGCGCCGCCGCGGAGCATCGTCGCGCCGCTGTTTTTCACCGCCTTCGCCACGGAAACTATCTGCGCCTCGCTCTCCACCGAGCAGGGACCCGCGATAAGGGTTATCTGTTTTCCGCCCACTTCCGTATCTCCCACTTTGACGATAGTGGGATCGGGGTGGAATTTCCTGTTGGCTTTTTTGTAAGGCTCGGAAACGCGCATAACGCGCTCGACGTTCTCGTTGGCTTCAAGCACCTTCATATCGACGTTGGAAGTATCGCCGACAATGCCTAAAATGGTGGCTTCGCTGCCCACCACCTTATTGACCTGCACCCCCATGGAGGATATGGAGCGGGACAGTTCTTCTATCGCCTTTTCGGGCGTGTTTTGTTTGAATACGACTATCATTTCTTTACCTCTGAGTAAAAATATATATTAATAATAAGATACAACAATTTTTCCGCATTTTCAAGCGGTTTTGACTATTATTTATAAAAATATATGCGCGCGGTATTTCGCGCCGCACCGCCGCGGCGGCTGATAACGCTTACGGAAGACGGATGTCAGGCGTAATAATCCCCTGAAACGGAAACTTCCACCTTGTCTTTTTTGGAGATGATAAGTCCCGCGTTATAGCAGGTCGGGTTCTTGAAAGGATTTGCGGGCATCTTCCTGATTCTGCGGAAGTAGGTGTATATTATGAAAACTATGCCTACCGCGCTTGCGAGCACCCAGGACGCGGGCACCGCCCAATACATACCCTCTATTCCCCAGAAACTGTCGAACAGATAGGAAAACGCCACGCGCCCGGCTATGGACGAAACGGTTGTCATGAAGAAGCATTTCATCATGCCCACGCCCTTGAAAAACGCCTGGGAAAGCAGAATTATTCCCACGAAAACGTAGCCGTAAGTGGTGATTTCCAGAAAGCGCGCGCCCACGTCCACGACCACCTGCGTATCGCCGTCGCCCACGAAAGCGCGCGACAGCGGAGTGGAAAGGAATATGCCGACGAGCAGGAACACCGCCGCGTTCACCGCCGCAAGCCAAAGGCTGTCCTTAAAGCCGAGCTGTATGCGCATCTTCTTTCCCGCGCCCCAGTTTTGCGCGTAGTAGTTGGTGAGCGCGTTTGTGTAGCCGCGCCAGGGCGTCTGCATGAGCGCGTCCAGCCTGGTGGCGTTGTTCACGCCCGCCATTACGTCCGTGCCGTAAGTGTTCACAAGCCCCTGGACGGCAAGTCTGCCCGCGTATACGACCACCTGCTGCAGACCGACGGTAAGACCGTAAGTCATGCAGGTGGAAAACAGTTTTCTGTCAAAAACCCACTCTTTACGGCGTATATGAAGTATTTCCACGCGCTTTTTGACGTAAACCGCGCACATTACCACAGAAAGCGCCTGGGCGGCGATTGTGGCGATTGCCGCGCCGCGTATCCCCAGCGGAGTATACACAACCAAGATTACGTCCAGAAACGCGTTCAGAATAACGCCCGCTCCCAGAAATACGAGCGGAGCGACCGAATTGCCCACCGCGCGCATTGAGAACATATAGTAGTTGTATAAAAAAGTGAATATGCCGCCGGCAAAGATTATTTTCAGATAAGAATCCGCCGGGGGAACGGCCTCTTGCGGAGTGCCGAGCCAAATGAGGAAGTATTCGGAAAGCCCCACGCAGATTGCGCTCATTACCACGGTGAATACGCCGCCGGCTATCATGCCCGTGGTGAGCACCCTTTTCAAAGTGGCGTTATCTCCCCTGCCGAAGTATTGCGAAAGGATGACCCCGGTACCCATGGCAAGTCCCATGAGAAAATTCATAACTATGGACATTATGGGAGTGGCGACGCCTATTCCGGCAAGCGCGACGCTGCCAAGGTTCTGCCCGATTATTATACTGTCTACCGCGTTGTAGAGCTGTTGAAGGAAGTCGGACAGCATAAAAGGCAGGGCAAACTTTGCTATCGTCGCAAAATGTCTGCCCTGCGTAAGATCGGTCGTTGCGTGCTTGCTTACCTTACGTTGCATCTCCTATTTCAGCATATTGTCCAGCGCGCTGACGAGTGCGTTTACCGACGCCACTATTATATCGCTGTGTATGCCCGCGCCCCAGATGAGTTTATCCTCTCCTTCTTTTTGCAGAGCCACGTAGGATACCGCCAGCGATTTGGACGTGCGGGTGAGCGCGTGTTCCTGATAGGTTTCTATGTGGTAATCGAAGGGAATTATGCCCTTGATTGCCTCGTTGACCGCGTTCAGGCGTCCGTTGCCGAAGCCTTCGAGCTGCTTTATCTCGCCCTTGTACTCCGCCGTAACCATGGCGTTTATGTTGCCGTCAACCTGCTTGTAGTGGTGTTCGAGCACTTTGAGCGGAGCTTCCAGATTGACGTATTCCTTTTCGAATATCTCCCTGACTTCGTCGGGAAGCAGTTCCTTGTGCCTGTGGTCGGACACGGATTTCACCTTGTAGCCGAGGTCTTCGCGCATTTTCGCGGGCAGATTTATGCCGTAGCGCGTTTCGAGCAGATAACCTATTCCGCCCTTGCCCGACTGGCTGTTTATGCGTATGACGTCGCCGTCGTACTGCCTGCCCACGTCCTTGGGGTCGATAGGCAGATAAGGCACCGTCCACTTGTCCTTTTCCCTTTCCTCGTGGTACTTCATACCCTTCGCGATTGCGTCCTGGTGCGAACCGGAGAAAGCCGCGAACACGAGCGCGCCGCCGTAAGGCTGGCGGGGATTTACCTTCATATCGGTGAATTTTTCGTACTCTTCCACCAGCTTGGGCATATTCGTAAAGTCAAGACCGGGATCCACGCCCTGCGAGAACATGTTAAGCGCAAGCGTGACTATATCCACGTTGCCCGTGCGTTCGCCGTTGCCGAACAGCGTGCCTTCCACCCTGTCCGCGCCGGCAAGCAGCGCGAATTCCGCGTCCGCCACCGCGCAGCCCCTGTCGTTGTGGGGGTGCGTGGACACGATTACGTTTTCCCTGTACTTCATATTCTTGCACATATACTCTACCTGCTGCGCGTATACGTGCGGCATACTCTCTTCCACCGTGACGGGCAGATTGATTATGACTTTGCGGTCGGGAGTAGGTTTCCATACGTCCAGCACCGCATTGCATATCTCCAACGCGAATTCAGGCTCCGTACCCGTAAAACTTTCGGGCGAGTATTCGAAAGTGAAGTTGCCCTCCGTTTCCTCCGCCTCTTTCTGAAGCAGTTTCGCGCCCGTAACGGCAATGTCCACTATCTGCGGTTTTTCCTTGCGGAAAACCTGCTTACGCTGTGCCACCGACGTGGAATTATAAAGATGTACGACAGCCCTCTTCGCACCCTTCAACGCCGCAAACGTCTTTTTTATTATATGTTCGCGCGACTGCGTAAGTACCTGTATGGTGACGTCGTCGGGAATGAGATTACGCTCGATAAGCGCGCGGCAAAAGTCGTATTCCGTCTCGCTCGCCGCGGGGAACCCTATCTCTATTTCCTTAAATCCTATCTTACAAAGCAGGGAGAAGAACTCCAATTTCTGCTCTAAGCTCATCGGCACGATAAGCGCCTGGTTACCGTCGCGCAAATCCACGCTGCACCATACGGGCGCATGGTCGACATAGTCTTTCTTTGCCCAGTCAAAGCACTGCTGCGGCGGCAGGAAATACCTTTTTCCGTATTTTCCCACGTTCTTCATACTCTACCTCCTTGCATTTTGTTTTTCAGTATAAAAAAACTTCCGCCATAAGAGACGAAAGTTATACTTGCCGTGGTACCACTCTTGTTCGCACCCGTACCGCTCGCCGCGCGGAACAAGTGCCTTTAAGGGATATAACGCTCCCACCGTTGCGGACTACATTTCACCCGCAAGACTCCCGGGCGAGGTTCTTACGCGCCTTCGTCCGCATTCCACCAAACTGCGGCTCTCTGTTCCCCGGCATTCGCAATACTGCTCCCGTTCACTGCCTTTATATATGTTGTATCTATTATATAAGATTAAAGGGCTTATGTCAAGTGTTTTTTTCGTACCCGCATTCTCCTTCGTATAGCGATTTTAAGGGGATATTTTCGGCACCTTTCCGCAACGCCTCGCTCGACGTAACTCTGCGCGGCGAGCCGCCGCAGGCTGATTACTCTTTGAAATAGCAAAGAGAAAACTCACGGCTTGCCTTCTTCGCACAGCTTTTGCATCTATTATAAATAAAGCGCGGCAAAATCGCATTTTGCCAAGCGTAACCTATAAAATGCGCCGTGCGCATTTTCCCGTAAGGGCGGAAAGGGTGAATTTTCGCGCAAAAACCAAGTTTGCTTAGTATAGATTTGCGCGAAAAGAAGGGAGAAAAGACCCTCAAGCGACAGCGAATGGGTGGGTTCTCCCTTAAAAACGTAGCCGCAAAGTGTTTTGTGAAGTTAATATCTCCGCTTTTCGCTAAGATATATCGCAAAACACTTTCATTCGGCGGCTAAGCGAAGCGCCTTATATGCGGTGCCCTCGTGCTGAGCGAAAAGTGTATGAAAAAATCCGAAAGACTGAAAACATTCTTTCGGATTTTTGAATTAACGTTTTCGTTCACTGCATTAAAACATCTAAAAGGGAGTCCATAGCAACGTCAGCCACATCTGAAGTAGTATTCAGATGGCGGTACACTTCACGGTATTTGAACACAAGGTGCATATCGTCCTGGTCGAACAGCGCGGCTAAGGCGCGGTAATAGTGGTTGCCGACTTTGTTTTCCAGCCCTTTCACCTTGATTGCCTCGTCCTTGGCTATGGCGGGGTGGTGTTCCATATTTTCGACAGCGCGTTTGATGTGCTTGCATATGTCCACGAGAATACCGACAATGTCGGTCATCGCCTCGTCGGGAAGTATGCGGAACAGGCGCAACTCGTCTATGGTGGCTTTTGCATAGTCCAGAATTTCGTCTATCTGTCGGGAGAGGTTGAATATGTCCTTGCGCTCGATGGGGGTGATGAAAGTGCGGTTAAGCTCGTCAATCAGAATACGGCGGCGCATATCGCCGTCCTCTTCTATTTTCACCACCTGGTCGGCAAAGGTTTCTTCCTTGGTCACGCAATAGTTATAAAGCGCGGTCAGTCCCTCGCTCATACATTCGCATTGCGAAACAAGCAGCTGGTAGAAGTTTATGTTCTTACGGAAAAATTTCATTACAACAACCCTCCCGGTATTATCGCGTTGAGCAGAGCGCATATCGCCGCGCCTACGCCCATTGCCACGGGGAACGTGATTATCCACCCCGTGAATATTCTTATCGCCCTTGTCCAGCGTACGCCCTTGACGCGCTGCGCCATGCCCACGCCGATGATACTCGACGACATCACCTGTCCCGTGGATATGGGTATCCCGAACACGGTGGACGCCACGCTGACCGCCATGGACGAAGTCTGCGCGACGTAGGACTGCATTAAATTGAGGCTGAACAACTTTTTGCCTATGGCGTATATCAGTCTGAATCCGCCCGTAAGCAGTCCCAGCGCAATCGCGGCGCAGAATACTATCATTATCCATACGGGCAGCTGCCCTGCCGCCTGCGTGGTATTTGCCGCGCCGGAGCCGGTGAGCACCACGGCGAGCAGATATACGCCCAGCCCCTTTTGCGTGTTGTTCAGCGATATGGCGCCGGAAAGCACCACCATGTTCACTACCTGCGCGCCCCGGAACAGTTTTTCCGCCGAACGGGTAAGGTAGGCGGTAAGCCTTACCATTGCCTTTTCAAGCACGAAGCCTAAACTCATACAGATTACGGGCGCCAGAAATACCATAAGTATTACCTTTATGCCCACGGCGTTCCAGTCTATCGCGCCCGTGCCGAAAGTGATCATGCCCGCCCCGACAAGTCCGCCCAGCAGAGTGTGCGAGGTGGAGTTGGGCACGTTGAATACTGCCGACACTCCCGACCAAAGCAGAGCGGAAATCATGGTGGAAAGCAGAAAGATGAATCCGACAAGTTCGCTCGACACGTTGGAAAGAGCCGCCGAATCAATAAGGCTTGCCACCGTGACCGCAACGCCGTAACTGTCAATCAGATAGCAGAGCAACAGAGGCGTTACGAATTTGGTTGCGGCCGAGATGATTATCGCCGTATACGGTTTGAGCGAATGGGAAGCCACACAGGTTGCAACGGCGTTGGAGCCGTCCGAGTAACCCATGTAAAAGGTGTAAGCCACCGCCATTACAAGTATGACTATCGCATATGCGCTCATATCCGTTTATTCCATATTAGTGCGTTTTGACGAAGTTTGCAACGCAGTTATGGATAATTCGGTAATCCGCGCAAAAATATTTGATATATTTACATAAAATAATAACGTTTATGTACTTTTTCGCATATCATTGCGCGCCGTATTCCGTAAGCCAGGCGTCATTTACCGAGCTATTTTACCTTTTTTATCCATAATGCACGCCGCCGTGCTCGCGGAAAATTCCGCTATTCTTCCCCGCCGCCGCGCAAACTCTCCGCACCCTCTTGAGTCCGTTCCTGATCCGTCCGCCTCGACGCGCCGCCTTCTTCCGGCGTTTCTTCCGCACTATCCGCGCCTTCCGCGCTTTCTTCCCCGCTTTGCGCTTCTCCTGAGTTTTCTTCCCCGCTTTGCGCTTCCCCGGGGACTTCCTCTCCGCCTTGCGATTCTTCCGCGCCCTGCTCCGCGCCGTCCGCTTCCTCCGCGTTCCGGCGGCGCTTCTGACTGCGCGCGGCTTCTTCTATCATATCGCGGTAAACGATATTGAACGCTTCGTTGTACGCCTTTTTCAGGTCGTTTACTTCGTTGAAGTGCTCTTCAAACAACCTTGCCGCGTCCTCTCCTATCATATGTTTGCCGTTTTTATATAAGACGGCGAATTCCTGCGCCGCGCGGAAGGCGAGCGCCTGTTCCCACGTATACTGCGCGGGCGAAGTGGCGAGAACCGTTTCCCCGTTTTCGTTTTCAAAGCTGTAACGCACATAGTATTTCGGCGCGCGGTCGCCCTGGTTGGTGCCGTGGCTGATATACTTGCCCTTTATCCTTACGCCCTGCGTTTCCAGCATCTTTACGTTGCGGTTATCCGCAAGGAACATAAAGCCGCGCACTATGGCGAATATGCCCACGGGTACAAGAATAAGGTACATATAATAGGAAGGCGACATCTTGTCCAGCGACGCAAGTACGCCTATGACCACGGACGGGACTATGACGCACAGCGCTCCCAGACCGAAAGCGACAAGTAAGTGCCAGCGTTCGTGTTTTATCATATCTTATAGACAAGTCTGCCGCAGTTGGGGCATTCGCATATGCCGTTTGCGGAAAGTTTGCCCTTCTCGCTTTCGGAAAGCTCCATCATACAGCCGCCGCAGCCGCCGCCCGAAGTAAAGGGCACGAGAACGGGCATTTTCCTATTGTTTCTCACCCTCTGATAGCGTTCCATAAGCGCGGAATCTATACCCTCTTTGAGCGGCTTCATCTGCTGCATATACGGATAGGCTTCCTTCTGAATGGACAATTTAAGCGCGTCATACTTCTTTTTAGCCGCGGCAAACTGGTTTTTCAGCTGCTGTTGCTGCTGCTGTTCGTGAGATATCGCAAAAGATATGCTCTTCAGATCGTCGCCGCCCGCGATTATATCCTTTTCCAGCCCTTCAAGCGTCTTATCTATTTCCGCAAGGCGTTTGTCGTAAAAGTCCGCCTCCTTTTCCCCTTCTATATTATCGCTTTCCAGCGTGAGTTCTTCCAGCTCGCGCACCACACGCTGATATTTTTCCTGCAAACGCACGACCGCTTCCAGCCTTTGCTGCGCCTTGCTGCTCAGACTGACTATCGCGTCCTGCGACTGCTTGAATGCCGCCTGAACTTTGTTCGCGTTTTTCAGCTCGTCGCTTTCGCGCAGTTTCTTTTCCAGAAGAAAAACCTTTCTGTCAAGTTCCTGGTATTCCAGCATATTTTTAAGTTCCATTTTCCGTCTCCTTTTATTCGTTATACGGGCTTTTTTCCGACGCGAAAAGGCAGTCCACACCCTTGCTTCCCAAAAGCCCCGCCAATATGTTCCTGGCGCATTTTTCACTGTCGTAGTGGGTGAGTTCCACCACGCAAAGCCCCGCCTGCGCGCACGCCACCGCCACGTCGTGTCTGACTTCCGCAGTTACCACCACGTCCGCTTCTCCGCGCATACACATTGCGAACATATCCCTGTCGCCGCCGCCCGCGCCCGTGGAAACCAGCGCGGTTGCGATAACCTTGTCCCTGTCGCCTATGGTGCGCACGCCCGCGCCCACAGTCTTAGCGCACTTTTCCGCGAACTGTCCGAACGTGAGCGAGCCGTGTACCGTGCCTATGCGGTAATATTCGCCCTCTCCCG
Source organism: Candidatus Alloclostridium intestinigallinarum (assembly GCA_904382605.1). Lineage (GTDB taxonomy): Bacteria > Bacillota > Clostridia > Christensenellales > UBA3700 > Alloclostridium > Alloclostridium intestinigallinarum. The sequence continues at coordinate 85,683 of CAJFJA010000002.1, read as the reverse complement.
CGCGCTCTATATCCACGTCTATGCCCAAAGCTCCGGCGAGAAAGTCGTTGAGTCCGCCAAGTACGCAGTCAAGGTTGGTATGCGCGCTGTATATGCTCACGCGCGCCGCCGCCGCTTTCAATATGACGTCGGAAACAAATCCGCCCGCCACTATCTTTTTGACGGGATTGAACAGCACGGGGTGGTGGGATATGACCATATTCGCGCCCTTTGCCGCCGCCTCGTCTATAACGGCGGGGGTTACGTCCACGCACAGCAGAACTCCGCGCACCTCGTCTTCTTCAAAGCACACCTGCATACCGCTGTTGTCGAAATCCGCCTGCAATTCAAGCGGCGCATAGCCTTCAATTATCCTGATTACGTCCTTTACTTTCATATGCTCTCCCGAGTAATGCGCGGGTGGCTTCAAGCTGCCTTGCCGGCTCTTCCCTGCGCGCGTCGCCTTCCTTTATCGAGGCGCATATTCTTTCAAGCACGGCTAGCCTTTGTTCCGCATATGCCGTGCAGTCGCCGTCCGCCGGCGAAGTGCCGTAAAGCAATTCTTCCAAGGCGGGAGTATAAGCCGCGCCGCCCTTTTTACACACGATGACCGGATAGAATTTTCCGCCCGAGCGCACTATTTTATCGCTGCTCTTTTCATAGCCGCACTTTGCCAGATACGCCCTGAGAAGCGGCGCGTCGTCGTGCGGCACGAGTATGAACTTCGCGTCCATAGCGGGCGCCTGCGAGAGAATTTTTGCTATCTCCCTTCCGCCCATTCCGGCTATCACCACGTTGTCCGCCTCGTTTTCTTTAAGCACGCGCATACCGTCGCCCACGCGGAATTCAACGCTCCCGGCGCCCTTTTCCTTAGCCAGGGCGCGCGCTTTTTTAAGACACTCTTCCGAAATGTCCGCCGCTATCGACTTTTCCGTGAGGCCGCGCAGAACGGCGTATACCGCCACTTTTCCGTGGTCGCAGCCTATGTCCGCAAGCACCTTGGCGTGCACGTGGCTTAAAATGCACTCCAGCCGCCCGTCCATTACTTATTGATAAAATCCTTCAGCTTTTTGGTGCGGTTGGGGTGGCGCAGTTTGCGCAGCGCCTTTGCCTCTATCTGCCTTATGCGTTCACGCGTGACGTTGAATTCCCTGCCCACTTCTTCAAGCGTTTTGGGACGGGAGTCGTCCAGCCCGTAACGCTTGCGGATAACCTCGTTTTCACGGGGAGTGAGGGTGTCGAGCACTTGCAGAAGCTGTTCGCGCAGCATTTTCGCTTCCGCCCTGTCGGAAGGCGAAGCAGCCTTGTCGTCTTCGAGAAAATCGCCCAGGTGGCTGTCCTCTTCCTCGCCGATAGGGGTTTCAAGGGACACGGGATCCTGCGCTATCTTCTGTATTTCGATTACCTTTTCCACGGGTATGCCCATTTCTGCGGCGATTTCCGCGGGGGAAGGCTCTCTGCCCAGCTTTTGCAGAAGCTGGCGCGATACCCTGCCCGTCTTGTTGATGGTTTCAACCATATGTACGGGAATACGTATGGTGCGCGCCTGGTCCGCGATTGCGCGTGTGATTGACTGCCTTATCCACCAGGTGGCGTAAGTGGAGAACTTAAAGCCCTTTGTGTAGTCGAACTTTTCCACCGCTTTGAGCAAGCCCATATTGCCTTCCTGGATAAGGTCGAGGAACTGCATACCCCTGCCCACGTACCTTTTGGCAATGGACACGACAAGGCGCAGATTGGCTTCCGAAAGTCTCTTTTTCGCGCTCTCGTCCCCTTCCGCCATTCTGCGCGCAAGATCGCGCTCCTCGTCGGGAGAAAGCAGCGCCACGGTGCCTATGTCTTTCAGATACATCTTCACCGAATCGTCGGTTGCCGCTTCAAGCCCGTCGGATATGTCGTAAACTTCGGCGGGGGAACTTTGCTCGATTACTATGCCCATGCCTTCCAGCGCTTTATAGATGTCGGAAAGCTCCTGCACGGTAAGTCCGTACTTGTCAATGGAAAGTCCGAACTTTTCCAACTTGTCGTTGAGTTCGCTTTCCCTGATTTTTCCGTCCTTGGCGGAGGCGGCAAGACGGCTTGTTTCCGCCTCTATTTTCGCCTTGCGCTTGAGTGCTTTTTCCTCGTCGTCATCGCTCTGCGCGCCGCCGTGCCCGGATTCTTCGTCCAGACCCTGCAATATTCTGACTTCTTCGGGGATTTCGTTCATGTCTTTTTCTTCTTTCATAGCTCCTCCGATGTAATTATTTTTTATTTTTTGCCGTTAATTCCGCGTAATGCGCCAAAAGCAGATCGCGTTTAACGGGGTCTTTTTCTCCGTCTATCTGTTTTGTGAGCGCGATTATCTCGCGCCTGTTCTTCTCCCTTTCCAGCGAACGCATACAGTCCGCGAACACCTGCGGAGCCTGTTCTTCCGTCACGCGCTTGCCTTCGCGGAAAATTTCCTCCACTTCGGGATATTGCTCCGCCATCGCCTGCAAATCGTCCAGATCAGGCTCCTTGAACGATTTAAGACGGCAGTATTCCACATATATCGCCTTGTGGTCGCCGTCGGTTATGTACTGCGACAAGTCGCGCTCTTCCACGCCTTCCTGCCCGCCGAACAGCGAATACAGCACAAAGCGCATGGCGTTGTAATATTTCCCCGTCTTTCTGGTAAGTTCCAGCCTGGGTATGGGACGGGCTTCCGCCTCCGAGCCCTGCGCGTACTGCTTGACGAGTACGGGCTTGGGAATGTCCGCTTTTGCGGAGATGTAGTCCATATACGCTTCCACCTGAGCGGGGTTTTTCAGCTCGTAAAGCACCTTTACCGCCTCCACCGCGTAAGCGCCCCTGTCTTCCGCCACGTTCAGGTCGTAGTTTTCAGCCAGCTTGTCCAGCTTGTATTCGAAAAGCGGCTTCGCCTGCGAAAGCAAGTCCATATAGCCGCGCTTGCCGAATTCGCGCACGTATTCGTCGGGGTCTTTTCCGCCGGGAACGGACACCACTTTTACCGAAAGTCCTTCGCCGTATAGGATGTCAAGCCCGCGCATTGTCGCTTTCTGCCCCGCAAAGTCGCCGTCGTAGGAGATGTACACTTTATCGGCGTACCTTTTGAGCAGGCGCGCCTGCTGCACGGTAAGCGCGGTACCCATGGACGCCATGCAGTTTTTTATCCCCGCCTGGTAGAGCGAGATGACGTCCATATAGCCTTCCACCATTATGACGCTGTCGACCGCGCCTTCTATCATCGCTTTTTTAATGGTGTGCTGCCCGAACAGCTCCCTCGACTTGTCAAAGATGACCGTTTCTTTCGTGTTGCGGTATTTGGGCTGTTCGCCCTTTTCCAGCACCCTTCCGCCGAAGGCGATTACCTGCTTCAGATTGTTTATGATAGGCACTATCAGCCTGCCGCCCAGCACGTCGTACAACCTGCCCGACTTGCTTGTGCCCGCAACGCCCGCGTCCAGCATTTCGTCGTTGCTGTATCCCATATCGCGCAGACGGTCGATAAGCGCGTTTCCGGGCGCGAAACCAAGTCCGAACGACGTGAGCGTGGGACGGGAGATACCCCTGTTTTCCAGATAGTCGCGCGCGGCTTTGCCCGCGTCGCCCACAAGGCTTTTGTGGTAAAACGAAGCCGCCTCGCGCATGAGGCTGTAAAGCCTGTCGCGCTTTCTCTTGCTTATGCCCGTTCCGCCCTCTTTTTTGGAAAATTCGGGCACCGTCATGCCTGCCTTTGCCGCGAGAATGGATACCGCGCCCATAAAATCGGTGTGTTCGATGTCCTGCACGAAACTTATCACGTCGCCGCCCTTGTGACAGCCGAAGCAATAATACATACCCGTTTCGTCTACGGAAAAAGAGGGAGTCTTTTCGTGGTGGAAGGGACAGCACGCCCAATACTTGCCGCCCTTGCGGTTAAGGCTGACGTAGCCTTCTACCACGTCCACGATATTTATTCTGTTTTTCAACTCTTCCAGCCAATCTTTGAAATTATCCGCCGCCATTTTCCGTTCAGCCCTTGTATTTTGCGTTCTAATATTAATATACGACGTTTTGCCCCGAAAACCCTTTAATTTTTTTATTTTAATATAAATAGGAGAGTATTGCCGGAATTTTCCGCTTTATAAGGAGATTTTTTCTTTCCCCGGGGGAAATACCGTAATATTTTTCCGCGCCTATTGTGCGCGCGGATAAAAGATGATATAATATCCTTATGGAATATAAAAACGCTTATTTGCAAATTGTGGAAGAAGAATATCTGAGCAGATACGCCCAGCACGTGAAAGATACCAAAGGCAGGCTGAAACCGATAGAGCCGTGTCCTTTGCGCACGGAATACCAGCGCGACCGCGACAGAATCATTCATTGCAAGGCGTTCCGCCGCCTTAAACACAAAACGCAGGTATTTCTCTCTCCCGAGGGCGACCATTACCGCACGCGCCTTACCCATACGCTGGAAGTAGCGCAGATTGCGCGTACGATGGCGCGCGCCCTGCGCCTCAACGAGGACCTCACCGAGGCGATAAGCCTGGGGCACGATTTGGGGCACACCCCTTTCGGACACGCGGGCGAAGGGGTTCTTGACAAGCTGATAGAGGGCGGATTTATCCACAGCCGCCATTCCCTGCGCGTTGTGGATTTGCTGGAAGGCGACGGCAAGGGACTGAACCTCACCTACGAAGTGCGCGACGGCATAGCAAACCACCGCTATTTTGATACGCCAGCCACCCTAGAAGGCAAAATTTTGATATACGCCGACAGATTCGCATACATAAACCACGACATAGAAGACGCGGAGTGCGCGGGAGTTTTATCCGAATCCGACCTGCCGAAAGACTGCGTGGAAGTGCTGGGCGGAAGCAAGGGAGTGCGGATAAACAACCTGATAGCCGACCTTGTGGAAAACAGCTATGAAAAGGGATATATAAAGCAGTCTCCCCTGTTCGACGAGATGACGAACAAACTGCACGAGTTTATGTTTGTGAGCGTGTACACCAATCCTGAAGCCAAGGGCGAGGAGAAAAAAGCCACGCGCATGCTGGAAATGCTGTTCGAATACTATATGAAACACCCCGAAGCCATGCCCGAATTTTACCGCACCCTGCTCGATTCCTACCCCCGCGACCGCGTTGCGGGAGATTATATCGCCTCTTTCACGGACAGATACGCGATACGGATGTTCGAGGAACTGTTTGTGCCGAAAACGTGGAGCAATTAAGCGAAAAACAAAAAGGATAAAGGCGGATACGGTTTTAGCCGTATCTGCCTTTTCGTTTTTCGCTTGTCTTGAGGGGAAACCCCGCCATTCAAAAACGACTTTGAAAGTAACAAGCACCATTGCGCATTGCGGCGGAACTCCGTTTCGCCGCAAAATCGTTTTCTTGAGCCGCGGTTTCCCCTCTTTTTGCGGTTTGTCTAGTCAATAGCGCGCCATTCGTTACCGCAAAAATTCACCCCTTCCGATTAAAAACTTGCACGGCAAGTTTTAGCGGTTACGCTTGGCAAAAGCGTGGTTTTGCCGCGCTTTATTTGCAATAAAGGCGTTGCGAAGATAATACTATAAAATAATACTTTGTTATTTCGAGGCGGTTAAGGGTGCGGCGGCTCGCCGCTTTTGCCGCGCTTTATTTGCAATAAAGGCGTTGCGGAGATGGTACTATAAAATCATACTTTTGTTACTTCACGGCGGTTAAGGGATGCAACGTCCCACGTTGCCGCTCGCAAAAGCATGGTTTTGCTTCGCTTTATTTACAATAAAAGCGTTGCGGAGAAAAAAGTTTTTATATGTTCTTATATAACGCAAAATGGGAAAGTATCGTTTACCAAAATTCTTGGTATCGACATATATGGCTATTTTTATCAATCTGTCCACTATAGTAAACGATAGTATTTGAGCCAGGCAATAATATAAAGCAAAGTATTGCGGAGATATCAATTTTGAAATTCAGTTTTGCTACTTCAAAGAGTAATCAGCCTGCGGCGGCTCGCCGCACCGCTTTGTAGTTGCGCTGAAACGCACCACAGAGAAGGCGTGTCAGACGAGGAAAGGCGTATTTTTGCGACAGGAGCGTACTCTCTGTACGTGACTTAGAAAAAATGCGGCTTGACAAAGTATCACGCGCCTTATATGCGGCGCCCTCGCGGGCGGAAAAAGTGTAAGAAAAAATTACGGGCGGCAAAAAGTTGCCGTCCGTAATTTTTGAATTAACGGCTTCCGCCTATAACAATATACATAATACGCCGCCCTTACCTTCATTAACAATCTTCCCCAAAGTCTTGCGGAGTTTGACTCTCGCGTCCCCGGGCATGGTACGGATTTTGGTTTCAAGACCCTCTTTTGCGAGCGCGGAGAGAGTTTTGCCGAACATATTGGTATCCCAGATACCCTCGCCGTCCTCGCCGAAAGTTTCCAGCCAGTTGCGGATAACTTCTTCGCTGTCCCCTTCTCCGCCGAACATGGGGGATACTTCCGTTTCCACGTCCACGCGCATTATGTGCAGGCTGGGCGCGGTCGCCTTTAAGCGGACGGAATAGCGCCCGTTCTTTTTCACTACCTGCGGCTGTTGCAGATCGAGGTCGGACATATCGGGCGTGACTACGCCGTAACCGACGGTTTCCACCTCTTCCAGCGCGGATTTAAGTTTGTCGTACTCGCTTTTTGCAAACGTCAGCTGACGGATATAGTTGATAAGCGCAAAATCGTCGGATATGTCCACGCCGCACCTTTCGGAAAGCACGCGGTAGAAAAGTCCGTCCGCAGGGGTCAGGGATACCGTCACCACGCCCGTACCGAAATTGACGGAAGCGGTGGCAAGTTTTATATATTCGTTGCCGTCGAAAGCCGCGGTAAGGCAGGCGGTATCGCCCATCTTGGCGGCGCAGGAAGCGGAATTTTTCACGTTTTCAAGCACGTTCGCCATAATTTCCGATTCTCGCGGCAGAGTGCACAGCCATTTGGGAATATCGTAATCCACCCTTCTTACGGGGAACTGCATAAGTATGCCCGAAAGTACGTCCGCAAAGTCGTCCTCGCCCATCGCCGCCACGTTCTTTACGAGTACGGGCGCGCCGTATTCCTGCTCCATGGCGACAGCCGTCTGCTTTACGTCTGTATTTTCGGGATATTTAGTGTTCAGTATGACGGCGAAAGGCTTGCCGAGCGCGCGCATTTCGTCTATAACGCGCTTTTCGGGAGCGCGGTAACTTTCCCTTTCTATGCCCGTAATGCTTCCGTCGGCGGTGATTATCACGCCTATGGTGGAGTGGTCGCAGATAACTTTACGCGTGCCCAGCTCCGCCGCCTGCTCAAAGGTCATCTCCTCTTCGCTCCACGGCGTAGTTACAAGGCGGGTATGCTCCCCTTCCGTATAGCCCATTGCCTCGTCCACGGGATAGCCCACGCAGTCTATGAGGCGCACGTTTACTCCCGCGCCCTCTTCAAAGTCCACGCGGACGGACGTTTCGGGCACGAATTTGGGCTGGGTGGTCATAATGGTCTTGCCGTCGCCCGATTGCGGAAGCTCGTCGGTAACGCGCTTACGGCGGTTTTCGTCTTCTATGCGCGGCAGGATAAGCGTCTGCATAAAATTCTTTATAAATGTGGACTTACCCGTGCGCACGGGCCCCACTACGCCGATATACACGTCGCCGCCTGTGCGCGTGGCGATGTCACGGTATAAGTCGAATTGTTCCATAAAGTAAGTAACCTCCGAGTCGTTGTCTAAAAAAATATATGACCTAAGGTCCTGCCGATAGAACATTATATTCAACGAATTTGAAGTGCGGAATTTATTTGTCCGGAAGAGCGCGCCGCCATTTATCCGCGTCGAATGCGAAATTGGCGGGAGATGTGGACGGCATTAAAAAGTAAGGCAGACTTATGATGCCGGCAAAATATTTTTTGTAAAGCGAGTAACTTTTTCCGCCGTTGCACAAAATTTTTTCCACGGAGCCGCCGCTTATGAGAGAAGGAATATCGTTGATATTTTCACGCGTAAGGTTTTTCAGGTCGCTGTCGGAAGAGCCGGCAATTTCGCACTCCTTCACCATATCCCACAGCGCGATTTTACGCGCCAGCAGAAAGCGCGCCCTGCCTTCTTTATCCGCGGGCACGCTTTCGCCGTAAATTTCACCGAGCATATGCCAGAAGCGGTTGCGCGGATTGCCGTAATAGAAGTTCCCGCGCGAGAGCACGGACGGGAAACTTCCGAGAATGAGCACTCTGCATTCGGGCGAATATACGGGCGGAAGCCCGTATTTCAAGCCGAACACGTCTTTCATTTGCGCGCCGTGCGCACGGTGCATATCCTGCGCAGCTCCTCTATAGGTCCGCGCAGAGCCTTAGGCGCGTAAATTTTGCTTGTCAGACTGCCCAAAGCGCCGGAGAACAGGCTTTGTTTGAGCATATTGTTCATATTGTAGCGCGACACCACGTCCGTCACGCTTTCGCGGTAGTCGGCGTTACAGGTGAATACGCAGTTCTTCAAAGTGACGATGACGGGTACTCCCGTATATTCCACGCTTACGCCGTCAGAAAGTCTGCCCGTTTCCGCGCCGTCCACGTTCACGTCCGCTTCCGCTATGTCGCGGAAAAGCAGATTTATTTTTCTGCCCTTCGGCAGCATGGACACATCTCCGCCCGCAGGCATTACCGTAAACACCGCCTCGTTTCCGGAAAGGGTTACCGACATATGCGTGCGCACATAAGCGCCCTTTTCATAGTCCATACTCACTCCGTCGTCCTCGTAGAGCACGTATTCGCCGTTGCCGCGGTAAATCCACACTTCCAGGTCGTTTTGCATGGAAATGCTGTTGTCGCCCCCCTCTTTGTACATGGGTATAATGGTGCCTTCACGCGCGAATACGGGTATTTCGGACATATAACGGTACACGCGGTAATTGCCTTCGGTATATACGTTGCCCGTGAAAATATCCGTCCATCTGCCTTCGGGTATCCACACGTCCGCCGAAGCAAGAGAGGTGACCTTGTTCGTCTTTTCCGTTATGGGACATACCAGAAGATTGCCGCCGAACATATACTCGCCCTTCGCCCTGTACGCCTCAGGGCAGTCGTAGGAATAGTACATCGGCTCGCACAGCGCGCGCCCCGTGGTGTGCGTCACATAATTTTCCGAATAAAGATAGGGAATAAGCCTGTGGCGCAGACGGAGCAGGGTTTTTGCCACGGCTTCCGCCGCGGGCGAGCACTTCCACGGTTCTTTGCCCATAAACTCGTTTGCGGTGGAGTGCAGACGGTTGATAGGCGAAAATACGCCGAATTGCAGCCAGCGGATATAAAGCTCGTCGTCCTTGTAGCCGAAATGGTGTCCGCCTATGTCGTGGCTCCACCACGTATAGCCGACGTTGGTCGCCGTAGCGGTCATATAAGGCTGGAATTTCAGGCTCGCCCACGTCATGGCGGTATCGCCAGAAAATCCCACGGGATAGCGGTGGCTGCCCTCTTTTGCGTAGCGCGACAGTATGAGCGCGCGCTTGCCCTCGTCCTTCTGGTCCAGGAACTGGTAGTGGTTGAGCGCCCACAGCGGGTCAAGCCCGGGCACGTCGCTCCTCTTGCCCTGCTGCCAGTCTATCCACCAAAAGTCCACGCCCTCTTTTTCATACGGGCGCAAAATATCGTCGAAATACGCCTGCACTATCTTTTCGTTTGCGAGCGAGAAAGGTATGCGCTGTTTTGTGGACGGGTCCACACCCGCCCTAGCGGCGACTTTTTCGTACATATCCTCAAAAAATCTCACGCCCATGGCAGGGTGGAGATTGAGCGTGACGGCATAGTTCATGCCTTTCAATTCTTTCAGCATAGCCCTGTAATCGGGGAAAAGGTCGGTATTCCAGCTGTATCCCGTCCAGCCCGGCCAGGACGTGTTGTAAAACAAATCGAGCATTCCCGTCGCCTTGCCGGGCTTTGCCTGCGGTCCGAAACGCTTTACAACGTCCACCCAATGCCAGTCCATATCTATGGTTGCCACGGTAAAGGGCAGTCCTTCCGCCTTGAAACGGCGCATAAGCGTTAAATATTCCTCCTGCGTATAAGCCTTGTAGCGGCTCCACCAGTTGCCCAGGGCGAAACGCGGCAGAAGCGGAACCTGTCCGCACAACTTGAAGAAATCGGCTATGCAGGCGCGGTATTCGCTGCCGTACGCGAAAAAGTATTTGTCCGAACATTCGGGGCGCGGAACTATCTTGTCGCCGCGCAGAATAAGTCCGCGCGAATCGTCCATAACGCTTACTCCGCCGCGGGACACGAGTCCGTCTTCCAGGGGAACGGCTCCGTTACACCCGTCCAGAGTGCGGCGGGTGCCTTTCAGATTGCCTCTTTTAAAGTTCTTCACGTTGCGCCTGTCCGCCAGAATTATCCTCTTCATGCGGCGGGTGGGGAGATTGTATGTAAAATGCGCCTTGTCGGTGATGATATTCACCTCGCTCCCCTTTTTCTCGCACCTGTATGCGGGGGCGTCGAACGCCCTTCCCCACACTCTTTGGGTGGGTTCGTCGCAGAAGTTACCAAATTCCACCCTTAAAAGGCAGGGGGTGAGCACGCTGAAACGCACGTTGCCGAAAACTTTGACAAACTCCGCCGGTGTTGCCGACGGGACGTCTATGCGAAATCTTTCCATAATTTTCCCTTGTTCAAAACAGTACTTTCCGGCGCTTATAACGCCGTGTTTATTATATTATAAAAGGAAAGACTTGTCAATATCCGCCGCGGATAAACACTCCGCAATTTAACGTATATTATCCGCCCTTTTTTCAGGGATAAATGCCGAATCTGCCGTCCGGCGTGCGGAAAAGGAAAGTGTGCGGCGGCGACATGGTGAATGTGAAAAAGCAAACCAGCGCCACTACAAGTCCCATAAGGGAAATTACCGTCAGAAGGGGGAATTTTTCCGCCGTAAGCAAAAAATAGGACGTGACGTAACCCAAAATGATTGCGGTGCAGAAAAGAAGCACGTCCAAGGCAAGCACGGAGCGCCCCATTAAAGACGTATAAAGGTAAAATCCGCCCGTCACGAAGCCCGCGGATACCGCTATGCAGAAGAACAGCGCGGAAATGTAGTTGTTGGCGCCGCGCAGAAAATACGCGCCCGCGGCAAAATAGACGACTTCGGGAAGAATGAGCAGTTTCAGGTGCTCCCACACGCTCTCGTTCACGGGAAAAAGCCACGCCGTCCACAGCGCATTGCCGCTCCATTCGTAGACAAAGTGCCCCAGCGTGCCGAGAATCAGCGTGAACACACCGCCGCAAATACAAAAGATGAGAATACGTCTGCTGCGTACCATAATATAAATTATGGCGAAAAGTCAGCCGGTTATACCTGCCGGCGGGACATTCCGCCCCGTATAGCCGCAGTCTGGCGAAAATTGAACGGGCGGCATTTGCGCCGCCCTTTTATGCCGGATATATCGGAATAATCGCCTTTTATCCCAACGCCACGTCCAGGGTCATCATTATCACGAAACCTGCGAGCGTGCCCCAGGTTGCAAGGTGCGGGTGTTCGCCAAAGTGCGCGTCGGGCACAAGGTCTTCTATAACCACGAAAATCATTGCGCCTGCGGCGAAGGCGAGCATCCAGGGCTGGAGCGCGGAAACGCCCGTTGCCAGGAAGTAGCCCACCACGGCGGCGATAGGTTCGACTATGCCGCTTGCCACGCCGAAAAGCGCCGCTTTCCACTTACTGTTCAGCGCGCTTGCCATGGGCAGAGCCACGGACGCGCCTTCGGGAAAGTTCTGTATCGCCATACCTATGGAAAGTCCCAGCGCGCCCGCAAACGCGGTGGCGTCGCCCGCCGCCGCGGATACCGCCGCAACGCTGTAAGTGACGCCGACGGCAAGTCCTTCCGGAATATTGTGAATGGTGACCGCCACGAACATTTTCATGGGCTTGGCAAGGTTGCTCTGCAAGCCCTCTTCCTCTCCGCTGGTATGGATATGCGGCAGCACTTTATCGAGAAAAGTGAGGAAAAGTCCGCCTATGATAAAGCCGAACGCCGCCGGCACCCACGAAAAATCGCCGTAAACGCCCGACTGCTCCGCCTGCTCCAATGAAGGGTCGAGCAGCGACCATATGCTTGCCGCCACCATGATGCCTGCGGCAAAGCCGAGGAAAAGCGTGTTGGCTTTGGGAGAGTCCTTTTTGAAAATGAAAGCGGTCAGCGCGCCCAGCGCCGTACCGACGAAAATGATGCTCATGCCGAGCACCGTCATACCTGTTCCTGTCATTACCAAACATTGCCGCCACCCCTGACGGCAAAGCCTCCTGTCACTTATATTTTACTCCGCCGTTATTGCCCGGTCAAGGATAATGGACACGTTTTGCCGCCGAAGTCAAAAAAAATGCGGGCGGTTTTACCCGTCCGCACTTTGCTTGCTTTGCCCTTTGGCGCATTTACTGCGCCGCGAATATCTCCACGCTGCGCAGTACGGGCACGCTGCGCGACTGTCTGATAACTATTCTCACCCGGCTTATCACGGGACAGTCTTCGAACAAAAGCGTGCGGCGGTTGCCGATAACCGTGCTGTCGCCTATCAGCACCCAATTGCCGCCGTCTTTTACCCACACTTCAAACAGCTCCACGCGCTGGGACGAACGCAAATCTTCCCTCAGGTCGATTCTGCCCACGCTTATCGGCTCGCCCAGATTAAAATCGAGGATATATTCTTCGTCTTCAAACGTATAGCCGTCGCGCCCGTCGTTCAAAAGGTTGTCGAGCGCGTCCTTTTCCACCATGGTTTCCACGCCGTTTTCCGCGTATCCGACGGATATGCTCTCCACCTGCGCTTCTACCGCCATGGTTTCCGCTACGGCTTCGCCCAGCTCTTTCAGCCGCTTTACGTCCTTGTTCGGAATAAGTCCGTCCTTATCCGGCGTGACGTTAAGAAGCAGACTGCTGTTGCCGCCCACGGACGTGAAATATATCTGCATGAGATGGTCGAGCGATTTTGGCGACTGGTTCCAATGGTAGAACCAGCCCTTGCGTATGCTCACGTCCGTTTCCGCGGGATAAAACACCAGGTCGCGGTATTTTGCGAGAAGTTCGCGGCTGCCCTTGTCCTCCGCTTCTGAAGATACCGATTGCAGACGTTCGGCGTCCTCTTCGCTCGTCTGCTGCTGTTGGTTCGCGGCGTCGCCTTCGCTGACCACGCTCCATTCGCTCTCGCGCGCAATGCCCGCTTCGTTGCCTACCCAGCGCACGTCGCTGCCCATATTCGCCGCCACGCAGTCGGGCTGAAGTTCCCAGATAAGGGCTTCCCATTCGTCCATCCGGTACTCGAAGTCCTCGGGCACTTCCTCGCCGCGCGCGCCGTCCATCCATACGCAGAATATCTCGCCCTTGCCGTCCCCGTCAAAGTCGGGTCCGTATTCGCCGCTTAAAAGCTCCCTCAGCTGATCCATGTAAAATTTGTTATAGGCTTCCGTATCGCCGTAGCTTTCCGCGTTCATATCCCAGGGCGAAAGGTAAATACCCATCTGCAGCCCGTACTTTTCGCAGCTTTCCGAAAGCATTTTCACAACGTCGCCCTGACCGTTCATCCACGAGCTGTTTTTGACGCTGTGTTCGGTGGTGTCCGTCTGCCACAGGCAGAATCCGTCATGGTGTTTTGCGGTTATGATGACGCCCTTGCTTCCCGACGCCTTCAACGCCTCGCACCACTGGTCGGTATCTATTTCTTCTGGATTGAATTCGTTCGGATCTTCATCGCCCGTGCCCCATTCGCTGCCCGTAAAGGTGTTCATTCCGAAGTGGATGAAGTTGTAATACTCAAGTTCCAGATAGTTCAGCTGGCGTTCGTTGGGAACGACGGAGATAAGCCTGTCCACCTCCTTGCTTTCCTTATCGTAGCCGTTGTTGGTGTTGCCGCACCCTTCGTCGAATTCATGTCCGGCGACGTAGTCGTGCTCTTCCGGCCGCTCGTAGTAATCGTACTTCGTGCATGCGGAAAGCGTTGCCGCAATCACGCAGATTACAAGCGCAACCGCGAGAATTATTCCTGCTTTCTTTCTCATGTTTCTCTCCTGTTTCGCCCGGACTGCGCACGGGCGACGGTTTTTATGCGTTAAACGTCTTGCGGGACAGGCGCCGCAGGTTTTTTTGCGCTTGGCAGCGGGCCAAGTCTTACCACCGGTAATTATATACCACGCGCGCGCAATTTGCAATGGGAATTATTAAATTCGCGTTATGCGCATAAAGCGGATTGCAAAAAACGCGGCGCGCTTTACCCGTCGTTCCGTCCTGCAAAAAACGGCGGATACCTGTCCGCCGTCTTGCATTTCCGTTTACGCCGCGTAAAGCTGTATGCTCCTGAGCACGGGTACCCAGCGCGATTGCTTTATCACTATCCTTATAAGGCTTGTTTCGGGCACGGTGAACTCCTTACTGCTTTCAAACAGCATGATATTGCGGTTGCCTATGACCGTTTCGTCGGCAAGCTGAACCCAGTCGCCGCCGGAGTCCTTGCACCAGACCTCGAATTTTTCCACACGCTGGGACGAACGCAGATCTTCCCTTATATCAAGCCTGACGGGAACGATGGGACTTGCAAGCTCTATATCAATGATATATTCGTCCTCCCCGAAGGTATATCCGTCGCGGCCGGTATTGAGCAGGTTTTCCAGCCCTTCCTTTTCCTCGGTACTCTTATTGTCGCCTATTTTTATCGAGCTGATTTCCGCGGGATTGGCGGTCGTCGCGTCGAGAAGCGCCTTGAAGTCTTCAAGGGAGTTTTTCGTGGCTTCGGGAATCAGCCCCTGGTCGTTGGGCGCGAGATTGAGCAGAAGGCTCGCGTTGCCGCCCACCGTGGAAACGTATCTTTCCAGCAGAGTGCTGCCCGGCTTTACAAGGTCGCTTCCGTTCCAGAACCACGTGCCGTTGGGATTGTTTATGACCATATCCGCTTCTGCGGGATAAAACACAAGGTCGCGGTACTTGGCGAGCAGTTCGCGGCTGCCGATGTCTTCCGCGGAAGGATCGACTTCCTGCAACCTGTCGGCGTCTTCTTCACTGCTCTGCTGTTCCTGGTTGGACGCATTACCCTGGCTCACCACGCTCCATTCGCTCTCGCGCGTGTTGCCCGCTTCGTTGCCTATCCAGCGCACGTCGCTGCCCAGATTCGTGGAAACGCAGTCGGGCTGCAACGTCCAGATAAGGTCTTCCCATTCGTCCATTTTATATTCGAAATCGGAGGGCACTTCCTCGCCGCGCGCGCCGTCCATCCACACGCAGAATATCTCGCCCTTGCCGTCTCCGTCAAAGTCGGGTCCGTATTCGCCGCCTAAAAGCTCCCTGAGCTGATCCATGTAAAATTTGTTATAGGCTTCCGTATCTCCGTAGCTTTCCGCGTTCATGTCCCAGGGCGAAAGGTAGATGCCCATTTTCAGACCGTACTTTTCGCAGCTTTCCGAAAGCATTTTCACAACGTCGCCCTGACCGTTCATCCAGGGGCTGTTCTTGACGCTGTGTTCGGTGGTGGAAGTCTGCCACAGGCAGAATCCGTCGTGGTGCTTTGCGGTTATGATGACGCCCGTCGAACCGGAATTTTTTATTATCTCGCACCACTGGTCGGTGTCGAGAGCGGTGGGATTGAACGTGGCGGGATCTTCTTCTCCCGTGCCCCACTGCACGCCCGTAAAGGTGTTCATACCGAAATGGATGAAGTTATAATACTCCATTTCCAAAAATTCCAGCTGGCGTTCGTTGGGAACGACGGATATAAGACGCTGTACTTCCTCGTCGTTTTTGGCATAGCCGTTGTTATCCGTTCCGAAACCGCTTGCGAATCCGTTGGGATCGCAGCCTGCCAGCACGCCGCAGACCACGGCGACGAGCACCGCTGCCGCAACGCAGAGTGTGATAAACTTTTTCATAGCTCCCTCACTTTATTATTGTTTTATACGTACCCGTAGCCAACCCCAGTAGAACACTTTAATCGTACTGCTTTCGGCATATTTGCGCAATCTGTCGACTTGTTGTAGGTTACTACAACTGCGCGCCATATCGCACAAATCTGCCTGAAACCAGTTACGCTGAAAGCAAGGCATTTTACAACCCGACATATACACACATTTTATGCTTTACTGTAAAATGTGTTCTACTGAGGTTGGCTACGGGTATATTATACAAAAACTTTTCACAAAAGGCAATCTTTAAGCTATCAAATGTTCTATAAGTATTTTAAGCCCGAGCGCGATAAGCACCAGACCGCCTAAAAACTCCGCCTTGTGCCGGAATTTCGCGCCCACTTTAATGCCGATTATCACGCCTATAAAGCACAAAACGAGCGTTATCGCGCCGATTATGCCGATTGACACCCATATGTTTATGCTCTCCAGAAGTCCGAAGGTAACGCCTACCGCCAAAGCGTCTATGCTGGTGGCGACGGACATTACAAGCAGAGTTTTCACCCCGAGTTTAACGGGCTGATTAGGGTCGGGAGCTTCCTCTGTATACTCTTCCCCGCGCTTTACCGCACGGCGCTTTTTGTACCACGGTTTTACCGCGTCGACTATCATTTTTACGCCCAGAAACGCCAGTAAGGCGAAGGCTATCCAATGGTCCGCCTGCCTGATTATCTCCACGCCGCCGGCTGTGCCGCTCTCTATCGCGCCGCGCAGGAGCGTTACCACTCCCCAGCCGATGAGCGGCATGAGCATCTGGAACAGCGCAAAGCTGCCCGCAATCAAAACAGTGTATTTTAAGATGAATTTCTTCATCTCCACTCCCTTGCACATGGACACGGCAAACGCGTCCATAGCCAGGCTCAGCCCCGTTAAGGCTATTTCCCAAAGTTCCATAAAACCACCCCGATTTTTTCTGCCCGCCGAACAAAAACGGGCGCCGCCCGCGCCCGAATAAAAATACCCACACACGGACTTACCCTTATCCGGACTTGCCGGATAAAAGCAGCAATGTGTGAGTCTGGTCATTTAATATAAGCCATATCCGCAGAGATAAGTATGTTGACTTATAACGAAGCGTCTTCGCCGACTACTCCCTCACGAGCCTATTGTAGCAAAGGCGGGTGAAGTTGTCAATAAAATAAGGGCGGTAATTAAAGACGTTTTCCGGGAGCGGACGGAACCCCTCCGCCCCCGCCGCGCAGGTAACGGATATTCCGCTACCCGTTCATCTGCAATTTCTTCATACGGGCGTATACGCCGTCCGGCTTGCCTTCAAGTTCGCGCGGAGAACCCTGCTCCGCCACCCTGCCGCCGTCCAGCACGACAAGTTTGTCCGCGCCCGCCACCGTGCGCATACGGTGGGCTATGACGATAACCGTCTTATCCTTGATAAGATGCGAAAGCGCGCGTTGCAGATGCGTTTCGTTTTCCACGTCCAGGCTCGCGGTCGCCTCGTCAAGCAGCACTATCGGCGCGTCTTTCAAAAGTGCGCGCGCTATTGATATGCGCTGGCGTTCCCCGCCCGAAAGTTTGCTGCCGTTTTCGCCTATATCCGTATCCCAGCCGCGCGGCAGTTTTCTTATGAACTCCGTGCACTGCGCCGCCTCCGCCGCCGCAAACACCTCTTCGTCCGTCGCGCCTTTTTTGCCTATTCTGATATTCTCTTTTACGGTATTATTGAACAGCGTCACGTCCTGGAATACTATCGAATAACTGCCGAGTAATGTTTCGGGGTCCACCCTAGAAATATCTTTTCCGCCTACGGTTATCTTTCCGCCCTGAACGTCCCAGAACCTGGCGGCAAGTTTCGCCACGGTGGATTTGCCGCCTCCGCTCGGACCGATAAGCGCGGTTATTTTGCCCTGGTCTGCGGTAAAAGACACTCCGTCCAGCACCTGCTCTCCGTCGTTATACGAAAAGCGCACGTTATCGAATACTATATCGTAGCCGTCCGGCGAAAACTCCTTGCTCCCCTCCTGCAATGGCGTGTCGTATATCTCCTTCATTCTGCCGATATTCACGCGGCAGGAAATGATTGCGGCAAGGTTTTGCAGGGACGTGCACATGGGATCGTATATGCGCGACACCACCATCAGATACATAAAGAAGGTAAGCGCGTCCAGCTGTCCGCGCGCAAGCAGTATTCCGCCCGCAAGCGCGGTGGTGGCTATGCCGAATTTGAGGAGAAGCTGTGCGGATACGACGAATACCGCCACGCCGAGTTCGGCGGCTATATGCCTTTTTTCCGCGACGTCTATCTTACCGCCCAGCCCTTTCAGATATCTGTCGCTTGCGTCGCACGCGCGCAAATCGCGCATACATTCCAGATATTCCTGTATGCCGTCCGAAGTTGCCAGGTCCGCCTGCAGCTTCCGCTTGTTGAACCTGTTCTGCGCCTTATCCGAAAGCGCCACTATCAGCAGAGAAATCGGCAGCACCCATACGGCGGCAAGTCCCATGCGCCAGTTATAGGCGATGAGCGCTGCGGCTATTATTACCGTACTTATGAGCGAAGAAGTAAATTCGGGATAGAAGTGCGAAAAAGAGGATTCTATCGTGGCGCAGTCGCGCATTATCCGCGTCGTGAGGTCGGATAAATCCTTTTTGCCGAAGTACGAAAGCGGCAGTTTGCGCATACGCTCGGCAAGGGTTATGCGGCGTACCGCGCTTTCTTTGTAAGTATTCAGATAATCGCAGTTGTACTGAACGTAATTTACAACGTACATTACCGCCAATATTCCCAATATACCGCAGACGTATGCCCATACCGGATAAGAACGCTCTCCCAGCAGGTCGGACACCAGCATAAAAAGTATGCCTGCCGGCGCCATTTTCACCAGATTGACCACGACTCCGGCAATCACCGCCTTTATATAGTCCTTTGCTCCCTGTTCAGACAGCGCGTACTTTTTTTCAAGATATTTTATCATAACAATACCTCCGTCACATACTCCAGTTTACCGTGGAGTTATAGTCGCGCCACATGGAAGAATATATGCCGCCCCTTTGCACAAGGCTTTCGTGGGTGCCCTCTTCCGCCACCTTTCCGCCGCTGAGCACATATATCCTGTCCGCGTCCGTCACGGTGGAAAGCCTGTGCGCTATCATTATCACCGTTTTGCCTTCCGTAAGTTTTTTAATTGCTTTCTGCACCAGATATTCGTTGTCCGGGTCCGCAAACGCCGTCGCTTCGTCCAGCACCACCACGGGCGAATCTTTTAAAATGGCGCGGGCTATTGCAATCCGCTGCGCCTCTCCGCCTGAAAGATACACTCCTTCCCTTCCTATCACGGTGGACGTGCCTTCCGGCAGCTTTGCGATTATATCTTCGCACTGCGCGGCTTTAAGGGCAAACGCGACTTCCGCGTCGTCCGCCCAAGGTCTGCCCAGGCGCACGTTGTCGGCTATGCTGGCTTTTATAAGTTTGCTGTCCTGGAATACGCAGGACACGAGCCGCGACATATTACGCGTGCCTATATTCTTTACGTTTACGCCGCCTATGTCGATTTCGCCTTCGTCCACGTCCCAGAACCGGGCGGTAAGCGCGGCGAGAGTGCTTTTGCCGCTGCCGCTTTCGCCTACAAGCGCAACCGTTTCGCCCGCCTTCGCGTATAAGGATATATCCTTCACCGCGTCGTCCGTCGCGCCTTCATAGCGGAAGGTCGCGTGCTTTATCTCCACGTCGTTGCCCGCGGGCATAACGGGATTTTCCGGTTCGGAAAGCGGCTTCATGTCCAGAACGGAATTCACCCTGTTCATGGCGTCCTTTACTATCATGCCGTTTTCGCTCATGAACATTATCCTGTTTATCGTCACCGCAAGCAGGGGCGTAAAGATAATATAGAATAAAAGGCTTGAAATAAACTGCGCGTCGGACGCGCCCCTTCCCTGTATGAGCAATGCCACCGCAATTATAAAGGCAAAAACGCTGTCTATGAACAGCGTGAAAAACATCATGGGCTGCCGCAGTCTTTTAGTGTACGCCACCACCCATTTGTGATACCTGTCAATGCTCGCTTTGAAGCGCGCAAAGGAAAACACCGTCTGCCCGAACGTCTTTACCACGGGTACGCCGCGGATATACTCCACCGCCTCGTTATTCATATCCATAAGCGCGTCGTTGTACTGCTTCATCTTCTCCTGCATATCCCTGCCCGTCATGGCACGCATTATAAAAAACGCTATGATTACGGGCGCGATGCAGGCAAGTCCCAGCCGCCAGTCGAATATGAACATAAGCGCCACCATTGCAAGCGGCGTCACCACGGCGCCCACAAGGTCGGGCAGATTGTGCGCAAGATATGTCTCCGTCGCGGCGGAAGATTCGTCTATTATCTTTCTCACCCTGCCGCTGCCTATGGAATCGAATACGCCGGGCGGCAATGCGGAGGCGTGTTTCAGCAGCCTTTTTTTGATATTCCCCGCCACTCTGAACGCGGCGATATGCGAACACATGAGCGCGCCGATATATACGAGTATGGAAAGCGCCGCGAATAAAACCGCCATCCAGCCGTAAAAAGATACGGATTCGGCTTGACCGTAGTCGGGAGCGACTTCGATTACGTCGCGTATGATATAAAAGATGTAGATGAACGGAACCAGCGCAAACACCGCGCTTACTCCCGACAGCGCCAGCGAAGCATAAGTAAGCCATTTATGCCTGCCGGCATAGTCGGAAAGCGTGGGATGCGTTCTGACCTTTTGCCGCATAAACCCCTCTCCTTCCCCGCACACCTTCCGAATGCTTTCCGTGCCGGACGACTGCGGGCTTTTTTTCTCATTATACGACAAAAGTTAATTGATTAAAACTTTTTAATATAGCCGAACGGGCGCGTTGACAGTCCAATCGGACAAAACGTTGTTTCTGCGGTACTGCCCGGGCGTTTTTCCGTAAAATTTCGCAAAGCGGGCGGCAAATTTATTCTCCGTCTTAAAGCCTACGCCCTGCGCTATTACGGATATTTTTTCTTCCGTCCCCACCAGCCTGTAAGCCGCCACCTGCATACGCACGGTATTTATATATGCGTGGACGGGACAGCCGTAAAGCAGTTTGAAATTGTTTTTGAATGAAGTGCCGCTCATGTTGCACAGCGCGGAAAGTTTGTCTATCGTAAGCGGCTTTTCAAGGTTTTCCCAAATATACAGTTCCGCGGTTTTGAGCAGTTCCGACACTTCGCGCGACATAAGGCGCAGCCGCACCCTCTCCTTTCCCAGATCTTCCCCGCTTAAAAAAAGCAGTACCTCCGGCACTTTCAGTTTAAGACACCCCGAACGGTTTTCTCCGCTTACGCGGTAAAATTCGTCGAAAATATGCGCCGTGCGTTCGTTTAACCTTATGAGCGCTATTCCGCCCAGTCCTCGCACCCTTTCCGCCAAAGCCTTTACGTCCACTCCCACGAAATCCAGCATTTTTTCAAGCGATTTGTCCCCTTCCGTTCGCAAAATTATCGTAATGCCGTGGTAATGTCTTACGGGCATGGACGCGCTTACCATCTCCGCATAGTCCACATTGTGCACGCACACGTCGCCCGCGCCCATGTAGAATCTGCGCCCTCCTTCAAACTCCGCCTCGAACCTGCCCTCGCGGCAATGTTCTATCATCAGATATTTTTCGCCGTAACTGCCTTCCCCGAACCGCGTCAGATGCAGGTCGCTGTACAAGACGTTCACGCTGTCGTAAACGTCGTACTGCGTGATCTTTCCCGTGCCGCCCGCGTTGGACAGATTGTATATTACGCAGTTTTCGCCCCGCTCCACTTCCAGACTGTCGCCCTCGGGCAGATTGCCGGTATTATAAATCATAAGCCCCTCAAAAGTTAATCTTATTTAATTTAATTGTACTCTTCCGCGCCCGTTTTGTCAACGGCAATTTTCTTTTTGCCGCCGTTTAACATAAAATACGCAAATTGCGTTGTTTGGCTTGACACGCCTTGCCTTGATGTGTTACATTATTAAAGCTGTCCGGAGGCATAGCCCAGTTGGTTAGAGCGCTACGTTGACATCGTAGAGGTCACAAGTTCGAGTCTTGTTGTCTCCACCAAATTAAGCAAGTTGACTGTTTCAGTTACTTGCTTTATTTTTTGCTTAATTTGCCGAAGTAACAGGACTTGAAACATTGTGACTGCAAGCTACACTTGCGTCACACTGCACGCGATTGCACCTGCGGTGTGCCCTATCGGCAATCGCTGTAAGGCGAGTCTTGTTGTCTCCACCAAATTAAGCAAGTTGGCTGTTTCAGTTACTTGCTTTATTTTTTGATTAATTTGCCGAAGTAACAGGTCTTGAAGCATTGTGACTGCAAGCTACACTTGCGTCACACTGCAAGCTTTGCGCGACGAAAAAGCAGTTGCCAACCGCACTTGTTCATGCTAAGCACGCATCATGGTGCCAAGCACATAAATTAGTCGATCAAGATATAAATTCAATATTTATTGCTTTATCCTTTTCTTTTTCAAACGAAGAAATAGTCCTTTCAATATCCGACTGTGAGCATCCTTTAGGAATATGTATGTAAAGATTTTTTATTGCTCGGCTACAGGCAACATAATAGATTCTTACAAATTCATTTGAAACCACTGAGCCAATAATCTGTGGTGAAGCGTACATTTCAGCAATGTTAATATTATCTTTTTTCCCAGGCATTACAGCAACCAATACAGTTTCCCACTCTAATCCTTTTGCTTGATGAACCGTCATATATTTGCTCTTGTCGGTAAAAACCTCATTAAACAATTTATATGCCGTTCCCCATTTTAATTTACTTACTGCTTCAGTAAGCTCTACTCTGTCTTGGTCATCGAAAATTTGAATCTTAAAGTTCACACTATCTGACAAACTTTTTAGCGACTTATATTCTTCTTTATCAATTCCCTCATTAAACTTTTTAATTATTTCATATGCAGTATGTTCTCCATAATTATCAAATACTTTTCTCAAAAATGAATCAAGCAACAATAATAAGTGTGGAGTTATTACTTCATACTTTACATTACCATACAACTTAAAAGCCGATATTACTTCTGCTAAATCTCCATTATTATAGCTTTTCCATAATTGCATTATAAAGGTAAATGCTCTAACCCATGTAACATTTTTGAATTCAACTATTTCGTCCCGAATACTAATAGGGGTTTTATTGTAGTTCCAATATATATCTGAGAGACATTGTGCTTGTTCAGTATCTATCCCTTCTATATATTCAAATGCTGCCGCCCATGTACGTGTCAAAACAACTCCTCCATTAAGCACTACATTTGAAATTGCAGTTTTAACATTCTGACTTTCACCCAATAAAATGTGAATACAATTATTTTCTATTTTTTCGTTTATATTTTTTTGTACTACTCGTGTATCTTGTTGTCGTATAAAATTGCAGAAGTTTACTATATTTGCAGATGATCTTCTATTATCATTAATAGTAAAATCGAGATCATTATCACTTATCTTAAAATTTTCAAAATCATCCGGATATGCACCGTTAAATCCATAAATTGATTGAGCTTCATCACCAACGACACAGCACCGAGACGATTTTGCACAAAGCAATTTAATTAAAAGCGTTTGCAAAGGATTTGTATCTTGAAATTCATCTACAAAAATATACGGGTACTTTATCCTTAAATAATAAACCGCAAGCGGATTTTCTTCAAGAATTCTATATCCGAAGTAGAGTATTTCATCATGAGTAAGTTTTTTCACTTTAGACCATACAAACTCTTTTATCACTTTTTTATGACATTCTTTTATCTGCTTAGAACCGCTAAATATTCTATTGGGCGTTCCATTTGGTCTTAATGATAAAATATACGTTTTACAATCTATCTCAACTTCACCCATTATTTTTTTGCTATAAGAAACCGCCTGATCTTCATGACATTTTTCTTTAATGAAAGTGTATATTTTTTCTTTTTCAACGCCATGCAGAATTCCAAGCCCTTCGATTTGGGAAGAAATAATACCTTTTGTTTTAACTTCAATTGCAAAGTCAGACATCATTATTTCTCTAAGTTTATCCTGAAAAGGCTTTATAATATTATCAATAATAAAGCCGTGAATAGTACAAATATCTGCTGTGTCAGAAAAACGATCAAGTCTCCTTCTTATCTCATCAACGGCTGCATTCGTATAAGTAATACACAAAACTTTACGATTCTTGCTGCTCGTAATTTTTGGGTTTGTAGCAATTATATTTTTTATATTTTCAACCAAAAAATGAGTCTTACCTGCGCCGGGTCCTGCAAAAACTCTAATATTATTTTTAATTTCATCAGAAGACAGAATGTAATTCGATTTTATTTCAACCATTCTATCCCCTCCTTAATATAACATGGAACATTTAGAGAAAGACTTTCCGCTTCAGTTAATATCGATAAGGCCAAATTTCCCTTGTTAGCCTTTGCATAATGCAAAAATATTTCTGCAAACGCTAATATTTCATAGAATTCTTTATTCTGCTCTTCTTGGTCTATCCTATTTTTATAGCTGTTCACATATTTTTGTATAACAGATTTGGATCTTCCATCTATACTTGGCAGCTGTTCTTGCAATTTTGCGATATCTAATTTACATAAATCAATAGTGGCATGCAATGATTCAGGTAGTGCCATTTTCAACAATGTGGTTACAGTGCCGATATTATGATAATTCGCTAAAAACAATTCATCTTCAAAGGTTCTACCTCCACAGTTTTGCGTAATGATTTTAAATTCATCGAATGTAAATCGTTTCGTCAATTTTTCAATGTGAGTCGGTTTATCCTCCGAATATGATTTCCAAGTTTTAAATTTTTCTTCGTCGTTGATCCAACTAAAATCCTTATCTGTTATACATAAAACTTTCTTTTTCAATGCGTTGCCATTAAACAATTCTACAAAATGTTCAAAATGTTTTCCGCCTATTTCTACAATCGAGACATGCTCATCTTCATATGCATACCCGCATTTTTCCATAAAATAAGGTAGTAGTAATCTTTCGGCAATACCTTCTACTAAAATTACTTTATCAGCAAACAGCATGTCCGAACGAGTCACATCTAGAAACTTTGTTAAATGTTTTTTTGCTTCGCTTTTTTGATTTGCTTCGCCTTGATCTTTAAATTGTACTTCAAGACTTTGATTTATGCAATCTTGTGGAGTGGCAGAACGATTATATGCCATCATAAACATATTATCTATTCCCGCCACGGCAGAAATATTGCTTGAATGAGTTGTAACAAATATCTGTTGATTCAAATTTTTCTCAGCATCAAGCTTTTTCAAGTATTTAAACAGCTTGTACTGCATTGCGGGATGCAGATGTGCTTCAGGCTCTTCTAAGCATAATATGCGAAAATCCTTACCAACCTGCAGTTCCTTCAATTTAATCAGCATATAAATGTTTATAAGATTATTATATCCCAACCCATTGTGATCTATTGGCACAATAAACTCCGATTTTGTATCTTTAACTTCTGTAATAAAGGAATCCGGGATCGACACATTTGCTTTTACTGAAGGGTAGATTGCAACATTGCCTTTTTTTAATCCGATATCGTTTTGCTCAGTTTCAAAAAGAATAGTCAGTTTTTCAATTGACGGCTTCAATATATCTCTTAATTCTTCCGATACTTTACTCTTAAATTTATCTACAGCTATAGCATTACTATTATCTTTAGAAAAAGAATCTATTTCTTTACGTGTTTCCTTTTCCACCTCTGCAGCTGTTCTTTCCGCTTCTATAAATCGAATATCAAAAATACTCGTAGCAGCCTTACTTTCAGCTTGCAAATCGCTGACGCCATTTGTATAATGCCATTTATAGTGTTCGGAAACAAAACGCTTTAACCTGAGCATAAAATCGTCAAGAGCGGCTATTTCTGAAACAGCTTTACGGTATTCTCCAATATATTTCTCATCAAGCTCATAAACTGCTTTGATGATAGCCTTAATAAAATATTTTTTCTTATCTTCAGATGCCACACGCATGGCATCAACCTCTTTAAACCCTAAAAAAGGAATCAATTTGATTATACTTTCATCCTCCTCATCATCTTCATTGACAAAGTGGTTGATAAAGTATGTAATCTCTATTTTAGGAGCATCTTCATTATATAAGGTCTTGAATTGAATTAAATTATTTTTGTTGAAATCGTCAATCGATATATTAGAAGGTGAATTGAGAAGATATATGGCAGACAATAATCCGGTTTTACCAGAATTATTAGCTCCGACAATTACATTTAATCCTTCATGAAACTCCATTTCAAAATCATTGAAATTTCTGTAGTTTTTTATATGTATTTTCTGAATGTACATTCTACCCTCTAAATCCTATCCCCATATGGAAGTGACTTCATATAGTTTTCCATAAAATTGAAGTCGGGTTTTCCTTGATGTGCCGGCAATTTTATAATCGTCGAACGCATATTCTCAAGCACCCATTTTCGTCCATATGAATAACGGTATTTCTCTTGCTTTAATACCGCACAAATGAACAATGCTATATATTTATTGAACGTATACCCGTTTTCTTCCTTAAAGTACAGCACATTCACATCATCTGTTGCCCAAAACGGCTTTGGCTGATAAAACGCTTCGCCCACCGATCCGTTATAATTTATAGAAATAGTGTTCCCTTCATGTATTGCCTCTTGTCCGATATAATTTGCAACGCCATTATTTGAATCAATCGCACCTATATATGGAGTATTGCCCTCCGTTTGATCATCCGTAGTAAGGCGTTTTCCTTTTTTTATTTCAAATATATCCCCCAAACAAAATTCTTGCCAACTGTCAATATTAAGTGGATGTTGAGGGTGACAGTTCTGCGTTGTTAATGGCTTATGACTTAAAGATTTTATGTATTTCTCCATAAAATCCCAATCAGGAAAACCTTCAATTGTTTGAGGTAATTTAATGACTGTGTCTTTTAAATGAGTTTTCCATTTACGCCCAAAAGAATATTTGGGACGTTCTTGGCACAAAACCGTAGCGATAAATAACCCATTATATTGATTTAACATTTTATTGTATCCGGCTACAATATCAGTGGATCCTATAAAATCTACATCCATATAATTTGCATAACCCACTGACCCTTGACCATTACATATGAATATAATACAATTGCCTTTTTGTATAAGTGCACTATCATAGGCGCAATGTAGCATTACACCATTATCATCTTTTTTCGCACCTACATAGAAACAATCGTATCCATCACTCAACATACCTTGATTCGCCTTTCCATTTTGTAATACAGGAAAGAGCTCGGAAATTTTAAAATTCCCCCAAGAGCTTATATTAAGATTCATATATTCTACCTTCCTTTATTAAGTAAGCAAGATAATCATTGATTGTCTGCTGAAAATCTTGTGCCGTAAGTTTTGTATAATCTGTCTTCATATAAGCTTCACACAACCATTCATCGTCCCCATTAACTTTGTGAGTTGCCGACAATCCATCTACGGCTTTTCGATTGCGATACAGCTCGATCCACTCTTTCTCGATTTCCACCCACTTACTCTTGCCGGTATTAACATCAATCTGTTCCACTCGTCCGAGATTTTTCTTTTTCTTAAATCCGTCTTCTTTGTAATAGCCAAAGTATGTATCCGGATTAGAAACGTCGCTATGTTTCGTACCAATTTTAAACACCATACAACATGCGGAAGCACTTGCTCCCGGGTAGAAAATTTCATTCGGTAATGTAAATACTGCATCAAGGGTATTCTCTTTCAGAATTTCTTCTTTAAGCCTTGCTATTTCTCCGCTCGTACCTATAGCGCATGCCACAGGAAGCAAAACCGCCAATTTTGCATGGTGATTGATTGAATTCAGCGTATCCGCTATATACTTGACAAAATACAATCCCTTTGAAGGATCTTCCTTTTTATCTTTTGCCCAAGTATCGACATAGTTTTTAGGCAAATGAATACGCTGTCCGTTATACGGAGGATTCATCAAAATAACATTAGGTTTTGCTTCTTTTATCCAATTAGAAAGGGCAAAGCAACTGCCTTGTCTTATGTTTGAATTTCCGTCAGAATGTATCAACATATTAGTAGTAGCAAGACCGTATATGTTTTCGTCAAATTCGATACCGAATATTTGATGTTTCTTAATGTTTTCCTGTTCCGCTGCCGTAGCACAATCATCCAATGCTTGCGTCATTGCACGAACTAAAAACGAACCACTACCACAACAAGGATCGAGTATCACAGAATGTTTGTTTACTCCTGTGATCTTTGCCATAAAATCAGTTATATGATCAGGCGTGAACGCTTGGTTTTTATCTGATTTACCCACATATTTATTGAATGTAACAAAGAACAAGTTAAGCAGATCTTGTCCGGAAGTGCTTTTATCGTTAATAAAAGGTAGTATGTTATCTTTAATAAATTTCAGAATTTCTCTTATCGCATCAATTTTTAATTGGCGAACATACTGATTATCCAACACATTTCTATTCAACAAAGCCAACTTTTCCGCTTTATTCAAGTCGTCATTGAGTAAATTTTCCAAAACTTCTCTTATTCTTGTACGAATTTGTGCGGCTGTTAAGGTTGGAGTCGAGTAATCAAGCCCATTTTTTAGTGCCAGCAAGCAAGTGCCAACAAACTGACTTCTTAATTTTTCAGGAATACTATGGCGATGCAACAGCTCGTTGAGTTTATAAGTGTTTTGCATCACCTTTTCCTTGTCGTTTATTTTCGAAGTATAGAAGTCTACATACTCATCCATTGTGCGAAGTGCCGTTTCTTTTTGCATTAAATCGCTGTCGGAAACAACACCTCTCCATACTTTAATATTATCATTTGTTGTGTTGGCAAGTATGGCAATGGTTTTGTTACCTGTAAGCGCCTTTTCATATTCAACATATGCGGATAACTGTGTTTCATCTGACTCCGTAAAATTTTGCTTGGTTTCTATCAAGACAGTAATATTGTCTTTAACAAATCGAATATCCAGTTTCTCAAAAGCTCTACCAAACCTATTCTTAATAGGATTAAAAGTTAAGGATACAGCATTAAAAGCTTTAGGATAACTGAACTCGTCATTTTCAATGTTACTTGTTAAGTATTCTCTCCCAACCGTAGAAATTATATCAGCTCTAATCATGTGTATATCACTCCTCATTCCTCAAAACACATTAAATTTCTTCCGAAAGCTCAACCACTGAATCGTGTCGGTATTGCGCATTCAATTTTTTATGACGAATCTTGGATTCTTAGAATTTCTATATTTAGCAATCTTCATCAAAAAAGAACCAAGATTTCTTATTTATATAAATAACCTAATCCAACGCAGATATATTCTTGTTCTCCATTCCTAATCGATCTCATTATATTTTTAATTATTTTAGCATATTCTAACTGAATAATCAAGATAAAATCTACCGTTGCACTAAACTTCTATCGTATAAAGTTAAATACCGGTATCAATTTGATTTACATTGTAGACTCTCCACCACATAAACAGGTTAAGTTTATTGCTTGACCTGTTTTTTTGTACCTGTTTATATGGTGGAGCAATCATGACTTGAAACATTGTGACTGCAAGCTGTGCGGTCGGTTGCTTTTTCGATAAAAAATGCCGCATAGGAAAAGAAGCGCACAAAGGCGCTTCCTTCCGAGGGTAAATTGAGGAGTATAGTTTGTCGGTAAAACGGTTTGTCCGCTCTGCCGCAAATCGGCTGATATGCTGATATTGTGAATATTACAGTTGCACGTACTTATATTCTATGTCTACGGATACGTTGCCGGTATCGCCTTTAAGAGTGATGAGCGTACCGCCGACAAGTTCTTCCGAATAATAGAATTGACGGGAAGATTTCAAGCCGTATGTAAGGCGCACTCCCTGATAGTCCACCGAATAGGCGTTGACGTGGTCGTGTCCCGCAAAGGTATGGGTAGTGGCGCCAAGCTCCTTTATTTTGGTAAACATACCGGGGTTGTAAGGCGCGCAGCACACGTCCCCATTCCTGTCTTAGGAAGTTGCATATTGCCCTCCTTAAATATTAAATCGTTTATATTTTCAGGCAAAAAAAATATTTCCGCCCCTGTCATATATCCTTTTTGCGGCGTACCCCCGCGCGTCCGCACGGCGTTTTACGCCGCCTACCTTATCTCCGCGCCGAGTACGATATTCTGCGCCGGACCGCCGTCAATCATGGAAACAATGGTTTCCGCCGCCACCCTGCCCAGCTCCTTGACGGGCTGCCTTACCGTCATAATCCCGGGGCAGAAGGGCTTGAAGTAGTCAAGCGAATCAAAGCCCATGAAATCCATGTCGCTTCCGGCGGTAAAACCCATTTCCTTCGCCGCCATCACCGCGCCCATGCTCATTTCGTAATTGGTGACGAACAGCGCGTGTCCGCCGCCTTCTTCCAGCGCCTTTTTTGCCGCCTTGTA
Organism: Candidatus Alloclostridium intestinigallinarum; assembly: GCA_904382605.1. Lineage (GTDB taxonomy): Bacteria > Bacillota > Clostridia > Christensenellales > UBA3700 > Alloclostridium > Alloclostridium intestinigallinarum. Next base: position 55,416 of record CAJFJA010000002.1, on the reverse strand, counting down.
ACCGCCTTCTATGCTCAGATCGCCGTTTACATACCTTATTTCGCCCTCAAGCCCCGCTTCCCGCATTGCCTCTTTATATCCGGCAAAACGCTCTGCCGCGGTATATATGCCCAAGTCGCCGCAAACGGCGGTTATCCGCTTGTTTCCGCGGTTTATAAGCATATTTACGGCATTTTTACTTACTTCGCGGTTGTTTATAATCACATGGGAAAGCAGCGGATTTTCCGTCATTCTGTCCACCGCAACCACGGGAACCCCGTTTTGTGTGGCGGCAAGGCAGGCGCCCGCGCCCGTGTCTTCCGCAATCACGATAAGTCCGTCCACCATTTTGGAAAGCAAAAACCTTACCGCCTCCCTCTCGCGCTTTACGTTGGAGCGGCAGTCGCACACTATTATGCCGTACCCGCGCGAACGCAGACTCTCCTCCGTCTCCGAAATTATGGACGTGGAAAACTTGTTGGCTATTTCGGGTAAAAGCACGCCTATCGTGCGCGAACGGTGCGTCCTCAGCCCGCGTGCGAAGTCGTTGCGGATATAGCCGAGTTTTTCTATCGCGCTTTCTATTTTCGCCTTGTTGTATCCGCGCACGTTTCCGCCGTTGAAGTACGCGCTTATCGTTGCCGGCGTAAGCCCCGTTTCCCTTGCCAGATCCTTTATCGTTACGGACATATTCCGCCCCCAAAAATATAATCGTTACAAAATTTATTCTATCACAGAAAAAACCGCTTGTCAACAGCCTTTCATATTATTTATCCATACTATAATCCGCGCGGATAAATTTGCCTTTTTTCGTCTTTCCGATAATCTTATTGCCGGAAATAACCACGCCGCGGCAATCCTTCAGATAAAAGCCGCCCTGTCCGCCGCTGTCTATCGTATTGCCCGTAAAGCGCACGTTTTCGTGCACGAAACCCGGCACGGAATTTTCCGGCTTCACCATAAGCGTGTAGCCCCTGCACGCGCCGAAGTAATTGCCTCTTATCTCCACGTCCCTGACCATACCGCTTTCGTACCACGATTTGGCGTCGTCTGATATGAGCACGGCGTGCATGGACGTGTGCAGAAACCTGTTGCCCGCAATTCTCACCTTCCCCGCCGTAGTGGCGAGCACGCCGCGCGTTATCACCCTGTCGACCACGTTGTCGCAAAAGTCGATATCAGGGCAGGCGGAAGCGTTTTCCACCACTTTGCCGGCAATGCCGTCCGCGTTCTCCGCGACGGTAAGTTCTATGGAATATTCGTCGGACAAACGCGCGCTTTCCACCGTCAGCCGCCCTTCTTCAAGCAGGGTGTTTTTACCTATGACGCGCAGAACGTCGCCTTTTTTGAAGGGATTGAACCCGTGCGTCTGTCTGTGCCCGAACGCGACCCTTAGGCGGTTGCCGTTTGCGCTTACCGCCTTGAAGTGTATACCGTGCACATTAAGGCAGTCGTCGCCCGAACCCGTGAACGTATTGCCGCATATCTCCACCTTGCCGCGGCACGAACACACCTGCACAAAGTCCGCCACCGACGCCATATAACGCACCCTTGGAATGCATTTACAGCCTGTTATGCTTACGTCCTTACTGCATTGGCACACGACCGCAAGCCCGTAGTTGAAATTCTGCTCCACGCCGCTCAGGCGGATATTTTCGCTTTCGTCGATAAAAATGCCGTTGTATTTGCGCCTTACGTCGAACAGGCAGAACACGTCGCCCTGCTTATAGCGCGGCGGCACGACGTAATGCGCGCGCAGCACGCCGTTGCGCGGCATATTTATGCCGAACGCGCCCGTAAGCGGATGGTTTACGCGCACAATGCGGTTTTCGTCGCCCGCCGTCACCTTGCCTATCCAGCCCGCAGGACGCCCCTGGGTGACGGGCACGGTATAATCCTTTCCCGTAAAACACCATACTCCGCCGTCTTTTTTCAAATTACTGTATTTATCCACGGAGAAGTCTATGTAAAACGCGCCGCGGCGGATTACCGTGAGTTCGTGCATATCGGGATTTTCGCTGTCGAAGGACACGTCTTTCAAAGTTATGTTGCGGCAGTTGCGTATAACCGCGTTGCACGCCCTTCCGCGCAGCACGAAGCGCGCTCCCCTTCCCTCTACGGTAAGGTCGGAGATATTCTCCATAAGTATGCCCGCGCGGTTGAGGTGCGGCTCTTCGCCCTTTTCCCATTCGTTGTCGCCCACCGTGTTGGTGATGAACATACTCTTTTGCGGCAGTTTGTCCGCGTCTATGTAGTAAATTCCCTCTTGGAAATTCAGCTGTTTTTCACCCTCTTCCCCTGCAAGTTCCTGCATGAGAAGATGCAGCTTTTCAGCCGCTTCCGCACCGGGGATTATACCGAAATCGATTGCATTTATTATCTTCGTCATACTATCTCCGCATTTTCCAGCTCCGCGCCCTGCGCAAAGTTTTCACCGCTGACGCGCACCTTTTTATCCGCTTTCAGGTACACTATCTTTCCGTCACGCCAACTGAAATCGAGCACCGCTCCGCCCGCATACAGCCCTTCCGCCTCTCCCGACGAAATTGCGCCGGGCAGCGCGGGAAGCAAGGTGAGCACGCCCCTGTCGCAAGTGACCAGCGTTTCGTTTATGCCCGCGACAAAACCAAGATTGCCGTCTATCTGGAAATAAACGGGTGGGTGGAAACCGAAAAAGTTGGGCAGAAGCGACTTTGACGTAAATCCGAGCAACGCGCGTTCCGCCGCCTTTTTATCGCAAAATCTGCCGGCAAGGCACATCGCCCACGCCGCGCTCCAGCCTATGCCGGGAGTGGAATTTTTCAGACGGTATAAAAACAACTCGTGCGCCCACCCGAACTCCCTGTCGCCGCGCGCTATGATCTCGAACGGATAAACTCCGATAAGCGGAGAAAAATGCCTGTGACCTTTTTCCACGCTGTCCCTGCCGCCGTGCCACTCGCTCAGCCCTATTTCGTCCTTTTCCAGCGGCGCAAGCATTGCTAGGGCGGCTTCCGCCCTGCTTTTCAACTGCCCGTTGCGCGTACATTCAACGCAGTATTCAAGCGTCTGGCGGGTAACGGACAACTCGAACGCCGAACCTGTTCCCACCGAGGACGTACCCCCGCCGCAGGCAAAGCGCGTTTCCGGCGATACGGAAGGCATAACCGTCAGTACGCCGTTATCCGGGGTGAGATAATCGAGAATAAACAGGGCGGATTTTTCTATTACGTCGGAAAGGTCGTCGCCCGACGCTTTGCCGTGGCGGTACGCTTCGCACGCTATCCACGCGCCGCAAAGGGGCGAATACATATACTGCGGATCGCCTTTTACGGGAGAAGTCGTGCGCCAGATATCCACGTTGTGGTTACAGCACGACCCAGCCATACCGAAGTTCGTCTTTGCCGTAAGCGCGCCGCGCTCGGCTATTTCGCGCGCCGCATTGTAAAACGGTTGCAGACATTCGCGCAGATTGCACGCGCTTGCCGCCCAATAATTCATTTCAAAATTGATGTTTGTGGTAAGGTTACTGCTCCACGGCGGACGGCGGCTGTTGTTCCATTGTCCCTGTAAATTCAGCGGCTGGGAAGTCCTGCTTCCGCTCACAATCATATATTTGCCCAAATCGTAAAGCAGCTGCACCGCCGCCGCGTCCGCATTTCCGCTTCTTGCACGGCTGTAAATTTTCTCCGCGTCCCCGTCCACGTCCGCGACGTGCAGTTTCTGGCGGCGCATTATCGAAGAAAAATCGGATATATGTCTTTCATACACGGCAGGATATGTAAGTTTTTTGCACTTCAAGTTGTTTATGCACTCGCCCGCAACGGTTGCCGCGTCGTTTTCCGGCATACTCTTGTAATCTTTGAATCCCGTATGCGTAAGGAAATAAAAGTGCACAAAAGAGGCATTTTTTACGCTTATCCCGCGCGAAGATACGGTTACTTTTCCGTCGCTTTCGGCGCGGACCGCCAGGGCGAACGCCATAGCCTTGCCCTCGTTGTACCTTATGGGAAACAGCGCCGTGCGCAGATAGTTGGGAAGCGCTACGTCCGGCGCCCTGCCGTAGAGCACGAACGTGCCCTGCATAACGCCGCTTCCGCCCTTGTGCGGAGTTTTCGCCGTAAGTTTTATATCCGTCTTTTCGTCCGCTTTTATCGAATAAACAGCAACTTTGTCAGGGTGGGATACGAATGCCGTACGAGTAACGCCGCCCGAGCGCACCGCGAAAACGCCGTTATCCGTATCCAAAGTGCGCGTGTATCCCTCCTTGGCGCCGCCGGAAATTTTTATAAACACGCTTCCCAGCGGCATATACGCCTGGGAGTAATCGCCGTCCATTCCCGTACGGACTTTTTCGTCCGCACGCCTGAATTCGCCCTCTTTTATCAGCTTCCGCACTTCGGGCAGCACGTCCTTTGCCGCGGCGTTGTCGTGGTTGCGCGGATACCCCGACCATAAAGTTGCATCGTTGAAATCGAGCTGTTCACACTTAACGCCGCCGTAAACCATTACGGCAGTCTTGCCGTTGCCCAGCGGCAAAGCCTCTTTCCATCTCCCTGCGGGAGAAGAAAACCGAATTTTACACATATTTTCCTCTTATCAGCAATTTTCAAGGCTTTTTCCGCCTTTATTTTATATTAGCATACCGCCGATATGCGGTCAATACTTTCGCGACAAAAATTTAAACGATTTAATTTTTATTATCCGACCTGCGCGCCGGCGAACTTTTGCCGTACCCGGCATCGGCAGAACGGCAACGCGTGACAAGGCGAATTGCTTTATTCGCAGAGTAATCGGCCTGCGGCGGCCCGCTGCGCCACTATTCCGCCGCCTGCAATGCGGCGTAGTTTTATCTGCGATTTTTCAGTCTGTAATCCCGACGCCTGCACTGCGGCATGGTTTTATCTGCGATTTTTCGGCCTGTAATCCCGACGCCTGTAATGCGGCATAGTTTTCCGTGATTTTTCAGCCTGCATATTGACATATTCGCCGTATAATAATAAAATATGTGTATAGGGAGGCACTACCCATACCCAACCTCAGTAGAACACATATGTCGGGTTGTAAAATGCTTTGCTTTCAGCGTAACTGGTTTCGGGCAGATTTGTGCGAGATGGCGCGCAGTTGTAGTAAACTACAACAAGTCGACAGATTGTGCAAATATGCCGAAAGCAGTACGATTAAAGTGTTATACTGAGGTTGGGTATGGGTACTATGAAAAAAACAATAATTCTTTTGATTGTCGCCATTGTCGCCGTTACCGGCATAACCGCGTTCGCCGCCTGCGGCTACGGCAGTGAGCTGACTCTTTCCATGGGCGACGGCTTGGTCCCCGACGACGCGGTTTCCATTCAACTTAAATACAACAACACCTGGAACGACGGCGACGTCATCTACTCGGCAAAGTTCGGACACGAAAGCGAAGCGGTACTTGCAGACGAATATACACTTGCTTTCAGCGACGCGAACCCCTCTTCCGACAGCTATACGCTGAAATCCATTTTCAGCTTTACCAAAGCCGCGTTGGAGCCGAATACGGTCAGCGGAGGCAGATTCTCCGGTGACGCCAACGAAATAAAGATAAGCGACCTTTCGCAGTATCTGCCCGAGGGTGAAGGCATCCTCACCGTGTATCTGGTATTTTACAGCACGGATACGGACTTCGGCAATATAACCACTTACGCTTCGCACGAAATACAATTCGAATGGGTAAGCGACACGCAGATTCAGCTTGTATGATACCGTAAAACAAACAAATTATAAAAGGACCGTACGCGCGGTCCTTTTTTCATGTCTTTCTTTTTTGCCTCTTGCGCAAAATTTACATTCGGTTTGCCAACTCTTTCAGAGTTTTTGCCATATCGCCCGCGATATAGACGGCGCGTTCCCCGAAATCAAAAGGCGCGCGCACGGGGCGCAGATCCGGACACGCATAACGGAAATTTTCGTGCGAAGCAGCCGCCTTCCAAAAGGGAAATTTGATTATGACGGGGGTATTCATACCCACGCCGAGTTCCAAAAGCAAAGTCTTTTTTCCCTCACAGCTTTTTAAGAATTTTTCGTAATTATCCGCGGCGGCATGCCAGCCTTCGTCCTCCACGAATTTATCGTCCGCACGCAGATTGGTGATCACGGGCGCGCCGCACACCCGGACAGCGCGGCACGAGTTCGGAAGGAATCTTCATATCTTTCTGCGCCTCAACCGGTGCTTTGTCCGAGCCGGAAACGGGTGTCAGATAAAGACTTTCTTGATATAGTCCCAGAACGTCGCCTGCTCCGCGCTCTCCAACGCAATAAGATTTACCGTAATTTTTTCGCCCGAAGGTGTGGAATATTCGGCGGTACCGATTACGTCGCCGCGGTTTACCGGCGCTTTCACCTTGTCGGGAAGAGTGATTTCGGGCGCGGATATTTCTTCACCCGTTTTAATGAGCATGCTTACGTCGCTGTCGGCGCCGTAGGGAATTTCATCTACCCTGCCGCCGCGCACGGGAATTGCGCCCAGCTGTTCGCCCGCACCCGCGACTTTGGCGCGCGAGTAGTTGGCAAAAGCATAGTTGAACATTCCCGAAACTTCCGCAAAGCGGGTGTTACTGTCCTTTCCGCCTATAAGGGTAGCGACCACTCTTACCCCTTTCCTGTCCGCGCACGCCGAAAGGCAAAAGCCCGCCTCGTTGGTGAAGCCCGTCTTGCCGCCGACACATCCTGCGTAATTTCTTATAAGTTTGTTGGTATTCACAAGCTGTGTGGTTCTGCCGCTGGGGTGGGTAAAGTCTTCCATCCAGATACCCGCGTAATCGTAATATTTATCGTGTTTCATAAGCGCACGCGTCATTGTATTGACGTCGCGCGCGGTGGAATACTGTTCTCCGCTGTCGGGAAGTCCCGTCGCGCAGGAAAAACGGGTGTTGTTCATGCCCATCTCCCGGGCGCGCTCGTTCATCCTGTTCACAAACGCTTCGTGCGAACCGCTGATAAGCTCCGCCAAAGCTACGGAAGCGTCGTTTGCGGAAGCGACGATAACGCCCTTGATAAGGTCGTCCACCTTGTAAGTCGCGCCGGCGTCCAGAAACATCTGGCTGCCGCCCATTCCCGCCGCCGTCTGCGATACGGTCACTTCCTGATTAAGCGATATTTCGCCCCTGTCAAGCGCTTCGAACACGAGATTTGCCGTCATGATTTTGACCATGGAAGCTATCTCGTGCTTTTCGTCCTCCGCTTTGGCGTACAGCACTCTGCCGCTTTCCGCATCCGTCATGTAAGCGGAAAATGCGCTCACCGAGTACCCCTCTTCCGCGCACGCCACGTTTACCGAGAACATTGCGGTTATCGCCGCGGTAAGCAACAGCATTAAACAAAAGATTTTTTTCATATGCTTTTCCTCTTTGCGTATTTAGTCGCGTTTAGTGTGTATATTTCCTGTTTTTTTATTACGGATACAGCCGACGTATACGGCAAAATATACAAATTTATCCGCGTCATTTCAACAATATTACATATTTTGCGCGAAAACCCAATATATAATAATATCACTACGCATTGAGAGGTTTTTTGTATGGGCAGTCGGCGCGCGGAGGCGGTGGAATACCTGCTTTCCCTGGGATTCAAACCGGGAAACAGCGGTTTTTACTACCTTTCCGACCTGATTACCATGCGTTTGAGCGGCGAAGAGATTGCGCCGCTGAGCACCTGCGGATATCCGAAGGTAGGCAGAAAATACAAAAAGTCCGCCGCTACCGTGGATAAAAGCATACAAAACGCCATTTCGGGCGCCTGGATGCGCGGTGATATCGATACTCTTTATTTGCAGTTCGGCAACACCGTGAGCAGTGACAGAGGCAAGCCCGGAAACTTGCAGTTCGTATTTCAGGCGTGCGAAAATCTGCGCTGCTCCCGCATAAGTGGGAGTGGAAATGAAAAATAGAAAACTTTGCTACAACGTAACCTCGTTAAAGATTTTTTTGCGCGAGCATAAGTTATACATACTCATAGGGTGCGCCTCGTTGCTAGTCGGCATTATTATAGGCGTTATCGCGGCGCGCGGATTCGGGGAAGATTATTACAAACTGAATTTCATATACGAGCTGCAATCGGGCACTTACGCTTTTGCAAAGACGTTTTTTATCGCGCTATTGTGCACCTTGGGAGGACTTGCGCTCATACTGCTTTGCGGATTCAACAGATGGCTCATTATACCGGCATTTTTCATAGCGGGATTTTTAGGCTACCGCCTGGGGCTGGGCTTGGTCGGATGTTTGCAACCTTCCGTAGCGGGCGGCGTTGCGTGCATAATATTTTACTATCTCCCCCTTTATCTCACGGCGGCGGCGGTATTTATCGCCTATATCTGCATAGTGTTTTCAAGCCTTTGCGGCGCGCGCGGCGTATTCGGCTCTTCCGCCTCGGTCAAAAGGCTTGTTCTCAAAGCCCTGCCGCTTGTTATAGTATTTACCGCTGCGGCTATTTTGTGCTGTATTATAATACCCCTGCTTTACAAGCTGATCTTCATGTAAAAGCCGCTTTGCGGCATTTTGCCGCAGTTTGTACGGAAGTCTTGATATTTTAATAATTATAAGATATAATATTGATGTATGCGTGCGCGCGTACATAATAAACTAAAGCGGGAAAATTATATTGCTTACTAAATTCAGCGTAAAAAGACCGTATGTAATTGCGGTTATGGTGCTTATCATAGTCGTCCTGGGCGTTGTTTCCGTACTCAATACGGACGTGGATTTTCTGCCCAATATGGATTTGCCTTACGTTGTCGTCGCCACCGTGTACGCGGGTCAGCCCGCGGAGATTGTGGAAAGCGACGTAACCGCGGTGCTCGAACAGGCGCTGGGGAATATGTCCGCCGTGCAGTCGGTGACTTCAATGTCGTACGACAACGTATCCGTAATAAGTCTGCAACTGAGTTCGGGTTCGGATGTGGACGCGGTGGCGGACGAGATTCAGGGCAGACTTTCTTCCGCGGGACTGCCCGATTCCCCCTATCTGCAGGAATCAATGGTTATCAAAGCCAATCCGAATATGCTCCCTTCAATGTCCATATCCGTGTCGCGCAAGGGCGAAAGCGTGCCCGACAACATGGAGTATTTCAACGCTTTGGCAGACAGAATCCGCGCGGTGGACGGCGTGCAGGACGTGACCGTCCAGGGCTTGATAGACAACTATATTATGGTGAGCCTTAACGACGAAAAGACGGCGGACGTACTGCATACCCAGGTCAAAGAAGGCATTACCGGCGATTCCGCGTTGAGCAAATTTTACTCCTCTCTTGCGAAGCATTTAAGCGGCGCTCTCAACGAGTTGGAACAGTATACCCTTTCCGATTTAAGCGAACTTTCCATATACCTGCAAAATCTGGCGGCGTTTTATGACGAACTGAACGATTTTCTTGCGACCGACAGCGGCATTGCGGCAATGACAGACCCAAGTGATGTCATAAAGGCGACAACGTCGAAAATCGACGAACTTCTTGCGCTCGGCACCTATTCCGCCGCAAATACCATTATAAAATCCATATATCCCGAAACGGCGGACTATGCGGCGGTGCATATAAACAGACTTATGCTCTCGTCTTCCGCCACGGGCGACACGTACGGTGAGCAGGTGGCAAACGCCGCCAAAGCCGCAAACAGCGCGGTGGCTCTGATTGCCGACGCCATGGTAAATATCTCGCCCGACGTTTTTGAAGATATATTCGACTATATAGCAAGCGATAGCGCGCCTACGGCAGCGCAAACTCCCGAAGCCATAAAAACTCTTACGGAAACGCGTCTTGCAAGTTTCGGCACGGATCTTGCGGAAGGTCACCCCTACCGCAATGCGGCGGAATACGTGCGCGCGCATACGGCGGAATTTGCACAGGCGATAGTCGACTACTGCGCCAACCTCTCTTCCGTCACTCCCGCCACGGCTGACAGCGTGCGCGAAGGCGCGACGTCGGCTTATGCAAATGCGGGAAAATCAGCTCTGGAAGAACAACTTTGCGCCGCGCTGGGATATAACAGTTTAGACGAGCTTTTTACCGCTTTGACGGGCGAAAATACGGCGGAGATATATAAAAAACTTACCAAAACGCTTTCCGGCGTAATAGATTCCGACCTTATAGGCACGCTCATTCAGGCGCAGAACATATCCCTGCCCGCGGGAAGCTATACGGAAAACGGCATTACCTATATAGTGAATGTGGACGGCAGTATATCCACCCTGCAAGATTTGATATTCATGCCGGCAACGGGCATAAATCTGCTTTCCCTCGTCACCTCTTCGTGGGGGGACGCGGAGGGAATACTCTCCTTCCTGCTCTCGCTGTTGCCGCCTAACGATAACGAAAGCGCGCTTGAAAAGCCTATCGTGCAGGAGTTTTTGCTTGCGCTGATAAACAGAGACTTTTCCTCTTTCAATGACAACAACGGCGAAAAATGGGACGAGTTGGGCGAGGCGCTGAATATAGAAGATACCACCCTGTTACAGCAATGGGCGGTAAACGTGTATATCGACAAGGGCGGCGAGTTCGTGGCTCTTCTGGAAGACGCGGGCTTTATCTCCCCCAATACTTCAGACAACGAAGGAAATTATCTGTTCAATGCGGACGCGGCGGAAGAATTTGCAAAGGAAGCGCGCGAATTCACAATATCGCTCTCCCTTTCCGATATTGCCGACATCACGGTTATAGACACTTCCGCCATGGTATATTCCAAGCTGGACGGAGTGAATTCCATCACCCTTTCCATAACCAAGCAGGCGGGATATTCGGGCGCGACGCTTTCCGACGACCTCAATAAACTGCTCTCCGACCTCACGCAGGAGGACGGCTTTGCCGACTTGCAGTATTCCGTCCTTTACGACGACGGCGAGTACACCAACCAACTTATAAGCACGGTTATACAAAACCTGCTGTGGGGCGCGCTGCTCGCGGTCGTGGTGCTGTTCATCTTCCTGAAAGACCTCCGTCCCACCCTGCTCACCACCCTTTCAATGGTGATAAGCGTAGTCGCCACTTTCGTGATAATGTACTTTGCGGGTATCACGCTCAACCTTATGTCAATGGCGGGGCTTGCGATGGGCATAGGTATGCTGGTGGATAACTCCGTAGTGGTGATAGAAAATATCTACCGCCTGCGTTCGCGCGGCGCACCCGTAAAGGAAGCGGTCATCACGGGCACGACGCAGATGTCGGGCGCAATTCTGGCTTCGACGATAACTTCCCTCATCGTATGGCTGCCCATAGTGTTCACGCAGGGACTTACCAAAACGGTGGTAAAGGATATGGCGGTAACGCTCTGTCTTGCCCTGGCGGTTTCACTTGTGGTGGCGATAACCTTAGTGCCTTCTTTGGCGCAGTATACTGTGAAAAATTACCGTCCCAAGCCGGAAAAGGTTATGGGCAAGGTGAAAAAGGCGTATGCCCGCGGACTTTCGTTCACGTTGAAGCACAAGTGGATTTCGCTCGCGGTTGTCGTGGTTATGCTGGGACTTGCGGTGACTTCATTCTTCTTTATGGATTCGCGCTTCTTCCCCGAAACGGATACGGGCAGTCTTACCGTTACCATATCGCTTGACGCGGGAGCAATCAACGGGGGCAAGGACGGGCGCGGCGAAACGCTCGACTACGACGACGTGCGCGACAGCGTTACCGGACAGGTTACCGAATACCTTATGGCGATGGAAGAAACCGAGCACGTCAATATGACCATATCCAGCAACGTGAATATAGCCGGATATAACATTCAGTCCGAGGGTATGAATATAGGCGCGGACACCATTACCGCAACGGTAAAACTGACAGACGGCAAGCGCGACAGCGCAAAAAAGCTGTGCGACAGGCTGGTGGACGAACTTTCCGACAGCGCGAATATAGATTACGCGCAGTATATCAAGGTGGAATGCTCCACGGGCACGGTGATAGATACGGCGGTGGCTTCCGACAATCTGACCGTGAACGTCTACGGCGACGACCTGGACGAGCTGAAAGCGGCTGCCGGACAGCTTTCTTCTTCAATAGCGCAGCTTGACGGCGTTTCCTACACTTCCGACAACGTGAGCGGAAGCGGCATTTCCTACACTTTGGAGATAGACCGCAAAAAGGCAATGGAACTGGGGCTGACAGTTGGCGAGATTTATCTGCAGATTTCCGAATACCTCACCGACGTCACCCTTTCGCCCGCCGCCACGCTGACCGTGTCGGACAACGGCAATGAAGGCACTTACGACGTGCTTATTTACGATTACTACTACTCTCTTCTGACCTGGCACAAGGGCTTTGCTTCTAGCGCGCCCGACGTGCCCGTGGAGATATACTATAAGGACAGCTATCTGAAAGAGAATAATTCCGAATCCTATTCCGTGTTGCGCAAGTATTATCTGATAGGGGAAGACGGCGCGGTTACCTCTCTTACGCCCGATAAGGACGGAAGCGGGGCGAACGTCACCGACGAAAACGGATACCTTTCGTTAAACGGCGGCGCATACAAGGCGGACACAAGCGAAGAGTACTTCTCCGACGACTCCGCGCGCGCCGACATTTTGGATATGGATATAACCTACACCCTCAACGGGCACATAGGCGGCACGCAGACGGGAAGCGTAAAACTGTCCGAACTGCTCACCCCCGATTCTTTCAACGACGACGGCAGTCTGAAAACGGAAGAAGGCATGGTTTCCATCGACCGCAGGGACGGCAGAAGATATTCCGCCGTGACCGTGTGTCTGCAATCGGGCGCGTCTTCTTCCGCGGTGGCGGACGACATTCAGGCGCTTATTGCCGCATACAACTCCTCGCACCCCGACTCCGCGATAGAGATAGAATTCGTGGCGCAGACGGCGGAAGTTGAGGAAATTTATACCACGCTCTATATCGTGCTGGGCATTGCGATAGTGCTCGTATATCTGGTGATGGCGGCGCAGTTCGGCTCGCTGAAAACGCCGTTTATCATAATGTTCACCATACCCCTCGCCTTTACGGGCAGTCTGCTTGCGCTGTTCATCACGGGCGTGGGAATATCCGTAGTGGCGGTGCTGGGACTTATCATGCTTATGGGCGTGGTGGTGAACAACGGCATTATATTCGTGGAACTTGCCGATAAGCTGGTAAAAGAGGGCGTGGAAAAGCGCACCGCGCTGATAACCGCGGGAGCGACGCGCCTGCGCCCCATTCTGATAACCACCCTGACCACGATAGTGGGACTTATCATAACCGCGTGCGATTCTTCCGCCACGGGCAGAATGTTGCAGCCGATGGCGATAACTTCCATAGGCGGACTGCTGTACGCGACGGTGGTGACGCTGTTCTTCATACCCGTGATTTACGACCTGTTCAAGCGTAAAAAGAAGGGGGAACCTTCTCCCGAACCTGCGCCCGCGGACTTCGACCCCGACAAACTGCTGGCGGAAATAGAGGGCAAGTCCGACAACGTGACTATAGAGGAACTGCCCGCGCCCGAAGAGGGAAAATTTGCAAAGCTGTTCCGCCGCATGCGCAAAAAAGCTCCCGGAAATGCGGAAAGCGCGGAAAGCGCGGAGTTTGCCGAAAACGCGGAAACAGACGGAAACGCGGAAAATGCGGAAACAGATGAAAGCGCAGCAGACGGCGAAAGCGCGGAAAATGCGGAAACGGACGGCGCGGAAAGCGTTCAAATAAGCGAAATGCCCGACGGAACGGACGGCGAAGTGCATGGCGGCGGAGCGCCGGAAAGCGCGGAAAATAATGAGGGCGCGGAACTTGCCGAAACTGCGGAAACGGACGGCGAAGCGGGCGGAAGCGCGGACGGAGAAAGCTCCGCAAAAAAGAAGAAACGCGGAAGAAAGCGTTAAAATGTTTACGACAGCAAAAAGCCTTGGTTGACTTTTACCAAGGCTTTTTGTTTCGGGTTTATTGTCAATTACAAGGTCACACGGTTTCGGTAAAATTCGGATACGTATCGCGGTATTTCTGATATACCCTGCCGTCGTTGCCGTCCAGGTTCAGCTGGTACATTCTGAAAGTAACCGGGAAATTTTTCGGCTGACATTGCTCAACGTAGGAATAGCAATACTTCATGCCTATCCGCTTCATGACCGCGCCGCTGCGCGGATTGTTTACGTCGTGGGTGGCGGTAATGTAGGGAAAGCCCTCTTCTTTCAGAAAAGATACGAACGCGGCGGCAGCCTCGCTTGTAATTCCCCTATGCCAATTTCATATAAAAGGAAAAGCCGTCCCCTGCGGAACGGCTTTTAATGTTTTTGATATTATGCCATGGGTGCGGCAGGCTCGGAGAGGAAGTGTCCGCCGACGGCTACGCCGAGCGCAAGCAGAATGATTATCGCGCATACGATATATATTTTATAGTCGCGCACGGGCGCGTCGGTGTACTCGTCGCCCTTCTTCTGTATAAAGCTGTTGACCATGTTCACCGCAAGCAGGACCGCCGCATATACCGCCGTGCATATGGTGAAGCTCCATGTAAATTCCGCCGCAAGCAGGGAGAGCACGACCGCCACGGAAGCGCAGATGAACGCCGCGACCAGCGGAGCGAAGGAACCGTCCCTGAAATATTCGGCGAAATGCGAACCGATTGCGACGGTGAATAAAATTACTCCGACCGCGGCAAGGAAGATGACTACGATAAGGTTTATCGTGGAAATATTCTGTCCGTTCGTTGAAGGCGAAAGGAGGGAGAGATTATAGGGCGTGAAAAAGAGGAGCACTATCGCCCAGAACGCGGCGATAATATAGAGGTTGATGGTGGTGCGCTCGGTGAACTTATCGCGCGCGAACCAGCATATTATAACGCCCAGCACAGCCGCCGCCACGAGCGTGCCCGTGACCGTGGCGCCCACGGAGATGTCGGGGGTGCCGGTCTGTCCGAAAACCAGCGATTTGTTGATATTTTCGTAAATATAACTCCTTGTGGCCGCAAGATATGTGAACAGCAGTAAAAATGCGGATAATAAGGAGATATATCTGCGGTTTTTCAGTACCTGAAATACTTTTTTCATACGATCAAGCCTCCTTCACGAACATATCTATTGCCTTGCCTATCTGCGCGGTCAGCGAAAGCGGATCGGAAACAGGCAAATCCTCGTCCTGGGAGAATATCATTATACCGCCCAGTCCGCGCAAAGCGGCATACGCCGTTTTATCCCTCACGGTGGTTACGGTGTTGAACCATACGCCGTTTTGGTACATTATGTATTCGTCCTGCGTGTAATTTTCGTCGCGGTAATTTACCCAGACTCCGCTGCCGTCGTCGGGTCTGCCGTAGAAGGAAATGCCCAGATTGAGCTGCCCGGGAGCAAAGCCGCAGGAGATGAAGTATTCCGCCGCGCACGCGGCCGCGCCGCTGTACGAGTTGTTGTCGCCCTTATAGTCGAACATATCGTAGGACATGAGCTGCAGCTGGTCGATGCTGTCGATAGCTTCCTGCGAAAGGTTCACGCCCCAGGGCGAAAGCGCGATGGAAAGTTCCTTGCCGGTTTTATGCAACTCTTCTCCGAGCCTTGCAATAAATTCGCTGTAAAGCGCCCACTCCTCGCTTCCGTGGGGATATTCCCAGTCAAAGTCCGCGCCGTCAACGTCCAGCTTTTCCACCAGGTTCACTATGCTCTGAACGGCGTTGTCCATGTGGTCGCGGTACACGTCCGCCATGGTTGCGCCTTCACGCACGGGGAACACGGTAACGGTGATGCTCACGTCGCGGTTGCCTATCATATCCTTTAACCCTTTAAGCGCTTCGTCCGCGCCTTCCACCGGCACGACGTTGCCTTCGGGGTCAAAGTTGCCGTATGCTATGAACTGCACGTCCGTGACTATGTCGAAACAGTCGGGGTCGATAAGTCCCTGCCCTATGTGTTCGGGACGAATGTACGTAGATACGCGGAAATCGCTGTTTTCGCGCGCCTGCAAGTTATATACGGCTATATCCGATATGCGGACGGTGTTCTTGAAGTCGTCTATGACCACCTTTATCTTTTTCGTGGTTACGGGATAGAAGGTCGCAAGCCTGTCCACGCCTATCTCGCATTGGCGGTAGCAAAGTTCCCACTCGCCGCCGTTTTCGTAATAGACGGAAAACTGCTTGACGTTGTATCCCGTTTCGTTCAGCAGCAATGCGTTTATTTCGCGTTCCTGCCCGAAGTCGACGACCGCTTCCGCGCCCTTTTCGCTCACATTCCAGGCGGTCATTCTTCCCGAATCGAAAGCCATGCCCGCGCCTGCGGAGCCGTAAACCGTGGCGCCGTCCGCCAGATTTTCTTCCGTGATGCCCAGATTGTTGTCCTTGGAAAGCGTTACGCCGTAAAAGATGAGCAACGCCACTGCGAGAACGGCCGCTACAACCAGCGGCCAAGCCTTTTTAATTACGTTTTTCATAATTCCCTGTCCGTAATATTACTATATATATAATAGCAAAAAGTTACAAACCGGTCAATACCGTATACGGATATTATCCGATATTTTGCTTAAATTCGAGTCCAAAAAAGCGGCAACCGGGCACTTGCCCTTATGCCGCTTTAAGTGCGTGGCGCTTCACCCATAAAGCTAAAATACAAACTTATTTTTACGCATATTTTCTGACAGATAATTACCTGCCCGAAAACGGGTGTTGTGTGGCGGTTTCAGCGCGGAGATTTCGGAGCAAATTTTCACGACGCCGAACGAAGTCGTAGCAGCGCTACGTCGAGTGAGGCGTTGTGGAAAGTTGCCCGAAATATACCGCTCAAACCGCCATACAGCAGACGGGTGAGGGCATAGTTATTTTGCGTATTCCACACTGCGGAGTTCGCGTATGACGTTGACTTTGATTTGCCCGGGATAGTCCAGCTCCGCTTCCAGCTTTTTGGCGATTTCCTTTGCCATGAACATGGTGGCGTTGTCGTCCACTTCCTCCGGCTTGACCATGACGCGGATTTCCCTGCCCGCCTGAATGGCGTAGGACTGCTCCACGCCCGCGAACGAGTTGGCTACGTTTTCTATCTTCTCCAAACGCTTGACGTAGTTTTCGATAGATTCCCTTCTTGCGCCGGGACGCGCGCCCGAAATGGCGTCCGCCGCCTGTACGATAATCGCTTCCAGCGTGGAAGGTTCAACGTCGTTGTGGTGCGCTTCAACCGCGTGTATGACCGCGGGGGATTCCTTGAAGCGTTTGAGTATCTCCACGCCTATGGAAACGTGGGTGCCCTCTACTTCGTGGTCTACGGCTTTGCCTATGTCGTGCAAAAGTCCCGCCCTTCTGCACACTTTGAAGTCCGCGCCCAGCTCCGTTGCCAGAGAACCTGCGAGATAGCTGACTTCAAGCGAGTGTTTGAGCACGTTCTGCCCGTAACTGGTGCGGTATTTGAGTCTGCCCAAAAGTTTGATTATTTCGGGGTGCAGACCGTATACGCCCGCGTCGAACGCGGCGTTTTCCGCCGCTTCCTTCATCTGGTTATCCAGCTCGCGGCGCACTTTTTCGACAGTTTCTTCTATACGCGCGGGGTGTATTCTGCCGTCCGCCACAAGGCGTTCTATGGCGAGTTTCGCCACTTCCCTTCTTACGGGGTCGAACGCGGAAACGGTCACCACGTCGGGCGTATCGTCAATGATAAGGTCGACGCCCGTGCAGTTTTCTATGGAGCGGATATTCCTGCCCACCCTGCCGATGAGCCTGCCCTTCATCTCGTCGCCGGGCAACTCCACCGTGGATACGCATATTTCGGAAGAGTGGTCCACCGCGCAGCGCTGTACCGCCTGTCCCACGATGTTGCGCGCGCGCTTTTCCGCTTCGTCCTTTGCGCTCTGTTCGATTTCACGCGCCTTTTCGCCCGCGTCCTTGCGCACTTCGTCCAAAAGCTGTTCCATAAGCTGCGCCTTTGCCTCTTCCTGGGTGAGCTGCGCCACTTTTTCAAGCTGTTCCAGCATTTTATCGTGCTGTTTGGAAAGTTCGCACTGTATCTGCGCAATTTCCTGCTCTTTCGCCTCTATCCCCTTCTTGCGGTCGTCGAGGGACGCGGATTTTTTGTCGAGAAGCAGTTCCCTGGACGCAAGCTGGTCTTCCCTTTGGGAAAGCCTGTTTTCCGTGCGCTGCAACTCCGACCTGCGCTCCCTGGATTCCTTGTCCAGTTCGGAACGCATTTTGTGCTGTTCTTCCTTGATTTCTAGTCTTGCTTCCTTTAAATAAGTGTCCGCATTGGATTTTGCGCTGTCCAAAAGCCGCGCGCACTCTTCCTTGACGGATCCGAGCTTTTTACGCGCGGCATACCTGAAAATCAGATACGCTACACCCGCGCCGACAATAAGCGCGAGCACTATTCCCACGACGATACCTATGATACCGTCGGTTCCGACACTGCAAAGGAGAAAGCCTGCTGAATTCAACATTTCAATTCCTCCCGTATTTTATGCCGCTTTTGCAACATATTTGTTAATTTGCATACAGTAATTCCGGGCGCATTTGCCCTTATAAATACTATATTATAATCATTATAATATATATAAGTATGTATGTCAAGTTATCCGCGGATTTTCCGCATAAATTACAAAAGCGCGGAAACTCCGCGCTTTGCCGCTTTTATCTGAAAGCATAATCCGCCGCGATAAAGCCGCAATAAAATAGTACCCGCGTTATTCGCGGGTACGCCTTTGTTCCGATATACGCCTGTTATGCCTGCGGCTTCATCATCTCGGTGAGTTTGCCCTTGATTTCCTCCGCCACTTCGGGATTGTCGTCGAGGAACTGTATCGCCTTTTCCCTGCCCTGGCCTATCTTGTCGCCGTTATAGCTGAACCACGAGCCTGTCTTTACCACGACGCCTTTTTCCTGAGCGACGTCGATAAGACAGCCGTTTGCCGATATGCCCTTGCCGAAAATTATGTCGAATTCCGCGGACTTGAAGGGAGGGGCGAGTTTGTTTTTGACCACCTTGGCGCGGGTGCGGTTGCCCACTATCTCCGAGCCGCTCTTTATCGCGTCGCCCTTTCTTATTTCAAGCCTTATGCTCGAATAGAATTTAAGCGCCCTGCCGCCCGTGGTCGTTTCCGGATTGCCGAACATAACGCCCACCTTTTCCCTGAGCTGGTTTATAAAGATGATGCAGGTTTTCGCCTTGTTCACAACGCCCGTGAGCTTTCTTAAAGCCTTGGACATGAGCCTTGCCTGCGCGCCCACGGTGGACTGGTCCATTTCGCCCTCTATTTCCACGCGCGGAGTGAGCGCCGCAACCGAGTCGATTACGATTATATCCACCGCGTTACTGCGCACGAGCATATCCGCTATGTCCAGCGCCTGTTCGCCGTTGTCGGGCTGGGAAACGTACAGCTCGCGTATGTTTACGCCCAGATTTTCCGCATATACGGGGTCGAGCGCGTGCTCCGCGTCTATGAACGCGGCGGTGCCGCCGTTTCTTTGACAGGACGCGACGGCGTGCAGCGCCACGGTGGTTTTACCCGAAGATTCCGGTCCGTATATTTCCACTATCCTGCCGCGCGGAAAACCGCCTATTCCCAGCGCGAAGTCGAGGGTAAGACAGTCGGTAGAGATGACTTCCACCGGCTCCACCTGCCCGTCGCCCAGCTTCATAATAGCGCCCTTGCCGAACTGCTTTTCTATTTTGGATATCGCGTCGTCGAGTAAAGCGCTTTTTTCCTTGCCCTTTTTAGGCTCTTCTGCTGCCATTATTAATTCTCCTTATCTCCGTTTTCGGCGCTTTTAAGCGCATAGAACATAGCCGCGTTGGCTACGCATCTTCTTATGTAATTTCTGTCGCCCGTCAGGTTGAGGCGGTATATTACGCCGCCCTTTCTGGTGGCGATGCCCACGAACGAAAGCCCCACCGGCGTGCCCTTTTCGTCGCTGTCGGGACCGGCGCAGCCCGTGGTGGCTATTCCCAGATCCACGTCGCGGTTTTCCAGCAGTCCGTGCGCCATTTCACCCGCCGTTTCCTTGGATATCGCGCCGAACTTTTCCAGCGTGGAAAGTCTGACGTGCAGGCGTCTTACTTTGGCGGCGTCCGTATACGTCACCAGCCCTTCGGTAAGCACTTCGCTCGCGCCGGGAATATCCACCAGCGACGAACATATCATGCCGCCCGTTATGGATTCCGCCACGATAAGCCTTATCCCATTTTCACGGCAGGTATCCACCAGCTTTTTGGCAAGCGAACTGTCGCAGTCGGAATATATCCTGTCTTTGAAAGCGCGCTTTATCACGTCGAGCGTTTCTTGGAATTCCGTCTCCTCCGCGTCGTTGTTAAGCACCCTTATAGTGCCGTCAAGACATTCTTCGGAGTAGTCGACGGATACGTTTCCCGTCCTGAGATAGGGCGCGATGTCCGAACGCTTCAACCCGAAAGTTTTGATGATGCAATAATTTTTGAACTGATCTTCCACTACCATTTTTATTTTCCCTCCTTATCGGCGCTTTGTGCGATCTCCGCGCCCTCCGCCGCCGCGGCGGCGTTATTCTCTTTATTGTCCTCCGCGCAGTTTTCCGCATTGCCGCAGGCTTCGCCGTTCGCCTTATCCTCTTCTTCGAACACGCCGCGGTTTTTATAGATGTAATGCACTCCCGATACCACCGTCAGCACCGTTGCGATGATAAGTTCGACAAAGCCTATCCAGGTGATGACGACGTGCAGGGGCGAAAACAGCAGCGTCGTGAGCGCGGTCAGCGTTGCAACCGTCTTCAGCTTACCCATTTTATCAGCCGCTATCACGAAGTTTTTGAGCGCGGCTATCTGGCGCAGAAGCCCTATGATAAATTCGCGCGCGACTATTATTATACTGCATATAACCGCAACGTAGGGAATGCCGATTGCCGCGAAATACTGCCCGTCCACCACGAAGGCGAGTCCGACGATTACGAGTATTTTATCCGCAATCGGGTCGAGAAACTTGCCCAGGTCGGTAACCATATTATACTTGCGCGCGATATAGCCGTCGAAAAAGTCCGTCCAGCCGGCTATCCAGAACAGCACGCCCGTTACGGCGCACACCCAGCCCGCCAGAGATTGCAGGCAGTAGGCGACGACTATCAGCGGTATGAGCGCAAGCCTTGCGATTGTTATTTTAGTAGGTAAATTTATACGTATCTTTCCCATTATTCCACGACCTCTCCGATAAGATCTTCCCCGCATACGCCCGTTATCTTCACGCGGTACACGCCGCCCGCGTCCACGGGCACGCTTGAAGTGAAATACGTCACTCCGTCCACGTCGGGCGTCTGGAACGCGGTTCTGCCCCTGAACGTCTGCCTGTCGTAATCTATGTCCTCGTACACGGTATCGAACGTCCTGCCGATAAGTTTTTCCTTGTCTTCGGCAGATACCGCGCTTTGCACGGCGTAGGCGCGCTTTCTTCTTGCCGCCTTCACGCGCGCGCCGACCTGCCCGGGCAGTTTAGCCGCCGGAGTTCCCTCTTCCTTTGAATAGGCGAAAAAGCCGCACGCGTAAAAGCGCGCTTCTTTCAGAAAGGCGAGCAGTTCTTCAAACTCCTCTTCCCCCTCTCCCGGAAAGCCGACGATGAACGTAGAACGGGTGAATATGCCCTTGTCGCGCAGTTTTTTCACGAGCGCGCGGATTTGCTCTCCGTTCACCCTTCTGCCCATTCTCTTCAATATCTTATCGTTTATATGCTGCAAAGGTATGTCAACATACTTGCATATTTTGTCGTTTGAAGCGATATAATCTATAAGTTCGTCGTCCACCTGTTCGGGATAGAGGTAAAGCAGCCTTATCCACCTCACGTCCAGCGCGCTCAGCCTTTCAAGCAGGGGGATAAGCTGTTTGCGTCCCCCGTCCGTGCCGTAACGGGTGACGTCCTGCGCCACGAGAATGAGTTCCTTCACTCCCCAGCCGTCCACAAGCTCCTTTGCCTCCGCAACCAGCTCTTCGAGCGGGCGCGAGGTGTAATTTCCGCGTATGTAGGGTATGGCGCAGTAGGTGCACCTGTTGGAACAGCCCTCCGCTATCCTCAGATAGGCGTAGTGCGCGGGCGTGGTCAGCACGCGCCTGCTTGTGAAACTTCTGTCGTTTATATCGTTGGTAAGCGGCTGCACGCGCTCCCCGGCAAGCGCCCTTTCCACCGCCGCGGGAAGGTCGGCGTATCTCTCCGTACCCGCGAGCACGTCTATTTCCGGAATACCTTCCTGCAAATCCGCGCCGTACCGCTGGGCAAGACAGCCGCTTACCGCCAGCACCCTGCACCTGCCGCTCTTCTTGTATGCGGCAGCTTCCAGAACGGCGTCTATGCTCTCCTGCTTTGCCGGGTCGATAAAGCCGCAGGTGTTCACTAAAATGACGTCCGCTTCCGACAAATCGGCAACGGCGGTGTATCCCGCGTCCGCAAAATACGCCAGGGCGTTTTCCGTATCCACCCTGTTTTTATCGCACCCTAATGAGATTACTCCCAACTTCTTACTTGTTTCAGACATCTGTTTTCTTTATCGCGCGCAAGCTTTTCAACCGCTTTTGCAAAATTTGCCGCGCGCGTTTCCTTTTTATCAACCTGAATTGCCGCAGCCTTTCAAGCCGCGGCAGTCTTGTTATCCGTTCTTGTCGTCTCCGCCGTACAGTTCGTTGAACTGCTCCATGGTAAGAAGCACCGCCCTGTCCTTCTTGCCCGCAATCTGCGGTTCGACGTAGCCCTTCGCTTCCATTTTGTCCACAAGCCTTGCCGCCCTGTTGTAGCCGAGGCTGAACACCCTTTGCAGGCGGGAGATGGACACCGAGCCCATTTCCACCACGTATTTGAGCGCCTGCACGAAGTAAGGGTCTTCCGCCATCGCGCCGTCGTGCGTTTCGCCCACGTCGGAGAGAGTGCTTGCGGGCTTTTCTTCTTCCACCGTGCAGATATACTTTTCTATGGCGGGGTCGAAGTGCGCCTTGTTATGCTCCTTCACATAGTTTGCGACGGCGTATATCTCCTTGCTCAGAATGAGCGCGCCCTGCACGCGGATCATATTGGGCTTACTGCCCTCCTTGTAGAGCATATCGCCCAGTCGCAGCAGTTTTTCCGCGCCGGGGGAATCGAGTATCGTCTTGGAGTCCACCGACGAAGTGACCGCGAACGCGATACGCGTAGGCAGGTTCGCCTTTATCGTACCCGTAATGACGTCCACCGAAGGACGCTGGGTCGCAAGAATCATGCTTATGCCCGCCGCGCGCGCCTTCTGCGCCAGGCGTTTGGTGTACTGCTCGAAGTCCCTGCCCACCGGCGAAGTCATTATATCGCCCACCTCGTCCACGATAAGCAGTATGCTGGGCAGCTTGTTGCCGGGATTCTTCGCGTTGTACTCGCTCAGATTGCTGACCATATTTTCGCCGAACAGATTGTAGCGGTATTCCATTTCGTTGACCAGCCATTTAAGCGCGTTTATCGCCATATGCTCGTCCGAAATCGCCTTGGGCAGCAGCATATGCGGCATACCCTCGTAAGGCTTGAATTCCACCACCTTGGGGTCGATAAGCAGCACCCTCAGATCGTCGGGCGAATACTTGTAGACCATACTGCACAGCAGACAGTTGAGGAACACGCTCTTACCCGAACCGCTCGAACCTGCTACCAGGGCGTGCGGGAATTTGGTGATGTCGCACACATAGTTGTTGTTGTCAATATCCTTGCCCAGGGCGAAATAAAGCCCCTTGTCCTTGTCCGCACGGATAAATTCGGGCGAATTGACGACGGTTTTCAGTCCCACCGTGCCCCTCACCTTGTTAGGCACTTCCACGCCCACCAGGTTTTTGCCGCGGATAGGCGCTTCTATACGTATGCTGTCCACCATAAGGCACGCGCGTATATCTTCTTCCAGCTTGGGAATTTCGCGCACGGATATGGAGCGCGGCATTTGCAGTTCGAAGCGGGAAAACGCCGGACCTTTTACTATATTCACCACTTTTGCGGGCACTTTGAAGTCCTCCAGCGTGCGTTCCAGTTCCGCCGTCATCGTCATATAGTCCTCGTCGCCCGCGGGGTTTTCGTTGTAGTTATCCAGAAGCTCCAGCTTGGGCGGAGTGTATTTGCCCGCCTTTTCGGGCACAAATATCGGTATGCCGTTGAAACAGCGTTCGTCGTCGTCCTTCTCCTCTTCCGCCTTTGCCTGCGCGGAAGATTCTGTTTTCGCGGGAACGGGTTTGACCGGTTCGGGTTTGACCGGCTCCGGCTTTACGGGTTCGGGTTTGACAAGCTCCGGCTTGACAGGTTCGGGTTTTACAGGCTCGGGCTTTACAGGCTCGGGCTTGACCGCTTCGGGCTTTACAGGCTCCGGCTTGACGGGTTCGGGCTTGACAGGCTCGGGTTTTACAGGTTCGGGTTTGACCGCTTCGGGCTTTACAGGCTCCGGCTTGACCGCTTCGGGTTTAGACTGCTCTTCCACCCTCATACCGAAAAGCTGCGAGAAATCGTCGAACGCGCGCTCGTTGTGGTCGGACATATCCTGCATACGCTGCCTTTCGCCGTCCGCGTCTTCCACGGCGGGTTTGTTCTCCTCCGCCGCGCCGTTATCCCTGCGGAACGCGTTGCTTATGAATTTGTCTATCTCGTCGTCGGAAGCGCTGTTCAGCTTCGCTATATTCTCACGGCGCGTGCGCTCCCTGGTTTCGTTGTAGAACAAGGATTCGTCGCCGGTAAAGCGCCTGCCCGTATCCTGCGCGGGCGCGGCGGGAGAATCGTCCTGCGGGGTATAGTCGCCGTAAAGCATACGCATACCGTCGTCGCGCGTGAAACTCCTGCGTTCGGGGCGTTTGGGAGCGGAATCCCTGTCGCCGTAAAGCACTTCGCGCGCGCTGGCGCTGTCCATATTCCTGTACATATCCACGACGGGTTTTACGTCGGGGACGGGTTCGTCCTCGATTATATCCTGTTCTTCGTCCGCCAGCTTGTCTATGGGCTTTACGTTGGTGGGGTGGTTGATGAACGTGGTGCGGAAGGTGCTTTCCAGCTTCTTACCCGAAACCGTGCCGTTGTACATATCCGTGCCCACGGTGCGGTATCCGTCCTCCGCCCTGCGCGAATATTCGTCGGAAGAAGTTATCTTTCCCAGCTTGCTCGCCCTGCGCGCGGCGACTATCTTGTCCAGATTGAACATGCACACTACGATAAGCGCCGCAAGTCCCGCCGCCACAAGTCCCAATATGACCATGCTGAAAATATACATGAATTCGGACATGACAAGCGGGAATCCCAGCAGCGAAAAGAGCGCGCCGCCCGCGGTGTCCGCGTTGAGGTAGCAGTCGGAAATATAGCCGCCCCAGCCGTGGTAAGCGTAGCCGTACGAGGTGGCAAGGTGGCACATCATAACCACCACGGCGAGCGTGCCCAGATAGAGCGCGGTCATGCCGAGGGAAACTTTCACCTTTACGCGGAATATCTTCAAAATTGCAACCACAAAAAGCGCAACGGCAATGCCGTAGGAGGAAAATCCGAAAATTCCCAAGAAGAAATATCTGTTAACGTAATCCCCCGCCGTTCCGAAAGCGCCGAATAAAATCAACATGCACAGCACGGATATGCCGAGCAGAATAAGCCCGACGAATATGGAATTGCTCATCTCCTTTTTGGAGCCGCCCGCCGTATTTTCCGCACCGGTGTTTTCAGTCGTATTCTCCTTTCTTTTCACCAAGATATACTCCCTGCTTTAATTTGATATACAAATTATAGCACACGCACGGGCGAAAATACAAGGAATTACCTGTTTATTTTTAAATATAAATATAAGATATAGCCGCGCACGCGCCGGCGGCGCGCCCGCGGCGGAAAAGCCGGCGCCGCGGCTATTGATTTTTGAATATTTCGAGCAGGTTTTTCCCGCACTTTTTGCCGACGTACGAGAGCGCGGCTTTCTGCGGACTCAATATTTCCAGCGCAAGCGCGTTCGCTTCGTCAAGTCCCACCCTCTCCACGCGCGCTATCTCCTCCTGCGCGTCGAAAAGTTTGCCCGTGTAAAGCGCATAGCGCGCAAACAGCGAGCCGCTGCCGCTCGTACTCTCGCCGGAAAGCGCGTAGGCGGTCTTTATCTGCTGTTTGCCCTTGTCCAGCTCGCTTTGCGTAATGGGGTTGTCTTTCAGACCTTTGAGAAGATTTGCAATCGTCTTAACCGCCTTTTGCGCATTGGAAGGCTTTACCCCGGCATAAACGCACAGATATCCGTTATTTATATACGTCGAAGGCGCGGAAAACACGGAATACGCCAGCCCCTGCTTTTCCCTTACCTCCTGGAAAAGGCGGGAACTCATATTGCCGCCGAGAACGGCGTTCACCACCGCCAGGACGGCGTCCTTTTCGTGCTTGTACGGCAATGACGGAAACGCTATTCCCACGTGCGACTGTTCAAGTTCGGGTTTTTCCGTATAAGAATATCCCATATGGGGCGAGGCGGGCTTATCCTTCCAGTCCCTGCCCTTTTTATCCATTCTTCCGTAAAAATACTTTGCCGTAACGTCCTTCGCCCTTTCAAATTCCACGTTGCCCACTACGGTCACCACCGTGCTGTCCGCCGCGTAATTCCGACCGATATACTCCCTTAAATCGCCGCTTGTGAAACGCGCCACGTTGCTCCTCGGTCCCAGAATGGTGCGCCCCAGGGGGTGCGGACCGAAGTATGCGCCCGAAAGATTGTCAAGGCACAGGTCGGACCCGTCGTCTTCCGACATGGAAATCTCCTCGTCTATCACCTTGCGCTCCTTGTCCAGCTCCCCTTCGTCCAGAGTGTGGTTGAAGAGTATGTCGGAAAGTACGTCCGCGCATTCTTCCAGATGCTCGGCAAGTCCCGTCGTGTAATAGCAGGTCGCCGTCTTCGAGGTGAAGGCGTTTATCTGCGCGCCTATCTTGTCTATATCCTCGCTTATCTGAAAGGCGTTCCTTCTTGCAGTGCCCTTGAAAAGCATATGCTCCACGCAATGCGATATGCCGTTGCTTTCTTCCGTTTCGTTGCCGCTGCCCACGCCCGTCATAACGCTCAGATAGGCGGAATATACGCCGTCTATTCTACAATGCACCAGCTTTAAGCCGTCGTCGAATGTGTATAATGTCTTTTCCATAATAACTATATTATATGCAAATTATGCGCCGAATGAAAGTGTTTTGCGATAATATTTGCAAAATTCCACCGCAGTTAAACGCCGAATGAAAGTGTTTTTCGATAAGGCTATGCGGATAAATTTACAAAATTTCACCGTTTTGCAGTGTCGCTGAAACGCGGCGCAGAGAAGGCGCGTCAGACGAGAAAAGGAGCGCGTGGCGCTCCACCCATGATTATGCCTTGCAGTAAGTAACTTGATTAAAGAAATTATCTTCGCAATGCCTTTAATTTTTACCTTGTTAAAAGCCGCAACCAAACGCACCGCGAAGAAGTGCCCTAATGCTAGGAAAGGTAGTCGCTTATCGCAGGGAGCGTACTAGGCGTACGTGACCAAGAAAGCGGCTGCCTTGACACCGCAGGAGGGTGCTTATGCGCGGCGCCTATGGTGGGCGGAAAAAGTGTGAGAAAAAATTACGGACGGCAATACGTTTGCCGTCCGCAATTTTTGAATTAACGGTTTCCGCCTTACTCACTCCTAAGTGCGATGACGGGATCCTTCTTAGCCGCCATATGCGCCGGAATAAAGCCGGATATCAGGGTCAGGACCACAGATATGACGATAAGTCCGACAAGCTGCCACCAGACGAGCTGGAAGAGATTGCCCAGGCCGAGAACGGCGTTCAGTATGGCGTTTGCCGGGAAGTAGACTATACAGGTGAATACCACGCCGATTATACCCGACAGCAGACCTATCATAAAGGTTTCGGCGTTGAATACGCGCGATATGTCGCGTTTCCTCGCGCCTATACTGCGCAGTATACCTATTTCCTTGGTGCGCTCCATGACGGAGATGTACGTTATTATGCCTATCATTATACACGAAACGATAAGCGATATACCCGAAAATCCCACCATGACGTAAGTAACGGTATCGGAAAGGCTGTTTATAAAGCCCATCATCTGGCTGAGCACGTCCGAATAAGGCACCGCCTGGTATCCGCCGTCCGACGCGCCGTTGTTATATCCGTCTATCATCTGCAGAATTACCTGCTTGGAATCCATCGAGGAGGCGTATATGCTTATGGTGTTGGGCTTGCCGATGACGGAATATCCCAGATCCGCCAGGGCGTCCTGGTAAGGGTCAGAGTCGTCGGTCGCCGCCGCGAAAGGATGCCCCGTCGTCACGTCCGTGTCGGGATTTGCCATCTGCGCCTGCACGACTTCGCTTTGCGCAATGTAATTTATAAGTTGGTCGGTAAGCTCCTGCGTGTAGCCGATAACGCCGGACATACAGGGGTTCTGTACCCCTTCCCTTACCCTTATCACGCCCACTATCTTAATGGTGTTGGGCGATCCGGTGACGGCGGAATCCCTTCCGTTGAGATTCACGGCGGAATAAGTGCCGTTGCCGTTACTGCGGTATGTGTCGGAATCCACGGTTATGTTGTAACTCAGTCCCGTCGCGTCGTCCCCGCTCGTGTAGCACAGGTCGTCGAAAGAGTAGCTGTCCTTTATCTGGTTGAGAGCCGCGGCGTAATCGAACATACCCGTGCCGGAAACTTCTATAAGTCCCAGGGCGAATATCATAAAGTCGGTGACTTCGTTCTTGCTGTCCACGATGAGCACCGCTTCGTCCGCCGACTCCGCCTGCTTGCCGTAGATGAGTTCGTACTGCGAGTTGAGCGTGTCCGAATCGGGCAACTCGTCCATTACCGTCATGTTTGCAACCATGTCCTTATATGCGTCGAACACGTCGGGAATAAGGTCGTCGAACGGATATATACGGGTGTAATTGCCGTCGTCGGGGGACGCATTGTTCGACCACAGCGACATATTGAAGTTGTAGTTATACTTGTAGTATCCCCACGCGCTGTCCCAGTTTTCCGACAAAAACTGCGTGAAATCGGATAAGTCCGTCCTCTTGCCCACCTGGTTGTTGCCCGCGAAATTGTTCAGCATCGCCTGTACGAGCACTTTGTTGGTGAACATCTCGTCCGCGTCGGGATATTCTTCCCTTCCGCTGGTTATGTTGAGCATCTGAATCGCCTGGTCGAGGCTTATACCCGTGGACGAGCCTATGACCACCGGATAGGACGAAAGCGAATCTTCTTCCATGGACGAAATGTACGCGGAAAATCCCGACGAAAGCGAAAGCACTATCGCTATGCCTATTATGCCTATACTGCCCGCAAAAGACGTGAGCGCGGTGCGCATCTTCTTGGTGGACAGATTATTTGCCGAAAGCCTTATCGCGCTTTCGTATGACATCGACGTATGCTTTTCCTGCTTGTCGTGCCTGAAAAAGTTTTTGATACGCTTGATTAAATTCTTCTCCCTTTCCTTCAACGGCTCGGGGGGAATGCCGCACTCGAACGGATTGGTGTCGCTGACGACAACGCCGTCTTTTATCCTGACAATCCTGTCCGCGTACTCTTCCGCAAGGTCGTCGTTGTGCGTAACCATTATGACAAGCCTGTCTTTGGACAGATTTTTCAGAATGTCCATGACCTGCTGCGAACTTTCGCTGTCAAGCGCGCCCGTGGGTTCGTCCGCAAGCAGAATCTTGGGATTGTTCACAATGGCTCTTGCAATCGCCACGCGCTGCATCTGACCGCCCGAAAGCTGGTTGGGCTTTTTGTAATACTGCTCGGCAAGTCCCACGCTTTCAAGCGCTTCCATAGCCCTGCGCCTGCGCTCCGCCCTGCCCACGCCGATGAGCGTGAGCGCCAGCTCCACGTTGGAAAGTATCGTCTGGTGCATTATAAGGTTGTAGTTCTGAAAGATGAAACCTATCGTCTTGTTGCGGTAACGGTCCCAGTCGTAATCTTCGTACGCCTTGGTGGAACGGCCGTTGATATAAAGGTCGCCGTCCGTATACCTGTCCAGACCGCCTATTATGTTGAGCAGGGTGGTTTTGCCGCAACCGGAAGGACCTAAAACAGCCACGAACTCTCCGGGGCGGAATTCTATATCTACGCCTTTGAGGGCATGAGTCACGTTCTTGCCCACGACGTAATCTTTGGTAATGTTTTCCAGCTTGAGCAGCGCGCGCACCTTTTCTTCTTCCTTGGAAGACGCTTCTTCGTGCGTAATTATATCGGCGCTCTCAACGGATGCGTTTTTCATATCTTCCGACATATATAATATCTCCTTATTCGTTTTTTATTCCCGTACGGGTGAATAAGAAGTTCTCACTGTATAAGCCGGAAAACTCTGCCGCACACAACGGGAATGTCCGTAACCTGACTGCTTTCGTCGCAGCAAAACACTTTTTCGGACGACCTTTCGCCTCCGCCCGTTCCGAACACCGCAATCATTATCTTCTTTCCAAAAGACACTATCGTGTCCAGAAGAACTATGAGCAGCGTCATAAAGAGCATGGCGATAAGTTTGTCCGTAAAGTGCAGAATGGTCTGACCGAAAGCCATGGCAAAGACATACACCATTACGCTTGAAAAGAATACGGCGAACTTGAAAGCTACGCTTAAAAAGGATTTTGTAAAGGAAAATGCGCTGACAAACATATCGGCGAGCGTGTCTTTGAACAAGACGCAGAACACCGCCAATACTATAACCGTATAAGGATTGTCTAATATCAATCCGAAATCTGATATTATCGTCATCATTTTCCCTGTCTACCAATATAGCGAATTTTCGACAAAATGTCAAGCGCATAGTATAATAAAAGAATATAAGGCGTATATTAAACGGCTGTATTTGAGAAAAATTCCGACTGAATTCGGCAAATAAATGTATACTTTATGCACTTTTCGGACAAAAACGCGCGGTTTTGTATAAAAAGTGCGTAACGGCTTTTAACGGCTTTCCGCCGCCCGCGCGGAAGAAAAAACTCTTATACGGCGGCGCGAAAAGGGCGAAACGGCGGCAGTTTCCGCACGGGCGCAGTTATCCGGCTCGGTTATCCGTAAAGAAATAGTGCCCGCGCATATAAAGGGCGGCAGCCCGCCCTCGGCGCCGTCAAGGAGCGTGTAGTGCACATAATATACATATCTATATCTTTTCCTGCGGAATGAGTTCGCTCACCGTCACCGCCTTTAATCCCTGTCCGCGGTAGTATTCCAGAATTTTTCCCAGGGCGGAGGCGGTATGCGCCGTGGGGTGCATAAGTATCATATCCCCCGCCTGCACGCCGTCGGTCGCGCGCGACACCACAAGGTCCGCGTCCTTATCGCGCCAGTCTATGGTATCCTTACTCCACATAATAACGCGCATTCCCTCCTGTCTGCACGCGTTCAGAGTGTCCTGTCCGTATGCGCCGGAAGGAGGCGCGAATAGAGTGGGCGTTATTCCGGTTATTGCCGCTATAAGCGCGTTTGTCGAGCGTATTTCGCGCACGTTGCCTGCAAAATCCAGTTTGTCGCCGTCCTTGTGGAAGTAGCCGTGGTTGCCTATTTCATGCCCCTTTTCCGCAATTTCCATCAGCAGGGAGTTGTTGTCGTCCGCCCAGCAGCCGCCTATGAAAAAAGTGGCTTTCGCGCCGTAATTTTCCAGCGTCTGAAGCATTTCGGGCAGGTACTCTTCTCCCCAGTATACGTTTATCATAACAGCTACGGAATTTGTGTCCGTCCTGCCGCTGTAATGCACTTCCGATTTGCTTACCGCAAATACGCTGTGCGCACCCTGCGTGCCTATGGTTATCGCCAAAAGTGCACAAAGCATACATATAATGAGCACGTTGCATACCATTCTGAAACGCCTGATTGCGTAACGCCCGGCGCTATCTGATTCCTTTCTTTGCTTCCGCCGCTTTTCCATACTCTACAATATGAAAAAGACGGCGCAAATATTCGTGCGGCGAGCCGCCGCTCCCTGATTGAAAGCGTACTGCTGCGCCCCGATATTTCTTATATGGGGATATTTCTCCGGTATTGCTCTTTATGCGGAGTGTCTCCGCCGGCTGAATGAAAGCGCAACTATCGCGCTACGATATTGCTTGTATGGGAATATTCCTTCGTATTTCTTTATAATTGCGGCGAGCCGCCGCTCCCTGTTTGAAGGCGCAACCGCTACACTACGATGGCTCCCTGTTTGAAGGCGCAACCGCTACACTACGATGTAACCCGTATGGGAATGTTTCTTCGCTATTTCTTTATAATTGCGGCGAGCCGCCGCTCCCTGATTGAAAGCGTACTGCTACGCTCCGATATTGCTTATATGGGAATATTCCGATACAACTTTTATGGAAAAATTTCTCCGATATAACTTTTTATGCGGCTAACCGCACGGCATAGTTACCGCGCGGTGTTTTCGCAATAAAGCCGTCCCGTTTCAAATAGCGTTATGACGTCGGAAAGTGAGGAACAGACGGCGAAAAGATTTTTCTTTAAGTATTCGGTCGGCGGAGTGAGGTCGGGAACCATTATTCCCACGAATCCGCCGTTTATAGCCGCTTCATTGCCTTGCAGACTGTCTTCCAGCACAAGACAGTTTTCCGGCTTTTCGCCCAGCTTTTCCGCCGCCAGAAGGAATATGTCGGGCGCGGGCTTTCCGCGGCTTACCATTTCGCCGTAAACGCTCAGTCTGAAGTAGCCGGCAATGCCCGTACTGCTTAAATTGCCTTCCGTCCACTCCCTGCTCGATGAAGTCGCCACCGCCGCGGGTATGTTGTGCGCATACAGGTATGCAAGCAGTTCCTTCAGCCCTTTTTTGACGGGTATGCCGCATTTGCGTATATAGTCGTATGTGCGCACGCGCTTTTCCGCGTTCATCTCGTCAAAAGGCACGTCCTCTCCGAATTTCTCCTGAAAAGCCGCCTTTATTTCGGCGGTGGATCTGCCGCGCACCGTCTTCAGAAATTCCTCGTTTATATCGTAACCGCGGCGTTTGCCTATCTCCGCCCAGCCTTCCGCCACAAGCCGTTCGCTGTCGAACATAAGCCCGTCCTGGTCGAATATCACCGCTTTTATAAGTTTGTTTTGCATAATCTCCGCATTATAAACGCCGCCCGAAGGCGGCGCTTTTTCTTTTGTATTTTAACCCGTAGCGGGCTTTTTCGCTTTTACGGTCGCCGATACAGGTGCACACGCGACGTTCGTTAAATAAACTTGTTTTTACCGGACATGACCGCTATGGTCTGTCGCCGCAACGCGATTGCCGCTTGTCTTATATGGCTTTATCAGTCCAGCTTTTCAAGCAGTTTCAGACCGATACCCTTCGCGTCGATTTTCAGCACTTCCACCTTGACCTTGTCGCCGATGTTGACAACGTCTTCCACCTTGTCAACCTTCTTGTTGGACAGCTTGGAGATGTGGATCATACCGTCCTTGCCGGGGCAGAATTCCACGAACGCGCCGCAGGCGATGGTGCGCACGACGGTGCCTTCCAGCACTTCGCCGATGGCGGGATCGTTTACGATGAGTTCGATCATCTTCTTCGCCTTTTCGAGCATTTCGGTATCCACACCCGCGATAAACACGTCGCCGTTGTCGCTTATGTCTATCTTCACGCCGGTTGCGTCGATTATCTTGTTGATGGTCTTGCCGCCGCTGCCGATTACGTCCTTGATCTTGTCGGGATTTATCTTGAAGGACTCGATCTTGGGAGCGTACTTGGACAGATGGTCGCGGTATGTGGGCAGAACTTCCAGCATCTTGTTCAGAATGAACATTCTGCCGTCATGCGCCTGGGCGAGCGCCTTGCGCAGGATTTCTTCGTTTATGCCCTTTATCTTGATATCCATCTGGATAGCGGTGATACCTTCGGTAGTGCCCGCAACCTTGAAGTCCATATCGCCGAAGAAGTCTTCAAGACCCTGGATATCGGTAAGAACGGCTATCTTGGACTTGTCCTCGTTGGAGATAAGACCCATTGCCACGCCCGCAACGGGACGCTTGATCGGAACGCCCGCGTCCATGAGCGCGAGAGTGGAGCCGCAAACGCTCGCCTGCGAAGTGGAACCGTTGCTGGAAAGCACTTCGGACACGGTGCGGATGGCGTAAGGGAACGCTTCCTCGCTGGGCAGCATGGGTTCGAGAGCGCGCTCTGCAAGTGCGCCGTGACCTATTTCACGTCTGCCGGGACTGCGCATGGGCTTGGCTTCGCCCGTGCTGTAAGGGGGCATATTGTAGTGGTGGATATACCTCTTGAACACCTCTTCGTCAAGTCCTTCCAACTTCTGCACTTCGGAAATGCTGCCAAGAGTGCATGTGGTGAGAACCTGGGTCTGACCGCGGGTGAATACGCCGCTGCCGTGAACGCGGGGCAGTATGCCCGTTTCGCACCATATGGGGCGGATTTCGGTAAGGCTTCTGCCGTCGGGACGGATACCCTTGTCCAGAATCTTGCTCCTTACCTTAGCCTTTTTCATGGCGTAAAGCACTTCGCCTATATCCTTCCTGCCTTCGGGGAATTCTTCCGCAAAGTGGTCGTATACGTCAGCTTCGAGTTCTTCTTCCGCCTTTTCGCGTTCCTGGCGGTCGTAGTTTTCCAGCACTTTATCCATTTTCCCGTCGGCGTATGCCTTAACGGCTTCTTCCACGTCTGCGGCGGGATGATAAAGGTCGGGATCTATCTTCTTCTTGCCTATGCTTTTCTGAATATCTTCGATGAAAGCGACTATCTTCTTGATTTCTTCGTGACCGAATAAGATTGCGCCTATCATCTCTTCTTCCGTAACTTCGTTCGCGCCCGCTTCAACCATCAGAATGGCTTCCTTCGTGCCCGAAAGAGAGAGGTGGAGTCTGCTCCTGTCGCGCTGCTCGGAATCGGGATTGATGACGTACTTGCCGTCCACCATGCCCACGACTACCGAGCCGGTAGGTCCCTGGAAGGGAATCTCGGATATGCTCAGCGCAACGGAACTGCCTATCATGGCATATATCTCCGGGGGAATGTTGGGGTCTACCGACAGGCAGGTGGCTACCACCGCCACGTCGTTATAAAAGCCCTTGGGGAACAGGGGGCGCAGAGGACGGTCGATAAGGCGGGAAGTGAGAATAGCCTTGTCGCTGGGTCTGCCTTCCCTCTTTTTGAATCCGCCGGGAATCTTGCCCACCGAATACATCTTTTCTTCGAAATCAACGCCGAGAGGGAAAAAGTCTATCCCGTCGCGGGGCTGTTTCGCCATGGTTGCATTTACCATCACCACGGTGTCGCCGCAGCGGACCATGCAGCTGCCGCCCGCCTGTCCGCAGTATGCGCCGGACTCAACGGATACTTCCCTGCCGCCGATGGTTGTTTTGAACACGCGTCTTTCCATGCGTTACTTACCTCCAATAAGTATGAATAATATCTCTTTTTTTAGTTGCCTTGTAAAAATAAGGCGGCAAAAGAGCCGCCTTTCGATTACTTCCTAAGTTCCAGCTTGGCGTTGATGGCACGATAACGTTCGATATCGTTCTTCTTCAGATAATTTTGCAATCTGCGCCTTCTGCTGACCAGCTTGAGAAGTCCTCTCTTGGAATGAAGATCGTTGGGGTGCTGTCTGAGATGCTCGTTGAGCAGTTCGATACGCGACGTGAGCAGCGCTATCTGCACTTCGGGCGAACCGGTGTCACCTTCCTTCATGCCGTAAGTGGCGATGATGTCCTTCTTTTCCATTTTTTCCATTTGTTTTACCTCCGTCGGAAAATATTATTTGCCTGCAGCCGCGTAATACATCGGAGTTGTTTGCAAAACCCTGCCGCAGGTACGTTAAATATTTTAGCACACGCAAAGGATATATGGCAAGCGAATACGCCCATATTATTTATAATAAAAAAGACTTCCGCCCCTTCTTTCCCCCGACGGGCGGATTTACGGTTTTAATAGGCGGCATACCCGCGCCGTAAAGCGCGCCGCGGTATAAAGCCTCCGCCGGAAATGCGAAACGCACCGCCGCCATAAAACGCACCGCCGAAAATGCGAAACGAACCGCCGCCGTAAAGCGCGCCGCGGTATAAAGCCTCCGCCGGAAATGCGAAACGAACCGCCGCCGTAAAGCGCGCCGCGGTATAAAGCCTCCGCCGGAAATGCGAAACGAACCGCCGCCGTAAAACGCACCGCCGAAAATGCGAAAGGGCATAAAACCGCCGCAATGTTCAAAGCGGCTCAAAAGCCGCCGAAAATATAAAAGGGGACTTTGAAGTGTTCAAAGTCCCCGTCCGTTTTACAATCAGTTCTGCTCTTCTCCGGCAGGTTCGAGCGTTTCTTCCACGAGTTTGACCACTTTGCCGCCGAGCAGGACTATCATCTTGACTGCGGTAAGCGAGTATTCGTCGGCGTACACTTTAAGCGATTTGGTCAGCGTTCCGCCGCCGATTATCTTCACGCGGTTGTGCTCTTCCTTGACAAGTCCGCGCTTGCGCAGCGTTCTGATGTTGACCATTTCGCAGTCGTTGTACAGATCCTGTATCTTGTCAAGACCGACGAACGCCGTCTTTTTCACCTCGTCGGTGTAAGGCACGTTCTTTATCCTTATAAGCTCAAGCGCTTCCGCATCGGTAAGCTGAGCGTTCGCGTCCTGTGAATCGACGCGGGAACGCAGTTTATCCGTCTTTTTCGCCTTGATGAGCAGGCTGCCCTTCTGCAGCATGATAAGCTCCTTAAAGCTCTTGCGGTCAGTCTTCTTTTTCTTGTCGACCTGCTTTTGCGCCATGGTTTCGTCTATCAGTTCCTTGGCGTACTTCAAGCCGCGGTTGGATTTGACTTTCAGCGTGAAAGGCACTTCTTCATAGCCCTTCTTTTCCGTGATAAGCTGGTGGTACTTGTCGTATTCGTACTGCTCGGCATCGAGCGGCAGGAACAGCTTGATTGTCTTGCCGGTAAGCGTTATCTTCGCCAGCAGACTGCCCTTGTGCTTGAAGTTATCCGCCCTGTTGGTGAGCGAACGGGATACGTTCTTGTAAGAAAGCAGATGGTTGACAAGCTCTTCGTAGATGGTCTTGTTCACGTCCGAACCATATCTCAGGCGGCCGCGCATGGTGGACGTACGGCGCTTTCTCGCGTCTTCCGCCGTGATAAGCCTGGGCGCGCCGTCTTCTTCCTCGGGAGCTTCCTCGTCCTCTTCCGTCTCCTCGACTTCGGGGGTTTCGTCCTCTTCTTCCTGCTCTTCCTCCGCCTCTTCTTCGTCCTCTTCGGGCAGAACGGCTGCGGCTACTTCCTCTTCTTCCGGCTCTTCTTCCTTCTCTTCTTCATAGAAGGCGTAGACGTTGATATCCTCTTCCAGATCCTTGTCTACGAAGCTGCTCTCTTCAACGGCGTTTTCGTGCGTCTCTTCGTCCGTGAACCAGCCGCGGAATTTGAAGCCTTCCTTGACGGGCGCAGCGGGAAGATCGAGCGCGTCTCTGCCCGCGGTTTCCACGGTAGCCACGACTTCTCCGTCCACGATAAAGGAGATGACGTGCGGCACGACGGGTTCAGGCTCGGGTTCGGGCACGGGTTCGGGCACGACTTCCGGTTCGGGAAGTTTGTCGTACTGACCGTATACGACGAAATCTTTATACAGATATTTTTCCGCGTATGCGTCCGCCGTAAAGGGCTGCTCCCTGCCTTCTTCCGTCATAAACCAACCGGCGAACTCATAGCCTTCCAGCTCGTGCGCCTCAGGCAGGGTGAGCACTTCCTTACCCATGGTGTGCAGTACAGCCGCGACGTATCCGCCGGCGATAAAGCCGATGATATGTTCTTCCGGCGGCTTTTCCACCCAGCGCGCGTACAGCTTGACGTTGCCCGTGACCTTATAGCGCATCACCTCGGGCAGAACGGGTATCTCCTCCGCGGCGGGCGCGGCTTCTTCCGCGTCGGCGTAATACGTTTCGCCTTCCTCCACGGCGGACGCTTCTTCGGGCGCTTCCGCGGTCGTCTCTTCCGCCGCCGTTTCTTCCGCCGCCGTTTCTTCCGCGGCAACTTCTTCCGCCGCCGTTTCTTCTGCGGCAACTTCTTCCGCCGCCGCTTCTTCCGTTTCCGTTGCGGCTTCCGTTTCCGTTGCGGCTTCCGCCAAAGTTATCTCCGCTTCCGCCGCGGGCGCC
The DNA here is from genome assembly GCA_904382605.1 of Candidatus Alloclostridium intestinigallinarum. Lineage (GTDB taxonomy): Bacteria > Bacillota > Clostridia > Christensenellales > UBA3700 > Alloclostridium > Alloclostridium intestinigallinarum. Next base: position 17,516 of record CAJFJA010000002.1, on the reverse strand, counting down.
GCTTCTTCCGCCGCCTCTTCGGCGGGCGTTTCCGCGGAAACGCCTTCCGCATTTTCTTCTTCGGAAACAGCCTGCCCGGACAGTTCTTCTCTCACCTGAGCTTCTTCCTGCGCGAGAGTTTCCGCTTCGGGAGCGGCTTCCGCCGCTTCCTCCTGAACGGAACGGTGCTTATTCTTCGCCTTCTTTGCACGTTTGGAACTCATAGCGTTGCCGTCGCCTCCTCCCTGCTGATCGTCGGTGACATCTCTGCCGCCCGGCTCGTCGTAAATTCTTATCTCTTCTTCGGGTTTAGCCTCGTCTTCGGGTTTAGCCTCTTCCTCGGGCTTGACTTCCTCTTCGGGCTTTGCCTCTTCTTCGGGTTTAACCTCTTCTTCGGGTTTGACCTCGTCTTCGGGTTTAGCCTCGTCTTCGGGCTTGACCTCGTCTTCGGGCTTGACTTCGTCTTCGGGCTTGACCTCGTCTTCGGGCTTGACTTCGTCTTCGGGCTTGACTTCGTCTTTGGGCTTGGCTTCTTCCGCTATATCCGCCGCGGCTCCGCCGTCCGGAGTATCGTCGGGATTTTCGGGACTGCCGCCGTCTTCCGCCTTCTCCTCTTCTTCGGGTTCGAGCTGTACGGGCTGCGTGCATTCTTCGTCCAGATACCAGCCGGCGAACACGAGTCCTTCTCTTTCCTCGGGTACGGGCAGTTCTATAATGCTGCCTTTCTTAGCCTTGATGGTCGTAGGCTCCGCGCCTTCAACGCCCGTCACGAGCGTTACTGACTTCTTCCTGACGAGCAGGAGTATGAGTATGAGAATGATTATCAGCAGAATTATGAAAATAAGCAGTCCCACTATCACCCATATCAGAGTGGGATCCATGGGCACGGTGGTGCCGACCACGAGATAATCGCCGGAAGAATCTATGGTCAGCTGCAACTTGCTGCCGTCCATTCTGACCGCAACCGGCGCGTAAGTGCCGTCGTCGCTTATTTTATATACAATATAATTATCAATATTACTCATCGACTCGCCCAGATCGACCGTGACGGTATAAACGCCGCGCACGCCGAACACCGCGTTTTCCGCGCTGACTATGTCGATATTGAGTACGCCGTATGCTTCCCTGTTCGTGGTAGCGGCGATTGCCGAGTGCGAACCTGCCGCCGCCGTATCCCAGCCGACGGTCACGGACGTGTCGAGCAGACCGCCTTTATCGTTCTGGACGGTGCCGCCTATACCCGCCACGGAAGCGGTGCGCTTTTCGGGAGCGGTGGTATAGCGCACTTCCACTATGGTATCACCCGTTGCGGTTCCGGTGACAGCGGACTGTATTGCCTGAAGTCCCGACACCTCGGGAGAACTTACGCTGTAAGTCGCGCCGTAAACCGCCTGGGCGTGCGCGGGAGTTGCCACGCTGTCCGCTTCTCCGTCGCCGTTGATATCGTCGGCAACGCCGTCGCCGTCAAGGTCGTAGCGGTAATTTACGGTTATCGTATAGCTCATGCGGTCGTAGGTGCAGGTAATTCTGAAGTCCGCGCCGTCCGCGCCCGCGTCAATCTGCCTCTGCGCGGTGGTACCGTCATCCGCCCACACGACGCTCTCCCTGCTGAAACCGGTACGCGACGCGGAAGAAAGCATCGCGGCAAGCTGCGAGGGAGTGTACGCTCCCGCGGTCACCGTAACGGATTCGTTGTGCGTGGTATAAGTTCCGCCGGAAACGTCGGCAAGTCTGATATCGACGGGAACGACTATCCGGGGAGCGGCGAACACCGCTTCAACGGTGACGTTTTTCGCGGGCATCGGATATGCGGAAAGGTCGGTTATGATTTCACCGTCTATTCTCCACCCGACGAATTCCATTCCCGAAGGAGCCGCGGGGTGCGAATAGCTGCCCATGTAAGCGCCTATGGGAGTACCCGCCGCCGCGTTGTAAACGGCGCTCTGCTGTCCTTCTATGGACACGACCAGGCTGTAAGTGCGTTCCGCCCATTGCGCGGTGAGATTTATCTCGTTATCCGCCACGAGTCCCGCAATGTAGGAATCGAGCGAAGTGATCAGTTGCGTTCCGGGAGCATTTTCAATCTCCCAGCCGGTGAAAGTATATCCCGTACGGGTGGGAGCGGTAAGTGAAACCGAACCGTCGGATATATCGTAAGTCGCCGGATTGGGGTTTGTCCAGGTTTCCCCGTCGGGCAGATTCGGATCGTATGTAACCGTGTAGACCGTTTCGGTAAATACGGGGGTAAGCGTAACCGTGCCGCCGCCCGTTCCGAAGAACGCGGTATCCGTAACCGTAAGTTCGCCGGGAGCGGTAAGCGTGGCGACCGTGCGTCCGCCTATTTCGAAACCGCCGAATTCCATACCCGCCGCGGTGGAGTTGACAACGCCCAGCGATTCGGGAATTCCGGAATCATACTCCACGTCGTTGTATACGACTTTCGTGATACTGCCCGGCTCTGCCGTAAAACCGCGTTCGTACGTATATGTCGTCGCATACCCCGAAGGCCACGCCTCGGCGGAAGCCACGTTATTCGCAATATACAGCGGAGATAAGACGGCAAAAACGACAGCCGCAATCAAAAGCACCGCCATTAAAACTTTGGCGGGAGAAGTTTTCCTGTCTGAAAATTCCCTCATAACTTAACCTCATACTTAAAATACGCAGAGAAACCCTCACGTTTAATATAATTATATTATGTGTAAACCGAAAAGTCAATAACAAATATAGGCAATTGTATGTATATTGCCCGATTTTTCCGTAAAAATATTACCCAAACTTTGCAAAAGCGCGTTGCAGAGGCAATAAAACGCGGAAAAATAAAGGCAGATTGAAGAATTTGCCGTTCAAAAAAGATAAACTTCCGTCGTTTTTGCGAAAATTTTCAAAAAAGCGGAAAATATACGCTTATCCTTTCAGGCAGGGGAAAAAGCCGCGTTTTGCCTCCGCCAGCGAATCTCCGCGCTGCAGGTAGACGTCTATGCCCTTGGGGTCTGCGAGCCGTTCGAGCCTGTTTTCCTCGGGAACGTAAAGTTTGCTTATGCCGCCCGCGCCGCAGGCGATTATGCTTGCGCACTCCTCCATTACGTCGATATTGTAAACGCACTGTCTGCCGGGAAGGCAGTAACCGACGTTTTCCAGGTTGCCGCTCATATACTTCTGGCGGTACATATAGTAAGGCAGATAGCCGTTTCCGCCGGCAAGCGAGCGGGCGTAGTCCACCATGGCGCCCACGTCGGAAGCGCGGTTGTCGTATCCGGCGAGTTTAAGTCCCGAACCTTTTTTAAGCGCGAGGGTGTGTACGGTGACGTTTTCGGGACGAAGGGCGAATATGCCGTCCGCGGTGCGGGCAAAGTCCTCCGCCTCCTCGCCGGGAAGCCCGGCGATAAGGTCGCAGTTTACGTCGAAGGAAAACTTGCGCGCCATGTCGTAAGCGGCGTAAAAGTCGGCGGCGGTATGCCCTCTTCCGATAAGCGCAATCGTCTTGTCATTCAGCGACTGGGGATTGACGGAAATGCGCGTCACTCCCATATCGTCCATAATTTTCAACTTATCGTAAGTGATGGTATCGGGTCTGCCCGCTTCCACGGTGAATTCCGTTCCCACGCCATTGAGCGCCCTCATCACCCGCAAAAAGTCCTTATCTTCCAGCGAAGTGGGCGTGCCGCCTCCCACGTAGACGGCGCGCAGCAAATAGCCGTATTCCGCTATAAGACGGCGCGCGTCCTCTATCTCCTTCACAAGCAGTTCCACATAGCCGGGGATAAATTTTTTCACCCTGCCTATCTCCGCAGAGATAAACGAACAGTAACTGCACCGCGTTGTGCAGAAGGGAATGTTTACGAATAAATCTATATCCCTTTTATCGCCGCTTATCAGCCCTTCCTGGGCGGCGCAGACGCTTTTGACAAGTTCCGCCTTGTCGCGCCTTACGCGCAGATATTCGGTAAAGTATTTATACGCGTCCCCTCCCGCGCCCGACACTTCCCTGTAAAGTTTGGTGGGGCGCACGCCGGTAAGCGAGCCGTAGGGAAGGACAGTATTATATATGCGCGCCATAAGGTCGTAAAGCATTACCTTTGCTTCACGCTTTACCATACGCTTTTCCTCTTCCGGGCAGGAAAAGTGTTCTAAATTAACGCGTTTTTCAAAAGTATATTTCGGCGTATTTTCCGATTCATAATATTCCAGCAATATTTCGGCTGAATTTTCCGCCCGCGTAAAGGTAAGGCGCACTTCACCGCCCCCGTCCGTTTCAAGGGCGCGCGGGTCGAAAGCGCGTATTATTTCGGCGACGTCGGCGCTTATGTTTTCCCTGTTGCAGATAAATTTCATACCTTTTTATAAAGCGGATTCAACGCCCTTTCCGCCTGCGAAGACGTGGGTTCTCCGTGTCCGGGATATATATCGAAGTTTCCCGGAATGGAGAGTATTTTGTTTACGGAATCGCAAAGTTCGCCGAAGTTTCCGTCGTAAAAATCGTACCTGCCGTAAGAGCCGCCGCAAAAGATTATGTCGCCGCAGAAAATCGAGTTTTCTATTATATAGCACACGCCGCCGGAGGAGTGCCCCGGGGTGTGGATAACCTTTATATCCATTCCCGCGATATGCAGCACTTCCCCGCCCTGCAAAAGCACGTCTGCGGGAGCAGGCTCGCATTTTGCGAAGCTGAACGACGCCAGACTTTTATCCGGATCGACAAGTTTGTCCTTGTCGAGCGCGTGGATATATATTTCCGCGCCCGTAAGTTCTTTTAACGCCTTAGTCTGTCCGATATGGTCGTAATGCCCGTGCGTGAGCAGTATCGCCTTTACGTCAAGGTCGTTTTCGTCTATATAATTTTTTATCTTTTTGAACCTGTCGCCGGGGTCTATTACCACACATTCGCGGCTTCCAGTGTTGCGCACGAAATAACAGTTGACTTCCATCAGTCCCAAAGCGAGTTTTCCTATCTGTATCATTTTTCGAATACCACCGTTACCGGCCCGTCGAGATTGGTTTCAAGGTGCATATGCTCCCCGAAAGCGCCCTGAGCGACGTTGCCGAGCAACTCCTTGAATTTATTTACCGTATAATCGTAAAGAGGTTTTGCCTCCGCGTGGTTGAGCGCGCTGGAAAAGTCCGGGCGTCTGCCCGTTGCGGGATTGGCGTAAAGGGTGAAGTTGGAAACCGCCATCACCTGCCCGCCCACTTCTTTAAGACTGAGATTCAGCTTGCCTTCCCCGTCGCGGAAAATGCGCATATTCACTATGCGGTTCACTATATAATCCGCCTTTTCCCTCGTATCACCCTGCGTAAAGCCGAGCAGAACGAGGTAGCCGAAGCCGCAGCGGCTGACTTCCTTTCCGTCCACGCTCAGAACGCAGCTGTTTATCCTCTGGACTATCGCGCGCATTATTTGCTCTTCCTGTAAACGTTATACACGCCCTTTATCGAGCGCAGTTTGTTGATGACGTAATCGAGCGTATCAAGGTTGTCCACTTCCATGGTTACGGTGACCACCGCGGTGCCGACTTCCTTATCCGCCTTGGCGGAAATGCCCGTCATGTATATCTTCATATTGTTCAGCATGGTCGCCACGTCGCTGAAAAGTCCCGTCCTGTCGTCGCCTTCTATGTTGACGGAAGCGGTGAACTTTTCGCCTATGCCGGCGGGCCAGCTTGCTTCGATAAGCCGTTCCGGCTCATACGTCGCCACGTTGGGACAGTCCGCCCTGTGAATGGAAACGCCCCTGCCGCGCGACACATAGCCCACAATTTTATCGCCCGGAAGCGGATTGCAGCAATGTGAAAAGCGTATTAAAAAGCCGTCGTATCCCTTTATGAGCACGCCGCTGCCGCCGCCCGTGCCGCCCTCCGCGCGCGCGGGCTTGATGTCGAGCACGTTGCCCTGTTCGATATGGCTTTTGAAGCAGTCTATCATCTTCACCACTACCTGGTTGGTGGTAAGTCCGCCGTAACCTATCATGGCGAAAATCTCGTCCGCCTGGGTGGTGTTGTACTTCTTCTGTATATAGCCCTTCCACTCCTCGCACGCCATAAGCTCGCCGAGGTTGTAGCCGCGCCGCTTCGCCTCTTTTTCCAGCATATCCTTGCCGCGGCGGATATTGTCCTCCTTCATCTCCTTTTTGAAGAAGGCGCGTATCTTCGCCTTTGCCGACGGGGTGACGACAAAATTCAGCCAGTCGCGCGAAGGACCTTTTGACGCGCTTGAAGTGATGACTTCCACCACGTCGCCGTTGGATAAAGGCGTGTTCAGGTGCGCCATTTTGGAATTTATCTTTATTCCCACGCACTTGTTGCCCACCTCGCTGTGCACGTTGTAGGCAAAGTCTATGCCCGTGGAGCCGCTGGGCAGGTTGACGACGTCGCCCGCGGGGGTAAAGACGTAAACCTGGTCCTGGTAGAGGTCGAGTTTGAGCATATCGAGGAATTCGGACGAATCGTCCACCTCGCTTTGCAGTTCCATGACGTTGCGTATCCAGGCAAGTTTCTGGTCGTTGGCGTCGGTGGAGAACTTCTCGCCCTGCTTGTACTTCCAGTGCGCGGCAATACCGTATTCGGCTATGCGGTGCATTTCGTGCGTTCTTATCTGTATTTCAAACGGCACGCCCACGCTGCTCAGAACGGTGGTGTGCAGCGACTGGTACATATTGGATTTGGGCACGGAGATGTAGTCCTTGAAGCGGTAAGGAAGCGGCTTCCACATGGTGTGGATAGTGCCTAAAACCTCGTAGCAGTCCTTGACCGTGTCGACTATTATTCTTATGGCGTGCAGGTCGTATATCTCCTCGAACGACTTGCCCTTTTTCATTTTACGCCATATGCTGTAAAAATGCTTGGGACGTCCGTTTATCTCCGCCTTTATGCCTATTTCCTTCAATTTCGCGTCTATGCGCGCGATTATCCTGTTGACGAACTGTACGCGCTCGTCGGAAGTCGCCGCCACCTTGTTCGCGATATACTTGTAATCTTCGGGGTGGAGATATTTCAGGGCAAGGTCTTCAAGCTCTCCCTTTATGCTCGCAATACCCAGACGGGCGGCGATGGGCGCGTATATATCCAGCGTTTCCTGGGCAATACGCTGTCGGGAGGCGGGGTCTTTGAACGAAAGCGTGCGCATATTGTGCAGCCTGTCCGCAAGTTTGATGATTATCACGCGTATGTCGTTGGACATGGCAAGGAACATACGTCGGTAATTTTCCGCCTGCGCTTCTTCCTTAGACTTGAAGTTGAGCATGCTCAGCTTGGTAACGCCGTGCACTAGCGAAGTCACCGTGCCGCCGAATTTTTCCTTTATTTCGCTTTCCTTGGCGCCCGTATCCTCCACCACGTCGTGCAAAAGCGCGGCTATGATGCTGTTCTTGTCCATGCCAAGATCCATTAAAATGGCGGCAACTTCCACCGGGTGGGCTATATAAGGCTCCCCGGACAGACGGTACTGGTCCTTGTGCCGCTCCTCGGCATACTCGAACGCCTTGACTATGCGCGCGTACGAGGCGGGTTTGTACACTTCTTTTGCCTTTTCGAGAAATTCCTGTTTATCCATCGTATTCCTCTTTCAATCGTCTGTAAAGTCTGCTCTCGGCAAGCTCGCGCCTGCGCAACGTTTCCGGCAGATTAAAACCTCCGCCATCATATATTATAATACCTAAATCGACAAAGGTAAATAGGCAGGCGATAAATTTTTCCCAACCGAGCGCCTTTCCCGCCGCGTTGTACAGCGACGCTTCGTTCGCGCCCTGCTTTATTTTAAGACAGCTTCTGACCGCCTTATACGCTTCGCCCAACTCTTCGTACGAAGGCGCGGCAAGTCCTTCGGGACAGCCGCCGGCGACGTATACGCGGCAGTTTTTGTTCAACGTCAGTCTGTCTATTCCGCCTTCAAGCAGCGGCATTTCCGCAAATACGACGTGGCTGAACCCCGCAAGGTCCGCGTCCGTATCCAGTCCGTATATCACGGTATCGTACGGACAGGGCGTGTAAGGTCTGCCGTAAGCGGTCAGAAAACCTTCGCCGGCGCGTTCGGCAAGGCGCGCTCCCGCGGCGGAATTCGCCACTATGCACACGCCCTTTCCCTTCAACGCCTTTATTCCCTCTTCGTCTATGCTTTCGGGCGAAAATACCGAGTTTTCTCCGCCGCCCGCGCTCATTTTGAGATAGGACGAAAGCAGCAGCTGCCCGGGAGGCGCCTGCACGGGATATGCGTCCGCAATCATAAGGCTCGCCCGCCCGACGTTGTTGAACACGGAATATTCCACGTTGAAGGCGAACTTCTTTTTCGCCGCGCTGTTATACCACTGCACCCTGTCGCCCGCGTAAAACTGCACCATCTCGCACCCGTTACTAAGGCTCTCTTTTACGTGCGCGCCGCCGCCCATGCGCGTAAATGCGCCGCGTTCCGCCTCCGCCGTGAACACGGGGCGCGGATTTCCCTCTCCGCACGGCTCGAACCGCGAAAGCGCTTCCGCAAATTCCGCACTGCACGGAAGCTCTATCTCTATGCCCTGCGTCTGCTTGTAGCGCGGCGTGAATGCGGGATATTTATTCTCGCAACAGCGGTTTATGACAAAGTCGAATTCCTTTATCAGCGATTTTTTTATGGTGATTCCGCACGCGCGCTTATGTCCGCCGAATCTGACGAGATAGGACGAGCACGCGCGCACGCAGTCGAGAATATCCACCCCTTCCACGCTCCTGCCCGAACCTTTCGCCTCGCCGTTGCTGTCCGTTATAAGTATGACGGGACGGTTGTAAAGCTCTGTAAGGCGCGAAGCCGTTATGCCCAGCACCCCGTCGTCCCAATACGGGTCGTAAAGCACGATTATCCGCTTGCCAGACAGGTCGGTGTTCTGCAGTTTTTCCACGCACGCGCGGGTCAGGTCGGCGGTGAACTGCTTGCGCCGTTCGTTACATTCGTTTATGTTCTTTACCAGCGTTTCCAGCAAAAAGGCGTCCTTTTCGTAAAACAGCGCCACCGTTTCGTACGCCGTTTCCACCCTGCCCGTGGCGTTTATCCTGGGTCCCAGCTTAAAGGCTATGTCGCGTGCGGTGACGGCACCCTTCACGCAGCTGTCGATAAGTATGTTCAGCCCTCTGCGCCTGCGCTTGTTCAGCAAGGCAAGTCCCAGCGAAGTTATCACCCTGTTGTCGCCCGTGAGCGGCACTACGTCCGCAACCGTCGCTATGGCGGCTATGTCCAGAAACTTCTCCGCCGCGCGTTTATCCAGCGCCTGCACCAGGCGGAACGCCACCCCCGCGCCGCAAAGGTCGCGGCATACGTCCCCTTCGCTGAGTTTGGGGTCGAAAACGGGACAGTCGGGCAGCTCCGCCGCAGGCTCGTGGTGGTCTGTGATTATCATATCTATGCCCAGATCTTCCTGTGCAAAGCGCACCTCTTCCACGGAAGTTATGCCGCAGTCCACGCTGATTATCAGGTCGGGAAATTCGCGCTCGGCTATGTCGGTGAGGGCGTTGAAGTTGAGTCCGTACCCTTCCGTGTGCCTGTCGGGGATATAATAGCCGCACTCCGCGCCCGCGGAAGTAAGATACTCGTACAATATGGCGGTGGCGCACAGTCCGTCGCAGTCGTAGTCGCCGTATATGATTATCTTCTGCCTTTCCCTTATCGCCTGCGTAAGGCGCGCGGCGACTTCCTCAAGCCCCTCGTAGTTTTCAAGCGGACAGAGGTCGCCGAGCGAGGGCGAAAAGAATTTCAGCCTTTCGCCGTCGCCTATACCGCGCTCTTTGAGCAGCGCTTCTATTATCTCTCTTTCCTGTTGCCCGGTCATAAAAGTATATATATTATAACACAATTTTACACGCGCGTAAATACATTGCGGCAAAAAAGCCGCTCCCTTGCGGAAACGGCTTTGCCTGACGGTTTTATCCCGATTATTTCGCCGCGGCGGCCTTCGCCTCTTTCGCGGCAAGCGCTTTCTTCGCCGCCGTCTTTGCCTTGCGCTTTTCGTTGGACTCTTTCATGAGTATATACAGCGAAGGCGACAGGAACATCGACGAATAGAAGCCGCCGATAAGTCCCGCGATTACGGGCACGCCGAACTCGCGCACGGAAGAAGTGCCTATTATCGAGAAGAGCAGTATCATGACCAGTGTGGTAATGGTCGAGTTGAAGTTACGCAAAGTGGTTTCGCGCACAGACCTGTCCACCAGCGGACGCAGATTGGCCGCCGTGTTGACAACGCCCGAATCGCCCGCCATCTTCTTGGCTATCTTATTGTTTTCGCGCACGCGGTCGAATATGACTATCGTGTTGTTTATCGAGTACGCCACGATGGTGATTATCGCCGAAACGAACGCCGCGTTCACCTGTATTTTGAAGATTATGGTGATGCAGAACATGATCGCCACGTCGTGAATAAGCGCGATGACCGCCGACAGACCGCTGAACACTTCGAACCTTATCATTACATAGATAAGGATAACGATTATCGCCACCGCCAGCGCGATGCCGCCCAGCATGAGCAGACGCGAACTTGCGGACGCGCCGATGTATTCGGAAGTTATGTCCTCGTTCACATATACGCGCGAGGTAATCTCGTTTGCGGAGAAGTGCGCGTTGATGTCCGTGGCTATCTTTTCCAGAATCAGCTCGTTGCGGTAACGGGTAATGTCGTTGGCTTCGTTGTCGAATGCGGAAGAGATATTGTCTATCTTGAACACGATAGCCATATCCTCGCCCGTACCCGACGTCTGAGTATAGTTGACGTTAGGCGTGACCACCTGTACGGTCAGCGACGAGGAAAGTTCGTTTTCCGTCGCGTACTCTATCACCCGGTTTGCGATGTCTTCGCTGTTGATTGCGCCTTCGATTATGCCGTAATAGGTGTCGTACTCGTTTTCCACGGCGTTTTCACCCAGCTTGGTGGTGATTATCGTGCCGCCCTTGAAGTCGATACCTATGTTCATACCGCTTTCGAAAGAACCGCCCTGTCCCGCGTACACGCCGAAACAGATGATTGCTATGATTATCACTATAAAGGGTATTGATACCCATATTCTCCAATTGGAAGTCAGACGGAATCTGTTCCACTTATCGCCCAGCGAGCCGCCCTTTACCGCGGAAGACGCCTTTGCCGCCCGTACGGGTTCCTGCACGGGAGCGGTCTCCGCAACGGGTTCCGCCGCAACGGGTTCGGCAACGGATTCGGCGGGAGCGGCTTCCTCAACGGGAGCCTGGACGGATTCGTTTACGGGGGTTTCCTGTGCGGGAGCTTCCTGCACGGGAGCTTCCTGCACGGGAGCTTCCGCCGCGGGAACGTCCGCCGCGCCCTCTTCCGTAAGCAGTTCTTCCTTCAATTCTTCCTGCTGCACCTGCGGTGCGGGCTTTTTGGCGCTCTTGTAAGGAGGCCTCTTTTTATTATAAGGTTTCTTGCTCATTATTTCGCCTCCTCTGCCGCAATGTCGTTTGCGAGCATTTCTTCGTCCGTCAAAACGGCTTTGCCGCGGCGCACGCCGAACAGCTTTTCGGCGTAATCTTCGCCCTTGCCCTGCTTTTTCAGCTTGTCCTCATCGCCTTCGGCAAGCGTGCGTATGCAATAGAGTATGATTCGCGTAAGCAGCATGGAGCAGACGAGCGACAGCACTATACCTATAAGCAGCGTGATACCGAAGCCCTGCAGCGCCGACGCGCCGAACGAACCTACGATTATCAGTATTACCGCGCCGAAAATGGTGGTGATGTTGCCGTCGATAATCGCGCCCGCCGAGCGCTTGAAGCCGAGCGAACAAGCCGTTCCCAGCGCCTTGCCGGCGGCGGATTCTTCTTTTATTCTCTCAAAGATAATGACGTTCGCGTCCACCGCCATACCTATCGACAGCAGTACGCCGGCTATACCCGAAAGCGTAAGCTGTACCCAGGGGAATACCGCAAGCAGGAACAGATAGGTAAATGCGTAATACACGAGCGAAAGCGCGGAAGCCACGCCCATCATCTTGTAAAGCACTATCATATATACGACGATAAGCGCAAGTCCCACCGCACCGGAGATGATACCCGCGGTAATGGCGCTGCTGCCCAGCGTTGCGGAGATGACGCCGCTTTCAGCCATATCGAGCGGAACCGCAAATGACCCCGCCATTATCTGGACCGCAAGTTCGTAAGCGTCCTGATAACCGGTCGAGCCGGACCAGCCGCCGGAAATGGTGCATTGTCCGGAGGTGATAGCCTCGTTGACCTTGGGAGAGATAAGCAGTTCGCGGTTTACGAATATTGCGATATACTTACCGGAATACGTCGAAGTGAGGTCGGAGAACAGCTTGGTGCCCTCTTCGTCGAATTCGAGCACTACCACGTATTCGCCGGAAGAACTGTCGTAGCTTAATCCCGCGTTGGCGATGTGGCTGCCGTCCATACCGTCGGCTTTTTCATCGTACGCGCTGGAGCTGGTAACCTGCGACGAACTGCCCTGCAACCACAATGAAGCGGGACGTCCGACAAGGTCGAAAATACGCTCGGGATCGTCCACGTCGGGCACTTCCACGCGAATGGTGGTGCCGTAAACGGTAACCTGCGCTTCAGTATAGCCGCGGTTGAAAAGCAGGCTCTGCATGGTGTCCGCAGTACCCTGTATAGCGGCGGTCTGTTCTTCAGAGGTCATGGAAGTATACTCTTCCGAAGACGTGTCTACGTTGTAAACGGCATAAACGCCGCCGCTGAGATCAAGACCCAGCGAGATAGTGCTGACGTAACCGTGGTATTCGTCGGTAGCGTTCAGATCGAAGCTGACGAACGCAAAGACCGCGGCAAGCACTATCAATAAGGATAAAACCGTGAGAAAGACGATCGATTTTACGCGCCTGCTCTTACGCTTGCCCGCGCTGTCCGCAACTGCGCCCGATCCTCTTCCGGACCCCTTCTTAAAGTCCTTGTTAGATGACTTTGCCAAGAAGATTGCCTCCTTTACTACATAGTTATAATCATTATAATATTTTTATATATATAAGTCAAATAAAAAATAGCCGCCGAGTGAAAATGCTCCGCTTAAGCGCCGAGTGAAAGTGTTTTGCGATAAAACTATACGATAAGCGTATTTTTATCAACGCAAAACACTTTGCGGCTACGTGTAATGCCATAACAAAGTGATGGGCATCTGCCGAGAGAGCGCCTTTCCGCCGCTATTACCTTCGTCGCCCTCGTGTGAAATCGAACGAAAAATCATCTCTCTCAATCATACGCCCATCACTTTGCTATGGCATAAGGGAAAACCCACCCATTTGCGTACGCTTGAGGCGCGGTTTCCCCTTCTTTTCGCGCAACGGGTACCAATTGCGCGTGCAAGGAAAACAAGCATATACAAGCGGAAGTTACTGCAAGGCGGTTAAGACAGCGTGGTCACCACGCCAACCCTTTCCGCCCTTGCGGGAAAACTTGCACAGCAAGTTTTAGCGGTTACGCTCGCAAAAACGCGGTTTTGCTTCGCTTTTATTTACAATATAAAACATTGCGGAGATAATATAATAAAGTAATACTTTTGTTACTTCAAAGCTCAATCAGGGGTGGAGCGTCCCACGCTCCCGCTCGCAAAAACGCGGTTTTGCTTCGCTTTATTTTCACAATATAAAGCATTTCTTGGTATCGACATATATGGCAATTTTTATCAATCTGTCCACTATAGTGGACACTTCATTTATAAAAGAAAGTTAACAAACCGATACCAAGATTTTTGGTAAACGATAGTATTTGAGCTAGGCAATAATATAAAGCAAAGTATTGCGGAGATATTAATTTTGAAATTCAGTTTTGTTAATTTGAAATATAATCAGCCTGCGGCGGCTCGCCGCACCGTTTTATAGTTGCGCTGAAACGCACCGCGAAGAAGTGCCCTAATACAAGGAAAGGAGCGCGTGGCGCTCCACCCATGATTATGCCTTGCAGTAAGTAACTTGATTAAAGAGATTATCTTCGCAATGCCTTTAATTTTTACCTTGTTAAAAGCCGCAACCAAACGCACCGGAAGCGCCGTGCGCTTCACCACTTAACCACCTTGAAGTAACAAAAGTATTATTTAAAAGTATTTTCTTCGCAATACCATTAATTTTTACCTTGTTAAAAGCCGCAACCAAACGCACCGCGAAGAAGTGCCCTAATGCTAGGAAAGGCGCTCATTTTGGGAATGAGCGTACTTGGCGTACGTGATTTCTCAAAATGAGTGCCTTGACACCGCAGTAGGGTGCTTATGCGCGGCGCCTATGGTTATACGCTCACAAAATTGTTATTTTGTAAGCGTATACGCGGCAATAAACAGGGCGTTTTCGAGGCGTTTTCTCATCATCGCGCAGGTAACGGGCGTAACGCTGTCCATTCCCCCGCCGAATTTTATGTTGTTGGCGGCGCAACCGCCGCTGCAATAGTATTTTGCAAAGCAGTTTTCGCAGTCTTTTTTGCGCGTAACTATGTTGGTCGCAAAGTAATCGGCTACGCCGGGTACGCCCTCGTTCCCCCGCACGTCGCCCATGCAGTACTGCTCCTGCTCGCAGAATTGGTGGCAGGGATAAATCTTGCCCTCGGGAGATACGGCGACGTATTCGCAGCCGCTGCCGCAACCGGTAAGGCGCTTGGTCATGCAGGGCGAAGTTTCAAGGTCAATAAAGTAGTGGAAGAAGGTAAACGGCTTGCCTTCGTCATATCTTTCCAGATAATAGCGCGCAAGTTTGTCGTACTCTTCGCATATCTTCGGCAAATCACTCTCCGAAATTTCTATGCCTTTAAGGTCGGTGACTACGGGTTCGACGGATACGCTGTCAAAGCCCGCTTCCACCATCGCCTTTACGTCTTCGGCAAAATCGAGGTTTTCGTGCGTGAACGTACCGCGCACATAATACGACTTATTGCCGCGCAGTTTCGCCATATACAGCGCATTTTTCCTGATTATATCGTACACATCCTTTCCGCTCGGAGTGGGGCGCATACGGTTGTGCACTTCCTTTCTGCCGTCGAGCGAGAGGACGACGTTGTACATATTTTCGTCCAGCCACTTAGCCTTTTCTTCGTCCAGAAGCAGGCAGTTTGTGGTCATGGTGAAGGAAAAAGTCTTGCCCGTCTCCTTTTCGCGCGAGCGGGCGTACTCTACTATGCTTTTGACCGCGTCGTAGCACAGCAGCGGCTCTCCGCCGAAAAAGTCCACTTCAAGGTTACGGCGTTTTCCGCTATGGGCGATAAGCCAGTCTATCGCCTGTCTGCCAACTTCCGCCGTCATATGCGCGCGCGAGGTGGTGTGGTAGGTGCCCTCGTCGGCAAAGCAGTACTTGCACCTTAAATTGCAGTCGTAACACACGTTCAGGCACATTGCCTTTATCTCGCCCGTGCGCTTTTTCTCCACATAGGTAGTGCACGGCGCGTTAAGACTGCCTTCCGCCTCCAGATTTTTCAGTTCGGAAACTATGCCGTCGAATTCTTCTTTCGGAATAGCGCAAAGTTCGCCCTGCTCTTCTTCACTGAGCGGACGAACGTCGTAAATCTTATTGACAATCAGAAAAGCGACCCTGTCAACGTTGTGCAGACTGCCGCTTTCCACATCCCAGACAAAGTAATACTCCTTGCCCGAGTAAGAAAATTTGAATGTATGAACCATCAGATAAGAGGCTTGCGGACTACGTTCACCTTTTCACCGTTGTTTTTGCAGCTCTGGTTGCCCACAGTGCAGCTGGTCTTGCAGGCGGACTGGCAGCTGGACTGGCACTCGCCGCAGCCTATCTTGCCTTCCTTGCGAATGGTCTTTTTTACGATGGAATTGATATGCATAACTTGCACCTCCGGTTAGTGTTTACTATATTGTAATATATATCGCATGAAAATGCAAGCGAATTTTTTCCTGCGAACGCACGCGCCGCTTTTTCTCTACGACTTTTTCGCCACCGCGCATATGCCGCCGCTGATTATCCCTGCCAGAATGCACGCCAGCGCGTCGTACAAGGTCATACCCGACGCGGTAAAACTCCCCGCCAGAATTGCCGATAAAAGATAGGTGAGCAGCGCGAAAACGCCGCCGGTAACCACCCCTTTCGCTATAAAGTATCTGCCCGCCCTCGTACCGATAAGCATTCCGAGAAGTATCGCAAGCACGCGGATAAATATGTTCACGCCCGTGATGACCCCGTCGGATAAGTCGGCGAACTTTGCGATGATTGCCAGAATTATCACGCCGATTACCGATATAAGTACGGATATGAGTATACTCCTTAAAAGGTCGAAGATGTCGCTTTTGTTTATTTTAGTCATAGCCTGTCCTCCTTGTTAAAGGATATGAACGAGGATAGCGCAATATGACATGCGCTTCGCTTAGCCGCCGGATAAGATAAGCGCCGAATGAAAGTATTTTGCGATAAGGCTATATGGCATAATTAAAAACCCCGTTCATTCGCAGGAGCGTGGGTGCCCCACCCCTTAACCGCCTTGGCAACGTGGGACGCTCCACCTCTTAACCGCCTTGGCAACGTGGGACGCTCCACCTCTTAACCGCCTTGGCAACGTTGGACGTTGCACCCCTTAACCGCCTTGCAATATCAAACTATAAAATAAAGTTCCATCTTCGCTATGGCGTTAATCGCTCCTGCATAATGGTCGGTTCTCCCTTATTTCCGTACGTTAATAACTTACACACCTATTGCCGGCATTGTTAAATCATCGTGTCAAGTACCACTTGACACGGCAACTTTTTGTTAAAAGTTTTAACGGGTTCGTCAGTTGTTACTTGACAAGGTTATTTTAGCTAGCAAGTACAACAGACTTGTCAGTTACTACTTGACAAGATTGTTATTGATAATAAGTAAGACAGACTTGTCAAGTACTGCTTGACAAGGTTATTTTTGAGACTAAGTAAAACAGACTTGTCAGGTATTACTTGACAAGATTATCTTTGATAGTAAGTAAAACAGACTTGTCAGGTACTACTTGACAAGATTATCTTTGATAGTAAGTAAAACATACTTGTCAAGTACTGCTTGACAAGGTTATTTTTGACACTAAGTAAGACAGGCTTGTCAGGTACTGCTTGACAAGAGTATTTTTGAAACTAAGTAAAACAGACTTGTCAGGTACTACTTGACAAGGTTATTTTTGATAGTAAGTAAGACAGGCTTGTCAGGTACTGCTTGACAAGAATATTCTTGACACTAAGTAAAACAGGTTTGTCAGATGCTACTTGACAAGAGTATTTTTGAGACTAAATAAAGCAGACTTGTCAGGTACTACTTGACAAGATTATTTTTGAGACTAAGTAAAACAGGCTTGTCAGGTACTACTTGACAAGGTTATTTTTGATAGTAAGAATGTTACTTCACGGCGGTTAAGGGGTGGAGTGTCCCACGCTCCCGCTCGCAAAAGCGCGGTTTTGCCTCGATTGATTTTTATAATTTTGCCTATTTGTAACTGCACTTAAACGCACCGCGAAGAAGTGCCCTAATACAAGGAAAGGTGACTTTTTATCGCAGGGAGCAGATGCCGAACAGGAACAATACGAACGCGCCTCAGAACATATCTTTTCGGCGCTTTTGCACAGCCGTCACTTGACAATACAG
>CAJFJA010000001.1:6792-268488 GCA_904382605.1 Candidatus Alloclostridium intestinigallinarum | reverse complement strand
GCCCGATCGCGTGCAACGCATATGCGGAGCATATTTGCGTGTTCCGAACTCGCGCCCAACCCTGCCAAAGATAAAAATAACGACCTATCCGAAGATAAGCCGTTTGGCAGGGGAGACGCGATTCGAACACGCAACCAATGGTTTTGGAGACCACTACTCTACCGTTGAGCCACTCCCCTAAGAGCATTGTAATTATATAATGTTTGCGCGTCAATGTCAACCAAAAAAGCGGCGTTAATGCGTAAAAGCAGGTGGAATATGACAAATTTTTCTTATAAACTCGGTTTTATCGGTGCCGGAAACATGGGGAAAGCCATAGCTTCGGGCATTCTTTCGCACGGACTGTTAACTGAAAACGATATTCTCATGTCCGACATCAACCCCGAAGCGTCTTTCGGCAATGTGAAAATTGTCGCAGACGCGGCGAATGTTCTGGAAAATTGCGAATACGTAATTCTTTCGGTCAAGCCCCAGATATTTCCGTCCATAACCGATAAGGTAAAGGCGGCAAAATGCCGTTGCCTTATAAGTATAATGGCGGGTGTAGCCGTAAAGACGATAAAAGATGCCGCGCCGCAGAATGCGAAGGTCATACGCGTAATGCCAAACACCCCTTGTTCGATAGGCAAAGGCATAACGGCAATTGCGCAAAACGATGCAGGAGAAGAATGCAACACGTTTGCAAAACGCATTTTCGATACCACCGGTGAAACGGTCAGTCTTCCTGAAAGTTTATTCGATGCGGTCACGGGGGTAAGTGGAAGCGGTCCTGCTTACGTTTATTACTTCATTCGCTCGATGATACGTGGCGGAACAGACGCAGGATTGAGTGAAGACGTGGCGCAGAAACTTACTCTCGCCACCGTTCAGGGGGCGGCGGAAATGGTTCGCCGCAGCAGCGAAAGTCTTGACGTGCTTATTGATAAGGTATGTTCCAAGGGCGGTACGACCATACAGGCGGTGAACTGTTTTGACGAAAAAGATTTTGACGGCACCGTGCGCGAGGGTATGGCGCGTTGCGTAGCGCGCAGTAAGGAGTTGGGAAAATCGTGAAAGACGTCATAATTTATACCGACGGAGCGTGTTCAGGCAATCCGGGCGCGGGCGGCTGGTGCGCAATTCTCATGCACGGCGACGCGCAAAAGCAAATAAGCGGCCACGAAGCCGTCACTACCAATAACAGAATGGAGTTGATGGCGGTAATCATGGGGCTGAAAGCGTTGAAATTCAAATGCAACGTGGCGGTTTACAGTGATTCCGCATACGTCTGCAATGCAGTCGAAAACGGATGGCTCGCCGAATGGATGAATAACGGCTGGCGCACCGCCGGCAAAAAAGACGTTAAAAACGTCGATCTTTGGCAGGAGCTTATACGTCTGATGGGCGAACATAACGTAAGTTTCGTAAAGGTAAAGGGTCACGCGGATAACGAATACAATAATGCCTGCGACAAAGGCGCAAGGGCAGAGATCAACAAATTCAAAAAAGGAAATACTCTTTAATAGAAATAGTAGCGTAACAAAAAACCGCCGTATACGGCGGTTTTTTCAGTTAATGTGATATTTTCTCGAAGAATACAGTTTAGTATATACCAGCAGAGCAATCGGCGCGTCAAGCATGAATACAAGCGGTATAACTATCGGCTTAATCCACGTCGCGCCATCGTCAGCCCTTATCCCGAAAGCGAAGAAGCCCAGAATAAACGCAAGGGCAATGTATCCGATACAGAATACTAGGCAATTCACGGCGGCGCTCTTGAAATTGTAATCGGCCTTTTTCCGTCTGTTCGGGTCAATCATATAGATTATAAGCATAAATACCGGCGCGAGCAGGGATATTCCCGCCGTCAGACCGAAAGCACCCCACGAAATCCCGCCGGAAATGGCGCATATAAGCAATTCAACCGCAAAAACGGCAAACATTATAAGAGTGCAGTCACGAAGCAGTCTGTTGGAATAGAAGTACTTGTTTATGTAATATCCGGCATTCGTCGTCTTCGTATACGGCTTCAGATTGAAACCCTTCATATAAAAGGCTTCACGCACCTGGTTTAACGTAGGCGGATCGCCTATGGAAGACGCCGCCGACTGTTCGACCGGTTTTGCCTCTTCATACTCTTCCTCGTCCGACTGGCGGTTATAAAGTTTACTAAGGCTTTCTATGTAATTTGCTTCGTTATAATCGGGAGGAAGCTGCGGCTGTCTCGGCTGAGAGGGAGGAGTTTCCTCCACAGGCTCCGGCGGAGCGCCGTACAGCACGTTAGCGGCATATCTGGCGGCTTCTTCATCGTAATCGTATGCCGACGTGTCGTAATTTAACGGCTGTTCGGCAACAGAGGGTTCTTCCTCTTCCGCGGGAACTGGCTCATATACGCTCTCATTCAGGGCATAGTCGCCTGAAGTCTGTCCGCCGTCCATGCTATTTCCGTCAGGCTCGGGATTTTCTTCCTGCGGCCCGTCCTGCACGGGAGCGGGAAACTCATATTCTTCACGCGACACGACTTCTTCCGTAAAAGAGTCCCCGGGAATCTGCCCGGATTCCGTATCAGCGGTTTCCACAGGGGAAACCTCGCCGTAATCGACAATTTCTTCGGAAGGCTCCGGCACGGGCGGAATAATTCCGTCTTCCACGATTTCCGCTTCCGTATCGTTTTCGTTATCGGAAGGGTAATATTGTACAGTTTGGGGAATTTCCGCGGGCGTAACGGCGCCTTCACTGTAAACTGCGTTATCTCCGTTATATTCGGAATCGAACGGCTCTTCTCCGGCGTCTTCGTCGGGTAGGGGGACCGATTGCAACTCTTCTTCCGAAAGTTTTGAAGGATCTACCGTGGCGTAATAATTCGCGTCGCCGCGCTGACGGCGGGTGAGGGGGCGGAAAGAGGATACGTCGAACGGCTTGGGCGCCTTTTCGGGATCGTAAGCCTTATCCGAAAGCAGATTATTGATAATCGTTCTGCTGAATTCCCATTGAATCTGGTCGTTTTCCAAAAACTGCCTGCCCATATCGGTAAGCGAATAATACACGCGCTGCGCGCCGTAAGAAAGATCTCCTTTGTACGACGTGACAAGACCTTGTTTTTCAAGACGTTTCAGGCAGCTGTAAAGGGTAGGTTGTTTCAGAGAATAAAGACCTTCGCTTTTGTCGGATATTTCCGATAAAATTTCATAACCGTATTTATCCCCGTCGCTGAGTGTACGGAGAATAATCGTATCCATGTGGCCTCTTATCAGATCGATATTGACAGAGGAGTTATCGGGAGTATCCTTTTCTTTCATAATTCTATTTTACATCATAAAGATGTAAAATGCAATAAATTCGACAAAATTTTCAAAATAATTATTCTTAATTATCCGCTTTTTTAGAATAATCGGCTGTTTCTCATAAAAAATTCTCAATAATTTAATGTTATTCTGCGTATTTGCCGCCAAAACGGTCCGCAGCGTCCAATTCCGCGTGCGCAGGGTAATAATACCTTGTATAAGGCGGCAAAAATCTCTTGAAGCTCGTGTTTCAAACGCTGTGATAATAGGCATATCCATACTTTCTGACATATTATTTACGGGCTTTTTGCCTAAAAAATTAAGTAAATATGTCGATTAAACAAAAGTTATTCCTTATTGAATGGGTAAAAATAGGGATGATACCGAAATTTTGCAATTGAAATATGTGCCAGGTTTTCCCGAATCTAAGAGCGGTAGCTCCGTATCAATTGCAGGGCATAAATGACAGGTGTATGGAAAAGTTATGATATATGGGTGTGATAGCGCGGACGAACGGCGCCTGTCGATGCGATTTAATGTATTGAACGTGAAAGAGCAGATGGGTAATTATGGTATTTTCGAGGCGCTTAAACTATTCGCAAAAGGCAACTTTTGCGAATAGTAAGGCATATATTTGAGCATATAGGGCAGTTTTTAATTATCTGTACTTATTTTTTGTTTCGCGCAATACCATTATCCGGCTTAACAAATTCACTTTCAATTGTTATTACGGATATTCCATAACGCGTTGCTTTTGTTAAATATGTTATCGCCGTCACGTAACGTTCCCGGCTGCTATTTATTTGACGTTTGCTTGCAATCAATGATGCTCCTGCTTTGATTTCATTATTACAGTCCGTTTTCTTACTTTTGTATCATATCATATATTTGTCTGCCGATTACTGCGATATAATGATATTTCCTTGCCGATAAGGCAAAAATACCGTCAATATTGTTTATATCACGATATGCTTTTGCGTATCGTCACCCGAATTAACTTTTCCGGCTGCACATGCCTTTCATATGTATTAATAATATCCCCTGTATATATTCCAAATAATTTTTGAACATATATTTGCACGTTTAAATATTTTGTGATATAATTAAGCCATGGCTGAAGAAAATTACTATGCGGACCGTGATAAGGAAAATAACCTGAAAATACGCAAATTGCTTGCAGAAGAGCTTCCCAGGCTGTGCAACGAGTATTTTTTGGGCGTTCAAACGCATACAACGCCTCTTACAAGGCTTGGATATGCGCAGGATTTGTGCGTATTTTTCGATTTTTTGTTCAAACAGATAGATGATTTTGCCTTCTGCGACAAAGATCACTTTACATATGCCGATCTTGACCGCGTAAACGCCACCCACATAGAAATTTTCATGGATTACCTTTCCTTTTACACCTACGGTGGACGCGAATTTTCGAATTCTCTGAAAACAAAATCGCGTAAACTGTCCACTTTGAAGTCGTTTTTCAAATATTACTACAATAAGGACAGAATAACCGCCAATCCTGCGGCAAAAGTTGCAACTCCGAAAATAAAGGATAAGCCCATTTTGCGCCTTGACAATGAAGAAGTCGGCGAACTTCTTGATCTCGTTGATTCGGATACCGACAGCACGGAGTCTTCCAAGCGCATGATTTCCTTCCGCGAACACACCAGAAAGCGCGATCTGGCTATTCTTACCCTGTTTCTCGGTACAGGAATTCGTATAAGCGAGCTTGTCGGACTGAACATTTCAAGTATAGATTTCAAATCCAAGGCATTCAAAGTCACAAGAAAAGGCGGCGCACAGACAATTTTGTATATGACCGATGAAATTATAACGGCTCTGCGCGATTATCTGGACGAACGCGAAGAACAGAAACTTATCGACGGCTACCCTGCACTGTTCCTTTCTCTGCAAAAACGCAGAATTACCGTCCGCGCAGTTGAAAATCTGGTCAAAAAGTACGCGTCGATTGTTACGCCTTTGAAAAATATTACTCCGCATAAATTGCGCAGCACGTTCGGTACAAGTCTGTATAATGAAACGAATGATATATATGTGGTTGCGGAAATACTCGGACATCGCGATATAAACACCACAAAACGCCATTATGCGGCAATCAGCGAACAGATAAAAAAGGAAGCGGCGGAAAAAGTTCGTCTTCGCAAAGATAAAAAAGATTAATTTTATAAAACCGCTTGCAAAATGTAAACATATGTGCTAAAATATAAACAAGAAACTTATACGGGAAAAAGCTATGACGACAAAATCAGACGATAAAGAATTGCAGACCCTGCAATTTATAAGCGAATTCGTAAGTAAATTCAACTATCCGCCCAGCGTCCGCGAAATATGCGCAAACGTCGGGTTCCGTTCCACGGCTTCGGCGCAATATTATATAAATAAGCTGGTTGACAGCGGTAAAATAAGACGAAATACGGGCAAAAACCGCACCCTTGAGATTATAGCTCCCGAATTTATCCGTGCTTCGCACGACGAAAGCAAAATGCGCCGCGTACCGATGCTCGGTAATATCGCCGCAGGTCAACCGTTGTTTGCCGGCGTAACCGACGACGAGTATATCGACATATCTCCCGAATTTTTCAATACTTCCGGCGACTTGTTTATGCTTACTGTCAAAGGCACTTCCATGGTAAACATCGGTATTCTGGACGGCGATACTGTTCTCATTCGCAAACAGCCTACCGCTTACGACGGTCAGATAATCGCCGCTATGATAGACAACAACGAAGTTACCTTGAAAAGATTCTTTAAAGACGGGGATACCATACGCCTTAAACCGGAAAACGACAATATGGACGAGATTATCGTAGATTCCGGACATGACTTTACCATTTTGGGTGTTGCAGTCGGTCTGATGCGCAACAATATCCATTGACGACGATATTTATAAACGGAAAGGACCGGCATCTGCCGGTCTTTTTGATTATCGCTTATTCAGTATGCAGTATCCGATAAATATTCCGTTCCGATACTTGCTGCTTTTACCGGTATTACAGCCCGCGCCACGGAGCTTATCGGTTAATCTTTATTCAACAGCCCTTCCAGGCATTCTTCCACGGCAATCTTGGCATGCTCATAAGTAAATGCGCCCTGGACGTATACGATGTAAGGTTCACGTATGGGAGAATCTGCGGAAAGCTCGATAGAAGCGCCCGCGACAAACGTGCCTGCGGCCATAATTACCTGGTCGGTATATCCCGGCATATCCCAGGGAAAAGGCGTAACGTTGCTGTCTATCGGCGAAACGCGCTGGATAGCACGCACGAATTCGATAACTTTATCCGCGCTGCCGAGTTTTACCGCGCAAATAATGTCACCGGGAATCACGTTCGGATCGGGTGAAACTTCGTATCCCAAATCGGAAAATACTTTGGCAAAAAGCATCGCGCTTTTAAGCGCGCATGCCGTCACGTGCGGAGCCAGAAACAATCCCTGATAAAAATTGCGGTAACTGCCGGCATAAGAACCTACTTCCATTCCTATTGACGGCGCCGTCAGTCTGCCGGCAATTTGTTCGACATACGTCTTTTTACCGCAAATATATCCGCCCGTAGGAGCCAATCCGCCGCCTATGTTTTTTATGAGCGATCCTGCAACTATATCTACACCGCAAGATGTGGGCTCTTCTTCTTCAACAAATTCTCCGTAACAGTTATCGCACATGATAACCACGTCCTTACGGACACTTCTTATTTGATTCACCAATTCGGCTATATCGGCAAGTTTAAGCGCATTACGCCATTCATAGCCGCGCGACCTGCCCATAAAAACAAGTTTGATTGACTTGTCGCTGCGTAGAATTTCACACATTTTTTCATTATCGAAGCGTACTTCGCGGTATTTTACGCCAAAATCGGCAAGCGATCCGTTGCCGGCGCCGCTTATAACTTCCTGCAAAGTGTCGTACGGAGCACCGGTAACCGCCAGCATTGTGTCTCCGGGGCGCAAAATTCCGAACAAGCATAACGAAAGCGCGTGCGTGCCCGAAACGATAAGCGGTGAAACTATTGCGGATTCGGCATTGAATACGTCCGCGTACAGGCTGCATAAGGTATCGCGTGCAATATCATCGTAACCATACCCGTTGGTCGGGGCGAAGTGGCGCTGTCCGACGTTGAATTTTCTGAATGCGTTCAGCACGTCTTTTTGACGTTTTAAGGCGTTTCCGTCAATAATAGCGAACTGCACATTGAGTGATTTTTCGGCATTTTCAATAAGTTTTTCAATCTGTTTATTCATCGTTTTTCCTTTCCGCAAACGTTTTTATATCGTCCAGCATCTTGTTTTTCTCACTTGATCCGTACCATTTTGCGTTACTGTAACGCTTGAACCATGTAACCTGACGTTTTGCATAGCGGCGCGTATTGCGTTTAATTGCTTCTTTGACCCCGTCAAGCGGTACCGCATTTTCAAAATAAGGTCTGAATTCCTTATATCCGATCGCCTGCATACTCTGGTCGTTCCAGTCGGCGCCGTTTTTAAGAAGCCCGGCGACCTCGTCGGTGATTCCGTCTGAAAACATTTTTTCAACGCGTGCGTCTATTTTCGCATAAAGCTCTTCACGCGGCGGATTTATTATAAAAATTCCCACGTCGTATGCGGGGTTAGGCACGCGCTCGGCACATTCGGTCTTGGTTTTTCCTGAAATTTCATAAATTTCCAGCGCCCTGAGCAGCCTCTTTACGTTATTCGGGTGAATTTTTTCCGCATCGTCGGGATCCAGCTGTTTCAACCGCTCATACAAATGGTCCGCGCCCAGTCGTTCATATTCGTCATAAAGCCGCGCTCTGACGTCGTCGTCTTTTTCCGCGATAAACGAAAGCGGATATATGAGAGATTCCACGTAAAGCCCTGTACCTCCGACTATAACCGGAATTTTACCGCGTGAAGATACGTCTTTTATAATCTTTTCCGCCATTTCGGAAAAATTATACACGCTGAATTCCTGCTTCGGATCGGCTATATCTATCATATAGTGCGGAACACCTTGCATTTCCTCCGTCGTTATCTTTGCCGTGCCTATATCCATGCCTTTATATATCTGCATGCTGTCGCAAGAAATAACTTCGCCGCCGATAAGTTTTGCCGCCCGGACAGCTATTTCGCTTTTTCCGCCGGCTGTCGGTCCGCCTATAATTACTATTTTTATCTTATCCATTATATATTATATCAATATTATATATTATACGATGCGTTTGAACATCTTATCGAAATCGGCGCGGGTGAATTTTATGACCGCAGGTCTGCCGTGCGGGCATTGCAGGGGCAATCCCTTGTCCATAGAAGAGAAAAGTTTTCTTATCTGCACGGCGGAAAGTATATCACCGGATTTGATAGCCTTTTTACAGGCGCGCTGCATAAGTTTTTCCTTCAATATATCTGCCAAACTAGCCGATAAAAGTTTATTATCGCCCGAAATATCGTTGAGAAAATCGTCCAGATCAATATCATGCAGTACAAACGGAACCGCCGATACCTTAAACGACGTTCCTCCGAATTCGCATATATCGAATCCGATAGACTCCAACGGCTGAATAAGTTTGCAAAGACATTCATACTGCGCCGACGAAGCGTTGAAGATAAACGGGATAAGCAGCTGCTGCGAAGTTACCGCAGCGCGCTGTATCTGTTCGCAATACTGTTCATAGATAAATTTCTCATGAACGGCGTGCTGGTCGATAATATATACGGCTCCGGCTCGTTCCACAATCAGATACGTTTTCAAAACCTGCCCCACAACCGTATAATCTTCCGCAAGCTGGTTGTTGACAAGGTCGAACAGGTCGGAAGACGACCTCAATATATTTTTATCCTGTTTTACTGCCGAATCAGAACGTTTTCCCAGATCGAGAATCGCCCGCGGTACAACCGGCGTTGCAACCCGAAGCTGCTCGTTATTTTCCGCAGGCTTGGGCTTGGCGGCAAATTTGTCCATTATCCGTTGCGCGGCGTCGCTGACCGGTTTTGAAGAAGTATCACCCTTCGTTATATTTTCGGAAGAGGCATTTTCATACGAAATCGGCAACGATCCATCGGATTTTTTCTCGTCAGCGGTCTCCGCAGCAGTTTCTTTACCGCAGTTGTTATGTAACTTGTCGATATCGGACGTATTATCTAATGTTATATTTTTAGAAGAATTATTGCCAGATAGATTTGAATTAACGGTATATTCATAATTATCCTGCTGTTTAGCCGAATTCTGTCTTGCATCCGCGGCGTCGGATTTTTCCTTCCCGCTCTCAAATTGCATATGCGTTTCCTGGTATGCCAGCGCAGAAGTGAAAAACCTGTAGACGCACGAAAAGACGGCATTGACGTCTTTGAATCTGACTTCCTTCTTATTGGGGTGAACGTTCACGTCCATATCTTCAGCAGGCATCACGATATTCAGCACGTATACCGGATAGCACCTTTTCATCAACATTCCGCCGTATGCCTGACTGGCGGCGACGGAAATAGTATTGTTGCTTACGACCCTGCCGTTTACGACTGCCGTCTGATAATTCCTGTTGTGTTTACTGTATCCCGGTTTTCCGATGTATCCGCTTATCTTCATATTATCGAAAAACTTTTCGTGATATATGAGATTATCCCCGACGTCTTTACCGTATACGGAATATATCGCGTCGTAAAGTCCGCCCGACGTGGAAAAAATCTTTTCGTTATCCGCCGTATACGTAAACGAAATGTCGGGACGTGAAAAAATCAGCTGGATGACGGTTGCCGTAACTTCGGACTGTTCCTGCTTGGGTTTTTTCATAAATTTCAGCCTTGCGGGCGTATTTTCAAATAGATTTGCCGCCTCACACGTAGTTCCGCGCGCCCTTCCGCACGGCTGAATATCTTTTATTACCCCGAATTCCGAGAGCATTTTATAGGATTCGTCGCCGTTACATGAAGTAATGGTAAATCTGCTCACGGCGGCTATGGAAGCAAGGGCTTCACCCCTGAATCCGAGCGAAGCTATATTTTCTAGATCTTCAGCCTGCCTGATCTTCGAGGTGGCGTGCGGAAGTATACAGCGTGAAAGATCTTCCTTTCCCATACCTTTTCCGTCATCGGATACCCGTATGAGAGAAAGTCCGCCGCTTTCTATTAAAATATCTATATTTTCCGCGCCGGCGTCGATACTGTTTTCAACAAGCTCCTTTATAACACTTGCCGGCCGTTCGACGACTTCGCCTGCGGCTATCAGATTATAAACTTTCGGCTCCAAAATGTTTATTACGGACATATCTTACCCCTTACATCTTTTTGGCGATGTCGACCAATTCGTTCAACGTGCCGAACGCCTGCATAGGCGTCATCACGTCCATATCTATTTCCTTCAGTCTGTCTCTCAGCGTATTATTTTCACTGATGGTTATCAAATTCATTTCATCGGAATTATCTTCCAACTTCAGCGGCGATTTTTCAAGCTGTTTCGAGAGCGCTTTCGCCCTGTTGGTAACTGATTTCGGAAGCCCTGCCAACTGGGCGACTTCTATACCGAAACTTTTATTTGCACCGCCGCGCATGACTTTATGCAGAAAAATTACCGTGTTCTTATTTTCGGCGGCGGTAACTTTATAATTTTTAGCACCCTCTACCCTGTCTTCCAGCGCGGTCATTTCGTGGTAGTGCGTCGAAAAAAGCGTCTTGCAGCGAATTCGTTTCGCTATATCCTCCGCAACCGCCACGGCAATGGAAAGTCCGTCCAAAGTGGAAGTGCCCCTGCCTATCTCGTCCATAATTACAAGGCTGTTCATAGTGGCGTTATGCAAAATTTCCGCAACCTCCACCATTTCTACCATAAAAGTACTCTGACCGTAAGAAAGGTCGTCGCTGGCTCCTATTCTTGTGAAAATTCTGTCCGCCAACGCTATATCCGCCTTTTTAGCGGGAACAAACGAGCCTATATGCGCCATAAGCGTAATCAGCGCAATCTGGCGCATATAAGTGCTTTTACCCGACATATTCGGACCGGTTATAATCATCAGCCTGTCCTGTCCGCAGTCGAGATAAGCGTTATTGGGGACAAATTCGTTCTTCTTCATCAGTTGTTCAACCACGGGATGACGTCCGTCTTCAATGGTTGTGCTCAGATCGCGCGAGATTGCGGGCTTTACGTAGTTGTTTTCTTTGGCAACCTTTGCAAAAGAAAGCATTACGTCAAGATAAGCGACGTTGCGTGCCGTTGACTGAAGCAGCGATATTCTTCCGGTCAACTCGGTTATTATTTCCCGCAAAATATCCTGTTCCAGCTTGACAGCCTTTTCACTGCTGCCCAAAACCTTATCTTCTATCGCCTTCAATTCTTCGGTAATATAGCGTTCGTTGTTAAGAAGAGTCTGTTTGCGCACAAAATAAGGCGGAACTCTGTCGGACGCGCTCTTGTTTATCTCTATATAGTATCCGAATACCTTGTTGTAACCGACTTTCAGATTCTTGATGCCCGTCGCCTCGCGCTCTTTTGTTTCTATATCGGCAAGCCATGCGGAACTTTCCGTGCGCGCGTTGCGGTATTCGTCCAATTCGCTCGAAAAGCCCTCTTTTATATAACCGCCGTCCTTGGTGGTTGCGGGACACTTTTCTTCAATAGAGATTTCAAGAAGATTTGCAATATCTTCCAACGCGAATATATTGGAATTCAGCGTGCGCAGCAGTTCCGATTCGTAAAGTGAAAGATTCGCCTTTAACCCGGGCATGGCTTGCAGGGACTGCTTGAGCGAAAGCAAATCCCTCGGAGAAATCATCGTAACGTAAGAAAGTTTGGAAGTAAGCCTTTCAATATCTTTCACGTCTTTGAGAATCTCATCCAGTGCGGCGGATTCCTTTACCTTGGAAATAAGTTCTTCGACAGCGTCGAGTCTTTTCTGTATCTTCACTCTGTCGCGCAAAGGCTGTTCAAGTATCTTGTACAGCAACCTGCCGCCCATGCTCGTCCTTGTCTTATCCAGAACCCAAAGCAGGGACGCTTTGCGCTTGTTGTCGCGCGCGCATTGCAGAATTTCGAGATTTGCTCTGGTATGCGCGTCCATAAACATATAGGAACTATTATTTACGTAGCGGATAGTATTGATATGCGTAAGACAACGTTTTTGCGTTTCATAGATATAACTCATCAACGCCCCGCACGCGCAAACGGACGCCTCCTTTCCTTTCAGTCCGAAACCGTCCAGCGTGGACGTGTCAAAGTGCCTGTTAAGCATACTTTCCGCCTTGGACAACTTAAACTCGTCCTCGGAATACTTGTTGAACCTGGGTAATTTTCCCAGGCGTATGTCGGAGAACTTCTCGCTTTCGTTTTTTGCCTGACCGTTGCAGATAATTTCGGCGGGCGATATCATCGACAGGATATCTTCAACGCCTTCTATCGAAGAACCGACCGTCTGGCAAGTGCAGAATTCCCCGGTGGATATGTCTATCCATGCAATTGCGCAATCGGTTTTCCCCGAATAGATACATGCAAGATAGTTGTTTTTTTTCTCATCGAGCAGCGTATCTTCGATGACCGTTCCGGGAGTGATGACGCGGACTACGTCCCTGTCCACGAGCTTTCCGCCCGCTTCTTCAGGAGTGTTAAGCTGTTCGCACACCGCAACTTTATAACCGAGGGCAATCAATTTCGAAAGATAAGTATCTACGGCGTGATAAGGAACGCCGCACATGGGCGCGCGTTCTTCCATACCGCAATTTCTGCCGGTAAGAGTCAGATCAAGAAGGCGCGAAACCAATATGGCGTCATCGAAAAACATTTCGTAAAAGTCGCCCAGCCTGTAAAAAACGATACAATCCTTGTAATTTTCTTTCAATTGCAGATATGATTTCATCATCTGCGACATTTCGTTTTTCATTCCACCACCTCACCGAAAAGCGACGCGGACTGACTTTTCACAATCTTCACGTCGTAAAAATTTCCTATGCTATGCTTATCGCCGTCAAACGTCACCATTCTGCCGCACTCGCTTCTGCCGCACACTTTTCCTTCGCCTTTCGGCGCCAGGTCTTCGCATAATACGCGCAGCACCTTGCCTTCGAACGTTTTGGATATCTCTTTGACTATTTTGTTCTGGGTGTTCACAAGTTCGATAATTCTGCGCTTGGAAACTTCCGGCGGAACTTGGGGCATATCTGCCGCAGGAGTGCCCTTTCTCGGCGAATATACGAACGTAAACGCGCCGGAATATCTCACTTTATTCACAAGATCCAACGTATCGGCAAAATCTTCATCCTCTTCATACGGAAATCCGACCATAATGTCGCTTGTAATTCCGCAATCGGGCATCTTACTGCGTATCATCTGTATAAGCGACATATAATAATCGCGCGTATAATGCCTGTTCATAAGTTTCAATATCTTGTCGGAACCGGATTGCACCGGCAGATGAATATTGTTGCAGATGTTTTTCGACGAAGCTATCACGTCGGCTATATCTGCGTTGAAATCTTTCGGATGCGATGTCATGAAACGCACACGGAAATCACCGCGGACAGCGGCTATCTTCTCCAAAAGGAGCGCGAATCCGTTCGTCATGCCCAAATCTTTGCCGTAAGAGTTGACGTTCTGACCGAGCAACGTAATTTCTTTATACCCTTCGTCGATAAGACGGTTGAATTCCTTCATCACGTTTTCAGGCGTGCGGCTGCGCTCCCTGCCGCGCACGTAGGGAACTATGCAATATGTACAGAAATTATTACAGCCGTACATAATATTCAGCCAGGCGTTTGTGCCGCTCGTTCTGAACACGGGCGTATCTTCACGGATTTCGGGAGTGGCGCACGGGTCGATAAGCACGCTCCGTTTACGGCTGTTACGGACTTTTTCGACACATTCAGCCAATTTATCCAAATTATTAGTGCCGAGAATGATATCGACGAACGGGAACTTCTTCGCCATGGCTTCTCCGGCGGAATCCTGCTGGGTCATACAGCCCATAACCGCGATTATAAGATCGGGATTATTCCGCTTGAATACTTTTGCGGCGCCGATATTGCCTTTTGCACGGCGTTCCGCATTATCTCTGATACAACAAGTATTGAATAAAATAATATCCGCGACTTCTTCCCTGTCGCACTCTTCGTAGCCGAGAGATCTCAAAATGCCGGCGGCTTTTTCCGATTCGTGCAAATTCATCTGACATCCGTATGTAATAATCTTATACTTTTGCATATAACAATTATAGCCGTAAACGAGATAATTTTCAACCAAATGCGCGTTATTTATATATAAAAAAGGTATGGAAAAAAGCAAGAATAAAAAAGCCGGAAAATTCCCGTGGAAGAAAGCGTTGATAATCGTAATTTCGGTGCCTGTGGCGCTGGCATTGATTGCGGTATGCACGGGAATGATTATTCTCCATACGGGCGGCGAGCAGATTGACGCCGCAAAACTTAACTTCACGCCGTCGGGACTGAAAATAACCGATAATGCAGGACGGTACGTCGAGCTTCCCGAAAAATACGACGTATATGCTTCTTCAGAAGAAATACCGGATATACTGAAAAAGGCTTTCGTAACCTTGGAAGACAAACGTTTTTACTCCCATCACGGAGTGGATTATTTGAGAATGGGTAAAGCCGCAATAAAAAATATCGCCGCGGGAAGCATTAAAGAGGGTGCGTCCACGATAACCCAGCAGCTGGTAAAAAACACCCATCTTACTTCGGAAAAAAGTTTCGGACGAAAAATTTCGGAAGCGCGTCTGGCGATAAAGCTGGAAAAAATGTATACGAAAGACGAAATTCTTACCATGTATCTGAATATGCTCTACTTCGGAAGCGGAGAATACGGGGTAAAGAACGCCGCAAGAAGATTTTTCGGAAAAGAACTTTCGCAATTGAATACGGCGGAATGCGCAATGCTCGCGGGAATAGTAAAGAGTCCGACAAGGTATAATCCGATAAATAATTTTGCACGGTCGAACGAGCGGAAAGACCTTGTTCTGGATATAATGGCCAAGGAAGGAGCGATAGATCAGAATGAGTATGAAAAGGCAAAAAAATACGATATAATTATAAAAAATGATATAATAGAGAATAATTCGGCAATTTATTTTCTAGAATATTCCATTAAGGAATCCTGCTCCGTGCTGGATATTTCACCGGAACAGCTGCTTTCGGGCGATTATACCATTGAAACATACCTTGACCAAGACTCCCGGAACATTGTCGAAAAGATAATGTCCAACCCTGCCCTTACCCTTAAAAACGCAGGAGGCGAACTTCCTGACTGTGCGGCTGTCGTACTGGATAATTCTTCGGGCGGTATAAAGGCGTTTTATTCGAATTGCGGCTATTCGCCGGAAACCAGACGTCAGCCCGGGTCTACGTTAAAACCTCTTGTAAGCTATGCTCCTGCCCTGGACTGCGGCGCGGTTTACCCCGCAACTATTATAGACGACCGAAAAAAAGATTTTTCGGGATACTCGCCTAATAATTATAAGGACGAATATTACGGAAAGATAAGCGTGCGCGAAAGTCTGATGCTTTCCCTCAACGTCCCCGCCGTGGAAGTTATGAGCATGGTGGGCGTTGAGAAGGCTTGCTCTTACCTTCCAAAGCTCGGTATTGAAACGGAAGACAGCGATTATAATTTTGCCACGGCGTTGGGCGGCATGACTTACGGCACGAATATTACCAATATTGCCGCGGCATACTCTGCTTTTGCCCGCGACGGCAAGTTTATACCGCACTCTTTTGTCAGACAGATTAAAAATTCCGAAGGAGAAGTATTGTACCGGCGCGGAAACGCCGCAAGACAGGTTTTCGGTGCGGATACGGCGTACCTGATTACGGATATGCTCGCCGATACGGCAAAGGCAGGAAGCGCCAAAAAACTTTCCGGGCTGAAATTCCCAATAGCTTCCAAAACGGGAACGGTATCCGCTAGCGACAAAAATTACAATACCGATGTCTATAACGTGTCCTATACCACGTCGGAAACCGCGGTATTCTGGCAAGGAAATATGTCCGGAGAGCAAAGCGGTATGCTTCCCGCAGGCATAACGGGCGGAGGCTCGCCTACTCTTATGGCAAAAAACTATTTTTTGCGCTCGGACGCCGCAAAAAACGAGTTTCCCGTGCCAAGTAGCGTAAAACCAATTATGATTGATTCTTTCGAATATACCTGCGGGCGCGTAGTTCTTGCCGATTCCTCAGCCCCCGAATACGCCGTCAGACGCGAATTATTTTCCGTCAGGCACTTGCCGAAAGAGAGAAATAACTCGTTTACCTTTCTGAAAAAGCCTGAAGTAACCGTGGAAAGTGCCGGAAATATAATAAACGTTTTAATGCAGACGGATCCGAGACTGCGCTATACCGTTATAAAACGCGACTATTTCAGCGGAGATTGCATAGTTGCCGAGTTCGGTTGCGGAACGGAATCGGGCAATTTTGCCGTTGCGCACCGTTCAGACGTCTTGTTCGCTCCGAGATATATCGTCGAAGTTTATTATATATGCGGTGACGGCGAAAAAATATCCGCAACTTACCCGCTTGATTTGCGCGCGCGATAATTCAGACAAATACCATGTTATCGGCTGTTTTCGCCGCAATGCCGCGTATCATGCCAATTGCTGTCTCATCTTGGATATGACTTTGGATTCTATTCTGGAAACCTGTACCTGGGAAACGCCCAGAATCCTGGCTATCTCGCTCTGCGTCATATCCTTATAATATCTCAGTTTTATAACCGTTTTTTCGCGTTCAGGCAACTCCGAAAGCATTTTCTTAAGTAATATGCTGTCTATCAGCTCGTCACCGTTGCCTTTTGCCGGCAAACGGTCTATTATGCTCCCCGAGCTTTCTTCATCGAACTTTTCATATATGGACACCGGATATTTGTTGCTGTCCAATGCAAATACTATCTCCTGCTTATCCGCACTAAATACCTCCGCAAGTTTGTCGACGGAAGGATTTTCGCCGTTGGTCTGCACGTAATCGTCTATATACGCGTGCAGTTTCATTGAAAGAGTTTTCAATGCTCTGCTGACCTTTACGGCGCCGTCGTCGCGGATAAACCTCTTTATTTCACCGGCTATCATGGGAACGGCGTAAGTGGAAAACTTCACGTTATAAGACAAATCAAAGTTGTTGACCGCTTTTATCAATCCCATTGCGCCCAACTGCATTAAATCCTCATATTCGACGTGTACGTTGCCGTAACGCTTGACGATGCTCTTGATCAACGGCATATTTTCCGATATAAGCGTGGTTTTAGCGGTTTCATCGCCGCTTTTTGCGCTTTCAATCAGTTGAAGAGTCTGTTCGTGAGTCAGCATTTCGGGCACCTCTGATAAATTTAGTCATAGACACCTGCGTTCCCTTGCCTTTTTCCGAAGTGACGAGCATTTCGTCCATGAACGTACTCATAATGGTAAATCCCATTCCGCTGCGCTCATCGTCCGCCTTTGTCGTGTAAAAAGGTTGAAGCGCCTGTTCCACGTCGTCAATGCCGCACCCGTTGTCGGATATGACAACGGTCAGTCTGCCGCATTCCTCAGCGGTAACGCTCATATCTATGTATTTATCTTCAGCGCCCTGATAAGCGTGAACTATGCAATTTGTTACGGCTTCCGAAACAGCCGTTTTCACATCGTTTATTTCATCCAAAGTGGGATTGAGCGGCAAACAAAACGCCGCTACGCACGAGCGGGCGAAGCTCTCGTTTTCGCTTAGCGCGCTCAAACGCATATTGAATTTATTTACCCTGTTCATACGCTCACCTTTCGCATTATCGTATATATTCCCGTAGTGCGCAGAATTCTGTCCATCTGCGTATTTACGTTGCAAATGAACATATTTTTACCGCGCTGTTTAAGCAGCTTGTATCTGCCCAACAGAACGCCTATTCCCGTGCTGTCCATAAACGAAACGCCTCCCATATCGAACAGGATATTTTTCTGCACGCCCGGAACGGCCAGCCCTTCGTCCAGCTTGCGCCTGAGTTCCGCGGCGGCACATTCGTCCAGTTCTCCGCTTAAACCCGCAACCGTATATATTCCTTTATTATATATATTTACCTGCATATCGCCCTCGCTTGTTTCATTATAAAAAAACCGCGATGTAACATCGCGGTAATTATTGTCGAAATGGATAAAATTATAACGGATTATGAAAATTTATCCGCACAACAAACTGTAAAGCGGAGCCATTGTCTTCCCCGGCTGTAAATTGAAGTAAAAGACTCTGCCTTGATATTTGCCCTCATATTCACGCATAAGATTGTATCCGCAATATTCCTTATCGACTTTGATAAGCAGCGATTCAAAGGGTATTTCGCCGCGATATACTCTTTCGGGATACACCAGCCTGACCCATACGCCGCTTTTAAGTTCCTGCCGTGTCAGCGAGTCTATGCTCACTCCGTAACCAGGCATTTCATAGCCGCCTTCATTCATCCGTATTATACAGCTTTTGACTTCGTCCGCCTTGTCGGGGGTAAGTATTTCTTTTACGCCGTCAACGTATATTTCCACCGAGGAAGCATCGTTTATAACGTCGTTCAAATCATATTCATACATAACACAATACTCCATATAACCATAGTATGGTCTTTAATGTTCAATCAATACGTACCTTCGTAATAAGGATAGGTATGCCTGTCCGCTTCTGTTATTTCGCGTATCACTCTGCAAGGCACCCCCGCCGCCACCACACCGGAAGGGATATTCCCTTTCACTACGCTCCCGGCGCCAATAACCGTATTGTCGCCGATAGTTGTCCCTGCCAGAATTACCGCTCCCGAACCTATCCACACGTTATTGCCTATGGTGATCGGCTTTGCAATCTCCACTCCGTCCATGCGCATTTGCGGATCGAGCGCGTGTTCGGCGGTTGTAAGCAGTACGTTGGGTGCAATAAACACGTAATCGCCGAATTTAATGCCGCCGCCGTCCTGCATAATGACGTTATGGTTCGCGTAAAAATAGTCGCCCGCTTCAATATGATAGCCGTAATCGCACCAGAACGGCGCAACGACGGTCGCTTCCTTACCGACCTTGCCGAATAATTCACGCAGTATTTTATCGTGTCCTGCGTCATCGTTCGGGTGCAGGTTGTTATATTGCCAGCACTTATCCTTTGCCTGTCTTATATCGTGATAATAAGCGGGGTTATAACTTCCCTTGAAAAAACAATTGAGCGGTATATTCGGTCTTTCCATAACAGCCTCCGCAAATATAATATAGTAAAAAGCGGGATATGTCAATATGCAACGAAAGCGCCTTTGAGGAAAATCCGTTTCAGTCCGTATTCAGCGTAATGACGATATAAAGTGCTTATAACAATTTCCTCAATTCGGCAATATCTCCGCCGCATAGTGCTTTAAGATTTTCGGATATTTTCCGTGCGGACCAGTCCCACCATTTCAATTGCAGTAAAAACTCGATTGTTTCCCCGTCAAAACGTTTCCTGATTTGTCTTACGAGATTGCCCGCCGCAATCGTATAAGGAGGCACGTCGTGCGACACAACCGTGTTTGCTCCTATAATCGCTCCGTCGCCGATATGAACGCCCGGAAGAACCGTCACATTCTGACCTATCCAGACATCGTTGCCGACAATCGTGTCGCCTTTCAGCGGCAACTCGTTCAAAGCGGGCGTAACCTTCTCCCATCCGTTGCCGAGTATATTGAACGGATATGCCGTGAAAGTATTCATGCGATGGTTCGCGCCGTTCATAATAAATTCCACGCCTTTGCCTATCGAGCAGAACTTACCTATAATGAGTTTGTCGCCTATAAACTCATAGTGGTGCGTTACGTGTTTTTCAAACTCCTCCGCACCGTTTTCATCGTCGTAAGCGGGTTATCCGGTTTTACAAGCAAAAAATAAACGCACCTTGAAGTAATATCAAGATGCGTTGGTGGGCAGGGGTGGATTCGAACCACCGAAAGCTGAGCTGGCAGATTTACAGTCTGCTCCCTTTGGCCACTCGGGAACCTACCCATATATTCAATTGTCTGGAGCTGGTGAACGGAATCGAACCATCAACCTGCTGATTACAAATCAGCTGCTCTGCCAGTTGAGCTACACCAGCATATAATCTGTAGTGGTGCCTCGGGGCGGAATCGAACCACCGACACGGGGATTTTCAGTCCCCTGCTCTACCGACTGAGCTACCGAGGCATATTTATGAGCGATATTGCTATCGCTCATATATTGTTTTTGGCGACTCGGATGGGGCT
This sequence comes from Candidatus Alloclostridium intestinigallinarum, assembly GCA_904382605.1. Taxonomy (GTDB): domain Bacteria; phylum Bacillota; class Clostridia; order Christensenellales; family UBA3700; genus Alloclostridium; species Alloclostridium intestinigallinarum. Next base: position 248,040 of record CAJFJA010000001.1, on the reverse strand, counting down.
CGAACCCACGACCTCTAGCGTGACAGGCTAGCGTTCTAACCAGCTGAACTACCGAGCCAGATATTATATGCAGTGTACTCTTGGTGGGCCATCAAGGACTCGAACCTTGGACCGACCGGTTATGAGCCGGTTGCTCTAACCAACTGAGCTAATGGCCCACGACATATCGCGGCGGAACAGTGTTCCCTGTCGCCTACCGAGATGTCCGCGGTGACTTGCGACTGTTAAATAATACAATATATATGTGAAAATGTCAAGAGTTTTTCGCGGTTTTTTTGACATTTTTTCGGGCGGCATTGCCGCCCGATTTATACTGCTTATAAAACAGGTATTTTGCCCTTAGTCTTCCTTCTTGTCTTCCTTCTTTTCGTCTTCGAAATCGAAGTTTAGACCCTTGAAGAGGTCGCCCAGAGTAGCGTTGGTGGAATCGCCCGCCTTCCAGGAGCCGGTTTCGGGTTCGCCCGCTTCGCGGACGGCCTTCTTTTTCTTGGGAGCGGCGTGCGTAGCCGAGCGATCGAATTTGGAAGCGTTCTTGCTTGCGCGCTTTTCCTTAGCTTCCTGATATTCTTCGTCGGTTATCTCCACTTCTTCCGCTTCGACCTTTTCGGGAGTGAGAGCCTTGATGGAAAGGGTTATCTTGTTGTCTTCGAACTTGATTATCTTCGCGGTAACTTCATCGCCCACTTTGAACACCTGGGTAGCGTCCTTGGTATAAGAATGGGAGATTTCCGCCACGGGAATAAGTCCGTCAACGTCCTGGTCGATGAGAACGAACGCTCCGTAAGGGAATACGCTTCTCACGGTGCCGGTTATAACCGTTCCCACGGGGAACTTTTCCGCGGCGATTTCGTAAGGCTTCTTCTGCAACTGCTTGTAGCCGAGAGATACCCTTCCGTTTTCCCTGTCAACTTTGAGAATGACGAAGTCGTACGTCTTGTCTTTTTCAAGCACTTCTTCGGGCTTGTCTATCTTGTGATAGGAAAGGTCGGAGATGTGCGCAAGGCAGTCGTAACCGTGAACGTTTACGAATGCGCCGAATTCGGCAAAACGCTTAACCTTGCCCTGGACTATTTTTCCGGGTTCCATAAACGCCCAGAGTTCTTCTTCCTTTCTCGCCTTTTCTTCTTCGAGAATAACGCGCTGGGAAGCGACAATACGTCTGCCGGTGATTTTGATTTCGGTCTGATCGGTTTCGGTTCCTTCTTCGCCTTCCGCGTTCTCGCCCTTCTTCTTCGCCTGAATCATGCGCAGACGGAGAGTCTTGCCCAGATATTTCTCAAGGTCGTTCACATAACCGATTCTGATCTGGGAAGCGGGAATGAATATGGTGTAGGGTTCCATTTTTGCGATAAGACCGCCCTTGACCACTTCGGATACGGTAGCCTTGAATTCGCTGCCGCGGAGAGCCTTTTCGGCTTCTTCCCTGACCTTCTTGCGCTCGTCGACCATCTTCTTGGAGAATGCGACTGCGTCTTTGTTAGTCTTGCCGCTGTTGCTTATCACTATCGCGTCGATGGAATCGTTGGGCTGATAGTTTGCGGGATCATATTCCACACCGTCGAGTTCGGCGTCTTTTTTGTCGATAAATCCGTCTTTCTTTCCGCCGAAGTTGATGTAAATGCCGTCCGCGGTTGCATTGATGACTTTGCAGCCCTTATAAAGTTTGCCTTCCTTCAGTCCGCTTGAACTGTGCTTTTCGCTTTTTTCCAAAAGCTCGGCAAACGTCTCTTTCTTGGGAGCGGCCTTGGCTTCTTCCTTCGCTGCGGGAGCTTCGGCTTCTTTGGCGTCGGACTGTACTGCGGTTTCTTCCACAGCTTTTACTTCGGTTGTTTCTGCGGTCGTTTCCTGCGCTGCAGGTTCTACGGGCGTAGTTTCGGCAACGTTTTCAATTGCCTTGTTTTCCTGAGTTTCACTCATCTGTTGTTTTACCTCCTCAATCAACTCTTGCGGAGTTGATGCTCCGGCTGTTATTCCCAGCCTTGTTATATTTTTTGCTACCGCCGATAAATCGGCAATATTTTCGACGAAATAGGTTCGGGGGCAACGGCTTGCGGCGATTTTATAAAGTTTTCCCGTATTGGAAGAATGTCTGTCCCCCACCACAAGTACGGCGTCACAAGAGCGTGAAAGCTCTTCGGCCTCCTTCTGCCTCTGTGAGGTAGTATAACAAATCGTGCGGTTTATTTCAACTGATTTGCACTTGTTTTCGATAATTTTTATAATTTTATTATATAATTGCGCGTCAAAAGTAGTCTGAACGACGCTGCAGCACTTCTCGTCGGGGGCGATGTCAAGATTGAGCGCCTCTTCTTCCGTGGAAACGATAATGCACCTGCCTTCCGTCCAGCCTGCGGATCCCACAACCTCGGGGTGGCCCTTGTCGCCTATTATAATAACCGTTTTACCGTCTTTACCGGCTTTTGCAATGAGTTCGTGTATTTTTTTGACAAACGGACAGGTCGCGTCGATGTATTCTATTCCCAGTTCTTTTATGCGGTCGAATACCGCCCTGCTTTCCCCGTGCGAACGGATGACCAAAGTTCTGCCTTCGGGGCAGGCGTCGGGAGAAGATACGGTCACGACTCCTTTGCTTTCAAGTTTTTTGAGCACGGTGCGGTTATGGATAAGTTCTCCGAGCACGCACGCTTTTGCGCCCAGATTTTCCGCTATGGACACCGCGTTTTTAACGCCGAAACAAAATCCCGCGCCGGGCGCAACGATTATATCCACTATTTTCCCTCTTTCGCGGCGAGATATTTTTTATAACTGCCCTTGTAATTTTCCACTATATCAATAAGTTCACGCCTTGTTTCCAGCATTTTTTCACGCATCATAGCGGTAACGCGGTCCTCTATCTCGTGCGACGGCATATCGTAATATTCGTCGAATGTGAACGGGTGTCCCACCAGCAGATAATTCTTTTTGAAAAATCCGGATTTGTCGTAGTACATGAACGGAATTACCTGCGAACGCGTTTTAAGCGCCATGAGCGCGACGCCGTTTTTCAGCGGAAGCAATTCTTCGCCTGAAGTATTACGCGTACCTTCGGGAAAAACCACGACTTTCTCACCCTTTTTCAGTGCGGACATAACCTCTTTCACGGCGGCGAGATCCGCCTCTCCGCGCCTGACGGGGATCCCGCCCATTGCGCGCAAAAAGTCGCCTACAAGTCTGTTTTTGAACATTTCCCCCTTAATCATGACGTGCCTGTTCTTCTTGATAAGACGGCAAAGTATGGGGTTTGCGTCCATGGGCGTAAAATGATTGCACACGCACAATCCCCCGCCGCCGGGGAAGCGCTCTTTGCCGAGAATTTTGGTCGGATAAACCAGCCAAAGAAGAGGTCGCGCCAAAAAGGCGACAAAACGTGAAAATAAGTTTATTCTGTGCTTTTTTTTACCTTTTTTATTTACGGTTTTTTCGCTCATTCCTTAACCTGCCGCTGTTTTTTCTTTCGGACCGAAGGCTTTATCTCCCCCGCCTGCCGTCCGATACACGGGATATAATCAAGTCCGCCACCTGCTCCGGCGACATATCGCTGCTGTCGATAAGCGTCGAATCGGGAGTAAGCACGAGAGGCGCGTACGCGCGCTGGCTGTCGTTTTTATCCCTGTCGATTATATCCGCCTTCACCTTTTCAAATTCTATATCCGCACCGAGGGCGATAAGTTCTTTATATCTGCGCATAGCGCGTACGTCCGCCGACGCCGTAAGGAAAAACTTGAACTCCGCGTGCGGAAGCACGTTGCTCGTAATATCTCTTCCGTCAAGAACGACGTCCGTTTCGCTTGCGATTTTGCGCTGTTGCGCAACCAGATAATCACGCACCGAAGGCAGTTTCGATATGTCGGAAGCGGCTTTTGAAACGTAATGTTCTCTGATTGCGGACGAAACGTCCTCTCCGTTCAGAAGAATTTTTTTACTCTCTCCTTCTCCGGTAAAAGAAATGCGGATATTTGGAAGGATTTTCTTCACCGCCTCTTCATCGTCCACGCTTACGCCGTTTCTTACGGCATAAAGCGCGCAGGCGCGGTACATTGCGCCGGTATCGAGATAAGTGATTCCCAATTTCGCGGCGATGAGTTTTGCCACGGTGCTCTTCCCCGCGCCGGAAGGTCCGTCGATTGCTATATTTATCATAGATACATTATATTATAAAACGGAAATATTTTCAAACGTTTTCCCCGCCTTTGCAGAGGTTATTCGGATAAATTATATTTTCCGGCTATACCTTTGGCGCAAATATACGCCGTAGAAAAAGCTATCTGCAGATTATAACCGCCCGTAAGCGCGTCGACGTCGAGCACTTCACCGATAAAATAGACGTTTTCGGCGAGTTTATCCGAACAATCGCGCGGATTTATTTGTTTTACGTCCACTCCGCCGGCGGTTATTATTCCCTCGTTTACGCCTCCCAAACAATCGGGCGTAAAGGACAGTCCCTTTACCGCACGCACAAGCAATTCGCGTTCCGCGGAAGTTATGTCGCACGCGCGCCTGTCCTGCGATATATCCGCCTGCGCCAGCACGAACGGAATGAGCGACTTCGGCATAAGCGCGGGCAAAACGTTTTTTACCGCCTTTGTATTGCCGTCGGAAAGATCGCGCATTATTCTTTTATCCAGTTTTTCGTTATCAAGAGCCGGTTTCAGGTCGATAAAAACTTTGGCGGAAGAAAACTTCCCGCGCCCGTCCGTCCTGTCCGCGCAAAGACTGGACAGCGAAAGAACCGTAGGTCCGCTGATGCCCCTGTGCATAAACAGCATTTCGCCGAACATGGAAATATCCCGCTTTCCCGGTGAAGATACCGTAACGGTTACGTTCCTGAGCGAAAGTCCCGCCAAAGACGATACGTCGTCTTTCAGATATATCGGAACAAGAGCCGCCCTAGGAGTATTGATTTTGTTTCCGAGCGCTTTTGCGAAAGCATATCCGTCCCCCGTTGAACCGGTGCCCTTATAGCTTTCGCCTCCGGTAGCGACGACGGCGCAGTCGTATTCCGCGCTGCCGCCGTCAAAAAACACTTCAACGCCCTTTTTCTCCTGTCTTACCGCCGATACCCGCGTATTCAGGATAATGTTTCCGCCGCGCGATTTTACGTCGTGTTCCAGCGCATTGACAACGTCCGCCGCCCTGTCCGACTGCGGAAAAACGCGCCGTCCGCGCTCCACTTTGGTAGCGACGCCGATACTTTCGAAATATTCTATCGTATCGTCGGGAGTAAATGAATTTATTGCGGAAAACAAAAATTTGGGATTGGTAACGACGTTTTCGAAAACCTGGGCGGGTGTGCATTTATTTGTAATGTTGCACCGTCCCTTTCCGGTTATGGAAAGTTTTTTGCCGACTCTGTCGTTGCGTTCATAAATATCTGCACTAGCGCCAAGCCTCAATAGCTGTGCCGCCGCAAAAAGTCCCGAAGCCCCCGCGCCTATTACCGCTACCCGTACAGACATTAAATCTCCTGCCTGTTGAGCATAGCTCTGCCCAGGGAAACTTCATCGGCGTATTCTATATCGCTGTTCATGGATATACCGCCCGCTATCCGCGTAACTTTTATGCCCATAGGTTTGATAAGGCGCGCGATATATACGGCGGTCGCCTCTCCTTCCACGTCCAGATTGGTGGCAAGGATAACCTCCTTAACGCCGTTCAGTCTGCCAAGAAGTTGTTTTATGGAAATATCGTCGGGACCGATTCCGGCAAGAGGATTCAACGTACCGTGAAGTACGTGGTAAACGCCCTCGTAGTCTTTCGTGCGTTCTATGGCTATGATATCTTTAGGCTCTTTGACCACGCAAATTACCGATTTGTCGCGCGCGGCGCATATGTCGCATACGTCCTTATCGGTGTAATTACCGCATACGGAACAATAGTGAATGCTTTTTTTGCAATCGACAATCGCCTCCGCAAACTCTTCCACGTCCTTCTCGTCCATACGGATAATACTGTATGCGTAACGTTGCGCGGTTTTCGCTCCGACGCCGGGAAGCTTTGTAAGCTGAGCTACAAGCCTGCTGAAAGGCTCGATTTCCTTACCCATTAAATCAGCCCGCCCAACGAACCGAACGCGCCCATGCGCTTATCTCTTTCCTGCTGAGCCTTGCTCTGCGCGTCGTTGAAAGCGGCAACAATGAGATCTTCGAGCATCTCAACGTCATCGGGATCCACGGCCTCGGGTTTAATACTGACCGCAGTAACGTTATTGTCGCAGGTCATCGTTATCTGCACGAGCTCGCCGCCTGCACTGCCGGTCACTTCAAGCTCCGCAAGTTCTTCCTGCGCTTTGAGCATATCCTGCTGCATCTTCTGTGCCTGCTTCATCATTGCCTGCATATTCATTCCGCCGCCGAAACCGCCGAATTTAGCCATTTGAATTACCTCCAGTTACAAATACCCGGTTTTCACCGACCAGGTTCTTGATTTTTTCTATTTCCATATCCGTCTGCGTGCGTGCAGTCCCGGACAAAATTTTGAGTTCGTTAATATCGGGATAACGCCTTTTGATCGCTTCGAATATTATATCCGAAACCGTCTGTATCACCTTGCAGGTGTTTTCATCGGCAAAGTAGGCGTACAGCACATTTTCCTTCAATTCGCAACTGGGCGTATAAGAGTCCAGCAGAACGCGGACGGACGCATTTTCGCGAATCACTTCGTGTATGATTTCGCCCCAGATTTTATCTCCGTTCAACGTCGGGGCGGAAACGCTTTCTTGCGCGTTATCTCCCGCAGTGGGGGCAAAGCCTTTGTTTGCGCGCTCTTCAAGCGCCTTTATCCTCTTCAAAATTCCGTCCTGGGTAAAGTCGGACGAGATTTCACACGCCTTAATGACGGCCATTTCAAGCAACACTTTGGGAAGCGAGCTGTATCTGAGTTCTCCGTCAAGGTAACAGAATACTTCCATTGCATGCAAGATTTTCGCATTTTCCGCGCTTTCCGCTACCTTTCTCACTCTTCCGTACATATCCGCCGTAAGTTTGAGGAAAGAGTTTGCGCCCACGCAGTTTTTCGCATAACTTATATTAGAAAGCATACCGGCGATTTCACGGCTGATGCCGCCGATACTCTTACCCTGCTTATACATATCGTTCAGTTCGTGCAGGGCGCTGTCGACATCGCCCTGAAGAATATGGGCGGTCATATTGAGAATCAGTTCCGGCGAACAGATACCGAGCGCTTCTATAACCTGATCGTAAGTGATTTCACCCTCACAATAGGAAACGCACATATCCGCAAGTGACAGCGTGTCGCGCGCGCTGCCTTGACCCGCCTGGGCAAGCGCCACCAAAGCGTCGTGCTCGTATTTTCTGCCCACCCCTTCAAAAGCGTTCATGAGCAGTCTGACAAGTTCGTCTATCGTGAGCAGGCGGAAATCGAAACGCATACAACGCGATAAAATTGTCGCTGGTATCTTCTGAACCTCAGTGGTCGCCAAAATAAAAATAACGTGTTCGGGCGGCTCTTCCAGCGTTTTCAAAAGCGCATTGAACGCCGCCGCGGAAAGCATGTGCACTTCATCTACGATATACACCTTGTATTTTGCAACAGCCGGCATATACTTCACGTTGTCGCGCAGATTGCGTATTTCATCCACACCGTTATTGGAAGCGGCGTCTATTTCCAGAATATCGAGATTGGCAGGATTGGAAAGTTCCCTGCAAATTTCACATTCGCCGCAGGGTGAGCCGTCCGCAAGCGGATGAAGGCAATTTACCGCCCTTGCAAAAATTTTCGCAACAGAAGTTTTACCGGTACCGCGCGAGCCGGTGAACAGATACGCATGGGAGATATTCCCGCTTTTGAGCTGATTGCCCAAAGTACGGGTTATATGCCCCTGCCCGATAACCTTGTCGAAAGTCTGGGGTCTGAATCTACGATAAAGCGATACGTATGCCATATTGGTTTAATTATACCACAATGTGCGGCAGTTTAACAACTACCGCACACTGCATTAACGAATTTTTTGACTGTAATTTGAATTACTCGTCCTTGGTGTCGCCGCCGACGTCTATATTGCCGACGTCAACGCTGCCGCCGTCAGCGCCTTCGGCTGCAAGAGCCGCCGCCTTGCGCTCCGCTATCTCGGCAACCGCACGCCTCTGGTCGTCTTCATTGAAGTGATAGAAGAAGTAAGGTATTGCCGAAAGTATCATGCTTGCGCCGGGCAGTATGAGCGTTACGCCGATAAGGAACTGCTGCGCATGCAAAGCCTCTGGAGTACCCTGCATCTGTCTCCACATTTCAGGAGTATCAATACCGGCAAGCGACAGACCGAAGCAGGTGAACGCCGCGCCGAGAGCGATACCGATTTTGTTGATAAACGTCTGCATTGCAAAGCAGATGCCTTCGCCTCTCTTGCCCGTCTTCCATTCCATATACTCGATGCAGTCGGCAATCTGAGCATAGGTAATGATGTTCGCAAAGCCCTGGGGAACGCCCGCGAAGACAAGCGCTATTATGTAGATAACGAGTACGGGAGTATTGTTGATTTCGCCGCCCTTTACGTATCTGCAGAGGAAGTATGCGCCTATCAATACCGCGCCGCCCACTATATGGGAGATAATATACGTATTTCTTTTGCCCCACCTCTTGGTGCACAGAGGAACGAGCAAACTTGCTATAAGTCCGCCGGGAACCGCCGCCATTGTAAACAACGTAGCCCACGCAGTCGTATTGAAGCAGTACTGGGAGATATACATTGTGCTGTAAAGATACAGCGTCTTGCCGCCGCCCAGAATACCTGCAAGGACTATCAGAAGCAGAGGCTTATTTTTGAACAGCAGACCGAGATTTTCCTTAAGCGTAAGAGTTTGCTCGGGATTGTAGAATCTTTCCTTGCTGTTCTTGAAACCGATATAGAAGAAAGGAAGGGAAATTATCACTATTGCGATAACGATTATTACATAGTATTTCTGCAATGCCGCCGCAACGTCGTATGCGGTATAGTCGCCGATATATTCTTTCATACCGGTTTGTTCATTGACAACATAATACGGGCTTGTAATAGCGTCTGCGATAGGAGGAACGACTATGGACACGACGCCGGAACCTACGGTGCAGAGCAACCTTGCAACGGTCAGCATTATACCGCGCTGATTGGTGTTGGACGTCATAGAAGTCGCCAGACTCCAATAAGGAACGTCGATTGCCGTATACGCCATGGACCAGAGCACGTAGAATACCGTAACTATCGTAATGGTCTTCCAACCGTCGACTGCGTCGCCGAAAGGCATACCCCAAAGCTGATAAGGCAGGAAGCACATTATCGTAAGAATTGCTATCGGGATTGCCGCAAAAAGCACGTACGGTCTACTCTTACCCCATTTGCTGTGCGTATGGTCGACTATCGTACCCATTATAGGGTCGTTGAGCGCGTCATACAAACGGGTGCCGAGCATAATAAAACCGACTGCAGTGGAAGCTATCATCAAACCGTCGGTCAGATAGTAAGTCAGGTAGGAACTTACGATTGCTGAAATAAGGTTCTGTCCGAAACCGCAGAGCGAATAGCTTATCGCTTCGCCGGGCTGCATGCCCTCTTTGTCGTTCGGGTCGGTCATGAACACCTTATGTAACAATTGGCTGATCTTGTTCATAATTCCCTCTCTTATAAGTATAAAGCACCGCCGTGGAACCGCATATGCGGAAGCACATCAGCACTTATAATTATTATATAATATAGAAGGCAAATAGTAAAGAAGAAAAAGGTAAAACATTGCCCTAAATCGTTAAGAAGTAGTTAAATACGGAAAAGTTACGCATATAAATGTCGTTGATTTCAGTATATAAATATAGGAAGTGTAAAATAATAGACGTTTATCTATATTATCCGTAAAATCCGAGACTTACAAGAAGCGCTTCGTTTATCTTGCGCATCTTGTCGGCGGAAACCTGACCTATACGCTCTTTCAGGCGCGTTTTGTCAAGCGTTCTTATCTGTTCGAGCAGTACTACAGAATCCTTGCTCAGTCCGTATTCGCGGGCGGAAAGCTCGATATGCGTGGGCAGTTTCGCCTTATCTATTTTACTTGTGACGGCGGCGGCTATAACCGTGGGGCTGTACTTGTTCCCCACGTCGTTCTGAACGACAAGCACGGGGCGAACGCCGCCCTGCTCGCTTCCGATAACCGGACTTAAATCCGCATAATATAATTCTCCTCTCTTTACCATAGGTATCTCCGATAACTTCGTCCCGTACATTATACGTATTTCCGCGGGACATTGTTATTTTTGACACCGAAGCAAATGTTATACCTTATACGCCGAATTCGTCCGTAATCCTCTTTATCTCGCGCGCCACCTGCGAAGGAAGCGTGCCGTACTCGCCTATGCGGCTGCTTACCCTCTTGCCCGCCATGGCGCACAGATACGAACCGACGGCGGCGCTTTCCGCAAGAGAATATCCGCGTGCGGCTATGCCGGTTATAACGCCGGTAAGCACGTCGCCGCTACCGCCCTTGGCGAGATACGGTCCGCCGTCCTTCATGACATACGCCTTCTCTCCGTCCGTTATGATTGTTGCAGAGCCTTTCAAAAGTACGGTAACGCCATACTTTTTTGCAAAATTTTCCGCGACAGCGAGCGGCGCTTCCAACACCTGATCGAGCGTAAGTTTATTAAGACGCGCCATTTCCATAGGGTGCGGGGTAACGAGTATGTCCGCGGTATGGTTATCCAGCACGGATATATCGTTTGCAAGACAGTTAAGCCCGTCCGCGTCGATAATCAGTCTGATATTTCTGCTCGCAAGATCGGCGATAACGCGCGATTTTTCCTTATAGCCGCCGCCTATGCCGGGACCTATCGCAACGCATTTCATCATACGCGCAAGTTCGTCTATCTGCTCTTTGTTATAGCAAATTCCCCTGCCGTCGTCATCCAGGGGGAACAGCGTGTTTTCCACCACGGCGGCGGAAAGCGCGGGAATTAAAAATTCGGGAGCCGCAACCGTACAAAGTCCGCACCCCGATTGAAGCGCGGCAAGCCCCATGTCCGCAAGCTTAATTGCCCCGGGATAATTTTTGCTTCCGCCGATGATTGCGCATCTGCCGTAACTGCCCTTATTGGAATCGTTCCTGCGCGGAGGAAAAAAGCGCGCGCAGAATTTTTCATCGACCGCAAGCGCGCCCGTATCCTTACAATCTATGCCAATATCCTTTATTATCAGCTTTCCGCATACGTCCTTGCCTTTGCCAAGAAAATGTCCGAGCTTTGGCGCCTGAATGGCTACCGTAATATCGGCGTTCACACATTTTCCGCCCCTGCCGTTATCCCCGTTAAGTCCGCTGGGAATGTCTGCGCTCACGACAAAAGCTCCGCTTTCGTTGATTTTATCTATTATTTCGGCGTAAATGTCGTCCGCCTCGCCGTGAAAGCCCGTACCGAACAGACAGTCAACCAAAATATCGCACTTATAGTCGCATTCGGACGCGGCAAATTCTCTGCCGCCCTTACTCTTGTAAATTTCCGAAAAAGCCGCGCTGTCGCCCTCCGGTTCGACCGTTTTGAAAACGGTCACGTCACAGCCTCTTGACAGTAAAACAGCGGCAAGAGAGTATCCGTCGCCGCCGTTATTTCCCTTACCGCATATGATATAAGTCTTTCTGCCGGAAAAATCCGCGCATTCCGCAATCGCCGCACCGGCGCGGCGCATAAGTTCAAAGCCGCTCACACCGCCTTCTATCGTATGTCTGTCGGCAAGGCGCATTTGTCCGTTAGTCAATATCCTCATTGCTTTCCCCTTTGGCATAAGATATGCACTTTGAAATTATATCGTAATCGTAGCCGCGCGACGCCAGGAAACGGTGCAGTCTGGCAAGATATTTTTCGTCCGCAAGTTTATCGCCTTTATGCCGTTTAGTCGCTCTTAAAGCGGATTTCAGCATTTCACCTTTATCTTCTTGCAGATATATTCCCGCAGTATCTTCCTCGCTTACCCCCTTTTCACGCAGTTTCATGGCTATCTTTCTAGTGCCGCAACTGCCCTTTTTAGCCTCGAAATAATCCAAAGCGTACGATTTATCGTCCACAAAGCCGTAATCTTTCAGCTTGTCGAGCACGTGTTCCACCACCGCTTTGCCATACCCTCTGCCGTAAAGTTTTTCCTTCACCGCTTTTTCCGTGGACGGGTGTTTACCCACATATGCGCAGGCGTAATCAAACGCCTTCTGACGGTCGCTTTCAAAGATAATTCTATCCAGCTCTTCCGCGGAAATATCCATTCCGATATATACACGGCGCTCCTCTACGAGGCGCGCCGCGATTGAACAATAGTATGCTCCGTCTATAAAAAGATTGAGCCTGCCGGTTATTTTCTTTTGCTCGGTAATATCCGTTACTTGCATTACGAGAAGTAGTTCACTCCGCTTTCGAATATCTTCATATCGTAGTTGCCGGGAACGTTCTTATAAAGATTTTCGTCGCGGCGTTCGCTGTGTCCCATCTTGCCCAGCACCCTGCCGTCGGGGCTGATTATGCCTTCTATACCCATCATAGAGCCGTTCGGATTGAAAGGACTGACCATAGTCGCGTTGTTCTGCAAGTCCACGTATTGCGTGGCAACCTGACCGTTATCTATGAGCTTTTGCAGCTGTTCGGCGGAAGCAACGAACTTACCTTCGCCGTGGCTGACGGGTACGTTGAACACGTCGTCCACGTGCACGCCGTAAAGCCAGGGCGACTTGTTGGTAGCCACACGGATACGCGTGATTGTGGAAACGTGGCGCGATATATTGTTGAAAGTGAGCGTAGGCGCGTCCGCAGTCTGTTCACGTATGTCGCCGAACGGCACAAGCCCCAACTTGATAAGCGCCTGGAAGCCGTTGCATATACCCAGCGCAAGTCCGTCGCGTTCGTAAAGCATCTTCATTACCGCCTCCGCGATTGCGGGATTGCGGAACGTGGTTGCGATAAACTTACCGCTTCCGTCCGGTTCGTCGCCGCCGCTGAAACCGCCGGGGAATGCGATAATCTGGCTTTGTTCTATCGCCTTTATAAGCTCTTTCGCGCTTTCTTCTATGTCCGCCGCGCTTTGGTTACGTATGATGAACGTATTCGCAACCGCTCCCGCCCTTTCAAACGCGCGTGCGGTGTCGTATTCGCAGTTCGTACCGGGGAATACGGGAATAAGCACTCTGGGGCGTGCGATTTTTGCCGTGCCCGACTTTTTGGCGGCGCAACATATGAGATTTTTAACCTCACCGCTTGCCGGCGCCACGGACGGGAAGACTCCTTCAAGGGCTGAAGTGAACGCCTTGGTTATTTCGCTCATCTTTACGGATATTCCGCCCTGTGCTATTTTCATTGTGTGGGTGCCGTTGAGTTTTGCGATAAGCTCCGCGTTATAAGAGCGCAGTCTGGTTCTGTTCTTCGCCAGCACGATAAAGTCGCCGAACGCGGGCGCGAACATATCGGGGGTAACCGCCGTCCACGTGGTACCGAGCATATTGCCCGCGCACGCTTTAAGCACTGCGCAAACCGCGCCGCCCTCTTCGACCACGGTCGCCGCCTGTATATCGCCCGCTTCTATGCCCTTGGTTATCATGCGGTACATCTTCACCAGCTTGGGAAAATCGGGGATACCTGCCGCGTCCCTGGGAACGGGCACCCTGTATATGCGGGTAAAGCCGCCTTCTTCAAAAGTGTTCGTGAGCAGTTTGCTCGCCTTGCCTATGCCCATTGCAAACGCAATCAGCGTGGGAGGTACATCCAGATTTTCAAAAGAACCGCTCATGCTGTCCTTACCGCCGATTGCACCCAGCCCCAGGTTGATCTGTGCGTGGAGTGCGCCGAGAAGCGCGCCCACCGGCTCGCCCCATCTTTCGGGGTCTGTCCCAAGCTTTTTGAAGAACTCCTGCAACGTAAGCCTGATTGTCTCCATAGGCACGCCGGTCGCAATCTGCTTGGAAACGGCGGTAACTATGGAATAGACCGCTCCGGTAAAAGGAGAACTGCTCAAAAGCATGGGGGAACAGCCGTAAGTGGATACCGTAGCCGTGTCCGTCCTGCCGCTTACGGGCGGTTTTGCCGCCATGGCTATTGCGGGAGTAAGCTGGTATTTGCCGCCGAAAGGCATGATAACGCTTGCCGCGCCTATCGTAGAGTCGAACATTTCGCCCAGCCCCTTAGTACTGCACACGTTAAGTCTGCCCATTTCGGAGAGAATGGCGCCCTTGACGTCACCCCCTTCAAGGTATACTTTCGCCGTAGGCGAAGGCGTTTTCAGATATTCGGTAACGTTATCGTTCACAACCGCTTTCTGGCGCTGTTTTACGCCGTTTGTGTTCAGGAAGTCGCGCTTCAATTCCACGATGCAGCGTCCTGCATAATACATACGCATATAGCCGTTGTCCTTGACCTCGGCAACAGCGGTGGCGGACAGGTTTTCCTGCTTTGCAAAGTTGATGAATTTATCCACGTCGTCCTTGCCGAGCACTACCGCCATGCGTTCCTGCGATTCGGATATGGCAAGTTCCGTGCCGCTCAGACCGTCGTACTTTTTCGGAACTTTATCCAGGAATATATCCAGACTGTCGGCAAGTTCGCCGATAGCCACGGAAACGCCGCCCGCGCCGAAGTCGTTGCACTTGACAATGAGCTTGCTCACTTCGGGATTACGGAAAAGCCTTTGAATTTTGCGTTCGGTGGGAGGATTACCCTTCTGCACTTCCGCGCCGCACGTTTCGACGGACGTCTTGGTGTGCGCCTTGGACGAACCCGTTGCGCCGCCGCAGCCGTCGCGGCCGGTATCGCCGCCCAAAAGCACTATAACGTCGCCTTCGACGGGCTTGCGCCTTACGATATTTTCCTTTTTGTTACCGCCTATAACGTAGCCTGTTTCCAACCTTTTTGCTTTGTAATTGGGGTGGTACATCTCCGCCACGAGTCCCGTGGCAAGACCTATCTGGTTGCCGTAGCTGGAATATCCCGCCGCCGCAGTCTTGGTTATCACGCGCTGGGGAAGTTTGCCGGGCAAAGTTGCGGAAACGCTCTCCCTGGGGTCGGCGCAGCCCGTCACGCGCATCGCCTGGTAGACATACGTCCTGCCCGAAAGCGGATCGCGTATGGCTCCGCCCAGACAAGTGGCGGCTCCGCCGAAAGGCTCTATCTCCGTGGGGTGGTTATGCGTTTCGTTTTTGAACATTATCAGCCACTTTTCCGTTTCGCCGTCGTTGTCCACGTCCACTTCCACCGAGCAGGCGTTGATTTCGTCGCTTACGTCAAGATTATCCAACTTGCCGCTCGCTTTCAGCTCTTTTACGGCAATAGTGGCTATATCCATCATGCACACATACTTATCCGCACGGGAAGCGTTGAACTTCTTGAACAGCTTTTTATACTCGTTCAGCGCGATGCGCAGATGCGGATTGTCGCTGTTTATCTTTATATCAGTAAGTTCCGTGGCGAAAGTGGTGTGGCGGCAATGGTCCGACCAATAGGTGTCTATAACCTTTAATTCGGTAAAGGTGGGTACCCTGCCTTCGCCCCTGAAATAGTCGCGCACGAATTTCAAATCTTCTACGCTCATCGCAAAGCCCTGGGAAGCGTGATAAGCGGCTATCTGTTCGTCGTCAAAGTCCGTAAATCCTTCCACTTCGGGCACGGTCAAATTGGGCTCGGTTACCTGCACCAGCGTTTCGGGCAAAGCCATATCTCCCTCGCGGCTGTCCACGGGGTTGATGAGATAGTGCTTTATCTTGTCCATATCCCCGACGCCCGCGCCTGCGAAGGCATACACGGTCGCGCACTTTATAAGCGGACGGGTACGCATGGAAAGCAGCTGTACGCACTGCATTGCGCTGTCCGCGCGCTGGTCGTACTGACCGGGCAGATATTCGGTTACAAGCAGTTTATACCCTTCCATTCCGGGCAATTCGTCGATATATACGTTGTCTACCGGCGGTTCGCTGAATATGGTATTCAGAGCTTTTTCGAAAATATCTTCTTCCAGTCCCTCGATGTCGTATCTGATAAATTGGCGCACGTCCTTTACTTCGATACCGAGCACGCCGAGGATATCCGCCTTCGTCTTGGCGGCGGCGACGTCACAGCCCTTTTTCTTTTCAACGTAAATCCTTTTTACCATACTGTCCTCTTAAAGTTTGATGCCTATGTCGTGGCGGTAGAACATTCCGTCGAAGTGAATATTCTTTATGGCGTCGTACGCCTTTTTGCGCGCTTCTTCTATATCCTTGCCCTTTGCGGTTACTCCTATCACCCTGCCGCCGGAAGTTACGAGTTTCCCGTCCTTAAATGCGGTTCCGGCATGATAAAGCACAATATCTTCGGGCAGTTTTCCTATGGCGATCGGAACGCCTTTTTTATAGCTTTCGGGATAGCCGCCGCTCGCAAGTATAACGCACACGCAGGCGTCGTCCGTCCATTGAATGTCTACATCGGAAAGGCGGCCGTCAATAATTGCGTCGAAAATCTCGTAAAGGTCGGTTTTAAGCCTGGGCAGAACGACCTGTGTTTCGGGATCGCCGAAACGCGCGTTGTATTCCAGCACCTTCGCGCCCTTTTTGGTTATCATAAGTCCGAAATAAAGCACGCCCTTAAAAGGTCTGCCCTCGCAGTTCATCGCGTTCATGGTGGGCAGGATTATGTCGCGGTACACCGCGCCCTCAAGCTGGGGCGTGTACACCTTCGAGGGCGAGAACGTGCCCATACCGCCCGTATTCAGTCCTTCGTCGTTGTCATGCGCGCGCTTGTGGTCCTGGGAAGATACCATGGGCACGATGGTCTGCCCGTCGGTAAAGCAGAGTACGGAAACTTCCTTGCCCGTGAGGAATTCTTCGACTATAATTTTCTTGCCGGCGTCCTTGAACTTCTTATCCACCATCATTTCGCGCACGGCTTCTTCGCCTTCCTGCGCGTTCCGGCAGATGATAACGCCCTTACCGAGGGCAAGTCCGTCCGCCTTGACTACGAGGGGATATTCCGCGCCCTTGACATATTCGGCGGCGGCCTCATAATCGGTAAATTCCTTATAATCGGCGGTGGGAATGCCGTATTTGGTCATAAGATGCTTGGAAAACGCCTTTGAACCTTCTATAATTGCGGCGTTCGCCCTGGGGCCGAATGCGCGGAATCCGCGTTCTTCCAGATAGTCCACAAGTCCCGCCGCAAGCGGATCGTCGGGAGCCACCACCGTCATGGTGATGTCCTTATGCGCCGCTATAAAGTCGGCAATCTTTTCAAATTCCATCACACCGACGGAAGGAACGCATTCCGCAACCTGCGAAATTCCCGCGTTGCCGGGAATGCAATAAAGTTTTCCGGTTTTGGGGCTTTTTGCAAGGGCCACGCAAATGGCGTGTTCCCTGCCGCCTCCTCCTATCACAAGTACGCTCATAATTACCTCTTAGTGTTTAAAGTGACGGTCGCCAGTAAAAATCATGGCGATACCGAGTTCGTCGCAGGCTTCTATGCTCAATTCGTCCTTTACGCTTCCGCCCGGCTGCGCTATTGCGGTTATTCCTGCTTCGCCCGCCGCCCTTACGCAGTCGTCGAAGGGGAAGAAAGCGTCCGAAGCAAGCGCCGCGCCCTTAGTGGACGTAAGCGAATGTTCGATAGCCTGTTTCGTCGCCCATATTCTGTTCACCTGTCCGCAACCTATACCCAAAGTAACCTTGTCTTTTGCAATTACTATGGCGTTGGATTTGGTATGTTTTACCACTTTCATGGCAAATTCCATATCTTCAAGCTCCGCTTGGGTGGGCGCTTTTTTGGTGACGACGTTTATCTTATCGTTATCTATTACGTTGTCATCGAAGTCCTGTACGAGCAGTCCGCCCAGCACTTTCTTCATATCGTAATTGCCCGCGGGAATGGGATCCGCTATATCGGGAAGTTCGAGCAGACGGATATTCTTTTTGGTGCACAAAATGTCCAGCGCTTCTTTGCTGAAAGAAGGTGCGACGACTATTTCTATGAATATCTTGTGAATCTGCTCCGCCGTATCCTTGTCGATTTCGCGGTTGGCGGCGATTATTCCGCCGAATATGGAAGTAGGGTCGCTGGCGTTTGCCTTGGCGAACGCGCCCGCAATCGTCTTATCCGAAGCCACGCCGCAGGGATTGGAGTGCTTGCACGCCACAACGGTGGGTTCGGAGAACTCTTTAAGCAGATTGATAGCGCCGTTGGTATCGTTGATATTGTTGTAGGAAAGCTCCTTGCCGTGCAGCTGCTTAGCCTTGGCAAGGCTGCCCGCGACGGGGAAAGGTTCCTTATAGAAAACAGCCTCCTGGCGGGGATTTTCGCCGTAACGCATGGACTGCGCCATATCGAACGCGAGCGTAAGCTTTTCGGGGAATTTTATACCCTGCTTCTCACGCAGATAGTTTGCGATAAGGGTGTCGTAGTATGCGGTGTGCTGGTATACCTTATACATAAGGTAGAATTTTGTTTCTTTGGTAATGCCGCCGTTTGCAAGTTCGTCAAGCACTTTTGCATAGTCCGCGGGATCGACCAGAACAGCCACGTCCTGATAGTTCTTTGCGGCGCTGCGGAGCATGGTGGGACCGCCGATGTCTATGTTTTCGATGGCTTCCTGCAACTCAATGCCCGGCTTGGATATAGTCTGTTTGAACGGATAAAGATTTACCACCACTATATCTATGGTGTTTATATTCATCTTTTCGAGAAACGCCATATGTTCGGGATTGGAACGCATGGCAAGAAGTCCCGCGTGCACGTTGGGATGAAGCGTTTTTACCCTGCCGTCAAGGCATTCGGGAAAACCGGTAATATCGCTTATGTCGATGGGGTGAAGTCCGGCGCCTTTCAATGTCTTCAAAGTGCCGCCCGTGGATATGATCTCATATCCGAAGTCTTCGAGTTTTGCCGCAAGATCTACGATTCCCGTCTTATCGGAAACGCTTATCAATGCACGTTTTTTCATAAAGTACTCCTGTTATTTTCTCTATTTGCAAAGCTCCGCCACCACTTGGGGCAAAAGCTTATGTTCCTGCACAAGCACCCTGGCTTGCAAGGTTTCGGGGGTGTCGCCCTCTTCCACCGGTACGGTTACCTGTCTTATAATCTTGCCCGTATCCGTCCCGCTGTCCACAAAATGCACGGTACAGCCGCTGACCTTATCGCCGGAAGCGAGCACGGATTCATGCACATGCAATCCGTACATTCCCTTTCCGCAATGGCGGGGAATGAGCGAAGGGTGAATGTTGATTATTCTGCCTTCATACACGTCAAGAAGCGGCTTGGACACTATGGAAAGATAGCCCGCAAGCACGATGAGGTCTATTCCCATAGGTTTGAGATATTCCACGATCGCGCTGTCCTTTGCCTCGGGCGAGCCGTACTCTTTCACGCTGAAAACTTTTGACGGAATATTGTGTTTGGCGGCGCGCTCCAGAGCGAAAATTCCGGGGCGGCTTGCGATCACCGCCACCACTTTACCGTTTATCTGCCCGCTCTCGCAGGCGTCGATGACGCTTTGCATGTCACTGCCCGAACCGGAAGCGAACACTGCAATGTTTTTCATAATTCAACGCCCTCTTTGTCGGTGACTTTACCTATTACGTAAGCCTTCTCGCCCAGCTCTTCGCACGCCTTGACCACGTCTGCCGCAATGGCTGGATCTACCGCAAGCACAAGACCTATACCCATGTTGAACGTGTTGTACATCTTGCGCTTTTCTATGCCGGCAAGTTCGCCCAAAGCCTTGAACACGTTGGGCACGGGATAGCTGTTTACGTCTATGGAAATGCCCATACCCTTGGGTATTATGCGCGGTATGTTTTCTATAAAGCCGCCGCCCGTAATGTGCGCAATGCCCTTTACCGGGAACTGTTCTATAAGGCTGAGAACAGTTTTGACGTATATCTTCGTGGGAGTGAGCACCACTTCCGCGGGAGTGCAACCCAGCGTTTCATTATAAGTACGCAGCGATTTTTCGTCCTCGCCGAACAGCTTACGCACAAGCGAATAGCCGTTGCTGTGCAGGCCGCTGGAAGCAAGCCCTATGAGCGTATCGCCCGGCTTGATATTTTTGCCGTTGATTATCTTGTCGCGCTTGACTATGCCCACGGCAAAGCCCGCAATGTCGTACTCGTCTTCCGCGTAAAAACCGGGCATTTCAGCCGTTTCTCCGCCTATAAGCGCACAGCCCGACTGTCTGCAACCGTCGCAAACGCCCTTGACTATGTCCGCGACTTTCTGCGGAATGAGTTTGGATTGGGCGATATAGTCGAGGAAGATAAGCGGTTTTGCACCCTGGCACACTATGTCGTTCACGCACATAGCCACGGCGTCGATACCTATGGTATCGTGCTTGCCGAGCACAAAAGCGTATTTCAGCTTGGTGCCCACTCCGTCAGTACCCGCAACAAGGCAGTCTCCGTCCGGCTTGTCGTCCAAAGCGTAAAATCCGCCGAAAGAACCCAAATCTCCGAGCACGCCGCCGTTATAAGTGGTTTTGACGTACTCCTTCATCAATTTAACCGCCTCGTATCCCGCTTCCACGTCTACGCCGGCGCTTTTGTAGTCGATAGCCATGTAAACCTCCGTAAAATAGGACAAATACCGCCCCTGTAAAAAGGCGGTATAAGTCTGTTATTCAAGACCCATTCTCTTCTTGATTTCTCTGTAACCCTTATCCACGTCGTCAAGATCGCGGCGGAAACGGTCCTTATCCAGCTTTTCGCCCGTCTTGCTGTCCCAGAAACGGCAGGTATCGGGAGAAATCTCGTCTGCAAGCACGATGCCGCCCTTGTAACGGCCGAATTCCAGCTTGAAGTCGACGAGCGTTACGCCTATTTCGGCAAAATATTCTTTAAGAATGTCGTTGACTTTGAGCGCGAGCGCCTTAATGGTGGCAAGTTCGTCCTCGGTAGCCGCGCCGAGAGCCAAAGCGTGGTCGTCGTTTATGAGCGGATCGCCGAGCGCGTCGTCCTTATAGGAAAATTCGACGACGGGCTTTTTGAGCACGGTGCCTTCCGCAATGCCCAGACGCTTGGACATGGAGCCTGCCGCAATATTTCTGACGATGACTTCGAGCGGAACTATCTGTACTTTCTTGACGTAAGTTTCGCGCTCGTTTATCTGCTCTACGTAGTGGGTGGGAATACCCTTGCTCTCCAAAAGTCTGAACAGGTGGTTGGAGCAGATGTTGTTCACAATGCCCTTGTCCTTAATCTGTCCTTTCTTAATGCCGTTAAAAGCGGTGGCGTCGTCCTTGTAGGAAACGATAACCACGTCGGGATCATCGGTTAAGAAAACCTTCTTAGCCTTTCCTTCGTAAAGCTGTTCAAGTCTTTTCATTTGTTTAACTCCTTTTGTAATTTAGCGTCGTCCGCGGCAATTTTTTCAGCCATTTCCGCCTTATACGCCTTAAATTTATTCATCAGATCGGGATACTTGATTGCCAGAATCTGCACAGCGAGAAGTCCCGCGTTGAGCGCGCCGTTAATGGCAACCGTCGCCACGGGAATACCCGCGGGCATCTGAACCATGGAAAGCAGACTGTCCAGCCCGTCCATAGTCGAACTTTTAATGGGAAGCCCTATTACGGGCAGAGGAGTGAACGCCGCCATAACGCCGCCCAGGTGGGCAGCTTTACCTGCCGCGCAGATGAGCACTTCTATCCCCTCTTTTTCCGCAGACGAAGCAAACTCGTGCGCGGTGTCGGGCGTGCGGTGCGCGGATATGACCCTTGCAACAACCTCGACGTCGAACTTTTTCAAAATGTCAATGCAGGGACGGACCGCGTCCAGATCGCTTAAACTTCCCATTACAACAGCAACTTTAGCCATAATACTCTCCGAAAAATTATTGAAACATATTCCCGCGGCAAACCGCCGCCCCGTATGTCGTTTATATTTTAGCACACACGCGCCCGCATTGCAACCCATACGGCAGTCAATAAAATAAAAAATCGGACCGTTTTGAACGGTCCGATAAAAGTTTTAGTTATAATATAACTTTTTATTGTAAAAATCAGACAACGCCTTGCGCCATCATAGCCTTTGCGACTTTCTCGAATCCGGCTATGTTTGCGCCGTCCAGGTAGTTCCTGCCATTGCCGTATCTTGCGGCGGCGTCGGCTATATTGTGGAAGATTCCCTTCATGATATGTTGCAACTTGCTGTCCACTTCTTCGAAGTTCCAGAAGATACGCATACCCGACTGCGCCATTTCCAAAGCGGAGCAGGCAACGCCGCCGGCGTTAGCCGCCTTGGCGGGTCCGAAGAGTATATTGTTTTCAAGCAGATACCTGACCGCGTCGTTGGTGCTGGGCATGTTTGCGCCCTCGCCCACCGCTATCACGCCGTTTTTAACCAGCGTCTTTGCGGATTCCAGATCCAGTTCGTTCTGGGTCGCGCAAGGAAGCGCGATGTCGCAGGGAATAGTCCAGATGCCCTTGCAGCCGGCATGGTATTCGGCTTCGGGATGATAGTTGAGGTATTCGGAAATGCGGCCGCGCTTTACTTCCTTAATCTCTTTGACCGCATCAAGGTCAACGCCGTTCTTGTCGTAGATATAGCCGCCGGAATCGCTCATCGCCACGACTTTACCGCCCATTCTGGTGGCCTTTTCGTGCGCATATATAGCCACGTTACCCGAACCGCTTACCACAACCGTCTTACCGTCAAAGGAAGAGCCGTTGCAAAGCAGCATTTCTTCCATGAAGTAGACAAGGCCGTAACCGGTAGCCTGCACCCTCACAAAGCTGCCGCCGTATTCAAGGCCGCGGCCGGTGAGCACGCCCGTATGTTCGTCGGCTATCTTCTTGTAGTAACCGAACATATAACCTATTTCTCTACCGCCTACGCCTATGTCGCCTGCGGGAACGTCCGTTTCCGAACCTATATGGCGGTAAAGCTCAGCCATGAACGCCTGGCAGAAACGCATGACTTCGCCGTCGCTCTTGCCCTTGGGGTCGAAGTCGGAACCGCCCTTGCCGCCGCCTATGGGAAGTCCGGTGAGGGAGTTCTTGAAAATCTGCTCGAATCCGAGGAACTTTATAATGGATATATTGACGGAAGGATGGAACCTGAGGCCGCCCTTGTAAGGACCGATTGCGCTGTTGAACTGCACGCGGTAGCCCTTGTTTACCCTTACCTTACCGCTGTCGTCCACCCACGGAACGCGGAAAGCTATAATCCTTTCCGGCTCGACGAGCATTTCGAGGATCTGGCTTTTTTCGTATTCGGGATGGGCGTCGAACACATCGGAGAGAGAGGAAAGAATTTCCGTAAGAGCCTGATGGAATTCCGGCTCGTTGGGATTGTTTTTGATTGCCGTGTCAAGTACACGTTGAACGTATTCGTTCATAGCTGTCTCCTTTTTCCGCAGTGCGGAAACGTGTGAAATATTTTTGACAAAAATATTATAGTTACATGGCTTTTTAATGTCAAATAAATAAAAAAATTTTTTGCAACTTTTTTTGGATTTTTACATAAAAATATCCCCTCAACCCGTGTTGAGGGGGTAATTTTACGACATTTTATCTATTTTAACCCAAATCGGGCTTGCCGGTAATGCTTACCGAAGGCGCAAAGTAGCCTTCCTGCTCGAAAACTATTATCTCGTTGCCCTTTTCTTTGAGCAGCGTGGAAGGAAGGTAAAGCGCCTTTTGCGGTCCTATATTCCAATATCTGCCCAGATTAAAGCCGTTCACGGTTACAAAGCCCTTGGTAAAGCCCTTCATGTGCACGAAACATTCTCCCTTGGCGGGCGCGTCGAACGTGCCGCGCATAAAGCAGGGCGCTTCCTTTTTGCCGTCATAAGCCAGCTTTTCCAGATTATCCATAGGCAGAGTGTAAATATCCCAGCCGAAAATGTGCTGCGCTCCGAAAGTCACGTCCTGTATGCCCTTGCGGTCGTATATCTTACTGCCGTAGTTTACCCTGCCCATGCAGTCGACGAATATGTCGAGGGTAAGCCCTTCTTTGCCGATAGCCTGCAAAAACGTCGTGCTGCCCTTATCCCTGGTCAGGAACAGACCGCGCTTGTTGCGATAAACGCGCTTGGGCGCGCCGCCGTTCACGCTGATATACGCCAGATCGTGTATTCCGCTTATCGTCAGCGGCTGCATAACATACCTGCCCGTAACCTTGGTTTTATAATACATATAGCCGGACTGCTGTCCCAAATCTTCCATGGAAGCGGGATTGCCCGAACGGTGCTTTTCGCCGATATTGTCAAGGTTGCCCGTAAGGGAGGCAAACTGCGTAAGTTTTACTTCCCCTATGTTCACATATTTCGGCGCGGGCGGCAAAGGCAACTCACTCTCCTTTATGCCGCGGCGTTCAAGCATGAGTTTGCGCAACACGTGGTAAAGCGGAGTGTAATCGCCCCACTCGCTCAAAGGCGCGTTGTAGTCGTAGCTTGTCGTGGTCGGCTGATACTTGGAATGGCGGTTCGCGCCTGCGGTAAAGCCGAAGTTCGTGCCGCCGTGGAACATATACAGGTTGAAATTCGCGCCCATATCCAAAAAGTCTTTTATCTCTTTTTCCACCTGCTTTGCGGGGCGCACGTGGTGTTTTTCGCCCCAATGGTCGAACCATCCGTCCCAGAATTCCATACACGTTTTGGGCATATTTTCGTCCTGAAGCCCGTCCAGCGCCCCGAAAGCTCCTTTTGCGTTAGAACCGAAAGTAAGCGCCTTGTAAACGCCGTCCAGACCGCCGCCCGAAACCATATTGCACCAATTGCCGTCGGCGGTAAATAACAGCACTTCCGCGCCGCAGGAAACCATCACGTCTTTTATATACGTCAGATACTCCTTGTCGTTGCCGTAAGAGCCGTACTCGTTTTCTATCTGCATGGCGATAATATTGCCGCCGCGCGTAATCTGCAAATCGCGCACCTTGTCGAACAGCACTTCGAACCATTCTTTCACGTATGAAAGGTACGCCTTGTTCATACAGCGGAGCACCACGTTTTTATCCGCGAGCATCCACCCGGGCAACCCGCCCAGATCCCACTCCGCGCATATGTACGGACCGGGGCGCAGAATGACGTACAGCCCCAGCTTTTGCGCAATCTTTATAAACTTTACTATATCCGCCATTCCGGAAAAATTGTACTCGCCCTTTTTCGGCTCGTGCATATTCCACGCCACATAGGTTTCCACCGTGTTAAGTCCCGCCGCCTTCAATTTGGCAAGCCTGTCCTCCCACAACTGTTCGGGTACGCGGAAATAATGTATACAACCGGAATAAATGTGAAATTCTTCACCGTTTAAGTAAAATTTGCCGTCTTTGATTTCCAACATAATTTTCACCTCTTATGTCAATTCGATAAAATTATAACAAATACGCCGATATGTGTCAACACTCGGCGATGAAATCAAGTTTTTTGCAACAAAAAAGCTTGGCTTTTCACCAAGCTTGACTTATTTTTGATTTTCAGATGAAATTGTATATTTGACAATACCATCCAAAGCATCCTCAAATTCAAAGATTTGGTCCCCTGAAATTATTGTGTTCTCTGATCTAATAGTAGCACTATAGTTTCCACTTTCTATTGCTTTATTGATTTCGTCAATTATAGATGTGCCAGAAGTTCGATTATCATCAAATACAAATGCTAAAGTATAATACTTGTTTGTAGATAAATCTACAAAACTTATTGCTATATTAAATGTAGTTCCCCATTCTGCATTTGTGCTGCTTCTTCCTTGCACAAAACAAAATGCAATGTTCGCATCTGCATCAATTAGCCCTGCCTCAACTGCAAGTGGCATGCAAAGGTCAAAATATGTTTGATTTGTGTCAGTTAAAGAATGTGAACCGTAATATAACTGATCTACAGTAATAGCATTTTTATCATATAAAATTTCGTTAGCGTAGTTTGACAAATCCAAAGTAATATCACCAAAAGATATACAATTATCGTTTTCTTGATCCTCCGCCAAATTTTCCGTTGCTTTTATTGTTTTATATGATATTGGAGAAGTTAATGGAACTGTAACAACACGCAAATGGTCTTCAGTGTCTGATCTAAAGGCATATCTGACTCCCATCCACGAAATTGATTCAATTTCTTGATTTTGATTTAGCTTAAATGCTAATTTTAAGGTATCTGTATTTTCAAGAGTCGTTTCTGGTCCGCCAGAATAAGAACCAACAACCCACTGAACAAAATCCAGAGTTACCAAATTTTTCTTGATAATTTCTGCCATTGCTTGTTCTAAAGTTGATTCATTCTCTATACCAATCAAATCAACAAGTTCTTGCCAGCTGTCAAAGGTGATGTCTTGAGATGGAGCTGAGGTTTCGTTGTTTGTTGTTTTAAATTTGTTTGCAACCATTTCTTCTGCAGCAGCTGTGTCAAGAATGTTGACGCCGTCCGCAGTTTCAATTGCCGCCAAGTCTTGTGTGATCGTCAAAGTTGCCGACGTGCCGTTTTGATAAAAGGTCAAGGTTTTGCCGTCTGCGCCGAGCTTTGTGCCGACATAAAACTTCCCTTCGAAATCAGTTGCGGAAAGATCAAGGTTTGCCGAGAAATTGACTGTGCCTTCAGCTGTTTTTGCCTGACCGCTTACAATGCCGTTCTGATAGCTGAGGTTTGAAACATTGTCTTGCCCGTAAAATGCTGTTGCAGCAGCTTTTGCAAGCGCTTCGATTGACAAATCTTTTTGGCTGAGCAGCTGTTCAATCACGTTTATATCTTCAACTGTTTCAATTTGCGTATCCGGTTTTTCTTCCTGGCTTCCGCCTTTTTCAGTCAATATTGCGGCGGAAACCGCCCTGTCTATTTCCGCGCGTGCGCCGCTTACGTCTATCACGTAAAAATAGCCGTTTTCTTCAACGATAATCTTATCCGCAACGTTATAAGCAACCTCTTCGCCGTTCTGCGTGTAAATCAGGCTGTCGCCCGAACGGGTCGCATTTTTATATCTTGTCACGGAAAAATCGCTTTCGTCAACTTCAATTTCAACCGTAACCGAATAACTTTTTCCGTCCTTTTCTATATCCGCCGTCGCCCTTCCGTTATTATACGAATAATCCGACAAAGCGCCGTACCGCTCTTCCATTTTGTCCCTGACGGCGTTTTCCGCGGTAAAGTTTGCTTTGGCAATAAGCCTGTTAATTTCGCTTGCCGAAGTCACTTTTTCAATCTGTACGTCTTCCCCCGTCGCGCAAGCCGCAAGCGCAAAGCACATTGCAAAAATAAGCACAACAACTATCAATACCGCCCTGAAAGCATTTTTGCCCTTTTCGTTCATCTTTTTAACCGAATCTCCGCTTTATCTTTGATATAATTATAATATGAATTTGTTAAGCTGTCAATAAACAACGCGGCATTTCTTTACGAAAAACTTATTATATGATACAATACCTAAAAGGAGAACCGCCATGTTCGAATACCGCAAAGCCACAACCGAAGATTTAGAACGTATCTGGGATAAAGACATTGCCGAAAATGCGGGCGACCCCCGTTATCCGGAATGGAAAACGCAATTTATAAACGCGAATAAACGCAAAAAAATAATCACATTTGTGGTTGTAACCGACGGCGACCCCGTCGGTCAGGCTACGCTCGTCCTGCTCAAAGACGTCATTGACTCTGAAATCAAGGGTATACTCTGCAACGACCGCGACACGGCTTATATCTCAACCGTGCGCATTGAAAAGCAATTTGAAGCGCAGGGACACATATCCAAACTGTTCAAACTGATGGAAAAAACCGCCGCAGATATTGGAATAAAATATCTTACCATAGGCTGTGAAGCGAAAATGACGAGAAACCTTGCCATTTATCTGCATTTCGGCTATACGGAATATCTGACAAGCATAACCGACGACGGCGATTTGATATTGTTTTTCCGAAAAGCGCTTACTATATAACTATAAGTTTTCAAACAGTTATGCTCAATTTCCGTTTATGTATGAAAAGCTACTGGCCGGACTCGAACCGGCGACCTTTTGTTTGCCCCAAAAATCATCCGATTTTCGGGGACCCCGAAGAGAGAACCAGCAGGCCTTTCGGTTGAGTTTGCACCTGTGGTACAAAAATAAGAGAGCCCGAAATGGACTCTCTTATTTTTGGAGCTACTGGCCGGACTCGAACCGGCGACCTATTGTTTGCCCCAAAAATCATCCGATTTTCGGGGACCCCGAAGAAGGAATCACCATTCCTTACGGTTGATTCCTACCTGTTTTTCCAAAATAAAAAGAGCCCGATTTGTGGGCCCTTTTTATTTTGGAGCTACTGGCCGGACTCGAACCGGCGACCTTTTGTTTGCCCCAAAAATCATCCGATTTTCGGGGACCCCGAAGAAGGAACCACCATTCCTTACGGTTGATTCCTACCTGTTTTTCCAAAATAAAAAGAGCCCGATTTGTGAGCCCTTTTTATTTTGGAGCTACTGGCCGGACTCGAACCGGCGACCTGCTGATTACGAATCAGCTGCTCTACCAACTGAGCCACAGTAGCGCATATCGCTATAATATATTAAACAATATTATGCGGTTGTGTCAAGCGTTGCGCGCAAATTTAATTAAAGTTGTTTGAGCAACTCCTTCACGCAGGCGACGTACTGCCCTACTCCCGCATCTACCACACGGCTGAAACTCTCGTCCGCACCTTCGTCGGCGTTGTCGGAAACGCATTTCACCATGATGAGCGGAAGATTGTAACGCTCGCATACGAAGAAAAGTCCCGCGCTTTCCATATCGCATATGTCGCAGGAAAATCTTTCGACAAGCATATTCTTGAACGTGCTGTCGTTTATGAACTTATCTCCGCTGGCAATTCTCACCTTGGGCAATACGGCGAGGTGTTCGGATTTTTCCGCAATGGCGATGCTCGGCGTCAAAATTGCCGAATCCCTGTCTATATGTATGCCCATGCGCGATATATCCGAATACGAAGGAGTAAAGTCGTAATGCACGACCTCTTTTACCAAGGCGAGCATACCGCGCCTGAGATTTTTGTTGAGCGAACCGACCAGACCCACGTTCAGCACGATTTCTATCTTATACTGCATGGCAAGATACTGCGCCGCCATGGCGGCGGCTATTTCGCCCACCCCGCTGTTGATAAGATATACCTGCTTGCCTTCGAGCAGATATTTATGCACTTCGTAAACGCCGCAGTCTGCGCCGAGATATTGCCCGAGGTTTTCGCGCAATATTGCCGATTCGTCCGCAAGCGCGGTTACAATACCCACTCTTTCCATATTAAAACTCCGCGCTGCCGGTCGTGCGGGGGAAAGGAATGACGTCCCTTATATTCTGCATACCGGTCAGATACATTATCAGCCTTTCAAAGCCAAGTCCGAAGCCCGCATGCTTCACGCCGCCGTACCTTCTCAAATCGAGGTACCACGAATAGTCTTCTTCCCTCAGTCCCAACTCTTTAATACGGGCTACAAGGTTGTCATAGCGCTCTTCCCTCTGCGAGCCGCCCACTATCTCGCCCACCTGGGGCACAAGCAGGTCGACGGCGGCAACGGTTTTGCCGTCCTCGTTCATGCGCATATAAAACGCTTTTATGTCCTTGGGATAGTCGGTGACGAAAGTGGGACGGTTGAAAATCTTTTCCGTAAGATATCTTTCGTGCTCCGTCTGAATATCCGCGCCCCAGAATACGGGATACTGGAATTCGTCCTTGTGCGGTTCAAGCAATCTGATGGCTTCCGTGTAGGAAACGCGCGCAAATTCCTTTTCCACAATATCGGTGAGCTTTTGTATAAGCCCCTGCTCGATAAATTTATCGCAAAAAGCTATCTCCTCCGGACAATGGTCCATAACGTATTTAATGACGTATTTGAGCATGGCTTCGATAACTTCCATGTCGCCTTCCAGGTCGGTAAACGCCATTTCCGGTTCTATCATCCAAAATTCCGCGGCGTGGCGGTTTGTATAACTCTTTTCGGCGCGGAAGGTGGGTCCGAACGTGTATACGTCCTTAAACGCCAAAGCGTAGCACTCCGCGTTCAGCTGTCCGCTGACGGTCAGATTTGCCGCCTTGCCGAAAAAGTCCTTGGACCAGTCCACTTTGCCGTCGTCCGTTTTGGGAGGATTGACGGGGTCCAAAGTCGTAATGCGGAACATCTCGCCCGCCCCTTCGCAGTCGGAACCCGTTATAATGGGCGTATTCACGTAGACGAACCCTCTTTCCGCAAAAAAGCTGTGAATGCCCTGCGCCGCCACGCTCCTTATGCGGAACACCGCCTGGAAAGTGTTTGCGCGCGGACGAAGATGCGCTATTTCGCGCAGATATTCCAAAGTATGCCTCTTCTTTTGCAAAGGATATGCGGGAGAAGAAGGAGCGGCTATCTCCATTTTATCCGCCTTTATTTCAAAAGGCTGCTTGTTTTCGGGAGTGTAGACAACTGCGCCCTCTGCATATACGGCCGCGCCGACGTTCAGCGCGGTTACTTCTTTATAATTCTCCAGACCCGCTTCCATGACTATCTGGGCAGTCCTGAAAAACGTGCCGTCGGAAATCTCCATAAAGGCAAACGCTTTTCCTGCGCGGACGGTTCTCACCCAGCCGCATACGCGGACGCGTTCGCCGTCCATCTGCGAACAGTCGCTGTACAACTTCTTTATGCTTGTAACTTGCATATATTACCTCCGACGTTACAAAGTAACGTTGATTACACGTAAATTGCGGCGGATTTTGCCGCTATATTAAAGATTATAACATAAACGTGTAAATTTGCAAAGTATTGCGGCACACTTATTTATAAAATTAAACCTAAGTATTTTCAAGTATATGTAAATTTTACGGCGTAACTCTTGTATTCGGCGGATATATCGGCTATAATATAGATGCAAGGGCGAAGTGCTTAGTTTCGAACCCCACTGACATAAAAGGGAATGCGGAGTCAGTCGGCGGATGGCGTGCCTCCCACTAAGTGGCTTTGAGGATTACAGAAATCGATTGCAGCATACCCACCTGCAAATAAGCGGGTTGTCAAACGGCACTTCGTTTTTGATAGCAAGTTGTTTTACCAAAAAAGAGGATCGCTCGGCGGTCCTCTTCTCCTTTATATTTCCATCTTCATTATTCAGATATATCGTGCATCGCGGTCTATTCTCCGCCGTCGGGCTTTGCCTTGCCGCCGTCCTCTGCGCCGTCTGCAAGTTTGTCGTTATTTTCATTTTCACCCCCGACTTCCCCTGCCTTTTCCGCGGAATCCGTTTCCGGCTTGTCCGCATTTTCGGCATGGGGAATGTGGTAATGCTCGGCAACTTCCGCTTCGTCGGCGGTATACACGGCGGGAGAGAATTTGCGCGTGTTGTCGATGACCACGTTATCCGCCTTATAATACTTCAGCCCGTTAATGTGGTAATAGCTTACCATATTCAGAATCCGCACGAAAACAAGGCTTGCCGCAAGCAGTACTATGGTACCCACGCCGAAAGTCACTATCAATGAAGTGACCGTAAGCATCGCCATTATAATGCCGTATATGAAATAAGTGCCGAACGTGGCGGTAAAGCGTTCTTTGAGCGCTTTGAAATTATATTTGAGCGCCTGTACGCAACTCATATTGTTCGCCGCCATTGCGGGGATCCACAGGCTGAATATACTCTTGTTTATCGCATAAATGCAAAAACACAAAAGCGCGACCAAAAATATGGTAAGCAGATAATTCACCATGGAAAACAGTAAAGCCACGCCCACGATTATCAGCGCAAATACTATTTGCAAAGGAATGTTGATGACCGTATACAGCAATGCGAACTTCGCGGAAGTTTTGAAGTTGTGCACGTAATTGGACATAAACGGGAAGTTGTTGCCCGAATTCATGTAAGAATCCACAACGTCGCTTACCGAGTAATAGCACATGGAGATAAGGAACATTCCTATAAAGTACAAAATTATAAGGAGCACTCCCGCCAGAATAAGCCTTGACGAATTTTCCGAAAACACCTGCCCTATCTGCACGAACAGATTTTCTATGGACTCGAAGTCGCTCGATTCCACCTCTCCGCTCAAGATGGACCTGATATAATCGCCTAACTTGGGAAAAAGTTCCAGATCTTTTATGCTGTCCACAAGCGTATTGAGCGTGGGGAGCATCATCGCCGCCCCGAGAGCAACTATTATCAAAGTGACCACCAGCACGTAAAACAGCGTTTTATACACCAGCGAAAAGCGGTTGCTCAAAATACTGAACGAATTTTTGAATAACATATTATCACCCTATAACCCTAGTTTTCTTCAATATTCGCGTCGGCGAACTTATCGCCTTGTATATCCGCCCTCTCCATATCCTCCGCGTCGAAATACGCCGCATAGATATACGAAGGCAAAAACAGACAGCACAGATAGTACCAGGCAAAGGACAGCACCCAGTTCACCACCTGGAAACCGGAATAGCGGAATAAGCTGACCAAAATGGCGTTGGCGGCAAGCGGAAGAATCGTTATAAGACACGTAAGCGCGAGCGTGACCAGCACGGACATATATCTGACCCTGTTGAAAGTGCGCGTGGACGCGGCGAGCGACTGGCGCAGATTGTAGCCGCGGATAGTCATATTGGGCAAGGTAAAAATCATAAGTACGAATATACACAAGCCCACCGCGCTGAACACGAACGCCGTGATACAGGAAGCCACGACCATGCTTATTTCGCCGAGTACGTTCATCCACAGATACACAAGCAATGCTTCCGCCACGGAAAGCGCCTCGAATATAAGTATGAGCGTGAGCACGTATTTGAAAACGTGCAGGAAATTGTCGTTTACCTTCCTCAGAAAGAACTTGATAACGCCGCCGCTTTCATAAAATTCTCCGTAACGCATACGCCTTTCTATCGCGCCCACCGCCGAAGAGATGAACACGCTGAACAGCACTCCCATAAAGATGAAAATCAGCATCTTACGCCAATCCGCAATTAAAGCTATGCCCTGGACCACATCCCAGAAGTCGTTGTTCGGCATATCGGAAAGCGTCAGCAGCGTATAGAATTTGAGCGCCGGATTGTGCGCAAACGCCAGAAATACGGCGGGCAGAATAGTAGTCAGCGCCAACTTAAAGAAGTTGTGCTTTATGAACCGGCATGCAAGATTGAAATACCTCATAATTCAACTCCTACTTCAATATCAGCAGCAGGTCCGTCGGTTTATCCGCGGTCGCAGCCACTTTCTTTGCCAGGGCACGCTCATCGGTAAAGCCCCATTTGCACAATATGCAATCCACGCCGGCAAGTTCGGCGCCTTGTATATCGTATATAGTATCCCCTACCATTACGGAATTTTCACGCTCTGCACCCACTTGTTTCATTCCGTACTCCAAAATCTCCGCCTTCTGCTCGCGCACACCGTAGGTAAGCCCCGAAACGTAGGTAAGATATTTGTCTATCCCGAAATGGCGCATAAGCATCTCCGCTTCTTCCTGCTTTTTGCAAGTCGCCACGCACAATACGTATCCGCGCTCTTTCAGCTGCGCCATTACCTCAGGAATCCCGTCGTAAACGGGATTGCGGTAAATATCGCCTTCGACGTAATTGTCACGGAACCACCCCACGACTTCGTTCACCTTTTCGGCGGGAAAATACAACCTGAAAGTGTCGCTCAGCGGCGGACCGATATATCCGGGATAAAGCGATTTGTCCACCTCGACGCCGAAGTGTCTGAAAGTGGCGTCGAGAGAACGGGCTATCCCCTCGTACGAATTGCTTATTGTCCCGTCAAGGTCGAAAAACACGTATTTGTATTTAGCCATATATATTATTCTTCCATCAGCCTGAGCTGTGCGCGCAGTTTCTCCAGCTTTTCGCCATTGCCGTCCAGCTTGGCTTTTTCTTTCTCGACGAGTTGTCTGGGCGCCTTTGCGATAAAACCTTGGTTTGCGAGCAGTCCTTTGCCGCGGGCTATCTCCTTTTCAAGATGTTCTATCTCGCCCGCAAGCCTTGCCATTTCCTTTTCGGTATCCACAAGTTCGCCCAGAGGCATAAATGCTTCGCCGGCAGAAGAGATGACCGAAACGGTCTTGACTCCTATCTCTTCTTTACCCGATACCGCCTTTATCTCCGCTACTCCCGCAAGTTTCTTTACATACGTGTAGTCGGAAGGCTTGACCGCTCCGCCCGCGATATACAAATCGACCTTTTTGGAAGGAGCGACGTTCATCTCGTTCTTGACGTTCCTTATCGCCTTGATAAGGTCTATTACCTTGTCGAATTCGGCTTCCTGTGCGCGGTATGCGGCATACTTTTTCACAGGCTGCGGCCATTTGGTAAGCATAAGTTTGCCGCGTACTCCGGGCATATAGCCGTATATCTCCTCGGTCACGAACGGAACGAACGGATGAAGCAGTTTAAGCACCGTTTCCAGCACGTACGTGAGCACGCTGAGAGTGTTCACCTTTGCGTCGCCCGTCGTTTCGTACAGCGACGGCTTGCAAAGCTCTATATACCAGTCGCAGAACTGCGCCCACACGAAATCGTACAGTTTGCCCGCGGCAAGACCAAGTTCATACTTTTCAAGATTCTTCGTCACGTCCTTGATTACGTCGTTAAGTCTGCACAATATCCACTTGTCGGCATGGGTCAGTCGGAACGTGCCCATCTCTTTGAGTTTCACGCCCTCGCAATTCATGAGCACAAAGCGCGAAGCGTTCCAGATTTTATTCATGAAGTTGCGCGCACTTTCCGTCTTTTCGTCCATATAACGCATATCGCTGCCGGGAGCGACGCCCTGCACGAGCGAAAAGCGCAGGCTGTCCGCGCCGTACTTGTCGATAACTTCCAGCGGGTCGATACCGTTGCCGAGCGATTTACTCATCTTTCTGCCCAGCTTGTCGCGCACTATGCCGTGAATGAGCACTTCGGAGAAAGGTACTTCCCCCATATGTTCTATGCCCGAGAATATCATTCTCGCCACCCAGAAGAAGATTATGTCGTAAGCCGTTACGAGCAGAGAATTAGGATAGAAGTAATCCAGATCCGCCGTCTTGTCGGGGAATCCGAGCGTCGAGAAGGGCCAGAGCGCGCTGGAAAACCAGGTGTCGAGCACGTCCTCGTCCTGATTGAGCACGGTATGTCCGCATTCGGGGCACTTGCCGGGCTTGCTTTCGGCAACAACCATATGTCCGCATTTTTCGCAGTAATAGGCGGGAATGCGGTGACCCCACCACAGCTGTCGGGAAATGCACCAGTCCTTTACGTTTTCCATCCAATTGAAATAAATTTTGGAAAAACGGTCGGGAATGAACTCCGTCTTCTTCTTTTTTACCGCCTCGATTGCGGGCTTTGCAAGCGGCTGCATCTTTACGAACCATTGCTTGGAAACTATCGGTTCGACCGTGCTGTGACAGCGGTAGCACTGCCCCACGTTATGGGCGTAATCTTCTATCTTCACCAGATATCCGCCCTCGCGCAGATCGTCCACTATCGCTTCGCGCGCCTTTTCACGCGAAAGTCCGCAGTACTTCTCTCCCGCCAACTCGTTGAGCGAGCCGTCGTCGTTCATAACGCGGATGACGGGCAGGTTGTGCCTTAAACCGACCTCGAAGTCGTTGGGGTCGTGCGCGGGCGTTATCTTCACCGCGCCGCTTCCGAAATCCTTTTCCACATATTCGTCCGCGACAACGGGTATAAGCCGCCCTACGAGCGGTAAAACCAGATTTTTGCCCACCGCCGCGGCATATCTTTCGTCCTTGGGATTGACCGCAACGGCGGTATCGCCCAAAATGGTTTCGGGACGGGTGGTCGCCACGATAATGTATCCGCTTCCGTCCTCGAAAGGATAGCGTATATGCCAAAGGTGGGACGCCTGTTCTTCATACTCCACTTCCGCGTCGGAAAGCGCGGTCTTGCACGAAGGGCACCAGTTTATTATCCTGTCGCCTTTGTAGATAAGCCCTTTGTTATAGAGGTCCACGAACACGTGGGCAACGGCTTTCGAGCAATGCTCGTCCATAGTAAAAGCCTCTCTCGACCAGTCGCACGAACAGCCCAGACGCTTTATCTGTTCCGATATCCTGTTGCCGTATTTTCTCGTCCACGCCCAGGCGCGTTCCAAAAAGCCTTCCCTTCCCACGTCGTTTTTGGTAAGCCCTTCCTTTTTCATCTCCTCCACTATCTTGACTTCGGTGGCGATAGATGCGTGGTCCTTGCCCGGCAGCCAAAGCGCGCTGTATCCCTGCATACGCTTAAAACGCGTGATGGTGTCCTGTATGGTATCGTCCAAAGCGTGACCCATATGCAGCTGCCCGGTTATGTTGGGAGGCGGCATGACTATGCAGAAAGGTTCTTTTTTCTTGTCAACCTTTGCGGCAAAACAGCCGCTCTCCATCCACTTTTCGT
Organism: Candidatus Alloclostridium intestinigallinarum; assembly: GCA_904382605.1. Classification (GTDB taxonomy): domain Bacteria; phylum Bacillota; class Clostridia; order Christensenellales; family UBA3700; genus Alloclostridium; species Alloclostridium intestinigallinarum. The sequence goes on along the minus strand of CAJFJA010000001.1, from coordinate 211,799 downwards.
ACAAAGCGGATTCAAATTCACCGGGCGAATATGTCTTGGGCATATCCTTGAACTTTGATTTCATAAGTATCCAGAATCTCCTTTATTTGTATCACTGCTATATGGTTAAAAAAGCCACCAGCAGTCCGATTATTATCAGCGCCGTACCCAAAGTACGGAAAATAAACGCGGCTTTTGTAAATTCGCTTTTACCCTTGCGTTCCCTGCCGTTGTTTATCGCGGAAGCTATCACTCCCGCAAACAACGCGACAAGCAGTCCGGCTATTGCCAGTATGATGGCGGCAAGCGGCGCGGGCTGAGTAAGCCTTTCGGGGTTGAATTCCACCCAGTCGAACATTGTTACTCTTTTCCTTCGCCGTCCTTTTCTTCCATGGGATTGCCCTTGTCGTCCAGCTTATCGAGAATGCCGCTCTCGCGCACCCTGCACAAGTCGCGGTAATATCCCACGTTGTATTGAATCAGATTGTATACCGCCACGAGCGCGCCCGCCACAAACACGGCGAAAGCTATCCAGTATATGATGTCGCCCGCCTTGTATACGTCGCCGTCGTAGCACAACAGTCCTAAGGCGAAGTACGCAAGAACCAGCGACGCAAAGTTGAGCGCGGATCCGGCTTTGCCCCATTTATTGGCTATCTGTTCCACCTGGCGTTTGCTCGCTTTCATAAAATAATAGCTGAAAACGCCCATGAGCACTTCCTTGGCAATCAAAATTGCGGCGAAAAGCATTATCGGCCATCTTCCGATAAGCAGGTACGCCACGCCCAACATTAAAATGCCGAATCCCTGGCACAGCTTGTCCGCAACGGGATCTATCACCTTGCCCAGGTCGGTTATCATATTGAAATGCCTTGCGACGAATCCGTCTATTACGTCGGTCACTTCGGCAAATACAAACACGCCGAAAGCCGCCCAAACGTAAATTTTTGCCTGCGCCGCGGCGGGATTTATGCAGAACATGACCATGAGCGCGAAAAACACCGGCACGCATATCAGTCTGACGTATGTGAGAATGTTCGGAATGGTAAATACGTCTTTGCGGGAAAACTTCATTCTCTGCTCCTTAATAAAATATAGCGTATTAAAAGTATAGCACACGTAATTAGAAAAGACAAATATTTTTACGCCTTTTTCGCCTATCACACAAAATAGCGCTGCGGGAATACAATGTAGTAATTCGGAGGTGAAAATGAAAAAACTTATTATATGCGCACTGATTGTGTGCCTGGCGGCGGCATGTTTATGTTTTGCCGCCTGCGATACGGACGACGGAGTAATCCGCCTTACCGAAGTCACGCATTCGGTGTTCTACGCCCCTCTTTACGTAGCGATCGAGGGCGGATATTTCGAAGAAGAAGGCATTACCATAGAACTGAGCAACGGCGGCGGAGCCGACAGCTGCATGACGGCGCTTCTGGCGGGTCAGGCGGATATAGGTCTGCACGGTCCGGAGGCCTGCATATACGTTGCAAACCAAGGCAGGGACGACCACCCGATAGTGTTCGCCCAGCTTACGAAAAAGGACGGTTCTTTCCTTGTAGGGCGCAATCCCATGCCCGATTTCAAGTGGTCCGATCTTGAAGGAAGCGAAGTTATAGGCGGCAGAGTCGGCGGCGTGCCCGCAATGACGCTGGAATACCTGTTTGAACAGAACGGACTTTTCGACGGAAACAATATTACGATAAATTACGGCATAGATTTCGATTTGATAACCGCCGCGTTCGAAGCGGGCACGGGCGATTACTGCACCATGTTCGAGCCCGTGGCGACCAACTTCCAGAACGCGGGCAAAGGCTATGTGATAGCTTCCGTCGGCGAAGGCGCGGGCGATATGCCCTACACCGCTTTCACGGCGACGCGCAGTTTTATCGACGAAAATCCCGAACTTATAGACGGGTTTTTGCGCGCGCTCATCAAAGCCATGAATTTCGTGGAAGAAAACGACGGGATTACCGTTGCGAACGTACTTGCGCCGCAATTCGCGGGCACGGACGTCGAAGTGCTGGCGAACGCGATAGAAAAATACAAGCAGATAGACGCATACAGCACCTCTCCGATAATGAAGCAGGAAGATTTCGAACATCTGCAGGACGTAATCATTTCCGCGGGCGTCATGGATTCGCGCGTAGATTTTTCAGAAGTGGTGGACAACTCGATAGCTCAAGCCGTACTTGACAAAATGAACTGAACGAACCCATGGAAAATTTAATCACATTCGACAAAGTATGCCTGACCTACCACACCAAAGAGAGCGAAACGCCCGTACTTTCCGATATCAGCTTTGACGTCGGAAGAGGCGAACTCGTGGGACTGGTAGGTCCGAGCGGTTGCGGAAAAACGACTATCCTTTCGTTGGTTTCGGGCATAATAGAGCCCACGTCCGGGATAGTGCTCACGGACGGACAGCCGCCCGAAAAGTGCGATATAAGCGGATATATGCTGCAAAAGGACGAACTTCTGCCATGGCGCACGAATATGGGTAATATTCTGCTCGGCGCCGAGATAAAAAAACTCGACAAACAGCAGACAAAGGAAAAAGCCGTGCGGCTTCTGGAAAAATACGACCTCGCCGGAGTGGAGAAACACTATCCTACCCAGCTTTCCGGCGGCATGCGGCAAAGGGTCGCCCTGATAAGAACGCTTGTGCTCGCGCCTCAGATAATTTTGCTTGACGAACCCTTCTCCGCCCTGGACTTCCAGACGCGTCTGCAGGTAGTGGGCGACGTGTACAATATGCTGCACGAAGAAGAGATGACCGCGGTATTCGTGACGCACGACATCAACGAAGCCATCAGTATGTGCGACAGGGTCGCCGTACTTTCGAGCAAGCCTTGCAGGATAAAGAAAATGGTGGATATAAGCGAGTTTAACGGAATTCCGCCCTCTGAGCGCAGACTGAAAGGCAGATTTTTGGAGATATACGACGAAATACTCAGAACAATGCAAAGCGATACGGAGTAAAAATGAACTATTCAAAAGAACACGTCCGCTACCTTAAACGGTTACGCGGAAAAAAAGCGGGTATAGCGGTGGGCAGAGTTGCGGTGGTAATCGCGTTTTTCGGACTGTGGGAAGCCCTTACGGCGCTGGGTGCACTGGACAGTTTTATAACCAGTTCCCCCTCGCGTATGGCTGTAAAACTCGTCGAACTGTTCCAAACGGGCGATCTGCTCTACCATATGGGCATAACGCTTGCCGAAACCGTGCTCAGCTTTGTACTGGCAACGGGCATAGGCATGCTTATAGCCGTTTTTTTATGGTGGTTCGCAACGGCGAGAAAGATACTCGAACCCCACCTTGTAATTCTCAACGCGCTTCCCAAAATAGCTCTCGGCCCGGTGATTATAATATGGGTGGGAGCGGGAACCGCCGCAATAATCGTGATGGCGCTGCTCATCTCGCTGATAATAACGATAATAAACACGTTGCAGGGATTTTTGAGCGTAGACGAAGGAAAACTGCGCCTATTCAAGACGATGAAGGCAAACAAATTCCAGACGCTTACAAAACTGGTACTGCCCGCGTCCATTCCCAACGTGATAGCCGTGTTAAAGGTCAACGTGGGACTGTGCTGGGTAGGCACAATCATGGGCGAATACCTGGTTTCCAAGGCGGGGCTGGGATACCTGATAATCTACGGCGGTACGATATTCGACCTTGATATCGTAATGACAGCCACCGTAGTATTATGTATTCTGGCGGCGGCAATGTATTATCTGGTGGTCGGTGCGGAAAAACTGATAAGCAGAAAATTCAAGTTCGACGTTTGACGCGCCGGGCAGACAAAAGCTTGCGGCGGCTCGCCGCCGCAAGTGAAAACGCCGTTATCACGCATACGGCAACGCCGAAATAACCGATAAACGGATAAAAAACGTCCACCGCGGCGGAAAAATTCAGCGTAAATCCCAAAACGGAGAGAAGGCATAAAAACAATACGGGCAGTACCGGAGAAGTAAAATATCCGCTCAGATAGACGAAAGCCACCCTGCCCGCGCCTAGAAGTGTGGACAATACGGCGGCGATAATGAGCGCTCCTCCCAGCACGGAAAGTCCCCTGCCCGCGGCAAAGACGAAAACGGGCATCGAACTCGACGAGTTGCAGCACGCGACCGTATATACCAATCCGAGTAAAAGCGCGGCTATTCCGCCGTTCAATGCCGAACAAAGCGCAATCTGTCTTCCGCTCATACGCTTCCCCTCGTCTTTAATAAGGCACCCTCCCGTAAGCATATTCATTCCGCAGTATTCGAAGGCGGATACGGCGTCAATGTCTCCCGCGTGCATTTTAGTGCATAAAAAATACAGTACCGCCGCACACGCAATAAGCACGGCTACGAGCACGGACGAGATGTTTTTAATGAATTTAATATCAAAACAGGACAGTATTCCGCATATTATTCCGCCCGAAAGTCCGACAAGCGGAACGGCAAAACACGCCATACTCAGTTCTTCAAGAGCGCTGCACATAACGGCAAACGTGATCACCATGGACGCAAACACGAAAAAGTCCACAAGTTTATTGAACGCGCCCCAAATTCCGCCTGCTTGAGCATATTTTCCGGCTGCGAGAAATACCGCGCTTACCGCGCCCATCATAAGCCCCGATATCACGGGCGTCAGGTAGCCGTATGCACCGAAGTAAAGTATCACTTCCCTGCCAGTCGCAAAACCGGCGCCGACGATTGCGCCGATAAACATAGCGGTTACCTTTATTGCGTTGAACATATAAAAATATATGCGGCTGCCACGCAGTTAAATTACTAACCAGAACCTTACACGCATCCGGGCACTTGCTTTTTAGCGCACGGAAAGCGGTTTCGGCGGACGGCGCGCCATCCCGCCTGCCGGTAAAATCAGACAGTCTTTTTTGTGCGGAATTACTTATTTTTTTAATACAAACTCGAAATTGCTTTTATTCAGAAAATAAACGATAAGGCATATTCCCGGTTTATAAAACGCTTCAGCCGTCGTAGAACATATAGAGCAGCATTTTGCTTACGTCGCTGTATTCTATCCTGGTGACCTCTTCAATACCGCCTTCACCGTCGGGAATCTGTTCTATAATGGTTTCATTTCCGGGATTATAGTCGCCCACGCCGTCTTCCGTGCCGCTTAATTGAAGGTATATGTTATTGAAAAACGTTCCGATTCCGCCCAGCGCGCCCTGACTACGGCTGTATGCCGCCGCGAACTCGCAGTCCACAAAATATTCGTCGGGTAACATAGCGTACAGCTGCTCGTACTCTTCTTCCGTACACCAATCGCGTACGAACAGTAACATTTTGTTCACCAGCGTATAGTAGCCCACGTATTTTACAAGTTTATCTTCGCTGTTCAGCATAACGTAATATGAAACCAGATTGGCGTCGCTTTCGCGCTGGACGCCCTTGGAATGCGCCATCTCGTGCGCGGCGGCGGCAACGGTTGTGGTCGTATAATAAGCCGTGCACACGTTACACTCGGCTGTGGGCGCAAAAAAGATCCCGCTTATGGAAAATGCCGACATAAATTCGGGCCACAGCCATTTTTTCAGCTTCGAGTCGGTATCGTAATAGTAATCGCTTGTAAGCTCCCGTTCATACGTCGCCTGCAGACTTTCGTTCAGACCTTCAAGTCCGCCCGATATAACAAGTTCGCCGTTATCCGCCCTGTCCTGAATTTTCGCAAGACGCGACAACTCGGCAATGTAACTTTCCGTCATATCGTAAACCTTTTCGCCTTCAAGCTGCGAATTTTCGTATGCGGGAATATCCGCCGGAGCCCTTCCGTACGGCAGAATTGCGAACGCGCCGTATACCGTACCCACTATAACCACTATGAGCGCAAGATTGACAAATGAATTAAGCGCGCGCCTGAACTGCTTTCTGCACAGCGCAACTATTATAAATATGAAAAACGATATTGCAAGCGCAACCGCTGCATATATGAGTATTTCGAACAAACTGAACGGAATCCAGCCGGTAAGCGCGTTTGCGGCTTTGATCAGATTCGCCGATACATTAAGACTGTACCACTCGCATATATCCACCGAAAGCTTCATCAGCGCAAGGATAATGAGCAGCGCCGCCATAACGCCTATGGCGATCGCCTTGCCTGCGACCATGCGTTTGTATTTTTTCCCGTCGCTGTACACTTTCGGCTGCATACTTTACCTTACCTGTCTTATACTGTCTTAATTATAGCATATTTTATCCGCTTTGCAAGATAGACTGCGTTAAAAGTATTCTTTTTTACTTAAAATTTCCACGCGCAAATATATCCATATTTGTTGAAATTACCTCTTTCGTGTGTTATAATTAACAAGGTAATAAAAGTTATCAAATCAGGAGGAATCCCTATGGAGTATTCACAGGAAGTCAAGAACATGTGCACCGTAGCCAAGGGCGCATATCATGGTCCCGCTCCCATTCCGGAAGAAGGCAAATGGGTTCAGGCTATGGAGATCAAGGATATCAGCGGTCTTACCCACGGCGTAGGTTGGTGCGCACCCCAGCAAGGCGCTTGCAAATTGACGCTTAACGTCAAAAACGGCGTCATCGAGGAAGCCCTAGTAGAAACCATCGGTTGCTCGGGCATGACCCACTCCGCAGCTATGGCGGCGGAAATTCTGGTGGGCAAAACCATTCTCGAAGCGCTTAACACCGACTTGGTATGCGACGCAATCAACACCGCTATGAGAGAGCTGTTTTTGCAAATCGTATACGGCCGCACCCAGTCCGCTTTCTCTGAAAACGGCCTGAACATCGGCGCGGGTCTTGAAGACCTCGGCAAAGGTCTCAGGTCGCAGGTCGGCACGATGTACGCAACCAAGGTCAAGGGCGTAAGATACCTTGAAATGGCTGAAGGCTACGTTACCAGAATCGCTTTGGATAAAGACGATACCGTTATCGGTTACGAATATGTTCAGCTCGGCAAGATGATGGACGCCGTCAATTCCGGCATGTCCGCCGATGAAGCTATGAAGAAATTCACCAGCAGCTACGGCAGATTCAAGGAAGGCGTTAAGTTCATCAATCCCCGTCATGAATAATAAGGAGGCTTACACTAATGGCAGTTACGTTTGAAAACTATGAAAGAAGAATAGATAAGATAAATAAGGTGCTCGCTTCCTATGGTATCAAGGACTTGGAAGAAGCCCGCAAAATCTGCCTGGATAAAGGCATCGACGTTGAAGCGATCGTGAAAGGCGTTCAGCCTATCGCTTTCGATAACGCGGTCTGGGCTTATACCGTCGGCTGTGCAATCGCAATTAAGAAGGACTGCAAGGAGGCCAGCAAGGCCGCCGAAGCCATCGGCGAAGGTCTGCAGAGCTTCTGCATTCCCGGTTCCGTTGCAGACCAGCGTAAAGTCGGTCTCGGCCACGGCAATCTTGCCGCAATGCTTTTGCGCGACGAAACCAAGTGCTTCGCGTTCCTGGCAGGACACGAATCCTTCGCCGCGGCGGAAGGCGCTATCGGCATTGCAAAGAAAGCGGATAAAGTCCGCAAAGAACCGCTCAAGGTTATCCTCAACGGTCTCGGTAAGGACGCCGCGCAGATTATCAGCCGCATCAACGGATTTACCTACGTCCAGACCAAGCTGGATTATTACACCGGCGAATTGAAGATTGTGCAGGAAATCGTTTACGGTTCCGATCCCGACCGCACCCGTATCCGCGTTTACGGCGCAGACGACGTTGTGGAAGGCGTGGAAATAATGAAGCTGGAAAAGGTTGACGTTTCCATAACCGGCAACTCCACCAACCCTACCCGCTTCCAGCACCCCGTTGCAGGCACTTACAAGAAGTGGTGCAACGAAAACGGCAAGAAGTACTTCTCCGTTGCTTCCGGCGGCGGCACTGGCCGTACCCTCCACCCCGACAACATGGCTGCAGGTCCCGCTTCTTACGGCATGACCGACACTATGGGCCGTATGCACTCCGACGCACAGTTCGCGGGTTCTTCGTCCGTTCCCGCCCACGTAGAAATGATGGGTCTTATCGGTATGGGCAACAACCCCATGGTAGGCGCTTCCGTTTCCTGCGCGGTGGAAGTTTCCAGAGCTTTGAACAAGTAACAGATAATGTAAAACAAAATTCGGCCGCCCGCAAGGGCGGTCGTTTTTTATACCCTTTTCTTCCGACATAAATGCGCAATTGTTTGCCTGACGGCATTTCCCGACAAAATTCTTCTCCTGTACCCCTTTTCGTAAATTACTCTTTGTGCGCGGAAAAGCGCCTTTTTTGTCAAATGTCGCGCCGCATATACTTTACATAACTTTTTAATTAATGTATAATATTCAAGATAATTTATACGGAGGAGAGGTATGAAAAAGTTTTTTACCGATTTTAAGAACTTCATTGCAAGAGGCAACGTGCTCGATATGGCGATTGCCGTAGTTGTCGGCTCCGCGTTTACGGCTATCGTAAACAGTCTGGTCAACGACATAATAATGCCGCTGATAGCGTGGGCAATAGGCGGCGCGGCATTTTCCGACCTGTGCGTCGTGCTCAAACCGGAAGTGCTTGACGAAGCCGGCAACGTAATAGACACCGCCGTCACCTGGAACTACGGTAACTTCATCCAGCTTATCATCAACTTCCTGATTATCGCGTTCTGCATGTTCCTCGTTATCAAGCTGTTTATGGCTGCAAAAGAAAAGAAGGAAAAACTCGACGCAAAGCTCAGCGAAGACAAGAACGCAGAAGAAAACAAGACGGAAGAAGCCAAAGCCGAGGAAGCTGCTGCGGAAACTCCCGCCGAAGTAAAGCCCGACGTCAACGAAGAAACTCTCAAAGTTTTGTCGGAAATCAGGGATATGCTTAAAGAGCAGTCAAAGAAATAACCGCGGAAAATCGGTTCCGGGTACTGTGTATATGTCGGGTTGTAAAATGCTTTGCTTTCAGCGGGAGCGCGTGGCGCTCCACCCATGATAATCTGCGAAGTAACCAAGCGATAATGCTGAATTACTTTCTTCGCAGAGTAATCAGCCTGCGGCGGCTCGCCGCCGCGCAGTTGTAGTAAACTACAACAAGTCGACAAATTGTGCAAATATGCCGAAAACAGTACGATTAAAGTGTTCTACTGGGGTTGGCTACGGGTACCCGTACCCATAAAAAACACCCGCACTGCGGGTGTTTTTTATATCGTAATTTTTTAAGCCTTTGAAATGCGTTTTCTCTTTCCGCCGCCGCGCTCTCTTCTCATCTTTGCCATCACGGGCGAAAGCGCTGCAAGCAGAATCACAAAGAATACTACGCTCGCAATCAACATCAGCGCGCTGTGCCAGGATTGAAATCTTATCCCGAAGAAATTCACGTTGACGGAATATTCGTTTGCGATTGCCGTTACTGCCTCCTGCGGCAATACATTTGCCATCTCGTTCAAAGCGCCGCTTATAAACATATCGCGGAATATGCCCGCGGAATAAGTTCCGGGCAGAATGCAGGCGAAATATTCCATGCCCGTCCCAAGTACGCTCAGCGGTATATATGCGCCCATCAAAAAGCCCACCGCCGCGCTTACTATCCCTATAAATCCGCCCAACGCGGAGGTGGAGCGGAAAAACGATACCGCCAGCGTAGCGAACAAAGTTGACGACAGCGCCGACAAAAACACGTTCCCTATCACCGCAAATACCTGCCCTGCGCCCAGATACCAGCCCGAGATTGCAAGATATATAAAACCTATCGCAAGCATTATAAAAGTTATGGCAAGCGTACATATATACGAAGACGCCATATACGAAAAGCGTACGATACTCTGGCTGACGGGCGAAGAATCGAAATCGCAGCTTATTCCGCGCTCGTTGTCCGCCACAGCGACGGAACTGACGCTTATTGCAACGGTAATACAGGTTACCGCAAGAATACCGCTCATCATCCACCCGTCCACCACCGCACGGAGTAAATTGTCATCCACCAGCCCTTCGGGAACAGCCGAACGCAGTCCGTCCATCTGCACGTCGCCCAGAAACGCAACATACAGAAACAGCACTATCAGGGGCGCAAGCAGGGAAAAGAATACCTGCATTTTGTCTTTCAGAAACAATTTCAGGTTGCGCACGGTAAGACGGTAGAAGGCGTTACCGTGCAATATGAATTTTTCAGCCATTTGCCGACCCCTCCAATACTTTTCCCGTAACGTTCAGAAACACGTCGTCCATATCGCCTTTTATCACTTCGAAATCGGAAATAAGTTCCTTGTTTTCCGATAATATTCCTGCCGCTTCACGCGTGCTTTTCAGCCTGAAAACCGCGCAGTTACGCTCGAATTTCATACCGTCCGGACATTTTTGCGACAGCTTTTCCGCATCTTCGGAAGAAATTCCGTATACTTTCAGATATATGCCGGAATACTCGTTTTTCAGCTCGTTGGGTGTGCCTTGCGCCGCTATCCTGCCGGAATCAATTATGACCACTTTATCCGCGCCGTTCGCCTCTTCCATGTAATGTGTGGTAAGAAATACCGTCGTATTATACTTTTCACGCAGATTCCCTATTGCTTTCCAGACTGCCTGCCTCGTCTGCGGATCGAGTCCCGTCGTCGGTTCGTCAAGAATAAGTATAGTGGGTGAATTTATCAGCCCGCGCGCTATATCCACCCGCCTTTTCTGTCCGCCGCTCAGCTTACCGTACGGACGTTTCAAAAGCGGCTGTAAATCCAGCATGCCTGAAAGCTCCGAAAGTTTTTCTTTGAATTTATCGCCGTATATGCCGTAAAGAGAAGCTCTGCTTACAAGATTATCATAGACGGTAAGACTTTCGTCAAGGACGGATTTCTGGAAGACTATTCCAATTTTCCTTTTTATCTCTTCGCGGTGTTTTTCCAAATCAAGTCCGTCGACAACAACTCTGCCGCCGTCTTTATCGGTAATAGAACATATTATGTTGATTGTTGTGGATTTTCCCGCGCCGTTAATTCCCAAAAAAGCGAATAAAGAACCTTTTTCTACACGAAACGAAATTCCGTCAACCGCCTTTATCTCCCCGTAACTTTTTGTGAGATTATCTATAGCGATTATGCTGTCGCCCATAACTCCTCCCTGTTTTTATTCTTTGAAAACAGTATACCATATCCCCCCCTCAATATTTTACCGGGGGAAAATAACGGGTAAAAAATATCGCCGCGCTTCGCACGGCAATATTTACTTAATTTATTCGGCCTCAAACATATCCTTGCCGACTCCGCACAGGGGGCAAAGATAATCTTCGGGAACATCCTCCCATTTGGTGCCTGCAGGAATGTTGCGATCGGGATCACCCGCCTCTTCGTCGTAGACGTAACCGCATACGGTGCAAACATACTTCATTGTCGTTATCCTCCTTGTAAAATTTTATTTTAGCGGCTCGAAGTCGGAAGCTCCGTGCTTGCACCACGGACATACGAAATCTTCGGGCAGCGTATCTCCTTCATACACATATCCGCAAACTTTGCAGACGAAACCTTTTTTGCCGCCTTCTTTCTTCGGCGGAGCGGGTTTTATATTCTTCGAATAATAATTATAGCTTGCCGAGTTCACGTCGGAAAGCACCTTTGCTTCAGTAACTTCGCCGATAAATACCATATGCGTACCGGCGTCTATCCTTTCAGTGACGTTCACGGATATAAACGCGTTGCACGCCTTGTTGATATACGGCAAACCGTTTGCGGCATACGCCACGTCGTCGCGTCCCGCGAATTTATCGACGTCCCTGCCGGAACGGAATCCGAAATCCTGGAACAGCTTGAAATCAGCGTCTTCGTCTATCATGCAGGCGTTGAATACGCCCGTCTTATTGATAAGTTCGCAGGTATAGTTCGCCTTGTTCACCGCCACGGAAATGCGCTTGGGAGTATCGGTAACCTGAATGACCGTATTGACGATACAGCCGCCCTTCTTCGCCTTATCGCCAGAAGTGAGCACGAACAGGCCGTAGGTTATCTTGAAAAACGCCTTATTGTCCACGGTAACGTCGCCGGCGTCCGCCGCTGCGGCTTCTTCGCCGATTATATCCGCGGCGATACTGTCCGCAAGGACGTAAAGTTTTTCAACCGTTTCCTCTTTTACGGAAGAAGTAATCGTCACCTTATCTCCGACAAATCTGCTGCCCGGCAGCTTTGCAAGTTCGTCCTGCATGAGCTTGCCCGACACGGGCGCCCAACTGCCGTTTTCTATTATGGAGTATGCCCTGTTCTTCAAACCGTGCGCCACAATGTCCGTTATAAGGTCGTGCATATTGGTAAAGATACCTGCGTTGTACGTTGTGGAAGCGAGCACGATATTGCTGTATTTGAACGCGTCGGAAAGTATATACGAAGGATGCGTTTTGCTCACGTCGCAAATCTTCACGTTCGTAACGCCCTTATCGGCAAGACGGGCGGCGAGAATGTTCACGGCGTTTTCGGTATTGCCGTAAACGGACGCATATGCTATAAGCACGCCCTTTTCTTCGGGAGTGTAGGTACTCCACTTGTTATACTTGTCCAAAATATAGTTGAAGTGGTTGCGCCAGATAAGCCCGTGCAGAGAGCAGATCCTGGCTATTTCAAGACCTGCCGCCTTTTTCAGAACTGCCTGTACCTGCGTGCCGTATTTACCAACTATATTGGTATAATATCTGCGCGCGTCGTCAAGGCAGTCGCGGTCGAAATCCACCTGGTCGTTGAAAAGCGCCGCGCCTATCGCGCCGAAAGAGCCGAACGCGTCCGCGGAATAAAGCGTCTTGTCGTAAAGGTCGTACGTCACCATAACCTCGGGCCAATGTACCATGGGCGCCATTACGAACGTAAACTTGTGTCTGCCCGTTTCAAGCACGTCGCCTTCTTTCACCAGCTTTATCCTGCCCTGCATATCGAGAGCGAAATAATTTTTAATCATCTGGCTTATCTTGGCGTTGCATACAATGACAGCCTCGGGATAAGTACGCGCAATTTCTTCCAGCGTGGCGGAATGGTCGGGCTCCATATGGTTTACAATGATATAATCAAGACCTCTTCCGTTCAGCGCGTAAGCGATGTTCTCCTTGAATTGCTCCACAACCGATTTATCGGTGGTATCTATAAGCACGGTCTTATCGTCTTCCACGATATAAGCGTTGTAAGCCACGCCTTCGGGAATGGGATACAGATTTTCAAACAGCGCCAACCGCCTGTCGCTTGCTCCGACGAGATTTATATCGTCCGTTATCTTTCTAACGCAGTGCATAACTGCCTCCTGTTATTTTTTACCATATAAATTATATTTATATGTTTTATAAAATTATTGTCGCAAATGCAACTATTTACGCCAAATTCAGCTTGTCTTCCGCGGTTATTTTATAATCGGTTGTCTCATAATCGAATACCGTAACCGTTGACTGCCTGCATTCTGCCGTTATCGTTATCTCAAACAACGCTTTCTTCTTGCCTTTGTAATATTCCGTTCTGCGCCACGCGTCAAACCGGTAGGTACCGTCAGCCATAGGTGTGACAATATAGTCAACCTTTGTATTCTGCATCATCTCAAGCGTCCCGGGTATCCCTCCTGTTCCGGCAATAACACTGTCGCGTGCCGCCGTGTGCACAGTATCCATTTTTTCTTTTGAGCAGTCGATTGTGAGCGTGAAATAATATTTACCGTCTTTTTCATATACGGAATAATCACAGTCTGCCGCCATATTTGCTTTATCATCCCAATCATACGGATTGAGTTCTTCAACAAAATCAAATTTCAGCGCATCGAAATTTTCGTATCTGTCACCGGGAGTCCATTCGGCATAGCTGCCCCAATCCGTCACGGCAAATATATTGTCGGTTTCAGCGGGCACACGGTCTTTATCATTGAAATAGATCGAATAAACTTTGTTGCCGTCGTAATAAACCCTTTCGCCTATATTGTCTGTTTGCGCTCCGGAGGTAATCTTCACGTTTTCTTTATAAAACTGCTCTCCGTCTCTTTTATATACTGTTAAACTCTGCTGTTTAGCTTCTATTCCGGACGCATCAAGATTAAAATCAAATGCTTCGGTACGCTTATATGAAGTGTTGTTCTTCCAGGTATTATAAGCGGAAATCAATACTTCCATGGCATCCAGGCCATCAACTTTTGTGTAACCTGCGGAATAATCCATTTCCACGAAATTTTCCGCAAAAGGATTGTCGATCGAATCCTCTGCAGAACCTTTATCGGTAGTACAACCTATAATGCCAAAAACAATGCCTGAAAAAACCGCTACCGCAATAACTGCCAAAAAAACTTTTTTTCTCATGGCGAAACGACTCCTTACCGCATAATATGCACTTCTTATTTATTATACTTGATGTAAACACTTATGTCAATTGCGTATTTTGCTATAAAAAAATATTTTGTAATATTATTACAAATTTTTATCAGCGGTTTCTTCCGATGTGTTATATGTAGGCTGCGGTGTACCGATACCCTTTTTACCTCTTAATATCGCCGTTATCATCAACACTATCGCCAAAAATGCCAGAATACCCTGGCTGATGGGGATACACATCCAAAGTCCTTCCAGCCCCAAAGCCTTCGGCACGCCGCATAAAATTAACAGCGCAAGGACAACCGGTTCGCTGTAAATGAGAATATAGGCGAATATATTGCTTTTCGTAGCGTAAAAATACGCCGTCGATACGCGCATGATTGCAATACACGGAAACGACCATACGAACAGCGAAAGCACGTGCGCGGCGTCTTCCGCAACGGAAGGGGAAGAGCCGAACATTTCGGGAATCGCATGCCTCAGCAGATAAACAGCCGGCAGACAGATAAAAGCGGTAATGAATGCCGTTGAATAAGACATTATGACGGAAGTTCTGAGTTTTTTTGCGTCCCCTTCCCCGTAATAAGTGCTGATAAGCGGCTGCGAGCCGTCGCCTACGCCCTGCATCAGATATTGGACAACGCAGGTAACGTAATTGACCACCGCATAGCACGCTATAGCGGCGTTACCGCCGTATTCCAACGCGGCTATATTGAAAATTACGACTACTAGGGTCGGTACAAGCGTAAGTCCAAAAGGGGAAATACCCACTTTCAATATTGTAAGACATTCCCTTGCGCGGGGTTTGTAAATTGCGTGGCGGACAAGCAGTTTTTTGTAAAAGAGGAATATAACGCAAGGTATAATGGTAACAAACTGTCCTATTACGGTTGCAAGAGCCGCCCCCATCATTTTCCATTCGAGAACCTGCACCATAAGCCAGTCGAGAAGCACGTTGGTCAGAAAGCCTGCAATCATCGCGCCCATGGCAGTCATTGCGCCGCCATAATTTCTTACTATCGGCACGAGACAGGTTGAAAACATCTGCACGGCGGCAAACCACATGAGATATTTGATATAGTCGTTTGCGTAAACTTCTATATCGTCCCTTCCGCCGAACAAGTGCACCAGATAAGGATAAGTAAAGCTGAGTACGACGCTGAATACCGCCGCTACAACAACGAGAATAACGAGCGTATTTCCCAGATATCTGCGTTCGCTTTCCTCATCGCCGGCAGCCTTTGCAATTGAAAGGTTGACAGCGCCGCTCATACCTATTCCCGTGCCCAGCGCCTGCACCAGGACGACAAGCGGCCATGCAACGTTTATCGCCGAAACGCCTACGTCGCCTACGCAGTTGCCTACAAAAAGTCCGTCGACTATGGAGTATACTCCCGAAAACGCAAATGCCAGCATGGCGGGAAATACGCTTTTGGAATACGCTTTGAACATTGTCCACGGCTCTCCTTGACAGAATTCGGCAAATATGCCGATTAAATTCTATCAAACGGAATATTCTCTGTCAACCGAATGTGCGTTTCCTCAGTACATTATCTTGAACACGGCTTTTTTAACCGTTCCGGAAGTTTTATGAAGGCTGGGCGCATGCGGTTCTTTCGGGAAAAAGAGCGCAAAATCGCCTGCACGCAGAGGTATGAGCGAAATGTTCCCCTTCCACATCGCTATGTCCTTTTCCTTATCGTATGCAACGGCCGGCAGAACGTCTTTATCGGAAATGTATCCCATAAATTCCTCGCCGGACAGCACCAGCTGCAAATCGGCATACACGTCGTGCGTTTCGATTGTCGCTTCGCTGCTGGGCTTGGGAGTGTATTCCATGACGTTAACGTATACGTCTTCCGACACCTCGTACCTTCCGCACGGCGTATCGGCGTTCAATTGCGCCGCATACTCCACACACGCGGCTATCTTGCCGTCTATGTTCCTATATTTTGCCGCATTTTCAAGATTGGATACTATCATTGTCCTTCTCCTCTTTCACGCCCGGCGATTCTGATAAAGACGCTTCGAGCATGGTTTTTTTCTTATTTTTAGCGTTGATAACCATAAATACCACTAGTCCGATACACAATATCACAGGGAATATTATACCAAACGAAAGTCCTTTCTGCAACTCGCCCCCTAACGCGTCCGTTACAAACCCCACCAGCGTAGGGCCGACGGTGCAACCGATATCTCCCGCCAAAGCGAGGAACGCGAACATCATCGTTCCCCCGCCCTTTATTCCTCCTGCGGAAAGACTGAACGTCCCCGGCCACATCGCGCCTACGGCAAAGCCGCATATTCCGCACCCGACGAGCGACAGCACCGCATTCGGCGACAACGCTATAATCAGATATCCGCCGGCACACAGCACGCCGGAAACAAGCAGCATCGGTTCCAGGCGCACCTTTTCACTCAGCTTTGCAAAAACCAGCCGCGAAACGCCCATTAAAAACGCAAACGCGCACGGTCCGGCTATATCACCCACCACTTTTGATACCCCTAGTCCGTTTTCGGCAAAACTCGAAGCCCACTGGGCAATACAAACTTCGCTTGCCCCGGCGCATATCATAAGCAGGGCCATAAGCCAGAAAATTTTATTGCCGAAAAGCGCCTTGAAGCTGCCCGATTTTGCTTCGGCTTCCTGTTCGGGCATTGGAACCAACATGAAATATATGCAGTTGAGCGCGGGAACCGCCGCCCATATAAGCGCCATGACCTTCCAGTCGCCCGTACCGCGGAAAAGGAAATAGAGGGAAGACGCAAGAATGACGGCAACCGAACCCCAGCAGTAGAACGAGTGGAGCAGACTCATTGCCGCCGCCTTTCTCTTTGTCGGACAGGCTTCGACTATGGGACTTACGCACACTTCCAGAAGTCCGCCGCCTACGGCGTAGAAAATGACGGCTAACAGTAATCCGTAAAATGCGTCCCCGAACAATTCCGGCAAAAGCGTCAGCCCCGCAAGCCCCAGCGCCGCAAAGACGTGGGCGGCGATCATTGCAGTCCTCCACCCCGTTTTATCCACAAGTTTGGATGAGAGCAAATCCACTAAAAGCTGAACGCCGAAGTTTACCGTTACGAGCAGCGTTATCCTGTCAAGCGATATATTATAAGTATTCTGGAACGTAATAAAAAGCAGCGGGACGAAATTATTGACTATCGCCTGGACGATATATCCTATATAGCACGCGACAATCGTATTGTTGTAATTTTTCAGCAAGCTCATAAAAGAATATCCCTGCCACTAATATTAAAGCGGCAGGGCGAATAAAGTCAATCAATTTTCTTCTTTTTTACAATCTTGTATCCGTTTTTGTCCAGCAACCACCATGCGTCGTCCATAAGCTGGTAGTCGTACTTGATAACGTCGCAGTCCTCTTCGCTTTTCCCCAGTTTTTCCGCAACGAGCTTACGGAAGTCAATAAGTCCCTGCATTGTCGTAATGTTGCCGTGACGGCGCAACCCGTAATTCTTACCGTTGGTAAAATTGCCTTTGTCGTCCGTTTCGTTCAGGATCTGCTCTATCGTCGCGGGGACAAGTCCCTTGCTTATCATATACGCATTCCAACGCTGGTGTTCGTTTATTGCAAGATTCGTCCTGAGCGAAGGCGGAAACTCCAGGTCGTACGCTATGATTGGCTTGCCCTGTAATTCGGCTTTATCCTTACGCTGTACAAGAGGAAAGCCTTTGGAATAAACGTCCAGGTACTCCTTATCGGAAAGCGCCTTCCCTTCCGCCTCTTTCTTAACGCAGTCAAGACCGATAAGATTCAGTTTGGAACGCAGACTCAGGCAGGCGTATATATTTGAATCGCGTTCGAGCTGGCTGCGCCCGACAAACCACTTTTTATAACACTTCTTACGGCATTGTTCGACGTATTCGGGCGTTTTTATTGTTTCTTTGTCCACATCTCCCGAAGTATAGTCGTACTCGAGCGCATACAATTCGTCGCGCGAACGCGCCATTGAATACAGCCAGCCGTTGGTGAGCGAATTTATATCGTAGACGCAGTCCTTTTCATTGCCTATTTCAAAGCAGTCCCTTTCGTTGAACAAAGCTATTTCATTATGCGCCTGCCTGACCTTGACGAACAATATCAGATTGTCCGCATTCCATTCGCGCCGCTTTTCGTTCAGCTTATACGCAAGGTCGATATTGTCCAGATCGGAGCCGAAGGCTATTATCGCAAAATTCACGCCCTTTTTATTGGAATCGAGCACGTTCTTGATCTGCGCATAGAACGTGTTGTCGTTTATATCGAGTTTGCAATAAATCTCGTTTGCCGGCATTTCAGGAAGCGGAAGATATTTATCTTTATCCTCTCCCGCCGTTTCCGTTTTGAACCGGTAATATGAATGGTTGAGATTTTTATTGTTCTCCGCATTTTCCCTGTCGTAAATATAATAGTTTACCTGCTTGTTCACCGGGCCGTCCTTTCCCTGCTTCATAAACTGGTTATTCGCCACGGAAGTCAGGAATATCTGCCTGTTCGCCTTGCCGAATCCTATCATAAGGGCGTTTATTTCGACCCCGTCCCTTACAAGCGATGTAGAATAGTCCAGCTGTTTTTCATCCATAAACAGGGCGAAAGGATACTTCTTCACAAAGTCGATAGCCGTCCTCTGGTACTTATTGACGTAACGCAGACAACCGTAAGCGCGCTTTTGCAGGTCGTTATATATCGCCTCATACTGCGGATTGCCGTAAACGTATATCTGCAGTCTTGCGAATATGTCCTGTTCGGCGTTCTTTCGTTCGCTTTCCGCCACGTATTTCCTTATCTCATGCACGAACGCGTCGCACAAATCCATATTCTGTTCCTGCGTGCTTTCGTTTATCACTATGACATAGTTGTTATTTTTTCTTTTTATGTCGGCAAATATCGACGAAACGCAATTTTTCGCCTTGCGCGGCATATAGCCTATTTTTCCGACGTAAAGTTCCTGTTTATCTTCTGCAGTCAGTTCGTCCACTATCAACTTCGCCCTGCTTTTGTCGCTGGCGTAAAGCTGTCTGCTCTCCTCGCACCACCCGAATATAAACAATTTATCCTTTTTGCAATGTCTGACGTATGCGGCGTTGGCGCTTCTCCATATGCTCTGCCCCGCCACGGACGATATAAACAACAGCGCGTTGAATGCAACCAAAATAAAGCAGTAGTACATCGTAGTCGCATAAAATACGTTGTCGCCCATCAACTGCGCAACGCTGTCCGTACTGTATTTCAATACAACCAGATTAACGCATTGGTTTATCGCGGAAAAAAGACCGTCGAAAAACGTTTTCCCGCCGTACATATGCCCTATAAGATAGAGAGGTATGGCGATTACGTATACAATCGCGCACCTGCCGACCTTGAAATTTTTCAGAAAAACAAGCCTGCGCCTTCTGTCGGAAAACGCCAGCCTGCAAAGTACGTAAACAAATTCGATTGTCAGCAATGCGAAACATATTCCCGCAATTGTGTTTACCGCTGCAGCACTCATTTTGTCCCCTGCTCCGTGTCAGTTTATTTAAGTATAACACATTCCGTCCGCTTTTTCAATATCAGCATAATAAAATAATAAAAATGCGGCGCTTCCGCCGCACTTTTGTTATCGGTCAACCGTATTACAGATCCATAAATATGCCGCTTATCAATATAAGCGCCATACAGACGGGCGCGACGTAGCGTATCATAATGCGGAAATACGTTCTGGTGTGCTTGCCCAAAAGTCCCGCTTCGTCCATGATAAGGCGGGTATCGCAAAAATATCCTACCAATACGCACGTTGCTATCGCCACTATCGGCATTATAATACTGTTTGAAATATAATCGAAGAAATCAAGCAGCGCCATTCCGCCGATGGTAAAGTCGGAAAGGGGTCCGTATCCCAGCGACGAAAGCGTGCCCAGCACAAGCATTATACCGAATACGATAATGCACGAAACAGCCCTGCTCAACCCGTTGGCCTTGAGCACCGCAACAATCGTTTCCACAAGAGAAATGGACGACGTAAGCGCGGCGAAAAACACCAGAATGAAGAACACCATGCCCAGCCATCTGCCCCCGATGATATTGTTGAACACCGCGGGAAGCTGGACGAACATAAGCGAAGGACCGGACTGCGTCATCGCATTTTGGGGATCGTCCGAATAAGCGAAAATCGAAGGTATTATAATTACCGCCGCAACTATCGCAAACGCACTGTCGCATATGGAAATCTGGCGTGCGGAAGAAGTTATTCTGGCATCCTTCTTCATATATGACCCGTACGTCACCATAATTCCCATCGCAAGGGACATCGAATAAAAAAGCTGTCCTAGGGCGGCTAGCAGGGTTTCAATCTTGAAATTTTCAAAATCGGGCACGAACAGTACTTTCAGTCCGGCAAGCGCGCCCGGCTGACACAGCACATATATCATCAGCGCAATGGCAATAGCGGCAAGCGCGGGCATAAGTATTTTGCTCATGCGCTCTATTCCCTTCTGTACGCCGAATACCACCACGAACACGGTAATCAGCCCGAATATCAGGAAAAATACGAGCGGCATCCACGAATTCGATATAAAACCGTTAAAATATTCCTGGGAAGTCGCAACGGAAGCACCCTCGCCCACCAACATTTCGTTGCCTGAAGCAAATGCGTAAATATAATTGGTAACCCAACCGCCTATAACGCAGTAATACGGGACTATTATAATAGGAACCGCAAGCACGAGGATTCCCAGCCATTTGAACTTTCTGTTAAGCGCCGCAAATGCGCCTATGATATTCTTTCCCGTCTTTCTGCCTATCGCTATTTCCAGAACGAGCAGGCAAAAGCCGAACGTAATCGCCAGGATAAGATAACACAAAATAAACGCGCCGCCGCCGTATTTTGCCGCAAGATAAGGAAATCTCCATAAATTGCCAAGACCAACTGCGCTTCCCGCAGCAGCAAGGACAAAGCCGAGCTTCGAAGCAAATCCCTTATGCTTCTGCTGTACGGGAGCCAATCCTCCCGCAGCGTTCTTACTGCGCTCGCCCAAAAGTTCGGCGCCGTACAAGTCGTGTTTTGAAAATCCGTCGCTGTTTGCCATCTACCCTTCCTTTGTAAGTCGAGTATATATAAGTTTACAGTATTACGGACGTCTTGTCAAGAATAATAACTGCTGAAACGGCAATTGCGCCGTATCGCAGACAATGCGCTATATTACCACATTATTTATATACACCGCACCGCCGGGATCGAGGGTTATCACCGTACCGCCGTAATATTCCGCGTCGTTCCAGTATCTGGGCGAAGGTCCCGTCTTTAAGCCGTAAGTATACGTTATCCCTTCATAGGTTACGGACGCATTGTTCTCATGGTCGTGACCACAGAAAAAGTGCGTCGTTCCGTTAGCTTTTGCCACGTCGACAAAGCCCGAATTGACGGGCGACACGCCGGGAAGATACGAGCAGTAACCGAATCCGTATTCTTCGGGAACCACGTACCGCCCCTGCTCATCCTGCACACATACCGCTTCGATCGCTTCATACATCTCCGGCTGGGCAAAATGCGAAAACACCATCGACGGCACGACAGTTCCGCTGTTTGCCTCCGCAATGCCCCGCACCATCCATTCATACCAGGCTATCTGTTCATACCCAATATAAATTTCATCGTTGCCGTTTGCATATTCGTAATATCTGCCGTTATCCAAGAAGAACAAGGTCTTGTCCAAATTACCGTTCCGCGTAATATTCACGGCGTAGTTGCCCATTCCGTAAAGATTGGAAGGCCCGCGCTCAAACAAGCAATATTCCGCCTCTTCATACCTGTCCGACTGCCAGGATAAGGTCGCATTGCCTTCGGCGTCATGGTTGCCGTATGTACACGCCCATGGAATTTTATACGATTCCGTATGTTTTATAAGCCCTTTCAGCAGTATATCGGTAGTAAGTCCCGACACGTTGTCGCCCGGCAAAACTATCATATCAGGCTGAACGCGCGCGACAAGCTCATCCATCAAATCGAATGTTTCATTATTGTCTCCGAGATTGCTCCACAGTTGCAAGTCGGTAAACATCAAAATTTTGAACTGCTCGTCGCCGGCTTCCAGACTTTGGACGTTTTCAATGGAAAATTCGCTGTCGACGCCCCAGACGTCCACACGTTTTTCACCCGTACGGGGAATAAACAAAGCCAGAACCAAAACTATGATAACAACAAGCAACGCTGCCGCTACGCCGATTATAATCTTCTTCCTGCCGCTTAAAGCCATAATTTTCTCCTCAAATATAATCGGTTAAATTATAAGTTTTTTGGAATAAAATGTCAATACCGCAAAATTTAAAAAATTAAATATATATTTATATTGCGATACCCGTTGCGGGGAATAGTATGTCATGAAGAAAAAATTGTTCGCCAAATCGCGGCTTGCAGTCATAGCATTTGAGTTTCTATCTCTCAAAAAAAACAAGCCGACAACAAATCGGCTTGCAAATTTTGGTGGAGATAATAGGACTCGAACCTATGACCTCTCGCATGTGAAGCGAGCGCACTAACCAACTGTG
This sequence comes from Candidatus Alloclostridium intestinigallinarum, assembly GCA_904382605.1. Lineage (GTDB taxonomy): Bacteria > Bacillota > Clostridia > Christensenellales > UBA3700 > Alloclostridium > Alloclostridium intestinigallinarum. The sequence goes on along the minus strand of CAJFJA010000001.1, from coordinate 189,053 downwards.
CTATACCTCCAAGCGAATGCTAAATTATGATAACACAAAATTTCCGTATATGCAAATATTTTGCGGTGTAGTTTTGAAAATTTTTTGAAAAAGGGGGAGCACATTGTATTTGAAAGTAACTGCAGTATTTATAATTCCTATACCAATCGCTGTAAAGCGAGTTCTGTTGTTTCCGCATAAAAACAAGCCTGATTTGATTTTCAGGCTGATTATTTTATTATGATTGCGCTTGATTGTACCTTTTTCGGTACACTAACTGCTGTATTATGTATATGACAAAATTTTTACGGAGACGGTATATGAATTTGATAGTACTGATTGAAAAAGGCTCATTGCAATTACTGATTTTCTATGTTATAATTTATGATGTAAAAATGGATATTCTATTTTCATATACTGAGCAGGTCTTTAACAAGACAGCGCATATATATACCGCGGGGGAGAATCTTTGATGACGGAAAATTTTGAACCGAAAAAATTACTCATATTGCGTATTCTGCAAGTATTGCAGGAATTTTCCGACTGCGACCACAAACTTCGTCAGGGCGATATAATTTCTCTGCTCAAAGTACAATATGATATAGAGTGTGAGCGTAAAGCGGTAGCAAGGAATATAGAGTTTTTGCAGCAGGCGGGCTACGATATCGTCACCGGCGGCGACGGCATTTATCTTGCATCGCGCAAGTTCGAGCCGGGTGAACTCCGTCTGCTAATTGATTCTGTCTTGTCCAACCGCAACGTATGCAAAGCGCACACAAAAGAATTGATTAAAAAACTCACGGATGAAGGCGGAAAGTATTTCAGAAATTACGCCAAACACGTAACGAATCTCGACGATTGGCAAAAAGATGATAACCGCGATTATTTTTACAATATAGAAATTTGCTGTGAAGCGATTGATACGGAGCGGCAGATTGCGTTTTACTACAACTACTTTGATATTGATAAACTCAGACGCAAGAACAAGCCGGAAAAGTCGACTGTCAGCCCGTATCGCCTGTTTTTGAAAAACGGGCACTATTATCTTGCATGCAACTATAACAAGCACAATAATCTCGTGTTTATCCGGCTTGACAGAATGAGCGAAGTGGAGATATTGAAGTGCGCCGCAAAACCGTTAAAGCAAGTCGAAAATTGCAAAGACGGGATAAATCTCGGAAAAATCGACAGCTACTACCCTTTCATGTATGCCGATACTCCCACCGGAATAGAATTTGTAACGGCAAATTATGCCGCACACATGATAGACAACGTAATCGATACTTTCGGACAAAATATAGATATAACCGATATGGGCGACGGGAATTACAAATTCGCGCTTACCGCAACTCCGCGCTCGATGCGTTTCTGGCTGTTGCAATACGGCAAATACGTTAAAATTTTATCCCCGCAAAGCCTTGTTGATCAAATAAGGTCCGACATTGCGGAGATGAATAAGTTATATAACTAATATAGAGGAGGTATAAAATGGGCAAAGATACAGATATTCTTAAATTACCGGAAATGTTCGACTACTTTTCCAAAAACGCACTTTCTCCTATAAGCGACGATAATATTTTTTATATTTTGAACAAAGAATGGGACGAAAGGACGCATTGCCGGATACTGCTTTTTTTGATAAAGCACTACCCTGCCGAGTTTGCAGAAAATTTTCTTTCAAACTGCGACGGTTTTAACGGTACCGACTTTGAATTATCCACAGATGAAAGCTATTGCGAAGTCCCTTGCGTTTTTATAAAAGGTTGCAAATATTTCGATGGTAAAAACAAGCACGGCTTTATCGACATTCTTTTGGTATGGAAAAACAAAAGCACTGATGAAACAATCTATATGCCCATAGAAGTAAAACTCTACGCCGGTGATCAACCGTTACAACTTATCCGCTACTATTATCATTTTTCGCATAACGGATATATGGTACGCCCCGTTTATCTTACTTTGGACAGCAAAGATCCGTCGAAAAACAGCATATCCTGCGAATACGACTGTGATAAGTGCCCGAAGAAAAATATCGAAAATGAAGTCATAAGAAAGAGCTTTAGGGACATCGAAAATTGGCTGAAAAAAATCGATGCCAAGGATGAAACGTCGACAGCATTGATTAAACACTATAATGAAATATTTGAGAGGTGGTATAAAATGAATAAATATAACGAATATATCAATACAGGTCGAGACAAATTTAATATAGCAAAGAACATATACAATTCTTTTCCCTCAATGCGTGAAGAGATACTCAAAACTTTCTTTGATAAAATCTCCGAATGTGCCGATGACGTTAAAATAGCTTATGACGACAGATCAAAAGCTAAAAACGAAGGCTGGACCGACGCTAACAATATCAAAAGCATATTGGAATTCGATGATAAGTATCTTGCTGTTTGCGTAGGCGATAACCTTTATTGCAGGAGAAACAAATCTGATTCGGAAGACGATAAAAATATCGAAGAGTGGAGCTACATCACGAAAGAGTGGTTTAAACCCCAAGACGTTTTGAAAATTTCAAAAGCTAAAAAAGTGGCGATAAATTGCAAAACGCTGACTGACGATAATAATTACATTGTGGAATGGTATTATAAAGACGAAGACGAGAAAAAACAGGCTATAAAAAATCTCGTAAAAAACCTAAGACGATATGCAAAGCATGAGTTTTAATTAAAATAGCCAACGGCGGCGCTTTACTATCTGTCGCACAATTCTTATAAGTATACGAGGTTTACCATGGTTGACTCAAATATGCCGTTGACAAAGATATCCGAAATATGCAATTCAATGGACGATCTGCTCAACTTGCTCGGACAATGTAAAATCGAGAAGTACGACTCGCATGATATTCCTCTCTCCGGGGAGTTACTGCAAGAGGTAATAAACAAACTCCGAAACAAGCACCCCGTTACCAGATGTGATATTCAAAAGTTATTGCGCGTAGGATATCCGGAAGCGGCAAGGATATATGATCTGATAGAAACAGAAAAAGCCCGTAAAGAATAGCAACCATGGACGTCTCTGCGGACGACACGTTAATATAAGTGCCGCCCTAGCAAGCAGTAAAACAGTAAGCGGCAGTGTAAATACTGCCGCTAAATTATTGCGCTGCACTTTTAAAATGACTTCTGTTTCCGGGTACGGGTACCCGTACCCTGTCTAAATACCATTATCTCAGTTCAACAAATAATTATGGTTCGAGCCCTCTATTTTATTTTTGTCCTCTTTCGGACATAAAAAGATAGTCTGCCATCGGTAATCTTCAAGTTCGGATAATATCGCATTTATGTCGGCCTTTTTTCCCGCATTTTCCAACAGACCGCAGATAAACAGCGGAAATCTGTCCGCATCTTTTATTAAATGTGCGTATCTGTCTGCCACTTTTTCTGCCGTGATAAATTTAAAATATTCCGATAAACAGAACATCTCGTCGTCGTCATCAAATCCTTCCAAATAAAATTTACCGTTTGCAAGTATATACAGCTTGCAGGTCTTTTCCGCGTCTACAAATTTGGGACTTAGCCCCCTGATATAACCGTACAATTTCGCAATAAGCGACGTATTAAAAAATTCCTCCTGCGAATACGCTTCTTTAAGAATGCATTCTATATCGTCGTCTTCGGTAGGTAAAAAATCGTAACAGTTGAAGAATCTTTTATACCCCCTCTTTTTCAGAAGGCCATTAGTAAGATCGGCTGCTAATTTCAACTCGCTTCTATTTGCATTCAACCTCATCCCCGCAAATTCGAATTCTTCATCCAAATGCGTGCCGATATCCGATATCGTATAAGTTTTGTAGTGCAATTTACAGTCAATACTGCACTTCATATTAAATTCAAGTTCTATATCGTGGTTTTCATAAAAATCGTCCGCATAATAATATTCGTCAAAAGCAAGCCGGAATATCTTTTCGTATAACAGCCGCTTACTCTTATCTGTATAAAAAATGAAATTTACACCGTCGGACAGTTTCAAATCTATCTCCAATCCGTCCACCTTTCCTATAACACTATTTATTATCATGATATCTCCTATATTTTTATCAAAGCGGAATAAGCGCATTATCGTTTATTCCGCTTTCTATACTAAGCTCTAAATTACGTCATATGTAACGTTATCTATCTTAACGCACTTTTCGTAAAAGTCCACCGTTGAAAACACATCTGACGAGGTGCCTTTTATTGTCACGCTTTCTCCGGGCATAATCATTTCGTATTGTGACGATACAGTCGTAGTTCTGTTACCGTCCCCGTCATATATATAACAATGAAACATACACTTTATCGGTTTATCGGACGTATTTTTTACCACAACGGCTACTGTGGGAATGATTCCGCCTTTCTGACTGTTGTATGCAATGGCAAATGTAGGTTTTTGTACTATTTCTATATTTCTGTTTGTACAGGCTGCAGAAAGTACAATAACCGAGAGAATCAGCAATACAATTACGGCAACTTTCGCCGCAGCGATAATGCCTCCCCTCTTTATATTTCCGTTATGGACTTCCGCCGTTGAACCCGGCAGGTTTCCGACATTCGTCGAATTGTGAAAGATGTTTGCTTTTTCAAATTTTTTCATAAGATTACTCCTTTCCGTTTTTCTTAATGATAAACCGAATCGAGTACCGAAAATGGGACGACGGCGATATTCAGAACAAAAAAGCAGCCAAAATTGTTTTTTACCGTGCTGTATTGATATAACCGGTTAATTGTTGTATGATTAAATAGGTACCCGTACCCAATCTCAGTAGAACATTTTAATCGTACTGCTTCCGGGCGGCGAGCCGCCGCAGGCTGATTACTCTACGAAGAAAGCAATTCGGCATTATAGCTTTGTTACTTCGCAGATTATCATGGGTGGAGCGTCACACGCTCTCGAGCCGCCGCAGGCTGATTACTCTGCGAAGAAAGCAATTTGGCATTATAGCTTGGTTGCTTCGCAGATTATCATGGGTGGAGCGCCACGCGCTCCCGCTTAAAGCAAGGCATTTTACAACCCGACATATACACATATTTTATGTTTTACCGTAAAATGTGTTCTACTGAGGTTGGGTACGGGTAGGTAAAGATAATTATGACTTACGACAAAACAACTTCTATGCGGCAATTATTTATTAAAGGTATAAGGTTGAACAGAAACCTCGTCGAAGATTTTGACGAGTACCCCTTTAATATTCCGATAATTAAAAATTTAAAGGAAATTCGATTCGAAAACCCCGTGACTTTTATTATGGGTGAAAACGGCTCGGGAAAATCGACCATAATTGAAGCTATCGCTATATCTTTAGGATTGAGTGCAGAAGGCGGTACGAGGAACATGGTTTACGAAACGTTCAATTCCACATCGACGCTTGACAGATATTTAACGATAATAAAATCGGGGCTTCACCCGCAATGGAAATACTTTTTACGCGCGGAAACATTTTATACTATGGCGAAGGCTTTTTCAGAATATGATGACAATAACCCGAGTATTTTTAACCAGTCGCACGGCGAAGCATTCAACGAGATATTTTCCCGTTTTTCGCCAAACGGCTTATATCTGATGGATGAACCCGAATCGGCGTTATCGCCTAAAAGTCAGATGCAGTTATTGTCAAAAATTCATTCTCTTGCCAAAAACTCGCAGTTTATAATAGTAACGCACTCATCGTTATTACTTTCGTATATAGACGGGCAAATCCTGGACGCCGACAACAATTTGAAACCTATAGCATATAAAGATACTGAAAATTACTCTATTTACCGCCGTTTTTTGGAGTGTCCCGAAAAAATGCAAAAGTATTTATTTAATGATTAGCTTTATTGACCACAGTCAATTAAGACTTACTGCAAAATACCGTCTATTTGTTTTTCTTCGGCACGCCAATAGTAACTCAACCGCTGAAACCGCAAACTGTTTTCTCTTAATCTCCGAACGATAGGTACGGTGCGGCTGCCTTATTCAAAAATTCCTTTACGGTAATCTACAGGTTTATAACTTTCAAGCTCTTCCCTGCTCTTGCCTCTGGTAAACAAAGGATTGCACGAACGCTCGGTTGCGAGAAGATCTTCCGTGTAAACGCCATTCTTAATCTTTCTGTATTCCAGGTCGTAATCGGAAATCAATCCCCAACGCAGACAATATCTGCCGAACCAGTCTATCGTCCTGAGCCAAAGATAAATCTGACCCATTTCATCGCACGGCGGATGATAAAGCCAATCGTATACGTCGCAATGCAGATAATTATAATCGTCAACCCAGGTTTCCGCGCCCATGGTTTCTATCGTATCCTGAAGGTATACAAGTAATTCGTCGTAATTATAAACGCCGTCCTTTTCGATAAGTTCTTTATCAAGTTTGATACGCATTGAAAGCATAATTATCCCTCTTTTGTTACCTTGTAATATTATACCATATATAATAAGGATATTCAACCTACGGAAAGCACTAATCAGAGTTTACGGAGTATACGGGCAAATAAAAAGGACGCATAAGCGTCCTGATGGTCGAGGTGACGGGATTTGAACCCACGACCTCATGGTCCCGAACCATGCGCGCTACCAAACTGCGCTACACCTCGGCAAGAAAAATGATACCACATTCGCATTTTCTTTTCAACTGTTTTGCGACAAATATTCACGAAAGCTGCGTTATGCGTACGTATACGGTAATTTCAACGACCGGAAAGCCGTCATAATCGGGAAAAAGTTTGAATATTATAAAAAAAGATAGTGAAAAACTCTTTACAAGTCGGCTGAATTTTGGTATATTAGTATGCGTGACGTGGGAGCATAGCTCAGCTGGGAGAGCATCTGCCTTACAAGCAGGGGGTCACAGGTTCGAGCCCTGTTGTTCCCACCACACATATGCGGGAGTGGCTCAGTTGGTAGAGCGTCGCCTTGCCAAGGCGAAGGCCGCGGGTTCGAGTCCCGTCTCCCGCTCCAATATGGCACCATAGCCAAGTGGTAAGGCAGAGCTCTGCAAAAGCTTAACCCCCAGTTCAAATCTGGGTGGTGCCTCCAGATGAAGGTTCTTGCCGCGCAAGAACCTTTTTTCATTAGCCGATGTGGCGAAATGGCAGACGCAAGGGACTTAAAATCCCTCGGGGGCAACTCCGTACCGGTTCGAGTCCGGTCATCGGCACCAAAATTAAAAGAATGGATTGATACAAACAAGTATCAATCCCTTTTTCTTTTGCAAAAATGTGTGATTTTTTAAACGATTTATAATTTCCTGATTGCTATGTCGTTTTCAAAAAGCATATTTTTCTTTTGAATTATAACTCATCGCAAATTTCGACACAAACATAACCAGCAACTAAGGACTGCTTATAACAATTGACTTAAAGATTTAATGCTCTTGTAAGCTCATCAAGCATTCTCAGCTTACGGTGTTCATAAAATGTTGCAAAATCTTTAATATCTTTTGAAATCGCATCATCCAAATAAGCAATGGCATTCCCCTTATTACACCATTCAATAAGTGTCGTTTTATTTTTACTTTCGTTTTCTTTCCCTTCCAAAAGTTGCAAATTAGGAAGTGTATTGCCTTGATACTGCCATAACTTGACTGTTTCTCTATCGGTTATTCCCGCTGCTCTCAGCTTGCCTATGTTAAAGCTAGTATATGGGTGAACATGATCCTGGTGCCATTCGATTTGTCCTAATTTCATATTTGGATACAAAACCGTAAGTAACAAAAAAGTATACCAGCTTTTTTCCTTATTGAAATAGCCCTCTATTTCATCCCTGCTCATGGTGAACTTTCTATTACCGACAAGGACTATATCTTTAAATATTTCAAGCCCAAAAGGAGTCGATGCACATTTCGTTTTATTCAACACAGCCCTTGTATTGGTAAGCGCTGAATTGCTTGCAACGCCATATATATTTTTCAAAAACGAAACTACAAGATACTTTCGAAGTCCATTAAGTGATTCCTCTGAATCCGTTCCACCTCTATATATATAGTAAGCAACGGGAATCAATGCATTGTAAGATGAAATATTATCACGACAAAAGCCCAAATCGACAAGCATTTTAACTGTTTTTATCAGTGCCTTTTTAATATTATCAAATTCGTTACGAATACTATCGACCGTGTCTTTTTTGAATGAATCAATTTTAAGATTTACCGCCGAACCTGTAAACACAAGGCAAGTTCTCATAATAAAGTCCCTATTGAAATTAAACCCGCCTCCCTTATTATTCATTTCTTTAATGAGGTTCTGAATTTTTTCCCTGCCGTCTTTCCAACCCGAAACTATGGTTGAGAACAACAGGTCGGTCTTAGAAAGATATGTCCCCGATGAGTTTATACGAACAAAAATATTTAATACGTCATCGTAGCTAACTTCATCAATAGAGTAAAAGTTTAAAATTGATTCATCACCACAGGCATTGTAAATTTTGTATAGCTTAAGCAAGTTTTTGCTTTGAGCTTCGTTCAATCCGTGCTCCGTTATATATTGCAACACCTCAAATTCCGTATCAAAATTAATAATATCACAGACTCTAAACCACACGTGGTCAGTAGAAACATCCTGTTCACTATAAAATTTAAAGCGTTTAATAAAACCATCGTCATCTTGTTTCTGGGAAGAAATGGAGTCCAAATTGAAATAGAGCTTTTTCTTTGGAAATGCCTCATTCGTATTCCACCATTTTTTCTTAATTTTGAATGCAACACTTCCCTGCAATGCAATATAAAGGGATGACAGCCTTTGCTGTCCATCCAAAACAATATAGTAATACTCGAAGTCGGTAATTAACCTTTCCGGAGCTTTCTTATTTTCAGCACAGTCCCTTTGATGATAGTCTTTAATAAATTCATAAAGAACAAGATTACTCTGAGCAACTGCTTTTTTTGTAGTTTTCCAAAACAGCAATGTACCTATGGGATAGCCCATAATAATGGAATCGAAAAGATTTTCTATCTGTTCCTCATGCCAGACAAAATTTCTTTGAATTTCAGGAAGGTACATTTGCCCTTGCGCAATCATACTCATTGCTTTTTTTATTGAGATACTCTCGTACTTCATGTATCCTCTCCTATATGTGGGTGTATAAACAAAGTTTTTTATTATTATAACACATATTAAAGTAACAATCAAACAAGCTATATACACGATATGCACATAATTTTAGAGCTTACAGAAAATATCAAGTGTATGCAAGTTTTTACAAGGGTGCGCACTTTGCATTAAAATATGTTTATGTTGTTGTTTCTAAAACAAGAGAACGTCGCCCTCATATTTTTTATAGGTAATAAAGTCTTAATTGAAATTTATATGGATAAAACTGACTATTCGCTTTTGAATGAATATGGTTGATTAGCAAAAAAAATACTTATAACAGTTATCGCCTTAAACAAACGACAGAAGCAAGATACCGATTATTAACCGCATTTACATTATTATTTATTATACGACGAAAATTTAGTACGCAACGTAGCAAACGAGAAAAGCAAAGATCATAAGAAAAGCCGTCAGCCAAAGTTCACCCTTCTCTTTGCAATCCGAGTACGCGCTCAATTTTTTGCAGAAGGTAATATAGGCGGTTGTTACGTTTTCCGCTTCTCCACATAAAGTTTTGTTCAACCTTTGTATTGCACCCCTGTATTGCGCCGTCGTTACAGCGGTAAAAATTTATGGTGATTAAAAGCGCGGCAATAATAAATCGCTTCATATATACTCCAATATATGTTTGATTTATAGTAAAGCATAATACTCTTCCTTCTCTAAATTACTCTGCTAAATCCGCTGTACGGCTTACAAAAATTTTTCGGCATTTTCCTGATATTGCCATTCAAGCTAAAGCTATTAAGCCTTGCGGAAATTATAATGCCGGCAAAAATGGATATATCAATAAGTTATGCAATGGACATTTTTATCGATTTAATTGTTATAAATTAATGTTATATCTTTAGAAAATATATTGCCATATTATTCTGAAATATAGCAATTTTCATAACTAATCAACTCAGACTGACGTCTTTGAGTGTTTCGAGATACTTTTGGACTATATCAAATCGCATTGTTTCGTTCATGCGTTCCTTATAGAGTTTTTCGGCGATATTTCTGCATTCCAGTATCAATTTTGCATCTATTTTGCTCCACTCTCCGCCGCCACCGCTTTGTCTCATACCGAAGAAATCTCCGTAACCGCGCATGTCCGCGTCCTTTTGCGCAATCTCGAATCCGTCTCTGCTTTCGCACAGACTTGTCAATCTTTCGCATTCGCCTTTAACCGAAGTGTGCAATATACAATAAGACTTCAAACCTTCCCTGCGCCCTACTCTGCCCCTCAACTGGTGAAGAGTTGCAAGACCGAAACAATCCGCATTGAGCACCAGCATCACGCTTGCGCTTTTGCAGTCTATACCAACTTCTATAACGGTTGTAGCCACAAGCACTTTCAGTTCGCCGCTGTAAAAACGGTTCATTACGTCCGCTTTCAGATTCTCCTTCATTCCGGAATATACAAGCCCTATGTTCACACCCCTGAAAGGCCCTGAGACAAGGCTTGCATAAAGAGATTTTGCGGATATTCTTTCAAGTCCATCGCTGTCTTCCACCAGAGGACAAACTATATATGCCTGTTCGCCGCAGTCTATTCTTTTATGGATAAAATCGTACACCTCGGACAAGTCTGCGTCGCCGACGACACTTGTGGCGATATTATCCGCCATACTGCCGCGCGCTTCGAGCGAAGACAATTTCAAATCGCCGTACAAGGTCAGCGCCATGGCGCGCGGGATAGGAGTGGCGCTCATAACAAGCACGTCCACGTTCTCCGACTTGTTTTCGAGTGAGGACTTATGACGCACACCGAAACGCTGAAGTTCGTCTATAATGATAAATCCAAGGTTTGAAAATTCGACCTTGTCGCCTATCACGGAGTGCGTACCGATAAGAAGATTCAATGCGCCGGCTTTCACCGCAGCCTTTACTTCTTTCTTTTCCGCAGTACTGCTTACGCCCGTGAGAACGCCGATTTTTATATTCTGTCCTTCCAGCAGTTTGCAGGCTGTGGAATAGTGCTGTCTTGCAAGAATTTCAGTCGGCGCCATAAAAGCAACCTGGTAGCCGCAACGCACGGCGTAAACTGCCGCCATAAGGGCAACCACCGTTTTACCGCTTCCCACATCGCCCGCAAGCAGCCTGTTCATCTTTTCGCCGCTGTTGAAGTCGGATACTATATCTTCTATCGCCTTGTTCTGTGAAGCAGTCAGACTGTAAGGCAACGCCTTGACTGCGTCGTCAATTATGCTCAGCGGTTTTCCGTAATGTTTTACCTTGGGGGCTTTCCCCTGCTTTAATATTTTATATGAAAAAAGCTGGGCGGAAATTTTTTCCTTGTTCAACCTGCGCCGCCCCGAAATGACGTCCTCTTTTACGTACGGAAAATGGGAAAGCAGATACGCCTGTTTAAGCGGCATATCGTCGCACACGCTTTCTATAACTGAAGGAAATTCCTCTTTCTCTATCGCACCGCGGATAAATTTCCCCATGGTGGGCTGGGCTATGATATTTTTTGTCGGATAGATGGGGGTAATGCCGCTCAGCCTTTCACCCTTACTTCCCTGTTCAAAGCTGGGATTGGAAAGAAAAGGCGCCCCTTTATTTTCCAGAAGCTTTCCCCACACGACGTATTCGCCGCCTGCAACCAGCTTTTCCCGGAGATACGGGGCGTTGAACCATGTAAGGGTTATTTTTTTGCCCTGCGCCAAATATGAAGCCTTGAATACGTTCATATTGCGGCGGATATACTGTACCTTTGTCACCGATACGATTATTCCGCTTAGTAGGACGTAATCTCCGAACCGAGTGTTTTCCAGATCGGAAAACCGCGTCATATCCCAATACTTTCCCGGAAGAAAGTCAATAAGGTCGCGCGTTGAATAAATGCCCAGCTTATTCAGCTTGGGCACTGTTTTTTCACCTATTCCTTTTATTTCCGTTAAATTCATTCTACAGCCACAAAATAGTAATAGTGCGGTTGATCGCCCTCATAGCAAGCCACGTCGAAATCAGGGTATTTTTCCGCAAGCTCGCCTTTCAGTTTTTCCGCATCGTTTTTGTTGACGTCGGAGCCGTAATACAGCGTGATTGTTTCGGAAAAATCGCCGACCAATTGCTGGACAACCCTTTCCGTGGTTTCGCCTATATCTCTGCTCTGGGCGACTATCTTATCACCGCTTATTCCGATAATGTCTCCTTCATGCAGTGAAAATCCGTCCATATTGGTGTTTCTCACGGCGTGCGTCACTTCCCCGAACGAAAGATCCTTATAGGCATTCGTCATATTAGTGCAATTAACAGACATATCCTGCTCCGAGTCAAACGCCATTGCGGCGCGTATTCCCTGGGCAACGCTAACGGTAGGTACTACGCTTACGTTTTTTCCGCTCAGCTCGTTCACCTTATCCGCAGCCATTATGATGTTCTTGTTATTGGGTAGCACTATAATATTGTCCGCATTTACTTTTTCCACCGCTACCAGAATATCTTCCACGCTGGGGTTCATCGTCTGTCCGCCCTCTATAACGTAGTCTACGCCCATATCCTTGAATATTCTGGACAAACCGCTACCGGCGCATACGGCAACCATACCGAGAGGCTTTTTGTTCCGTTCGCGCTCTTCGACGATTGCGCGGTGCTGTTGGAGCATATTCTCTATTTTAACCTTATCCAACTCGCCCAGCTGCAACGCATATCCGAGCGCCTTATTGGGCTGGTTGGTATGCACGTGTACTTTTATCAGACTTATATCGCCAATAACTATCACGCAGTCGCCTATCGCCATCAGTTTGTCGCGCAATTTTTCCACGTCTTCTTCCGTGCAGTGTTTTTTGAGATTTACTACGAAATATTCCGTGCAATAGGCGAATTTGATATTGTCGTAATCGTGCTCTTCGCTGATATTTTCACTGAGCGCCGTCTGTGCGGGCGCGACGAAATCCGCGCTCGCTTCCGGCTGCTGGGTTATCTCTTCTCCGGCAAGCACCTTGTATGCGCCCGTAAGTACGCACAGCAGACCCTTGCCGCCCGCGTCAACAACTCCGGCTTTTTTCAAAACAGGAAGCATATCGGGCGTTTTTTGCAATATCTCATCGCCCTTTTTGATTATTCCGTCAAAAAATTCGGTAAAATCCGACTTTTTATTTGCAATCTGCGGAGCTCTTTCCGCAATATATCTGATAACGGTTAAAACCGTGCCTTCCTTGGGTTTGGTAACGGCGTTGTATGCCATTTCTCTTGCCGCGGCGAGCGCTTTTGCAAACGCTTTCGTGGTGATTTGCTCTACATCCTCCAACGATTTGGTCAGACCGCGCATTATCTGCGACAATATCACGCCCGAATTGCCTCTTGCACCCCTCAGCGTGCCGTGCGAGATACATTTGAGCACGTCGCTCATGTCAAATTTGTCGCCCAGCCCTTCCAATTCGTTAACGGCGGAGGATATGGTCAGGCTCATATTCGTACCCGTATCTCCGTCCGGCACGGGAAAGACGTTGAGCGCGTTCACCATCTCTTTATTCGCCGATAAATATTTATATCCGCCTATAATCATGTCTTTCAACACGGCGGGGGTCAATACCTTCATCTATACTCCTGTCACACTCTTACGCCGACAACGTTCACGTTTATCTTGTTGACACGCATGCCCGTAAAAGTTTCAACGTTATATCTGACGGTGGCGGCAACCGATTCCTTTACCGCATTTATATTGATTCCGTCCTTTAATATAACGTATAAGTCGATATTTATTTTATTATTGACAGTTTCCACTCTGACGCCCTTAGCGGCGGAAGACTTATTGAAAAGCTCCACGAGGCTGTCAGTAAAACGGCGCGACACAAGATCGGAAATACCGTAACAATCAATAGCGGAATAATGCGCTATCTTTGCAACCGATGTGTCGGAAATCGTTATTTTGCCGTAAATATTGGATGTTTTGACTGCCATACTATAATTATATTACTATAATGCGCGCATAATTTGCAAGCATATCACCTTATTTTTACCGATACAAATGATTTTTTTGAGAAATTTACGAAAAAATATGAATAAAAGTGCGTAAAATCTGTTGCTTTATCCTTAAATAAATGGTATCATATATCAGCAACATAAACGGAGGTGAAACTATGTCTAGGGTATGCAGCGTATGCAATAAAACTCAGCTCAGCGGTAATAAAGTGAGCCACTCCAACCGTAAATACAGAAAAAGTTGGGGAGTGAACGTTCAAAAAGTGAGGGTCGTTAAAGAAAACGGCGCAACGGAAAGCGTTTACGTTTGCACCAAGTGCCTCAAGAGCGGCAAAGTCAGCAGAGCGTAATTAAAAAATGAAGCGCACCGGAAACGGTGCGCATATTTTTCGTCAAATAGTGTATTTTTTATGCATTTCCTGCGTATATACTAGTTTTTATCCTTATGTACGAATATCAACCTTAAAACCCGTTTTATCGGAGCCGGCGGATTTATACACGCAATAACCATATTTTCCCTCCTGTCAATCATAGATATGACCGAAAGAAAAATATGGTGATTAAGCCTTTAACATTTTAACCGCCCCGGCAGGATCGGCCGCCGCAAAAACCGCATTTCCCGCAACGGCGGCATTAAGTCCGCGCCTTTTCATTTCACCGATATTCTCTACGGTAACTCCGCCGTCAAGCTCGATATAGATATTCCTGCCTACTGTATATTTTTTGCACTCATCTATCTTATCCATGACTTCGGGAATGAATTTCTGTCCTCCGAATCCGGGGAACACACCCATAAGAAGAATGTAGTCGATATTATCGAGATATTGCTTTACTACGCTTGCGGAAATATCGGGATTTATAGCTATACCCGCCTTTATTCCGCTTTTCCTTATCTTGTCGAGCACTTCCAGCGGTTTATCGCTCGCTTCGGGATGAAAAGCGATGGTATCGCTTCCCGCGGCGATGAATTTGTCTATATATCTTTCCGGCTTGACTATCATCAGGTGAACGTCAAGCGGAAGTTTTGACTTACGTTTAAGAGCGCTTATCATAGGCATTCCGAACGTTATATTTGGCGCGAACAATCCGTCAATGACGTCGCAATGCACCATATCCGCACCCCACGCGGAAAGATTTTTCAATTCCTGTTCCAGATTCATCCAATCCGCCGAAAGAAGCGACGGAGATATTTTAACGGTTTCCATATCTGTTATTCCACCTTTTTACAGCATCTTTATATAATTTCAAATAGCGTTCATACCTGCCGCCGGACAGTTTTCCCTCCGAAGCGGCGCTGCGTACTCCGCAATCTTCTTCGCAATCGTGGCGACAGTCGCGGTATTTGCAGTTTTCCGCAAATTGTTCAAAGTCGGGATAGTATTCCCTCAGTACGGCGGGGTCGATAACCGGCATTTCCAGCATTGAAAAGCCGCAGGTATCGGCAATCTGTCCGCCATATGCACTTCTGAATATTTCGACGTGGCGGGTAGTATGTCTTCCACGTGCACTTTTCACCGAAATATCGCCGATTGCGCACTTATCTTCACCCAACAAGGCGTTGAGTATGGATGATTTACCTACCCCCGACTGTCCCGCCATACAGACGAACATACTTCCTATTCTTTTGCACAGGTTCTGTATTCCGATATTTTCATCGACGGACGTCGCGAATATCTCCGCCTGATCGCGGTAATCATTGCGCACATATTCTTCAAGCTCTTTCGCTCCGTCCAGTTCGCACTTGTTTATCACGATAAACGCCTCTATTCCCTGTTCGAGCGAACCGATCAGCAGCTTGTCCACAAGGGTGAAGTCAGGCTTCGGCACGGGCGCAATCACGATTATTACCGCGTCGATATTCGCCACATACGGGCGCACAAGACAGGATTTCCTCGGCTTTACGCTTTCAATGATACCCTCCTTGTCGCACTCCACTTCCACCATATCGCCTATATATATTTCGCCCTGCCTGCGCAGTTTGCCGCGGGGGTAGCATTTTATCGTGCTTTCCCCGTCGCTGACGGTATAGACTCCGCCCACGCCTTTTACGACCTGACCGACAAATCTGCGCTTCATTCTCCGCCTCCGGCTTTTATGAATTTACGCCTCAGCTGACCGCAGGCCCCGTCTATATCGGCGCCCATACTGCGGCGCAGAGTGACGCTTACGTTTAACTTTTCCAAACACGCTCTGAACTGCTCCACCTGCTCTTTCAACGTTCCGGCAAGTCCCCTTTCCTTCACGCTGTTCAATGCAATCAGATTTACATGACAGGGAAAGCCTTTTATCAGGCGCGCGAGTTCCTTTGCGCAATCCATGGAGTCGTTTACCCCTTTTATCAGCGAATATTCGAATATCACCCTGCGACCCGTCACGTTAAAGTAATATTTTGCGGCGTCGACCACTTCGCTTACGGAATATCTGACGGCTATCGGCATTATCTTTTTCCGTATTTCATCGTTGGGCGCGTGCAGGGATACCGTCAAAGTGGGCGTATAGCCCTGATCGCAAAGAAGGCGCATTTTATCGCATAAACCGCACGTTGAAAGCGAAACCCCGCGCTTTGAGATATTCAGTCCGCGCGGATCGGAAACGTTGGTCAAAAATTTTACCGTATTGTCATAATTGTCGAGCGGTTCTCCGCTACCCATCAGCACCACATTGCCCACCGTTCCCGCGCCGTATGTGCCGTTTACCGCGATTATCTGTCCCAAAATCTCGCCCGAAGCCAGATTCCTCACCAGCCCGTCAAGTCCGGAAGCGCAGAATGCGCAATTCATTCTGCATCCCACCTGTGTGGATACGCATAAAGTATTGCCGTACTTATATTTCATAAGCACGCCCTCGATTACGTTATTATCTTGCAGTGCGTACAAAAATTTAACCGTGCCGTCAAGCTTTGATTCCAACGTTCTGATAATGCGGACAGGCTCGTCGTTATACCCTTGACTTACCAGAAAGTCTTTAAGCGACTGCGGAATATTGCTCATCTCACCGTACTTCGCTCCGCGCGTTATCCATGAAAAAAGCTGCCCTGCGCGATATTTCGGCATACCGCAGTCAAGGACCGTTTTTTCAACCTCTTCATAGGTGAGATCCTGCAAAAACCTCATTGCTTCCTCCTGAGTACCGCCGCATAAAAGCCTTCCTCACCCTTCCCGTCGGGTAAAAACTGGTTGGAAAATTCCAGGTCGAAATTTATATGTGTGCGCAAAAATTCCGACACCACGTCAAAGTTTTCCTCTTTGAGCGTGGTACAGGTTGAATATGCAATCTTTCCGCCGTTTTTGACTGCGCCCGCCGCATTGTTCAAAATTGCGGATTGTTTTTGTGAAAGCGCGGTTATATCTTCGCGTTTTCTTCTCAGATATATATCCGGCTTTGAAGCCGCGACTCCGAGTCCGCTGCACGGCACATCGCATAAAACAACGTCGTATACGGGCTTGAACGGTTCGACGGCGCAGTCGCACACTTTATATTCCAGATTATCCGCGCCCATGCGTTCGGCATAAGCTTTGATAAGTTCCACACGGTGTTCGTGAATGTCGTAGCAGGTGACCTTTATATCCGCAAGTTCGCCCAGATATATGGCTTTGCCTCCCGGGGCGCTGCACATATCCAGCACGTTGTCGCCGTCCGCGACTTCCGCCATGCGGCAACACTTCATGGACGTGAGCGACTGCATGGTCATATATCCCTGTTTGAAAAGAGAATACAGTTTTTCTCCCCAATCCACAAAATATCCGAGACCGCTGTCTTCGTATCCGACGCCGGCGATTTCGAGCATTTTACCAAGCTCGGCATGGGTAGTCCTGCGCGCGTTGTGGCGGATATGCTGTTTCGTAAACGGTTCTCTGCACAAAAACTCTTCGGCGCGCTCCCAGCCGTACTGTGAAATATACTTATTGACTATCCAGAGCGGCACGGAAGCGGTTACGGAAAGTTTCTCGGCGGGAGATTTGGGAAGTTTGACTCCGTCCTTCAGATATCTTTGGAAAACCGCGTTCAAAAAACCCTTTATTGCGCCTTTTCCCAATTCCTGCGCGCAATCGAGTATCCTGTTCACGGCGGCATAATCGGGTACCGAATCCATGTAATCGAGCATATAAAAGCCCATTTTAAGCAAAATGACGGCATACGGCTTGGGGCGCTTTTGTACCAGCTTTCCTATCACGTATTCGTAATGGGTATCCCTTTCCAGGACGCCGTAAACGGTGCGCGTTACGAACGCGCCTTTCGCCCGCGAACGACCGAGAGCGCGCTCGCCGTAGCTTTCGCCCTTATATATATCGGATAATATATCGTATATATACAAGTCTTCCTTCATCCCAACTTTACCCCGTTAAGTTTATGTCCGAGCATGAATGCGGATATATCCATCTTCTTTCCGCCTTCAAGCTGTACTTCCAGAAGCTGCAGGCTTCCGCTTCCGCACCCCACGTAAACTCCGCCGCATTCCACGGTTACGCAGCCGGGCACGCCTTTTCTGCCGCACGGCGCCGCTTTCAGAATTTTCAGGGTCTTCCCTTCCAGTTTAGTGAAAGCCGAAGGCCACGGAGTAAGCCCGCGTATAAGACAGTCGAGTTGCTTTGCACCTAAGGAAAAGTCCAAAAGTCCGTCCGATTTGCCAAGCATACGGCAATGCACGGCCTTTTCTTCCTCCTGCGGAGTATATACGGCTTTCCCGGAGCTTATCAAAGCGAGAGCCTTTTTAAGAAGCACCCCGCCCATGACCGCCAGCCTGTCGAAAAGCTCTCCCGCCGTTTCTTCCTTTCCTATGGGTGTGGATTCCTGTATTAAAATATCGCCGGAATCCACTTTAAGCGCGGTGCGCATAATGGTTATTCCGGTGATTTCGTCCCCGTTTATTATCGCCCATTGTATGGGCGCGGAACCGCGGTACTTAGGAAGAAGCGAGCCGTGCACGTTGATTGTGCCCAGAGGCGGAATATCGAGAATTTTCTGCGATAAAATCTGTCCGAACGCGCAGGTTACGAACAAGTCCGCTTTAAGCGCGCCAAGTTCTTCCACACCCTCGCGACTGACTTTTTCGTATTGAAGCACTTTCAATCCCAACTCAAGAGCAAGCTGTTTTACCGGCGAATAGGTTACTTTGCGCCTGTCGCGCTCCCTGTCCGGTTGGGTTACCACGGCAACCACTTCGTGCCCGCTTTCCACGCAGGCGCGCAGCGATTCCAACGCAAAATCGGGGGTTCCGAAAAATACTATCCTCATTTCTTATCCGCCTGGCGGTAACCGCCCTTATATTCAAAGTCGTAGAACAGATGTCCGTCAAGATGGTCTATTTCATGGCAGCAGGCGCGCGCGATAAAGCCGCTGTATTCTCCGGTATGCTGTTTGCCGAATCTGTCCGAATACTGCACGACTATGTTCATCGGGCGTTCCACCATGCACGCCTTGCCGGGCACGCTGAGACATGCTTCCTGCCCGACCTGACTTCCGGATTTCGCCACGATAACGGGATTTACCAGTTCGATATAAGTATCGCCTACCTCCACGACTGCAAGTCTGCGTGCAATGCCTATCTGCGGTCCCGCCAGTCCCACGCCGTCGGCGTGTTTCATCGTCTCGCGCATATCGTCAAGCAACTTGCCCAATTTTCCGTCGAAATTGTCCACTCTGCGGCTTATCCTGCGCAAAATGGGATCGCCGTCTTTTACTATATCTCTTAAAGACATATCTCCCTCCTAATTCAAATTCTGCGGATTTATCTCCGCGAATACGCTTACTCCCTTCACCTTGTTTTCATCCATGGCCGCATAAGCGTCCGCGATGATACTGCGTTCGCGCGTACGTTTGAAACGCATGAGAATCTGATACCTGAATTTGTTTTCTATCTTGTTTATCGGGCTTTTCATAGCCTGCATATACACTATATCGTACCCGTACTTTTTTTCAAGCGGTTTTACCTTATAGTATATGTTTTTTGCGCATCTGACAACGTCGTCCTCGTTCTGCCCGGTCATCAGCAGACGCATGATTGTGGTATACGGCGGATAATCGGAAACCATGCGCGTATTGTTTTCCTTTTCGAAAAAACCGTCGTAATCGTAATTCGCCGCATAACGGAAAACATAGTGTCTGGGCGAAAACGTCTGCAAAATAACCTTGCCAGATTTTGCCGCTCTGCCCGCTCTTCCCGCCACCTGTGTGACAAGCTGGAACGTGCGTTCCGCCGAGCGGTAGTCGCTGAAATAAAGGCTCATATCCGCGTCGAGTATTCCCACGAGAGTCACGTTCGGAAAGTCGTGCCCTTTTGCTATCATCTGCGTACCAACGAGAATTTGCGCCTCGCCCGCCGCAAACGCTCCCAGAATATCGAGATAGGCAGACTTTGTAGCGGTCGTTTCGTTGTCCATGCGCAGAATATTCACGCCGGGAAAAGCCTTTTCCAGCTCCGCAACCACGCGTTGCGTGCCTATTTTTCCGTATCTTATATCCCTGCTACCGCATTCGGGGCAGCATTCAAGCATTTTGTATCTCTTGCCGCAATAATGGCATTTAAGCAGATTATCCACCGAATGATACGTAAGCGTTATGTCGCAGTCCGTGCATTTTGCGATATATCCGCACTTTTTACACATTACGAAGGACGAATGTCCGCGCCTGTTGAGGAATATCATCGCCTGTTCGCCGCGCTCAACCGTCTGTCTGAGCGCCTGCATAAGCGCCGCGGAAAATATACCGATATTACCCGCAATAACCTCTTCCTTCATATCCACAATCTGCATTGCAGGCATATTCCCGCTTATCCTTTCATCCATACGGACAAGCTCATACTGACCTTTCTTTGCAAGCAGGAAACTTTCTATAGAAGGCGTCGCGCTACCAAGTATGACTTTTCCGCCGTTGTAACGAGCGCGCCACTTGGCTATATCGGCGGTTATATACCTCGGGTTGGATTCGCTCACGTAAGAGGAATCGTGCTCTTCGTCGATTATTATCACTCCCAAATCGCGCACGGGGGCGAATATCGCCGACCTTGCCCCTACTACTACTTTTGCGTCGCCCGTAACAATCCTGCGCCATTCGTCGAACCTTTCGCCGTCCGACAGTCCGCTGTGCAGCATTGCCACAATATCGCCGAAACGCGAACGGAATATCTTCAGCGTCTGCGGCGTAAGCGATATTTCCGGAACGAGCATTATTGCGGTTTTGCCGCAGGAAAGCGCCTGCGCGATACACCGCATATAAACTTCAGTTTTTCCGCTTCCCGTCACTCCGTAAAGCAGACTGACCGTTCTGGACGTAGCATTGATTGTATCCAGCGCCGCCTGTTGCGAAGGACGAAGCGTCGGAAGAGTTGCCGTTGACGGCGCCAACCCTTGGGGCGAACGGAAAATTTCCTTATCCGATTTTATCAGAAGTTTGCGCTTTATCAGCGTATTGACGCACGATACCGAAACTTCGCTTGTCAGACGCGACAGAAACTCGCCGCCGTCTTTCAGTCTTTCTATTACCGCTCTTCTTGCCGGAGAACCCGCCTCTTCAAGCAGTTGATCGTACGGCTTGTCCTGCGCGAGCGATACGAATACGCGCTTTAATTCGCGCACTCTGCCGCCGCGCAGTTTTGAAGGAATAAACAGCCTCAGGCAGTCCACATAACGGATAAAATAGCGCTCGCGCATGAATTTTGCAAGTTCGAGCTGCTCTTCCGTTATCGCGCTGTACGGGTCCAGGCGCGCTTTGATTTCCTTCAAAGTATGCGAGGTATCCGCCGTTTCCTTCAAATCGATGCAAAAGCCTTCTATCGTTTTACTGCCGAACGGAACAAGCACTCTGTCGCCCTTCTTCACACCCAGCTCATCCGGCGCGATATATTCGAAAATTCTGTCTATTTCCGCCGTGCTTATATCGACGATTACGCTTGCAACCATAAACTTTGAATTTCGTCAACTACCTCTTTGGCTATCGTATCTTTGGATGCGGCGGAATATTCCGCCTTGTAACCGCCGTTCTTCATAACCGTAACGGCGTTTTTATCCGAATCAAAACCTATTCCCGGCTTGGATACGTCGTTTGCAACTACCATATCCGCGCCCTTTGCTTTCAGTTTATTCGCCGCGCTTTCGAGCAAATTCTGCGTTTCCGCACAGAAAATGACCAGTTTTCTTCCGCCCTTCACTTTTCCCAGAGCCGCAGCTATGTCCGGATTCTTTTTAAGGCGCAGGGTTATCTCGTCTCCCTTTATCTTGTTTGCATACTCCTGCACGGGCGAGTAATCGCCAACAGCCGCCGCTTTGACTATACAGTCGCAGTCCCCGTATTCCGCCATACAGGCGTCGAGCATATCTTTTGCGCTTACAACGCGGATAACCTTGTCCGCATCAGGTGCGGGAACTTTCATATTCGCGGCTACAAGCGTCACCGCGGCGCCGCGCCGCTTTAATTCGCGGACGATAGCGCAGCCCATCTTGCCGCTGGAACGATTGGTGATGTATCTGACGCCGTCGATATTCTCCATCGTGCCGCCCGCGGTGACGAGAAACTTTTTGCCCGCAAGAGAAGAGGATACGTTTAACGTATCCTTTATCGCCGCAACGATATCGCCGGGTTCCGCCATACGCCCCTTTCCCACGTCGCCGCAGGCAAGGTTTCCCTCGGAGGGAGATATGATAACCGCTCCGCGCTCTTTGAGAGTAGCCAAATTTTTTTGCGTAGCGGCGTTTTCATACATATTCACGTTCATAGCCGGGCAGATAATTACGGGGCACCTGACCGCAAGCGCCGCGGAAGTAAGCAGGTCGTCTGCTATGCCGCACGCAAGTTTTGCAATCACGTTAGCCGTTGCGGGTGCGATTACGAACACGTCGGCTTGCTTTGCCAGGTTGATATGCGCAATCTCCCTGTCTGCCACGCCGTCGAACATTTCGCAATACACGCGCCTGTGCGTGAGCGCCTGGAAAGTAAGCGGCGTGACAAATTCGGCGGCGTTCGCAGTCAGAACGACGTTTACTTCAAAGCCGCTTTTCGTAAGTGCGGAAGCTATTCCGCAGCTTTTATAGCAAGCTATGCCGCCGCTTACTCCGAGAAGGACGTTCATCAGACGTTTTCGCTCCTGATAACTATCTTGTCTTCGTAAACTTCCTTTGCGGCATAGCTGATGGACTTCATGCCCGCTTCCTTGAGCAGTTCGGGATACTGAGCGTCAAGCTGTCTTGCCCTTTTTGCAACGCCGCATACGAGTGCGTAACGGCACTCCGCCTTTTTGATAAGTTTGTCGATGGGGGGATCGATCATCATATTCAATTACCTCCGCCTATAAGATTTTTTATGTATTCGATATTGTTTTTTACGCAATATTTTTCCGCTTTTGCGCGCTCTTCGCGCTTGTCGCTCCTGAGCGCCCTAATAATTTCCAGCACCTCGGCGCGGCACTCGTCAAGCTTGTCGTTCACCACCGCATAGTCGTATTCGAGCGCCTTTTCTATTTCGCCGGCGGCGTTGCGCATACGCAGCGCTATCACGTCCGCTTTGTCCGTCTGTCTGCCGCTCAGTCTGGCGTAAAGCCCGTCAATACTGTCGGGAAGAATGAAGATAAGCACCGCTTCCGGCATTATTCTTTTAACGGAAAGTCCGCCCTTCACGTCTATAACCAACGCCACGTCGCGCCCTTCGCCGCGCATTTTTTCAACATACGATTTCGGCGTGGCGTAACTGTTGCCGTGCACCGTTTCGTGTTCCAGAAAGTCGCCTTCGGCAAGCATTTCGTCGTATTTGCTTTGGGTAATGAAGTGGTAACTGACGCCGTCCGTTTCGCCGGCGCGGGGTGCGCGCGTGGTTACCGACACCGACCTTACCAGATCGGAATCCATCTGCATAACCCCTTTAAGCACCGTATCCTTTCCCACTCCGGAAGGACCGGAGAGAACGATAAGCAAACCTTTTCTTTCCATATTATTCCACGTTCTGCACTTGTTCGCGCACTTTTTCTATTTCGCACTTGGCGCTTATAACGCATTGCGCTATTTTGGAATCGCTGCACTTTGAACCTATCGTATTTGTCTCCCTGTTCATCTCCTGCACGATAAAATCCAGTTTTTTACCCAAAGCGCCGCCCGCCGCGCAAATATCCTTGAAGTGTGCGATATGCGACCTTAAACGGGCAATTTCCTCGTCCACAGCCACTTTATCGGCGAAAAACGCCGCTTCATTCATAAGCCTCGCCTCGTCGAAAGCGACGTCGCCGAGCATTTCGGTAATTCTTTCACGCATACGGTTCTTGTGTTCTTCCACGGTTACGGGGGCAAGTTTCTCCACCTCGTCCACGAAAGCGGAAATGTTCGCAAGTTTTTCCGAAAAGTCGCGCATGAGCATTTCCCCTTCCTTGGCGCGCATGACGGACAGTCCTTTCAAAGCCTCTCTTACGGCCTGTTCCACAAGTTTCCCGACCGCTTCTTCATCCTCGTCCTCTTCCTTCACGACCACCACTTCGGGCATTCTGAATAACGCGGAAACGCTCAGGTCGTTGGTTATAGAAAACTTCATCGCCGCTTTCGCAGCCATGGTGCAGTAATCGCGCGCAAGCTGCTCGTCCATGCTTATCTTGCCGCCCGATTCGCGCTCGTAATTGACGTATATGTCCAAATGTCCGCGAGTAACCGCGCCTTTTACCTCGCTCCGGATTATATCCTCGGCAAAGCCCAGCGTACGCGGCAATTTGATGTTCATATCCAGAAATCGGTGGTTTACGGACTTGATCTCCACACCGACTTTTCTGCCCGCGCTTTCCGCAACTCCCTTGCCGTATCCGGTCATACTGTTCATTGGCAAACCTCTTTATCCGTTCATACTGTTAAAACATTATAGCATATGCGCGGAAAAAACACAAATAAATATAATAAAAAAAGCGGAGAGCTTTTTACCGCACTTTTCCGGCTCTGCTATCCGCTTTTGCAATCGTACTAAAAAACTTTTTCTATTCTTCCAGCATCTTCAAAAATTCCCCTTCGCTTATCGTGGGAATGCCCAGCTTTTCGGCTTTTGCCAGCTTGGAGCCGGCGTCCTCGCCGACAATAACCAGATTAACCGCTTTGCTTACGCTTTCGGCGACGCTTCCGCCGCGTTTTTCTATCTCTTCCTTCGCCTTGCCGCGCTTCATGGAGACAAGCGCGCCCGTCAATACCACCTTTTTACCGGAAAATACCCCTTCTGCGACCTGCTTTTGTATAAAAGTAACGCCCGCCTTCAATAAAAGCTCTATCTCGCGCCTGTTGTGTTCATCGTCGAAATACGCCTTTACACCCTCTGCCATTATATCTCCGAAATCGTCGAGCGCGGCAAAGTCTTCCTTGCTTGCATTCATAACCGCGTCCAGCGTGCGGAACTCTTCTTCCAGCTGGCCGGCCGACTTTTTACCGATATTCGGAATACCTATGGCATATAAAAATCTGGCGAGAGTCGTCGTCTTGCTCTTTTCTATCGCGGCAAGCAGGTTGCCCGTACGCTTATCCCTGAAGCCCTCGACCTCGTCGAAGTCTTCCTGTTTCAAAGCGTAGATGTCGTGAAAAGCCTTCACCTTGTTCAACCCGTACAAGAGTTCCAGCGTCTTGTCCGACAGCCCTTCTATATCCATCGCGTCGCGTTCGCAAAAGTGCGATAATGCGGATATGATTGTATTGGCACACGCCCTAGTATTACTGCATTTTACAAAAATACCGTCCTGCACCACGGGCGCGCCACACGCGGGACAGACTGCGGGGGGCACTATTTCCCTTGAATTTTCCGTATGCTCGGCAACGCCCGTAATTTCGGGAATGACGTCGTTGGAACGGCGGATAAACACGCGCGAGCCTATGCGAATGTCTTTTCTTCGTATCTCGCTTATATTACTTAAAGTAGCCCTGCTTACGGTAACGCCGGCAAGGTCTACCGGGTCGAGTACCGCAAGCGGATTCAGTTTACCGGTTCTCGAAACCTGCCATATTACGTCGCGCACGGTTGTGGTCGCCTCTTCGGGCGCGAATTTGAACGCCATTGCCCAGCGCGGAAATTTCTGCGTATAGCCCAGCTCTTCGCGCATTGCCGTATTGTCCACCTTTACGACGGCTCCGTCTATGAGAAAGTCGAGCGAATCGCGCCGCGATTCTATCTCGTCCAGCGCCGCCATGACCTCGTCCGGCGTGGAACAGTACCTGCAATAATCGCTCAGCTTGAAGTTGTTCTCTCTTAAAAATGCGAGCATCGCCTTTCCGTCAGGGAAGTTGCCGTCGTCCATATAGTTGACGTTATAGCAAATCATGTCGAGCTTTCTGTCTGCGGTGACTTTCGGATCAAGGTTTCTAATCGCGCCCGCTACGCCGTTGCGCGCGTTTTTGAGCGGAACCACATCGGGACGTGCATTGTATGCGGCAAGCGCGGATAAGGTCATAATGCCTTCACCCTGCACTTCTATAACGCCCTTATACGGAATGGAAAGAGGTACGCTCTTTATCGTGCGCACCTGCATGGTGACTTCCTCGCCTATCTCGCCGTTGCCGCGCGTTGCGGCGCGGGTGAGCACCCCGTTTTCATAGGTCAGATTTATCGTAAGCCCGTCGAACTTGTATTCCACCGAACAGAGCGGCATTTTACCGTTTACGCTCAGTTTGTCCAACCAGGCGCGCATTTCTTCCTTACTCTGGCACTTGTCAAGGCTGAACAGCTTTCCGCGGTGGACGACCTGATTGAACTTGGAAAGCAGTTTGTCACCCACCCTAATAGTGGGCGAATCGGGTAAAACCACTCCCGTCTGCTTTTCAAGCGCAACAAGTTCGTCGTAAAGTTTATCATACTCGCCGTCCGAAATCACGGGATCGTCAAGCACGTAATAGCGATATGCGTACTCGTTCAGCTTTTGTACAAGCTCCTGCATTCTGTCCATTTTATTCTCCGGTTACCGCCAGGGGCGCAAGGCGCAGATTGAGCACCTTTACCCCGAGTTTTTCAAAAGCTATGCGCGCGTTTTCACCCGTAACGTCCTGGATAACGCCGTCTCCGAATTTGGGGTGGCGCACTTTTACGCCCGCCTTGAAAGCGGATATATCCTTACCCGCCGCCGCGGTTTTTGCAAACCTCGGCGTAAGATCGCGGCGCAGCGCCTGTTGCACCGTATGGTGCACCGTCCTGTCCTCCGTCTTTCTCGCCGCAGCGATGAGTCCGCTTTCCTTTACGAATCTGCTCACGGAATTGCTTTCCCATTTGCCGAATCTGAATCTTCTGCCGGCGTTGGTAAGCCAAAGCCGCTCGCGGGCGCGCGTTATCGCAACGTACATAATGCGCCTCTCTTCCTCCACGTCGGCGGTGGTCGTATCCGACCTGAGCGAAGGGAAAATCCCCTCTTCCAGACCGACGATAAACACACAGCGGAATTCCAGGCCCTTTACGCCGTGGATTGTGGCTATCGTAATGTAATTACCCTCGTCCGTTTCGTCCGCGTCCGTCATAAGAGAGATCGTTTGCAGATACTCCTCAAGTTTAACGTCGGGGTTATCGGCGCAGGCTTCGTGCACGGACGTCAGGAATTGGTCGATATTCTCCAGCTTCGTCCTGCCCTCGGGGTCGTCGACGTCGTATGCCGAATAAAAATCGACTTTGTCAAACACGTATTTTACGTATTCGTCAAGCGGCATATCGTCCTTTTTTTCGGAAATATCCTTCGCAAGCGCCGCAAACTGCGCAAGCTTCTTCTTATATGCGGGAGAAAGCTCAAGTTCGTCCAGCGTCATAAGTCCGTCAAAAAGCGACATATTACGCTCGGCGCAGGCATGAATGAGCGCGTCTACGCAAGCGTCGCCTATGCCGCGCTTGGGGAAATTTATAATACGCGTAACGCTCTCCCCGTCGGCGGGATTCACCGCCATGCGCAGATATGCGATAAAGTCCTTTATTTCCTTACGTTCGTAGAACTTGAAGCCGCCTATCACCTTGCAAGGCATGCCGTAAGACATCATTCTCTCCTCGAATATCCGCGTTAACGAGTTTATGCGGACGAGAATGGCGAAATCGCTGTAACGGTAACCGTGGTTTTTTACCAGATTCATAATCTGTTCCAGCACGAAATCCGCTTCCGTTTTATCCTCGACCATACTGCGGTAGGAAACTTCTATGCCGTCTTCCTTATCCGTCCACAGCTGTTTTCCCATTCTTCCGGCGTTGTTCGCTATGACTTTATTCGCCGTTTTCAGAATGTTGCCGCTGCTGCGGTAATTGCGTTCCAGCTTATAAATGCGGCAGTCGGGATAGTCCTTTTTGAAGTTGAGAATGTTCCCCACGTCCGCTCCGCGCCAACCGTAAATACTCTGGTCGTCGTCGCCGACGACGAAAATATTTCCGTATTTTCGCACCAGCATTTTAACGAGCAGAAACTGTATTTTGTTCGTATCCTGGAACTCGTCCACGTGCACGTATAAGAACCTGTCCTGATACTTTTCCAACACGTCCTTGTGCATGGCGAACAAGAGGAAGGTTTTAAGCAAAAGATCGTCAAAGTCGAACGCGTTGTTTTTGGCAAGTTCCTCTTCGTATTTGGTGTAAACCTGCGTAATAAGGTCGCATTCCGGGTGATCTTTAATGCGCACGGCGTACTGTTCGGGTGTCATGGCTATGCTCTTTGCCGCGGATATGTTCCAGCGGATAGTCTTTTTCTTGTCCGTATCGTCGGGGAAATTTTCCTTTAATATGCGCGTGATTATCCTGTCAGATTCCGCCTCGCCGTATATGGAAAAGTTGCGGTTATGCCCCAGCTTGTCCGCATCGTTGCGCAATACGCGCGCGCAGAACGAATGGAAGGTCATCACCCACATTCCGTCCTGTCCCGTAACCGCCTGAATACGCTCTTTCATCTCCCCTGCGGCTTTGTTCGTAAAAGTTATTGCCAAAATGCTGTTAGGCGAAACGCCGCATTTTTCGATAAGATATGCAATTCTGTACGTAAGAACACGGGTTTTTCCGCTTCCCGCGCCCGCAAGCACCAGAACGGCGCCTTCGGTATCCGTGACGGGTTTGAGTTGCTCCTGGTTGAGCAGCGTAGAATAATCCATAACTTTCTGCCTTTTAGTGAATTTATATTATATTATCACAAAACGCGGAATTTTGCAAGGAATGTATGCGCTAAATAGGGCGGATAATACGGATATTTATTTTTACCCCGTCCAAGACCCCGGCTAAATATATCTGAGTTCGAAATTGCCGCCGACAATGTTGTACCAATCAAAACCCTTGTCGTCGTAAACGCTGATAACCACGGGCGTCTCCGGCGGCACGGTACCGCCCAAAGCCCCTTCCTCTATACTTATAACGCTTGCGGGAATGGTTATTTCTTTTATAGCCGTTTCATAAAAGGCGTACGCTTCTATAATTTCAAGCGTATCCGGCAAAATTATGTTGTCCAGCGATGAACAGCCCGTAAACGCGTCCGACGGGATAGACGCCAGAGCCGAAGGCAGTATTACGTTCTTAAGTGCGGAACAGCCGGCAAATATGCCCGCACCCAAAGTCGTTGCCTCGCCCTCGAATTCCACGCTTACAAGGCTTTGACAGGAAGCAAACGCCTCGTTTGCGGCATATTCTATTCCGCTGTGGACGGTTACCGATGTAATATCCGTCCCGGCAAACGCCCTTCCGCCTATTCCGCACACGGAATAGCCTCCCAGCGTTCGGGGTACAACTATATCGCCGCCGCTTCCTTCATACTCAAAAATATAAGCCTTTCCGTTGCTGACGGTATAGGTATAACCGTTTTCTTTGCCGTCAACGGCGAAGGTATATGAATACGTTTCCGCTCCCGTATAGCCTTTGCAGTTCCATTCGGTAAAAAATCCCGAATTGACGTTTGCCCTCAAAACCACTTTGAGCTCATCGTCGCAATCGGCGAATATCCTGTTTTCTACTTTGGTAAGCGACGCGGGCAAAGTAACGCCCGTCAACTTCTTATTCCCCGCAAAGGCGTACGCTCTTATCGCTGTGGTTCCTTCGAAAACCTCGTAATCGCCGCCCGTATCCGCCAATGCAAACACCAGCTCGTGCTCATAATAAAGCGCGCCGTTGCTCACGCGGTAATTTTCGCCCATGCACACCACCTCGTCCACGCCCGACCCCGCAAAAGCGCCGCCGTCAATCGTAACGGTTTCGCCGAGATAAACTGTTTTGAGTGAGGTAATATTCCTGAACGCTTCGGCGTCTACCCGAACAGAATAATTTTCGTAAGCGGAAGGAATAAACACCGATTCGACGGACGCGTCTTTCAATCCGTTTATTCTCATTTCTCCTGACAATATCGAATAGTCAAACGTTTCGGTAAAATAGCCGCCGTCTATAAACGCGCCGTAAAGAACCGTGCCGGCGGGAGCAACGACAACGGCAGTTCCTGCAAGCGAAGTCATTTCCCCGTCGGTAAACCAGCCGAAAAATTCGCCCGTATCTTCTGAATCGTATGAGGCAAGCGTTACCGTTTCCCCCGTAAGCGCGCTTATTACAAGATATTCTTCCCCGTTCACATAGTACGTCACGGTATTCTGCGCCGCCTGCCAGCCCGCCGTAAACGTGACGTCAGAATTGACAACGGTAAGCGTAACCGCATTGCCGCTTTCATCCGTCCAGCCGGTAAAGACGTAGCCTTGTCTTGTCGGAGTATAGGCGGAAAGATCGACTGCTTCTCCCTTTTCCACCATAAGCGACTGCACCTGCATTTCACCGCCGCCCAGCTCGAACGTAACGGTATATTCCGTAGGTTTGCAGGCAAAAAGAGTTACCGCGCACGCGATAACCGCCAGTACGGATATAACCGTTACGATAAGCGCTTTTTTCCTCATAACCACTTGTTTTTATTATATACCACTTACGCCGCGTTGTCAATCAGACGGACTTTTTGTCCGCGTTATCCCTTGCGAACAGGTCGGATATGCGAAGATTTTCCGCCTGTTGCGCCACTATGTCCGCCGCCTGTTCCGCCTGTCTGAGAGTATTGTATTTTCCGAATGTGAAGCGGAGCGTCGAACGCGCGTCCTCTTCGGAGACACCCATGGCGGTAAGCACGTGCGAAAGCACCGCAGACCCAGAAGAACATGCCGAACCTATGGACGCATAAACCTTGTTTTCGTCAAGGCGAGCAAGAAGCGCATGACCGTTAATGCCGTGGAAAGTAAGACAGGAATGTGACGAAAGTCTGCTATCCCTGCTATGCACCGTTATCTGTCCTATGCCCTTATGCGAAAGCAGTCTGTCCTCGAAAGCGTTTCTCATTGCAAGAATGCGCGCGTCGTTTTGCACGCGTTCACGGCACGCCTTTTCCAAAGCGTATCCGATTGCAACTATTCCGGGAGTGTTGAGAGTGCCCGCTCTTCTGCCGCGCTCCTGTTCTCCGCCGTCCATAAATCTTTCGCACCTCACTCCGTTGCGTTTGTAAAGTATACCGACACCCTTAGGACAGTAAAACTTATGCCCGCTGAGCGAAAGCATATCCGCATGCGACTTGCCCACGTCAAGGTCGAGATGCCCAGCCGCCTGCACCGCGTCGGTATGGAAGACGACTGAATGCGATTTTGCAACTTCACCAACCCTAGCAATATCCATTACCGCGCCCGTCTCGTTGTTTGCGGTCATTACACTTATTAAAACCGTATCCTTTCTTATCGCGTTTTCAAGGTCAGAAATATCGATTGTTCCCTGAGTGTTTACCGGCAGATACGTTACTTCAAAGCCGCAACGCTCGAGCGCACGGCACGATTCCAGCACCGCGGGATGTTCCACCGACGTAGTAATTATATGTCTTCCCTTATCTTTCATAGCGTATGCCGCGCCTTTTATCGCCCAGTTATCGCTCTCGCTGCCGCCGCAGGTGAAATATATCTCCCAAGGTTTTGCGTTTATACAGGCGGCAATCCGCTCTCTGGCTTCGTCCACGGCATTCAGAGCGCGCCTGCCCATGGCGTGCAGGGACGAGGCGTTTCCGTATATATCCGAAAAATAAGGCAGCATTTTCTCAACCACATCGCTGTCCGCGGCGGTGGTTGCGGCGTTATCAAGGTATATTCCACCGCTTTCTTCGGGCGAAAACGCTATTTTATCCGCCGCAGACTCCATAATGCGGCATACTTTGCCGGAAAAATCGTCCGTACACTCCTGATCGTTTCCGCTTATTGCTGCGATTATATCGTTTGCACTGCAATTCCTCCCCCTGTCGGAAAGGCGGTATCCGCCGTCCGCGCCGCGGCGGGCGGCGACAAATCCGTTTTTTCGCAGAATATATAATACCTGTTCCAGATAACGCGGACTTACCCCCAGCTTACGGGCGCAATCGTTTACATCCATAACTTCACTCTCTTCAAGTCCTGAGAGCAGTTTTACGGCGTTGAGCGCTATTTTTACTTTTTGAGAAAAAACCATAATCTTTACCTTTTTACCGTAGATTATTTTACCATACCTATCCCCTGCTGTCAAGCATAGTATCTGCAAGGAAAAAATGCGTATGCAAATAAGGTAAAATCCGTCGCGCCCCTTTAGCGGCATACATCGCGGCAGACTTGTTTCATTTGCAGTAAAAAATACGGGCGCACCGCATTGCGACACGCCCTAGAAATGCTGTTGCAGTAAAATCAGCAGTTAATATCGTTTTGGTAGATAGGATATTTTTCGCACAAAGCGGCGACCTTTTTACCCACTTCTTCCACGGCGGCTTCGCCCCTGTCGATAACGTCGGCGATGCACTCGGCGACCACGTCCATATCTTCGGGTTGCATACCTCTTGTAGCCGTTGCGGGAGTGCCCAGCCTTATGCCGGAAGTGACGAACGGCTTTTGAGGGTCGAACGGTATGGCGTTCTTGTTGACGGTGATGTGCGCCAGATCGAGCAGTTTTTCTATCTCCTTACCCGTCTTGCCCTTGGAGGTGAGGTCTACGAGCATCAGGTGGTTGTCCGTGCCGCCGGAAACAAGGGAAACGCCCCTCTTCATAAGTCCTTCGGCAAGCGACTTTGCATTGAGCACGACTCTGTGCTGATACTCTTTGAATTCGGGCATCATTGCCTCCTTGAAGGCTACCGCCTTTGCGGCGATTATGTGCATGAGCGGACCGCCCTGCGTGCCGGGGAAGATTGCCTTGTCAATCTTCTTTGCGAGTTCTTCGTCGTTGGTGAGTATAAGTCCTCCGCGGGGTCCGCGCAATGTCTTATGGGTGGTGGTGGAAGTCACGTGGGCGTAAGGAACGGGCGAAGGATGTTCTCCCGCCGCCACAAGACCGGCAATGTGGGCCATATCCACCATGAGGTAAGCGCCCACTTCGTCGGCTATTTCCCTGAAACGCTTGAAGTCGATGGTTCTGGGATATGCGCTTGCTCCCGCGAGAATGAGTTTAGGCTTGCATTCCTTTGCGATACGCTCGACCTCGTCGTAATTTATCATGCAGGTTTCCTTGTCCACACCGTAAGGCACGATATTGAAATATTTACCGGAAATATTCACGGGCGAGCCGTGGCTGAGGTGTCCGCCGTGCGCCAGATTCATGCTCAGCACGGTATCGCCGGGCTGAATGAGCGCGAAGAATACGGCAAGGTTCGCGCTTGCTCCGCTGTGCGCCTGCACATTTGCGAAGTTTGCGCCGAACAGCTTTTTAGCCCTTTCGATCGCCAGATTTTCCGCCATATCCACGAATTCACATCCGCCGTAATATCTCTTACCGGGATAACCTTCCGCATACTTGTTGGTGAAGAAGGTACCCATTGCCGCCATAACCGCGGGAGATACTATATTTTCGCTCGCAATCAGTTCCAGATTGCCGCGCTGACGGGCAAGTTCCAGCTCGAAAGATTTGTAAAGTTCCGGGTCGAAGTCCTTGATAATTTTGAGATCTACCATAATTTATACCTCTTATGTTTATTTTTTATCGTTTTCGTCGCTTATCCTGATTGAAAGTTCGGTAAGCTGTTTGTCGTCCACCTGTGCGGGAGCGCCCGTCATAAGGCAGGACGCGTTCTGGATCTTGGGGAACGCGATGACGTCCTTTATATTGTCGCAGCCGGTAACCAGCATTACCAGCCTGTCAAGACCGAACGCAAGTCCGCCGTGCGGAGGTGCGCCGTATTTGAAAGCGTCCACGAAAAAGCCGAATCGCGTTTTAATATCCTCGTCGCTCATGCCGAGTTTTTCAAACATTTTCTGCTGCATATTCGGGTCGTGAATCCTTATACTTCCGCCGCCCGCTTCCTGACCGTTTATTACAAGGTCGTAGGCGTTGGCGCGCGCGGCAAGCGGATTTGTGTCGAGCAGAGGAATATCCGCGCTCTTCACGCTGGTAAACGGATGGTGCACGGCAACAAGCCTTCCTTCCTCTTCGCTGTATTCGAACATGGGGAAGTCCACCACCCACAAAAAGTCGAATTTGCTCTTGTCGTAAAGGTTATACTTGTCCGCAAGATAGCACCTCAGTCCGCCGAGGCAGTCGGTAACCAGCTGTCCTTTTTCGCTTGCGGCAAAGAAGATGACGTCGCCTTCTTCCGCTCCCGTAATCTCCTCTATCCGGGCAATCGTTTCTGGGGTCAGGAACTTGTAGAAAGAAGCGGTCACGCCTTCCTTTTTATAGTTGGCAAAGGCAAGTCCGCCCAGACCGTACCCCTTGGCAAAGTCCGTGCAGGCGTCTATGTCCTTCCTTGTCATGACCTTGCCCAATCCCTTTGCGTTTATCGCCCTTACGGCGCCCTTTTCGCATGCTGCCGCAAATACGGAAAATCCGCAGTCCTTTACGACCTGCGTCAGGTCCTTCAATTCCAGATCGAAACGGGTATCGGGCTTGTCGCTTCCCCAGCGCGCCATGGCTTCGGCATAGGGAATACGGCGGAATTTGCCTTCGAATTTCAGTCCGCAGCACTCGGAGAACACCTTTTTGATCATCTCTTCGGCTATCTCCATTACGTCTTCACTGTCCTCGACGTAGCTCATTTCCATGTCTATCTGCGTAAATTCGGGCTGGCGGTTGGCGCGCAAATCCTCGTCGCGGAAGCACCTTGCCACCTGATAATACCTGTCCATGCCCGCAATCATAAGAAGCTGTTTATACAGCTGCGGCGACTGCGGCAGGGCGTAAAATTCGCCCGGATGTACGCGCGAAGGCACAAGGTAGTCGCGCGCGCCTTCGGGAGTGGACTTACCCAGAAACGGCGTTTCTATCTCCAAAAAGCCGTTATCGGAAAGGTAATTTCTCACGATACGCGTTATCTTGTCGCGCATTATCAGCTTTTGCTGCAGATATGCCCTTCTTAAATCCAGATAGCGGTATTTCAGTCTAAGCGTTTCCGCCGCCTTTACGTCCTCGCATATCACAAAGGGCGCAACTTCCGCTTCGGAAAGTATTTTCAGATTATCGGCGAGAATTTCAATTTCGCCCGTGGGCAGATTTTTATTGATATTGCCGCCCCTGCTTCTTACGACGCCTTCACAGCATACGACATATTCGTTGCGCAGACTTTCCGCCTTTGCGAATATATCTTCGTGCTGTGCGGAATCGAAAGCCACCTGCACTATACCCGTGCGGTCGCGCACGTCGATAAAGATAAGATTACCCAGGTTGCGGTATTTGGCAACAAAGCCCATTACCACCGCGCGCTTTCCTTCGTCGCCCGCCCTGAGCTGTCCGCACATATGGGTGCGTTTTGCTCCGTTTAACAATTCACTCATATAAAGCCTCCGTAAGCTCTTCTTCCGTCATGGCGGAGGAAGTTCCGTCCGCCATATTTTTTACGGTATATATTCCTTTTGCAATTTCGTCCTCGCCGATAAACACCACCTTTTTCGCTCCTGTCTTGGCGGCGTATTTCATCTGCGCTTTCAGACTTCTGCCCGAAATTTCGCGCTCGACGGCAAAGCCCTTTGCGCGCAGTCTTTCAGCCATGGCAAGAGAAACGGCATAGCCCTGCTCGCAAAGCGGCGCCAAGTACACGTCGGGACCGGCAGGTTCGGGGATTACTATCCCCGTGTTCTGCATTACCATCAGAAGGCGTTCTATACCCATGCCGAAACCTGCCGCCGGAGTGGGTTTTCCGCCCACTTCCTGTACAAGTCCGTCGTATCTGCCGCCGCCGCAAACGGTGCCCTGGGCGCCTATTGCGGTGCTTATGAACTCGAATACCGTGCGCGTATAGTAGTCAAGTCCGCGCACTATATGCGGATTTATCGTGTACTTCACTCCCGCGGCTTCGAGCGCGGAGCACAACTGCTCGTGGTGATTTTTGCAGTCGTCGCAAAGATAGTCCAGAATGACGGGCGCGTCCGCCGCTATCTTCCTGCACCCTTCTTCCTTGCAGTCTAATATGCGGAGCGGATTTTTATCCAGCCTTTCGCGGCAGGTGGAGCACATACCGTCTATACGCGCGGAAAAATATTCTTTAAGCGCCCTGTTATAGTCCGCCCTGCACTTGGGACAGCCGATGGAATTTATATTGAGCGACAGCATATCGTCTTTAATACCCACCTTGTTCAACATTGCGCGCGCTATCAAAATCACTTCCGCATCCGCCTGCGGAGATGCCGAGCCATAAATTTCCACGCCGAACTGGTGGTGTTCGCGCAATCTGCCCGCCTGCGGCCGCTCGTATCTGAACACGGGCGTAATATAGTACATTTTCGTGGGCTGGGGATTTTCTCCCAGTCCGTTTTCTATAAACGCGCGCGCAACGCCCGCCGTGCCTTCCGGCTTTAACGTTATGCTCCTGCCGCCCTTATCGTTGAAAGTGTACATCTCCTTGTTTACGATATCGGTCGTGTCGCCCACGCCGCGCAAAAACAGCTCCGTATGTTCAAATACCGGAGTGCGTATTTCACGCATACAGAATTCCTTTGCAATCTGCCTTGCCTTATCCTCTATAAAGTGCCACTTATACGATTCCGAAGGAACGACGTCCTTGGTACCTTTGGGTATATTTATCATTTCAGCCTCACAGTATATATTTTTTCAGATTTTGCGCCTTGATTGAGCCTTCCAGATGCGTTTCCACATAGTGCCTGTCCACGGCAAGTTCCACCGTAGACGTAAGATTACCCGCATTGAAAGATATGTCTTCGAGCAGATTTTCCATAATCGTATGCAGTCTGCGCGCGCCGATATCCTCGTTATTGTCGTTTTCGTTGACGGCTATTTCCGCAATAAGGTCGATTGCTTCGGGCGTGAACTTCAATTCCACGTTGTCCACGCGCAAAAGTTCCGTGTACTGCTTCAGAATGGCGTTGTCCGTCTGCGTGAGAATACGCTTGAAGTCCTCCTTGCCCAGACTGTCAAGCTTGACCAGAATGGGGAATCTGCCCTGCAATTCGGGTATGAGGTCGGAAACCTTGGCGATATGGAACGCGCCTGCGGCGATGAACAGAATAAAGTCCGTCCTTATAATTCCGTACTTGGTGTTCACCGTGCACCCTTCCACTATGGGCAGAATATCGCGCTGAACGCCCTCGCGGGACACGTCGGGACCGCTCGTATTGCCGCGGGCGGTGATCTTGTCTATTTCGTCGATAAAGATTATGCCTTCGTTTTCGGCGCGCTCTATGGCTTCCGCATTCACGTTTTCCATATCTATGAGCTTGTCCGATTCAGCCAGCATAAGCAGTTCGCGCGCTTTCTTTACCGTAAGCTTGCGCTTTTTCTTGCGTTTGGGCAAAATTCCGCCCAGCATTTCGCCTATATTTATTTCAACTCCCGAACCGGGCATTATCTGCTGCGGCTTGGGATTTTCCACCATCTCTATCTCCACGGTGTAACCGTCCATTTCTCCGTTGCGGTAGGCGGCAAGCGCGGCTTGCTGTATCTCCTTGGCGTCCGTGCCTTCGGGCAGTTCTTTGCCCTTGATACCTATAAGTACGGGCATGAGTATCTTTTCCACGCTCGCTGCCGCCTTGCTCTCGACTTCCTTGTATTTTTCCTCTTTCACGAGGCGGACGGAAACTTCGACCAGGTCCCTGACCATAGATTCCACATCCCTGCCGACATATCCCACTTCGGTAAATTTGGTGGCTTCCACCTTTACGAAAGGCGCCTTTACAAGTTTTGCGAGCCTTCTTGCTATCTCCGTCTTACCAACGCCGGTAGGACCCTGCATAATGATATTTTTGGGCGTTATCTCCTGTCTGAGTTCGGGAGTCAGGCGGGAGCGGCGGTAGCGGTTTCTCAAAGCGATGGCGACCGCGCGCTTCGCCTTATCCTGCCCTATGATATATCTGTCGAGTTCCGTTATTATCTGTTTGGGAGTAAATTCCATGTTACACCTCCTCTACGACGATGTGGTCGTTAGTGAAAACGCACAGTTCGCTTGCGATAAGCAACGCTTTTTTTGCTATTTCGGCGGCGGAAAGCTCTGTCTCCTGCAAAAGCGCGCGTGCCGCGGCAAGTGCGTAATTACCGCCCGAACCTATCGCGCACGCATTGCCGTCGGGATCTATAACGTCGCCGTTGCCCGAAACTATAAACAGATTGTCCTTATCCGCGACAATCATCATCGCGTCCAGCTTGCGCTGGTATTTATCTCCGCGCCACATTTCGGCAAGTTCCACCGCGCTGCGCATAAGATTGCCCGAATATTTCTGCAACATACCTTCAAACTTTTCCGAAAGCGAAAAGGCGTCAGCCACACTGCCGGCAAAACCTATGACCACTTTATCGTCGTAAATACGCTTTACCTTTCTCGCGTTCGACTTGAACACTACGCTTTCCCCGACCGTAACCTGCCCGTCGCCGGCAACGGCTATTTTGCCGTCGCGCCTTACTGCGCAAATGGTAGTTCCTCTGAATTCCATAATTTCTCCTTTTTTACAGTCCCGCCGCGGCGCACGCATTTTCCAAATCGTGCATTCCGCGCGTCGTGTATGCGCGCTTGCGCATTTTTTTATCCTTTATTTTACCGCCTTCAAGTGGCGGAAGTATGCCGAAATTCGCATTCATCGGCTGGTAGTTGTCCGTTGCCGCCGTAAGATGCAGGCACAGCGCGCCGCATATGGTGGTTGGCGGCGGAATAAACGCCTTTTCTCCTTCCGCCCTTCTTACGGCGTTTATCGCTCCGATAAGTCCCGAAGCCATGCTCTCCACGTATCCCTCTACGCCGCTGAGCTGTCCGACGACAAACACGTCTGGCGCGCTTTTCAGGGAAAAGTCCGCGTCAAGACAACCGGGTGCGTTTATATACGTATTGCGGTGCATTATGCCGTAGCGCAAAAACTCTGCGTTTTTGAGCGCGGGAATAAGCGAAAACACCCGCTTTTGTTCGGAGAATTTCAGATTCGTCTGAAATCCCACCAGATTGTACGCGTCTCCCGCCAGATTCTCCTTTCTCAGCTGCAATACCGCATAAGGCTTGCTCCCGTCCGGAAGTCTTAAACCAACCGGGCGCAGCGGGCCGTAACGCATGGCGTCCTCGCCGCGTGCGGCAAGCGCTTCTATCGGCATACACCCTTCGAACACGTCGCCCTTTTCAAAGTCGTGCAACACGGCTTTTTCCGCACTTAAAAGAGCCTCGCGGAAGGCAAGGTACTCTTCCTTGTCCATCGGACAGTTGAGGTAGTCGGCTTCTCCTTTATCGTATCTCGCGGCAAAGAACGCGCTGTTCGTATCCACACCCGCCGCGCTCACGATAGGGGCGACCGCGTCGTAAAAATGCAACCCTCCGCCGCACTTTTCCGACAGATATTCCGCCATTTTGTCGGACACCATGGGACCGCACGCCACAAGCGTTATGCCTTCTCCGGGTACAGAGTCTGCCTCTTTGCGCACCACGTTTACGCCCAGCCTGCCCAATTCTTCTTCCACAAGCCGCGAAAACTCTTCCCTGTCCACGGCGAGCGCTCCGCCGGCGGGCACGGCAGCTTTACGCGCAAGCGAAAGCAGCGTTCCGCCCAACCGGTCTATCTCCGCTTTCAGCATTCCCGAAGCGGTATCGTCTCCCGTGGCTTTCAGACTGTTACTGCATACCAGTTCAGCCAGCCTGTCCGTTTTATGGCAAGGAGTGGTTTTCACTCCCCTCATTTCGATTATCGTGACGTCGTAGCCGCGCTTTGCAAGGTAGCAAGCCGCCTCACAGCCGGCAAGTCCGCCGCCGATCACCGTAATTTTCACTTATCTTCTCCGTCCGCGCCCTCTTCGGGAAGAGGTACCGATTCCGTGTAGCCGCACTGTTTGTTAAGACAGACGTACCTGTGCTTTTCGCCCTTGCCCGCCTGTTTCATGAATCCTCCGCACTTGGGGCACCTCACGGGTGCGGGCAAGTCCCACGAGATAAAGTCGCACTGCGGATACCCCGAACAGGAGTAGAACACGTTGCCCTTCTTGGACACTTTGCGCGAAACGCCCCTGCCGCATACGGGACAAGTGGTCACGTAGCCTTCGTAAGGCTTGGTAAACTTGCAGTGCGGATAGTTGGGGCAAGCCAGAAACTTTCCGTATCTGCCCTCGCGGACAACGAGTTTCGATCCGCAGTTGGGGCATACTTCGTCCGTCTCTTCCGGTTTGAGGCGCATTTTTTCGCCGTCAAACCTCGCCATGGCGCAACGCTTTTTGAAGTCGGGATAAAAGTCGGATATTATCTTTTCCCACTGTACGCCGCCGCCTTCTATCCTGTCCAGGTTAAGCTCCATATCGGAAGTAAACTTCACGTCCATGATGTTGGGGAAGTACTTAACCAGCATATCGCATACCGTTTCGCCCAACTCCGTGGGTTTAATGAACTTGCCGTCCTTTTCGATATAGTTGCGCTTGGATATGACGGATATCGTCGCGGCGTAAGTGCTCGGACGGCCTATGCCGTTGTCTTCCATTCCCTTGACCAGGGTGGCGTCGGTAAATCTTGCGGGAGGCGTGGTGAACTTCTGTTCCGCCTTCATCTCCTTCAGAGTAAAGTCCTCGCCGTCCTTTATATTCGGCAAAGTCTTTGCGTCCTTGTCGTTGTTTTCGCCCGCGG
Source organism: Candidatus Alloclostridium intestinigallinarum (assembly GCA_904382605.1). GTDB lineage: Bacteria > Bacillota > Clostridia > Christensenellales > UBA3700 > Alloclostridium > Alloclostridium intestinigallinarum. The sequence continues at coordinate 148,173 of CAJFJA010000001.1, read as the reverse complement.
GCATATATGCAGCCTGCCAGCCCTTGAACTTCAAGGTCTTGCCTTTGAGCACGTATCCGTAATTTTTATCCGATTCCGATATTATATGCACGGTCAGGGTATCGTAAAGCGCGGGAGCCATCTGGCTTGCCACAAACCTGTCGTATATGAGTTTATACAACTTGTAAGTATTCTTTTGCAGTTTGTCTTTGAGCGATTCCGGCGTCATGGAAAGCGAAATGGGGCGGATTGCCTCGTGCGCGTCCTGGGCGCTGCTTTTCGCCTTGTACACGTTGGGTTTGGCGGGCGCGTAATCGTCGCCGTAAGTTCCGCGGATATACGCCAGCGCTTCGTTCTGCGCCTCCGCCGAAACGCGCGTGCTGTCCGTTCTGATATAGGTTACCAGCGCGGTATGCCCCATTCCGGGAATGTCGATACCCTCGTAAAGCTGCTGGGCTATCTGCATTACCTGCACGGGGGTCATATTCAGCTTGGAAGCCGCGTCCTGCTGCATGGTGGACGTGGTGAACGGCGGGTGCGGACGGGATACGGAAGTATCGCGTTTCACGCTGTCCGCGTACCACTTTCCCGCCTTACTGCCGTTTACTATGCTGTCGGCAAGCTCCTTGTTTCCTACCTTGACTTTTTTGCCGTCGATGTCGTTGAAGTCGCATTTGAGCATGGCGGGGACGTCGTACTTGAACAGTATCGCGGATATATTCCAATACTCTTCGGGCACGAAGTTGCGTATTTCCCTTTCGCGGTCCACGACCATTTTAAGGGCGACGGACTGCACTCTTCCCGCGGACAAGCCGCTTTTTATCTTTCTCGACAATATGGGAGATACCTCGTAACCCACAAGCCTGTCAAGCACCCTGCGCGCCTGTTGCGCGTTTACGAGATTGAGATTAATCTTCCTGGGGTGCTGCAACGCCGCAAGCACCGCTTTTTTTGATATTTCGTTGAACTCTATGCGTATGTCGTTATCCGCAAGTTTGAAAACCTGGGATATATGCCAGGAAATCGCCTCTCCTTCGCGGTCGGGGTCGGACGCGAGATAAACTTTATCCGCCTTGCCTATCGCCTTGCGCATACTTTCGATTATGTTCTTTTTAGACTCGGTTATGACGTATTCGGGCTTGAAATTATGCTCTATGTCTATACCCATGCGATGTTCTGGCAAATCCCTGATATGCCCTCCCGACGCCATTACCGTATATTGTCTGCCAAGATATTTGGAGATGGTTTTTGCCTTATGAGGCGACTCCACTATGATTAAATCCATTCTTACCTCTCACTCCCTCAGTATCGTCTATTCCTTGCAAGCGTATAATAATTGCCCGCCAATCTCTTCACATAGCCGTCAAGTTCCAGCTTCATCAATACTTTCGCAACCTCGGGAATCGTAACTCCCGTTTCCCTTGCTATGAGCGAATAATGCGCGCTGCCTTCGTGTTCTATAACCTCCAACACCCGCTTTTGCACGTCCGTAAGCCCCGCTGCGTTTTCTCCGTCGTCCTCTCCTCCCGTATCCGCCAGAATATCTCCTATCCTAGTGACGGGTCTTCCGCATTCTTTGAGCAGTTCGTTGCTGCCCTCGCTCATGCGCGAGAATATACTTCCGGGCGTTATCCACAATTCCCTGCCCAACTCCACCGCGCAATCGGCGGTGATGAGCGCTCCGCTACCTTTTGCGGCTTCCGTTACGAGCACGCCCTTGCTTATCGCCGCCATTATGCGGTTGCGTTCGGGAAAACGGAACGAAAGCGGCGGTGTGTCCGGCGGATACTCCGTGATAACCAGTCCTTTTGCGGCAATCTCGTCCATAAGGTCCGCGTTTTCGGCGGGATATACCGTATCCAAACCGCACGCCGTGACGGCTATCGTCTTTCCTCCGCAGTCAAGCGCGGCTTTGTGCGCGGCGGTATCTATCCCTCTGGCAAGACCGCTGACTATCGTCACTCCCTTTTTCGCCAGACCTTCCGCAAAATACTGAGCCGCTTCTATTCCGTATCTCGTCGCCCTGCGCGAACCTACAATGGTAACGCAGTTTGATTTCAGCAGACTTATATCGCCCTTGTAATAGAGCACGGGCGGCGGTTCGTAAAGCCCGTCCAGACTTTCGGGGTACTCCGCGTCGTCGCAGGTTATAAAAGAGATATGCCTCTTTTCCAGCGCGGAGATAATCTTTTTCGCTCCGCCCGTGTCGGGATAATACGAAAGCGCGTCCGCCGCAACGGAGCAGCGCCTTTTCAGACTCTGCTCGCCGCTTGCAAGCAGCAAAGCCTTTTCCCTGTCGGTATACTCTTTCACTCCCAATACTTCCTGTCAAGAGAGCGGTACTGCACCGCCTCCGCAACGTATTCCGGTTTTATATCTTCGTCGCCTGCAAGATCCGCTATCGTGCGCGCGACTTTCAATATTCTCGTACCCGCACGCGCGGTAAGATTCAGGCGGTTGTACGCTTCGCGCAATATTTCGTCGCCCTCACGCGAAAGTCGGCAGTATCTGCGCATATCCGCGTTATCCATACCCGCGTTGGTGAAGTATTTCTTGCCCGCATAGCGTTCGCGCTGAACGGCGCGCGCCTTCTCCACCCTCGCTTTGATGGTCGCGCTGTCCTCAGACGGCTCATCGCCCTGCAATTCGTCGTAACTCACGCCGTCTACCTCTACGTGCAAATCTATTCTGTCGAGCAAAGGTCCGGACAGCTTGTTTACGTACCGCCTTATTTCCGCCGGCGTACACCTACATTCGCGCGTGGGACTGCCGAAGTTGCCGCAAGGGCACGGATTCATACCCGCAACCAGCATAAAACGCGCGGGATATTCCGCAGTCGCTCTTGCCCGCGCCACGGTCACTACTCCGTCTTCGAGCGGCTGGCGAAGTGATTCCAGCGTACGCCGCTGATATTCGGGCACTTCGTCCAAAAACAGCACTCCGTTATGCGCAAGCGACACCTCGCCCGGCCTTGCGAAAACTCCGCCGCCGGTCAGTGCGGGAATCGTCGCCGTATGATGCGGCGCCCTGAACGGGCGGGTGGTTACAATGCCCTTATTGGGGTCGAGTATACCCGCAACGGAATGTATCTTCGTCACCTCGATAGCCTCTTCAAAGGTCATATCGGGCATAATCGTGGGAACGCACTTCGCCATAAGCGTTTTACCCGCTCCGGGAGGACCTATCATTAAAATATTGTGTCCGCCCGCTACGGCGATTTCTATCGCGCGCCGCGCATAAAACTGCCCTTTGACGTCGGCAAAGTCCACTCCGTATCTGTCCGCGCCTGCCTCCGGGCGGAAGTTTTTCGTGGGAACGGGCGAAATTGACGCCCTGTCGCACAAAAACCTGCACGCCTCGCTTAAAGTGGCTGCGGTATATACCTCCGCGCCTTCCACATAAGACGCCTCCCTTTCGTTGCCGAACGGAATCAGAAAACGCCTTCTTCCCTCCTGCAACGCGGAGATGATTATCGGCATTATGCCGTTCACGGGTCTGATTCCACCGTCAAGCGAAAGTTCGCCCAATATCGTCAGATCGCTGTATCTCGCCCCTTTCAGCTGGTCGCTTGCCGCCAGAATTCCCACGGCAATGGGCAGGTCGAACAGCGCGCCTTCTTTCTTGCTGTCCGCAGGCGCAAGATTGACGGTTATACGCTTGGTCGGATACTTGAAGCCGCTGTTTTTGATTGCGGCGCGGACGCGCTCGCGCGACTCCTTTACGGCGGTATCCGGAAGCCCCACCGTTTCGTATCCGGGAAGACCCGCGTTGATGTCGATTTCTATATCGACGCCCAGACCCGCAAGCCCTTCCAATGTATAACTTTTAATCTTTGACAGCATCAGTTGTTCTTTTCCTTTCTCTTTTGGACGGCGGCTTTCAGCCATTCAAGTCTGAAGTCGGATTTCACCATACCGAAGAACTTGCCGTTGTAAGGTTTAAGCGTCCTTTCACGGTTGTAGTAGCATATATCGAGCGTGATATAGATGAGCACGAATGCCATGAGAACGGTAAACACGCTGAACACTATCACAAACGCCGACTTTGACGGGAACATGAGATATTCCATATCGCCGGAAGAAGCTATGAAACCGCCCCTGCCCACAAGCTGCGCCACGTTGAGGAAATGCGTGAGAGCAAGTCCCGAAAACACCGTGATAAGCCTGATGTCGGGCACGATTATGATATACGCAAGTAGCAAAAGCAGTCCGAGGGTCATTATTTCCACGGTAACCCCGGTACCGATTGCGGCAAACAAAATGACCGATACTCCGCTTATCAGGATAAGATCCGCGTTTGATTTCCCGTTGAGGAAGTAATTGAGTGCGGCGAGAATTCCGAGCAATGCCCCGAACAGCCACGTGCAGACTTCCAGCGCGGTACTTACCGTGCCGCTGTTTGCAAGCCCGAACATCGCATACATATTGAAGGCGTCCGTGGACATAAAGGCGCTGTTCGTCTTAAAGCCCGCGTACATCTGGTCGAACACCGCGAAATAGCTGCCCTGGGAATAGTAAGGCATCATCATGGGCAGGGCCAGCAGGTAGAAGACAACCAGACAGCCGACTGCCTGCGCGGCGGTTATACCCGCGACTTTTCCTCTGCCGGCTTTATCGGTTTTGACAACCGCGCCCACCTGATATATCAGAATCATGGGCAGAAGCAGTATGACCCAGTTACTGAACAGCAATGCTAACGTATAGAGGACGCCCGCAAACGCGCTCTTGCCGGCGGCGTAACCTGCCGTTTCTTTCGAATCGAGCAGCATTACGTGTATCATGCCCATCACAAAAGGCATAGCCAGACTGAGATACGAGCCGTAAAGCGCGCTCTGCGTGAAGAACACGGGAAGCAGCGCGTAAAGTCCTGCATAGCATGCCGCCTGCTTTACCGACGTGTAGCGTGCGGCGAACGAGTAGATGAGATAGCAGGTAATTATATCCGCGAGTATGGTGGGGATACGGAGCGTAATCGCCATTGCCATACTGCCGCCCTGCACGCCCAGCATAGCGGCTATGCGTGCGAATATCCAGATGACGTAAGCGGAAAGCGAAGGTACTCCCGGAATTACGCTGTACGCCTGACCCCAGCCGTCAGTATTTACGGTACTGTACAGGTCGTAATATTGCGAAGACACCTGTCCGAACCCGAACGTGGTTATAGCCACGATAAACCTGACGAGGAACGCGCCCAGCATAGCGTATGTGAACAGCGCAAGCGGAGAAGTAAGCACCCTGCCGGCTTTTGCCGCCCCTGAAACGCCCCCGTCGTTTCCGCCGTCGGGATTCGTTTCGCGCAGACGGTCCATGGCGTCCCTGCCCATGGCGTATCTTACGAATTTAACGAGTAGATACGCAACGACAACGGTGAATACCGCGAGCAGAACCACGTAGACGTAAGAACCCGCGCCCGCCATACTGTAAGTACCGTCTTCCTTCAGCATGCCCGCGTAATGCACGTCGGTTGCGACGGAAGAATCCGTCTCCACAATGGAAATATCGTCAAAGTAAACAAGTCCGCTGGGGGATGCGGAACTGTTGCCGATGCCCACGAACAGCGTAAAGTCGGAAGTGGCTTTTGCCTGGAAGTAGATATAACATTCCACCCACTTTCTGCCGGAGGTCGAACCGTAATCGGAGATGTTTGCGGAAGTGATGTTCAGACCTTCGAAATCGCTGTCCTCCGTGAAACCGAGCACCACGCCTATTTCGCGTTCGGTATCCTCCCCCTCGTCTATTACCGCGGAAGTCAGATTCTGGATTCTTATCCTGACGGAAAGGCGGTAGTAGCTGTTGTTTTTCAATGAAACTTCCTGCGTCATGTAAGTCCATGCCGAAGAAGCGTTTACGGATACCGAATAAGCCGTGCCGTTATGCGCCGTGGCGTCGTCGTCGCCGCTGGGCTGTACGGTAACGTTGCCGCTGGACGTGTCGTTGAGCGTCCAGCCGTCTATGGTGCCGTTTTCAAAATCGCCGTTCGTAACTATCGCGGCTCCGTTGTCTGCGCATGCGGAAAGCAATACTGCGGCGCAAATTGCCACAAGACAAACGACTGCAATCAAAAGACTTTTGCGAGTTCTCATTCGAAGTACTCCTAGATATACTAGATATATAATAATAAATATAAAAAGCGTTTGCAAGCGTTTTTTGCAATTTCCGCGCCTTAAACGAAAATTTTTTATTTTTCAAACAAAAAACAGCGCCGCGCTCCGCCCGTAATTACTCCCCCGGGAAAGAAGCCGGCGTTTATTATTCTTCTTTTTTGAAGTTTTCCGGAATCCGGCATCCGGACCGCAAGTTTAGGAAAGGCGTTTTACAACCCGGCATATTCCGCGCGCGGCGGCAAAATACCTTCCGCCGCGGTCGGTTTCGCGTTTATAAAAAACAAACCCCCGCGCCTTTCGCGCAGGGGCAGATAGGTTTCGTACGGAAAACAATTACTTGATGACTTCCGCGAGCTTCGCCGCCTTACCGCTCCTCTGTCTGAGATAGTAAAGCTTGGCCCTTCTGACCTTACCGTGACGGATAATGTCGATATGGTCGATCTTGGGGGAATGCATGGGGAAAGTTCTTTCCACGCCCACGCCGTTGGAAATCTTACGCACGGTCATGGTTTCGCTTATGCTGCCGCCCCTGAACGCGATAACGATACCCTCGAAAGCCTGAAGTCTTTCCTTGTTGCCTTCAACGACTTTCACGAACACTTTAACGGTGTCGCCGATTGCAAGTTTGGGCAGGTCCTTGCGCATGCCCTCTTTTTCGATTACGTCGATCAAATTACTCATTGACTTATACCTCCGAATTTACGCGATGTTCACGATCGTCTTGGGATTTTGATACGTCGGCGGAACACCCGAAGTCTTATTTGCCTGCATATTCTACCATAAAAAAAATAGTTATGCAACTGTTTTTTACCTGTTTTCGGCAAAAGTCATATATCGTTCATGTCGAAAGCGCCCTCGATATACTCCACTTCGCCGCGCGTGACCACCGCCACGTCGAATCTTACGTCCACATCCGCCAGACCCTTCATTGCCAAAAAACAGCGCGCCGTGTGCACCAGTCTTCTGCGCTTGGTGCGCGTGACAGCCTCCGCGCCCACGCCGTATTCATCGCTGTTACGGCTCTTCACTTCCGTAAATACCAGGTACGCGCCGTCGCGCGCAATGATATCCGCTTCTCCGCCGCGGCAGAGAAAATTGCGCTGCAAAACGCGCATCCCCCTGTCTTTCATATATTCACAGACAAGCTGTTCTCCTATAGTGCCTTCTCTGCGCGTGTTCATATGAAATTTTTGACGAACGTACGCCTGTGTATGGGCGTGATGCCGTATTCCTTAATGGCGGCAATGTGCGCCGCCGTGCCGTAACCTTTATTTTTCTCAAAGGCGTACTGCGGATAAACAAGTGCGTAATCGTCCATAATTTTATCTCGCGTGACTTTTGCCACTATCGAAGCGCACGATATGGAATAACTGAGCAAATCGCCCTTGATTATCGGCTTTACGGGACACACGGTTTCTATATCCACCGCGTCTATCAGCGCAATATCCGGTTTTACTTCAAGTCCGGAAAGAGCGCGCCTCATCGCCTCTTTCGTCGCCTGCAATATATTCACTTCGTCTATATACTCCGGCGGCAGGGAAACAACGTTGCACGCAACCGCCCTTTCAAGTATCAGAGCGCACAGTTTTTCCCTCTTTTTTGCGGAAAGTTTCTTACTGTCCGTCACTTCGGGTATGATTTGCCCTTCACCGAGCGGCATTATCACCGCGCATACGGTGACGGGTCCCGCCAGCGGACCCCTGCCCACTTCGTCCACTCCGGCGATATATCCAAAGCCCTGCCCGAGGCAGGCTTTTTCGTATTCGAGGTTATCTGCCATTGTCTTCCTCCACCTTGTCGAGCATCACTTTTCCCAATCTCAGCTTACGCAAATCGTCTAGTACCGCTCTTGCGGCGCGTTCGTAATCGTAGTTGTCCCTGCTGAGCAAAAACCCGCGCTTTTTTGCTATTTTGTCCATAATTTCAAGCGGCTCTCCGCTTAAATCTTCCAGCCCGTAGCGTTCTGCAAACGGCTTGTATTTTCTCTCCGCGAAAAACTTTACCGCTTCAAGCCCGAGTTCCGCCACGTCGAGAATTTCTTCTTTGATACTGCCTATCATTGCAAGCCTGACCGCCTTTTGACCGTCCTCGAACGCGGGCGGCAAAGTACCGGGAGTGTCGAGCAGTTCTATATTGGAAGCAAGTTTTACCCACTGCTTGCCGCGCGTTACGCCCGGACGGTTGCCCGTAACCGCCCTTTTACTGCCGCACAGACAGTTGATAAGGGTGGATTTACCCGTATTCGGCACGCCCGCGACAAGCGCGCGCACCGTCTTGTTTACGCCTTTGCTTGCATATTTTTCTATTACGCTCTTATTCAGCAAAAGCAGTTTTGAGATGACTTCCGCACGGAATCTGGGAGAAGTACTGTTTACGGAAACGCACATTTCCCCTTTATCGCGGTAATATTTTTCCCATTCCGCAACGTCCGCGCGCTCCACCATGTCGCATTTGTTGAACACGTACAAAACGGGCATTCCGCATATCATTTTATCGAAAGCGGGATTGCGCGAAGAATTTATCACACGGGCGTCCAGCACGTATATGACGCAGTCGGCAGCTTTAAGGCTTGCCTCCATCATGCGCATGGCTTTTGTCATATGTCCCGGATACCATTGTATATACATTATTTCTTCTCCAAAAGGTCGGGTCTGCGCTCCCGCGTGATTTCAAGCTGTTTTTCGCGCCGCCACCCGGCAATGGCCGCATGGTCGCCCGAAAGCAGAACTTCGGGCACTTCCCTTCCCAGATACTCGCGCGGGCGGGTGTATTGCGGATATTCCAGAAGTCCGTCGGAGAAACTCTCCTCGTCGGTGGACTGCTCGCTCCCAAGCACCCCTTTGAGATAGCGCGCGCAGGCGTTTATCAGCACCATTGCCGGCAGTTCCCCGCCCGTAAGCACATAGTCGCCGATGGAAATTTCCTCGTCTATGTCCGCGTCTATCACCCTTTGGTCCACGCCTTCGTAATTGCCGCAAAGCAATAGCAGTCTTTCGCATTTTGCAAGGCGGAGCACCGTGGACTGGTCCAACGTCTTTCCCTTGGGCGACATATATATGCGCAAGGCTTCGTGTTCCGGATCCAGCGCGTCTATCGCGTCGTGAATGGGCTGGGGAGTCATAACCATTCCCGCGCCGCCGCCGAAAGGCGTGTCGTCGCACTTGCCGTGCCTGTCCAGGGTATAATCGCGGATATTGACGGCGTTTACGCGGATAAGTCCGCGCTCTATCGCCTTGCCGATAACGCCGCACTTCATACAGTCGAACATTTCGGGGAAAAGGGTCGCAACGTCAATCCTCATAAAGCGCCACCTCCGCAAGTTTTTCCGCATTGACGTATATCTCGCCCTTTTCTATATCCACCTTTTCTATCACTTCCTTCAAGGCGGGGAAAGCAACGCTGCCGCCCTTATCCAGGGCGGCTTGATAAATGTCCGTGGACGAATACTGCAATACGTCCTTCACCGTGCCGTAAGGCTTGCCGTTCCTTATCAGGCGACAGCCGATTATGTCGGCGATAAAGTATCTGTCCTCGGGCAGAGGTACGGCGTCCTCACGCTTTACGCGTATTTCCCTGCCGCGCAAAAGCTCCGCGGCATTGCGGTCGTCTACGCCCGTTAATTTTATAAAAACCCCCGCCGGCGTTACGCGCGCAGAAGCGACGGAGTATTCCGCTCCGCCGATTACGACTCTTTTCAAGTCGAAAAAGCGCTTGTTATCGTCGGTCAGGGGGTTGACCTTTATCTCGCCCTTAATTCCCTGCGGCTTAGCCACGGTTCCGACCGTGACCATACTTTTCATTTTTCGATTATATCCACGTAGTATTTGCCGCCGGCGTCCTTGCCTGCCGCTTTGACAAGCATACGGATTGCCTTGGCTATCCTGCCCTGCTTGCCTATAACCTTTCCTATCTCCTTCTTGTCGACGGTTATGTTTATCACGGTATTATCGCCTTCCATGACCGTTTGCACGGAAAAACTGTCCTTGTCGTCGACAAGAGCGGAGATGATATATTTTACCAGCTCTTCCATTTTACTTTATGATATTCTGCTGTTTGAAAATGCTCCTGACGGTATCGGTGGGTTGAGCGCCCTTGTTCAGCCATTCGGTAGCTTTTGCGGTATCGACCTTCACGACTGCGGGTTCCTTGGTGGGATCGTAGTAGCCGATGTTGTCAAGGTACTGCGCGTCGCGGGCTTTGCGCTCGTCGATAGCCACGATGCGGTAGAAAGGCGCCTTCTTGCTGCCCATTCTGGTAAGTCTGATTTTAACCATTGTTGTTTTCTCCTTTATATAAAAAATTATTGTCTTTATTTATCAAAAGGGCATTCTGAAACCGCGTTTGCCGATATTCGACATACGGCTCATCATTTCCCTTACCTGCGCAAATTGTTTGAGCAGGGAGTTTACGTCCTGTATGGTGGTACCGCTTCCGGCGGCGATTCTCTTTTTATGCGAGCCTTTTATGCTGTCGGGATTCTGCCTTTCAGCGGGGGTCATGGATTGGATAATGGCTTTCACCTTCTTCATTTTACTCTCGTCCACGCTCACGTCCTGCCCTTTCAGCTTGCCCGCCATACCGGGAATCATGCCTATCATCTGCGAAACGTCGCCCATATTCTTCATCTTGTCTATCTGCGCCAGATAGTCTTCGAGCGTGAAGGTTTTTTCCCTCATCTTACGCTGCATTTCACGCGCTTCTTCTTCCGTATATGCGTTCTGCGCCTTTTCTATCAGCGTAAGCACGTCGCCCATGCCGAGAATACGTGACGCCATGCGTTCGGGGTGGAAAACTTCTATATCCGAAAGTTTTTCGCCCGTGCCGCAGAATTTGATGGGTTTACCCGTGACAGCCCTTATCGAGAGTGCCGCGCCGCCGCGTGTGTCGCCGTCGAGTTTGGTCAGCACAACGCCCGTGACGTCCATGACGTCGTTGAACGCTTTTGCCACGTTCACCGCGTCCTGACCGGTCATCGCGTCCACCACAAGCAGTATTTCGTCGGGATTGAACGTCTTTTTAAGACCGGATATTTCATCCATCAGCTGGTCGTCGATATGCAGTCTGCCCGCCGTATCCACAATCAGAGTATCGTACCCTTTCGATTCCGCCTCTTTGAGCGCTCCTTTGACTATCTTCTGCGGGTCTATCTGCCCCATTTCGAATACGGGCACGTCAGCGTTCTTTCCAACGACCTGCAGCTGCTTTATCGCGGCGGGACGATATATGTCGCACGCCACCAAAAGCGGCTTTTTACCCTGCTTTCTCAGCATTACTGCGAGTTTGCCGCACATGGTGGTCTTGCCGCCGCCCTGAAGTCCGCACATTAAAATTATCGTGGGCGGCTTGTCCGCAACCTTTAATTTGGAAGAATCTCCGCCCATGACGGCGGTAAGTTCGTCCTTTACTATCGCTATAACCTGCTGCGCGGGGGAAAGGCTTTTGAGTACCTGCTCGCCCACGGCTTTTTCGGTCACGTTATTTATAAATTGCTTTACAACGGAAAGATTTACGTCGGCTTCAAGCAGCGCGATACGCACTTCACGCATTGCGCCCTTCACTTCCAGCTCGGTAAGTTTACCCTTATCCTTAAGCTTGGAAAATATATGCGACAATCTTTCACTAAGTCCGCTGAATGCGCCCATCTGTTTCTCCTTATCAGTTGTCCAGAAGGTCTTTCGCCTTCCGTACGGTCTGCGCCACCCGCTCTCCGCCCGTCTTTTCTATTTCGTCGAGCAGCGCGCGTAATTTATCGGACTTTTCCACCAGCTTCAGTTTGCGTTCCGTTTCCGTCAGGGTGCGCTCCGCGCGCTTCAACGCGTCGGACACCCCCTGCGGCGATATGGAATGCGCTTCCGCTATTTCGCCCAGCGACATATCGCGGTTGTAATACATATCCACCAGCTCGCGCTGGTAATCCGTAAGCAAAGCTCCGTAATAGTCGTTGTACAGTCCGATATACAGTTTATCTTTCTTTTCCATAACTGTCAAGTAAAAATACTTGTTAAAGCATTTTTCCTTTATATTATACATACGAAAGCCGCGCCTGTCAACAAGATAATACAAAATATTGCCCTCTTTTTCAGAAGGCAATATCTTTTATCCATATGTTTTACAGCGGAAAAGCCTTACTCGAATAACGAATCAATGAACGTCTGCGCGTCGAATTCGGCAAGGTCGTCTATCTTTTCGCCCACTCCCACGAAGATCACCGGCAGTTCGCGCTCGGCTGAAATTGCGAACACCACTCCGCCCTTTGCCGTGCCGTCCATCTTGTTCAGAATTATGCCGTCCACGTCGATTATCTCGTCAAACGCCTCCACTTGCGAAAGCGCGTTCTGACCCGTGGTTGCGTCAAGCACGATATACGTGCGGTAGTCCGCGTCGGGACACTCCCTTTCCACCACTTTGTTTATTTTGGAAAGTTCGTTCATCAGGTTTTTCTTGTTCTGCAATCTGCCTGCGGTATCTATCAGCACAACGTCCGTACCCTTCGCCTTCGCCGACGAAAGCGCGTCGAACACCACCGCCGCCGGGTCGGAACCTTCCTCGTGTTTGATAAGGCGCACTCCCGCGCGCTGCGACCAGACTTCCAGCTGTTCACCCGCGGCGGCCCTGAACGTGTCGGCAGCCGCCATAACAACGCTTTTTCCCTTGTTTTTGAAATATTTTGCCAACTTTCCTATAGCCGTGGTCTTACCCACGCCGTTCACGCCGGCAACTAAAATTATGAGCGGATATTCATATGGAGCAACTTCATAATCTATGCTCTCCACCATAATATCCTTCAAAAGTTCCCGCGCGTCTTCCGCCTTGGAAATGCGCCTTTCAAAGCACTCGTCCTTAAAGCGTTCGAGTATCTGTTCCGTAGCTTCAACGCCCAGATCGGAAGATATAAGCACGTTTTCCAAGTCGTCGAAAAACTCCTCGTCCAGCGCCCTGCCCGTAAACAGCGAGTAGAACTTTTTGGCAATGGCTTCCTTGGTCTTTTTAAGTCCCTGTGCAAGTTTGCTGAATATTCCCATTTATATACCTCATTCGGAACTGCTGTGTTTAACCGCCTCTTTCAGCGATACGGATACCACGTCGGAAACACCGAGTTCCTGCATGGTCACGCCGTAAAGCATATCCGCCTGCTCCATCGTGGGCTTGCGGTGCGTGATAACTATGAACTGCGTGCTGTCGGAAAATCTCTTCAGATAGCGCGCGAACAAGTCGACGTTGCTTTCGTCCAGCGCCGCGTCTATTTCGTCCAGAATACAGAACGGCATGGGGCGCAGACGCAGAATGGCAAACAGTATACAAATTGCGGTAAACGCCTGTTCTCCGCCCGAAAGCTGTGAAAGATTGCGCAGATTCTTGCCGGGAGGCTCGGCATATATCTCGATGCCCGCTTCGAGCGGATCTTCCGCATTTTCCAAATCAACTTCGAGCCTGCCCGTACCGCCGCCGAACATTTCGGAAAATATCGTCTGGAAGTTGGAATTGATCTTCTTGAATTCCCTGTCGAAGCGTTCGCTCATCTCCTTGCTGAGCGTGGCGATTATCTCCATAATATCCGCCTGCGCCTTGCGCATATCGTCGCGCTGGGCGGCAAGTTCGTCGTGTCTGCCCTGCGTTTCCTTGTACATATCAATGGATTCGAGACTGACGGGACCCAGCTTGGACATGGCGCGTCTTAACTTGCCTATTTCACCCACAGCCTTCTCGTGGTCGAAGTCCGCGCGGCGGAAACGTACCGCTCCCGCGTAATCCAGCTCGTATTCTTCGGCGATATGCACGCGCATTTCTTCCGCGTCTTCGTCTATCTTCTGCATCCTGGTTTCCTGCCTCACCTTTTCCTCGTTTGCGGAAATGGTGCTCTTGGTCAGATTGTCCTTGGATACCAGAATGGCGGCAATATCCTCATCCAGCTTGGTCTTGTATTCGTCCAGTCTGGATATTTTTTCCTTTATCTCCGTCTGGCGCTTCTTGTCCTCGGAACTTACAACGGCGTTGTCTATATCCGATTCCGTCTGCTTTATCTTGTCTTCCGTATCGGAAAGCGCCTTTCTTATGGCGGAGTGCTCTTCCTTGAGGGAAGCCATTTCGCCTTCAAGCCTGGATATGGCTTCCGTATGCGTGGCGATGGCGTTTTCCAGATTGGTCAGCTGTACGCGCAGTTCGGTAAGCTGGGAAGAAAGCTGTTTGCTGCGTTCGCGCATTCTGGCATATCCCGCCCTGCGCTCCTTTTCCGCTTCGTCGTCGCGTTCGGGCATATCCTTGCCCGTATCCACGCTGCTCAAAGCGTTGTTGATAAGTTGGATTCTGCGCTGTATTCCGTCGCGCGCTTCCGTTTTCGCGGTGAGCGAGGAGGAAAGTTCCTCGCACTTTCCTGCGGCTTTCTCCAATTTCTGCGTGGCGGTGGCAAGCTCTACTTCCGCGTTGTGGAAGTCTTCGTCGAATACTTTGAGCTGTTCCTGCAACTCGTCCGCTTCTTCCTGCGCCGCCTTGTACGCCGCAACTGCTTTTTCGTAATCTTTTTTCAGCTTTTCCGCGTTATCCCTGTACTCCTGCAAAGTACGCTCGTGACCGAACACGTTCGCCATGGCTGATTTATTCATTGAACCGCCGCTTATCGCGCCCGTGGTGGCGAGCATTTCGCCTTCGAGCGTTACGATTCTCACTCCGTAAGAGTATCTGCGCGCGGCGGCAATGGCGTTGTCCATATTGTCGAAAATGACCGTACTGCCCAGCAGACCGCTAACTATACTGTCGTATTTTTTATCGAACGACACCAGTTTGGACGCCTCGCCCATACAGCCTCTTTCGCGCAGTATGCCCGAATAACGGGAATCAAGATCCCTTCTCTTATAGCTGGTGAGCGGCAGGAAGGTGACGTAGGCAAGTCCGTTGGCTTTCAGATATCTTATCAGATACTTTGCGTCCTCTTCGCTCTCCGTAACAACGTTTTGTACGGAACCGCCTAACGCTACGGTCATTGCCGTTTCGTATTTTGCGGGAACCTTGATTATATCCGCCACGACGCCTTCGATATGCGAAGCCAATTCGTCGTTATGTTTTGCCGCCGTCATGAGCCGCTTGACCGAATCGCGGAAATTGGAGTAATCCCTGCTGTAATCGGCAAGCAGTTTTATTCTCGATTCCAGACCGCTGATATTCGACTGTATATCTGTGGCTGCGGAACGGTATTTTTCCACCTTGACGTTCGCTTCACGCAGAGAAAACATTATCTCGTTGCGGGAAGACGCCAGCCTGTCGCGCTGTTTGCGCAACTTCTGCACGGTGCTTTCAAGTTCCAGCTTGCTCTCTTCCGCCTGTCTCAGCTCGGCTTTGAGGTCCGTCATCTCCTCGCTGAGTTCGTCCTCGCGCTCGGTAAGAGTATCGCGCTCGGCGGTAAGTTTGCCGTAGTTTTCCTTGATGTCGGCGATGCTCGCCATGGCTTTAAGCAACTCGTCGTTGCGGCTTTCCATCTCGCGTTCGCCTTCCGTCAGTTTCGCCAGCAGCTCCTCGTATTCCCCGTCGAGCTCGTCGTGTTCCTGCTGTACCTCGGCTTTTTCTTCCTTAGCCATGTTCAGCTGTGACTTGTGGTAAGTCAGCTGACCGTCCTTTTTATCTATGTCGTCCTCTATCGCAACCAGGCGGCTTTCCGCCTCCTGCCTGTTTGAAGTCAGGTGCGCCATACGTTCGGACAGCGTATTGCCCGTTCCTTTTATACTCTCCGCCGCCACGGCAAGTTCCGTAAGTTCGTCACGCAAACGCGAAATATACACGTCCGTGTTATTCCTGTCCATGGTCATGCGCGAATATTTTTTATCCGCCTCTTCCTGCTCCGCCTTCAAACTTTCAAGCTGGGAGTTGATGGAATCGAGCGCCGCCTGCACCTGCGCTTTAAGCTCCGCGTTGTGTTCGTATCCGTATACGAACTCGTTTATTTCAAGATCGCGCAGCTCGTCGCGCAATTGCAGATATTTTCTCGCGTCCGCGCTCTGGCGTTCGAGCGGCTCAAGCTGACGGTCGAGTTCCTGCAATATGGACTCTATCCTCTGCAGGTTATTCTCCGTCTGTTCGAGTTTTGACTGCGCCTCCTTTTTACGCTTTTTATGCGTGGAAATACCGGCGGCGTCCTCGAAAATAGCCCTTCTGTCCACGGGCTTGGCGTTGATTATCTCGGAAACTCTGCCCTGTCCTATTATGCTGTAACCTTCCTTGCCCAGACCGGTATTGCGGATTATCTCCTGTATATCCCTCAGACGGCACTGCGTGTCGTTTATGTAATATTCGCTTTCGCCGGAGCGGAACAGCTTACGCGTTATCTTCACTTCGTCGAACGCAAGCGTGGGGAACAGTTTGTCCTTGTTGTCGAAATAAAGCGACACTTCCGCAAACGACATGGACTTTCTGACCTTAGTACCGTTGAATATTACGTCCTGCATACTTTTTCCGCGCAAAGCCTTTGCGCTCTGTTCGCCCAGAACCCAACGGACCGCGTCGGCGACGTTGCTCTTGCCGCAGCCGTTAGGCCCGACAATACCCGTGATACCGTCGTTGATTTCTATTATCTTGCGGTCGGCAAAGGATTTGAAACCGAAAACTTCAATCTTTTTAAAATTCAAAAGCCGATTCTCCTGATCATATTATAATTATTATAACAATAAACCGCTTATTAAAGCAAGCATTTAGCCGCAAATGCCTCCGCGTATAATGTAATGTTTTGACTTTTTAACGGAAGCGGTAAACAAATTGCGCCGCAAAGGCATAACCGCACCCGCCGCACGCCTTTAATCGGCATTGAGCGGGACGGCTAATTCAAAACAATAAACGCCCGTATCCGCGGTATCGAACACGGGCGCAACAGTTAAACTTATTTCAACCCTTCAATCGCGTTTTTCGCGCAGTTTATCTCGGCTTGTTTTTTGGACGCTCCCGTCCCGGAAGCGACCGTCCTTCCGCCTGCGACAAGTTCCACTTCGACGACGCCGTCCGACTCCCTTACCACACAATAACGGTAATCGGAGAAGCGTTCGTTCACTTCCGATTTGTAGTCGCGGTAGCCGGGGTGGGATTTTACCGCCTCGCCAACCGTTTTAAGAACGAATCCGCGCGCCGTTTCGATACCGCCGTCTATACACAACGCGCCTATCACCGATTCGTAAATATCGCATATGCGCTTGTCGTTCAGGGGAATATTTTTGGCGCAATCCGAGCATTTATGCAATTCTAGGGCGGCTTCAAGCTTTGCAATCGGCTGTTTGGAAACTATCGCCTTACGCATATTGGTCAGCTCGCCGGCGTCGCTGCCGGGATAGAGCGAATAAAGCCTTTCGGAAACCACCGCGCCCAGAATACTGTCACCCAGAAATTCAAGCCTGTCGTAATTCGGCGCGCCCGTAAGCGCAGTTACGGAAGGATGGGTCAGCGCGGCTTTAATGACCGACTTATCCTTGAACACGTATCCCGTTATCTCTTCCGCGCGCTCTATATTCATCTGTATTTCAAACCCTCTTCTATCTTTTCGGGTACGCGCCCCTGCGCCATGCCGTCGGCTTTCAGAATAGCGTTCATGAACGCCTGTGCCTTACCGGAACCGTGGGTTTTGACAAGTACTTTCTTCATACCCAGGAACACCGCACCGCCCACGTCGTCGCTGCTCATCTTGTTCTTCACCTTTTTGAGCACCGGTTTAAGCAGAATATACCCCAGTTTGGCGCGCAACCCGCCCCGCATGATTCCTTCTTTAATGAGGCCGAAAAGCACGCTTCCCATGCCTTCACTCGCCTTGATACCGATATTTCCGTTAAAGCCGTCCGCAACTATGACGTCGACCGCACCGGTAAGCAGGTCGCGGCATTCGATATTGCCCACGAAGTTTATGCCTTTGATTCCCGTGAGCAGTTTATGCGCGTCCTTTGTCTGTTCATTGCCCTTTTCGGGTTCCGCCCCGTTATTCAGAAGTCCCACCGAAGGAGAAGTGATATTGAACATGGCCTGCATATAAACGCTGCCCATGACGGCAAATTCTCCCAGCTGTTCGGGACGGCAGTCTATGTTTGCGCCGCCGTCGGCAAGTATGGTATACGAGCCTTTCGCATTGGGGAGCACGGGGCACAACGCCGCGCGCGTAACGCCTTCCGAAAGTCCCAGAATCAAACTTCCGCCCACAAGCAGCGCGCCCGTATTTGCGGAAGAGACCATTCCGTCCGCCCTGCCTTCGTTCAGAAGTTTCAGTCCCACCACGGTCGAGGAATCCTTTTTACGCATAATCGCCTTGGCCGGCGAATCGGAATTGGTTATGACTTCGGAAGCGGCAGCCACTTCCAGCCTACCCTTATCGTACTTATACTCTTGAAGAAGAGCGTTCAGCTCGTCGGAATAGCCCGTAAGTATCACGCTGAGTTCCGGAAGTTTATTCAGCGCGGCTATAGCGCCCGCAACGGCTTCTTTGGGGCAGTAATCGCCGCCGTAACAATCAATGATTATCCTCATAAATTCACCTTAAAGAAAAGACCGCACACCTGAGTGCACGGCCGTTTTCCGCATGATAATAAATACCGAAAAGCAATCAGTCAGCCTTCTTTTCGGCCTTGCTGACAACTTCCTCGTTGTCGTAGTATCCGCAGTTGCCGCACACTTGATGGGGCATTTTGAGTTCGTGACAATGAGGGCACTCTACGAGATTGGGCTTGTTCAGCTTCCAATTCGCCGCCCTGGAACGCTTTCTGGCCTTAGATGTTTTTCCCTTGGGTACTGCCATTTTCGTACACCTCCTATGCTTATAATCGGGTTTGCCTTGCTATTATATAAGATTTTCCGCGTATTGTCAAACATTTTACGCGCATTTATTATATAATATAAGCAATTATTTGCCGAACGCCACGTCGCGGGTATCGCGCGCAATCACGATTTCCTCGTTGGTGGGAACGATTATCATTTTGACTTTCGAACCGGGTTTGCTTATTTCCGCAATCTGGCCGCGGGGAGCGTCGTGCGAGGCTTCCGCGTCGAACTCCGCGCCCAAAAATTCAAGTCCGGGACATATATCGTTACGCGCGTCGGCGGAATTTTCGCCTATGCCGCCGGTAAATACAATAGCGTCGAGTCCGTTCATCGCGGCGGCGTACGCGCCGATGATTTTCCTTATCTGATACCCGAATACGTCCATTGCAAGACGCGCCTTTTCATCGCCCTCATCTATAAGACGGTATATATCCCTGCAATCGGAATATCCGCAGTAGCCGATAAAACCGCACTTTTTATTCAGATAATACAGCGTTTCATCCACCGTCATACCGCGCTTTTTTCCGAGATAGTCGACTATGAACGGATCGACGCTGCCGCTCCTGGTGCCCATCAGCATACCCGCCAAAGGAGTCATGCCCATGGACGTATCCACGCACTTGCCGTCCTGTACCGCCGTAACGGACGAGCCGTTGCCCAGATGGCAGGTGATTATCTTGCCGGCGGGCAATCCGCGGCCGGTAAGATATTCTATGGCTTTGGCGCTCACATAACGATGGGACGCGCCGTGGAAGCCGTACTTGCGCACATGGTATTTTTCGTAGTCTTCGTACGCTACGCCGTACATATAAGCGCGCGGAGGCATCGTGGAGTGGAAATAGGTATCGAACACGCCCACGTTGGGAACGCCGGGCATAACCTTCATGCACGAACGCACGCAGCTGACGTTTGCGGGCATATGGAGCGGAGCCAGATCCCTGTCGGCGTAAAGGCTGTCGAGTTTTGCGTCGTCAAGCAGGCAGGGAGCGCTGCCGCCCGTACCCGAATGAACGAATCTGTGCCCTACCGCGGCTATTTCCGATACGGAATCTATCACCCCGTATTTCTTGTCCGTCAGCAGTTTCATGAGCAGGTTGAACGCCTCGGTATGGTCGGCAAGCTCGGCGCGGATTTTCACTTCGCCGTGAACACCTTCGTGCTTTACGTTTTCCGAGTTAAAGCCGCTTAAGCCTATGCGTTCTATGCCGCCCTTGCACAATACGGATTCATCAGTCATCTCAATGAGCTGATACTTCAAAGACGAACTGCCCGCGTTTACCGTTAAAATTTTCATTACTTTTTCTCCCCCGTTTTATCGTTCTGCTGAGCCTGCACGGCGGTGATTGCCACTACGGAAACTATATCGTCCACACTGCATCCGCGCGAAAGGTCGTTTACCGGCTTTGCAAAGCCCTGGCAGATAGGTCCGATTGCCTCTGCGCCCGAGAAACGCTGAACGAGCTTGTAACCTATATTGCCCGCTTCAAGCGAAGGGAATATAAGCACGTTGGCATTGCCCGCAACGGGCGAATCGGGAGCTTTGAGACGCGCTACCGAAGGAACGATTGCCGCGTCCACCTGCAATTCGCCGTCGATGAGCAGTTCGGGATGGGCGTATTTTACGAAATTCGTCGCGTCCACGACCTTATCCACTTCCTCGTGCTTGGCGCTGCCCTTCGTGGAGAAGGAAAGCATGGCTATTCTGGGTTCTATGCCCGCCATAAGACGCGCCGTCTGCGCGGAAGCCACCGCTATATCAGCAAGCTGCTGTGCGGTAGGCGCAATATTCACGGCGCTGTCGCCGAACACCATGACGTGCCTGTCCTTCATATGGGTTTCATCGAGGCACATGATAAAGCAGCTGCTGACCGTCCTTATTCCGGGAGCGGTTTTGATTATCTGCAAACCTGCCCTGAGCACGTTGCCCGTAGCGTTTATTGCGCCCGCGACCATACCGTCGGCAACGCCCTTTCTGACCATCATCGCGCCGTAAAAGAGCGGATTCTTCATGTTGAGACGAGCCTGTTCCATGGTCATGCCCTTGGCTTTGCGCAGCTCGTAATATTCCTTGATATAATCTTCGTTATCGCCGGCAAGAGGATTGACTATCGTGATATTCTTGCTTTTGAAATTGGGATACATATCCTTGATTTTGGCTTCGTCGCCCAAAAGGATAAGTTTTGCAATACCCTTTGCCGCAATAACCTGCGACGCCGCAACGGTGCGGGGCTCTTCGCCCTCCGCCAAAACTATCGTTTTGACGTTTTGCTGCGCTCTGGCTATAATGTCTTCGATTACCTTGCTCACTTTGTGCCTCCGAAATCGCTTTATTTTATCGTGAGATAATGCTATACTAATTATATAACATTGCAAGAATATTTGCAAAAGGATTTGGGACAAATAATTGAAAATTGCGGCGGTAATATGCGAATTTAATCCTTTCCACAACGGGCACGCATACCTTTTAAGCAAAATTAAGGCCGAAGGCGGCAGACAAATAGTGTGCGTTATGAGCGGAAACGTGACCCAGCGCGGCAAACTGGCGTGCGCCGACAAATACACGCGCGCCGAACACGCAATAAAAGGCGGCGCGGACATGGTGGCGGAACTGCCCGCCGAATACGCCTGCGCGCCTGCGGAGATATTTGCACTGGGCGGAGTAAAAATCGCCCGTCTGTGCGGAGCGGACGAGCTTTGGTTCGGAAGCGAATGCGGCGACATGGAACTTTTACGGGCAGCCGCACGGCTGACTTCCCCGTCTAATATCCCCTATCAGAAACGCGTGAAAGAGATTCTTGAAGAAGGCGTTTCCTACCCCGTGGCGATGCAGCGAGCCGCGCGGGAATTTGCCGACGACGCCGTTGCGGAAGTGCTCGCCTCGCCCAACAATATGCTCGGCATAGAATACGTGCGTGCGGCGGAAAAACTCGGGTGCAATATGCGGCTTTACACCGTGCCGCGCCTTTCCTCCTCACACCTGAGCGAAACTCTGGAAGGCAACGTATCTTCATCTAAAGCCATACGCCGCGCCACAGCCGAAGGAGAGATAGAAAAGGCGGCGCAGGCTGTTCCCGACTTCGTGTTTCCCGTACTTTCCAATAAGGATTCATCTGAAGGCTTTATCGCCGTTTTGAAGAAAACAATTCTCACGTCCGACATAAAGCGGATATTCGATATGGGAGAAGGACTTGACAATAAAATAAGAAAGCTCGCGCTCGGCGCCGCGTCGCAGGACGAACTTGCGCTTTCGGTAAAATCAAAACGCTATACTTTCGCCAGGATAAACAGGCTGCTTATGAATATCGCGCTGGGCAACACCTGCACCGCCTCCGTGCTGAAAGACTGCGCCGTGGGTTACATAAACGTACTCGCCGTTGCCCGTGACAGCAGACACCTGCTCCGTACGCTTGCGCGTCCGGCAGTCACGCGTCCGCGCGACAGGGCAAGACTGAACGTTCCGCATTGCGTTACCGACAACGCCGATTTACTGTTCAAATGCTGCGCCTACGATTACGACGATAAAATGCGGCTGGTATGAAAATCCACTTGCTTTTGGCAAACGGCATATAAAAAGGAGGCACGCGCCTCCCTTTTTATTTTCCATGCCGCGACCTGCCTAAGCCGCGTCAGCTATTCCGCTTTTTATCTTCGCCCGCTTCTTCCGTGCCGGAGCACTCTTCCGTACGTCCGGAGCCGTCCTGCGGCGCAACGTCTTTTCCGACCTTCTTTTTATGCTTGGCTTTGTAATCCAGAACGGCGCACACCGCCACGCCCGCGACCACTATTCCCAGCAATATGAACAGATAATACGGATTGAAAGGCGCGCTTACGTTGGAGGGGTCGTACTCGCTTTCAGAGTATGCCAAAGCGTCTATGTTTATGGTATCGCCGTCCTTCGACTCTATTCTTATCGTATGATTGCCCACTTCGTCAAGTTTTGCATAAAATACGATTGCCTGGTAGACGTAATTTTCCGAAGTAAGCGAAATTTCCGAATACTTCTTCCCGTCGACATATATCACGGCGTCGCCGTATACGGGCGCGGTCGTAGCGATAACCGCAACTTCGTCCCCGTAAAAATTATATTCCGCATATGCGTTGCCGCCCGTGTTCTGCGCCACGCTTCCGTTCACGCTCACCCCGCCCGTCATACGCGACCAATTGCCCTCGTACCATATATCTCCGCTTGTGTGCGGCACGAAAGTACAGTTGTCTATCGTGTTGCCCGCCTCCACCTCTCGTATACTTAAAGTGCCGCTGCCGGTAAACGTCAGTCTTATCGCCGTATACTCTCCGCTTAACGCAAGCTCCGCGTTGCCGGTAAGCCCGCTTGCGACAGTAGTCCACCCGTCTTTGAGCGCTTCCACGGAATAAGTCACCCCGTCCGTCGCGGCGTATATCCTGACATAGTCAAGGCGGGTGTTTGCAAATTCAAGCGTATAACTGCCCGAAGAATCCGTACCCAGCGCGTATACGCTGGACATACCCAGATCGCCGTCGAGTACTGCCCCCTGCTCACCGGAAACCGCGCGTGCGCCGTCGCCTACCGTACCCGTCCACGCGGACATATCCGCCTTCATATACAAGGTGTCGGGATATGCAAGACCTTGCAGGGACAGTTGCGGAGCGACGTACTCCATCTGCTGGCTTTTGGACGTACCGGGGAAGGACATATACTCAGCCCCCACCTTTTCATATTCTCCGCCGTTCTTGGAAACGTAAAGTTCAAGTCCGTTGGATATTCCCGGCTGCAAAAGATATATATCGAAGCGGTAGACGTACCCCGCCTTTAATTCCTCCGTGTGGCTCAAAAGTCCCAGCGTAGGTACGGGCACATAATTTGCGAACATGGTAAATTCGTAGTCGCCCACCCCGAAATCGACGCGGTAATAGCAGAATCCCGTATCTGAATTTATCATACTGAACGTATAGACGCCGTCTTCCTCTACCTCAAAGTTGAACGAGGTCACGGAGAACGTATAAGTGTCGCTCCCTATCTCCGCCCCTTCGTATGCGCCCGCGCCGCAGTCCGCCGTATCAAGCGAACGGGTATATTCGGGCGTATGGTCGCCGTGTATATCCACGGCGTCGTCGAACGCTTTCTGCGTTATCGCCCCGTTCTCCGTTTTGAGGGGAAGCGAGGTATAAAGGCTGTATGACGCGGCGTTCACGTTAAGACTTATATCCCCGTAGGAGACGTATTCCGTCTTTACGCCGCCGACTTCTGTCGTTACCGTAAGAGTATAACTGTCGCGCACGTTTTCCGAAAGCGCGGTATAGTAGTAGCCGTCATCCCTCTTTTCCCAACCGTTACTGCCCTCCACCGATATGCCGGTTACGCTTCCGCCGTACACTATCGTCTTGCCGGCAAAGTCCACGTAGTGGGTATCCCCCGCATAGACCTTGTAACCGTTCTGTTCGTTTTCGTCGCGCACGGCGCGGGTGTAGTAATTGAATACGGGGATATATTCTTCCGCTTCCGCATATTCTTCGCCGGGGGTTACGTTTTCCCCCAGCATATCGGAAATAAAGGCGCAGGCGTTTACCCCGAACGCCGCGGCGGCGTTATCCGCTATCTCTTCCGCGTTCACGCCGGAAGTGAAGCGCGATATGAAATCGTTGGAAAGCTCCGTCCCTCCGCTGTGCATAAGACACAGCATAACGTCGAGAACGGGATTGTCGCTGACTCCCGACATCATCTTTTCAAGTACTGCGTAACCGTTGGAAAAATACAGTTCCGCCTGTTCCGAAGCGCCGCTTTCGTCGTAAATGACGAACGAGTCTTTAAGCATCATATAGGCGTTGTAAGCCGCCAGCGTGCCCAGAAGATCCCCGTCCTGCCGCTCCCCAGCCAGCTCCGAGCCTATTTTTTCCAGAACGGAAAGTCCCGCCGCCGTATGCGTAAGGGCGTTATACGAAAATACGCCGTCCATATCGCTTTGCGTCAGGGATATATCGGTTTCGGCGTTGGCAGAAGAAGTATAATATATTTTCAAAGGACGGATATTGCCGTCCGTGCGGGCGGCGGAAAGCGCGTCGGCGGCAAAACCGGCGGCGGAACGCCACCACGACATGACTTCTTTAAGCGAAGTCACGCCGGAAAGTTCGGACGCGGGAATATAAAAACGCACGTTTCCGCAGTCGAGGGGAACGAGCATATCGCCGTATTCCGCCAGATCGCCCAACCCGTCCGAAGAATCGAGTCCGTAACGGTAAAAGGGCGCGGGCATCGCGCCGCTGACGATGATTTCTATGGGGCTGAGATTTTCGCTCACGCTGCTTTCGCCGATATTGAACAGGAGTATTCCGCCTTGTTCGCACGTTATGACGTTTTCGGAACGGATGAGCTGTTGGTTGAGGATCTCTGCGCCGTCGCTTCCTATCACGGACACGGAAGATTCATACGTCACGGTGGAAGCCGGAATGGTTATACGGACACTCTCCCCCGCCGGGACGTAAAGCCCGGTAATGTGCGAGCCGGCGATTCTGTTATCCACGACTATCTTTTTATCCGCACGCAGTTTATCCGTAAATTCGGATGCGCCCGAAGGCGCGGCGTACAGCGAAATATAAGACATACCGTCGCCGTAGAATTCCTCCACGACGTCGGAATATGCCGATTCCAGCTCCGTACCCGAACACGCCGCCAGAAGAAGCGAGCCGCCGACGACGAGGAGCAGACATATTAAGATAGCCGCCTTTTTTCCCATATTGTTAATTATAACACACCCGCACGCAAATAACAATACAATAAAATACGTTTGTTTACAAACAAATGCAATCGCGCTATAATAGAGGTATGAAGACGATTCTGCATTGCGACGCCAACAATTTTTACGCATCCGTTGAGTGCATCGGACGCCCCGACCTGCAGGGAGTGCCCGTGGCGGTGTGCGGCGATCCGCAAAAGCGGCACGGTATAATCCTTGCCAAAAACAACATAGCGAAAAAATTCGGGGTAAAGACGGCGGAAACGATAAACTCCGCCATGAACAAATGCCCTAACTTAAAGCTGGTTGCGCCGCATTTTGAAAAATACGTGGACGTTTCCAACCAGATTTTCGACATATACAAAGAATATACCGACAAAGTGGAGTCGTTCGGCATAGACGAAGGGTGGCTGGACGTGACCCCTTCGGTTAAACTGTTCGGCGAGGGCGCAAAGATAGCGGACGAGCTTAGGCGCAGGGTGAAAAAGGAGATAGGACTGACGATATCCGTCGGAGTATCTTTTACCAAGATATTCGCAAAATTAGGCTCGGACATGAAAAAACCGGACGCGACAACCGTAATCTCGCGCGAAAATTACAGGCAGAAAATATGGCCTCTTCCGGCAAACGAAATGCTTATGGTGGGCAGACATACCTACGCCACCCTTCTTTCTTTGGGCATACACACGATAGGGGATCTTGCCAATGCGGACGAAAAACTGCTTGCGCGCAAGATGGGAATAAACGGCGCGAAACTCATTTCGTACGCGCGCGGCGAAGAGGGGGAGGACGTACGCGAATATTATAACGGACGCGTGCACAAGAGCATAGGACACTCCACCACCACGCCCAAAGACGTGACCTCGCGCGACGAGTGCGCCGCCGTGATAACCGCCCTCAGCGAAATGGTGGCGGCGCGCCTGAGAAAGGCGAATTCCAAAGCGTCGGGGATATCCGTTTCCCTGCGCTACAACGACCTTACGCACCGTTCGCGCCAATGTCTCATATCCCCCGCCACCGATTCCGCGGGAAGAATCGCGGAAGAAAGCCTTGCCCTTCTCGACACCTTTTACCGCGAAGACCGCGACAAGCCCCTGAGGGGTCTGGGCGTTTCGGTATTCGACCTGAACGAAGAAGGCGACGCCGTGCAGGCGAGTTTGTTCGAGTTGCAGAAAGAGGATGAAAAATCGTCGGGACTTGCGCGCTCGATAGACGCTATCCGCTCGAAATACGGCTTTGATTCCATTAAAAGCGCGACGCTGATAAAAAATATGTGCGTGTGCGACGACCTGGACGGAGACAGCGACTTTCTCCCGTTCAATAAACGCTGACCGCTTATTCCCCGCGCCCGTTTTTATTTCGTGCAAAAGGGCGGCTCGAAAGCCGCCCTAGCAGTATATTTTTCTTAATTGCCGCTTACAGCCTGCCCGCAAGGTCCCTGATATAGGGGGTAAGTTTGGGGGAAAGCGTTTTATCGCGCAGCGCGTATTCTATCGTAGCGCGCACAAAGCCGAACTTGTCGCCCACGTCATACCTCTCCCCTTCCATATCGTAAGCGTACGCACCGGAAGTTTTTGCGATTATCTCTATCGCGTCGGTGAGATAAGTTTCCCCGTTATCGTGCGGTTTAAGCGTTTTTATTACGTCGAAAATTTCCGGCGTGAACACGAATCTGCCCATGCTCGCAAGCAGTGAAGGAGCCGTTCCCGGCGCGGGTTTTTCCACAATGCCGTTAATGCGCGTATATCTGCCCTTCACGGGACCGGGGTCTATCATACCGTACTTGTCGGCGTCCTCCGCTTTGACCGTCTGGCAGCCGAGCACGGTACAGCCCGTGGTTTCATAGGCGTCGATAAGCTGTTTGAGCGCGGGACGTTTGTCGGGCGTTTCCTTCGTATACATAAGGTCGTCGCCGAACAGCACCGCAAAAGGCTCTCCGCCTATAAACGCTTCCGCTTCCAGAACCGCATTCGCGGAACCGTTCATCTCCTTCTGCCTTATGTAATGGATATGCGCCATATCCGCTATATCCCTTATCTGTTGCAGATAGTCGAACTTACCCGTCTTTACAAGCAGCTGTTCCAGCTCAACGGCTATGTCGAAGTGGTCTTCTATACACTTCTTGTTCTTACCGAGTATTATCAGTATTTCCCTGACTCCGCTGTTTACCGCCTCTTCGACCACGTATTGCAACGTGGGAGTGTCCACTATCGGCAGCATTTCTTTGGGCAAAGCCTTGGTCGCCGGCAGGAATCTGGTACCGAATCCCGCCGCCGGTATAACGGCCTTTCTTACTTGCATCATTCAATTCTCCCTTATTTTATTCAGGCGTCCGGAACACCCGTATATTATCATTATACTACATATTCCGGACAATTACAATACCCGCGTTCTACGCGCGCGCCGCCGCCTCTTTCAGCACGAATTCGTCAATCCCGCTCCTGTCGATGACGGTGGTGAAGCGCACCGCCCTTTCGTCAAGTCCGCTGAGCGGTTCGGGAATTTCCGTGGCGGTAAGTTCACTCAGCTCCTTAGCCGCCTTGTAAGGGTCGCTCTCGCGCCTGCCGTCCACCGCTTCGAGCACGTCGGCGGGGAATTTGTAGGGGTTGGCGGTGGAAACTATCACGCACACGTTGCCGCCGTCTTTACCAAGGTCGTTGTAAACGCCCGCGGCTACGGCGGTGTGGGGGTCGATAAGATAGCCGTATTCATCGAAATAATAACTTATCGTGCTCCTGGTTTCCTCTTCGTCCGAACAGCCGCAGTCGAACAGACTGCGCATTGCGGCAAGTTCTTCACCGCTCACGGTGTACGAGCCTTCCTTTTTCAGTTCGTCCATTCTCTTTGCCGTAAGTTTATCGTCCCTGCCCGAATATTCAAACAGCAGTCTTTCCAGATTGGAGGAGATTATTATATCCATGGAAGGGCTTATCGTTTCCACGAACTTGCGGTGCGTGTCGTACTTACCCGTTTGGAAAAAGTCCGTGAGCACGCGGTTGGAGTTGGACGCGCAGACGAGTTTACCGACCGGCATACCCATGCGCATAGCATAGTACGCCGCCAAAATATCGCCGAAGTTGCCGGTGGGAACCACAAAGTCAACCTTCTCCCCTTCCTTTATCTCTCCGGCGTTGAGCAGATCGCAGTAAGAAGAGATATAGTAGGCTATCTGCGGAGCAAGTCTGCCCCAGTTTATACTGTTTGCGGAAGAAAGTTTCCAGCCGCTTGCGGCAAGTTTTTCCGCCGCTTCCTTACTTGTGAATATGCGCTTGACTGCGGACTGAGCGTCATCGAAATTGCCGTGTATCGCGCAGACGCACACGTTGCCGCCCTCCTGCGTAACCATCTGCCTGCGCTGCATATCGGAAACGCCCTCGGAGGGATAGAACACTATTATTCCCGTCCCTTCCACGTCGCGGAAACCTTCCATCGCCGCCTTTCCCGTGTCGCCGGAAGTTGCGGTGAGAATGAGGGTCTTACCCTTTTCGCCCAGCTTCTTCTTGGAAGCCGTGAGCAAATGGGGAAGCATGGTGAGCGCCATATCCTTGAAAGCGCACGTGGGACCGTGCCACAGTTCGAGGAAGAACTGACCTTCGTCTATTTTGACGAGCGGACAGGGGTCGTCGCCGTAAAACCTGCCGTACGCCTCCCTGGCAAAACCAAGAAGCTCTTCATAAGAAAACTCGTCCAGGTAAAGCGACAGCACGTAAGCCGCTCTTTCGGTGTATTCCATATCCCTGAGCCTACTCCAGTCTTCCGCGGAAAGCGAAGGAAAACTTGCGGGCACGTAAAGTCCGCCGTCGGGAGCTATACCCTCAACTATTGCCTGTGCGCCGGAAACGACGCGGTTCACATTTCTCGTGCTAATATATTTCATATCGCCCTCGTCTATCAATAATCTTCGCCAGTTGCGGCGTCGATAAGTTTTTTATGCAGTCTGGGATTGAGGTTGTGCAGAATTTCGTCCATTTCCTCATCGCCCATACAGGTGTTTCTGCCCTTGGCGTAAAGCTCGTCGATATACTCCTTCATCTTCACCACGATTTCGTCCTTCTTGTCTATTTCGTGATCCTTGGGCAGTTTGTAGTAACCGTTTATCCAGTAAGCGATTCCCGCAAGTCCGCTGTGGCTGTCCACGGACACGAGCGGAACCCTGTTCAGCAGCTTTTCCGTATTGAAAATGTTGTATATCTCCACGTCTTTGAGCAAGCCGTCCGCATGCACGCCGGCGCGGGTCGTATTGAAGTTGCGTCCGACGAACGGAGTGCGCGGAGGAATGGGATAGCCCATCTCTTTTTCAAAGTAGTTGGCTATATCCGTGATGACGGATATGTCCATACCGTCGGTGGTACCGCGCAGGGAAGCGTACTCTATCACCATGGCTTCAAGGGGGCAGTTACCCGTGCGTTCGCCTATGCCCAGAAGGGAGCAGTTGACGGAGGAGCAGCCGTAAAGCCATGCTGTGGCGGAGTTGGTGACCACCTTGTAAAAGTCGTTGTGTCCGTGCCATTCGAGCTGGGAGCTGGGCACCTGGGCGTAATACTTCAGACCCGCGATTATGCCGGGCACGGAACGCGGCAGAGTAACGCCGGGGTAACTTATACCGTAACCGAGAGTGTCGCAGGCGCGGATTTTTACGGGAATACCCGCTTCGCGCGAAAGTTTCATAAGTTCGATGGCGAACGGCACCACAAAGCCGTAGAAGTCGGCGCGGGTGATGTCCTCGAAGTGGCAGCGCGGCACGATGCCCTTGGACAGCGCGTCCTTTACGATGCCCAGATACTGGTCTGCCGCCTGACGGCGGGTAAGGTGCATTTTTTTGAAAATGTGGTAATCCGAACAGCTTACCAGAATACCCGTTTCCCTTATACCCATTGATTTGACAAGGTCGAAGTCCTTTTTATTCGCCCTTATCCAGCTTGTGACCTCCGGAAATTCGTATCCGAGCTGCTGGCATTCTTCCACCGCCTTGCGGTCTTTTTCCGTGTACAGGAAGAATTCCGCCTGCTTTATCATACCCTTCTTTCCGCCCAGCTTGTGCATGAGTTTGAACAAGTCTACTATCTGCTGTACGGTAAAAGGAGACGTGGATTGCTGTCCGTCACGGAAAGTTGTATCCGTCATCCAGATTTCTTCGGGCATATCCATTGGCGTGTTCCTGAAGTTGAACGCCGTCTTAGGTATGCTGTCGTAGTCGTAAATCTCCCTGAACAGGTTGGGTTCACTTACGTCCTGCAACGTGGGAGACCAGTTCATATCGGTCAGCACGTTTCTGTGTGAGTCCATTCTGATCATACTTTCATCCTCCGAATTAGTTCTCGTTTTTAAGGCGGGCGGTCTGATCCGCTTCTCTCAAAGCGTCTATCATCTCGCCGATATCTCCGTCCAGAAATGCGTCGAGCGAATACAGCGTCATTCCTATCCTGTGGTCGGTCACCCTGCCCTGGGGATAGTTGTACGTCCTTATCCTCTCGGATCTGTCGCCCGTACCCACCTGCATACGCCTGTTTTCCGCGTACTCGCTCTCCTGCAGACTGCGGTAGTGGTCGTAAAGGCGCGCTTTAAGCACCTGCATGGCGCTTTCGCGGTTTTTTATCTGGCTCCGCTCGTTCTGGCATTCCACCACTATCCCGGTCGGAATATGGGTGATGCGCACAGCCGATTCCGTCTTGTTGACGTGCTGGCCGCCCGCGCCGCTCGAACGGTAGTAATCTATCTTCAAATCTTTTTCGTTTATCTCAACGTCCACGTCCTTGACTTCCGGAAGCACCGCCACGGTGACGGTGGACGTATGGATTCTGCCCTGCGATTCCGTCTGCGGAACGCGCTGTACGCGGTGTACGCCGCTTTCGTATTTGAGCATGGAAAACGCGCCCTTGCCGGAAATCATAAATACGCTTTCCTTTATTCCGCCCAAATCCGTTTCGTTGATACTCAGCTGTTCGCATTTCCAGCGCATACGCTCGGCATACCTGGTGTACATACGTTGGAGCACCGCGCCGAATAAGCCTGCCTCGTCGCCGCCCGCCCCCGCGCGTATTTCTATAATGACGTTTTTATTGTCGTCGGGGTCTGCGGGAAGAAGCAGTTTTTTTATCTTCGTTTCCAGCTCGCCGCGCTTTTCCTTCAATTCTTCAAGGTCGGCTTTTGCCAGCTGGGAAAGTTCTTCGTCCTCGCCGCTTTTTATTATCTCTTCACAGCCTTCTATGTCCGATATAAGTTTTTTATACTCGCCGTAAAGCTGCATTACCTCTTCGTAGTCGGAGTGCTCCTTGGCGTACTTCTGCCATTGCTCCCTGTCCGAAATAACGTCCGGGTCGGAGAGAAGCAAAGTAAGCTCCTTATATCTTTTTTCTATCCCTTCCAATTTTTCCGTCATAACTTAACTCCGCAAACTATCCTGTCTATCCCCTGCATATCCTTTATTATTTTCGTGTCGAAACCTTTAAGCATATCGCCGACCGCCTGCGCCTGGCCTATTCCCACTTCCAGGAATATTCTGCCGCCCTCCGCCAGAAAGCCGCCCGCCTTTTCCGCAATGATACGGTAAAAGTCCATACCGTCCTCTCCGCCGTCGAGCGCCAGCGCCGGCTCGTAATCCTTCACTTCCCTGTCCAGCTTTTGTATATCCGCGGTGGGAATATAGGGCGGATTGCTTATTATCACGTCGAACGCGCCTTCTATATTTCCGAACATATCCGAGCGCACGAATTCTATATTGTCCGCCACGCCGTTCTTCTCCGCATTTGAGCGGGCTGTCGCAAGCGCGTCTTCCGAAACGTCGGAAGCGACAACGTGCGCGCCCGTCTTATCCGCCACGGCAATGGCTATACAGCCGCTGCCCGTACACAAGTCCAGCACCCGCGAATTTTCCGTAACGTATTTTACCGCCTCGCATACAAGTTCTTCAGTTTCGGGACGGGGACAAAGCACGTTGCGGTTTATATCTATTTCATAGCCGTAAAAATCCGCATTCCCTATTATCTGCCAGAGAGGTTCGCCCTCCTGCCTGCGGCGCGCCATATCCGTGAGTTCTTCCGCTTTGGAATGGCGTATATAGGTGAGGTGTTCAAGCTCCGAACGCTTTTTGCCCGTGACATGGCATATCATCCAGTCCACGTCCGCCTTGTCGGAAACCATCTCCTCAAGTTTTTTGCGCACGTGGGTGTAAAGTTCGTTTGTGTCGAACGTCTGCTCGGGCAGATTGGGATCCGCGTCCATCGCCATAACGGTGGTAAACGCCGCTATCGCCACTTCCACCATGGAATCGTCAGGTTCGCGCGTGGTCAGCTTCTGCATGAGTTTTCCCGGGAATTTCAGCATCCGCACGAGGGCGTTGTCGAACTTCGCAAGAAATTTGAGCACCTCGTAACTTATTCCCATTATGGGGAGCATCAAAAGCAGTCTCCAACCGAAATCGGCAAGAAATCTGACAACTCCGTTGGACGTCCAGTCGGCTTCAAGACCGCAGATAAGTTCCAGATCGCACACCGAGAGGACGAGTACGCCGATTATCATTACCAGCACCATGAACGTGGTTCCGCAACGGTCGTGGTAGGTGCTCATCGTCTGCACGCTTTTTACGTCGAGCGGCAGTTCGTTTTCGTACGCGCTTATTGTCTTGTGCTCCGCGCCGTGGTACATATATGTGCGGCGTATATCTTTCATCAGCGACGTAAGGAAGATATACAGAATGAAAATAACCAGTCTTATGACGCCTTCAAGAAAATTCAGTCCGATATTTACGCCTACGCTCCCCCTGCTTGCTTCGGGAATGAGCGCTTCAACGCCGTTCCTGCAAAGAAGCGGCAGAAAGACGAACAAAGCCACCGCGAGCGCGACGCCGAGCAGCACGGAAATAAACATAACCACGCTGTAAATATCCACCTTGAAGGTCTTGGCAAGCCATTTTTCAAACCTGGAGGGTTCGCCCTCCTCATCGCCGAACACTTCCCCGCTGCGCATAAGAGTTTTTATGCCGGTAACCATCGAGCCGAAAAAGCTGAGCACGCCGCGGATGACGGGTATGCGGTAGAGAATATTCTTATCCTTGACGGGCTTTATATATCTGCTTTCGACCGCAATGCCGCCCTCTTCCAGGCGCACGGCGGTGGCAATGCTGCGCTCGCCGCGCATCATCACTCCTTCGATGACTGCCTGTCCTCCGATTTTGCTGCTTCTTTTCCTCATATACCTTTATTTTTATTCGCGCGCGGAATATAAACGAACAAGCGTATTGCTACGCTTGTACGAAAAATAAAGTGCAAAGAAAGCTCTTTGCACTTCGGCAAAATTCCTACTTGTTGCGGTTGAAACGCTTGTTGAACTTCTCCACTCTGCCGCCGGAATCCACGAGCTTCTGCTTGCCGGTGAAATAAGGATGGCACTTGTTGCAGACTTCCACTTTGATCACGTCGCCTTTCTTCGTAGTGCCGCAGACGAACTTGGAGCCGCAGGCGCACTCGAATACCGCGTCATGATATTCAGGCTGTATATTCTCGTTCATATTATCACCTCTGAATCTTTATTGCGTAGTCAATTATACATACTTTCGTAAGGCAAGTCAAGCATAAAAACGTTTTATTTGAAAAATTGTAAACGGGCGTGCGGAATAATTTTGGATTTTCGCCTTGATATTTGTCGGGAGAGGTGTTATAATGTGTTTACGCGATACAAGGAGATTATATGAATTATTGGATTTTCGACGGCGATTGTAAGGTAAGAGCGGCGGAGGAAAAGGACGCTTCCGACGCCGATTCGTGCGGCAAAGCGGGCGAATCCGCCGCCAAAGTAAAGATTATCCGCGCAAGCATAGACAACAGCGATATATACGCATACACGCGCGGCGGGGGTGAAAGCGTAGTGCCCTCCTCGTCCGCGACGGCGCTCGTGAGCTTATGCCCTTCCGGCGAGTTCAAAAGCGGCCAGCGCGTTTTTCTTTCCAGCTACAGCAAGGTGAAGTCGGATACCCGCGGCATGGGGTACCTGCGCGACTACGCCTGCGTTCCCACGGACAACATATACGAACTTCCCGATTCCATCGCCGATAACGACGTCGTGTTTATCGACACCGTCGCCAAAGCCTGCAATCTTATAGACAAACTGGACATCCGTCCTTCGCAGACGGTGATTGTAAACGGTGTTTCCGTGATAAATCTCATCATCGCGCAGCTTTTGCGCTATCACCAGGCTCTGCCGATAATGATAGACAGCGACGACGACAAACTCGCCCTGGCGCAGGATCTGGGCGTGGACTTCATTATCAACAGTTCGCAGGAAAACGTGCCTTATATGGTCAAAAGTTTTACCTCTGGTAAAATGGCGAACGCGCTGGTGGTGGACCTGGACATTCTTTCCGATATGGACGAGCTGCCCTACTGTCTTGCCATGGGCGGCAAAATAGCCCTCGTGAACGCAAACAGCGCGGTAAAATGCTTCAAGATAGACTTTGTCAATATACTCAGCCGCGAACTTTCCATGTTCGGAATAAAGGACGGCGACGGCAAAGTTTCCATGGCGATAAACCTGCTTGCCATGGACAAAGTAAAAGTATCCCCCCTGACAGGGGAAGTTGTAGGCTTTGCGCAAGTTCCCGAACTCATGCAGAAGATGGACGGGAAACTTTCGCCCAAAATGAATATAGTCAAATGTAATTGCTGACTATATCCGCAACGCGCCACACGGTGCCTGCGCCCATTACGAGCAGTATATCCCCCGCCGACGTCTTGCCAAGCGCAAGCTCGGCGGCTTTTTTATAGTCGGCGGCATAACTTGCGCGGGTATTGCCCAGCACCGCAAGACGCCGGTAAAGGTCGTAGCCGCTCCCCGACGGAGTGTATTCCTCCCTTGCCTTGTACGCGGGAAGCACTATTACTTCGTCCGCGAGCGAAAGCGCGGATATGAACTCCTTCATAAGGGCGCGCGTCCGCGAAAACGTATGCGGCTCGAATACCGCGACCACCCGCTTTTTGCAACTCTGCCTGGCGGTGGCGATTGCCGCTTCTATCTCTCCCGGGTGGTGGGCGTAATCATAAACGACGCTTGCACCCCCTGCCGTTTTCCCCTTGTGCTCGTACCTTCCCTTGACTCCGCCAAACGCGCTCAGCGCGCAGGCGCAGATATCGTCGCTTATCCCGCATTCCCCCGCAACCGCGTAAGCCGCAAGGCAGTTTGCGATATTGTGCTTGCCTTCCACTTTCATCTCCACAAACGCGCGCTTTACCCCGCACTTTGCCAGAAAGAAGGAATATCTGCCGCCCGAATACTTCACTTCCTCGGGATAAATGTCCGCGCCGCGCGTATAGCCGAAAGTAACCGCTCTTCTGCCCGTCAGATTGAGCATTCTTTCCGCCGTGGCGGAACACACGATACAGCCGTCCTTCGACGTGTTTGCGATAAGCGCGTCGTACGCCGCCACCATATCGTCCATATCCCTGTAACAGTCGGGGTGGTCGAACTGCAAATTCAGAACCGCCGTAACATACGGCGACAGCGTGAGAAAACTGCGGTTGTATTCGCACGCTTCGGTCACAAACCATTCGTTTCCGCAACTGACGATTCCTCCCGTATTCCCCTTTACCGCGCCGCCTATATGTCCCGTAAACGACATTCCCGCCCGCGAAAATATTTCGCAGAGCATGGCGGTCACGGTGGTTTTGCCGTGCGTGCCGGATACCGCAACGGTCTTGTCAAATTTTTTTGACAGCAGCCCTAAGAATGCTTTTCTCTCCAAAGTGGGGATATGCTGCGCCCTTGCGGCGGCAAGCTGGGGGTGAAAATACGGAATTGCGGCGGAAAAGACGACCATATCGCACTCGCCGATAAAATCGGTACAATCCGACGGCAGAATATGTACCCCGCTCCTCTTCAGGTCCTCAAGGTCAAGCCCCGCGGCGTCGTCGCTTCCGGAAACGAGTATTCCACGGGCGGCGCAAAAGCGCGCAAGCGCGCGCATACTGACTCCGCCCACTCCCACAAAATGAATATTTCTAACATTGTCCATATCACATTATATGCCGCAAAAGGTCGTATTTTGATTGTTTATAATATAAAAAGGAATACGCCGTCCGTACCGGTACCGGCACGGGCGGAACAGCCGTTTCGTCGCCATGAATATAAAAGCGGCGGTAAGTTTTACCGCCGCACCCGGAAACGCAATTGCAAACAGCCCTTACAGCTTTTTGTTCTTGTTCATATTGTATATGTTGAAATATATGTGCCTTACGGAAGGATATATCTTCACGTACGCCTTTTCGTACAGCTCGCGGTAAATCGCGGCGTTTTTCGGGTCGGGGCTGAATATGTCTTTCAGGTGCACCATGTTCTCAACGGCTTCTTCCCTGCCGCTGAACAGACCGAGCGCGATAAAGCACGCCATAGAGGCTCCCAGACCGCTGGTTTCAAACGTCTGAACTCGGTAAACGTCCCTTCCGAATATGTCCGCGGCTATGCGGCACACGGCGTCGCTGGAAGAACCCCCGCCAGAAAGGGCTATCCTCTTAACCTTTATACCCGCGCGGCGCTCCATGTTTTCCAGCCCTTCGAGCAACGCGAAATCTATGCCTTCCACTATCGCGCGGTACATATGGTGACGGGTGTGCATATCGGAAAATCCCATCATCAGTCCCCTTGCCTCGGGCGTGGTAAGACCCGGTCCCCAATAGGGCTGGACGAGAAGTCCCTTGCTCCCCGGCGGAATCTGCTCCATATACTCGTCGAGCACCTTTTCCGCGATAACTCCGCGCTCCTTCGCCTCCTGCTGTTCGTGCAGGGCAAACTGCTCCCTGAACCAGCTGACCATCCAATAGCCGCGGAATATCTGTATTTCGGGATTGAATCTGTTCGGCGCAACCGCCGTATACGCCGGCATGAACGGGGTCGGCTCTACGTATTTTTTCGTGGTTATCTGTACGGAAGCCGCCGTACCGTAGGATACGGAAGCAACCGTGCCGTCTATCGCGCCCACGCCGAAGGTTTCGCACGCCTTGTCCGCGCCCGAAGCCACGACGGGAGTACCTTCCGGTATGCCGCTTTCTTCCGCCGCCCGTGCGGTTATCCTGCCGATTACCGTGCACGGCTCGACGAGTTCGCACATTTTTTCCACGGGGGTGCCGAACACTGGGAAAGTAAGTCCGCGGGTGCTCATCCACGTCCTGCGGCGGTAATCGTAAGGGAATTTCGCCGCCTGACCCGCCTTGCTGTCCGCAAGACGTCCCGTGAGTTTGTAAGTATAGAAGGCGGAAGGCATGACTATCTTTGCCGTTTTCGCCCATACGTCGGGTTCGTTTACGCGCACCCAGTTGGTGTAACTGGTGCGGCGCTGTACGTTCACCACTTCCTTCATGCCCGCTATGCCGTAAAGTATCCTGTTGAACAAAGGCAGCTCGTCCGGACATTCCACTTCACGCTTGTCAAGCCAGAAAATGGCTTTCCTGCTCGGCTTGCAGTCCTTATCCAGAAATACGAGGGAATTCCTTATGGACGTAACGGAAACGGCGACTATGTCCTTCCACCTTTCGCCCAACTTCTCCTTCGCCTGCATGGATACGCTGCACATATCGCGCCATATGCTCTCGCAGTCCGCTTCCGCCTGCTGACTGCCGTCGGAAATATAAAGTTCGCCCTGTTTTTTAACTATGAGCACGGGATTGCCGCGGGTATCGAAAACCAGGGCGCGGGTTGCCTGCGTGCCTACGTCGAATATTAAAGCCAGCTCAGTTCCTTTCATAATTGCCTTTTCACAGATATTTGTAGATAAAACCGTCGGGTTTCGCCTCGTAACCCCTGAAAAACGCTATTCCATAGGTCACAGACATTACCACAGTACTTATTATCGCACCTGCGGCGACGTCTGTCAAGTAGTGATCGCCGCTCATTATCCTGCCCAGCATACTGCACGCGATAAACAACACCGCAAGCACGGAATAGATTATCCTGTATATCGGCTCGTCGTCGTTTATCCACAGCAGCGGCGCGAACATCAAAATACCCGTGCAGCACGCCGCATGACCGGAAAAGAAGGAATCGCCGCCGAAGGAGGAAATCGTGTACCATGCGGTAAATTCCGCTCCGTCCCATACCTCGTAAGGGCGCGCCCTGCCCCAAAGCAGTTTTACGCCTTCAGTAAGAACGACGATTATTAGGGCGGCTATAATGGTTGCTATCGCCCATTTTTTCCAGCTTTGCAGCTTTTCGGCGGATATGCGCGGAAAAATTATGGTCAACAGGGTGAATACCGCCACTCCCGCCATACCGCACATTGCCAGCGACATGAGCAGTTCGCTTGTTATCATATCGAATACGTCCTTGAACATGAACGAAGCGCACGCGACCCCGCCCAGGCAGTAAACGACCTTTCTTATTATATACCACGCAGCGGCGCCGCGCTCTTTCCTGACGGCGCGCGCCGGGGCTTCTCCGTCCTCCGCCGCGGTCATACTCCGCACGCTGTCGGGACGGCGCACGGTAAAAAACGCCGCCGCGCAGGCAAACGCCGCCGCCAGAAACAGAGGCATTTTCCCGATTGCTTCCGTGGTTACCGTGATTATTCCCTTTCCCGTATAGAGTTTTTCCGCAATCAATCCGTCATAAACCGATCCCGCCGCAAGAAGGGCGGCGAAAACCGCCAGCAATACCGCTTGGGCAATTATGCCGTATTTTCTCGTACTCATTCTTCTCCTTTTTCCCGCGGCTTACCGCAATCGGCGTCCGCGCCGTCATTGTCCGCTCCGTTTTGTGCGGACGTGTTTTCGACTTCTTCTCCCCCTTCGGCCGATCCGTCGGCAACCGCGGCGGTTTTTTCCTTAAAAGTAAACTCGTACTTACCGTTTCTGAAGAACAGCCAGCGCGTGAGCACGAAGATGAGATACGTAATGTAGCCGCCCGCAAGCACGTCGGAAAGGAAGTGCGCGCAGTTGACTATTCTTGAAACCGCCACCAGGACGGTGAATATGAAACAGCCCGTATTTATTACCGCCCTTGCGCGGAAGTTGTTCAGCCTGGGGAACACGTCGCACAGCGCCGCGAGAATAAATATGTTCGCCGCCGAAGAGGTGTGCCCCGAAGGGAAAGATTTGTACGCTTCTTCCCCGTTGCCGATATTTACCACGTACCAGGGCGTGAAGCCTTCCGTAGTGCCTGCGGAAAGCATATCGCGGTATCTCATTCTGCCCCAAAGCATTTTCATTATCTGCATCACGATAAGCGCCGCAACCATGAATACGAGCGCGAAGAGCGCGAATTTCAGCAGTCTTTTCATCGTTTTGGGCTTTATCAGACTGCCCACCCAAAGCCCGAACGCTCCGCCGGCAAAACCGCCGAACACCGCGAACATGGTAAGTCCGGGGATTCCGTAGACGGCGTCTATCCTTCCGGGTTTGGTACCCGCGTATATCCACATGAAATAACCCAGCCAGCTGAGCGCAAGACCGAATATCCGCATGAAAATGCGCGCGCGTCTATCTTTGAAGTTCGCCGCATTGTAGAAGAATACCGGCGCGCAGAAAGGCAGAACCAGATAGGACGGCCATTCCCCGACCACCTCGAAGAAGGTGCCGAAGAGGTTGTTCATGTCGCCTATCGCCTGACTTATCTGCAAGTCGTAAAACGCCGCTACCGCCATGAGCCCCGCAAATCCGAAAAACGAGGCTATGTTAAGACCGATATAAAGCCTGCTTCTGAACTTTGCGTCGTTGAGTTTGTCTGTGAGAGATACGTTGTCCATATTGTTACCTTATGCGGCAAAGCCGCCCCGTTATTCTGCGTTAAACTTATTCCTGCTTATCGTCACAGCCGCCGAACAGTTCCCGTTCGCTTTCGGCGGCTTCACGCGCTTCGCGTTCGGCAGCTTTCTTCGCGTTCACCTTTTTGGCTACGACTGCGGCGACTGCAATTATCACCGCGCACAGCGCAAGAACTCCCGCGACAGTGCCGGCTATCTCGCCCGCGCTCATTACCTTGCCGTCGGCGTTTTCGGTAGCGTAGTCGAACAGTTTGTTATTCCTTTCTACGGCTTTATTCGTCGTAAACGCGTTTACGTAATCCGCCATTATGTAACCGCTCTCTTCCTCGTCG
Source organism: Candidatus Alloclostridium intestinigallinarum (assembly GCA_904382605.1). Lineage (GTDB taxonomy): Bacteria > Bacillota > Clostridia > Christensenellales > UBA3700 > Alloclostridium > Alloclostridium intestinigallinarum. The sequence continues at coordinate 107,535 of CAJFJA010000001.1, read as the reverse complement.
TAAGCAAAGTACACGTCCGCGTCATATATGTTTTCCAACGACAAAACCATGGAAAAATTATACCTTTCCAGAATGGAAATACTCTTTATATGTCCGTCCGCCCACATTTCAAAGTCCATTTCAAGCGATTCGTACCTTACGCTTCCTCCGCCCTGCTTTGCAAGATTCAACTCGAGAAGACGCAGATAGTCCTGTGTGACGACGTCGTTTGCGAATACGACGGAAAACGCGTAAACACCCCTTTCTTCGTCATACACCGGCTCGGTGGCGGACTGCACGCACCCGTCCACGAGCGCGTCCGCCGCCGTGTCGTATATGTTGTAGGTGAATACCTTGGTGGGGTCGTTGCACACTTCCGTGTTGTATCTTTCCAAATCCGTGCCGTAGTCCGTATATTCGAACTGAGCGCCTTCGGCTACCCTGACCATTCCGATGTCGTCGTTGAATGAAAGCGCGTTGCCCGAAACGGTGCGGTAATTTATGTTACCGCCGTTCACGACAGCCTCTTCTATTCTCCTGCTGCCCGACACCGCGCCCGCCGAGATAACCAGATGGTAAGCCTGCGAAGCCAGCGGATCGCTTTCGGAATATACGCCCTTTCTTATCTTGTATCCGTCGATATACTACCGGTTGAACGCAATATCCGATCCCGGCGGAGTAGTGGTATTCGTACTGTAATTTTCCGAAACGACGTAGGGCGCGGCGTAATAGTTGTAAAAGCCGACCTCCATCATCTCTTCCGCGGACATATCGGGACTTATACCCTTTGCGGCGTCCGCTTCCGGCGCGCCCGTATTGCGTACCGACGATACCAGATCTTCCAGATTATCCGAACGCTCGGCGCAAGCGGAAAACGCCAGCCCCGCCGCCATTACGACAGTTACTAAAAGCGCTGCAAGCACGTTTTTTCTTTGCTTTTTCATATATTCCCCTTAAACAGCCGTCTTTTGATGACGGGCGCGCTTTCTCCCGCTTTAAGCATTTCCCTCACGAGCAGTCCGCGCAGTTTCTCCTTCTCTTTCGCATAAGCGGGGCTGTTTATGAGATTGCGTCTTTCGCCCCTGTCCTTTTCCCTGTCGTACAGATAGTCGTCCCTGTACTTATCCGTCGAATAGTTGAGTCCCGACGAAATACTGTAAGTGTACTTCTCTGTAATCACGCATCTGCCGTTATGACTTTCGCTTATCTGCGCGAATACGCAGTCGCGTTCGGTCCCCGACTGCAATGCAATGCCGTCGAAATTTTCAGGCACGTCTATTCCCGCCGCCGTAAGAAGCGTGGGCGGCAGGTCAATCAGGCTGACAAGTCTGTCCGTCCTGCCCATATCCTTATATGCTCCGCCCGAAACGATGAGCGGTATGTGCGTGGACCCTTCGTGACAGGAACGCTTGTATTCCAGATTCCTCGTCATAAAGTGGCAGCCGTGGTCGGAAGTATAGACGATAAGCGTATTTTCGTACAGTCCGGACGATTTCAGTTCGTCCACTATCCTCTTCACGTTTTCGTCAAGCGACTTACAGCAGCCCAGATAGTCCGCGTAATTGCGCTTGTAATTGCCCCTGAGCCCCTTCAGATCCTCCGGTATGGGATAATTTTCAAACTGTTTTTCGTAACCGGGCGGACATTCGAACCTGAACGACGTGTTCTGGTGGTGCGGTTCCAGATACGAAATAAACAGGAAAAACGGTTTATCGCGCCCGCCGCGCAGATAATCAAGAGCAAAGTCCGTCATTCTGTCGGCGCGCACGCCTTCGAACTTCACTTCCCTGCAATCGTTATCCCACAGTACGCCTCTGCTTCCGTTGGACGAAAACTCCAGCAAATCCGCCGCGAGCCAGTACTTGTAGCCGCCGCGCAGATTTTCCGGCACGCCCTTCTTTTTGTACTGCATTCCCCTGGAAGCAAGATGCCATTTGCCTATATACGCCGTATCGTAACCGGCGGCATTGAAAAGGTCGGCGATATGCACGTCCGTTTCGCGCATGGGTATGCCGTTTTCTATGCAGCCGTTTTTGGTGGCGTACATACCCGTTTGCAGACACGCTCTCGCCGGTCCGCACACCGGCTGGCAGGTATACACGTTGGTGAAATCAGCTCCGTCCCGCGCAAGCTCCGTTAAATTGGGCGTGACTTCGGAATTTATCGTATCCGCCCTCTGCTGGTCGCTGAAAATAAAAACTATGTTGGGTTTTTCGCTCATATCTCCCTCTTGACGCTTTGTACTCTCCCGCGGCGCGCCGCGGAAAAGCCTTATTTATATAATGAACGAAAAAAAGCCGTTTGTCAATAATTATTTTTTTAACGCTTGCGCGCGCGAAAGCCAAAATGTTGCCGTTACTGTCGAATTATGTATTTTTTGTGCACTATTATGCGGATATTTTTCCGAACCGAATGGCGAAAATAATAATTATATGTTCAAAGTGCACATAACTTACATATCTATTTTTTGTATTTACGTCTTGTGGCCATACCGCCGCGCAAATGCCTTACCCGCAGATTGTAAGCCAGAACTTCCCGCACCTGTTCATACAGCGACGAGTCGATATACTTCAGTTTTTCATTCATATCGCTGTGCACCGTACTCTTGCTCACGCCCATTGCCGCGGCAGCCTGCCTGACCGTGGCGCGGTTGTCCACTATGTACCGCGCCGTTTGAAGAACTCTTTCTTTCATATCTCCCCCTTCCGCCGTGTCGGCAATACCGCAACCGACAAGATATACTATTCTTCTTTGCGACAAATAATGACAAAGTATCTGTCGCGGCGCGCGAAAACGCCCAGTCCGCCGTGCGGCGCGGTATTTTCGGTAAAGCATATAAAAATATCCCGTCAAAAAATTGTATGAAAATATATGACGTCAAAAATCGCTTGCGATAAATTGCGCCCGCAGCGTCGGAATTTTGTTTTGCCGGACGCATTGATATACGGGCATATGTTCATATGCGCGCATACGGCTATATGAATACCGGTGCATATGGGCAAATGTGCGCATATACATATCAGCCGTAAAATTACGCGGGGTTTTTCTTTTTGAGTTTTTCCGGATAGTACGCGGTATCGCTTACGGTGAGAAGAGAGCAGCCGACAAGGCTCGGCGGAAACATTTTCGGCGAAAATCCTTTTTTCTCTTTCACCTTGTCGATTACCGCCTTTACCGCCTGCCACGTTCCGAGGGCGATGAGGAAGCCGCCGAAGCAGCGCGAAAGTATTTCCGCGGGAACGTCGGGAGCGAACCACGCGCACACCGCGCTGCCAACAAGGGCAAGCGGCGCCGTCTTCAGAAGCGAAGGAAAGTCCACGAGTCTGTTTTTTACATGGATTGCGAGCACGGGCGCGGACATAACCACGAAGGCTATCAGATTGACGGACTGCGCCGTTTTCTGTTCCACGTCCAGCGCAAGCGTAAGTATGGGAATGGTGAGCGTGCCTCCGCCCATACCCATTCCCGCTATTATTCCGCCGGCGGCGCCTGCCAGGATAAGCCATACGATATTCATCATCTGCCCACCGCCATTTTTATTCCCGCGCCTATCATGACGATATAAAAAAACATTGACAGCAGAAAGTTATCCGTCTTTTTCAGCAGAAGCGCGCCCGCTATTCCGCCCGCAACCACGCCTCCGCCTACGGCAAGCGTAAGCTGCATATCAAAGCACCCCTTTACGATATAAATTACCGCGGAGACCAGGCATAGCGGCAAAATCACTGCGACTGCGGTGGCGTGGGCTTTTTTTGCGGTAAGACCGAAAGACGTGAGCAGCGGCACGACCAGCATTCCGCCGCCTCCGCCGAACAGTCCGTTCACGCACCCTGCCGCCAGCGCGGCGAAATATTTCAAAAATGCAAGGCGACTTGCTGTCGATTTTTCAGCCTTATTAGCGTCCATATGAAAATTATGTGCAAGAATTTTATAAAATTTTAACTATTGCGCGATTATTCGTTTGACCCGCGGGCTTTTATTTTATATAATTAGGAAGACTTATATTATAAGGACTAATAAAAGGTGGTCAAATGAGAAAAAGAAAGTTTACTTTCCTTATCATCGTAATTGTGATGATCGCGGCGCTCGTGACGGCTATTGCCGCCTGCGATCCCGACGATCCCGCAACCGAAGAGGAGAGTTATTCGACTACGCTTATCACCAACGGCAACTTCGACAGCGCCTCGGGTGATTCGCAGCCGATGACTCCTTCAAGCTGGACGGGCGAAGCCGGCTCCACTTCTTCTTCCTCTACGTATAAAACTCCTACCGACAACGTGCATTCGGGCGTTATCGACGTGAGCGATACCAGAGGTTACAGAAGCGATTTCGGCAGCATCGAACCGGGCAAAGTGGGCGAGGATAACAATATCCTGGCTATCTATAACAGCGTCGAAGCCTCATCCTACAAGTATACTTCCGCTTCCATAACTTTGGCGGCGGACAGCGTCTACAAGCTGAGCGTATGGGTCAAAACGGACATTTTCACCGACAGCACCTATTACGAGGACTGGCTGAACAGGGGCGACGAAACTCAGGACTTCGACGATAACACCACCGGCGCATACGTCTATGTGAACGGCGTGGCGTACGCGGCTTTCGAAGCCGTCAACACGGGCGGCGAATGGCAGGAACTTGTCGCCTATATCGACACGCACAACTCTACCGGCGGTAGCATAACCGTTATCCTGTCTTTGGGTACGGGCAACTATTCCACAGGTCATATGGCTGCGGGCTATGCCTTTTTCGACAATCTCACGCTCGTCAACCTTAACGACGAATACGCCGATTCCGACAGCGCTTTCGCCGACGGCGACAGTTCTATAAGCGAAGAAGAGGCCGAAGCCAAGGCGGTTGCCGAATACAACGCCGCGACTGTCGGCACTTCCTCTTCCAATGTCGTAAACGGTGAAACCGCGGAAGAAAGCCACAGGGTACACACCGCGAAATACGACATGGGCAGCGGCGATACCGAGTTCGACTATGTGACCAAGACTTCCACTCCTTATTCTTCCTCCCGCTGGACTGGCTCCGCGGGCACGAAGACGGACGGCAGTTCTTTCGGAACTTCGACCACCAACCTGCAAAGGGGCGTGCTCGACACCGCCAATATGGACTTATCCGTCATCAACGATACCGACGAGTACGATAATCTTACCCTCAACGCGCATGGCAGAGTTTCCTACGACTACGGCAATAACCGCGTGCGCACGGTAAGCAATATACTCTATATCCAGGCGAGAAACGCCAGCGTTTACGGCTATTCTTCCAACACCGGCTATACCATAGAGGCGAACAACTACTATAAAGTTTCCGTGTGGGTCAAGACTTATCTTCTCACCGGCGACGGCGCGGCTATCCGCCTTACCACCGGCGATGACGAAGAATCCGTCGTCGGCATAAGCGATATAGACACGAGCGGCGAATGGACGGAATATTCCCTCTACCTGCAGGGCAACCAGTACCGTGAAAACTCCGTAACGCTGGAACTGTGGCTGGGCACCAACAATACCGCGGGTACCGAAGGCATCGCGTTCTTCGATTCCGTATCCGTCAGCCTTATAGACAAGGACACCTATGACGCGGCAGTCGAAGGCGATACCGTCGCAAAAGCGGATATGCTCACCGCCGACGACGATTTCACTTACTATAATATGGACGGCAGCGACAACTCCCTTACCTATGAAGTAAGCGGCAAGGCGGATTCTTCCAACGCGGTGCTCGCAAACGTGGGCGACAGCGTGGACGGCATTACCGTCGACAAGGCGCTTGCCTCCTACGGCGACAAGGTGTGGGTACTCAACAACTCCGTACCCGGATATGCAACGGTATCCCCCGTTGTAGACGTAACTTCCGGCAGCGCGAACATAAGCAACCTGATAACGCTTGCTCCCAACAGCTATCTCGCCGTATCCGTATGGGTCAAGACTTCCGAAATACTCTCCGGCGGTCTGAACGTTACCTTGTATAACTATGATATAGACGCGATAAATGAAGATCTGGAAAAAGCTCCCGACACGGACTTTACCGACCTTTCTTCCTACCGCACTTCCGTGGCGTCGCTGACCTCGCTCACTTCCAAAGGTCTTGCCGATTTCAAGATTGACGGCGTGAACGATTACGTCATGCTCACATTCATGGTGCAGTCGGGCAAGTCTGTCGCGCACCTCGGTCTTGAATTCGCCCTCGGCAGCGGCACCGCAACCAACAGCTCCTCTTACGTGAAGGGCTATGCGCTCATATCCAACATCATGACGGAGGACATCGCCGCTTCCGACTACTCGGGCGCGACCACGGCAACCAACGTTGCAAAAGGCACCGTTTCCGCCGACTCTTCCGACGTGGAGATAGCTTCCAACGGCTATTTCAACGCCTCCGACGTGTCCGGCACGAACAGCCTGTACGCAACCGACGACAACGACTTTGATTTCAGTAAGACGGACGGCAACCCCAACGGAGTGCTCGCCCTGCCCAACGGCTGGTCGGCTACCGACAGCACCCTGCTGACCGCTTACAATAACGATACGAACGCTTCCACCTACGCTTACGGCGGAGTGCTCGACCTTGACAATATTTCCGCCAAGTATCTCGAACTTATCGGCGGAAGCAATATCGCAACCCTGCTCGGGAATAAGGACACCATATTCTCTTCCGCGGGCAATTACAGCGGTCTGAGCGCGGATAACAACGTGCTTGCGGTTTATTCGCACAACCTGGCGGCATTCGGTTTCAGTTCAGACGAATTTACCCTCTCTTCCAACTCTTATTACAGAGTCAGCGTGTGGGCGTATGCGGAACCCGGCTCGCAGATAAGCATAGTGATATCCACGGGCAGCGACGACATCGAATACACATTCTTCAGAAACAGCGACGAGAACACTTCGGAAAACGCAGGCTGGAAGGAATACGTATTCTATATCCAGACGGGCGTGAGCAGCGTAAGCGCGTCCCTCTCCCTGTACGTCGGTAACTCCGACTACTCCAACGAGAACACGAGCAGCGCGAATTACAGCGCGCTCTTCACCGGAGCGACCTATCAGTCCGTTACCGAAGAGGACTTCGACGCATACGTAAGTCTTAACCGCTCGAATACGCAGACCGTTTCCATGCTTGTCAACACAATGGACAACGTTACTGCAAACGACGACGCGCTCAACACTCCTTCCGACTGGTCCGCTACCCAGATTGACAGCGACGCCAGCGAGGACGACGTTTCCGCGGGCGTGTTCGACAGACAGAACCATGACTGGAACGAGCTTCTCGACCTTGATATCGCCGGCAGCGACGCGGCGCTTTACGAAGCGCTTTACAACTCCGGCACGGTGGATACCAATATAAACAACTCCTCCATCACCACGGGTATAGGCGATATGGTGCTGGTCATCTACAACCACGACGACGTGCTCGACGAGGACGGCAATCTGGCGGGCGGAGCTTACAGATATACTTCCTCCGACCTCACCCTCAGCGCCGGTTCCTACTACAAGATAACCGTGTGGGTGCTCACCTATAAGCTGGGCGCGGACGACAGCGCGCGCATAGTGCTCACGCTGGGCAACTCAACCTACACCTTCGGCGGCATAGTTGACGACGAGTCTTCCGCGGTTGAAAAAGCCAGACTCATCAACACCTCCACCTATGCGGACGACGGTACGGAAACCGTGGGCAGCTGGAAGGAAGTTTCCTTCTACGTCTACATCGACGAGGACGTGACGTCCGACGTGACGGGCAGCCTTGCGCTTCAGCTGGGCGACACCGACGAATGGGTCAGCGGCTACGCCTTCTTCGACAACTTCTCCTGCGTTGAGATAGATCCCGTAGTGGACGGCGAAACCACCACTACCCCCGCGCAGATAGTTTCCGGCAAGGTCGGCTTCGACGTGGTTTACACGAACGCGGACGATTCCACCAAGAATAACTCGTTCTCCGACGCGAACGCATACAACGAGGACGGCACGATTAAGGAAGGCGCACTTCTTGCAAACAACTATATCGTGCACTACACCCAGGCAGACGCGGAATCCACCCCCGATAAAGAGGAACCCGACGACAACGGCGGCACGGACAGCCTGCTGTGGCTGTACATCACCTCCGGCGTGATAGGCGGTCTGATAGTGATTGCCGTGATAGTGGTTATCGCGCGCAAGATACTGAAAAAGCGTAAGCGCCAGAAGCAGGTAGGCAGAAAGTCTGATTTCGACCGCAACTACGGCGGCAGATCGGACGCACGCAAGAAATAATCTGCAAACTTAAAACAATAAGGCCCGCTTGATGCGGGTCTTTTTGTTTTACCCGGCGCCTTATTATGCGCTTTGTGCATAGAACGTTATAATTAATAACTATTTGTCCCGTGGCGCCGTCTTTGGTATAATATAGAAAAGGAGCAGGATATGGACTATAAGGAATATAACGCGATGACCGCCGCAGGTGCGCCGCTGGATTCAAATTCGGAAATTCAGCAATTTATGAACTTCGCTGCCGACGAAGCGCAGAAAGTAACCGCAAAGATAAACACCGGCTATCACACGCAGGACGAACTGAGAGCGCTGGTTTCCGAACTTGTGGGTTATGAAGTGGATAAATCTTTCAGACTGTTTCCGCCGATATATTCGGACTACGGAAAGAATATAAAGCTCGGCAAAAACGTGTTTATAAATTCAGGCTGTTGTTTCCAGGACCAGGGAGGAATAGAAATAGGCGACGGCTGTCTTATAGGACACCAGGCGGTTATTGCCACGCTCAACCACGACCTCTCCCCCGCGACCCGGGCGAACATGACTCCTTCCAAAGTGACTTTGGGTAAAAACGTGTGGGTGGGATCGCACGCCACCATTCTGCCAGGCGTAACCGTGGGCGACGGAAGCATAATTGCCGCCGGCGCGGTGGTAAATAAAGACGTGCCGCCCGCATGCGTAGTTGCCGGCGTGCCGGCAAAGGTGGTTAAAAGGCTGTAAATCCCGGAACGCGCCTATCCGCGCGCCTCTATAAATACAGCTTTTGACCTATGAAGATATACGGCGAATCAAGGCGGTTGTCGGACATGATTTTCTCCTTGCTTACGCCGAATTTTTCCGCGACCGACTGCAACGTGTCAAACGGTTTTACCACGTATTCCCGCCCTTCGGGACGGCGGATAAGCAGACATATGCCGCGGTCGAACTGATCGGGCGCGCAGTTGCTGTCGGCAAGAATTTTTTCCGCCCTCACGCCGAATTTCCTCGCCACGTCCTGTAAACTTTCCCCTTCACGCACTCTGTATACCAGCATTTTTCCCTCCGATAAATTATATTTGCGCAAACTTCTTAATATCCTATAATATGAAAAGAATCTTCAAGGCGTTCTTCACCGTGACCTCGATAGCCGTAATCACACGCGGAATCTCGTTTGTTTTCAAAATATTCATCTCGCGCGAACTCGGAGCGGAAGTAATGGGGCTTTACCAGATATGCTTTTCCGTATTTTCGCTGTTCGCCGCAATCGCAGTCAGCGGTATCCCCGTTACCGTTTCCCGCATAACGGCGGAAACGCAGGCGCTCGGCGACGTGAAAAGCCAGCGCTCGGCAGTCACCGCCGCCCTGCTGATAAGCCTGATGATTTCCATGACGGTGTGCACGGTTTTTTATTCCTTTCCGTCGCTCGCGTCCTTATTTTTCACCGACGAAAGGTGCTCCCGTCTGTTTCTGATACTGCTGCCGACAATGCTCACTTCCAGCATTTACGCCGTTATCCGCAGCCATTTCTGGGGCAGACAGAACTTTTTCGTATATTCAATGGCGGAAGCGGCGGACGAGATAATCAAAGTGGTGGCTTGCACCCTGTTCATATTCCTGCTGCAAAACGTAATCTCGCTTGAATATTCGCTCGCTTACGCCATGCTTGTCAGCGACTGCATCGTGGCGGTGCTGCTCATTATAGTATTCTTCAAAAGCGGCGGCAGACTTGCCTGTCCTACCATGGGCAGACAGGTAGTCAAATCCTCCGCGCCCCTCACCGTCACACGCCTGTGCGGCAGTCTGATGGGTATGTTCGTGTCCCTCGTCCTTCCTGCCGTTCTTGTAAGCGCGTGGGGACTTTCAGGCGCGGAAGCGACGGCGGAATACGGCAGGGCTTCGGGCATGGTTATGCCGCTGCTCCTCGCCCCGTCTTCCGTCGTCGGCAGTCTTTCCGTGGTGATGATACCCGAAATAGCCGCGCGCAACGCGGGCGGAGGGCGCAACCTTACCTCGGCGATAGACCGCTCCACCGACTTCACTTGCGCCGTGGCGTGCGCGGTATTCATCGCTTTCGCCGCCTGCGGCAGGGAGATAGGCAGCTTGCTTTACGCGGACGAAAAGGTGGGTGAACAACTCTCCTTCGCCGCGTTCATAGTGCTTCCGCTCTCCTTAAATTCTATTACTTCCACTTCGCTGAACTCGCTGGGTAAGGAAAACCTCACCTTCATAAGCAGCGTTATAGGCTACGTCTTTCTGGTCGCGGGAATATCCGTACTGCCGCGGTATATGGGTATTTACGGCTATTATACGTCCTTTTTCGTGTTCCACTGCGTGACTCTGGCGTGCAACTATTTCCAGCTTAACCGCATTCTGCCGCGCAGGAAAAGTTATTCGGGCGCCGCGCTTATCGCCGTATCCTGCGCCATCGCGCTTGTTACGGGAGTTATATCCTCTTATACGCGCGAACTGGGCAACGTCATATCCTGTCTGATATGCCTTCCCGTTGCGGCGGCGCTGTACTTTATAGCCCTGCGCATTACGGGATATATGCCCAAACCTTCGGGACTTATAGGATATATCAGAAAATAGCATATTTTTCACCGCGCGGCAAATACTAAGCGTATGCTGATAGTATTCGTGCGTGCAGTACTCATATACGCATTCCTGCTGATAGCCATGCGGCTTATGGGCAAAAAACAGCTGGGCGAACTGCAGCCCTTCGAATTTGCCGTAACTCTTATAATGGCGGAGCTGGCGTGCATTCCCATGTCGGACACGACGGTGCCCGTAATATACGGACTCGTGCCCATTTTCACCCTGTTCATAGTGCAATTCGCCCTTACCAAGCTGATAAAACATTCCATCAAAGCGCGCCGTCTGATAAACGGCAAACCCGTTATTGTCATCAATCCGTGCGGCATAGACTACCGCGCGATAAGTATGCTCGATCTGACGGTAAACGACCTGATGGAAGCGTTGCGCGAGAAAAATTACCTTTCTCCCGACGAACTCGAATACGCCATATTCGAAACGAACGGCGACGTCAGCATAATTCCCAAGGCGGACAACAAACCGCTTACTGCGGGCGATATGGGCGTAAAAACGGAAGCTCCCATGCTGCCCTATACGGTCATATGCGAGGGTAAAAAGATGACTGAAAACGTAAGAAAGGGAAACATTGATTACTCTATGGTGGAAAAAACGCTGGAAAACCACAGATTAAAGCAGAAAAACGTACTGCTTATGACCGTCACGGGCGGAAACAACTATTATCTGCAACCGATAAGCGGCAAGTACGTGACGGGCACTTTGGAGGAAGAAAATGCGGGGTAAGGTATGGCTGGCCGTTATTCTGCTCGCACTTATCGTGGGACTGGGCGCGGGAGAACAGATATATGTAAACAAGACGTTCGACAAGGCTATTGCAAAGGCGGACGAGATAACCGCGCTCATCGAAGCGGAAAATTATGCGGGCGCAAACGCCGCCGCGGACGCCTTTTCCGATTGGTGGAAGGAAGAGCGCGATATTCTGGAATTCCTCTGTCCTAACAACGACGTCAAGGGAATTATGACCGCCATAGGCGATTTACGCGGCGCGCTGTCCGCCGGAATGTACGACGACAGCCTGCAAAGGAGTATATCCCTTTCGTGCAGCGTGGAAAACAGTAAAAACCTGCTCGTATTCAAGTGGAAAAACGTGCTGTAAGCGCCGCCCTGCAAACGACTCTTTCCGACGAATGCGCCGGCAATATCCGTTTCGGCGGTCCGCATATATTAAAAAACAAGGGACGCGTCCCTTGTTTTTTCGTCTTGTCTTTGCGGCGGCTCGCCGCCCGAAATCCGTCTTTTCTTCGTTACCGGTTACCGTCGGTTGCCGTCATACCCAGTTTTTCACGGAGATATTGTCCCGTGTAACTGCCTTTTACCTTTGCCACTTCTTCGGGTGTGCCCTGAGCCACGATAGTGCCGCCCTTGTTGCCGCCCTCGGGTCCCAGGTCGATGATGTGGTCGGCTACCTTTATTACGTCAAGATTGTGCTCGATGACTATTACCGTATTGCCTTTGTCCACGAACTTATCCAGAATAGCGATAAGCCGCTTTACGTCGTCGGTATGAAGTCCCGTGGTTGGCTCGTCCAGAATATATACGGTTTTTCCCGTGCCGCGCTTGGAAAGCTCGGTAGCCAGCTTCACCCTTTGCGCCTCGCCGCCCGAAAGCGTGGTGGCGGGCTGACCCAGCTTTACATAGCCCAAGCCCACCTGTTGCAGAGTGCTTATTTTGTTGTATATCTGCGGCACGTTCCGGAAGAAGTCGCAAGCCTCGTCCACCGTCATTTCAAGAACGTCGTAAATGCTCTTTCCCTTGTATTTCACTTCCAGCGTTTCGCGGTTGTAGCGTTTGCCGCCGCACACTTCGCAGGGCACATAGACGTCCGAGAGAAAGTGCATTTCTATCTTTATAATGCCGTCGCCGCCGCAGTTTTCGCACCTGCCGCCCGACACGTTGAAGGAAAATCTTCCCGCATTATATCCGCGCGCCTTTGCGTCGGGCAGTTTGGCGAACAGCTCCCTTATCGGCGTGAATACGCCCGTATACGTGGCGGGGTTGGAGCGCGGAGTTCTGCCTATCGGGCTTTGGTCAATGGATATCACCTTATCCAGATTTTCTATGCCCGTGATGTCCTTGCACTCCACGTTGACCGTACGCGCGCCGTTGAGCTTCGCGGCGAGCGCGGGTTGAAGAATTTCGCCCACGAGCGAGCTTTTTCCGCTGCCCGAAACGCCCGTTATGGCAACGAATTTGCCGAGCGGAATTTTTACGTCGATATTTTTCAGATTATTCTTTTTCGCGCCCTTGACTGTTATGAATTTGCCGTTGCATTCCCTGCGCGTTCCGGGGACGGGAATGACCTTTCTGCCGCTCAGATAGTCGCCGGTAATTGAGTTTGTACACGCCGCCACTTCCTGAGGCGTACCCGCGACCACCACTTCCCCGCCGTGTACGCCCGCGCCCGGACCTATATCCACGATATAGTCCGCCTTGGACATGGTTTCTTCGTCGTGTTCCACGACTATCAGCGTGTTGCCCAGATCGCGCAGACGGGTGAGAGTGTCAAGCAGTCTGCCGTTGTCGCGCTGATGAAGCCCTATGCTGGGTTCGTCGAGGATATACAGAACGCCCGTAAGTCCGCTGCCTATCTGCGTGGCAAGGCGGATACGCTGGCTTTCGCCGCCCGAAAGCGTAGACGACGAACGGGAAAGCGTGAGGTAGTCAAGTCCCACGTTCACCATAAAGCCAAGCCTGCCCTTTATCTCCTTTATAACCTGCGCGGCGATGACGCTGTCGCGCTCGTTCAGCTTTAATTCCTCAAAGAATTTCAGTTCCTCGTCAATGGGCAGATCGCACAATTCGGCAATGTTCAGTCCGCCAACGGTCACGCCGAGAGCTTCCTTCTTCAACCGCTTGCCGTGGCACACGTCGCAGGGAACGGGCGACATAAACCGCTCCAACTCCATTTTGGTAAGGTCGGAAGTGGTTTCCGTATACCTTCTGCTCATAATGTTGCACACGCCCTCGTACACTTTGGAATAAAAACCGTTGTTGAACACGCCGCGCATATCCGCGTCAAGCGGCTTATTGTCGCCGTAGAGGACTATCTTCTGTATCTTCTCGGGCAGGTCCTTGAACGGCACGGTAAGCGAAAAGCCGTACTTTTCGGCAAGGGCGCGCATCATGGCTGCGTTCACCTTGCAGGTATCGAAGCTCCACCCCTTTATATCCACCGCGCCCTCGGCGAGCGATTTATCCCACTTGACGAATTTGTTGAGGTCGGGCACCATGCTGAATCCCAGACCGAAACACTTGGGGCAGGCGCCGAACGGCGAGTTGAAGGAGAAGAAACGCGGAGTAAGCTCTTCCATGGATATTTCGCAGTCGGGACAGGCGTATTTTGTGGAATACAGGGTATGCTCTTCCCCGTTCACGCACTCCACCAGCCCTTCCGAAAGTCTGAGCGCCGCTTCAAGGCTGTCCGTAAGGCGGCGGACTATACCCTGCTTTATCACCAGTCTGTCCACCACCACGGATATGGTGTGCTTTATGTTCTTGTCGAGGTCTACGTCCGCCGCGCCGTCGTCGTAACGCTGTCCGTCCACTTCCACGCGCATATAACCGCTCTTGCGGAAACTTTCGAGCAACTTAGCAAATTCGCCCTTTCTGCCGCGCACGACGGGAGATACTATCATCACCTTGCTTCCTTCGGGCAGGGACATTATCTTGTCGGCTATCTGATCCACCGTCTGGCGCACTATTTCCTTGCCGCACTTAGGACAGTGGGGCACGCCTATACGCGCGTATAGAAGGCGCAGATAGTCGTATATCTCCGTAACCGTGCCCACCGTGGAGCGCGGATTGTGGGAAGTGGTCTTCTGGTCTATGGAAATTGCGGGCGAAAGCCCTTCTATATAGTCCACGTCGGGCTTGTCCATCTGTCCCAAAAACTGGCGGGCGTAGGACGAAAGCGATTCCATATATCTGCGCTGACCCTCGGCAAACAGAGTGTCGAAGGCAAGCGAGGATTTTCCCGAACCGCTCAGCCCGGTGAAGACCACCAGCTTGTCGCGCGGAACGGTCACGTCTATGTTTTTAAGATTGTGCACCCTTGCGCCCTTGATTATTATCTTGTCCTGCATCACTTTTTCCTCTTTGCTTCCAATTTCCTCTTTAACGCGGCTATCTCCTCGCGGTACTTGATTGCAAGTTCAAAGTCAAGACTGCTTGCCGCCAGCTTCATCGACGAGGTGAGCCGCTCTATCTCCGCCCTTATCGCGCCCGCGTCTTCCACGGGTTTTTCTTCCACCTTTCTGCTTATCTCTATGGTGTTGTTTATCGGTTTTATTATCGTCTTAGGCGTAATATTGTGTTCCCTGTTGTACTCCTTCTGCACGTCGCGGCGGCGGTTGGTTTCGTCCAGCGCGCGCTGCATACTGCCCGTTATCACGTCCGCGTACATCACAACTTTCGCCTCGGCGTTACGCGCGGCGCGCCCTATCGTCTGAATGAGCGCGGTTTCACTGCGCAAAAAGCCCTCTTTGTCCGCGTCCAGAATCGCCACGAGTTTCACTTCCGGCAAGTCCAGCCCCTCGCGCAACAGGTTTATACCGACAAGCACGTCGAAGTCGCCCTTTCGCAATGACGTTATTATATCTATTCTTTCCAAAGTATCTATATCCGAATGCATATAGCGTACTTTTATCTGGTTATCCTTCAAAAATGTCGTGAGGTCTTCCGCCATCTTCTTGGTAAGCGTAGTCACCAGCACCCTGCCGCCGCTTTCGGTCGTCGAGCGGATTTTGCCGATAAGGTCGTCTATCTGTCCCTTTACGGGCAGAACCTCCACTTCGGGGTCTACAAGTCCCGTGGGACGGATAAGCTGTTCCACCACCTGCCCCGCCTGCGCCATCTCGTAAGGTCCAGGGGTGGCGGAAACGCAGATAAGCTGACCTATCCTCTCGTCGAATTCGTCGAATTTGAGCGGACGGTTGTCGTAAGCCGCAGGCAGGCGGAAGCCGTAGTCCACCAGATTTTTCTTGCGCGCCAGATCGCCGTTGTACATCGCCCTTATCTGCGGAATGGTCATGTGGCTTTCGTCTATGAACAATATGAAGTCTTCGGGAAAGAAGTCAAGCAGAGTGTACGGCGGCTGTCCTTCGCTCCTGCCGTCGAAGTAGCGCGAATAATTTTCTATGCCGCTGCAATACCCCATCTCCCTTATCATCTCCATATCGTAGCTTACGCGCTCGCGTATGCGCTGGGCTTCGATGAGTTTGCCGTTTTCTTCAAAAAATTTAACGCGCTCCACCATGTCCGCGCCTATCTGTCTTAAAGCGGCGTCGCGCTTTTCCTTTTCCACCACGTATTGGCTGGCGGGGAATATATTCACGTGTTTAAGCGTTTCTATCGGTTTGCCCGTAAGCGGGTCTATGTGCGTGATACTCTCTATCTCGTCGCCGAAAAACTCTATTTTTATTGCCACCTTGTCGTTTTCCACGGGTACGACTTCCACCACGTCGCCGCGCACGCGGAAGGTGGAACGCTGCAGATCCAGATCGGAGCGGTGGTATTGAATTTCTATCAGTCTGTCGATAAGCTCGTCGCGGTCTATGGTCATACCCTCGCGCAGGGATATTGCCATGCTGAAATATTCCATGGGCGCGCCCAGACCGTAAATGCACGAAACGGAAGCCACGACTATCACGTCCCTTCTTTCGCAAAGCGCGCTGGTGGCGGAGTTGCGCAGACGGTCTATCTCGTCGTTTACCGACATGTCTTTTTCTATATACGTGTCGCTGCGCGGAATATACGCCTCCGGCTGATAATAATCGTAGTAGGAAACAAAATATTCCACCCTGTTTTCGGGGAAAAACTCCCTGAATTCGTTGCACAGCTGGGCGGCAAGCGTCTTGTTATGCGCAATCACGAGCGCGGGTCTGTCCAACTTCTGAATGACGTTAGCCATGGTAAACGTCTTACCGCTGCCCGTAACGCCCAGTAAAACCTGGGTGCGCAGTCCGTCCTGCACGCCCTCCACGAGTTTGTCTATTGCCTGCGGCTGGTCGCCGCACGGCTTGTACTTGGAATGCAACTTAAACATAGTTTTTCATATTATAGCACATATGTTCGCACATATCAACTTTTTTATGAGAAAATACTGCGCAGAATAAGCCCTATCGCAAAGCTGAGCAACGCGCCCGCAACGGTGAGCACTATTTTGAATATTACCTGCCTTCTTTCGTTCTTGATCTGCCTTATCACGGCGTAGCCGTTCTGATGCAGGGTGAAACAATAGTGCAGATCGCCCTTTTTATCCGTTTCTATAAGCTCGAAATAATCGTCCGTCTGCAACGATTTCAGGTATGCCGGCAGATCGTCGCGCTTGAAACGCACGCTGTAAGGAATGGCGGAAAGCAGTTCCACGGGACGGATAAGGCACGTTCCGCCCTTATCCGCCGCACGTTTGTAGATTGCGCTCATGATAGCTTTTTGCGTTCTGTTTATCATACCGCCAGAATCAGATAGATTATCGCTCCGCCTATAACGCCGCCGAACAAGCCGCATATCGCCGCGATAACCGCCGTTTTCGCCCTCTCCCATAAGGAAGGCCTTGCCGCGGGAGCGGGAACTTCCGCTCCGCTTTCTTCTTTAACCGCGCTTACGCGCTTTGCCGCCGCTGCCGCCGCCCTGCCGCTTGAAGTAAGACAGAGGCAGACTTCGCCCTCGTCCGAATATTTTATGACCGCGTAGCCGTTCGTCTTTAACGCGTCCAGCTCTTCACGCGCGGTTTCGGATACCGCGGTAAGGTCCGCCCAGTCGAATACGGCGTACCTGTCACCGTCCGTGTTTTCGGACAGATAACCGAGCAAAGGCGCGGTATCCATTTATCTCTCCACCCTTATCACGTTTTCCACGCTGATCACGTTTGCAAGGCGGGATATTTCCTCCACGGACTTGTTCATCGCCTTTTCGTTCGTAAGATGGGTCACGAACACTATGGATATAACTTCCTTGCCCTCTTCCTGTCTCATCTGCGCGATGGACACCTTGTACTTTTTGAATACGTTGGCTATATCCGCCACTACGCCCGCCACGTCGTGCACGTTAAGACGCAGATAGTAGCGCGACATGAAGTCGGAATTTATATCCTTCTGGGTCATGCTCTCGTTCATTTCGCTGTAACGGGCGTGCTCTATCTGGCGCGCGCAGTACACTATGTCGGATACGATAGCGCTGCCCGTGGGCAAATCGCCCGCGCCCCTGCCGTAAAGCATTATGTCGCCCACCGCGTCGCCTACAAGGAATACGGCGTTGAACGAACCGTTGACATTGGCAAGGGGGTGATCCTTGGGCAGGAATACGGGGTGCACGCGTGCTTCTATCTTGCCGTTATTGCCGTTTTTGGCAATGGCGAGCAGTTTGATTACATACCCGAGCTTATCCGCCTGTTCTATATCCACGGAAGTGATATGCGTTATGCCCTCGCGGTATATCAGATCCACGGGCACGCGCTTGTTGAAAGCGAGCGAAGCCAGAATGCTCAGCTTGTAACCGGAGTCGAAACCTTCCACGTCCGCGACGGGATTTGCTTCCGCATAGCCCAGCGCCTGCGCGTCTTTCAGAATTTCGGCGTAATCCAGCCCTTCCTGCGCCATACGCGTGAGAATGTAGTTGGTCGTGCCGTTTATAATCGCCTTTATTTCCAGAATACGGTTGGCCTGCATTGCCGCCGTCATAACCCTGATTATGGGCATGCCGCCGCCCGTGGTGGCTTCATAGTAAAGCCCCGCGCCCGTGGGCGCCGCCGCGGCTTCCAGCTCAGGCCAGCTTTTTGCGAACATTTCCTTGTTGGAAGTCACTATGCTCTTGCCCGCGGAAAGCGCCTTTATAAGGAAGGTCTTTGCCGGCTCTACCCCGCCCATGCATTCGACGACAATATCTATATCGTCGCGAGCAACTATCTCGTCAATGGATCCGGCAAGCAGGGAAAGATCCGCTCCCGCCGCAGTCACGCGCGCCGGAATTTTATCGAGCACGGCTTTCACTTCCACTTCAACGCCGTATTCGTCCATTATCGCCTGCTTTCTGTCAACCAGAATTTTGTAAGTTCCGCCGCCTACTACTCCCATTCCGAGTATTGCCACACCTGCTTTTTTCATATCTCACTCCTTTGTCTTGTTGGTATTCATGTCGTATATTATCTTAAGTCCTTTCAACGTAAGGGACCTGTCCACTATGTCTATTATCTTTTCTTCCGGCACGGAGCGCACAAGTTCGCTCAATCCGCCCGTGGCCACCACCTTTACGTCCTCTTCTCCGCATTCCTTTTTCATGCGTTCGAGAATGTATTGCACAAGCCCGGTATATCCGTAGATAAGTCCCGCCTGCATATTATTGCCCGTGTTACGGCAGATTATAGTTTCCGGCTTGATAAGCTCTATCTTTGGAAGGCGCGCCGTATGCTCCACAAGGCTGTCGAGGCTGGTTTTTATGCCGGGAGCTATGCACCCGCCCATAAATTCGCCGTCCTTGGTGACATAGTTGAACGTGGTTGCCGTGCCGAAGTCCACCACTATGCACGGCCCTTTGTACAATTTGTACGCCGCCACGCAGTTGACTATTCTGTCCGCGCCCACTTCCTGGGGGTTTGTGTACTTGATTTTAAGTCCCGTCTTTATCCCCACGCCCACGGTTATCGGCTTGAAACCGAAATAATACTGGCAGGCGTGTTCCATGGTATAGTTCAGATCGGGCTGGACGGACGACATGATTATGCCCGTTATGCGCGATATGTCGTCTATCTCATTCATGAGCAGCATTCTCAGTTCCGCGCCTATCTCGTCCGCCGTGCGCAAAGTGACGGAAAACCGCCATGCGTGCACCAGCTCGTCTTTGGAAAACAAGCCTACTTTTATATTCGTATTGCCTATATCTATTGCAAGTATCATCAGTTTTTTGCGTCCTTTTGCTCCGCATCGCCGCCGTTTGTGCTTTCGGCTTCCGCGGAAGTTGAAATAATATCCTTTCCCGCGCCGTCCGTATCTTCCGCAAGCCGCACTGCCGTCTTATTGGCAATCCTTTTTCTGCCGTACCCCGCCCTGTTCAGCGCGGTGACGATGGGCGGCACCAGAATGGTGAACGCCGCTACTTCTATCGTTGCATTTACCGCCAGAGTTACCTGAAAGAACTGCGGCAGAAGCGAACTGTCTATCGGCATATTGCCCACCATATAGCAAAGCCATATCATAAGGCATACAAGCCCGGTATTCGTGAGCGTGCCCGCGAAAGCGGTAAAACTTGCCACGCCGTATACCGCCGCCTGCTTTTTTCTGTTTACGCTTTTATATTCCGAACTTCCCGGCGCAAGCGCGGACAGCTTGGGCGCGAACCTTTTTTCCACAAGTTTATTAAGACCGTGGTAGGAAAGATATGCCACAAGTCCCACCGCAAGACGGGGCGGAATAGCCACCAGCGGATTGCGGAACACGGGCGCGAGTAACGAGCCTGCGCCCACCGTATACGCCGAAGTAAGCATGCCGCACGCCATCAGCACGGACAAAAACGCGGTTACGCCCTTTTTCTGCGTCATTGCCGAAACGAGCACGGGCACCAGGCAGAACGCCAGCGTGGCTCCGGCGATCGGCGGCACCTGTACGAAGATAAATATTATCTCCAGCGCCGTCAAAACAGCCGTGATTGCTACCGTTTGAGCGGATATTTTTCTTTTCATGTACTCTCCGATTAGGCTCCTAAGATGCCTATCTAAGCCTTATTCCAAGAAGATTTCCCGTCAGCGTAAGGCCCGATGTGCCTCCGCAAAGATACTCCTTGTCGCTTTATTATATCAAATACGCGCGCATACTGCAAGTAATTGCGGGGTAAAATACCCCTTAAAGCGCTCCGAACAGTCTGAGCAGAATAGCCCCGTGCCAGAGGAGTACGGGGAAAAATATTATGCCGCTTATCCCTTCCTTTACCGTGAAAACCGCTATTACCAGGGACAGCGCGGCGATAAGCACCATGAGCGCGGCGGCAAAACTTTCCGCCAGAGTACATAAAGCTACCCTCCATGCCAGATACGTTGCCAGCATGACTATTATGAGCAAATATACCTTCCATCTTCCGCGCACGGCAAGACGGGTCATGGTAAGCGTTATAAGCACATAGTTTGCGCCCCATATGAGATTTACCGCCGCACTGCCGCCCGCATGGGTGAAATGCACGCGCACGAAGGACGTAAGACTGCAAAAAAATAAGACGACGCCCATGGAAAGCGCCGCCGCCCAAAGATATTTTACCAAGCGCATACCGTTCACGTTAGATTATATGCGCGGAAAGTCCACTTATTGCCCCTGCTCTTTTTTCCTGCGCCACGGCTTGCGCGGATACTCTTCTTTCAGACAGCCGTTTTCGTCGAAAGCGCCGATATGCTTATAATAAAAATAGATTGCCGCGTCCCAGCCCAGTCCGACCACGGTGCACGGAAGCACGAAATAGAGAAAGTACTGCCCCAAAAGTTGCGTAAACACGAACTGCACGCACAGCCACATGATAAAAAGCAAGGTAAAAGCTATCATCACCCACAGTCTGTACGACAGCGGCTTTCCGTAATAACTTATCATCCATGTGAAGAAGTTGAACTTTCTCATACCGTAATTATAGCGCATAAAAAAGGCTCGGTCAAGTAAAAGCCGTCCGCGTGATATGTATTCAATATGTAACAACTTGTAAATAATCGGTGTGCGGTTCGCAAAACAACGATAAAACTATCTTCCGACTAAATACAGTCTTTCTTATTACGGTGGGTCTGTAAAAATAATATTTGATTATTCGCTTAAAAGAGAATCGAAGCTTTCGTCGAAAATATCGCAGATTTCCGCCAACATTTCATAGCCGGGGCGCGCTACTCCGTTTTCCCAAGCACTGACCGTGCGTTGGTCTACGCCCAGCTTTTTCGCAAGACTTTCCTGCGACATAGAGGCCGCCTTTCTTGCCCTTTTAAGATTTTCAGCGAACTTGATTTCCTTCATATGTAAAATTTTACCAATAACTTTGGTAAAATACTTGACTTACCAAGATTTTTGGTATAAGATTAAGTTATCAAACCCAAGGAGGAGAAAATTATGGGAATGTGCGGCGAGTGTATGCACGTAAGAATTGATGACACGGGATTTTTCAAAAAATATTATTGTAGCTTAACACAAAGATATGTATCATATGGCGGATCCTGTTCCCATTTCACTAAGAACGACTATAAGGGTGGCAACAGCGGCTGTTTTTTGACCTCTGCCTGTGTTCAGTATCTGGGAAAAAGCGATGATTGCGCCGAATTAACTGCCTTACGCTCTTTTAGGGATAATTACATGAAGGCAACTCCGTATGGACAGAAGCTTGTGGAAGAATACTATAAAATTGCACCCGAAATAGTAAAAAATATCGATAATTCGGAAAAAAGGTCTGCTTATTACGACTATATAAACAATGTTATCGATAAATGCATAAAATTACTTGATAAAGGTGAAAACGAATCCGTCCTCTGCGAATATCAACATATGGTAGAAACGCTGAAAAATGAATTCAATCTATAAAAACTTATAAACAAATATCAACCCTACAACTTCTTTTTAACAGAAAAAGTATCGCATCGCCGGTACTTTTTTATTAGTACATCAGCATATAAAAAACACCGTACCTGATTTTACTGCTCCTATTATCTTATGCTATGCACGTAAGATAATAAAAACGCAGTACCTGAATATACTGCTTTTATTGTCTTGCACTCTCGCGTAAGACAATAATAAAAACGCAGTACCGCCGCGGCGGTACTTTTTAATTTTTTTATGTACTCCGACCGAGATTATGCACGCGTAAGGTATAATAAAAAACGCAGTACATAAATATACTGCTTTTATTTGTCTTACGCTTGGGGCGTAAGACAATAATAAAAACGCAGTACCGCCGCGGCGGTACTGCTCGTGCGCGGCGATTCGGCGCGCGCCCTAGGAATGTACTATCCGTGCAAATCAGTTGCAGGAATTATTGCAGCCGCCGCAGCAGCTGAGCGCCACGAGGACGGGAATTATGTTGCAGTTGCAGCCGCCGCCACAGCCCGAATTGCCGCAGCTGTTGCCCAGCCCGCCGCAGCACATAAGTAAGAGTATGATCCACAAGCAGTCACAGCCGCCGAAATCAAAGTTATTCATATGCTTCCTCCATATTATTGGCGTATTTTCGCCTTCTGGTACACAATACGCAAAATAAAGGAAAAGTGTTACCGCCGTTTGACAAAAAAGTATATACAGGGTATAATGTCATAGATAATTTAATTATACGGAGCATATTATGGCACAATTGACAATGGACAAACTTGTGGCACTTTGCAAAGGCAGAGGTTTCATATATCCCGGAAGCGAGATTTACGGCGGCCTTGCGAATACGTGGGATTACGGTCCCCTGGGCGTTGAGTTGAAAAACAACGTAAAGCGCGCATGGTGGAAGAAGTTCGTGCAGGAAAACACGCTGAATACGGGTATTGACTGCGCAATTTTAATGAATCCCAACGTGTGGGTGGCAAGCGGTCATGTGGGCGGTTTCAGCGACCCTCTTATGGACTGCCGCGCCTGCAAATCGCGCCACCGTGCGGATAATCTTATAGAAGATTATATGAAAAAGCACAACTGCGAAGAATCCATCGCCGGCTGGGACAACGCCAAAATGGAAAAGTATATCGCAGACCATAAAATTCCCTGCCCCGTGTGCGGCAAAAGCGATTTTACGGGAGTAAGGCAATTCAACCTGATGTTCAAAACTTTCCAGGGCGTTACCGAAGACAGCGTAAGCACGCTTTACCTGCGCCCCGAAACCGCCCAGGGAATTTTCGTCAACTTCCTGAACGTCCAGCGCACTTCGCGCATGAAAGTGCCTTTCGGCATAGGTCAGATAGGTAAGAGCTTCAGAAACGAAATCACTCCCGGCAACTTCATATTCCGCGTGAGGGAATTTGAGCAGATGGAACTCGAATTCTTCTGCAAACCCGGCACGGACCTGGAATGGTTCGCATATTGGAAGGAATTCTGCAAAAACTGGCTGCTCGGACTGGGCATTAAGGAAGAAAACCTCAAACTGCGCGACCACGACCCGGAAGAGCTGGCGTTCTACTCCAACGCTACGACAGACTTTGAGTTCAAATTCCCCTTCGGCTGGGGCGAATTGTGGGGCGTTGCGGACAGGACGGATTACGACCTGAAAGCGCATATGAAAGTCAGCGGCAAGTCGCTTGAATACACCGACCCCGTGACGAATGAAAAATACGTACCTTACGTAATAGAGCCTTCGCTGGGCGTGGAAAGAATGGTACTCGCCATTCTGTGTAACGCTTACGAAGAAGAGGAAGCGGACGGCGAAACGCGCGTGGTATTGAAACTGCATCACGCCCTCGCCCCCTATAAAGTGGCGGTACTCCCCCTGCAAAAGAAGGCGCTCAGCGAAAAGAGCGAAGAAATCTACCGCGCGCTTAGCAAGGAGTTTATGTGCACTTACGACGAAAGCGGCTCCATCGGCAAGCGTTACAGAAGGCAGGACGAGATAGGAACGCCCTACTGCGTGACCGTCGACTTCGAAACTTTGGAAAACGACACCGTGACCGTCCGCGAACGCGACACTATGGCGCAGATAAGACTCCCCATAGAAAGACTTGCGGACTATTTCAGGGAAAACCTGGTTTACTGATAACATTAACTTCAACAATTGCGCCGCGTTTGCGGCGCTTTTTGTTTGCCCTTTTCAGGCTTAGGACGCTTTTTCGTAATACGGCGTTTTCCGCCGGCGCATTTGTTTTGCCGATCACATGTAAATTTTGTGCACTTAAATTTCTTTTGAACGATATATGTCGAAATATGACGGATTTATGTTAATAATTTTATGTAATGCGGACAGATAAAGCACCTTGGTTTTCCGCATTTTTATCTATGTATATTTTGTGCACTTAATACGACAAAAAAACAGGGACGGCTGTTGCCGTCCCGAATTTTCGTTTAGCCGCGGGTGCTGTAGTTGGGGGATTCTTTCGTAATCGAAATGTCGTGGGGGTGGCTTTCGATAAGCGCCGCATTGGATATACGCACGAACTGCGCGCTGCTGCGAAGCTCTTCGATATTGTGTTTGCCGCAGTATCCCATACCTGCGCGCAGACCGCCCATAAGCTGGAATACCACGTCCGCAAGGGAGCCGCGGAAAGGAACTCTGCCCTCGACGCCTTCGGGAACGAGCTTCTTCGCGCCCGACTGGAAGTATCTGTCCTTGCTTCCCGCCGCCATGGCGCCCAGCGAACCCATGCCGCGGTATACCTTGAAACTTCTGCCCTGGAACATCTCTATTTCGCCGGGCGTTTCTTCCGTGCCCGCGAACAGGCTGCCTATCATGACCGCGCTTGCGCCGCAACCCAGCGCCTTGACTATATCGCCGCTGTACTTGATACCGCCGTCGGCGATTATCCTCTTGCCCATCTTATCCGCCTGCTCGGCGCAGTCCATGATTGCCGTCGCCTGGGGCACGCCGATACCCGCGATTATACGCGTGGTGCAGATAGAGCCGGGACCTATGCCCACCTTGACCACGTCCGCGCCGTTTTCAAACAGCGCCTTGGTGCCTTCCGCCGTAGCCACGTTGCCCACGATAAGAGGAAGATTGGGGAATTTGCTCTTGATCATGGAAACGCAGGTAAGCACGTTTTTGCTCTGACCGTGGGCGGTGTCTATCGTCACCACGTCCACGCGCGAATTTACGAGCGCGCTGACCCTTTCCACGATGTCGCCCGTCACGCCTACCGCCGCGCCTGCGAGCAGTCTGCCCGACTTGTCTTTTGCGGAATGGGGATATTTAATGGCTTTTTCTATGTCCTTGATGGTGATAAGACCTTTCAGATTGCCTTCTTTATCGACGAGGGGAAGTTTTTCGATGCGGTGTTCGCCCAGAATTTTCTGCGCCTCTTCCAGCGTAGTGCCTACGGGTGCGGTTATGAGGTTATCTTTTGTCATAACGTCGCCGATCAGCTTGTCGTAGTCGGTTTCGAATCTTAAATCGCGGTTGGTGATTATGCCCACCAATTTTTCGCCGCGCGTAATGGGCACGCCGCTTATTTTGAACTTGCGCATAAGGTCGAGCGCGTCGCTCAGCTTATGCTCGGGCGTGAGGTGGAACGGATGGGTGATAACGCCGTTTTCACTGCGCTTGACCTTGTCTACCTGCTGTGCCTGAGCTTCTATACTCATATTTTTATGAATCATACCCAAGCCGCCTTCACGGGCGAGCGCAATTGCAAGCTCGCACTCCGTAACGGTGTCCATGGACGCGCTCAAAAGCGGAATATTCAGCGTGATGTCGTCCGTAAGCCTGGTGGAAATATCTACCTGCGCGGGGACCACGTCGGAATATTCGGGAATGAGCAGTATGTCGTCAAACGTTAAACCTTCTTTGAATTGCCTGGCCATAATCGCTCCTTTGTACTTAGTTTCGTATATTGTATCTATTTTAGTACAGAGGCGCGAAAAAAGTCAAATACATTGAGTACATTTACCGCATATTCGTAACTTTACCGCGCCCGCGCCGGGTATTTTGCGCGCGCAAGCGACTTTTAATAATATATTTGCAAAACTTGCGCGCCAGGTGTTGAAAATATTTTTTACTTTTGTTATACTAAGTTAGATAAACTATTCTACGGAGTGTATTATGAACGGCGAAGTTAATATCGACGAGCTGATTTCCAAACTTACCCTGGAAGAAAAGGCGGGTCTGTGCAGCGGACGCGACTACTGGACGACAAAACCCGTCGCAAGGCTGGGCATACCCACCGTGCGTATGTCGGACGGTCCCCACGGTCTCAGACTGGAGATGGAGGACAACGACAAGTCGATGAACGAATCTTATCCCGCGACGGCGTTTCCCCCCGCCGTGACTTTTGCAAGCTCGTGGGACGTTTCCATTGCGGGACAGATGGGTGAAGAGATAGCCATTCAATGCCTCGACCAGGACGTTTCGGTTATCCTGGGTCCCGGCGTGAATATCAAGCGTTCGCCGCTTTGCGGACGCAATTTCGAATATCTGAGCGAAGACCCCTATCTTTCTTCGCGTATGTGCGTAGGCTACGTCGGCGGCGTGCAGAAGCATAACGTGGGCGTTTCCGTAAAGCATTTTTGCGCAAACAACCAGGAATCGCGCCGCATGACCATAAACGCGGTCGTGGACGAACGCGCCCTGCGCGAGATATATATGCCCGCATTTGAAAGCGCGGTGAAGGAAGCCCAGCCGTGGACGATAATGTGTTCGTACAACCGCGTGAACGGCGAATACGCTTCCGACAACAAGCGTCTTCTTACCGATATACTGCGCAACGAATGGGGATTCAAGGGAATTGTGGTAAGCGACTGGAACGCCACGAACAACCGCGTTCAGGGCGTAAAGGCGGGGCTTGACCTGGAAATGCCCTATTCGGGCGGACTTACCGACAAGTACATTGTCAAAGCGGTTAAAAACGGCGAACTCGCCGAAGAAGAACTCGATAAAGTCGTACGAAGAGTGCTGGAATTCGTGTATAAATGCGCTTCCAACCAATACAGCGGCGTAGAGGCTGACTACGAGCGCGGACATAAACTCGCCCGCCATATTGCGGAAAGCTCCGCCGTGCTTCTTAAGAACGAGGGAAAGGCGCTTCCGCTTTCCGACGACGAAGACATCGCGCTTATCGGCGAACTCGCACGCACTAGCAGATACCAGGGTTCGGGCAGTTCGCGCATAAATCCCTATAAGCTGGTTTCGCTTACGGAAGCCATGACGGCAGAGGGCAAAAAGTTCGCTTTCGAGCCGGGTTACACGACGGATAACGCCAATCCCGACGACGACCTGATAACCCGGGCGGTGGAACTTGCAAAGACGAAAAAAACGGTGGTGGCGGCGATAGGTCTTACCGAGGACTACGAATGCGAAGGCTACGACCGCTCGCATATTGATTTGCCCGAGGCGCAGAACAGACTGCTTTCCGCGCTCACGAAAGTGTGCGACAACGTAATAGTCGTACTCTACGGCGGTTCGCCTGTGGCAATGCCCTGGATAGGCGACGTAAAGGCGGTGCTGAACGCGTATCTGCCCGGTGAAGCGGGCGGCGAAGCGGTGTGCAGACTGCTTTACGGCAAAGTGAATCCCAGCGGCAAACTTGCGGAAACCTATCCTCTCTCCCTCGACGACTACCTTGCTTCAAAGTATTTCGGCATGGGTCCCAAGGTGGTGGAGCACCGCGAAAGCATTTTCGTGGGCTACCGCTACTACGACAGCGCGGAAAAGGAAGTCCTCTTCCCCTTCGGTTACGGTCTTTCCTATACCACTTTCGAATATTCAAATCTGAAGATAGACGGAGCGAAGGTATCGTTCACCGTGACCAACACGGGCGATATGGACGGCGCGGAAGTGTGCCAGCTTTATGTGGGCGCGCGCAACTCGCGCGTGTTCAGGGCGAAGAAGGAGTTGAAGAGGTTTGTAAAAGTCTTCCTGAAAAAGGGTCAGTCCACAGACGTGACTTTCACTCTGGACGACAGGTGCTTTGCCTTCTATAACACGGAAATAAACGACTGGTACGTGGAAAACTGCGACTACGAGATAATGGTGGGCGCAAGCTCGCGCGATATCCGCCTGAGCGGCACTATCCGCATATCGGGAAGAGCCGTGGCGCCCATGCCCGATTATGTGAGCAAATGCCCTTCCTACTTCAGAATAGGCGAAGTAGGCAGTATAAGCGACGAGGAGTTCACCCGTCTGTACGGCAAAAAACTCCCCTCCAACGAGCCTTCAAGGCGCGGCGAGTTCGACCTTACCACAACTTTGGGAGAGTTGAGCTGCTGCCTTATCGGCAAGATTATCATAAAGGTAGCCCCTTCCGTGATAAAGGGACAGGTGGAAAATCCGGACATGACGACCATGCTCATGCTTATGCAGGGAATGAGAGAACTGCCCCTGCGCGGACTGATAGGCATTTCCGGCGGAATAGCGGATATAAAAGTTGTACGCGGCATGATGGAATGGGGTAACAGACACCGTCTGAAAGGTCTTTTCCTGATGATAGCAGGACTGTTTGCGACGTTGGGCAACATCTCCCGCCAGAAGGTGGAAAAAGCGCTTAAACGCGACGAACGCAAGGCGGCGCGCGAAGAAGCTGCCAAGGCTAAAGCCGAGGCGAAGGCGCTGGCGGCGGAGGAAGAAGCCAGGGCGAAGGCGGAAAAAGCCGCGAGAAAGGAAGAGGCGAAAGCGGAAAAAGCAGCGAGAAAGGAAGAGGCTAAGGCGTCCTCCCCCACGATGCGCGAAAGGTTCTCCAGCTTCTTTTCAAGCGACGAAAAGAAGGACGATAGCGAAAAGAAAGGCAAGTAATTGTCCTAAAATACAAAAACACATAACAAAAAGCTCCGCAAAATTGCGGAGCTTTTTGCACAACGCGGGCTTTCGCCACCGAATTTCGGTAAAGGCGTTTTGCGTCACACGGCTATCGTATCGCTCGTTTCGCCCTCTTCGGCGACGCTCTTACGGGTGGACACGACTTCACCCGTCTTACTGTCTATAAGCGCCGCCCAATAATCGTCCCTGTCCTTTATAAAGGACACGAACCAGTAATAACCGCCGTTCGGGTCATGGTCGTTGCGCACAAGTTTTACATAGGTTTCCCTGCCGAATTCGCCTTCCGCCAAAGCGGCGTCTATCTCCGCCTTGAAGGCGTTTGCGGCGATTTCCAGCGCCTTTTTGTTGTCTATTTCCGTCACGGCGTTTTCAAGCGCGACTTCCTTCACGTTTTCGCCATAAGTGACTGTAACCGAGCGGATAGCCCCTATACTTGCAATGTCCGTAAGCGAAGCGCTCGACGACACTCCGAAGCTGTCCTTTTCCAGACTGCCCTGCAACGTGCCCGACTCACCGGTGAGTACGTAGGTATATTCAAAGTTGAGGAGCGCGGGCTTTAAGGGGCGCAGGGTAAGTTTTACGCTGTCCTTCAATTCCCCCACCTTGCCGTCGGAGATGAACAACTCTTCCCTGTTCACGCCCGTGACGGACACTTCAAAGTCTTCGGTCGCGCCGAAGTAATACATATATTGGTCGTAACTCAGCGTTTTGGTTATGTCGAATTCGTCATCGCCCGTGCAGGCGGCAAGACCTATCGCGGTTACGGCTGAAATCAAGACAAGTACGGTTATCAATATTTTCCTTTTCATGTTGACCTCCTGTGACGTTAAATATTATGAGAAAATATCCGCTTATATGACCCTTGTCCGAAAATAGGCAAAAAAATATTGCGGCGGAACGGAAAGTACGCAAAAAAAGCGCGCTCCTCCGCGCCGCAATAATAAAAAACGCGCGGGAGCGCGCGGCTCTCCGCCCGTAATAATCTGCAAAGCAACTAAGAAATATCGACCGGTTTATACCGAAAATAACGCCTGTGCGCTCATTTGCCGCCGTCTTCAGGCGATATCATGCTCTTTACTTTCATAAGCCGCACGGTGGCGGAACGCTCGTTTTCGTCCAACTTCATGGTGATGTAACGGATTGTTTCTTCCGTCTGTGGAATCATGACGTATTCAAGGGCGTTCACGCGGCGGCGGTTCTTTTCTATTTCGATGGCGAGCATATTGCACGCCTTTTCCACCTGCGCCAGACGGATAAGTTTTTCCGCAAGTTTTGTTACCGTGACGATGGAAGCGTCCAGCTGAGCCGTGACCCTGGCAAAGGAATAGGGGAAAGTTTCACCTTCTTCTTCCTCTTTTATATCCATTTTGGGAACGGTGACGCTCATTATATTCTCCGTATCCGCCTGCACGCGTATGTGTTTTGAAGGCATGGCGAGCGCTTCTTCGATAACGTAATCTTCGCAGCACGAACGGGCAAGGGCGAAGCCGCGCAGCGCGCCCGCAAGTTCATCTTCCACCTCGCGGCGCAGACGCTTGTTCTCCTTTGCAAGCTCCACAAAACGGCGCACCATCTCGTCCGACTTGTCTTTAAGCATCTTATGCCCCTTGACAGCCGTGGCGAGCCTGCGCTTTAAGTTGCGAAGCTCCATTCGCGTGGGATTTACGTTCAGCCTTTCCGCCATTATTCCTCCTCCGCCTTACGGGCGGCGACCGCGGGACGGTAGTATTTTTCCAGGAATTCGTCCCTTACGCGCTTCATCTCCCCTTCGGGAAGCATGGAAAGCAACTTCCAGCCTATATCCAGAGTTTCCCCTATCGTCCTGTTTTTGTCAAAGCCCTGGTTCAGATACTCCTTTTCAAACTCCTGCGCAAAAGCGGCGTAGATTCTGTCCACGGGCGTAAGCGCGGCGTCGCCGAGCACCGCGGCAAGTTCCTTGGCGTCCTTACCCTGCGCATACGCGGAAAAGAGCTGGTTCATGTTGTCGGAGTGGTCCTCCCTCGTCTTGCCCGCGCCGATACCCTTCTGCTTCAACCTTGAAAGGGACGGCAGTACGTCGATGGGCGGATTTATGTTCTTCTTGTAAAGTTCGCGGCTCAAAATTATCTGCCCTTCCGTAATGTACCCGGTAAGGTCGGGAATAGGGTGCGTTTTGTCGTCCTCGGGCATGGTGAGAATGGGTATCTGGGTGATAGAGCCTTTCTTACCTATTATTCTGCCCGCGCGCTCGTACATTGTGGCAAGGTCGGTATACAGATAGCCCGGATAACCGCGCCTGCCCGGCACTTCCTTTCTCGCCGCGGAGACTTCGCGCAGCGCCTCGCAATAGTTGGTTATATCCGTCATTATCACGAGCACGTGCATATCCTTTTCAAACGCGAGATACTCCGCCGCCGTAAGAGCCATTCTCGGCGTGGATATGCGCTCGACGGCGGGGTCGTTTGCCAGATTGATAAACATAACGCTGCGCTCGATAGCGCCCGTCCTTCTGAAATCTGACATGAAGAAGTCGGCTTCTTCATACGTTATTCCCATCGCCGCGAATACGACGGCGAATTTTTCCGAATCGTCAAGCACCTTTGCCTGCCTTGCTATCTGGGCGGCAAGTTCCGCGTGCGGAAGTCCCGACATACTGAACACGGGCAGTTTCTGCCCCCTGACAAGCGTATTCAGTCCGTCTATCGCGGAAATACCCGTCTGAATGAATTCGTCGGGATAGTCGCGCGCGGCGGGATTGATGGGGCTGCCGTTTACGTCCAGCCTTTCTGCCGCGATTACCGGCGCGCCGCCGTCTTTGGGTCTGCCAAGACCGTCGAATACCCTGCCGAGCATATCTTCACTGACCGCAAGTTCCATGCTCCTGCCCAGAAAACGCGCTTTGGACGTGGACATCTGAATGCCCTGGGAGTTCTCGAACAGCTGTACCATCGCCTTGTCGCCGTCCACTTCAAGCACCTTGCCCAGGCGCACTCCGCCGTCTTTCGCGGTTATCTCCACAAGTTCGTCGTACTTTACGCCCTCGACGCCTTCAACCAGCATGAGCGGTCCGACTATTTCTCTTATTGTCTTGTACTCTTTCAGCATATTGTTACCCCTCAGCTTATAAGCGCGCTTATCTCCTGCGCCATCTGTCTTCCTATTTCTTCAAATCTGCCCTTCTCGTTTTCGGGAATGTATTTGCATCTTCCGATAAGTTCGCGGCTGTTTATCGCAAGCAGATCGTCCAGATCGGCGCCCTTGTCCAAAGCGTCCCTGCAAAGCGTGTGGCAGTCCAGGATAAGTTTGAGCATGGCAAACTGCTTTTGCAAAGAAGCGTATGTGTCCACGTCGTTGAACGCGTCCTGGTGCAGATAATCTTCCCTTATTGATTTGGCGGTTTCCATCGTCAGCCTGTCTTCTGGCGAGAGCGCGTCCATACCCACAAGCCTGACTATCTCGTTAAGTCCCGACTCTTCCTGCAATATCGCCATGGCGCGGTTGCGCTGTTCCACCCAGCGCGAATTGACGTTGTCGTTATACCACTCCGTCATTCTGTCGCCGTAAAGCGAATAGCTGGCTATCCAGTCTATTGCCGGGAAGTGGCGCTTGTACGCCAGCGAGGACGAAAGCCCCCAGAATACCTTTACTATACGCAACGTCGCCTGGGAAACGGGTTCCGAAAGGTCGCCGCCCGGAGGCGATACGGCGGAGATTGCGGTTACCGAACCTCTGCGGTAGTCCGTGCCCAGAGTGTTTACCACGCCCGCGCGCTCGTAGTAACTTGCAAGCCTGGAAGAAAGGTATGCGGGATAGCCTTCCTCGCCCGGCATTTCCTCCAGCCTGCCCGACATTTCGCGCAGAGCCTCCGCCCAGCGCGAAGAAGAATCCGCCATTATAGCCACATTATAACCCATATCGCGGAAGTATTCGGCTATGGTTATTCCCGTATATATGGACGCTTCACGCGCCGCCACGGGCATATCCGAGGTATTGGCGATGAGCACGGTGCGCTTCATCAGCGGCTGTCCGCTTTTGGGGTCGACAAGCTGCGGGAATTCGTTCAGAACGTCCGTCATCTCGTTGCCGCGCTCTCCGCAGCCCACGTATACTATTATATCCGCGTCCGCCCATTTCGCCAGCTGGTGCTGTACGACCGTCTTGCCGCTGCCGAAAGGTCCGGGGATACACGCCGCGCCGCCCTTTGCCACGGGGAAGAAGGTGTCTATTACCCTCTGCCCGGATATAAGCGGCATGGAAGGCGCAATCTTGCTCTTGTAGGGGCGTCCGACGCGCACCGGCCATTTCTGCATCATGGTCAGCTTTACGTCGCCTTTTTGCGTTGCTAGGGTGCATACCGTTTCATCTACGGTAAATTCCCCTTCCTTTATGCTCTTCACCTTGCCCGAAACGTAAGGCGGTACCATTATGCGGTGTTCCACCACGCTGTTTTCCTGCACGACGCCGATCACGTCGCCTGCGGCGACTTCCGCACCCTTGCCCACGACGGGGGTGAATTTCCATTTCTTGTCGTGGTCTATGGCGGGCATGTCTATGCCTCTGCCTATCCTGTCGCCGCTCACTTCCATGAGTTTGCGCAGGGGGCGCTGTATTCCGTCGTATATGCCTTCCAGAAGTCCGGGACCGAGTTCCACCGAAAGCGGCTCGCCCGTTCCTTCCACTTCTTCTCCGGGACCGAGTCCGCCCGTTTCCTCGTAAACCTGTATGGACGCCTTATCGCCCCTCATCTCTATAACTTCGCCGATGAGGTTGCGCGAACTTACGCGCACCACGTCGAACATTCTGGCGTCGTCAAGTCCTTCCGCCACGATGAGCGGTCCGGCGACCTTTACTATCCTTCCCTTTTTCCCTTTTGCCATTGCTAATCTTCCTTGTTAAACAATATATCCGTTCCGACGGCGCGTTCCACGTCCGCCTTTATTCCCGCCATTCCGAGTCCCGTCGAGCCGGACGAGGACGGAATGGGTATTACCGTGGGATAAGCCTTGCGTTTATACTTTTCCAGCGTTTCCGCCATGCCCGCCGCCAGATCTTCCGTTATGAAAATAACGCAGTAGTTCTTAGCCTGCTTTTTCAGCACCTCTTCCGCACTTTCCGCATCGGAAGCGGCGAACACGTCCATACCCGCCGCCTTGAACGCAAGTACTATGTCCTTATCTCCGATTACCGCCGTCTTTCCGCTATACATAAAATTCCCTGAGCCTCTCTTTTATCAGCGATTTGTCCGCGTTTATTTTAAGCAGGGTGGTTATCATCTTCACAGCTTTGAGCTCCAGCTTCTTAGCCACGTAATACCCCGCTATCGGCGCGACGGAAAACACGTCGTAACGGTCGTTTTTGAAAATTTCAAGCTGCCTGTTATCCTTGCACGCTTCAAAACGGGCAAACGATTTGTCCGCCGCATACTCGCCCGCCGCCGCGGCGACGCAGGTGTATTTCAGCTTTTCCAGAATAACGCCCTCTTCCTCTTCGTAAAGCGCGGCGAGCGTATCGGGAGAGATTTCCCCGCCGTCAATGAGCTGTTCGCGGAAGTCTTTTTCGGGTGCGCCGGCGCCTTTCATACGCAAAAGCGTTTCCGCATTGGCGTGGTCTATCTCCACCTTCCAGTATTTTTCTACGCTCCCCGCCTTTCTGCCCACTTCCAGCACGTGCGAATACATAGCCTTATCCAGCATAAGGTCGATATATCTGCCCGAACGGGGATTGGAGGCAAAATACGCGTCGATTCCGCTGAGCGCGTCCGCCATTTTTTCCGGAAGCGATTCGTATGAATCGTTCATCACGGCGTCTTCGAGCCGGGCGGAATCTATCGTTCCGTCGGGCGCAAACATAAACGACGGATCGCCCGTTTTGCCGTACTTGGCTTTCATAAACGCCTTGGCGTTGTGGTAGTCGTTTACCAGGGCGAAGGACTGCATTCCCTTCAATCCGCCGACTTCCTTCATAAAACGGGCAAGCCTTGCCTCCTCCGCGGCTATCATGCCGTCCACGCCGCCTTCGCCCGCGTTTCCGAATCCGCTCTCTTCAAGCACTCTGACGCCCTCTTCGTAAGAGGTGGCGAATACCATCCTGGTTATCTTTTCCTGACCCAGGAGCGTATTTTCAAGCGTTCGGGCAATAGAAGCCGCATAGATGAGTTCTGCCATTTATTCCCCTTTGAACAGCGCTTTTGCGACCAGCGGTTCGCACTCTTCGCGGATAAGGCGCATTTCCTCTTCCAGCGTAAGGTTCTTGTCGTACCTGTCGCCCGAAAGAACCACGCCGCCGGCAAATTCGCCGCGTGCGCCGCCGGGAGTTATCTTCTTTTTCGCGCTTTTTGCTATGGACGCGATAAAGGCGGCTGTGACGACTTTTTCGTCTTCTTTGCAGATTACGACCTTATCCCCGTCCTCCGCGTTTTCTTTTATAACGCGCGTAAGATACGCCTTGTACGCCTTCTTGTCCTCTTTAAGCGCCTTTGCCGCCAGGGCGAAAACTTCGTCCAGAAGCGCGCTTTTGCACGCGGAAAGTTCGCGGCGGCTGTCCAGCGCGTCCACGCTTTTCGCCCTTTCAAGCGCAAGCGCGACGCGTTCTTCCCCGCCGGAAAGCGCTTCTTTGCGGTAAGCGTCGGCTGCCTTCTGCGCGGCGGAAAGGATTTTCTCCGCCTTTTGCCGCGCGTCCTGCCTTAGCGCGTCCGCCGCCGCCTGAGCGTCGCTTATTATCTTGTCGATTACTGCGTTTTTGTCGTTCATACGTCAGCCCGTAATACTCTGAGTGATGAACATCAGCGCAAGGAAGGAAATGAGCAGCGCAAGCAGCGCGTACGTTTCCACCATGACGGTGAGCGCAAGACCTTTACCCGAAGTTTCGGGACGCTTGCCCACCATTGCGATGGCAGACACGGCGCACTTGCCCTGGTATATTCCGGAAACAAGTCCCACGATGCCCATAGGCGCGCATGCCGCCACTATCGACCAGCCCTGCAATGCGGTCATCTGCACGGGTTCGCCGCCCAGAAAGCCCGTCCAAAGCAGAGTCAGGAATGCGATTATCAGTCCGTATATGCCCTGCGTGCCGGGGAGAAGCTGCAACAGCACCAGTTTGCCGAACTTGCCGGGATCTTCCGACGTTACGCCCGCCGCCGCCTGGCCTGCGATGCCTACGCCTATCGCCGAACCGCAGCCCGCCAGAATGGCGGCGACGGCGGCGCCGATGATCGCAATATATGCTCCGTCCATTTACTTTACCTCCAAAATAGGTTTTTGCTTTTATGCTTTATCTTTTTTACGAGAGTTTTTCGCCTCGTACTTTTTTTCGTCAACGTAATAATACTTCATCTCGCTGCCCAGCGGCGCGAACAGTCTGCCGCCGCCTTCGTAGAATTTACCGAAGAACTCCACGAATTGCAGGCGCGAGTCGTGCACGTAAGAACCGAGAGTATTTATGCCGAGATTGAACGTGTGGCCGATAATGAATATCACGCACGCTATTATCCAGCCCAGAGCGGGCGCGGAAGGAATCATGTCCTTTATCACTATGCCTATCTGGTTGAACACCATGCCTATGACCGCGGACGCAAGACCCAGACCGAATATACGCGTATAACTCATCAGGTCGGAGAAGAAATTGACAATTCCGTACAGCTTGCCCAGACCGCTGCCCAGCCGCTTTATTCCCTTGTTGCCCACCACGCCCGAAAGGACGAGGAAAAGCAGACCTATACCCAAAAAGGCATACCCGACGTAGGGAAGCCAGCTTGCGAGCGAAGAGCCGAAGAACGCCGCCGCAACGCCGAGAACGAGGAAGTACCAGCAAGTATTGCCGAATATCGCTTCAAAAGGCTTTTTCTGCATAAACAGCGACACCATATTGACGAAATAGCCGTAAAGCAGCTGGACAAGTCCCGCGCCAAGGCTGAGGAACAGCATGGTTATGGGATCGTCGATGGGATTGAACCAGTACCATATGCCCAGATCGCCCGCGCTCATGCCGAAGTACGAGCCGAACAAAAAGCCCCAGATTATCGTGGATATGCCGCCCATACACAGCAGTTTTATCATATTGCCCCTGCCGCGCGGCGGTCTGACTTTTATCAGATATATGCCCGTGAACAGAGAAAGCAGGATTCCGTAACCGACGTCCGCAAGCATCATTCCGAAAAACAGGAAGAAGAACGCCGTAATGTGCGGATTGGGATCAAGCTCCCTGTACTTCGGAGCGGAGAACATATTCGTAACCGTTTCGTACGGCGTGACGAGCGGATTGTTCACGGCGCAGGTGGGCACGTCGTCCCCTTCTTCCGGTTCGCAGAAGTAATAAGACAGGCTTTCGCCGCTTCCTTCCAGCAGCTTGTCCACCTGCTCCGCGTAAGGAAGAGGCACCCACGCCTGCAACACATAAGACGTGGCTGTGCACGCAGTCATGCCGCTGCCAACAACCTTTGCCCTTTCCACGCTGTAATAGTCGCGCATGAGTTTAAGAAGGGGCATGTTTTCTTCCGCCTCCGCTCCTTTCAGCACCGTCCGGGCGCGGCGTGAAGCTATCTCTTCCGCCTTTTTGTCTATATCAGCCTTTTCTTCCGCGTATGTGCGCGTATACTCGGCGGGACAGGGAGAAAATTCCATATCTGAAAGCGCGCCGCGGACAAGTTCTTCGTCCTCTTTCAGGCATACGACGGCAACCGCAGTCTGGCTGCCTCCTCCCCACGTCCGCCATATGCACTTTTCGCTCCACCCGCCCTCGGCGAATTCCGATGAAGCTACCGTGCCTATTGCGGCGTAAGTGCTCGCCGTGGGACGGAATATGCCCAAAGGCTCTTCCACTTCGCCGTACGGCGCCAGCGCCGCCAGCGCGTTTTCGCATCTGAGTTTTTCCGACGCGCATTCGGCAAGCGCGGACGAAAGTTCTTTCAGTTTTCCTATAACGCCGTCAAGTTCGCCGCTTTTATCCGCGCAGGAAGTGAATTCCTCGAAAGTGAGCGTGGGTTGCGGCGCAAGTAATTCCTTTTTCGCCTTCTTGTATTCGATTATTTTTTTCTTGGAAAGTTCAGCCGCCTCTCTCGTGCAGCTTGCAATAAATTCAAAAGCAAATTCTATATCCGCAAGTTTCAAGGCAAGCTCGTCCGCCCTTGCGGAGACGTCCGGCCGGAAAGTCCCTTCTTCCTGCGCGGCGGCGGATATCTCCGTACAGCCGCTTTTGTGCAGCAAGTCCATAGTCGCCTGCGTTTCGCTGCGGCTGCCAACCAATATCAGCTTGCGCATTTCAGCCAGCATACTTTCCGTCCAACTGTTCCAGAATTATTTTGACCGCTTCCGCGGAATTGTCGCCGGCGAGCTTTGCAAGCCGCTTTTTCTCGCCGTCGCACTCCTGCGCGGCAAGCGCGCTCCGCCGTGCGGCTTCCGCCTTCACCGACACGCTCTCCTGCCTGAGCTTTTCTTTTACGTCCTCTTCCGCTTCCGCCTTTATCGCGGCGGCTTTTGCCTCAGCTTCCGCAATTATGCCCTTGCACTCCGCCGCCGCCTGCTCGGCTATCTGCGCGGCGCGCTCTTCCGCCTGCAATATGCTCTTTATCACTTCGCCCATATCGGGCTTTTGCGTCTGCTCCATCTTCCCGCCTTTATACGACTTTTCCTATTTGAAATATTTGTTTTCGATGGCAGTTATCTTAGCCACCCTGCCGGCATGCCTGCCTCCGCCGAACGGAGTATCCAGCCATGCGGCGACCATCTGCGCGGCAAGCCGGGGACTTACCACCCTGCCGCCCATGGAAATCACGTTAGCATCGTTATGCTCCGCGCACATGATGGCGGTGAATACGTCGTGGCACACTCCGCACCTGATTCCCTTCACCTTGTTCGCGGCGATGGATATGCCTATGCCCGTGCCGCACATAAGAATTCCCTTATCCGCTTCGCCGCAAGCCACCGCCTCCGCGACTTTTTCTCCGTAATCGGGATAGTCCACCGATGAAGAATCAAAACATCCTTTGTCTATGACCTCTATCCCGCGTTTATTCAATTCGGCAAGAATAGCCTCTTTCAGAACTATGCCGCCGTGGTCGCATCCTATTGCAATTTTCATATCGTCCTCCGTATTTATCTACATCATACCACACGGGCAGAAACTTTTCAAGACCCTATTTCTTTACAAAACGGTACTTTTTGTCGAGAAAAGCGCAAAACATGCACCCGCTCTCGCTTTTTTTGAAAACAATTTACAATTCCCCGCCGAATCTGCCTTTCAGATAGGGAATAAGACAGTCTATGCCGGCGGAAATATCCGCGGCGCATTTGTCGTAAGCCGCCTGGTCACGCCCGTAAGGGTCTGAAATATCACCGCCCGCGGTAAATTCGCAAAAAGCGGCAAGTTTGCCGTCGTCCGCCACCGCGGCGAGCGCCGCGCGCTGCTGCCAGGTCATAGTAACTATGAAATCGCTCTCTTCAAGAAGCTGCGGCGTGACGGGCTGTGAAAGATGCGAAAAACCGGTAATACCCAGCTTTCGCAACGCCTCCTCGGCTTTGGGATTCACCCTTTCCCCGTACGTCAGGGACATCGCCGCGCTATCCGCACCCATATTCAGTTTCTGCTCCTTCGCCTTGTGCGTGAATATTGCCTGCGCCATGGGCGAACGGCAGGTATTGCCCGTGCATACAAACAAAACTTTCATACCCTTTTACCTCCTGCGGCCTTGTTGACCCTGTTCATCACCGAAGCCGCCACCCCCTGCGTGCCCAGATCCTCGCATATTATAAAATCGGCTATCTTTTCCCCTTTGTGAAGCGCCGAATATATGTTGCGGCATACCTGCGCGTCGCCTTCGCCCAAATCTATAAATCTGCATCCGCCCAGTTCCGCGGTATGTTCGCTGCGGCATAAAATCACGGGATTGCCGCCCCTTTCCTTCACCTTTCTGTAACATTCCTCTGCGGAAGATATGCTCTCCGCCACCACGCATTCGCACACGGGCGCGTAATGCTTATACTTCATTCCGGGCGCGGGCGCCGCCGCCAGCACCTTGCCGCTGTGCGACTTCACGTCGCCGCCCAGCACGCTTGCTATCATTTCCGCGGTCACGGCGCCCGGCCGCAAAATAACGGGAGTGTCGCCCGTCACGTCGAGCACGGTGGATTCTATTCCCACCTTACTCTCTCCGCCGTCTATGATGAGCGGAATCCTCCCCTTCATATCTTCGTAAACGTGGCGCGCGGACGTGGGACTTATCCTTGTGGAAAGATTTGCCGAAGGCGCCGCAACGGGCACTCCGCACGCGGCGAGAAACGCCGAACATACTGGGTCGGACGGTACGCGCACGCCCACTGTATCCAGACCCGCGGTGACTTCGTCGGGAATATCTTTCCTGCGCGGAACGACCAGCGTAAGCGGTCCAGGCATGAACGCGTTTACAAGCGCGTTATATTTTTCGTCAAACCCGCTCGTAACTGTCGGAATAAGTTTTTTATCCGCAAGATGGACGATGAGAGGATTGTCCATCGGTCTGCCCTTTGCGGCAAAAACCGCCCTCACCGCGCCGGGATCGTACGCGTTCGCGGCAAGTCCGTACACCGTTTCGGTGGGAAAAGCTACGACTCCGCCGGCACGGACTATTTCCGCGCCCTCCTTTATTGCCTGTTCTCCGCTTAAAATTTTCGTTTCCATATCACTCCGCCAACCATAAGATGAGCGCCCCGGCTATTATGCCGAGAATGGCGAGCACCGCCACTTTTTTGCATTTGGTGCGCGCATACGCCTCCGCAAGCATATCGTCAAATATAATGTAGAGCATCGCGCCCGCCGAAAGCGCAAGGCATATTCCGGTCAGAACACCCGATATATTGCTCACAAAGTAGCCTATCAGCGCGCCCGCCGAAAGCGCAAGCCCCGTGGACGCAGCTATGACGACGCCCAGCCACCGTTTAACGCCCGCCCTGTAAAACGCCGCCGACATGGCTATGCCTTCGGGTATATTGTGCAGGGCGATAAGCACCGCCGCAAGCCATGCCGAACCGCTTGCGGACAAACCGCCTATCATCATTCCTTCCGGTATATTGTGCAGTATAAGCGCGGTCATCAGCGAAAACCCGACGTAAAGTTCGCGCTTGCCTTCCGCGCTGTGCAAATCGGGCAGATCCCCGCTGTCGTCGTGCCTGTGCTCGCCGGCTTTCCTGTCAAGAAGTATACCGGCAAGGAATACTATCCCCGCGCCCGCCAGCGTAACAAGCAGGGTTATCCATATCTGACCCGTGGAATCAAGCGATTCGGGCAGAACGTCCAAAAATACCAGCGCCGCCATAAAGCCGGCGGTGAATGCCATCAGCGCGCTCAGCAATTTTTCTCCCCTGCCCCTTACGGATACGGGGATAAGCGCTCCTGCCAGCGTGCCGCCCACTCCGGCGAGCAGACTCCAAAGCAATGCTTCCCACCACATGCCTATATTTTAGTCTTTTTTTCCGCGATATGCAAGAAAATAAAGGCAGTGATTTCAAGCCGCGGCAACGCCGGACGCGAAACAGTTTTTTTAGATAAATTTTTCTTTAATTGTGTTTACTTTTCGCGCGCGCGATGATATAATAATATTATCAAAGAAAAAAAGGAGATTTTTCTTATGGATCAATTCGTAAACACCATGACGTCACCGTTGTTTTCGGTGGGCAGCTTTGATTTCCCGCTTTACGCACTGATTATCGTTGCGATAGCCTGTATACTTATAATCATCGTACCCTCCGCCATTGCTTCCGCCATGCACACCAAAAAGATGAAAGCGGAAGAACAGGCAGCAAACGAAGCTGCCGACAGCAAGGCAGCCGAAGAAGAAGCCGCTCGCAAGGCAGCCGAAGAGGAACCCGCACGCAAGGTAGCGGAAGAAGAAGCCGCACGCAAGGCAGCGGAAGAGGAAGCCGCACGTAAGGCAGCCGAAGAGGAAGCCGCACGTAAGGCAGCCGAAGAGGAAGCCGCACGTAAGGCAGCCGAAGAAGAGGCCGCTCGCAAGGCAGCGGAAGAAGAGGCAGCACGTAAGGCAGCGGAAGAAGAAGCCGCACGCAAGGCAGCCGAAGAAGAAGCCGCACGTAAAGCAGCAGAGGAAGAAGCCGCACGTAAGGCAGCGGAAGAAGAAGCCGCTCGCAAGGCAGCCGAAGAAGAAGCAGCACGTAAGGCAGCGGAAGAGGAAGCCGCACGCAAGGCTGCGGAAGAAGAAGCCGCACGCAAAGCAGCGGAAGAAGAAGCCGCACGCAAGGCAGCGGAAGAAGAAGCCGCACGTAAGGCAGCTGAGGAAGAAGCAGCCCGCAAGGCAGCCGAAGAGGAAGCAGCCCGCGTAGCCGCAGAAGAAGAGGCTAAGGCCGAGGAAGAAAAGAAAGAAGACGAAG
This sequence comes from Candidatus Alloclostridium intestinigallinarum, assembly GCA_904382605.1. GTDB lineage: Bacteria > Bacillota > Clostridia > Christensenellales > UBA3700 > Alloclostridium > Alloclostridium intestinigallinarum. The sequence continues at coordinate 65,021 of CAJFJA010000001.1, read as the reverse complement.
CGAAAGCGGAAGAAGTTGCCGCTACCGAAACCGCTCCCGTCAAAAAGCCTACCACCAGGAAACCCGCAAACGCCAACAAGAAGGCGAAGAGCGCAGTAGTACAGGAAGAAAAACCGGCAGAACCCGTTGCCGAGGATAAGGAGGAAGAACAAGTGAAAGCAGAAAAGAAACCCACCACGAGAAAGCCTGCCGCCGCATCCAAGAAAGCGGAGGAAAAGAAAACCGCCGAAAAGAAGACGGTAAAGCCCGCGGCAGAAAAGAAGACCGCCGCAAAACCCGCGGAGAAGAAAGCCGTTCCCGCTAAGACGGAAGAGCCCGCTCCCACCAAGAACATCACCCTTCTCTCCGACGAGCCTGCTAAGCCCGCCGGCGGCAGATACGTGATCATCATGGATTCGGAAAATCCCATGAAGCCTTACAAGTTCCAGCTGAAGGCGAACAACGGTCAGGTTCTTTACGAATCGGAAGGCTATAAGGCCAAGCCCAAGAAGGCGTCCATTATGGCGTTCAAGAAGGCTGTGGAGCAAGGCACGCTTGCAATCGACAAGGAGAAGAACGGCACTTACCGTTACAAGCTGTACAAGGCTGACGGCACCCTGCTCGGCGTAGGCGAAAGCTATTCCGCAAAGGCGAGAGCCGAAAGTTCAGCTGAATCCGTAAAGGCGTTTGCGGCAAGCGCGAACTTTATCGAAGACCTCACTATAACCGAATAAAACCGGATTGTTTCTACATAAAAACCGTCGCTGTATGCGGCGGTTTTTTTATTCGGCAAAACACGAATCCGTGCACTTCCGGAAGCGTTTTTACGGGCTGTTTTACGCGCTTTTTTCATACGCGGGAAAAGCGCGTAAAACGCATATGTACACCCTTTTGGAATCGGCGCAAGAGATTTGCCGCCGCTTGAGTACAATTTTATATGATTGTGTCGATTATACCTAATTTACCATTTATATGTACGTTAAAACTATTTGACGTGCTTTTTCTCCGCTTTTTGGTAAAACAAAAAAGCACCGCAAACAATAAAATTTTCTTTTCGTTACGCGACTGTTTTCCCGCTTGTTTTTTTTCATTGTTTTACGGCGGCGCAGGTATGCGTTACGGTATGAAAAAAAGCACGTCAAGCCTGTTTTCGTATTTATGAAAAAGCGCGTAAAACGCCTTCCTTCGCACCGCCCGCGGTTGCCTGTACACCCCGGATATATAGAAGTGTGCTCCGCTCTATCGGCTATATAGAATATGGATATAATAATTATAATACTCGCGCGCGCGTATAGGATAGTTACCGTCCCGCCCGTCACGCAGAAAAAGCCTCCGCTTTTCCGCAGAGGCTATATGCAAATATATGTAATTGACTTTGAACGGCAGTAAAGGTCTTTCAACGCTTTATTTATCTGTCGGACGTTCGGACGGCGTCAGACGCAGGCGGAAATGACGGTCATTCCTCCGCGCAAAGTAAACTCTCCCAGACCCGCCGGAAGAAAGAGGGTATCGCCCAGGGCTATGTCGAAGGACGTATCCTGCCATATGAGCACGCCTTCGCCTTCTGTACAGGTAAGCGATAGGAAGCACTCCTGCCCTACCGCGCCCTTGTATTCCGGATCAACCTTTATTTCACGCACGGTAAAATACTTGCAGCTTGCAAGGCGGCGCACTCCGTCGCTTTCACACACCACGTTTTCGTTGGGAGAAGTCACGGCGGCGGTGTTTACCACCTGCAGAGCTTTTTCTATATGCAGTTCGCGTTTTTTGCCGTCCTTGCCCACTCTGTCGTAATCGTACAGGCGGTATGTGAGCGAAGAGTTTTGCTGGACTTCGCAAATGAGCAGTCCACCGCAGATGGCGTGGACGGTGCCTGACGGTATATATATGCTGTCGCCCTTTTTTACCGGAATAAAATTGAGTAAATCCAAAATTTTTCCGCCTTTGAGCGCGTCTTCCAGCTCCGCCGCGTCCACCGCCTTCTTAAAGCCGCAGTACACGCCCGAACCTTCTTCCGCATCAACTATATACCACATCTCACTCTTTCCATATTGACCTTCCTTTGCAAGGGCGTATTCGTCGGACGGGTGTACCTGTATGGATAAATTCGTCTTGGCGTCTATGAGTTTGATAAGTATGGGGAAAAACTCGAACTGTCCGCACTTTTCACCCTTATATAGGGGCATATGTTCAAGCAGTTCGCCGAGCGGCATACCTGCGTACTCGCCGTTTTCTATCACGCTCATTCCGTCGTTATGGCAGGAAAGCTCCCAGCTTTCCGCTATCACGTCGCCTTCAGACGGCTTTTTCCACTCTCTCTTCAATCGGGTTCCGCCCCAGACGTAATCCTTAGTTGCCGGTTTGAGTTTCATCGGATATATCATTCTTCTCCGCCTCCTTTCCTTTTGCCAATTTTACGATAAATTCCGACCCCTTTCCTTCCTCGCTTTCCAGCGTGATTTCTCCGCCGTGCATATTGACGATTATATGCTTGACTATCGCAAGCCCGAGTCCGGTACTGAGTTCATCGTTGCGCGTATGCGCCTTATCCGCCTTGAAGAACCGCTCGAATACGCGCGGTTTATCTTCGTCGGAAATGCCTATGCCGTTATCCTTTACCGAGATGCAGACGTATTCTCCGTCTTCGTGCACCTTCACCCATACGCTTCCGCCTTCACGGTTATATTTTACCGCGTTGCTCACCAGGTTGGTTATTGCCGTGGTCATCATCTTGGGATAGCACTCCGCCATTCCGTCACCTTCGCAGAATATGGTAACTCCCGCATTCTGCGCCGCGCCGCCCATATCATCGCATATGGAACGGCACATTCCGCCCAGGTCGACTACAGCCTTTTCCTCGTTTACTATATTGGCGTCAAGACGGCTGATAAAGAGCATATCGTTTATCAGTACGCCCATTTTATCTGCGTTGGTCTGAATTTCGCTTACGCAGCGCGAGATATTCTTTTCACTCTGCCCCGGAATGGTAAGCAGTTCGGAATAGCCCTTTATTACCGTGAGCGGAGTTTTGAGTTCGTGCGAGGCGTTCGCAAAAAATTCGCTCCTTATGTCTGCCGAACGGCTTTCCTGGGTGATATCGGTAAATGTTAAAAGCAACGCGAATGTATTGTACGTTTCAAACCACGATCCGCTCGCTATCAGCGTTTCCACCCTGTATACGTTGCCCGCGCGCCTGAATTCGCAGCCGTCCTTTTCGCCGTTCTCCTGTGTGCGCGCTACGGCGGCGATTATGCTTTCATCGTCGATGACGTCTTCCAGCCTCTGCCCTGCGATGTTGCCCTGTAAGCCCAGAATACGCAAAACCGCATTGTTATAGGTAAGTATGCCGCGCGTATCGGAAAGCGCGATTATTCCCTGTCCTATGTTGTCCAGCAAAAACGCCGCCTTTCTCTGCTCGTACTTTATCGAGCTGAGCGAAGCGGATATTTTTTCGCTTATATCGCTTATCTGACTGACTATTCCGCGGAATTCTTCATAATCCGTACTGACTGCGATACCGTGGAAGTTGCCGTTGTTTATGTCGTTCAGACCCTTCTGCACCGCTTCGAGCGGGCGCATGGAACGCTTCAGATTGAGGTTTGTTATACCCATTGCAAGCAGAATGAGTAAAAGCGCAACCGCTATACTGCTGCCGAAGAATATCCAGAAGTTCTCCGAAGCCCAGTCCGCGGTAATAAGGACGCGCAGAAATATCCTGCCGTTGCTGTCGATGTTGGATTCCACGTTCACACGCGTGGTAAGCGAAAGCATGGTTATGCCGTCATACTCCACCGTATTGAAAACTTCACCTCCGGAAGCCGCCGTCTGCAAATCGCCCAGATTCGCGTTTTCCGGCGGCGGCGCGTTGGAAGCTATCAGATTGCCGTCGCTGCTGTATATAAAGATGATTACCGAACGCGTGGGAAACATATTCGCGCTCTGTGCCAGCTCGTAGACGTAGTCCATATCTTCAAGCTGGCGGGCGTATTGCTGGGAAAAACTGCTCAGCGTACTGCGCACATTAAGATAACTCGCCAGCAGGTAACCCCCGCAGGCGAGCAAAATAACGAGTATAAGCGTGACGCTTATTGTAGTAAATATCTGACGCGACAGCTTACTGCGCATTTACTTGTTTACCCTATTTGGAAAATTTGTAGCCCACGCCTCTTACGGTGTGGATGTACTGCACGGGGGTAAACTGCGCTATCTTGCTGCGCAGCGATTTTATATGCATATCCAGCGTGCGCGTTTCGCCCACGTAGTCGTAGTCCCATACCGCGTTCAGAATTTTTTCCCTGGTAACGACGTTGTTGCACTTTTCCATGAGCAGTTTAAGCAGCTTGTATTCCTTCAGGGTAAGCTGCACGTGATGCCCCGCAACGGTTACTTCGTGTTCGCTGTTGTTTATGGTTATTTCGCCTATGGAAATTATCTCGCCGCCGCCCATAGCCGATTTACGGATATTCGCCTTGACGCGCGCGATAAGTTCGAGCATACCGAAAGGCTTGGCAATGTAGTCGTCGGCGCCCAGGTTAAGTCCTTCCACCTTGTCTTTTTCATCGCCCTTGGCGCTGACTATGATGACGGGCACGGACTTGGTCTTTTCGTTCGTCTTCAAAATTTTGAGAGCGTCAAGACCGCTCATGCCGGGCAGCATCAGGTCGAGTATGATAATGTCGCACGTCTCCTCTTTTTCAAACGCGTCGAACATTCCCTCCGCTTTATCGAAGCAGACCACCTCGAATTCGTCCTTGTCGAAAGCGATCTCGTAAAGTCCGCTGATGCTCCTGTCGTCTTCCACAACAAAAATTCTATGCTTGTTCATTACTTAGCCTCCTTGTAAGCTATTTACATTATAACACCATATTTCCGTTATGTAAATTACATTTTTGCATTTCTTACAAAAATTATACAATTTAACGTATTTATGTGGCGTTATTTACATATAAAAGCATTTTTTCGGCTAGAATAGCCGCAAGAATTTTAAGATATTCTTTTAATTACTCTCCTGCGCACTGTCCAAAAAAAAGTTTACCTTATGACAGTCAGGTTGAAAACGCCCTTCCGGTCGCGACAAAAACCCCGTCCGCGCCCCTTTCGGGAAACGGACGGGGCGTAATTTTATGCCTTTTCTATTCCGAAAACCGCCGCTTCATAGGGGCGCAGTTCGAGTACGGGCGCAAGACGGCTGTCCTTGTAATTGGAAAGCAAAACCTTTCCCTTTGCCAGTTCCGCGGGCAAGGAGTATCTTACGCTTTTGTTTTTGAAGTTTGCAACCACAAGCAGCGTTTTACCGCCGTAATTTCTCGTATAACCGAATACTTTGTCGTTTGCAGGGGCAAGCTGAACGTAATCGCCGCACCCGATAATCTCGTTTCCCCTTCTGAAAGCGTGCAGCCGCTTGTAAAAGGCGTATACCGACTTATCGCCCGCATTCAAATCGTTTTCGACGTTTATCGTCTTGTACGAAGGGTTGAGCATCATCCAGGGCTTCCCCGCGGTAAAACCGGCGTTTTCGCCCGCGTTCCATTGCATAGGCGTACGCGCATGGTCGCGTGCCCTCTTTGCAAGGCAGGCGCGCGCTATCGCCTTTCCGAAAGGTATTTTGCGCGCTATCGAAAATACCTGGCGCGCCATTACGTCAAGGTAGTCCTCGTCGCGGAATTTACAGTTCACCATGCCTATTTCCTGTCCCTGATAGACGAAAGGCGTGCCTTTGAGCAGCTGCATGGCGACGGCGAGCATGGTTGCCGCCTCGTAGCGGTTTTCTCCGAAATCGCCCGTGAATCTGCCGAGCGAGCGCGGCTGGTCGTGGTTTTCCAAAAACAGCGTATTCCAGCATCCTTCGGGCAGAGTCTGCCATTTTGAAAGCACCTTTGTAAAGCGGCTCAGCTTGAATTTGTGCGGAATCACCTCCATATACATATCCGTGCACATATGCTCGAATCCGAATATCGTATCCAGCTCTTCCCTGTCTTCCGCTATGCAGTCGGGAGCTTTTTCAAACGTTATTCCCGCAGATTCCCCCACCGTATAGGAGTCGTATTTCGACCAGGAATTTTTGTTGAGTTCGTGTATGAATTCGTGGTATCTGGGACCGACAACGAAGTGTTCGTCGCCGCACATGATGGGATTGAATTTGCCGTCCGGCAATCCCTTTTCCTTGGATATATAGGTAATTACGTCGCAACGGAACCCGTCAACGCCCTTGTCCATCCAGAAGTTGCATATATCCGCAATCTCCTTTCTCACCGCCGGATTTTCCCAATTCAGATCGGGCTGCTTTCTGCTGAAAAGATGCAGATACCATTCGCCCGTTTTTTCATCGTACTGCCACGCGCTTCCGCCGAAGCGGGAAGTCCAGTTGTTGGGCGGCTTTTTCCCGTTTTTACCCCTGCCCTTGCGCCAGATATAGTAATCGCGGTAAGGATTGTCTTTCGACGAGCGGCTTTGCACAAACCATTCGTGTTCGTCGGACGTATGGTTTGCCACGAGATCCATAATAAGTTTTATTCCGCGCGCGTGCATACCTTCCAGCATCTCGTCGAAATCCGCCATAGTGCCGAATTCGTCCATTATGTCGCGGTAATTGCTTATGTCGTATCCGTTGTCGTCGTTCGGAGACTTATAGATAGGCGAAAGCCATACCGCATTCACGCCCAGCTCCTTGATATAATCGAGCTTGGAAATTATGCCGCGCAAATCGCCTATGCCGTCCCCGTTCGAATCGCAAAAACTGCGCGGATAAATCTGGTAGACAACCGCGTCCTTGTACCATCTGCTTTTCATAATTCCTCCGTATCGCCGCTCCGTCCGGGAGTCGCCCCGGAGAATCCGGCTGAATATCTTGTGGAAGCGAAAGTAAGCACTTTGACTTTTTCCGCCCCGAACTTTTTCGCAACTTTCGCCACCTCGCTTGCGGTGGCTCCCGTGGTCAGCACGTCGTCCACGACAAGTACGTGCGCGCCTTTGAGCATACCGGAGTTTTCGCCTCCGCTATACACGCCGAGCACGTTTTCTTCCCTTTCTACGCCGCCAAGCCCCGCCTGCATTTTATTATCCTTACCCTTAACCACCGCGCCGTAAGCCACGGGAATATTTATAATCCCGCGCAAGAACTCTGTAAGCATGGCAATATGGTCGTAGCCGCGTTCTTTTATGCGTTCGGCGGAGGACGGCGACGGAACTATCAGACTGCATGAAATATCTTTCGTAAAATACAGTTCCGCCATGTCGTACGCCATTTGGCGGGCGATATACAACGCCTTGGCGTATTTGAACCGCGTAACCAGCTGTTTTGCCGCGTCCTCGTACACATAACAGGAATACGCCCTGTCGAAATGCCGCTCCTTTTCGCGGCAGGTTTCGCAGAACCTCTCTTCCGCAATGAGCGGTCTGCCGCACTTTTCACAGGTTTTGCCCGCGTTGGGAGTTATTTTGCCCCTGCATTCGTCGCACAACCCGGCAAACTCAAAGGACAGCTGTTCCTTTCCGCATAGCAGACACCTGCCTGAAACGGGTGCGGCAATCCCCGACGAAGATAAAAAAGCAAACCGCTTTGCCTGCCTTACCGCACGCTGCGTATTACTTTTTCTCCCGAAAAGCGCTCCCATGCCCATATTATACCACTAACCTTCTCTTTTGTAAATACCGCGGACAAAAAGAGCACGCCGAATCTCAGCGTGCTCCGTATTGGGGGAAGAAAGACGGAACAAATCCGTCAAACGTCAATAGTTATAAACGGTATTCACCGCTATCGCGAAGTTGGACGCCCTGCCCGAATAGGTGTATGCAACGTCCACCGTCATTGCGCGCATGGTTTCGGTATCAATGGTCGCGGTGATGGTAGCGCCGTTATACGACAGATTTTCCGTGCCCAAGAAGGCGTTCATATTGGTGATCTGCCCCGTTAAAGTGGCAACGTTGTCCTGCTGCGCGACGGCAAGTCCGGTGAAGTTGAACGAGTCGTAGTTGAACGCGCCGCTTCCGTTCATGTCGGGCACAAAGCTGGATATTACGCCCTGTATTTCCGCAGGCGCGTCGGCTTGTTCGGGATACGAATAGATAACCTTGTTCGAACTGTCCGTCACCGTTACCGTTACGTCGGCAACGGCAACGCCCGACGACGCTTCGGTCAATACTGCAAGCGCGTCCGCAGTCGTCATTTCCGTGGTGCACGCCGCCGCAAAAACGGCGACGATGCACACTATAAGTGCGACAGCTAAGATTACTGCTTTCTTTTTAGTCATTGAGGTCTTCCTCCTTACTCTTCCTTTTGCGTGCCGCGGCAAAGATGAGTCCTATACCGAGCACAGGCATTGCCACGCCGCCGGCAACCAGACCTGCGGTTGCGGCGCCGCTTACGCCGCTCGCCTTACCTGCTGCCTTTTCAGCCGCGCCTACGGCGGAGTCGATAGCCGCCTGCAAGTCTTCGATATATTCGGCGCGCGCTTCTTCCACAGCCGCAAGAGCTTCTTCAATCTCGTCGCCCCTTGCAGCCAGATCGCCGCTGCTCACAGACGCGACGTTCTGCAACAGCTGGGCATATCTTGCAAAGCCGGTAGCGTTGAAGTTGTTTGCCAGCGATTCGGCGCTTGCGATTATGTCGTCAACGCTCGCGGTAGTCGTAAAGCTCAGAGCCGACGCAAGAGGATACTCGTGCACGTTTTCACTGCTTGCGTAGTTGACGTCGTTTATTCTGAGCAGGACGTTAAACGCCGTGCCCGCGGTCAGCCCGCTTATCGTATTGCTGCCCTTGTTTGCCTTGATCCAGGTTTCGCCGCCGTCCACGGAATATTCGTAAGCGGAAGGCAGACCGCTGATATTGAAGCTGACGGTCGTGCTGTTCACGGCTGTAACTGTCGCCGTAACGCCCGTTGCCGCGGCAGCCACGTCCGCTTCGTCAACCACCACTTTGCTTGCCGTTTCACCGCTGACTTCCCTGCTGATGGTGCCTTCGGTCGTGATGCCGGCATAAGTGCAGCTGAACACGAGGTCGAGGAAGTATTCGCCCGCATTGACGGCTCCGAGTCCTGTGAAGACGACTGGGAATTCTTTTCCGATGACATCGTTTGCCGATATGACGATTTCGGAAGGAACGCCGAGCTGTGCAACGGTATTGTCGTTTGCGTCAACCACTCTGGACGAAGCGCCCGTGAAGAAGTTGAGCGTCAGGTCTCCTGCAAGGCTGTCGTCAGGGCCGAGCGAGTTGATATTCAGCCTCACGGTGACGGAATCGTCGCCGTAGGTGATGGCGTCGGGCGCGCTGACGATGCCGACGGACGCGCCTATGCTGTAACTGCCCTCTATCGTACCGGTGAAGTTGCCCGTACCGTTAATCGTGAAGGTGTAGTTTCCGGTGTACTTGCCCGCGCCGGTTGTTCCGAAGTCGATGGTAAAGTCTTCGCCGAGTACGAGATTGGTCGTCCTGTTGTAAGTGATGAGGACTTTGAGGTCTTCGGCGCTGACTGCAACGGGTACCACTTCACCGCCGCTGTTGACGGTAGTGCGGTAGCTGAACAGTTTTTCGTAAGTATTGCGCATGCTGCCGTCGGTAAGAGGACGTGCATTGATTGTGTACGTCCGGTCATACTTTTCTCCGCGGAGTTCGGTCACGCTTACGTTGGGGTTGCTTATAACAAGCCTTACGATATACGTGCCGGCGTCGGTAAACTGTCCGTTTATTGCAGCAGTATCCACGTCGCCGTTCACCACGCCGTAACTGAACGTAGGCGCGTCGGGCGTTGTTCCGTCAACCTGCTTGTAGACGTTCGCGGTGTAGGAAGGAACGCCTATCGTATGCCCGTTGCCGTTGTAATCGGTTACGGTGAGGGTAAGCGTGATATTAGGCACGATATCCAGACCGTTATACGTGCGGGCTGTCTGACCCTTCACGGATACGGACGCTTTTATATCGCTTGCAGGCGTGATTTTCAGCGTGAACTGCATATCGTCCATGCTGTACGCGTTGTTGTTCAGCCGCACGCGCAGGGTGTAATCACCCACGTACATTGCGCTGTCAACCGCCGCGCCGTCCGAAAGCAGTTCGACTATGAGATTGTTGCCTATCAATTCGGAAGCATAATCTCTGTCGCTGTCAAGCTCTATCTTGGTGCCGGGGCTTGCTATCGAGCCTTTCAACGTGCCCGCGGTATTGGACAGCTTGTAAGGAACGACGGACAGGAACGTCTTCAGGAACGCCGCGGTAAGGTCGGTTCCGTCGAATTCCCTGCTGTATACTCCGTCCGCATAGGCGAACAGAGGCTTTACGTCTGCGGCAAGCGAGTTGCCCGTTTCAACGAACATAGACGGGCTGACGGTCACGTTGATATCCAGCGAAGACAGGTCTGCCTGAGAGCCGTCCGCCGCCTGCCCGAGCGTATTTCCCGCAGAGTCGATGAACTTGTAGTTGGTTGCAAGCTGATCGAGCATCAGGTGGATATTATACTCGCCGGGAGCCGCCAGGTTGTCGCTTGCGCCGTCCGATTCCGTAATGCCGCCCACTTCACCGAGCCTCTTGCCGTCGCTATATGCGCCGTACGCTTCAAGCTCGCCGTTCTCGTCGTAGCGGTAGCTGGTCACATACACGCGGTTATTGTAGTCGAAGTTCGCGCCCGTGTATATGGTTGCATACTCGTACCAACCGAGGTGCTCTCCCGTGCCTGCGGAAGAAGTTTCGGTATACGTTTTGTCGCCGACGGCATAGGTCAGATAGTCGAAACTTATCTGAATGATTGCCTTATCTATAACGAGGTTCACCGGCAGGGTGAGCGTGCCTTCTTCCATGCCCTCTACCACGTAGTTGGTGTTGTTGAGGGTTATGGTAATGCTGCCCGTATAGCTACCTGCCGCGGACACGGCTTCCTGAGTGTAGCCGCCGCTTGCGGATACGGTGAATATGCCATGTTTGCCGAAGCCTGCGTCGTCTGTTTCTTTGCTGTTATCGCCGTCAAGACCGGTATTGCCCGCATATGCGAACGCCAAAGGTCCGAAAGAAGTTCCGCTGTACACTCTGTTAAAGGTATAGCCTTCCTGCGTAAGTGTCTGCTGCTTTCCCTGATCGTCGATGTCGTTTATAAGCGACACGGTTGCCTGGCTTACGTCAAACGCCACGGTTGCGGGTGTTACCTGGATGTTCACATATCCGCCCTGGTCATAGGTGTAGCGGAAGTTGGTGCTTTCAAAGCTGTCCACAACGAACAGGTATGCGTTGGGAACGGTGCCCACCGCGGTGCCTTGGTCGTACTGGTTGCAGTTTATGAGTCTGTACTCGAACCCGCTTACGATTTGCCCGAATATACCCGAGCCGACAGTTACGACTCCGCCGTCGGCATCGGTATACGACCAATCCATAGATACATACTTACCTATTACCGAAGGGTCGGAGATATCTTCTCCGGGTGCACTGCCGTATACGACGTCCATATCGTGGTTTATCGTTACAGCCAGAACAAGCGTGGCTTTGGCGACGGTGATTACCGGATGGGGAACGTTGGCTACCAGCGCGCCCGAACGGTTGTAATTGGCATCGCCGTTGAAGATAACGACGGGGAAGTAATAACCTACGTCGGTGGCGGCGGAAGTTCCGTCCACGGAAGTGAACTTATAATCGGGATATTCTTCAGCATTCTGTTCAAGCCATTCCACTATATTCTCTGCACCGGAAGCGATGAACGCGTTCACCATAGCCGCAACCTTCGCCTGCGCATCTGCAACGTCGCCGCTGCCGCTTATCGGAGCGGACAGATAGTAGACGGAGCTGTTTTCCGCAGTTATATCGGGAGCGGGATTTCTTCCGTCAAGCTCGAACGAATAGTCGCCTGCGGGAATGGTATTGCCTTTCAGGCTGTACGTCATGTTGTATTCGGACTGCTCGAACCTGATGGTGGGATCAGCCTTGTTTATGGTGATTTTCACCGCGTCGGAAGGCGTGACGTCATAGTTTTCGCTACCCGTAACGGTCACCTTTACCCAATAGGAGCCTGCGCCCACGATAGGCGAAGTGTTAATATCCACGTAATCGCCGTCCGCGGCGTTCTCGGTGAAGGCTATGAGTATATTCACCGTGCCCTGCAGAGAAGAGTCGGAAACGGCATTGCCGCCCGCGGTAACGGAGTAACCTATTGCATGGGTATTGCCGTTGAAGGTGGCGATATAAGCGCCCGCTTCTTCCGACCACACGAGATCGGAGCCGGTTACGACCACGTTCGCCTGCGCGGATATCCTGGTGACCTCGAAGAACACGTAGACGCCGCCGAGCGTGCCTTCAAGGTTGGCTTCTGCGTTCTCGGTCCCTTCTCCCGCCGCGGCTATCGTGACGCGGTATTTACCGACGGAACCGATGATTTCCACGTTGGTCCATACGTCGCCGTCCGCGGAATATTCTATTGTCGCGATGGTAACGTTTTTCGTGGTGTAATATTCGCCCGTAGGGCCTTGAAGCGACTTATATTCGATGCCCAGACCCACGCTCTTGATTATGTCATTGTTCCAGGACGTGTTGGGAGTATAAGACTGCGAACCGAGGTCGAGTCCTTCTTTCTCATCCACGCGTTCGCCTTCTGCGTTGACCATGAACGAAGGCGCGGTCTTGGTTACTTCAATCTTACTGCTTTCCGTTTCCATTACGATTTCCAGGTTGGAATCCACGGAAGTGTACACATAGTAGATGAAGTAGCTGCCCACGTTGGATTTATAGGTATTCGTATTGTATTCGGTGGATATACCGCCTCCGTCGTCGGCGCCGACAAGCTTGATATAGCTGTCGAGCGTTGACATATCGCCGCCGCTCTGCGCAACGGCATTCTCGAACGCCGTATACTTACCGGTAGCGGTGGTATAGTCGCCGTCGCCGAGCTCAACTTTAACTTCCAGCTGTTTGGCAATGTCGGACACGTCGAATTGCACGCCGAATTCGGTAGTGAGGTTCGCGCCCTCCTTTTGCGTTACGGTAATGTGGTATTCAGCCTTCTGCTGTACGAACGTACCCGTGTAGGTGAACGGCATATACTTGCCGGATATACCCGAGAACTCGAATTTTATAGTATACGTGCCGGCATTCGTCACTCCGCCGTTCTGACTGGTGTGAACCCCGTCAATGTAGGTATATACCGTCTGTCCGGCGCTGTTTTTGATAGTTACGTTGATATATTGCGCGGCAAGCACTTCGTAATTATAAAGCGCGCCGCCCTCATCCATAGCGTACTTAGTGCGCGTTACGCCGGAAAGCCAGTCATAGTTCTCCTCCACGGAAAGAGCCACGCCACGCATTAAGTAATGGGATATTTCCCTTATCTGGTCAGCGGTGAGCACCTGCAGTTCCACGGAATCTTCCACAGAGTCGTTAAGTTCGCGATAACCTCCCGTTGCTTCGGCGACCATATTGGTAGCGTCGTTATAGAAGTCGTTGGTATAGAACATCTCGAACTGAATATCCGCAGGTTCGATATAAGCATATCCGCTTGCCGAGTGCGGAACAAGCTGCTCATCCGGTTGACCGTCTTCACCTATCGTAATCTCGACCGCAGACGAATAGTAATCGTTGTCGGTATTATCTATCGACACTTCTACAACGTATTCCGCAGTCTGGATACCGTTTGCATAACCGAAATCCGTAATGCCATTCATCGGACCCTGGATCTGAACGCCTCCTTCCATAACCGCTTCGGAGTAAACGGTTTTTTTAGGATCAAGTCTTTCGTCCGCATCCGAATCGAACTGCCAGTTCCAATCGTAAAGTTTGGTCTTTCTTTCCACCGTCGCTCCGTCCTGTACGGTTCTTTCATACAGGAAGTATACGGAAACGGTGATGTCGCCGACTTTGAGGTCTTCCTTCAGGTTATCCATACCCGTAAGATCTACGCCGGTAAACTGCACGATATCGGTATTGATCCAATACAGACCGTCGGCATCACTGTAGATAACGTCATGACCGTTGAAGCCTATGGTGCCGTCGTAAGAACGGGTCAGGCCGCTTACCACTCTGACGCTCATTGCGCCGAAAGTGATGACCATTGCCGTGGGCACGCCGCCGACGACGTAAAGCTGCTGATAGCCGGTCTTGTAGTTGGAATATGTTCCGTCCGAATTGAACGTAGCCACGATATAGTAACTGCTCGGCCTTACCGCCTCACTTACCATGTCGCTGTAATAATAAGTTCCGGAAGGAAGGCTTTCCATGCCCGGCACGGTAGACAGGTCGATAGCGTTCGGGTCATCTGCGGTAGTAGCCACGTAGAACGTAAACGTAAACGCGTCGCTCGACGTAACTCTTTCCGCACTGCCCGTAACGGTTATTGTCGCAGACATCTCCGGAACGATGGGGCTGCCCGTATAATAGACGTTATTCTGGGGCAGACCTTCACTGGTAGGTACGGTAAAGGAAAGCTGTATTCTATCCGTCGGAGTAACTACAATGCTTCCTTCATTACTGCCCTCTGCCGTTGTATATTCGTAGTTATCGTTACCTACGGTGAGGGATATCAGATAAGTGCCGGCATTCACGGGCGAAGCCTGGGACAAGCTGCCGTCGGACGCCTGCAAATAGTAGGTGAAAGTGTAAGGCGCCGCGAAATTGGCAAGCGCGCCCTGGAATGCCAGAGTAGCGCCGTGTTCCTGACTGTCGTAAACATACGACTCGTCGAAGCTGATAACAAAGTTTTCTGCGGCTTCTTCTTCAGTGAGAATCCATTTGTCGATAACCAGCGTTATACCGCTTATCGTCGCATTGTTGAAGTTCTCCGCGCCGCTTACTGATACGGTGACGTCGTAACTGCCGGCATTCACGGGATCGGTAGGTATACCGGAAGCGGAATGGCCGACGGAAACGGTGATTGCTCCGTGCAGCGCGGAATCGTAAGCGATACCGTCACCGAAGCTGAACTTTATTTCGTCCGTTGCGATAGCCTGGGACTGCGTATTATATGTACCGGATACGGTAAGTACGCCGTTTTCATTTGCAAAACCTCTGATATTTGAAACGGCAAGGTTAGCTTTTGCCACGCTGAAGGACTGCGCCGCAACATTTGCAACGGAATAGTTGCCCGCGTCTACGGGAACGGCGCCGTTGGTTACGGAAGCCACCGCCACACGCGCGCTGTAACTGCCGGCGTTCTTCACCTCTCCGCCGTAACTTACGGAGAAGGTCACAACGTCGCCGTTGCCGTTCACAAAGTTTTCAACGGTGTAGAGTTCGCCGCTTTCAAACGCCGCGCCCTTATAGACAAGCTGTCCGGGAGCGTTCCAGATAACGGAAGTTATCTCGAAAGGAGTTACCGTCAGCGTACCATTCGCCACGCTTTCTATTCCGTAGTTGGAATTGTCAAACGCCTCGCCCTGCACGTTAACGTTAAGGTCGTATCCGCCTACTGCAAGTCTGTCAAGGTCTGCGACATTGCCGTCAGCCGTTATCTCAAAGTTGACGAGAACGGGCTGCTCATCGTTGCCGTACAGACTGCCGCTCGTTATGCGGTAGGTAACGTCAATTTCGCCCGTGCTGTACGCCATGGTGACGTCGTCCAAAGTGATGCCGAGCATACGCTGGGTGATTTCCAGATTGCCGGCAACCGGTGTTTCGACATGGAAGTTGTCCGTTGCCTTTACGGCGGCGGTAAGTGCGCCGTTATAACTGCCCACATCAGCGCCCGCGGACACGGAAGACGAAGTCGTCCAGGAGTACTGCGAAGCAATGCTTTCGTTTGTATACGGCTCGTCGCCCTTGAAGAGCTGCGCCGTAGCCGTAGGCGCTATCGCGTCGCCGTACTGCACGGAGCGATCACCCGTAAGATTACCCACGGTGACCACCAGTCTGAGAGGCGAAACCACGATGTGACCGGTGGAAACATCGGTAAGAGTGTAGTTATAGTAGCCTGGCGCATCGGTATTGAGAACTACGTCGTAGGTGTAGTCGCCCGCGTTGACGAACGTAGAAGACGTACCGTGTATTACGGAAGATACCGCGGTGATATAGCCTTTATACTGCTCGTCAACTTCCACAACTCCGAGCACGTCGGAAGTGGTGATCGCTTCCGTATAATATTTATCCAACTGCCCTGCCGTAACCTGAATTTCGTAAGGGTCGACAGTCCAGGTGAACGGCGCGGATATGGTCACGGAGCGGTCCTGGTCGCTGTCCGTATAAGTCGCGGCAAGCGTGATGGTTATGGTTGCGGTATAAGTGCCCGCGTTTGCAAACCTGCTGTCGAACACGCCGAGGTTGAAGATGGTGTTAATATCTGCGCCTATATCATCAATCGTTACTGTATTATCCGTAAGCGCAAGCGTAACGCCGTTCACCGCAAAGGTTGCGGAGCTGATTGTGATAGACGTAACGTCCGTAAGGTCGGAGCCTTCAATACCTTCAACCGCGCCTTCGGAATTGACGGTGAGTTCCTGGATCTTATCGTCCGCCATTGCGGTGAGCACGCCTTTGATATTAAACTCGGTGCCGTAAGTTACTAAGTCCGCGTCCGTGCCGCCGGTGAGCTTGCCGCCGAGCGCTATTCTGTAAACGAACACGGGGTATTTGCTTTCCTGCAACGTATAGTTGCTTGCGTCGTAACCTTCGGGCAGGGAAGCAATGGTCACCTTGACCGCATAATCGCCGCCTCTCTCGTCCACCTCGGTTACGGAAGTATCGTCACTCGTGCTTATGATAAGGTCTTTGGTTATACTGCCCGACAAGATATCCGTGATGTCTTTGCCGTCGGCGTCGAGCACGCGCACTTTGAGCTGGTTTTCGTAATATCCAGGCGTTCTGTCGCCGCTGTTGAAGAATACGGTGGTATTCAACGCCTGCGCCGTGAGGTCGTAAGGAGCAATGACTACCGTCTGCTTCGCAGATTCCTCACTTATTATATAGTTGCCGTTGCCCGCGGAGAAAGTAAACTCGTACGTGCCGGCATTGATAACGTCGCCGTCATGCGCCGCGCTGTCTTTTTGCACGGTGTAGGTTATTTCCGCGTTGTCGCCCGTGATAAGACCTTCTACGGTGTAATCGGGGCTGAACGCTTCCTTATTATAAGTGACGTTCGCGTTATTGAGCGTGAGCGTAAGGCTCTTTCGAGTTACCGTGTAAGTAACCTGTGCGGTTGCATCTGCATAGTTGCCCGTAGTGCCGTCATAGGAATACACGATAATATATGTACCGACGTTGCGCAAATCGGAAGTTATATTGCCCGCTTCCACGCTGTCCTTATAGTATTTGGTGGTTATTTCGAGCTGTTCTTCAATCGGTTTTTCGTTCGCGGTAACGGTGTAAGTGAGGTCGGGTATCATCTCACCGTTATATTCAACGGTAACAGTCGCTCCGCCGTCGGGCTCAATGGTGATTGCCAGCTGTCCTATTACAAGGCCGCCGCTTATGGTAAGGCTTGCGGCGTTAAAGTTCTGCTGCTGAGGCAGGCTGACGGTAACGTTGTAAGTGCCCGCGTTTACGGGAGCGGAAGAAGAGCCGTTATAAGCGTAAGTAAGAGCCGCTTTGAGGGTATCAATTTCATCCGCCAAACCGGGAACGTCGCCGTAATTTATAGTGATAAGACTAGGGTCGTACGATATGGGATCGCCGCTGTAAGTTGCGTTCGTGACCTCGCTGCCGGACAAAGTTACCGTCGCCCTGCCGATGGTAAAGGTTTCCCACGCGTCGCCGTTCGTATCCGTTATGCCGGTTACGTTGTAGTTGGCTCTGAGCGTATCCGAAACCGCACCGGCGTAATACATACCGGCGTTCAATGCCTCAACGGCGGTTTCCCTGTTGACGTCGCTGTATGCCTGGAAAGTCACGCCTTCCGCGGTGTCGCTGAAAGCGGGATTTCCGAGCTCAAGCGCGGTAAAGTTATATGCTTCACCCTTATAGGAATAAGTTTTAGACGGGTCGAAGTCAAATTTCACGGTCGTATCGCGCTTGGACACCTCGAAAGCGGAAGTGTTGTACTGCACATCGTAGTTATTGATACCCGCTGCCGAACCGGGAGCGTCAATTGCGGTAACGACCGCTCTGGCGGTATAGCTGCCTGCAACAAAGTTCGCTTCCGAATAGGCATCGGAGCCGCTGAAATAGGATATCGTATAGTCGCTGACGCTGTCAACGTCCAAAAGACCTGCATACGAAGGCGTTCCCACGACCGGAGAGTCGCCGTATACGAAATTATCTATCGACGGAAGATTTACTGCAAGCCGGGCTTTATTCACGACAAAAGGCGTGCTGTTTTCAAAGTCAACTATCTCGTAGTTGTTTATACCCGAGCCGGAAAGCCCTTCATACTCTACCGTATATTCTCCCGCAGGGAAATTGAAGGCGAACACGCTGCCGCCTCCCAGCATGGGAGTGATAAGCCACTGTCCCGCGGACGTGGAAGTGTCACCGGTCTGAATATTCATATTCACGGTGATGTTGTCGCGTGAAGCAAATCCTGTAAGCGAAGAATTGGAAGACGCGAACGAAAGATTCACCATTTGCATAAACTCCGCGGCATTTGCGGGCTTGGTAAATCCGTACGTCGCGCTGCCGCCGGTCACGGTAAGTGTTACCTGCGCTTTGTCGATTACAAAGGTGTTTGCACCGGAAGGACCTGCGACAAGCGTATAGTTGTTACGGGCGCCGCCTTCAAGCGTGGTAGCGTTTATAGCGTAAGTACCGGCGTCCTGCGCAACCGAAACTGCGCTGTTATCCCTTGTCAAAGTGATATTCTGCAACAACACTTCGTCGCCGCTGATAATCGCATCCTCGCCGTCGTCTGCAGTCGTCCCGAAGGAGAAGAACACGTTGCCTGCCTGTGCCGACGTTCCGCTTGCCACGTTGTAGGAATTACCTATGTAAGGGACGTTCTTGTTATCATTGTTTACGGACACGTATATGGGACGCTGTGTAATCTGCATCGTCGTCAAAGTAGGCGAAGCCGAGGGCGCAAACACGTATCTGTTGCCGCTGGAGTCCTGCATGGCGAACATTCCGAGCGACGACCAGCGGTAAGTGTTCACGTTGGTCTGCGTGTTCCAGCTGTCCATACCTATAATGCCGTACTCTTCGTTTTGCATGGCTTCAAGCTGCAATACGGCGGCGATAATATTGCCGAAATCATTGTCGTACTGCGTGCCTGAGGCGTTGAACAGATAGCTTATGCCTTCCCCTACCGCGCCTGAGCCGTTATTAAAGTTAAGCTTGTATCCGCCTTTGCCGTTTTCCGTTATGGTGATATATCCGTTACCGGTATATTGCGTACCGGTACTCATGATATAATCGGAATCGGGAATATTAAGGCTGAGCGCGGGGAAATTGACTTGCTTTCCGTCGTAATATTTATTGCCGGTATTATCGCCGTTGGGACCGTTTGTCACGTCAAAAGTGTAAGACGAGGCATATTCTATGGTCATCCTTACAAATTTCGACGTATCTTTGTATTTCTCTGTGGTCCAGGCGCTTACCTGCACGTTTTCACGGCTGTTCTGTGTAAATACGTCCTCGTCAAGCGTGGTTACTACACTACCGTCGCTTGCAGTGTAAGTGTAAGTGACATTCCACATTACACCCGTGTTTTTGTTCGGCGCGGTAATCTGAAGCATCTTGTCTGCGTCGTCGGAAAAGCTCACGTCCTTTACGACGTCATCGTCAAGATACGCGAACGCCCTTACGTTGGCGCTGTCACCGTAGAACCAATATTGCGCGGTATACGCACCGTTATAATGGGTAGTGATCGGACGGAAATTTCCGCCGCCCACGTCTGCCGGTCCGGGTTTATTTCCTTCAAAGGAACCGGCAAATACCATATCGGTGATGTAAATATCTTTGTAAGTGATAGCTGACGCACCACCGAGCGCTTCGCCGACCATCATACCGCGGTATAAGTTCTTTTCTTTATCCAGCCAGGCGTAACATTCGCTGTAGTTCATATCTAGAATGACGCCGTTTAACGTGATAGTGCACCCTTTACCCATGGCGCCTATTACGCAGCCCATTCTCTCTTCAGTTGTATTAAAGTCTTGCAAAATTATTGACCCGTGATCCGTTGAACAGTGGTGGCCGTACAAAGCGGAAGTTGCGCTCGCGCCGCTTATGATGACCTTGCTGAAAGTGCGGTTGCGCATCTGAATGCCGACTATACCGCCGAAACAGCCGAATGCGTTATCGGGGTCATCCCAGCTGGTAGGGATTCTTACGTTATAGGTTTGCTGTTCTATAACTATACCGCTGTTAAGTCTTACTCTGACAAGTTCTATATTGGCGCTGTAATTTATACCTATCAGACCGCCCGTATACGTAGCCGCCCTCGAGTGATTCCATTGACTGTAACTCTTGGAATCGGAGATATGCTGCACATTGCGGTTGAATACGAGCGATATATTGTTCACGTAAGAGGTCGCGTTGCCTCCGATGGTATCGCTTCCGGCGTAACCGACCAGTCCGCCGAACGCCGTGCCCTGCATTGTGGGCGTATGCTTGGATACGTGCGTACCGCTGCCTTTAATATTAGCGTCGGTCCATTGGAAGTTCTTGAAGGTACCGTTTCTGAGAGAGCCGAAAACCATGCCGGTGAAAACCGTGCCGCTCATACGCTGTGTTCCACCGCCGTCCTTGGATATATTATAACCGAGGTCCTGGTAGGACATAGCCAAGGTATAGGAAGTAGTGGTAAGACTGAGGAGCTCGGTTGCACTTAACGTCTTGCCGTTGCCGTCCAGAGTAGCGTCGAAATACTGGTTGGTGGCAAAACTGTTAGGATTATAGCTGATATCGGTAACCATCAGACCATAGGCGGAGGAAGACCTATAGAAAGCAGTGTTACCCATAAAGTCACTGTACGACTGATAGAGGGAGGTATTTATGGTACTGCTTGCGTTACCGTTCAAGAAACGGTACCACACGCCGTTATACTGCAGTTCGTAATATCCGCTGCCCCCTCCGGGAACTTCGCCGTTATCCACACTTGTCCAACCTTCCTGTGTTATCAGGAAAAAGTCCGTATCAAGCGTGGTCACGTACGTCTCCGCAACGCCGTCGGTGCCCGAATTGCCGCTGCCATCCCTGAGGTCCTGCAAGTCGGATTCGTCCCATTTGCTGTTTTTCTTCTGCGAGTGGGCGACAAGCGTGTTGTACGTATAGTCCGAATCGACGGTTCCTACATTACTGCCGACGGTAACGGCAGCATTCGAAGCAATGCCGTCCTGTTCGGGAGTATAGAAAGACCCGTTGCCGACAAGCACCACCGTGAGCACAACAGCCGCAACAAGTATCAGCGCAAGCGCCGCCGTTACTATCGCGTATTTTCTGCTCTTAACCATAATTTATTCCTCCAAATACCTTTCCTTTATGTTTGCGCATGCGGCGCGGCCCGCGCCGCATGCGGTTTGCCTTTTAATTTCGCCCTAGCCTTCTATTCTGATGCGCTTTGCCTGCTTGAGGTTGCAGCCTTCGTATTCGACAAGCGCGCCGGTTGCGTTGTAAGTCGCCACGTCGTAACCGATGTAAGCATAGCCGTAACCGTTCATGGAAGGCCTTATCACGGTGGGCAGTTCGAGTACGTAACCGCTTGTGAAGGTCACGCGCGCCGTAGTGGACGTCACGTCCGCAGGCACGGAGTTGCGCCACTGTCCGTCAACGAGGAACTGCATGCTGCTTATGACGCCGGAGTTGATTTGTACGCTCATCGGGTAGTTCTCCCAGCGGAAGGAGTAGCGCGTTTCATCGTTTTCAAGATAGAACTTCCTCGTGTTGTCCGCAACCGTGTACCAGTTGCTGACGAATTCGTCCGCGGTTATGAAGTTGCCCTCTCTATCGCGCCACATTACGCTGACAGGCTCGGATATGCCGTTTTCATACGTCACGTCTACCGCGGAAGGCAGAGGGTTGTTGCTGTCGCTGCCCGTCACGAGGTACATATAGTAATCGTAAGGGTTGAGCACCACGGTATCCGCCGCCGAGCCGTGCACGCTTATAGACTGCGGTTCCTTGGTGGGAATATCCACGATAACCGTAAGCTCCTGCGTGAACTTGTCGGCAGTCGCGCCGCCGGTAAGCAATCCGGCGTCTATATCGACGTTGATGGCGATGTAGAAGGTATCGCCCTGCAGGTTTTCGGCGCTTTTGCTGAATCTGCTGATCCATTCGTCAAGCGTTATGGACTGTTCGCCTTTGTTTATATATCTGCTGCCGGTTATCTGCGTGCTGCCGGAAAGCGTTGCCGCGCCGCCCCACGTGATGCCTGCGCCGTTGGTGAGAACGGAGCCGTCCGCATAGTACACCATCAGATCCTGAATTGCGTTGCTTATCTTGGTAGTAACGTCAATCAGCTGACCCTGCTCGTCATACTCGTCCTGCAGGTTGTTCATATCCACGGATACGGTAGGATTGACAAGCGTGCTGTCCAGATAGTTGATATCGAAGTAGGCAAGTTTGCCGTTTCTGAACTCAACTTCAACAGTTTGCACGTCAGACTGTGCAAAGCCCGCCGAATCCGTCTGATAATTGCGGATAACCGCGTCGTAATCACCCGTCGCCTGTTCCGCAGAGCCTTCCTTTACCACCTTGTAACGCTTACGTTCGCCGTTATTGGTGGTCATGATGATGTATTCGGGCAGTTCGTCGTAGTAGTACAACGTCCAGTCGTCGATATCCTGCCATTCGTCGCCCGCGGCATGTCCCTCATCTCCGGTGTTGGAATCTATGGCGCTCTTGACTATCGTAATGTTCATGGTGCCGGTCACGCCGTTGCTGAAGTTAGCCGTTGCAACTATGGTGAACGAACCGCCGAGAGCCGTATTGCTCAGTTTCTTTTCCAGGTTTCCTGACGTTATCGCGTTACCGTCGAGCGTGAAGGTCACGTTGGCACGTGCGAAGCTGGTGCCTCTCTGCCACCTTGCGGTATAGGTGTTGCCGAAGTAGGTTTCCATCAGGTAAGGCGCAGCCTCGTTGCTCCAGCCCATGGAGTACTGGTCGAACACTATTCTGTTGGGCAGATTACCCCAGCTGATTATGCCGTTGCTGTTGACGTTGCCCAAGCCCGCGTTACCGGAGTTCACGTATTCGCCCGTGTTGTAAATTTCAATGCGGGTGTAGCTGTTGAGCGTAAACCAGCTGTCATTCTTGTTATTCACCCTCGTGGTCAACAGCCCGTCGGAATAGAGTCTGTTGCCGTTTTCGTCATAACCGCCGCGCTTGTACAGCGAGCCGTCAACGCCGTTCTCCTGCTTGTATATTACGGTATCGCCGGAGCCGTTGGAGTAACCGCCGTAGCCCTGATTTCCGCCGTCCTTACCGGTACCTGCCGCAACCGCAACATCATCATAGTAGTACTCGGTACCCACAACAACGCTGCCGTAAGGAATTGCGTAAGTGTAAACCTTTACTTCCTTTGATACTACTTCCGTAGAGCTGTTGACCCTGTGGTAGGTCATCGTCTTGGTTTCACCGTTCACGTTGTAACCCACGTTCTTCCTGGTAACGTTATAATTGACGTTACTTTCCATGGTGTTGTTCGGGTCGTTCGTGTTCAGGTACCAACCCAGACCGTGGTTGCCGCTTCCGTCATTGCCGGAGCTGCCTTCGAACAGCGTCTTGGCGTAATAGACGTATACGTCGTTGGCATCAGTTTCCTCGTTGTACCTGAGCACCGCGCTGCCGTCGTCGTGACCCATAAAGGATATGTTGGTAAGCACGCCGTTGGACATGTTCACATTCAGTTCGGCGCTAGTCCAGATGGAGATAGGCACGAACTTCATGAATATGCTCAGCAGAATAGGAGTAAGACCCCAAGGAGTGTTATTGTTGCTCCATCTCGCCCACTGCAGGGTGTCGCTCTTATTTCTCAGCGCCGCCGCACTAACGAGCACGCCCGCCTGGTCGACGGCTATGTTCATCTGTTGCAGCAAGTCTGCCAGCAGACCGCGCAGGTTGGCATTGAGCGAATCCAGCGTGGAGTTCGGGTCGACTTCCGCCCTGGTATCGTGGGAGTCCTGACTTCCGTTCGGTTCGCCCGACAATCTCTCGTAAGAAGCCGTCGCCCTGTCCCACCACATATACATCAGGTAGTTGATACCGAAGTAACCGCTGCCCAAAGATACCGTGGTCAAATCGAGCGCGCTGTTCGCGCCGAAGATAGAACCGAAGATTGCGTCTACCGCCTTGTTCATTTCGTAAGGGTCGAACCTGACGGTAAGGTTCATTTCACCCGTGGAGTTCAGGTTCATGTAAATACCGCCCGTCGTGGTGACGACAGCATCTTCCCTTTCGGTATCGGTAGGCACGAAATCGCCGGTTGTTTCGTCGTAGTAACCCCTGACAAGACCGCCGCCGAGCAACTTCCAGATGTCGATATCCGCAAGCGCCGCGCTGAATCCGGTAGGATCTGTCTCGCCCGTAATGCTTATGTTATACGACTCGTAATAGTTGGCGTTCATCTTCACCGTGTAACGGGTAGGAGTCGACGAACCTACGATAGGTCTGTCGGACACTTCCTGTATCGCACGGTCGACTATGGAGCCGTCCACACGCGACACGGTGATTATATATCTGTCGTATGCTTCCTGCCACTGCGTAGGTTCGAGCGTGGTTTCATTCCATGCCGTTTCGTTCATGATGCCGTTGAAGTGCACCTGATACTGCTCGCCCTGCTGTACGGCGTCGCTTTCACCCTCGTCCGTTGCGGACACGGCGATGTCGTAAGGATCGACCGTTTCTCCCGTGCCGGAAGAGGTGTTGCCGCCGCCAGAGCCGGTCGAGGTTCCGCCGGAAGACGTATCGCTCAGACCGTTTATCGTGCTGAGCAGAGTGTCGAACACGCTGCCGAGCGTTTCCGCAAGGTCGAGAGGAATATTTATATTCAGCGGAATTGCCGGTATATTTATGGGTATACCGCCTGTACCAATATCTAAAATCTTAACGCCGCCGCCGAGGTCGATTTCCGCTTCTATACCCAACAGTGCCGTAGCTTGCAGAACTATTGCCCTGCGGCACAGCTTGACGCTTATCTGACCGGCGCTGATGTCGATATGCACTACTATAAAGTACTGCAAATGTCCGGAACCGGTAGAGTTCTGTTCAGCTTCATCGGTGGACGCCACGGTGACGACTATGTCGCCGGGATCGGCCGTGAAGGACGTCTGCAGATTGTAATTGCTGCCGTACGTCTTAGAGCTGCCGTTTATAACCTCTACGTTAATACGCGTACCTGCGGGATAAGTCGCATGACCCAGCCAGTCGTTGTTATTGGACACGTTGTAGTACGCGGAGCTGTCCATGGTGGAGTTTGCAAGCTCAATCGTCAGGTTGAGCGGCAGGTTGGACAGCAGAGCCATAACCGCCGCCGCGCCGGAGTCGTTCGCGTCGATGACCGCAAAATTCATGCTGTCAAGATTGGGCATATCGGGTCCTTCCATGGCTTTGATGGTAAGCATGCCCTGGAAGGTGATGTTATCCAGCCTCAGGTCTGCCACTATGCTGCCCTTGAGCAGAGGTATTTGCAGTCCAAGGTCTACGTCTATACCGAGCGTGATACCCAGCAGGTTGGAAGTAATCTCGTCCAGAATCGCGGTGGTCGCCGAAAGGAACACGTTCGTGCTGTTGAGCGATACCGCATTCAGAAGTCCGGTTATCAAGTCTTCGGTGGACAGACCGCCGGTGCTGCTTCCCGCGTCCTTGGTGTCGGCGCTGTCCGCGGTCGCAGTTTCATCTGCAAGAGCCACGGTCTGAACCGCATTCGTGTTGCCTGCCGTTATCTGCGCCAGGTTGATGACGGGATATTCACCGAGCAGCATCTGAAGCGCGGTGGACAGGTCGAGTCCTTCACCCATATCCAGACCGTCGAACAGACCGTTGATTGCGTCCGTGATGGTGTTGGTAAGGAAGGAATACAGACCTTCGGACGAAAGTTTGATTCCGATAAGACCCACACCCGTAAGGTCGGCACATACCGTGTTATTCTCCAGGTAAACGCCCAGCATGGTATTGGTGATCGTATCGTCAGCGTTCATGCCGGTGTATTTGAGTTCCACCATGGCATAGCTTGCGGTAGGAGTGTCCCAGTCGATGTGCCAGCCTACGTTCAGCGCGACGCCCATTGCGCTTATATCATCGGTATTGATGTAGATAGGCGCGCCTATTTCGGTAGTAACGCCCAGCGCCGAGAGCAGGCTGTTGATTATCGTCTGCAGATTGATTTCCGTCGTGAACGATTCGATGCCCAGGCTGAGGCTTATGTTGAAGTCGGACAGATAAGCCTGCAGCAGATCGAGCACGGTCTGATAGTTGTCGTTACCGACGGTATCTATTCTGTTGTTGATTTCCGCGGAAAGTTTCTCCTGTCCCGTTGCCGCACCTATCGACAGTCCGTCGTAAGGAATGCTTATGGAGATATTCAGACCGGAATCGCCCTTCACGGTGACTATAGCCTTCTGGGGAGTACCGACCGTTCCGCCTACCGCGTCAAGCGCGGTCACGGTTACGGTGTATACGCCCGCTTCGGTAAAGTCTATCTTCTGTACGAAGGAGTTGAGTCCTTCAAACGTTTCGTTTGCAACCTGTTCTCCGTCTACCGTCTTGACCACGTTCACGGTGTATGTCGACGCGCCTGCAACGGGCTGCCAGAAGAGCGTTTTGCCGTCGTTGGTCACGCCCACGGTGTTGTTGGCGCCGCCCGTGCCGTCCGTCACGGTCAGCGAGAAGTTATCGTTCACATTCTCCGCGCCGCTTACGGGCAGGGTTATATCGCCCGTGATGCCCATGTTGATGGTGCGGGATACCGTGAATACAGCCGACGCGTTTGCCGTGCCGCCCAGCACTATTTCATAAGTGCCGTTGCGGCGCATACCGTAGTTCACAAAGCCGTCCACAATCGAGTAATCGCCGCTTGTAATCTGATAATTGCCGCCGGACACGGTAAAGCTCATGTTGCTCTGCGTCTTCACGCCGCCGCTGTTGGTGTACGTCATTTTGAGCGTGTAAGAACCGTCTGCAAGGTTGTTCAGCTTAAAGCCGTCAACGTCCTCGTCGCCGTTTTCGTCCGTGGCTATCTGAATTACGTTATTGCCGCCTGCAATACCTATCGTGGTATCAAGTCCGAGCGCCGCCGCCACGTCGAAGCCGCGCAGGTCGATGGGCAGTTCAACGCCCACGCCTTCCAGAATGGCGAGTACCGCGTTGAGCTGTACTTCCAGTCCGAAGCGTTCGGAGTCGAGTACGAGCGCTATCGTGGATACGGGCAGCAGAGTCTTTTCGTCATCGGTTATCTTGCCCATTGCGGCGTTCATCTGTCCGCGGGCTATCATATTGCCGAATTCGTCGTAAGCCACCGTTTCCACATAGTACTCGCGCGTATACGTGCTGTTGTAGTAGCTGAAGCTCAATTGCGAGGAATCGAGCATGAGTTCCGTCGCGGTGAGGCCGGTTCCGCCCTGCGAGGTAAGACCGACAACGGGATAGCTGGTGGTCATAGTGCCGCCTTCCACCTCGTTCAGTATTCTGTAAGGCAGTACGGAGTAATTTGCCGCGCCTTCAACGGAGCTCCAGCCGACGTAGAAGCTGGAAGTTGCGCCGCCGTACTGGCTAGCCAGCGGTGCGAACCACATATTCATATCGGCAAAGCTGTTTGCCGCACCGACTGCCGCGGGCGAATATCCCTTAAGTATATCGGTGGTAAGAGTGTCTTCCTCTGCCAGTTCTTCGTCGGTGTAAGCGTAAACTTCCGCGATGTAGCCGTATTCAAAGCCCGCGCCCATCATAGGATGAGTTGCGTCAAACTCGCCTTTCGCCGTTGAGAACAGCTTGCTTCCGCTCGTGCCGTCGGGCGTCGTGTAGCTTGTAACCGCTCCGTCAACCGCAAAGTCGCAGGTCTGGGTGAGCACTCCGCCGTCGGAAGCCCTTCTGAAGGATACGAGGTATGCCGTAGCGCCCTCGTAAGGCTGCCAGGTGACGCGCGCCACGCCCGCTTCCGTCCAGGTCCAGGTTACGCCTTCCACCCTTGCAAGTTCGGTATTTTCGGCGTACACGTCGTCAGGCGTCACATAAGACGCTTCCTCTATGGCGTTGGAGCTGTTGAGCGTGATATTGGTAGTGTACTCGCCCAGCACGCGGCGTTCGCCGTTGAAGTCGAAGTAGGACACCACGGTCACGTCGAAGCCTTCGAACATCTCTATATCACCGTAGTCGAAGGATACGCTTTCCGTCTGAATGGTCTGGGTGTATATGGTCGAAGTCATACCGTTAGCCATTCTGCCCACGACGGTCACGTCGTAGAACACTTCCGGCGAAACGGCGCTGTCGCCCAGGGTTACTTCATCCCATCCGAAGGTGAGCTTGGTCGGCACGCCGCCCTCGTCGGTCGTCACCGTGTAAGTGGCTTCCAGATAGGAGTTCAGATCCATTATCGAGCAGATTATGTTGTAGAATTCGTTTATCAGCAGATCGGTAAACTTGTACTGCGCGGAGATTACCGGCAGTTCAAGTCCCAGCAGAGTGAGGTTGGACAGGTCGACGTATACCGTGCCGGCGCTGTCGCCGCTCTCTTCCTTGCCGTAGATGCTGATTATCTTGGTACCTTCCGCAATGACGTAAGGCGCGCCCATATCGCTGTTGTTGACAACTACGTTGCCCAGCCTGATTTCGCTTTGCGCGGTTATGTCGAGCAGGAACCAGGTGCCGAGCGATTCGGTACCGGTAAGACCCTGGGTATCGACGAACATACCTAATTCAAGTTTGAGCGCGATGTCCTGGGCTTCGTCGAACGTCCACAGCAGGGATACTCCGTCAAGCGCTTCAATGCCCATACCGGACAGCATCGCGCCGATATCGTAAGTACCCTTGTTGAAGGAAATGTTCAGATTTGCGGATATACCGGTAGTGTTCAGCGCGTCGAGTATAGCGTAGGTTATACGCGCCGCGTCCACGCCGGCGTCGTCGGTAGCGTTGCTGCCGAAGTCGATTTCATCCACGTCGGTGCCGAGTTCCGCCAGAATCTGCGCTATCGTCGAATATTCGGTGCCGTCGTACAGTTCTTCCGCGGTCTTTATGCTCAGTTCCGCTCCCAGCCTGAAGGTCGTGTCGCCTACGGGCTGTTCGTACTTGAGGTTGACGTCCACGCTTGCGTTCGCGTCGCCGTTGAAGATGTCTACCGACGCATTTACGTTGATGGGTTCGGCGTTAATGCTGACGTCGGGCGCGATTGCCGCAAGCAGATTGTTGATTATCTGAGGCGTGACTTCCAGCTGTACAATGGTGTTCTGCAGGCTGACCGCGCTCAGTATGGACGCGATTGCGCCGTTCATCTGTCTGCTGCCGGTGGCAAGCACGGTGTGGTCGGCGCTGTGCGCCTCTATGGTCACGTCGTACAGTCCCGCTTGCATAGGGTAGGTGTAAGACGTCGCCGAAAGGTTCTGTTCGTGGAATATAACTTTCCCGTCAAAGCTGGTCGCGATCGCTTCGTAGTGGTGCGCGCCTTCCACGGCGGGCCAGCTCAAAGTGGTCTGTGCGTAGGCGTCATTCCTTGCTGTCACGGAGAAGGTAGGAATCTCTTCGGGAGTTTCCGTAACGGGATCGCCTGCCGAAGGCTGGTCGCTCATTCCGGGATCGCCCTCGCCGCCCTGTACGGGCTCGTCGGTCGCGGGATTGAGCAGACCGTCGATGGTTTCGCTCAGATCTATGTCGTATTGTCCGAGCAGACCGGTGTCGCCCGTTGCCTCGGAGCCGAAGAGCAGTTCGCGCAGCATCGTCTGCAAGTTGACGATGTAGTCGAAGTTGCGCAGGGTGTACGCCCTGAGTCCGAGCGCGCGCAGGTCTACCGTAAGCAGATTGTCGTACACGTACAGACCGAGCAGAACGTCCTGCACTCCGCCGATATCCGATTTGAGCTGCACGACAAGGTCGGTTTTTTCGGGATTGTCGAGGTCCATATTCATGGCGATATCCAGGATAATGGTCGTAACGTCCATATCGAACACTACGTCCACGGAACCGAGGAGATCGTCAAGCGTGAGACCCGCGGACACGAGTATGTCGCCCGCTATCGCCAGCACAATGTCGGAAAGGCTGATTGTACCGCCTACTGCAAGTTCTTCTTCCAGTTGTTTTTCTATCAGCGACAGGTCTATCGCCAGCGAAATGCGCGTGTTGAGCAGGGTGTCGATAAGTCCGGTAAGGAGCAGATCGCCGTATTCGTTCACCCTTTCTTCAAAGTTCACGCTGCCGTCCGCGCCGAGCATTCCTTCAAGTTCGCCCTTAATGGCTTCCTGGTCGGCGCCGAGCAATTCCGCCGTGCCCAGCGAAAGCTGCATATTCACGGGCGAATCTATTACGCCCGTAACGGTTACGATGTAAAGATCGCTGCTTGCGTTATTTATGGTCAGGTCTGCATGGGTAAAGGAAGCATAGCCGTTTTTCACGGTGCCGTCTACCGTCAGACTTCCGTCCCTGCTCTTAAGCACGGCTGTGTACTCCGACGCGCCCGCGACGGGTGCGAACGAGTAGACCAGCGTGGTGCTGCCGGAACCGGACGTGGACCTGCCCTGTTCAAACGTCACGGAAGAAGATTCCGCCGTCTGTTTGGTAAATTCGCCTTCACCTGTCAGAGGAGCCCAGTTGAGCATACCCGAAAGCGTGAGGGTAAGATCCTGGTCCCTCTTCATGCTTGCGCCGAGCGACAGATCGAGACCTTCGAGCACTCCCGCAATGGTAGCGACGGTTTCGTTGCCCGAAAGAGCGGTGCTGAGCAGAGTCGCAACCGCGCTGAAACTTGCCCTGAGCGCTATTTCTTCACTGCTTACGCCGAGCACTATCGCATTCTGAGCGGTGATTTCGTCGACGGCACGGGGCGCAAGATTTGCTTCCGCCACGTCTCCGGAGGTTTCGCCGCCGGTGGTTTCATCGCCGCCCTGCTGTGCGCCTTCTCCGCTTACCGAGCTGATGTCAAGACCGTTGATGATATCTTCTATCGCGTTATTCACCAGGTCGTAAAGCTTCACGTCGATCGTGTATGCGGGAAGCGTGATGCCCGCCAGCTTGAAGTTGGTCAGATCAAGCAGCGCTTTTCCGTTCGTGTAGTAAAGTCCGAGCAGTGTGCCGGGGTTGATTATGTTGTCTTCGTTGATGTAAAGACCGTCCGTGTCTATGGTGAGCGCTATGCGCATATCTTCGTCGGACTTACCGTACTCAATGAGCAGCTGCAGTCTGAGATTGAGCATGAACGGCGACGTGATTTCCCAGAACAGCGAAGTCACTTCGTCAAGTCCTTCTACTCCGACGCCCGCGGTAGTGAGAATATTCGCGATAAGCGCGCCCATGTCGTATCTGCCTTCAGCCACATAGATGGCAAGCTCGGCTTCCAGCTTGAATCCGTCGAGCAGTTTCTTTACGGAAGTCAGCAGGCTTGCATTGTTATACAGATCAATTATCTGCACGTCTTCGGCAAGCGTGTAAACGCCTTCGCCGTCAACGGCGTAGACGGGATTGCTGCCGCCGGTAAGCGCCTGCGCGGCGCCTTCTTCACCGTTTGCGCCCAGCTTCATTTCGCCGGTAAGACTTACGGTGTTCACGTCGTATTCCGCGGTGAGCCTGAGAGGCAGCAAGCCATCCTCAGCCATTTCGAGGTTGGTCGTGGTCACGCCCTCCGCATTGCCGCGGTGCGCCTCGCTCAGCCAAGCAAACTCGGACACGGTGAGCACGAGCACCAGGGTATTATTGCCGTCGGAAGGCAGCGTCCACGTTGCGCCCTGCACATTTCCGTCGCTACTGTTGAGTTCGATCAGTTTTCCGTACGTTGCGGTATCGCCCGCCTTCTCGCGCAGCTGGAAGCGGTAGTTTTTCACGTTTTCAGCCTGTTCGGCGGTAAGCGTCCAGGTATAAGTCAACGTACCCGCCGCCTCGTCGTAATCGGGCAAAGCTGTTTCTTCGGTGGCGACGTACTGTTCGGGGTCGCCGTCGGAGAGGTCGATGCTTATTCCCGCGGAGCCGTCGACTATGTCTATGCCCACGTTCGCGCTTGCCCAGTCGAAGGACACGCCGAGCACGCCGCGCAGCAGCTTGTCGACCATTACCGCGCGTGCGTCGACTTCTATCGCGCCGTTACGGATCTTGACCATGCCCAGTATGGTTTTGAGCAGGGTGTTGTTGGAGGTGCTTGCATACACGTCCTGTCCGCCCAGAGTAATGGGAGTGAAGGACGACTGATCGGCGTCGAACATGCTGCCTGCCCTTACCACGAATACGTAGTAGGACGGGAATTCCGCGCCGTTATACTTGGAGGTTGCGTCCGCAAGCCAGCCGACGTTGTTCAGCACTTCTGTCTTGACGGTTATCGAAGTCGTGCCCGCGGCTACCACGAACAGCCCTTCGTCCGAAGCGAGATCATCCGCGTCTTCGCTGTCCGCAAGCGCCTTGTCAATCAGGTTGGCTTTGCTGTTATCGTAACCGTTGTACAGCTGTATCATGTAATAGGAAGCTGCGGGATAGCGCGACCAGGTAAACGTGGTGGTGCCGTCGCCGTTATCGGTTACGGTTACGTACTGTCCGTCAATCTGCGTAAAGCCGTTGCCGCTGAGCGGAACTCCGGGCGTTACGTTGATGTCGGGAACCGCAAGGTTCTGTCCCGTGACGTCGCCTTCGCCCGTGGAAGGCGAGAACGCTTCGTCAACGAGGTTGTAAAGCTGCTCGACTATCGTGTCGAGGTCGATATCTATATCCCTTATCTGGGCGATAAGGTCGTACACTATGTCGTATACCAGATCGGGTATAGCCGACCGGGTAACCGCGAATCTGCCCAGCGAGATACCGCTGAGGTCGATGACCAGTTCGTAGCCCTTCAGATAAATGCCTATCAGCTTGATTTCGCCGCCGTCTGCCGTATCCTTTATCTCTATGGTTGCGGCGGAATCTTCACGGCTGTCGGGATCAACGTCCAGATTTACGTCGAGCTGTACGCTCAGACCTTCAAGGTCGAGCAGAATTTCGCTCAGGTCGACTTCTATGCCCGTCTGGTCGAAGATGTATCCGAGTATGCTTGCAAGGCTGATATAGGTTTCGGAACCTTTCGCAAGTTCAAGTTTGAGGGACGCGCTGAGGTTGAGCACCTGGTCGATAATACCTTCAATGAGCAT
The DNA here is from genome assembly GCA_904382605.1 of Candidatus Alloclostridium intestinigallinarum. Lineage (GTDB taxonomy): Bacteria > Bacillota > Clostridia > Christensenellales > UBA3700 > Alloclostridium > Alloclostridium intestinigallinarum. The sequence continues at coordinate 31,973 of CAJFJA010000001.1, read as the reverse complement.
ATGACCCGCATCCGCAGCGCCCTGCGCGATTTCCTCCGCTTCCGCACGAACTTTCTCCGTCCAGTCGGGTTTGCCGCCGATAGCCACGTTGGATATGCTTACCGTGCCTTCCGTTACGGCGCCTTCATAATACATATCGTCGTCGAGCTGTCCGACAAAGTGCAGCTTCATCCAGTCGGGATTATTATCGTCGCGGCTGATGGTAAGGTCGATTGTCGCGTCGTAATTGCCCAGGTCGGCGTTCATGCCGAACAGGTTGAGGAACGCTTCAACCGCGGTGAAGGATACCATGGCGACGATGTCGTTCTGCGTTACGCCGATGAACATCGCCTCGTTTGCGGAAAGACCCGTCCATTTGCCGCTTACGTCGTCCGTTTCCGCAAGGTTTGCGGTGGTTACGTCGCCCTCGCCGCCTTCGCCGCCTTCATCGGAAGAAGACTCCCCGTGGCCGCCGTAAATGACGCTTTCGGTATTGTCGAGCGCCTTTCCGAGCACGTAATCCACAAAACCGGTAATATCGAATTTGGAAGTATGGTACTTGGGCATCGTTATGCCGAGCAGGTCGAGGTCGGACAAGTCGACGTACAGGTCGTTGCCGTCGATTATCAGATTCAGGAAGTCGGTGCCTTTCCTGAACAGCACCTTATTCTGTATCGTGCCGTCTTCATCCTGCGTCGTGCCCATTATCATATCCTTGTTAAAGGTGAGCTTGATCGCGCCCAACGAATTTTCGGGCGTCTGCGCGTCAAGGGACAGGCGGAGCGAAAGCGTAAGTCCGAGCTGCATGCCGCCCTGCGCGTCGGCGCTGTCGTCCTTATAAAGCGGCTCGAATATGAGGTCGAGACCGTTTGCGTCGGTAAGTCCGCCGTCTACAAGACCGAAGTTGTTGAGCAGGTCGCCTATACCGAACACACCGCCGGGCAGCGACAGATCAACGTTCAAATCGAGCGAGACATTGCCGAGCAGATTCATAATGCTGTCGGCAAGCGACGCGCCGTTGGAAAGGTCTATTTCGGTCGTAGGCTTTTCCTTGACTGCGGTAATTTTGTCGCTTATATCCGTGCCGCGGCTTATATCGAGCACCGCGCCGAGAGTATAGACGTTATCGGGTTCTTCGGTTACGGTATCGTCGGCAAACGCGCCCGAAGCTATCTTCACGCTGAGGTCGAGCTTGCCGTCCACAAGCAGCAGGTTGCCCTCCGCTTCCACGAAGTCTATTTCGTAGCCGAACAGTGCGCTCGTGAAGTCTTTGAGCAGCGTAGTGTGCGCGTCAAGCGCCACGCCCAGGTTTTTAAGGCTTACCATCTGAATGAGATAGCTTACCAAAGTGCCCACGGGCATCTCGTTCACGGTGAGCGAAGGAGCGGTGCTCACTTCCTCAACGGGAGGATTGATGGGCTTGTAGTTCAGCGTGAGCAGTTCGTTCAGGTCGAGATTGATATTCGAAAGCAGCTTGTTAATCTCCGTTTCGAACAGCTCCATAATGGCGGAATTGGCGACTTTCAGCACACCGCCGCCCAATGCGCCCTTTCTGATAGCGCTGAGGTCGACGTAAATTTCGCCTTCGCTGAGGTAAATGCCGATTGCGGTTTCCCAATCGCTATCGCCTACCGGGTTGCCGGAAGCCATTTCTACGCCGATATAGGCGTCGATTGCGGACAAATCGTCGCTCTGTCCGTCAAGTATGAGATTGAGCCTGTACTTCATATCGGCGGAAGTATCGAGATTGAACGCAAGGTCGGTATCAATCTTATCCATACCGAGCAGACCGAGCAGACCGTTGAGCGCGTATTTGAGGTCGAAGGTATTGCCGTCGCTGTCCGCGCCGAGTTCCAGAGTCAGACGGCTGGAAAGCACGCTGTTGATAACTTCGCCTATAAGGTCGCCCGACTTATCCGCATAGCGTTCCGCCACGTTGCCTTCGCCTTCGTTTCCTTTGACGTACGCGAGCAGTTTGTTGCGCGCGTCGGTATCGTCCGCCGGATCAAGTTTATCGAATGCCGCGGACAGGGTGAGAGCCGCTTCCAGATTCACGCCCGAAGGAGTGTTGTTCAGCTGCAGCTGTAACTGTCCTTCGCCATTAGTTGCGGTGGTGAGAACTATCTCCCAAGGCAATTTGAGCTCGGTGAGGTCGATTATCGAAGTATCCTTCAATATCTTTGTGATGGCGGAAAGCGCCACGCTCAGCGTAAGGTCGCTGCCGAGTTCGAGCGAAGCGTCTTTCGTCTGCTGTCCGTTTGCAAGCGCCATTACCGCCGCAAGCTGCTGAGTCTGGGTCGCGTTGTCCAGTCCTTCCAGCATATCTTCTATACCCGACCCGATAATTCCGGCAACTTCCTCTATGTACTTCATAACTTCGAAAGTGCCTACTTTGAGTACGGGCAGTTCGATGTCGAGCAGGTTCAGCTGTGACAAGTCAATGTACAGGCTGCCGCCGTAAATCGTAATGTAAATGCCCTCGTCTTTGTCAAGCAAAGCCTTGTTGGTGTCGCTTGCCGTGCCGAGTACGAGAGGATTATTAGCGATAATACCCACAACGATGGTGCTGTTTTCGATATCTATTTCGCGGCTTTCCGTCAGCTTGATGTCGGAAGCCAGCGCAAGATCGAGGTCGATGGACGTAGGATCTATCGTCCAGTCAACGCCGTTGTTCTTTATGGCTTTGAGCGCGTTGATTACGTTCTGGTTGTCAAGAACAAGCACGCTGTCGAGAATGGGTCCGAGCAGCTCCCAGATGTCGGTCGTGGCAGTCGTATCCGCAGTGGTAACTTTCAGATTGAGCTTCGCGCTCAAAGAGTTGAGCAGGTTTGCCACGCTTTCGTTCATATTGTCAAGGCTTATTTCCACGCCCGAATCCGACAGAGTTCCGATATGTGTTCTGAGGTCGTCCGCCGCGTCGGCTGCCGTTTCCGTAATGCCCAGCGCAAGTGTGAGCTTAAGCATACCGGTGCCGTCATCCGCAGTACCAGCGGAAGAGTCGAACAGAGTTGTCACTATCTCCGCCTTGCCTGCGAATATGTCGAGGTAGCCGCTCGCGCTCGCATTAAGACTCATGGACACGGTATCCACAAGCGAAAGCAGTTCATTGATAATATCCTTAGTGATTTCCAGCTTGATATTGGCATTTTCCACGCTTACCAGGGTGATGAGCGCCTTGATGACGTTTGCGGTTTCCGCAGGAAGCGCGCCGGAAGTATCTCCGCCGGAAGTTGCGTCTCCGGAGGTGTCTCCGTCCGCAAGCGACTGGGTTGCCGCGTTGCCGTAAGGATAGGTACCGCCTTCGGCGATTCTGTCAAGAATCGTGGCAAGGTCGATATCAAAGCCGCCCACGAGAGAGCCGAGGTAACCGGTAAGTTTCTTTATAACTTCGGTAGCTTCCACCTTGACGGCGCCCATGCCTATGTCGGAAAGGTCAAGCCACAGATTGCCGTCGCACACATATATGCCTATCAGCGTGGTAGTCTTGTCGACAGTCACATAATTCAGCTTGAGGCTGATCATGTTCAGCTTTACGTTATCCTTCGTCATGGCTCCGTCGAGCGCGAGCACGAGGTCGATGCTGACGGGTTCGTCGTTTTGCTGGGCAACGAGTTCAAGCGCGGTATCGCCCAGGTTGACTATGCCGCCGACCATCTGCTTGGCAACGCCCAGCAGGTCGAAGCCCTGCTTCTCTGCGGCGTCCGCGGTCAGGCTGAGTGTGACAGTAGAAGTAAGTACTTCGTCGAGTATGCCCGCGACCAGTCTGGTGGGATAAGTATTGCCTTCCGCCGTCTGTACCTTGCCGTACTGTTCGGCAATGTACTGGGCAATGCTTACTTCTCTTTCACCGTTGAATACCGTTCCGCCTATGCCTATACCCGCGTCGAGGGAGACGGATACCGCCTTGCCGCCGAGAGTACCGTCGGCGGTTACCCACAGCGATTTATCCGCGCCGACGGTCTGTTCTCCCAAACCTACGGTCACGTCAAAGTCCATGGAAGAAATGTTCGCGGGGATGTCCGCCACCAGCGAAAGCAGACTGAATATGGTCTGCGAAGTGATGACGAGCTGCAGCTTAGAGCTGTCTATCGTCAAATAGTTGTCATAATTCAAATCGGTGGTCGCCAGCGCCGCCTGCTCTGCCGCGGAAGTTTCGGCGGAGAACACTATGGAGCCGCCTTCTTCGCGTGCGGTAAGTTTCAGGCAGTCATATCTGTTGCCGGCGGTATCCTTGGCATAAATTGCGATATAGTCACCCGCCTGCGCAGCCGCGGCGTAGCTGCCGCTTACGGTATGCGCGCCCGTTTCGGAGTTATAGCTATGCTGTACGCCGTCAACGACCTTTTCAACGCCTTCCGTACCGTAGACGACTTCGAACGACTTTGTATTCGTATATTCAAACACTATGTCGAAGTCAACGATGTCCGCATCCACAGTCACTCTGCTGCTGTCGGGCAGATAGAGCATTCCGTTGCCGCCGTTGAACAGGTTGGCAACGGTGCGTTCGAGCTGTACGAGGTAGCCTTCCACAAACTCGCCCATATTGAATTTTTCTACCTTATATACGGGGAGCGTGATTCCGAGTATGGTGATTGCGCTCAGGTCGACAACCAGCGTATTCTTACTTACGGCTATGGTTATTGCCGCGCCCTTCTTGATTATAAAGCCGTTTCCGTCGACAACCGTTCCGTCGGTCTTTCCGCTAAGGGATACGCCTTCGGGGAAGGATATCTGCACCATAAAGCCGCTGTTATTGATGTTTTCTTCGTCCAAAGCCGCATAAACGCCCAGGTTCGCCTTTATAACGGACTTGCCTTCCGTTCCGACGGTCCAGGTAAGTTCGTCGCCGAGGTATTCCGCAATGTCGTCGGGCAAGAAAGGTCCGATTATCTCGGATACGTTGTAGGCGCCGCGCTCGAGGTCAATATTCAGTTCCGCCTCAACGGAAAGTCCGTCGGAGAGAACGGAAGTAATGCTTTTGACGAGGTTAGCTCCGTACATCAGCGAAAGTTCCTTGTAATCGCCGTCATCAACCTCGGGCGCGCTTTCCGTAGCCTTCAGAGCTATGGAGCCTTTGATGTTGTAACCCTTGCCGTCGTCGACGGAAGCGTCTTCGTAAATGCCGATAGTCAGGTTCGCACTACCGTTGAATATGTCGAGGTCGGTTATGCTTGCGTCGACAAGCGTAATTGTTCCGCCGCCGGTAAGCGTGGAGATAAGTTCCGCAATGATGTCGCGCGTAGCGTTCAGATAAATGAGGTTACCCTTTATCGAAAGCGCGGACAGCAGCGTGGTGACCGCGTCCATAACGCTGCCGGAAGCAGAGGACGACGTCGAACCGCTTGCGATCAGTTCTCCCGCCGCGTCGTACGCTTCCACAGTCACGGTGTAGTTGCTGTATGCTCCGCCCCACATGATATTGGAGTATCTCTTGCCGTTTGCGGCAACGGTGGACTGCCAGAGCGTTCCCGTAGCGTCGGCAAAAGTGACGACGTAGTGGTCCGCGCCGTCCACGGACTGCCAGGTGGCGGTGAAGGCTGCTTCATTCAGCGAAACTTCAATGGCCGAAATACTCACTTTGCCCTGTACGGGTACTATATTCGTGTAGGTGTCCGCACCGTTCACGCGGATGGTGAAAGGTCCGGTCTTGTCGGTAAGATTTATTCCGCTTACGGTATAGGTGAAGGTGGAGGCGTCGTAAACCGCTCCCGCAAGGTCGGATACGACCGCTCCGTTTGCGTCTGCCAGCTGATAAGTTTCAGCCGCGCCGAACGGATTTGCCGCCTGCCAGGTGAACGTCACGGAATCTATCGTCTGATAGTTCGCAGTTGCCGCCGCAGGCTTGTATTCATCAGACTTGGCGGAAGCGTCGAACAATACCTGTTCGGTGGTTGCGCTCTGTCCGCTTGCCGCATTGAGTTTGGTGTATACCTGTATGAAGTAGGATTCGGCTGCCGTAACCTGCGCGGTGTATACGCCGGTAGCTTCGTCAAAGGTGAAGCCGGAAGCGTCTGCCGCGCCCGTATCGAACAGCAGAGTGCCGTTCGCATCGGTACCGCTGTATACCTTATAATATACGCTGCTTGCCGCGCCGTACTTGTTCCATACGAGCATTACGCTGTCTTCTACCGTGTACGCCCTGAAATTCAGGTTGCCGGAGAAGTCCACGAGTCCGCCGAGCAGACTGCCGAGAGAGAGGTCTTCCGACAGCGTTGCAAGCAGATCCATAAGCATAGTGTAAAGTCCGGAATCGGTGACGACGTATTGACCCAGTCCGAAGTAAGCGAGATTGACGTAAAGGGCGTCCTTCTCGTTAAGCAGTATCTCCGCAACGGCTTCGCCGCCGAAGGTGATTCCGAGTTTGATTATCTGCTGCGCATCCTTCTTCCACAGTTCTATTGCAAGCCTGAGCGTCGCTTCGTCGGTTCCTATGCCCAGGTCGATGGATTCGAGCATATTCTTTACGCTCACGTCCACGCCGGGAATAAGTCCGATTATTTCGCCCACGAGGTTGGCTATGCCGGTGGACGCGTCGGGCAGAGTGACGGAAAGTTCGAGCGTGCTGTTGAACAGCTGGTCGAGCAGCCCGTCAAGCAGCGCGTCGTCAGCGTCTTCCCAACCACTGTTGGAAAGAGAAGTTTCGATCGTGTCCTTTATACCGGTCTTTATGTCGCCGCCTATATGCCAGTCGTTTGCAAGGTCGATGTTAAGGGTTGCGTTGAGACCGGAACTGCCGCCCCCTTCGGGAGTGAGCAGGTCGCCGCTCACGCTCGCGGTAAGAGCGCCGTCTGCAATTTTGACTTCTATAACCGCCTCGCCCTGCAGGAACTGGCTAGCGTCGAAGTCGATATTCAGTCCGAGGGAAGAAAGCAGGTTGAGCACGCCGGACAAAGTCGCCGTCGCCTGCAACAAGCTGTTATTTACGGTTATATTGATAAGATCATTATTATCTACGCGCGTAGAGGAGCGTATCACTTCTCCGCCGCCGGCGAGTGAAGCTACAGCCGCTTCGTCGCCGGGATTGATGCTGTCTATAACTCCGCTAAGATCTATTGCAAGGTCGTTATCGGGAATTGCCGCAAGCAGCGATGCGATAAGCGCCGCCATGTCGAAGTCGTCGGGCGTTATCTTGTATACGGGCAGTTCCACGTTCAGAATCTTCAGCCCGGACGCGTCGAGTATCACTTCGTTTTCGTACAGATACAGACCGACGACTACGCCCTGTTCGATGATATTGCCGCCGTCCGCGCTGCCGAGCGAGAACGCTTTGTTGGCGTACAGCTGCAGATACATAGCGGATTTTTCATAGTCCGTTTCGTCTATGTACAGACCGGCTTTGAGCGACAGGTCGAGATCGGCGTCATTCTGCACTTCTATCTTCAAATCGCCCAAATCGAGACCGAATACGGAAAGCAGATCGCCCAGGTTGTAAGTACCTTCGTTGAACGAAATGTCCAGACCTATACTTCCCTTCAGACCTGCGGCGAGAGTGCTTGCCACAAGGTCGTTGAGGTTGGAAGTATACTGCGATTTGTCGCCGAGGACTCCGTCCACGTATTCGGCAAACGAAGTATCGCCCTTTTCGATGGGCTTAAGCAGTTCGAGCGTGTCAAACTTGATGCCCAGATCCAGACCGTTCAGCGCAAGTCCGACGGAAATATCCCTCAGACCGTCGCTGCCGGAATTAAACGATATGGTGCCGGTGCCGAAGTCGGGGATAGTGATGGCGGAAGTATCTACGCCGAAGCCGCTTATCGCCGTAAGCACGCTGTCTATAAGCGCCTTGTCTATAGTTATATTCAGGCTGTCGTAATCTTCGCCCTGGGTGATGCTTACCCAGTCGGAAGCGTTCTCTATTTTAAGTACCTGGAATATGGTTATGAACAGATTCGCCCAATCCTGGCTGATGTACACGTTGCCGTCCTGGGCAAGGGCAAGTCCGACCACCGCGCCTTCGGCTTTGGCAAGGTCCGTTTCGCCCGTTATCTGTCCGTGGTCCGTGCCGAAGAATTCGTCGAGGAAGTCAACGGCGACTTCCTTAATGTTTTTGATGAGTTCGGGCAGAGGGAAAGAAATAGCAAAGCCCTTGCCGTTCCACACGGCGGCGGAACCGGTAAGACCTTCCGCTATCTGTCCGATATTGACGTAAAGGTAGCCTTCTCTATAATATACGCCCGCGATTACCTTATCATTATTTTTCGTGTCCTTGATTTCAACGGCTATCACGCTCTCGTCCTTGATGTTGCCGTCCTGCTCGTCCTGCGAGTAGGGCTTTTGGGCTATGTCGAGGTCGATGGCGAGATCCAGCCTGTAGTCGAGATCCGCCTCGAGCATAAGCACGCCTTCGGGAAGAGTGCCGGGCACGAACGTATTGATAAGCGCGGCTATGTCAACCTGTCCCTGGGGAGCGCCGAGAGTGTCAAGCGTGACGCCCGCGGAAAGCTGGATATGTCCGAAGCTGTATGTATTGGCGTAATTCTGCACCTTGGAAGGAATGATCGAAAGCGATTCTTCGTTCCTGTCCGTGCGCACGATTGTACCGCCCTTAAGGTCGTAAGAAACTTCACCGGTGTCATGATTGGTGAAAGAGGAGTCTATGGAAATAAGATTACCCGAACTGTCCATCGTTCCGGAAATGGAGAACGTGCTGTCGGGAATGATATCTTCGAGATATGAGAACAAAGGGGCAAGGTCTATTGCGGAAAGGAATGGGATTGCACTACCAAGACCGGAAATAAGCCCGCCCAGGCTGGTAAGCGTGGTGGGATTGAAGCTCATGGTATAAACGGTGTTGCCGTTTCCGTCGGGGGTAATGCTGCCGGTAGCGCCGAGCGCCAGACTGAACAACAGGTCGAATATGTCAAGTCCGCCGACAAGACCGTTTATGGTGTCGGGGAGCACGGAGGGCATTTTTTCTATCAGGGCAAGAAGATAGTCGGAATTGAAGTCCTCCAGTAAGTAGACGGAACCGGTTTCGCCCGTCGTGTCGTCGGGATTGGTGTCAACGTAAAGTCCGCCGGGCACGCCGTACTCATCTGTTATGTACAGACCGACGATTCCTTTGTTTTCCGTTTCGTTACGAATGACAAGACCAAGGTCGTAGTCATACTCGCCTTGGTTGATTATCCCTCTCTTCACGTTCGAAGCGTACTGTATCGAGTAGTCGATACTGCCGCCGGAGCCGTCGGGTACGGTCAGCGTCGTGGTGTATTCGCTGTGCAGATTGTCGCCGCTTGTGAGTCCGCCGACTATCGCATTCAGAATATCGACAGCGCTTGTCCCTCCGCTCGAATTGCCGCTCCACTGTGCCGTCAGCGTAACCGTCGAACCGGGACGCGCCGTCAGCGGCACCGAATACGGCTGACCCGCGACCACAATGTTCTGGTTTGAATCAGTCCATTGCGAGAGCGTATACCCTTCGCGAGTGGGCGCGTATAAAGAAAGATCGAGCGTGTTTCCGGGCTGGAGGTTACCGATTTCCAATGTGGTACCGCCGCCGGTAAACGTACCGCCGTTTGCGTCAAGAACAACCTTGACGGGTTCTTCGGCACACGCGGAAAGAAGCAGCCCGCAGGCTGTTACCGCAAGTACCGCTACCATGAGAATAATCAGAAGCTTGTGTTTTGACTTGCCCATAATTTACCCCTCTGAAATTTCGCCTTTATTAGGCACATATTTATTATATAGACGCCCGCTTAAAAAATTATGAAGAAATATAGATTTTATGTAAAATTCCAGCCGAAAAAATACTCACCTTAAAACCTTTTAAGTTTGAAAATTCTTAAAAAGCGCTTTAATTTCCCGTTTTTTCAGGTTAAAAACGGCATTTTGTAAAGAAAATTTGACAAAAAAATGTCGTGTAAAATAAAAGTAAAATCACCGGGCGGCATTTCAAAAAGTAAAAAATGTTCCGAATTTTGAAAAAACGGGCGCAAATATAACTTATGGAAAATTTTTCTTAAAGCGGACATATAACCTTTGGGAAAATATGCATAAAACCGGGGGTTCTTCCAAAACGGGGATTTTACCGCGCCGCACGCCGTATACTCCTCTTTTCCGCACTTTAACGGGGACATACTTGCCCTGCAAAAATGAGTACGGGCGGTTTTTGCGCAAACCGCTTGTAATCCCGAACTTTATAATTCCGTCGGAATACGCCGGCTCAATCTTAATTTCCGACGTTACAAAAGGTTTTTTCGTTCAAAAGGTTTTATTTCACGTAAATTTTACACCGGAAATCCATAAATGCGCTCCGAAGGATAATCCGTCACGCGTTTTTACCGCCGATAAACGACAATAATCTATTTATCGTCACAAAGCGTGGGCGCGAATTTTCCTCATAACGTCAAAAATACTTTACATATGCTCCGTTTGGAGTGCGGCACGTAAACATATCCGCAATCGGCGCAGAGGCCGTATGTAAAGTGCGGCGGATTGCATGCACGCTGACGACGACGGCGGGGAAAACGGACCGCGGCGCGCCCAATCAGCGGCACGGCAAAAATAAGACAACGCCCCTTTGCGAGGGAAACCGCATAAACAGCCGCCTCTCAGGGCTTACGGTGCCGTCCGGCGCAGACAGCCGTTCCGCACAACGCGCCGCATACACGGAACGGCTGACGTATATACGCAAACTACCATGCTTTGCACTCTCCCGCCGCTTGCGTTACGGCTCCCGGATACCAGGCCGCAAGCGCGCCGAACGCACGCTCCGCGCTTTCCGCTCTTTCTCTCTGTATTGACGAAAACGGCTGTGCGGACGTAATAAAACTTCAATATTACCGCAGCGGGGCGTTTGCGTAAAATGCCGTGCAACCGTATTGCTCCGCGCAACCTGCGCGGCGACCCCGGAATATATCGCGGAATAGTATATAAGTGCAAATAACATACATATTTTCAGCGCGTCGGACGGCGGATAAAGTCGCCTTCATTCCGCCTTTATATTGCCATGTATGCTAGTTTTTGTTATAAAATTTTTTCCCATATACGGCGATAGTGCACATAAAATACATATATATTGTTTTTCTTAATCGGCGACTGCCGTTCCGCCGCGCGCACACTATCAACCGTTACCCCGGACAATAATCTTAAAAGGCGTTACGGAAGTATAAAAATCGCCCGTATATTTCCGCGACGCCTACTGGGCATAAATTAGTGCATAAAACATACATAATCTATCATATTTTGCCGTATCGCAAATATCCGCGTATCACGATAAGCCGTATGACCCGCGTCTGTAAAAAGTATTCGCCTTAGGAATATGATTGCTAATTCTACTGCGGAAGAGCACCGGCGATAAACACCGAACGTAACATCTCCGCCACACGGCGTACGCCTGCCGCTATCGTTAACGCCGGCAATATTCCGGATATTCTGCTTATAAAACAGGTCGCTCCATACCAAATGTAAAGCGGCACAATGTTTGTGTCGGAAATTTGCTGAAAAATATTGACGTAAGTCGCTAAATCTCATATACTATATACGCAAGGTGAAACTTGCATTGACATTGGTATGAATAATACCTACGCGGGCTTTTACTATACAAGAACCTTTCACCTTTTCAGATAAACATGATAGACGGCGGCGTTGCCGGCAGAAAAATTATGCGGCAATCAGACAGAAAAACGGACGGAGTATCCTCCGTCCGCCGTTTCAGACACTAAAATTACCTCTACAATTTAATTTAATCTACTGTTGTTTGCCTTACGCGTTCTCGTTCCAGATGTATCCTACGTTTTTAATTGTCTGCAGATATTTGTCCGCATGATAGTTCTTCAAAATCTTTCTCAGGTTGGATACGTAAACTTCGGTCACGGAAAGCACGGTGTTGCAGTCTTCGCCCCATACGTAATTATAAAGCTGTTCTTTGTTCACTACGATATTGCGGTTGCGTATAAAATATTCCATTATATCGTACATCTTTCCGGACAGCTTGACGTACTTACCGTCAACTGTGAACATCTTGGTCTTAACGTCGAGTTTCATATTCTTCAATTCATAAACGCTGTTCTTGAACAGGTTGTTGGCTCTGCGCAATACCGAATCTATCCTGGCTTTAGTTTCCCTGATATTGATTGGAGCATGCAGGTATTCGTCCGCGCCCAGTTCGAGAATGTCAGCCGCCAGCTCGGAATTGTCCATATCGCTTACGACAATGAGCGGTACGTTGCTGCGCTTTCTGAGCTGAGTGATAAATTCGATGCAATTCATCTTGGTCAGTTTTATATCGGCTACGACAAGATCATACACGTTGGAAGAAGCTCTGAAAAGCGCGTCTTCGCCGTCTTCGCTGATATAACATTCGCCTACGTCTTTCATTACGGATATCATCTTATCGCAAGATTCCGATCCGCCTTTGCAAATTAAAATTTTCATATTCTCATCACCCTAATAATTTATTCGCCTTCCCGTAGGAGCGGCGTGTGTTTCCTTAAAAATATTATAGCATAAATATCCCAAAAATCAAGCGTCCTGAGTAAAATTATTATTATTTTTAACTTTTTTCTTCTTTTCCGCATTTCAACATATTGCGGATATACGTTAATTTTAGTCAAATTTCGGTAAATTTCGCGCCTCGATGTCTAATATCGTCCGCGCGTACGCGTAAAAATTTCCGCCTCGGTCCAGTTAAAAATCCCTTTACCGCAACTGAAATTTTTTGTTCGCTTTGTTTATTAAATTTTACATTTCAGCGCAAAATGTAAAACATTTGAGGCTTAATAGTCGTTTTTGTAAAAGCGCCGGTTTTTATGTTTTAAGGTAACTTCTTGCGCCTTTCGGATTTGCCGTTTGCCGCCGCGGACGGAGCGCGCGCTTTTTTCCGTTTACGTGTCCGAACCCGGCGGTCTGCCTTTTCACTCGAGGAATTTTTCCGTTTATTCTTCACGGGAATGACGGATACTTCTTTACCTGCGGCTAAACCGCGCAAGGAAAACGCATTGCCGCAGACGGAAGACCGCCGCCTCTCCGCTTTTTCCGGCTCCGCCGGCATAGCGCCCCGATATGCGCGCACAAATATTATTTTTTACACAATCTTTATATTCGCCGCCCTCACATATCCCCCTATTTTGTTGACATTAAAATTTTGCGCCGTTATAATGTTAGTACACTAACAAATTATCCGTTTGCAATCTTGCACTCAAGGAGACGTTCAGATGGGAAGCGACAGGGAAATCGGATATGAAATACGCGTCCTGAACAACACGATACGCAACAGTATCAACAGTATGAAACTCAATAAAGACATTGAAAGCAATCCCCATACCACGCGTTTGCACGCCTGGGTGATTGGCTTTGTATTCCATTCGAAAAACCCCGTATACCAGAAGGATATAGAGACCGAGTTCCAGATAAAGCGTTCCACCGCCTCCACCCTGCTCGCGTCTATGGAGAAAAACGGGCTGATAACGCGCCGTTCGGTCGACCACGACGCGCGGCTGAAACAGGTTATTCTGACGGATAAGGCGAGAAAGATGCACGAAACCTTTCTTGTGACGGCAAAGAAGGTGGAGGAAAATCTGGCGCGCGGGCTGAGCGACGAGGAATTGCGGAATTTCTTTTCCACATTGGATAAAATAAGTGACAACGCACGCAGTATGATTATATAATAGACGAACGATATATCTAAGCGGCGCGGCATTGCGGAATATGCCGGCTGCGCCGCGGCAAATAAAGCTGTTAACAAACTTTTTCTTTGCGGCCATGCCGCACAGGAGGCAAAATGATAAAGACATTGGCAAAAAGTATCCGGGAATACAAAAAAGCCAGTATCCTGACCCCCACAATGGTTTCGCTGGAAGTCATTCTGGAAGTGCTCATTCCGTTTATAACGGCGGATCTGATCACTTACATGCAGACCGCCGGCGAAAACATGGAGATTTCACGCATAGTCATTTACGGCGTGATTTTAGTGGTTATGGCAATGGCTTCACTGCTTACCGGTATGCTTTCGGGCAAATTCTGCGCAACCGCTTCCACGGGTTTTGCCAAGAATCTGCGCCACGATATGTATTACCGTATCCAGCAGTATTCTTTTGCAAACATCGACAAATTCTCCACATCCTCGCTCATCACCCGTATGACCACCGACGTGACCAACGTACAGATGGCGTATATGATGATAATAAGGATAGCGATCCGCACCCCCTTGATGCTGGTTTGCTGCCTGGTGATGACCTTTGTGGTGAACGTGTATATAGCGATAATTTACCTTATCGTGGCGCCCCTGATGGGCGTTGCGCTCATGCTGATAGCTTTCAAGGTAAAGCCTATATTCACCAAGGTGTTCAAAAAATACGACGCGATGAACGAAAGCGTGCAGGAAAACGTGCGCGCCGCCCGCGTTGTGAAAGCGTATGTCCGTGAAGATTACGAAAAGGAAAAATTTGCCAAAAAAGCCGACGATATCAAAAAGGACTTCACGAGGGCGGAAAAAATTCTCGCTCTCAACAGCCCCTTAATGCAGCTTGCCATTTACACGTTTATGCTCGTAATAGCGATTCTCGGCGCGCTGCTCGTCGTAAACAGTTCCAACGGCACCGTTTCCACTACGTTCGGCACTCTGGAAGTGGGCGATATTTCCTCGCTTATCTCCTACGCGTTCATGATGCTCCAAAGCCTTATGATGCTTGCAATGATAGCAGTTATGGTTTCGATGGCGGTCACAAGCGCCCAGCGTATCAAAGAAGTTCTCGATGAAGAAAGCACCCTGCACAACCCCGAAAACCCCGAATATGAAGTAAAGGACGGTTCAATCAGGTTCGAGGACGTATCTTTCAGCTACGTGAACGATCCCGAAAAACTTTCACTGTTCAACGTGGACATTGATATTCCTTCCGGTTCGACGGTGGGTATTCTGGGCAGTACCGGCTCGTCGAAATCCACGCTCGTACAGCTCATTCCCAGGCTTTACGACACGACCCTGGGCAACGTATATGTCGGCGGTAAAAACGTGAAAAATTACGACCTGGACACCCTGCGCAACAGCGTTGCAATGGTCTTGCAGAAGAATACCCTCTTCTCCGGCACGATAAAGGAAAATATGCGCTGGGGCAGCCTGGACGCAACAGATGAAGAGATAGAAGAAGCGTGCCGCCAGGCACAGGCGGATTCCTTTATACAGGGATTCCCGAAAAAGTACGACACTTACATAGAACAGGGCGGCACAAACGTCTCCGGCGGTCAGCGGCAGAGGCTGTGCATTGCGCGCGCCCTGCTGAAAAAGCCGAAGATAATTATTTTCGACGACTCCACTTCCGCGGTGGATACCAAGACGGACGCGCTTATCCGTAAGGAATTGAAGGAGAATATCCCCGGCACGACCAAGATATTCATAGCCCAGCGCATTTCTTCCGTCCAGGACGCGGATATGATTATAGTTATGAACGGCGGTAAGATAGCCGCCATGGGCACGCACGAGCAGCTCATGGAGCAAAGCAGACTCTACCGCGAAATATATGAAGCACAGGTGGGCGGCACTGCCGCGGAAGATTCCGCCAAGGATTCGAAAACCACCGCTCAGGGAGGTGGCGATAATGAATAAGGTAACGCACAGCAAATCGTCCGCTTTGGGCAAGTTGTTCAAAAATCTGTTCAAAAACTACAAAGTCCACATGGTATTCGTCCTCCTGGGCATTGTACTCAGCGTTGCCGGCTCCGTGGGCAACATACTGATGACGGAAAACGTGGTGAGCGAGATAGAAGACATCCTCAAAACCGTTGCCGCGGGCGGACAGGCGGACTTTTCGAGTCTGTTTGAATTTATCGGCATAATAGGCGCGGTGTTTGCAATATCCGTAATAGGCGCGTTTATGTACACCCGCCTTATGGCGATAGTAACGCAGTCCTTCCTGGCGGATACGCGTAAGGCGATGTTCAACAAGATGCAGTCGCTTCCCATACGCTTCTTCGACACGAATAAGACGGGCGATATAATGTCCGTGTACACGAACGACGTGGACGCCCTGCGCCAGATGCTTTCGCAAAGCCTGCCCCAGCTTGTACTTTCCGCAATCATGCTGTTTGCGGCGCTCATAATAATGCTGCTGTACAGCCTGTGGCTTTCCATTATCATAATCGCCTGCGCGGTCATAATGGTGCTTATATCCAAGCATATCGCCGGCAAATCGGTGAAATACTTCATTCGCCAGCAGGATTCGCTGGGCAAAGTGAACGGCTATATAGAAGAATCGTTGCAAGGTCAGAAGGTCATAAAGGTGTTCGTGCACGAGCGCGAGTCCGAAAAGGCTTTCGACGGCGTCAACGACGAACTGTTCCACTCCGCCGAAAAAGCCAACAAGTACAGCAATATCCTGATGCCCATACTTGCGAACGTGGGCAACCTGACTTACGTCATAATCGCCATTATCGGCGCGGTGTTTATTCTGTCCGACGTGACGAATATCAGTCTGCGCGGCAATATGGGCGCATTCAGCGTATCCGTCGTGGTCATGTTCCTGCAGCTGGCAATGATGTTCTCCCGCCAGGTGGGCATGGTTTCCCAGCAGGTGAACTCCATTGCAATGGGTATTGCGGGCGCGCAGCGTATATTCACGCTGATAGACGAAGAACCGGAAAAGGACAACGGCTACGTCACGCTGGTAAACGCCAGATACGACGAAAACGGTCAGCTTACCGAAAGCGATACCCGCACGGGTCTGTGGGCGTGGAAGCACTACCACAAGGCGACGGATACAACCACTTTCCAAAAGCTGGAAGGCGACATTTACATCGAGCACATGGACTTCGGATATACGCCCGAAAAGCTGGTGCTGAAAGACATATCCCTTTACGCAAAGCCCGGACAGAAAGTGGCGTTCGTCGGCGCAACGGGCGCGGGCAAGACCACGATCACCAACCTGATAAACCGCTTCTACGACATAGACGACGGCAAGATACGCTATGACGGTATAAACATCAACAAGATCAAAAAACCCGACCTCAGGCGCAGTCTGGGCATGGTTTTGCAGGACACCAACCTGTTCACGGGCACGATTATGGAAAATATCCGTTACGGCAAACTTGACGCCACGGACGAAGAGTGCATAAAGGCGTCCAAAATAGCCAACGCCTACGACTTTATCACCCGCCTGCCCGACGGCTTTAATACGATGCTCGAATCGGACGGCGCGAACCTGTCGCAGGGTCAGCGCCAACTGCTCTCGATAGCCCGTGCGGCGGTGGCGGACGCGCCCGTTATGATACTTGACGAGGCAACTTCGTCCATAGATACGCACACGGAAAAACTTGTGCAGGACGGTATGGATAAGCTGATGGAAGGCAGAACGGTATTCGTAATCGCGCACCGTCTTTCCACCGTGCGCAACTCCGACGTGATAATGGTTCTCGACCACGGCAGCATAATCGAACGCGGTACGCACGAACAGCTCATCGCCAAAAAAGGCACTTATTACCAGCTGTATACCGGCGCGTTTGAATTGGAATAACAGCCGCCGTAAAACAACGAGAGGAGGCAGGTTGCCTCCTCTTTCTTATTGCCGTTTTACGCCTTGCGGCAAAACGCCGCCGTTACTCTTTACTTCGTGTATGAAGTGAACAGATATTGCAGGACGTATTCGGTATCCCCTATCCTTATTCTGTAATGGGAAGCGTCCGTCACTTCGTAAGATATGCCTTCGATGGAAGTCGCGGGAGCGTTCTCCTCAGAAAGTCCGTGGACGTGCGGCGTGCTCATCGTACAGCCGATGGGGTGGATAAGTCCGGAAAGAGTTTCCAGCTGTTCCCCGTCGCTCAGCTTTATCCAGTGGTCGAGCACTTCCACGCTGTTTGCGGACACATAAAAACGCATATCCTTGTCCACTTCAAACGCGCCTTCTTCCACGAATACTTCCGCGGTACCGTCCCGGAAGTAGACGTTGCTCATCTTCACGCCGGCAAACGCCCCTGCGCATATCCTGGTAACGTTGCTCTCCACGTAGACGGTGTTTATGCTCTTATTGCACGAAAACGCGCCGGGAGCGACTATGTCCGCAACTATCGTATAAGTATTGCTCGCCTGTTTTGCGGCGGGAATAAGATACAGCGTAACCTTGCCGTCCTCCCCCACGCCGTACAGACCGCCGTCCGTTTCTCTTATATAATAACAGCCGCGCTCAGTACTGTCGCCGCGCACGCTTATCACGGTAAGCTCGCTCATGCCCGCCAGGGCGTTATCCATAAGCGTTACGTTGGTGTAGGGAAAGTCTTCAAGATCTTTTACCGTACTGCCCGCAAAAGCGTTGGGATAGATGGTAAGACGCTCGAAATCGTCGTCGAATTCTATCTGGTCTATATCCGCTCCGGCAAAAGCGTTTTCCGCAATAATGGTGACTTCGGCTTCTATACCCAATTCCTCATCCTCTATCTCGTTGAGTATTTTCAGCCTTCTTCCGTAATCTTTGTCGTATCCCACGACGGTGGCAAACTGCCCGTCTATCTTGTACCGCACACCGCCTGCGACAATCGTGCCGTCGTCGTCCACCCGTACGTCTGTACACGCGGTAAGCGCGGCTCCGCACCCCAGCGAAAGCAGTAGTATCACCGTCAGAATTACAGCGAGTTTTTTCATAATCTTTCCTCCTGTTATAAGTATTATACATAAAAATGCGGAATAAGTCAACATGCCGTTGTGCAATGCCTTCACGCACGCATATTTTTTGCTGCATATGTCAATGCCATGCGGAAAAACAATGCGGCATTTTGCATTAAATAACAAAACACCGCATAATTATACAGCCACTCAGGCTTGCGATATTATTCGTCCTTTCCGTCTTCTCCGGCGGATTCACGCTCCTCATTTTCCCGCGGCTCGTCCTGCCCGTGCACCGGCAATTCTTCCCGGACGGGTTCGTCCGCCGCCGCTTCCGCCTCTGCTTGTTCGGCGACCTTTTTGCGCAGGCGGTCGGCGTCCTTCCTCACGAATATTATGGGAATGATTGCCAGAGCCGCCACTATCGCCGCCGCAAGGAATATTTCAAACGGAGGAGCTGCTATGCCCGTGTCGTGCGCGTCAAACGAATTTATACCTATGGCAAGCGAGATGATCGGACCCACTATCATCGGAATAAGGACGGTGAACAACATTCTCACTCCCTGGAATCTGCCCTCGTAGCCTTTGGGGATATAGTCCTGGAAAGCGGACATCAGCCCGCCGGAAGTGCACAGCATGGAGCCGAGCATTATCGTTCCGCCGACGTAAAGCATGGGCAGATAGGCGCTTTCGCCCATAAATTTTGTAAGGTATACCAGCAAAGTGCCCGCGACCACCACACACACCAGCGGAATATAGAAATTCTTTCTGCCGAACTTGTCGAACAAAAAGCCGGTAACGCCGGTTATTACCGCCGAAAGTATTATTACAACCGCAAGCGGCAGCATATAGTCCGTTATACCCAGCGTTTGGGTGATAAAATTGATGAGATAGGACATAAACGTCTGCTGGGCTATGCCCACAAGTCCGAGCGCGGCAAGGGCTACATACATATACTTGTTTTCTTTTGCCACCGAAGGGCGGAATCCGTAGAAAATATCGGAAAACCTGCGCATATCCGAGCGCACAATGTCGGGAGAATCTTTCACCAGAAATATTGATATTATTCCGCAAACTATGGGGATAACGCCGATTATTATAAAGAAAAGAGAATAATTGCCCTTGTCGTAAGTGAACATGGCAACGACGATGGCAACCACCGTGGCGAGCACGGGCATTATCTGCAGAATGGTGTTCACAAGTCCGCGGTTGGTACCGTCGGTCACGTCGGTTATCCACGCGTTGAAGGCGGCGTCGTTCGCGGTGGAGCCGGCAAATGTCATTACGCAGTCGAAGATGACGAGCAGCGCGATTATAAGTCCGCTTTTGCCCGAATCGAAGTCCACGGGTATGACGGCAAACAGCATTATGGTCACGCCCCACACCAGATAGCCGACCGTGATAAGCACCTTGCGTTTTCCCAGCTTATCGCTGAACGCTCCCGCAAATATCGTGGTGACGGTGGCGGTTACCGCCGACAAAATCACCATAAGCGTAGTCGCTATGTAATAATTGTTGCCGAACTTGCTTACGTCCTCGAACAAATCCTGGGCAAAGGTGGCGAAATACATATTCTCGATTATCCACGCAATCTGACCGATAAGTCCGCAGATAAGCACGCTCGCCCATATTTTCGCACCCAGGCGTGTGGACTTGGATTTAACCATAATTTTCCCTCCTGAAAATATACCGCGGAGGCTTACGGACGCGCACGCCCGTATTCATTTGTATCCGCAATTAAATTATACACCTCATTTTCCGCCTTTTCAAGAGGGACTTTTGCCGAAAATGTCAAAGGCGGTCAAGTTCTATACCGACTACCCCGTATTCCGCCTGCTCCGCCGCCGAATAGTATTTTTCCATATCGCCGGGTTTTGCGGCGCGGACGTTTGCGGGCGTGTAGCCGCATTTGAGAAGATCCAGGGAAGAATAAAGCTCCCTGAAATCCGCAAAAACGTGCAGCGCCTTCACGCGCCTTGCAAGACGCTCTCCGCCGTCGCGGCAGGTGAATACGATAATATCACCTACGCGTATTTTCCGCCGCTTTTCGTCATACAGGCGAAGCTCTATCGTCTTTTCGCCGCTCTTTATCTTTTCAAACGGCTCTTTATCCAGCTTCATCTCTACGCAGCCATACGTCTTCATACGCGCCCCAGATAAAGATATGTCGTTATATGTTCCACATATTTGCCGAAAGCCGCGTATTTTTCAAAATGCTCTTTCAGCGCGTCCACGTATCCGACGTATCCCGCGTCGCTCTCCTTCAATGCGTATGAGGAAGAAAGTCTGCGCCCGACAAACTCGTCGCAGGTGTAGGAAAACGCGCCGTTTTCAAAGCGCAGTTCTTCATATCCGCGCCTGAAAAATTCGCGCAGCGAAGACTGGTCGCCGTTGAATATTCCGCCCGAACGCCCTTTGAATTTATCCGCGCAGTATTTCATATCGAGCGCATACAGCGCCTGCTCCGCTTCGTCCCTGTCGCGCCTGTTCCAGATGAGCGCCACCGCTCCGTTTTCCTTCAATATCTTCCCGCAACAGGCGTAAAAAGCCTGTCCGTCAAACCAATGGAAAGCCTGCGCCGCCGTGACAAGGTCCACGCTCCCCTGCGGCAGACAGATATTTTCGGCGGGTGACGGAATGTGCCTGAAATTGGGATATTTGCCGTAATTTTCCTTCAGAACGCGCGCCATATCCGCGTTCGGCTCTACGCAGAAAGTGGTTATATTCCTCCTGATAAAACCTTCCGCAAACTTGCCCGTGCCCGCGCCCACGTCCGCGACGGCGCCGCCCGAAGGCAGATAGTATTTGCATAAATATTCATACAATTCCTCCGGATAGCCGGGACGGAACTTCTGGTAAACGTCCGCTTTGCCGGTGAATTTTTCGCAGTTTGTGCCGATGTTTTCCATATTTTTTCTCCTTTTTCCATTATATCACGGACAAAAAATTTTTTCAATTCCCCCCTTCATATCGTTTTACATACCACCCTTATAGTGCTATAATTGCGGCATGGGCGAATTATACTTGAAAACTTTAATAATAATGCTGGTACTTTCGGTGTTTATCGTACCCGGATTTATACTGAGAAAGATTAAAATGCTTTCCGCGGAATCCACCGATTCCCTCAGTTCCATTCTGCTTTACGTGTGCCAGCCGATGCTGATAATCAACTCCCTGTGCGTGTTCGAGGACGAAGACTGGGCGCTTATCCAGTCCATGTCCAAAGTGAGCCTGCTGTGCGACTTCGCCATTGTCATGGCGGTTTCCACCGTGGCTTTTCTCCTGCTCTTCGGCATATGCAAGCTGATATTCATAAAGTATCAAAATAAAACCGCAGCCGGCATATATTCGTTTATCACCCTGTTTTCCAACTGCGGATTTATCGGCGTTCCGTTTATCGAAATGTTTTCCGACCACAATCCGCTTGCCACCATTTACGTGATGGTGTTCAACATAGTGTTCTGCGTGTTCAGCTGGACGGTGGGCGTTTACTTCATTACGGGCAGCAGAAAGGATATATCTTTCAAAAAAGTCATTCTAAATCCCACAATAATAGCAAGCGTTATCGCGCTTATCCTCTTCTTCGTCCCCGAAATAAACTTCTTTATGTTCGAAGAAGTCGAGGAAATAAAGGTATTCCCGCAATACCTCGCGCATACCACAACGCCCGTATCCATGCTGATTGTGGGTATCCGCATAGCAGACATGACCGCGCGCGATATTTTTGCCAAGCCCATGGCGTACTTTGCGGGCGCGCTCAGATTATTGCTCGCGCCTGCGGTAACGCTGTGCGTTGCGCTCGCCTTCTTTGCGATAGTAAAGGCTGTCAATCCTTCCGCCGTACAGCAGGATTACGCCTTCCTTGCGCCGATAATTTCCATGGCGATGTCGCCTGCGGCTTCCGTAGTGGCTATGAGTACGCGCTTTAAGGGCGATACCGCGCTTTCAGCCACCACGTTCGTGACTTCAACGCTTATAAGCATAATCATAATTCCGCTTATCGCTTCTGCGGCGATGAGCATATGGGGAATGCTGTAATGTAAATGCAAAAGTATTTGACTTAAAAAATCGGACCGTTTCCCGGTCCGATTTTTATTTATATGCCGTATATGGTACGGATAAACTTTACTTGACGAAATTCATATTTATATCGCCGTTATTACACTCTGCCGTAAGCGACTTATCGCCGCCTTCTTTAAGCGCGGGCAAATTGCTCTCTCCCTTTTTTATCGTACAGGTTATGGAAAATTCGTCCATCGTTCCCGAAATACTGCCCGTAATGTCTCCGTTTTTTACGGCGAGCGTTATCTCTTTTCCCGCGCCGAGATTATCGCAGATTATACTGCCGCCGTTAGACTGAAGATTTACGCTTTCCGCAAACGACAGGTTCGTTATCGTTATATTCTCGTTTGTCGTCGCCGCCGACAGCTTTGCAATCATCTCCGAAGGCAGACTTATCCTGACTTTGCGGTACTCTCCGGGCGCCTTGTTGAAGCCGATATAATCCGTCCATTCCTTGTTTTCCGTCAGTTTCACGCTCAGTTTTTTATCGGAAACGCCTATTTCAAACCTCTCTTTTTCACCGTCGAAGTATTCTATGCGTATCTGTCCGTCATTTGACTCGTATATCTCCAATTCCCTGTCGAAAACGTCTATTTCTATTTCCTCCACTTCGGCGCCGTCCGATAAATATACCTTTTCGGTATATTCGTCCGTCCCGGTACAACCGGTAAACACAAATAACGCCGCGCAAATTGCCGCAAAAATAATTACCGCATATTTTTTCATAATACTATCCTCCCGATTTATAAGTTGACTCGCTTTTCTTTTGTTGCTATAATGATGGTAAACCTTTGTGTAACACAAAAGTCAAGAGGATAATCCGGATAATATGAAAGAATTTTTTTCGATAAGCGAAACGGCGAAAATAGTCGGCATGACTGCCGAAACATTGCGCCATTATGACCGAATCGGGCTGGTAAAACCGTGCAAGGTGGACGAATGGACGGGCTACCGCTATTATTCGCAACGTGAAATCGTCCTTTTGAACACGGTGCAGGCTCTGCGCCGTATGGATATTACGCTTTCGGAAATAAAGAAGATACTGTCATATGACGACTTCGGAAAAATAGTAAGCGCCTTGAAGCAGGCGGAGAAAAACGCCGACGAAAAAATAGCGCAGCTGAATTACTCCAAGGAAAAAATACGCCGCGCACGCGTCTATTACGAAAGCAAACTGAGCAAAGAACAGCCCTCACAAACGCCTTTTATCAAATATTTTCCCAAGCGCGTCATTCTTCTTGCAAACACTTTGAAAGCGCCCTCTCTCGACAATTTATGGAACTACCATCGCCACTTTTACAGCCGTCTGCCCGAAAATATGAAAGACGACTTTTCTTTTGAAGATATGGCGGGCATTTATACGCAAAACGGCGAAAGCCGCCTGTTTGCCGTATGTACGCGCTATAAACAGGTTGACGGCTTAAAAATTTTACCGCAAGGCGAGTACCTTTGCGCAAACTGCACGGAAGAAAACCGCGAACAGGTAATAGGCACCTTAGTTGAAACGGCAAAAAGCCGCTACTTAACTTCCCCGGAATTTACCGTGCAACTTATCGTCGTTTCCGGCATTTTGCAATGGAATTACCAGGCGCAGGTATTTATTTCGGAAAAAGCCGCGCAATAGCGCGGCGGCTTTTATCCGTTCATCTTCTCTATTGCGTCTTTCAACTCCGCGACGCTTTCGGCAAGATAATCGGGAGACGCCGCTTTCAGCCGCTCTTTGTCGGCGGTTTCAGCCCAGGCGGCGGCTACCGCTCTTATTCCCGCCTTTCTTGACGATATTATATCGCTTACGCTGTCGCCGACGTAAACGGCTTCCCTTTTATCCGGCGACAACTGCCTGATTATCTTCCCGATAAACTCGCACTTGTCCGTCCCGGATTCGTCGCCGTACTCTGTCCGGCAAAAATATTTTTCCAGCCGCAGCACTTTCAATGAAACCGCAAGCGAATTCCCGCCCTTTCCCGTAACAATCGCCGCGCTAATATTCTGCGACTTCAACCATTCCAACAGCGGAATTATCCCGTCGAACGGACGGGGACACATAATACCGTGCAGTTCTTTATAATATCGCAGATAAAGTTCCAGCCCCTCTTTATAGTTGCCGGGAAGCAGTTTTTTGACTACGCCTTCTTCCGACGGTCCGAAAGTTTCGATTATTTCCCTGTCCGTCAGAATTTTTCCGGACAACTTCTCTATGGATCGGCGGAAACTTTCTATACACAAAGGCAGGGTATCCGCAAGCGTCCCGTCCATATCGAAAATTACGCATTTTATCATATCATGCTCCGAAAATGCGGCTTACGTTACGACGAATTTCCTCTTTACCAATCGTCCGTATCGTCATCGCCGCCGTCAATATCTTCGAATTCCTCTTCACCGTCCCCGTACACGGCGGACTCCGTATACTCATCCATATCGTCGCGCAACATGGCGTCTTTCATATCCGCGTCGCCGTCACCGTCAATATCGTGCGTGTTAAACACGTCCTCCCACACGTTAAAATCGTCAGACATACCCGTAGCCAACCTCAGTAGAACACATTTTACGGTAAAACATAAAATATGTGTATATGTCGGGTTGTAAAATGCTTTGCTTTCAGCGTAACTGGTTT
>CAJFJA010000001.1:0-6785 GCA_904382605.1 Candidatus Alloclostridium intestinigallinarum | reverse complement strand
GGCGCGCAGTTGTAGTAAACTACAACAAGTCGACAAATTGTGCAAATATGCCGAAAACAGTACGATTAAAGTGTTCTACTGGGGTTGGCTACGGGTACCGTCCCTCCCTGTTTTGATTTTACTATATCATAGACGTTATTACTTGCAAATATATGGCATATACGAAAAATTTATCGCGCTTATCCATCATATTTCCGCCAACGCCGCGATTACCAGCCTTTGACCGTTTTCATCATAAAGCGTACGCCAATACTCTTTTCCCGTACCGTTTACGGAAAGTTCCGTCCATACGCCGTTGACCGCCGCCTGAGGCGACGCCACATAATGCGTGCCGCCCTTTTCCGGATTATCTATCAGTATGCCTTTTGCTTTGAGTAATTCCGCCATCTGCCGGAAAGTAGGGACTTTGCAGTCCGTGAACACATCCTTTATATTCCGTATTATCTCGCTTAACGTAATGGGGCGCGCGTCAACTTTTACCGTACTCGCTTTTATTGCGTCGTAAACAAACGCCTTGCTTTTATTTTTCTTTGTCAGACCGCCCTTTGCGATAATTTCTTTGAGAATCCCGCTTACGTAAAACAGACATCTGCTTACGCTCACGTTATTGAGCACGGAATCATCTTCTATAACGCTCCCGTCCAGCGGATTTATGCCGTTGGCCATCTTCTCCACATAATTCTGCGCCCGTGCAAGCAATTCCAAATCTTCCATAATCTTCTCCTTTTATTTTAATCTTCCTATCCCGAAAGAATACGGCTGGGATCTGCCTATTTCTTTTTTGCTTTTTTCGTCCAAAAGCATTATGCAGCGCGCAAAGGTATGCAGCTGCTGATACATAAGCTCCAAATTGAATTTATCCATATGCGCGTTGCCCGCCGCATCGACCGAGCAGAGATAATCGGGAGCGGTTACAAGCGCTATTTCGGGAATACCCTTTTTCGAAAGCGGCTGTCCTTCACCGAAATGCATGGTGTTGTGCCCGCGTAAAGTTATGGTGCGCAAAAGCGTGCGGTCCGCCGCCGCAGAATAATATATTTTATCCACCTTCTTATTGCCCGTATATACAAGTTCTGCCGCAACGTCGTTTGTCTGCGTGTAGACGCCGTCCTTATCCTTCCATTCCGTGCACCCCAGATGTTCCACGGAACAGCCTGCCACCGCCTTATACTTTTCCCCGTTCCAAAGCATTTTGTTATCGTTTAACCATCTGCCGGTCGCCTGGTTGGAAGGAAGCAGACCCGCGCGGAAAACCGGCAGACGGAAATGCCCCGTTACGAACGCGAAAATAAGCGTACGTCTGCAAGGATGAGCCTTGAAGTACCTTACAAGCTCCAACATACCTATACCGCCGTTTTCTTCGCAAAAATTGCATCCGTCCGTATGTGTGTTTAT
Source organism: Candidatus Alloclostridium intestinigallinarum (assembly GCA_904382605.1). Lineage (GTDB taxonomy): Bacteria > Bacillota > Clostridia > Christensenellales > UBA3700 > Alloclostridium > Alloclostridium intestinigallinarum. Next base: position 5,390 of record CAJFJA010000001.1, on the reverse strand, counting down.
AATGACTGCCTCGTTTGACGTCTTATCCGTGCCCTCTATCACGGTGTAAAAAGAATACGTTTTTGCCATCTCAAGGCTGCCCGTAAGCGTAAGCGTGGCGGTTTTTTTCGCCTTTGCCGCCTCCGCCACTTTTTTGCCCTGCGTTTCATTCACCCAAACAACGGGTACTTTAAGATATGGGAGAATAAAATTGAGGCATTGCCCCTCCACCATTTCGTCGGACATTCCTTCCCATATGCAGACAACGCCCTTTACTTTGGACGTTTTAAGAAAAGGAAAGGTAAGCAGGGTTTTTACGAACGACGTGCTCACGGGTCCGCGGTAACTTTTTTCTATCTCCATATCTTCAGGAGAAGAAGCGCGCTTGTTGAACGCGATAGCACTGCTGATACGTCTGAGGTTTTTTATTCTGACAACGGCTATTTTGCCACGCGCCAACGAAAAAGAAAGCGGAGAATTGCCCGTTAATCTCAGTTCGCCTTCTACCCCCTCTTCACCCGTAAGTCCGCTGTAATGGAACGCCGAAGATACGTGTATGTCCTCGCCTCCCACGTTCAAGGCACAGCGCTTTGCCTCCCACTTTTCAAATTCGTATTCGTTTGAAAAAGTTTCCTGCCCCATATCGTGCAACTGTTCTTCCAGCCAGCGGCAGAATTCGTTATGCCCTTTCGTGCCCGTAAGTCTGTCTCCGAAAGAATTCATCTTCCGCATATTTTCAAGCAATATGTCTTTTGACGTGACCTCGTCCAGAAAATATTCCATATTCTTCTCCTTTATCATATTTTAATTTTACTATCGCATACCGATTTTGTCAATATGCCGCCGCGCCGGATTTCTCATAAGTTAAACGACTTTTATCAATTCGCACCCGTGCAAAATTCGGCTCGAAAATATCTCTTAAAAAACTTTACGGATAATTGAACAGAATATGCATTTATGACAAATAGAACTATGGCGGTAACTTGATCTGACAACGAAAGTCGAACTTGTAAGTCGACGAATGATATGATATAATAACAATATGGAAAAATTTAAGATAGTTGAATTTGAGCCTTGTTATCAGGAAGATGCAAAGGACTTGCTTTTGGAGTTACAGACGCACTTGTTGTCGCTCGGCGGGCTGCCTCCGAAACCGACATTCCGGGACGAGTATTTGCCGTACCTTTTGAGCGAAATCAAAAAACATGACGGCAAAATCTTTCTCGCCGTAAAAAACAGCGGAGCAATCGGACTCGTGTCGTGCGAAATATTTTTCGGCGAGGGCGACGATGCTTTTTTGATCGATCCGCCCAAGTGCGGCTTTGTCGCCGACCTCGTTGTCGCAAAGGATATGCGCGGCAAGGGCGTAGGCAAAGCATTGATCGCTGCGGCGGAGGAATTTTTCGTTTCAAAAGGCTGTGACCGCTTTGAACTGACCGTATTTGCACCCAATAAGCCCGCATACGAATTTTATATCGCGCAGGGTTTTGAAACACGTATGCATTATATGATGCGTAAAATAAATCGCTGACACCGGAACGCGCGGGCTTGTTCAGGGATGTCTCCCCTTATCTCCGCCAAAAAAGGACGTCCTTTTTTAGTGGAACTAAAAGCCGCAAAAACGCGCACCATAATATATAAGGTAAACACCGCGAATTTTATTGCCAAGTAGATTTGTCTCTGTCAGATTATCCTCTATACAGAAAACAATTGGTTAAATAGAGTATATTTAATTTTAAAAAGCCGATCTGTTCAAACTTATCGGCTTTTAAATTATATGCGTTGTTGTAAACATAATGAATACAACAAAATTACAATTCAATTTATACTATATTTAAATTGTGTTCAATTTGATAACTTTCAAGGGCTTTATACAAATTACTTTCTTTAAAATATTTTTTTACATAACCCATTCTGAATAGGCAAGAAAATTCATTAGCATTAAGACACCTAATACTTCTAGTGTGAGGATATAGGTTTTTTAATTCTTTTAGCATTCCTTTACAAAAATCATGCCCATTTGTATAATTTAAATAATTTTGCCCAGCTAATCTCTTAACCTCTGATTCGATTAAAGAAATTCTGTCACATTCAAGTTTGTTGGAGCGATTTTTTAAATTAATTAATGTGATTATACGATATAAATCATTATGATTAATAATTATTTCGTTTAATGGAACTTCTTCAAATGAAATCCCCCAACATATTTCTTCATTCAATTTTCTGATTACAGAAAGATAAAACAACTTATCTAGTACACGGGTTCTTAATTCGGAAATATTTAGCCAATTAGAAGTAATCTGAAACAAAGTGTATGACAATGAATCATCATTACTTGCAATCATCATTTCTGCATTACAGTAATCGCAGTAGAATAGTTTTGGTATATTTTTTGTTTCATAATCTCTATCAGCTATACCGATAACTCGATAATCGGAGGTAAATTTACTTAAAATATTTTTTATTCCAAGTTTTCCTCCATATGATTCAAAAAGATATGTATTTTCATTATTAACTAATGAGAAAAACAGCTTTATATCATCAATACCTTCAAGCAATACCATCGTTGCATATTTATTCTTTGGTACGCTTAGTAAGAGCCTGATTTCGTTTTCTACTGAATTGGCCGTTAAATTCATTCTAATAGAATTGGAATTAGTCATATTGTTCACCTAAATCAATAACCAAATCCCAATTATTATCAATGACTTGCGGAGCATGTGTAGCAACAATTAAACTCAGCTCCTCATTTTTCATTTCAATAATTTTCTTGAAATCCTTTAATAGTTCACGTTGCCATGCAACATGAAGAGAAATTTCTGGCTCATCGATGAGAAGCGTGAGTTTGTCCTTTACTCCAAATATTAACTCATAATACAAAACTATTATTTGTTGCTCTCCAGAAGAGAGTTTTGATGTATCGAGTTCTGTGCCATCGTCCTTAATAACCGTTAATCCATTTTCATTGGATATAATGATTTTTTTGAAATTTAACTTACTGTTTATGATTTCAGTAAATAAATCCAATCTGTTTATAAGGTCATCAAAAACTTCTAATTTTTGTTTCGTGTCCTGCAAATATACTCTTAAAGCCTGAGAGTAAGATTCGGTATATTCGGTTGAAGAATATTTTAATTCATTTAGTAGCTTATAATCCTGTATTTTTTCTTGCCTAACAATTATATCCCCTAATTCTTTTAAATAATCTTCACGAGAAATCCCTATAGTTGTATTAAAAAGCCTTTTCGGGAAAGTGCTATCCAATTGAGAAGAAACTTCAGAATATCTTAACACAACATTCTTAATTTCTTCTTTGATTTTTTTTGGAATTTCGTTAATAACCTCAATAGCTATTTCACGCTTGCGCGAGAAATATTCAGTATCCTCATCATCGATTTCTTTCCTAAGTAATCGTTGTTCTTTAATAAATTTAATTGGGCCTAACTCTTTTCTAAAGCGTCTCAAAAAACTGTTCAAATCTTTATATTGGCTTTGTAACGATTTAGCGACCCTTGCCTTATCAATATTAAAATATATTAACCTATCCGATATATCACGTTCATGTTCAAATTGTGAACGTATTTCCCGAACTTCTTCATAAGTTAATAATGTATTATCTCTTAAATCGATATAATCTCTTGGACTAATTCTTTCAATAAAAGGCAGCTCTCTTCTTTTTTCCAGATTTTCTAACACTCTTTTATTTGGTATTTTTAATACTACTTCGTTAACTATAATCTGATTATCGCCTTTCTCAATGCGTAATAAATCCCCATTATTTAATTCTACTTCCAATTTTGAAAAGGAAAATCTGCTAATTTCATACAAATCTTTATCTTCTATTGATTCTATAATCTTTAAAACAGTACTTTTACCAAACCCATTTGGTCCCGTAATGATAGTAATACCACTCATATAAAAATTAAGTCTATAATCAAATTGACCAAACAACTTCTTTATTACAATCGATTTTATCATGTGTCGTACCTTCCTTTGGGGATTCTCTATATTTATCATATCACAAAAAGAGTTTGACGACAATAAAAACTTAGATCAATATCATATAGAACAGCTATTCTGGGCTTGCTCCGCGCAAACGGCTGTCATTACGTCTTTATAGATCCGCTTTGATAGCCGTTTTGCTTGTTCCTTATTTGGCGGCAAATCAGCATATATGTTTTTGCTTTCGTCATTAAAATAGATAATGCTTATTCCTTGCGGGATACTTTTCATAATAAATACTCCATAAAGATTTTTTATAGCGACTTGCGACGTAGTGACAATAAAGTAATAGTAGTATTAAATATCCAAAATACATTATATCTCCCACCCAAAACCCACCCTGCGGACTATATGATTATCTTTCTATGTTCCGTGTTCCGCAGTGCCAATAGGGTAATAGTAACCTATCGGCACTGCGGGGCGGCTATCGCCGCCCCGCATATCGCCTTTTCTTACACAAAAGTGTTACACGTTACGAGGTGGACTGGTAATACTAAGTCCACTCCGTCGCCGTTCGTGTGTGGCGGGTAAATGTTATATATAGCCACACAACTCCTTTTTCAGCCGCTTGCGTATCGTTCTCATTTGTTGCAATATTAAAGAATGCGAAACGCCTTGCTGCCGCGCTATCGTTCTCATAGACAATTCCTCGTAAAAGACTTTATGTATCAGTTCTCGCCGCTTGTCCGAAAGTGTTGATACCGCTTTTTGTACTCGCTCCGTTTTCTCTCTCCGTATCACTATCGCCAATGTATCGGCGGTCTTGTCCTCAAAATCTATTCCGTTTTCGAGCAGATAGTTTAATGAGATATGCCGCCGTGTTTCTTTCCAATGATTTCGCTTTTCTATTTGTACGAGTTGCAAATATAGCAAATAAAATTCTTCCGAAACGCTCACCTCATTCGTTGTACCGTCCGCAAACTTATACTTTATAATCTGCATTGTATAATGCCTCCACTTATAAGCACGAGGACGGCACAGAGGTAAGGTTTTTTATTAAATTTTTCATAAATGCCCGTTCCTCGATTTTCTGTTTTTGAAAAATCTGACGGGCGCAAAAACATATTAAAAAAGCCCGACAAACTTCTGAACTAAATCAAGAGATTTAGCCCTGAAAATTTGTCGGGTTCATACTCTTTCGCAGAGAGTTCCAACACCTTGAACAAATGTCAGCCGTAGGCAAACGTGCGCATACAACCCCGTTATTCGCTTGATTTTGGGATATGTATTGCGCTTATTATGAACTGTCAAAGCATAAAAAAAGAATTGAGTGCGACATTCCTGCCCCCGAAAATAAATACTTTTGCTTTACTTTCGTACACCCAATTCTTTATCTTTACAGTTGTTTGATAGCCTTATGCTTTTTCGGCTATTGTCTTTTGAATGGTAATTTTGCCGTCCTTAATTTC